>NZ_JAMPZF010000048.1:0-1214483 GCF_024747315.1 Vibrio sp. HS-50-1 | reverse complement strand
AGCACGTCTTACACCGTACATGAAGACAACTCGATCACCATCAGTGACGAGCAACTACTGGCTAATTCGTCGGATATTGAAGGCGACGTAGACATCAGTAGTGTGACTTACAGTGGCAACGATGGCGTCTTCCAAGACAATGGCGATGGTACGTACACCTTCTCTCCAAACGAGAACTTCAATGGCGAGGTCAGCCTAGACGTTGTAGTTGTCGATGAAGAGGGTGCGACAGACTCAACCACTGTGGGTATTACTGTTCTTGAGGTGAACGATCCACCAATCGCAGGTGCGACAAGTTACTCTGTTAATGAAGACGAAGTCATTATCTTCACGGAAGAGCAACTGCTAGCGCAATCAAGTGACGTGGAAGGCGACGTGAGCCTAGAAAGCGTCTCTTACAGTGGTAGCGACGGTATCTTTACTGACAACGGTGACGGTACATTCAGCTTCGCACCAAATGAAAACTTCAATGGTGGCGTAAGTCTAGACGTAGTAGTGGCTGATGAAGACGGTGCAACTGCGACAACCAACGCGAACATTGATGTATTGCCAGTCAACGATGCTCCGGTATCTGGCGATTTGGCTTACAGCGTCGATGAAGACGGTTCAATCACATTGAGTCAAGAGCAGTTACTGGCTCAAGCGGGTGACGTCGACAGCAATAATCTAGAAGCAGTGAACTTAACCGCGGTAGCCAATGCAACCGTTGTTGAGAACCAAGATGGTAGCTTTACGATTACGCCTGATGCGAACTTCAATGGCGATATAGACCTAAGTTTCGACTTGATTGATAACGATGGTGCGAGCGTAGAAGTGGGCGTTGACCTAACGGTGAACCCAATTAACGATGCGCCGCAATCAACGCCAGTGAATATTGCTGGCACTGAAGATACCACCATTCTTATCACGCAGGACATGTTGCTTGCTAACGCGACAGACATCGACAACACCTACGACGAACTGTCTGCTGTTGACCTAGTGATTGATGAGCAATACGGTGACTTGCTAGATAACGGTGATGGTACTTGGTCATTCACTCCGGCTGAGAACTTCAATGGTGATGTGCCAATGTCGTTCGGCGTCAGCGATGGTGATTTAGTGACGCCGGTTGAAGGCAATCTAAACATCGAAGCGGTTAATGATGCACCAGAAGCGCCAACCATCCAGATGCAAGGCGAAGAAGATGTGGTCATGGTGATTGACCCAGCTTACATCGCTGATCAAGTTACGGATCTTGATGGTGACGAAATCAGCGTAGAAAGCATCACGGTTCGTGCTCCTGCAAACGCGACATTAACTCAGCAGCCAGATGGTATGTACCACTTGGTAACCACTCAAGACTTCAATGGTTTGGTAGAACTGGGCTACACCGCGACGGATGGTGAAGAAGTGGTTGAAGGCTCGTTGAATGTGGATGTCATTCCAGTCAACGATGCTCCATTCAATGTGGGTAATGCCTTTATGGCAACCGACGAGGATGGCGCATTCACCTTCGACGCTGGCGACCTGATGAACTTGTTCGGCGATATCGATACTGAAAACCTAGTCGTATCACGCATTATCACCGCAGAAGGTGAAGATGGTGGTGAGGTAACAGATAACGGTGACGGTACTTGGACATTCACACCGACTGGCGATTTTTCAGGGGTTTCTGACTTACAAGTTGTGGTGAGTGACGGTGAGTTTGAGACGGTACTTGATGTACCAGTGTTTGTTCGCCCTGTTGCAGATGGCGCGGTCATTACAACCGACCATGATGGTCCGTTAGTGTTCGGTGAGGACGAAACGGGTCACCTAGGCTTGAATGTCGGTCTAATCGACGATTCAGAAACGCTAAGTAACCTAGTGATGACTGGTTTCCCTGTTGGCTTCGAAGTTACGGATGGTGTGAACACCATTACCATCACGGAACCGGGTCAATATATTGACTTGAACGAGTGGGATATCTCAGACCTGCAAATGACGCCTCCGGCTGACTTTAATGGCGAGTTCTTCGTAACCGTGACCGCAACAACGGTGGATTACGGTGACGAGCCAGAAGAGTTCGAAGATGGCATCGATTCAGGTGACTTCGAAACCCTAGCGGGTGAACCAGTTATCCTAACCTCTGATGACCTAATCGGATTGGCAGAAAACGTGGACGCTGACGCGGGTGATGAAGTGAAATTCGTTCACCTAGCTGATCGCAGCCAAGGTGAGATTGTCGATAACGGTGATGGCTCATGGACATTCAATCCAGCACCAGGCTTTACTGGTGAAGCGGATATCGCTTATGTGATTGATAAAGACGGTGTGCTTCATGATGAGCAAACGGGTGTGGTCGTGAAAGAAGACGCGCCACAAGAGAATGCTTCTCCAGAAATCGACAGCATCTCTACCACAGAAATGGCAGCGGATGGCACCTTGTCGTTCACCAATGATGACATGCTATCGACCTTGAGCGATGCAGAAGGCGACAGCTTGAGTATTGAGTCAGTGAGCCTAATGGAAGGTCAAGGTGTGATAGAAACCGATAACCAAGGTAACTACCAATTCACACCAGCAGAAGGCTACACCGGAGGTGTTCAAGTTGGCTTCATTGCAACTGACGGTGAAAACCGTATTGAGAGTTTCTTTAATGTCGACATCCAAGGTGAAGGTGAAACCACAACCAGCGAAGGCTACGCACTGGCTGATGATGGTTCACTAACACTAACGGAAGCACAGTTGATTGATGAGCTTGGCATTAGCCCTTCTGCAGAAGTGTTGGATGTAGCCGATGCAAACGATGCTGGTTTCTTCGCGAAATCAGGTGACGAAGAGTGGACATACTGGCCGAACGATGACTTCGATGGCAATTTGGCTATGGATGTTCAGGTCAACGACAACGGTGAAGTATCGACTCAGAATCTGAGCATCCAAGTTGCGGACGATTCAGCGCAAAGTGACGAGCCACAAATCCAAACTGCTCAAGCATCAGCAGAGCAGCAAGTTGGCGAAGCGCAACAACCTGAAGAGCAAGCAGCAAACGGTGCAGACAGTGAAGAGGAGAGCGCTGCTGATGTGACTGCAGCACCAGGCGATACCATTTCTATCTCGGTTCCAGATGAGGTCAGTGGTAACGAATCGGTGGATTATGCAGAAATGTCCGGTCTACCTGATGGTGCATCGGTAAGCAACGCACTGGATAATGGCGATGGCAGCTTCACATTAAGTGGCAACCTGAACCAACCAGTATCGGTTGACCTACCTGAGGGTTACGAAGGTACAAGCGAAATCCAATTCCAAGGTTACGACGAATTGGGCAGCGCAGTAGAAGGTGCGAGTGGGACAGTTGAAGTTGAAGTCGATGATCAATACACCATGCAAGGTTCTGCCCAAGATCAGCAACCAGACATGGCGGGTATGGAATCTGGTGGCAGCGACTGGACAAGTGCTGGAGGTCAAGATCAAGGTGTTGACTTCACGGATGACTCTGGCAGCTTCGACTCGGATACTCAAACGGGTACTGACCAAGGCAACGATTTCGATCAAAGCTCAATGTAACCAGTCCTAGACGAGGGCAGTGTCATTACTGCTCAAACCAAAGCCATGCAGAGTCTACTTTGCATGGCTTTTTTGTCGGATTTCTTTCTATGAGCTGTAGAAAAAACTTGGAAATTGAAAAAAGTATTCTTAGCTAGTTAAAGAGTGAGTTACAAGGAGGAGCGACATGTACCGTTATGTCAGTTCGCCAAAAGCGTCAAAGTACATAGTACCGCCGCCACTGCATCGTGAGTTGTCGTGTATGGATGTGCCGGAGTCAGAGCTTGAGATGCGTGAAATTCTGAACAATTGGTTTGCCGATGGATTGGCGCCGATCATTCAAAATGAAGACAATTACATCTCTGCTAATGAGCAACAGCGCTTTAAGCAGCTCAGCCGCACGGTGGGTGTGCTACTGCGTAATAAAGATTACTACTTCGCCACTAAGCGGATTCTTTCGTTGTGGGAGCAAGACTGCTTAGAAACGACTTACGTTAATTATCTGATTTTACGTAGTGAGCGCATACCATACTTCGAATAAGCCCTATTTATAGGCTTAAAATAGTGATTTACATGGTTTTCTTAGTTACTTTTGATACCTGTATTTAACATTTTTGTAAACATCGTTATATTTAAGGCTCATCGTTGTCAGGAGTTTATGGATGAACCTTACGATATCAGGGAAGTTGCAGCTCAGTTTTGTGCTGCTAGCCGTACTTTTTATGGCATCAGCGGTATTCACGTATCGCAACGTCACTACCGTAGAGCAATACGCCTCTTCGCTACTTAAATCCGATTTACCGACCGTAGACACCAGTCGCGGTATCCAACAGTCCGTTCAAGCGTCGTTGTCTTCTATTCGAGCCTACATGTTGCTAGGCGGCGATGAAGAGGCTAGCGCACGTCTGAGTGAGGACGTGCGTAATATCATGGTGTCAACAGACGAGTCGCTTCCGACGTTGCAGGCTTTGATCTCTGAACAGGATTTTCAAGCGATCCAAAGCCAGTGGGATGCGGTCAAAGTCTCTTTGAACAAGCTGATTGAACTTAGCCACAGTGATGAGAACTTACCCGCGCACAACCTCTTTATTAACGAAGCGGCACCCATTGCAGAAGTGGCACTTGATCAGCTTCAAAGCTTAATCAACGAAGAGTCAGGAAACCCATTTGGTGGAGACAGAAAGCGTCTGTTTAAAGTCTACGCCGACAGCTATACCTCGCTCGCCAATGCACTGTCTGCTTTGCGAGATTTCCTGTTGTACGGGCAGCAAGATCATCTGGACAAATACCACGACTTGATTAAGTACCACAATCAGTCTGTGGCGGAAATCGATAGCAAACTCGACAGACTGACTGATAACGACCAATCGTTGTGGTCACTGTTTAAAGAAATGCAGCAACTGTACTTTCCGTTAGCAGAGCAGGTAATTGCATTGCGTCAATCGCCAGAGTGGAATGAATCAAACTTGTTGATGGCGAACGAACTGTTGCCAGCAGCGGATGCATTAGACCAAAGCTTAGAGACGATCGTATTGGCTCAACAAAGTCGTGCAGATAAAAGCGGACAGGGTATCAATCAGTCGATCAAGAACGTACTCACCACCATGCTGATTGCAGCGGCATTGGTTTTGTTTGCCGCAGTAGCGATTTCAAAATACATGGGCAATACCATTGGTCGTCGAGTGAAAAACTTATCGGAGCGAGCAAAGACGATCGCTTCAGGGGACGTTTCTCAACCTCCGCTCACCGTTGTTGGGAAAGATGAATTGGCAGACCTTACCGATTCGATTAACCGCATGAACCAATCGTTAGCGAGCATCGTGGCAGGGGTGAGTGAGAAAGCGCACCAAGTGGATACCAGTATGGGGGCTTTGTTGGAATCGGCGCAAGTCACTTCATCGAATGTTGAACAGCAACAGACCAGCATTGTTGAAATGGGAAGCCAATTGGATGAAATCGCTTTAGCCGCGCGTAACACCCTAGATCAAGCCAATCAATCGGTGCAGAAGCTTTCTGATTCAAAAGGCGAGATTGAACAAGGTCGCGATGCGCTAGAGCAAAACAAAGTCACGATGGAAAGCTTACATGGCAGCATTGAAACCGCGAGTACGCAAGTGACGCAGTTAAGCAAAGAGAGCGAAGCCATTGGCCGAGTGACGGAAGTAATTGAAGGCTTGGCAGAGCAAACTAACTTACTGGCATTGAATGCCGCGATAGAAGCAGCGCGTGCGGGTGATCAAGGGCGAGGCTTTGCGGTTGTGGCGGACGAAGTACGTATGTTAGCGACTCGCACTACTCAGTCGACGACAGAAATCAACGGCATCATTAATGCGATTCAACGCTCGACTAATTCGGTAGTTGAGGAAATTGAACACAGCCAATCACTTGCGGAGCAGGGCGCGGAGCACATTGAAAAAGCGGTAACTCGTTTGCTTGTTACTACTGAGCAAATTGGCTCTTTGAATGAACAAATGGCAGAACTTGCGGCAGCGGCAGAGCAGCAATCTCATGCGACCAATTCCATCACTGGATTAATGTCCGATATTACTCAATCAGTGGATGAGGTTTCGAATAACAGCCAATGTGCATCAGAGATATCATTGCAAGTAAAAGAGCAAGTTACCGAGCTGAATCAACAGATGGCGACCTTCAAGATGGCGTAGATAAGGTTTGCATCTTTTCATCAACTTTTGATTGTTAACCAAATAGTAAAAAAGCCCCAATCCTTTTCACACAAAAAGGGTTGGGGCTTTTTGTTGGATGATACGCCGATATTTGTCTACTTGCTCATTGGATTTAGCTATTTAAATCATAGCTAAAACCAAATTTTCTTCACCGAGCCGGAGTCGTAATATGACTCCATCGGCAGCAAATACTGCAAAAGAATTTTTAAACTTTATACCGATCTGAGTAAGAGAATCGTTCGTTACTACGATTGGTATCATCCTTCTAGGAGTAAGATTATGAACAAACAAGTAAGCCTAATTGGTCTAGACAGCGAACAATCAGCACAACTAGCTCAACAGCTAAATCAACTACTAGCGCATTACCAAGTGTTGTACATGAACTCACGCGGTTACCACTGGAACATCAAAGGTCAGCAATTCTTCGAACTGCACGTAAAATTTGAAGAGATCTATACGGATCTACAAACCAAAATCGATGAGCTTGCAGAGCGTATTCTTACCTTGGGTCATACACCAGCGCACGCATTCAGCCACTACTTGGAAGCAAGTGAAATTAAAGAACATCAAAACGCGACTTCTGGTAAGGAGTGTGTACAAGGTCTGGTTCAAGGCTTTAGCGTTCTACTTCTAAAACAGCGTGAGATTCTACAAAACGCGGGTGAAGCAGGCGACGAAGGTACCGCGGCATTGATGGGTGACTACATCCGTGAGCAAGAAAAATTAATGTGGATGCTTAACGCTTACCTACAAGGCTAAGCGACGCATCACCCGAGCACTCACTTGGGGGCGCATAAATAAATCGGGAATAAGTCAAAGGAGCACGCGAGTGCTCCTTTTGTTTATGAAAGTGCCTAGTTAGTCGTGAATGTGCTTAAAAGACTGAAAATGTTCGAGTAAATCGGTCAGTTCTGTTACAGCAAGAGAGGCGGAGTCGTGGAATTGTGCTGTCGTATTGTGGTGAACAAGACAGGATGGCATTTGGGCGTTGTATGCGGCTTGTAGGTCATAAAGGAAATCGCCCACATAAAGTACTTCATCTGGCATTAATCGCCACTCTTTGGCTAGGACTTGGAGCGATAAAGGAGCAGGTTTTGCTGGGTAGCATTCACGAGTGAGGACATGTTCAACATCAATTCGGTTATGTTCCAACTTACGCTGCGTAGCGATCAAACAGTTGCGCGTTACTATCGCGGTTTTAACTTTATGCTGATGTAAGTATGCCAAAAGCTCGTGGCAACCCAGCATCGGAGATGATTGCTCAGCATCAGAAATTTCATGATCAAAGATAACATTATGGGCATGCTCTCTCTGATGTGGATGGTCAAGCTTATCAACAAAATCCAATAAATCTTCGTTTTGTGGACAGCCTAGTTGCTGACGAAGATCTTTGAAGTTCATATCGGAGCTGACGAGCGTATTGTCTAAGTCGAAAATAACGGCTTTGACTCTTTCAAGTTTTAATGGAAAAGGAACCATGATGACCTCGTACGACTTAAACCAAGCTATCTTTCTAAAAACAAAAGGTTATTGTTAATTTTAGATTCAAACGTGTTACTTGTACGAAAATAAATCACTGATACGTCACAAATTAAATAGTCTCAATAATGTTGGTGTTTGATTACTTCTCTTCAAGACGGAAAATTTTGCCTGTATCTGTTGAAAAATAGACATAGCCATCCGGACTGATGGTGATATCTCTGACTCGCTCGCCAAGATTCTCCATCAATCTTTTTGATTCGGTGAGCTTGCCATTCTCAATAGAAACCACGTTGATGTGCGCCAGCTTCAAGGCACCGGCGAGGATTTTTCCATCCAACTCTGGGTACTTATCACCACGATACACCACCATATTGCTTGGCGCGATAGACGGAATATAAACCAACTTTGGGTCTTCCATATTCGGTAAGCTTTTCGCTTCTCCAACGTCTAACGGTCCCCAATACTCTTTACCCTGAGAGACTTTTGCCCAGCCGTAGTTTGCACCTTTCCTAATCAGGTTGATTTCATCACCACCACGAGGGCCATGCTCAATCGACCAAAGTAGTTTTGTTGCTTCGTCGTAAAACATGCCTTGTGGGTTACGGTGCCCGTAACTCCATATTTCAGGGCGAGCCTCAGAAGTCTTGAATGGATTATCTTGTGGTACCGAGCCATCAAGGTTGAGGCGAAGAATAGTGCCTGCATGGGTTTGAGTGTCTTGCCCATTATCACGTTCGCCACGGTCCCCAATTGAGAAGTAAACCTTGTCATCGACAAACGCAATACGGCTGCCGTAATGACGGCTGGTGTCCGTGATGGCGTCGGCGACAAAGACGTCTTTCCAACCCACAAGTTGATTGTTTTTCAATTGTGCGGTCGCTAAGGCTACAGTATTTCCTTTATCGATACGTTTGCTGTAAGTAAAGAAAAACTGTGGATTTTGTGGAGCGGTATTCGGCACTAGCGCTACATCTAATAAACCAGCTTGCCCACTGGTGTTCACATTCGGTACTTTGAAGAGGGTTTGCTGTTTTCCCGAAGCAATATTAAGTAATGAAACGGTGCCGTTTTTTTCATTCACGATCATTTGTTGCTTATCGAGAAATTCAATTCCCCATGGGATTTGAAACCCATTGGCAACCTCATTGGCGCGATATTCCGCAGCATCGATAGAAAAAGCTAGGCAAGCGAGTAGGGTCGCAGTGATAGTTCTCATGGTTCCTTCCAATATGAATCCAAGATACTTAAAAACTAACACTAAAAGAGGACGTTTGGCAGGGTATGCGAACATAAAAAATCCCCAATACGAGATCGGGGATTGAATTAAGACTAGAGAATTGTTTACTTAGCGAGCCTACATCGCTTCTTCGAAGATCTTAGAGATCTCTTCGTGCGTTGCTTGTTTCGGGTTGGTGAAACCACAAGCGTCTTTTAGCGCGTTGTCCGCTAAGGTTGGGATATCTTCTAGCTTCGCACCAAGCTCTTTTATGCCTGATGGGATGCCGACATCTTTAGCGAGCTCAACGATAGCATCAATGGCCGCCGCAGCACCTTGCTCTGCTGACATACCTTCAACATCAACACCCATTGCTTTAGCAACGTCACGTAAACGCTCTGGACATACTTGCGCATTGTAACGTTGTACGTGAGGTAGAAGAATTGCGTTACATACACCGTGTGGTAGGTCGTAGAAGCCGCCTAGTTGGTGCGCCATTGCGTGAACGTAACCAAGAGATGCGTTGTTGAATGCCATACCTGCCATGAACTGTGCGTATGCCATTTGCTCTCGAGCTTCAAGGTTTTCACCGTTTTTCACTGCTGTGCGAAGGTGAGCTTGAATCAGTTCAATTGCTTTGATTGCTACCGCGTCAGTGATTGGTGTCGCAGCGATAGATACGTAAGCTTCAATCGCATGTGTTAGCGCATCCATACCAGTTGCGGCAGTAAGAGACGCAGGTTTAGCAAGCATCAACTCAGGATCATTCACTGACATCAATGGTGTTGTGTGCTTGTCCACAATCGCCATCTTAATGTGGCGCTCTTCATCTGTGATGATGCAGAAACGCGTCATTTCAGAAGCAGTACCAGCCGTTGTGTTGATTGATACGAGAGGCAGCATTGGTTTTGCTGATTGGTCAACGCCTTCGTAATCGCCGATCTTGCCGCCGTTTGACGCCACTAAAGCGATACCTTTTGCACAATCGTGCGGTGAGCCGCCTCCGAGTGAGATAACGAAGTCACATTCGTTTTCTTTTAGTAAAGCTAAGCCATCATTAACGTTGGTGATAGTAGGGTTTGGTTGAGTGCCATCGTACACAACGGTTGCTACGTCGCGTTCAGTGAGAAGGTCTTGAACTTGTTTGACTACACCGATTTGGTTAAGGATCTTATCCGTAACGATCAAACCTTTTTTAAAGCCTTGAGATTGGATGCTGTCTGCTGCGTCTTTTAAACAACCAGCGCCCATTAGGTTTACCGTAGGGATAAAAAATGCACTTGTCATATTGGATAGCTCCGTCGTTATTTTTAATAATCTTTCTTAATTTGCCATTTACTGTCGCACACTCGTTTCCAGATTGAAGTTGATCTGAAGCAAGTTTACCTATTTAGAGGTATTTGCAAGAGAAAAACTGTGACAGTGATCTTGTTGCACAGCGTATAGGTGCAACACAGATATAAAGTAGAACAAATATGAAACCAGTGACGCAATCGATTGGTAAAAATTGATATCTAATACGGATATATCTCTAAATTAGACTAAAGTATAAAAAATCCCCATTAATAACTTAACTATCAATGGGGATGAGAGGTAGGTTTATAAGTTATCTATCAATAATTAGGCAATTTCAATCAGCTTTGATACTAACTTTTCGATACCTGATGCCGCTTGAGAGATATTCTCTGCCAACATATAAGCAGGGGTTGATAGAACGAGGTGTGTTTCATCAAAAACGATATCCTCGACAGAGCAAGTGATGTGCTCGCCGCCCATTTGATTAAATGCTATCGAGATCGCTTCATCGTTGCCTACGGTGCCTTTCACGCCTTGATCATAAATCATCGGAATAATGACTGGTGAAATACACAGATAACCTGCTGGCTTTTTCGCATGAGCGAATGCGCGACATGCTTGAGCTACGTGTGTATTAATCGAGCACTCAGCCCCTGATACTGCGAAGTCAGTGAGGTTTTTAGCGGCACCAAAACCGCCAGGTAATAGTAGAGCATCAAACTCATCTGGGTTTAATCTTGCAACATCATCAATATTGCCACGTGCAAGGCGTGCAGATTCCACCAACACATTTCGTGTTTCGTCCATCTCTTCGCCAGTTAGATGATTAATCACGTGTAATTGATCGATGTTAGGAGCAAAGCAATGCCATGATGCGCCTTCTTTTTCAATGGCATGGAGTGCTAATACGGCTTCATGCAGTTCTGTGCCATCGTAAACACCTGAACCACTGAAGATAACTGCGACTTTTTTCATTTGAGAATTCCTTTAGTCTGAGGTTTCCGTTTGTTGCTCTGTTTCTTTTAGATGTTGAGTGCTCGAATCAGTTTCGGCGATTTCGCTATCGTCGTCTTCTTCATCATAGTAGCGCACAACAAAAGGTGTAAGCATAACACTCGAGGGCAGAAAATGTTTCATATCGACTCCAACTGCGTAATGGAGTGATTTTTATACTGATTTTTATAAAACAGTACGTTGAATCTGATCATTTTTGAGTTAAGCTGATGTTTCCTTTGGCATTCGTGAGTGGTAGGTCACATGAAATCAGTGCAATTTCGTTTCACACTTTATGGTTGTATTGCCATCCTCTCTTGGAGTTGCTTACTTGGCATTGCCAGGTTGGTAACCGAGAGCCTAGGTCCCGTGGGCGGGGCGGCCATGTTGTACTCTCTCAGTTCTATTTTCCTTCTTATCGTAGTTGGCATTCCGAAGTTATCGTACTTTTCTCCAAAATATCTCGTGCTTGGTGGCGCAATGTTCGTTTGTTATGAAATATTTCTCGCTTTATCTCTGGGATATTCCAACTCGCGTGCGCAGGCTATTGAGGTGTCGATTGTCAACTACCTTTGGCCAGCACTCACTGTTTTGTTTGCGGTTTTAGGCAGTAACAAAAAAACAAACTGGCTGCTTTATCCAGCGGTTGCGCTGGCGTTTATCGGAGTCTCGTGGACGGTGAGTGGTGAGAATGGCTTATCCGTTACTCAGATTATGTCCAATGTCAGTAGTAACCCTTTGGTGTACTTTATGGCTTTCGCAGGAGCTGTTATATGGGCCTTTTATTGTAATTTAACCCAGAGGCAGCAATCCAAACATAACGCGATTACGTTGTTTTTTATTGCTACTGCTGTTTCGTTATGGGTGAAATATGCGTTTGCTGATGAGCCAGAGATGACTTTTTCATGGGAAGCAATGGGCTACCTTTTTGCTTCTGCGGCGTTGATGGCTGGTGGTTATGGTTTGTGGAACATCGCGATTGTTGGCGGAAACATGGTCTTTCTTGCGACGCTTTCTTACTTTACGCCCATTTTCTCTGCGCTGTTTTCTTCCATTATTCTTGGTGTGACGTTGAGCCCGAGCTTTTGGCAGGGGGTTGTGATGGTTACGGTGGGCTCTTTGCTTTGCTGGGTTGTCACCAAGGAGAAGCGTGAAGCTGCAGGTTAAACCAAAATTATCTGGTTTTATCTTTGCGCTGTATGCTCAAATGACAGAAAGAAAAAAGTTCCCGACCGAGGGAGCTTTTTTCTTTCGTGTTCTAACAGTTTGCGACGTTTAAATGGAGTTGCAGTTTGAATCTGTGCTTCGACAGACGTTTCGTTAACTGAGTACGAGTTTGTTCCAACTTATCTAATGCGATGGTGTCGTCATCGACGTGCAAATCGATGTTAATACGAAGCTCTTGGCCCACTTTAGTGATACCCGCTAACTTCAGCTGGTGGTCAGATGTTTTTTCTATCTCTAGTACATCATTGCCAACGACCTGACATAGCTCTTTGCTTGGTGTCATCATTAGTAGTTCACGTAGTGCACCAACCAACATATCAAAAGGAACTTTCAGAAAGTAGAAGCCCATTAGCACCATCATCATAGGATCGGCATAAACCGCATATTCAGCGAATGGCGTTAGTGATACAACCCAAGCAGCAACAAATCCTACCGTCACCGCTACACTTAATAGCGTATCCATCTGCCACTGTTTTTTCTCTGCTTCAATCAAGCCTGATGAGAAGCGACGGCTGCGTTTCGCCATAAACCACCAAGCGTAACCACAACCGATGACGTTTACGATGCCGAAGAGAGTGGCAATAGAAGCATCGACTTCACGGCCTCCGGACATCAATGCTGAAATTGCAGAGTAAAGAGAAAAGCTTACAACCACTAAAATAACAGCCGCTTTTATCGCAATAACGATTGGCTCTAAGACCGCTTTTCCAAATGGGAATACAGATTTTGAGGGCTTGTTAATATAGTAGGAAGCGGCCAGTGACAATAAAGTTAACAGTAAGCTGACCAAAGAGTAAACACCGTCAAAAACGATGACAATTGATCCTACAAGCAAGCCAAGTACCATACCACCAGCAGCGAACCCAGATGCTAAAAGGGCTGAAATGGTTAGAATACGGTTTTCGTTTTTGCTTGTCCTGTCACACATAAAAGATGCCTTTAAATTTTAATACCTTACTATTCTTCTCGCATAAGGTAATTTAGGCAACCACTAAGTGATCAGGTTCTAATCTAAAAAGTTGCGTTTTTGTTTATGTTCTTATAAAACAATGATTTGCTGCATGATTGTGGTGCCAATAAAATTGGCGCTCACTGATAAAATGTTTAGAAGTCAAATAAATACTCGCTCAATTTATCCGCTAACCATGTCATTGCTGGGTGCTCAGTTTGACCGTTAGGTGAAAACATACAGTAGTCTTCTTGTGTCAATCCGTATGTATGCTTGATAACGGCGAGCTTTTGCTGGCGAAGGTAATGGCGGATTAATGGTTCTGGCAGTACACCCCAAGCGTCTTCTTCTAAGATGGTGTTGAGCATGTAGTCAAAACTCGAAAAGCCAATGTATCGAGTCGAGAAAGGCTGCAGTTCAGGGTTGTCTTTCTCATTTAGGTACACCATCAACGCTTGCATCTGGCTGCGCAGATCTTCGTCTGAGACTCGGCGCATCTTACTTAGGCGATGTTCTGCACTGCATACTGACATCATACGTATCTTGCCTAGCGGGTTATACACGATACGAGGATCGTCGACGCGCTCATAATCAACACCAAAGGCAAAATCCACTTGGTGGGTACTGACTAAGTTGGCCAAGTCGCCACTGGATGCCAAGATTAAGTTGAAGGTTGTGGAAGGGAAGCGGTTATTCAGTGTATGAGAAAGCTCCTGCCAGAGATCATCAGGTAAGGAGTCGTCACGTGCTACCCAAACTTCCGCGTTAAAACCTTCTGAGATTTGAGCACAGGTTTTTCTTATCCGCTGTGCGATGATAAGTAGGTGTTCGCAATCTTTGTAAATGGCTTTCCCAGCTTCAGAGAGAGTGAGCTGGTTGCCAGTTCGGGTAAACAACTCAACGTTGAGATCTTTCTCTAAAGCCTTAATCGACATACTGAGTTTGGTGCGATTACAATCGAGTTGCCTTGCTGCTTCAGAAACAGAACCACACTCAGCGATGGTGCAGAAGGCTTCTACTTGAGTTAAGTTCATGATTTGACACAACCAATAAATGAATTCAAATAATTTGGGTATTATGCAGATGTGCTCCCAAAGCCGTGAAAGATTATCGAAAAAAACGCGAATCCGCCAGATAAGTCTATGGTCTTTTAACGGTTTTGCGGTAATCTATGTGGGTTACAAAAAGTGAACATGGAGGCCACGATGGCACAAGATTGGGACGGCTTAGCAAAAAACTGGGAATCAAATCCAGCAACAGAGCAATTTGCGCAGTCGGTGTTTGAGCAGTTACAACAGCTAACTCAGCTTGATGGCATTAAAGTACTAGATTTTGGATGCGGAACAGGGCAGTTAAGTCAACGATTGTCACCGATGGTTAAAGACATCGTAGCATTAGACGCATCGGAAGCCATGATTGAAGAACTCGATAAAAAAGAGCTTGCCAATGTAGAACCTGTCGTAGATGCATTGTCTCGCGGCTTGGTCGCTCAGCATCCAGCGTTTCGTGGACAGTTTGACCTAGTAGTTGCATCGTCAGTTTTAGCGTTTGTGGAAGACTTAGACGCGTCATTAAAAATCTCGCATTCTTTACTTAACCACGGCGGTTACTTTGTTCATTTTGATTGGATTGCAGAATCTGAACAAGACGGTTTTACCCTTGCGAAGTCTAAACGTGCTTTGAAAAATGCAGGTTTTACTGAGGTTGAATCGCAACACGTTTTTGACATTACATCTGACGGTAAAACAATGTCGGTATTAATGGGGCTTGGTCGCCGTTAATACTGAATAAAGAACACCACATGATAAAAGCGAGCTACCTAGCTCGCTTTTTTTCTTATCGGTTGAGGGTATGTACCTAAGTTAATCTCACTTGTTCTTCAACCTGTCGCTGGGGGTGTAAGCAAAGTGGTTCTCTAACAACCAAGTGTTCTGAGGTTATTTTTGGGCGACTATCCTGCGGATCTCCTCCAACACTTCAGGGTTGGCTATTGCGCCTAAATTTTCTACGCTCCGATTGTTAACGACTTGCTTAACGGCTAACTCGACCAATTTTCCCGAACGGGTCTTAGGTATATCGCTTATTGCGTAAATTGCACTAGGTACATGTCTTGGAGAACATGCAGATTTTAGCTGTGCTTTGATGGAGGCGATCATCTCGTCGTTGAGCTCTATCCCTTTCATTAATTGGACAAACAGCCATATTTGTTCGTTGCGATCAACTTCTTTTCCTACTGCGATGGAATCTAGAATACCGTCTATACTGTTCACTTGCTGATAGATTTCGGCCGTGCCGATTCTTACGCCACCGGGATTCAACGTGGTATCACTTCGACCATAAAACACGTATCCACCAACGCTGGTCTGTTCAACATCGTCGCCGTGGTGCCAAATATTGTCGAACTTATCCCAATAAGCACGATGATATCTTTCCCCGGTGTCGTTCCAAAAGCCAGCGGGGAAGTTGGGCAATGAATTGGCACAAACCAACTCACCGCGCTCTCCAATTACGCTATTACCTTGCGGGTTAAAGACTCTGACATCGACCCCTAACCCCGCTGATTGGCACTCTCCTCGATAAACGGGAGAAATAGGGTTGCCTAACACAAAGCAGCCACAAATGTCTGTCCCGCCTGAGATTGATGCGAGGTGTACATCTTCTTTAATGTGCTGATAGACATAATCAAACTGCTCTGGATACAGAGCCGAGCCCGTTGAACAAATGGTTTTCAGACTTGGAAATGCATCACTTTTCGGTGGAGAAAAAGAAACTTTTTCCAATGCCTCTAGGTATTTCGCCGAAGTTCCAAACAGCGTCACTTCGGCTTGTTCAGCGAGGTCCCAAAGCACGTTATGAGTGGGATAAACAGGGCTACCATCAAAAATTACTAAACATGCGCCGCTTGCGAGTGAAGAAACGTGCCAGTTCCACATCATCCAGCCACAGGTCGTGTAATAAAACACTCTGTCGTTCGGTTGGATGTCGCAATGCAGTTGGTGCTCTTTCAAATGGTTAAGCACTGTTCCGCCGACGGAATGAACGATGCATTTCGGTTTGCCTGTCGTGCCTGAAGAATAGAGCACAAAGAGCGGATCGTTAAAATTAACACGAGTAAAAGTCAGCGCTTCGGGTGTATATTGATTCAGGACGTTTTGCCAATCTTGAGTGCAGACGTCGCATTCAAAAATGTGTGGTTTCAGGTAGCTAATTTGGCAAACCTGTTTAAGACCATCAAGATGATCCGCAATATGCTGGTTTTTCTCAGACATATCGAAAGTTTTGCCATTGAATGTATAGCCATCACAAGTAAACAGGATTTTAGGTTTCACTTGACCAAAGCGCTCCAAAACGCTTTCAACGCCAAAATCAGGTGAGGTAGAAGTCCAGGTTGCCCCTAAACTGGTGGTTGCTAACATGGCTATCACCGTTTGAGGTAAGTGAGGCAAATAGCCAGCGACGACATCACCTTGCTTGATTCCACATTCTTTCAACCATTGCTGGACACTCGAAACTTCTTCACACAATTGTTTCCATGTGTAGGTTTGCTTTTCTTCACGTTCATTTTCAAACCAAATCGCGAGATCATCGGGTTGGTGACACGCGTAGGTTAGCAAGTTTTCTGCGTAGTTAATTTGTGCGTTTGGGAACCATTTCATGTCCCTATTTTCGACGGGTTGCTGCCAGCGACTTTTTGCTTGCTCCTTTACGGTCTCTCCTTGAGTACCAATGACGTCGCAGAATAACCAGACTTCTTGCCAAAATTTTTCCACATGATCGAGCGACCATTGATGCAGATCGGCGAAGTTTTCAATGGTATTTCCTTGTCGATTAATGTGTTCAATAAACTGTGTGATGTTGGCTTCTTCGATACGACTTTCGCTCGGTTGCCATACTTTGCTGCTCTCGCGCATAGGTCCCTCTATAACAAAGTGGTAACAGATTTTAGTTTGAGAGGAATACACGATAAAGTCAAACAAGCTAGATATTATATCGTGTCATAAAAATCATGCAGTTACGGCGCATTGTAAACAATATGTTACATCGGATCGATACTGAGAAAATCGTGTAGGGATTGGAAGCTCTCAAGACTGAAGATAGGCTTAATGTAAAGGATTTGTTAATGGAGATGTGCCATGACTCAGTATCGTTCTAAACCCGTAAACCAGGAAGGCAGGGTTGAATGGAGCCGTGAAGAAGACGCCATTTGGCGAGATTTGGTAACACGACAAATGGGTGTGATCCAAAACAGAGCTTGTGAGGCTTATTTACACGGTTTAACGCTGCTTGATTTACCTCAAGACCGCGTTCCTCAATTGCCAGAAATTAATCGTGTCTTGATGGAGACAACAGGTTGGCAAGTGGAGCCCGTTCCCGCGCTTATTGATTTTGACCGTTTTTTTAATCTGCTCGGTAATAAGCGCTTTCCCGTCGCCACATTCTTGCGTACCAGAGAAGAGTTCGATTACTTGCAAGAGCCGGATTTCTTCCACGAAATATTTGGTCATTGCGCGATGTTAACCAACCCAGATTTTGCTGCATTTACCGAGCATTATGGTCAACTAGGGCAAGCCGCTACACCAAAACAAAGAGCCTATCTCGCTCGTCTCTACTGGTTTACCGTAGAGTTTGGCTTGGTGAAAGAAGGGGACAAAACCAAAATTTACGGTGGTGGTATTCTCTCATCTCCTGGCGAAACCCTCTACGCATTAGAGAGTGATGTAGCAATTCGCGACCCATTTGAATTACAAACTGTGCTGAGAACGCCTTATCGTATCGACATCATGCAACCTAAGTACTACGTGATTGATGACTTTTCTCAGCTCTTTAAAATCAGTCAGTTAAATTTATTGAAACAAGCTGATCTAGCGATTGAAGCTGGACTGCTTCCTCCACTTTTTGAACCAAAGGAACCTGCTCATGTTGAATGAACAAAAATGCGAAGCTTGTAGTATCGATGCTATTGCACTAAGCAAAGAAGAACAACAATCTCTGTTGCTGCAATTGTCTGATTGGCAGATCATTGAAAGAGAAGACATACCTCAACTAGAAAAGGTGTATAAATTCAAAAACTTCAAACAAGCATGGGCTTTCAGTAACAAAATCGCGGAACTGGCAGAAGATGAGTTCCACCATCCTTCTATTTTGTTGGAGTGGGGTAAGGTCACCGTAACGTGGTGGAGTCACTCTATCAAAGGTCTGCATAAAAACGATTTTATCTGCGCATCAAAGTGTGACGCACTAGCATCGGCAGAGTAGGACATTACCTCACACAAAAAATGCCCGGTTTTATGCCGGGCGTTGTGTTTCTAAATGACTTTTACATTGCTTTATAGGTTAATTCGGAAGACGGATGTCGTGCCAGATACTTCATTGCCAACAGCGATAAAATGACCACCATTGCGAGTAAAGTAATTAATGGATTCTGGGCCTAAATCGCCTGCTTTTGGATTGTATGTGCCGTTCGCGCATTCACCATCTTCGACTTCTGTGCACACTGGCTGATTGTAATCACGACGGTTTACGTAATGTAGGAACTGCACTTGTTTCGGATCGGTAATGTCATAAATCATAATACCGCCTTGGCGCTCCAAGCCGATAAACGCGTAATGGCGGCCGTTAATTTGTGCTACTTCAATCGCCTCTGGCTCAATGCCTTTATCATCACTTCGGTCATCGCCACTGTGATTGTTATCGTTGGTACTGTTGAAGTTTTTACCTTCATTCAGCAGCGCGATAGTCGCAAAATCGTCACCACTATCGAAGACCAACTTGCCGTTTTCATCCCAAATCGAGAATGAACGCGCGCCAAATGCTTGAACATTATCTTGTGCAGAAAGCGCTTGTTCCGGCTTAATCACTTTTAAACGCGCGAGTTGTTTGTTGTCTTTTAGTGCTTCTGCCAATGGGTGTTCTGCTGCTACTTTCAGCTTCTTACCGCGCACTTCATCAACATGGCTTAGACAGGTCCCTTGCTCGGATGTGTATTCATCTGTACCAAGGAAATCGTCCTCATCCCACATAAAGCCTGCTTTGTCGCACAGTTCTTGAGTGGTTTTGAATCCGTACTCACGCCCGTCGCCTTCATTTGCAGATACGATGTAAGTACTCCCATCCACTGAGTAGCTGTCGATCGTGTCAGGCATAAATAAGCCAACCAGTTGTGGGTAGCTTTTCAAGTTTCCAATAATTTTGTCTTTGTTAGATGCATCGAGTTTAGCGTCCGACCAAGACTTCTCACCTAAGCCAACAATTTTTTCTACCGATTTGCTCACTGGATTGACGATTGCCATGGCGTTATTTTCTTGTAGCGCGACATAGATTTTACCGTTATCTGCAAAAGTGAGGTATTCAGGCTCTAGATCTTGTGCGATGGTGGCGTTTGGCCCCGAAATACGTACATTCATTGGAAGCTCTGCTTTTCGTGAGCCATCAAACTCGTTAAAGCCAATTTGTGACACTTCTGCTTGAGTAACACCAAGGCTCAGGTCGATCAAAGTGACGCTACCTTCAGGATCGACGCTGTAATCGCTGTTTGGTTCGCCCTCATTAGCGGTTGCGATGTATCGGCCATCTTTCGAGAAGCCCACCATGTCTGGCAATGCGCCTGTTGGGAACGTCGTGACTAATGACAAATCGTCGGAGCGGTACAAACCAACAATACCATTCGCTTGTTTATTACTGTTTTCAATCGCAACCGCGACCAAACCATTGAATACAGCGACACTGTTTGCAGCGCCAATTTCAACGCCAGCTGCTTCGCCAGCGCTGTTGAGATCAATGAATGCGGTTTGCGTTGGTACGCCGTTGTCATCCATAGAAAGTACATCGACACGTTTTGCTTCAGCATTGACCACATAGAGCTTATCCGTACAAGCGTCATAACTGACGATTTCAGCTGCCGATGTGTCGAATGGGGCATCAGCAACGGATGTCCCGATAAACGTTAACCCTTGAATTGAAGTTTCCCCAGCAACGGGCGCAGTGGTAGGTTTGCATTGTGTAGCGAATGAAGCCACGGTATCTTCGGGTTGTGATGAACACGCGATGGCAAGTGATGACAATGCGAGTGCACCGATTGCCTTTAAAGGGGTGATCATGATATCTCCTTATCAATCCGATACGTTGTCAATCAGCATGGGTTTTATGCTGCTGTCCATTTCCGCACTGGAATGATGGAACGCTGAATGACGTGTGATTTGGTAAGGCTCTGAATATATGTATGATTGATGACTCTTATATTGGCTTTTTATGAAACTAATGTGTCATCAAAATGATGAAGTAGGGATAGAGGAATAATGGAATTAAAATCGTTTTTAGATTTATTGGCAGCGTCACCAGAGCAGGTCGAATTTGAAGCCACGATGGCGGTGATCGAAGATAACTATACGTTTGAGCCAACCGCTTTTGTTAATGGTGAGACACAAAACAATGCAGGCGAGAACAACGGTTCGTGTAAGATCTTCGCTTTCGGTTTGCTAAACAACCTAGACAAAGAAGCGACGCTAGCCTGCTTTGGTCGCTTTTATCGTGAAGATGTATTGCAGCATCCAGAGAATAACGATCACCAGAATATTCGTAATTTTATGGTGACAGGTTGGGAAGGCATTAAGTTTGAAGCACCCGCTTTAACCGCTAAATAAACACCAGTCAGAAAACGCAGAACAGTAAGCCAGTCGTATTATGCGACTGGCTTTTTTTCTAGACATTTTCGGCACAAACACAGCTGGTTGGCGCTTGGCTTGGGTAAATCACGGGTTTCAATAGTAAAGCACCAACAGGTTTCTTTGCCTGCGGCGATATCACAATGGGCTTGAGTCCCGCATTCAGGACAATTGTGCGTTGAATCTTCTCCTGCGATTTGTTCGATAATCGTGTTTCGTTGGTGATCTGTTTTGTCTTTCCATTGGATGATTTCATCCATCGTTCGGTGACAACCAGAGCATATTCCGGCGTTATTTTTACATGTTGCTCGACAAGGTGACTTCATTGCTTTCTCGTTCTCATTTTTTATGCCGCGTACTCTAGCACAAAGCGAGTCAAGGCCGCCAAAATAAACGTGAGTGCTATTTACTGGTGAGGAGGGGGCGGCAGTGATATTCTTGGACGAGTTACCTCAAATCTTTGTCACTTATGTTAGAAAAAGAAAACCTCATTAAACTCGCTAGAGTGCAAATGCCATTTGGAAAATATGCAGGGCGAGTGTTAATCGACCTACCTGAAGAATACCTATTGTGGTTCGATAAAAAGGGCTGGCCAAGTGGCGAGCTAGGGGATTTGCTCAAGCTGTGTTTAGCGCTCAAAATTGAAGGCTTAGATAGTGTCGTGAAGCCTTTGAAGCGTATGTAACTAGCCACAGAAACTCCCACTTTTAATGAAAAGACTTATTATGAATTTTGATATCGATGCACTGAAACACCACCAATTGGTCGAAGATGGTAAATTAGAGGGATGTTACATTCATCAGCCAGCTCAAGGGAGTCAGCAAGATGACAAAGCTGTTTTGGCAGAGCGCCAAGCGTTGGAAAAAATGGGGTATAAGGTAATACAGGTTAAAGCTAAAGGCGGGACAACAACGTTTGCCGAGGCGATGCAAATGCTTTCGAAGGAAACTGGTCACCTGCCTAAGGAGTAAGTGAGTGTAACCTGCCACAGCTTCCCTAGTTATCCCACGATACCATGTGTTTTCATCAAAAGAGCCAGACCGTTAGGCTGACTCTTTTTTGCTCCAAACCCGTTGAGAGCTTAAACATTGATCGTATCAATAAATTCCGTCAGTAGAGAAACCAGTTAGTTGCATAAATAACGAGAAGGACTAGAAGACCTAAAAGGAATGGGAAGGTTAGCATCATTGCGAACTTTTTCTTGAAGCTTGGTTTATCGAATACCACGCCTTCGGCCTCCCTTACTCTTCGCTCTTCATCAAAATGCCATTTAATAGCTAAGTAGGCTCCAATACCTAGTACAATAAGCTTAAAAGCGCCAGCAAAGTACGGAAAGAAGTTAGCCCAACTGTCGTTCATTATCCATCTCTCTCAAATTAAATATGGGCTTTACGGTAGCAGAATCCAAGGTTTATGTTTAGTGCTCTCCCAATGTCAGGCGCCCTGGCTAGCACAAGTCTACTGCTCGTGCTAACTGACCACAACTCTCTTTACAATATACTTAGTTATTAATAATTTAATAGAAAAGGACTAGAACACTTATATCAGTGGCGTGTCTGTATGGTTTGTAACGTTTTTGCCCCATTCCTTGCCAGTAACCTTCTACCTCACAAATAACAGTGAGGTGGTTTGACCTACTTTTTCTAATCAGCATAGTGTCTATGAAAGTGGGGTCTTACCAACTTAGCCAACTAGTTCGAATAGGTCGTCTTATTTCTATTTTTTAACCTACCGAAGAAACGTGTTCTCTGTTAGAGTCACCGTCAACTACGCTATTGAATAAAAACACCCACAGATCGCATGTCATTGATGGATTTTTATTCTCCCTTAGAACTCATTTTAGGAATCCCTAGTGACTAACAACGAAATTTTACGTCGTATCCAACACGCGTTAAACCTTAAAAACGCGCAGATAATGAAAGCTTTCGGGCAAGCCGAAGTCACTGTGGCTCACGATAAAGTGGCAAACTGGTTAAAAGATGAAAGCGACAAATCTTGCGTTAAGATGAAGGATCAAGAGCTAGCGGTATTCTTAAATGGCTTTATTAACCTCAAGCGAGGAAAAAAAGACGGCGAGCAACCTAAGCCAGAAGTCACGTTGACCAACAACATGATTCTCATGAAGCTGCGCATTGCGCTAGACATGAAAGCAGAAGATGCGTTGGACGTATTAGAAGTGGTTGGTATTAGTTTAAGTAAATACGAAATTGGTGCGTATTTCCGCAAGCCAAACAACAAAAACTACAAACAGTGTGAAGACCAACTGCTGTGCGACTTCTTAAATGGTGTGCAGTTTACCAATCGTCCCGATTCTGAAGAGTTTACTGGGTAATTTTTATCTCGAATTGAACGTGGCAATTGATTAAAAAAGCGAGAACCATTTTATTTGGCTATTCGCTTTTATCATGCTAAAGACCGATATTAGAGCTTCACAATCACGTCTACCCTTTGTCTTTCTTCAGTAGATACCTATCAAACCACGCTGAAATCTGGTCGGCTTTTAGAATCCAGACACACACCGCCCCCTATGACCCTACCAAGATAAACTCAAGCTAAAACCTTAAGCCAGTTAGGGGCCACTATTCTGGTCAAGATGTTCCAGACATCTTGTAGTGATTAACTAAAACTGGCCACGTATATAGAGTTTTTCCATACTTTTGGTCATGCGTGCAGAGTCACGACTGACGCCACTGGTAACACGAATTTGCCCCATTCCAATTTACCTCGTTTGCTCCTCTTTGCCTAATAGTTCCCATTTATAATGATCTTGCCGTGGTTCAAGGCCCATTTCATCCAATGTTACCGTTGCCAGCCCATCAACATGTGCAGTATAGGGTCTGAGTTTTGAGTGGATACAATCTTCTCGGATTAGCCACCATATCGTTCACGATGACCAACAGACAAGGTCAGGTCACGCGTTTGTCTCACAGCCTAAAATTGCAAGTGAGAACCGCGGTTACAGTAAAGAATTTGTTTTGAATCATCTTGGGTTTGCCATCATGCCAAGATTTATGATGGAGAAAGAGTTAGCTCGAGGAGATTAAGTTCGCATCCTATTTGATGTACACGACTTGGAGGACCCGACTTATGCGGGTACTACTATATACTACTAATAGAAAGCTTCGATGCCGTTTCGAGTTGAGTTCTTGAAGAAAAAGGCCGGTGCGTTTGAATAGCATC
The DNA here is from genome assembly GCF_024747315.1 of Vibrio sp. HS-50-1. NCBI lineage: Bacteria > Pseudomonadati > Pseudomonadota > Gammaproteobacteria > Vibrionales > Vibrionaceae > Vibrio > Vibrio sp. HS-50-1. The sequence goes on along the minus strand of NZ_JAMPZF010000048.1, from coordinate 1,190,291 downwards.
GAACGCCACCTATTAAACTCAGTATTCCCGAAAGCAAAGCCCACCGAAAAGCGGGCTTTGTTCTCTTTTAGTAACGAGAATAACAACTAGTAGTTAGCTTGAATGCTGACACCGCTATAGTTTGAGTAACCTTGAATCATGACGTGATAACGTCCACTTTGTGTCGTGCTGACCGTACATGTCTCATTGTTACCGTATTTGAAAGGTCGGCAGTCCCATGCGTTCAGTGCTGGTTTTGCACCAAAACGGAGATACAAGTCCGCATCACCGCTGCCACCATACATTTGTACGGTTAAGCGCTGCCCAGCTTCTACATCAACATAGTAATACGCTACTTGACCGATTGAGCCACTTAAACCGCTCACTGGCACACCCGAGGTTAACTTGCCTTCTGGATCCGGTGTTGGATCTGGGCCACCACAGTCTTGGCCACAATCAGCATCCGTTAAGCTATAAAGTAGCTTGTTCACGCTGCCTCTTGTGTCCGTCACCTTTCCGGTACTTGCGCGGCTAACGATCAAGGCCTCTACTTGGCTTGGCGACAGCGAACTGTTTTCTTGAAGATACAGTGCTGCTACACCCGCCACATGTGGCGTCGCCATCGAAGTACCACTAATGGTTTTGTAACCACCGTCATACCACGCAGATTTGATTTGTGAGCCTGGCGCAAATACGTCCACACAACTGCCCCAGTTTGAAAAACTCGAACGTGCATCCGTGCTGGTGGTCGAGCCGACAGTTACACCAGTAGCAACGCGCGCTGGAGAGTAGTTACAAGCATCAGCATTCGAGTTACCTGCTGCTAGCATAAAGCTGACACCTGATTGAACCGCACTTTGCACCGCACTATCGAGAGCGACAGATTGACCGCCACCTAAACTCATATTGGCGACTGAAGGTCCGGAAGCGTTCGCAGCCACCCAATCCACGCCGGCGATAACACCAGACGTAGACCCCGATCCGCTACAGCTCAATACTCTTACCCCGACAAGGTTGACGTTTTTCGCAACACCATACAAGCTGCCGCCAATGGTGCCCGCCACGTGTGTGCCGTGTCCATTACAGTCACTTGCATCTGCATCGTTGTCGACAAAGTCATACCCAGAAACCGAGCGACCACCGAACTCAACATGCGCGTTATTCACACCAGTATCGATAACATAAGCCGTTACCCCAGTCCCATCAAAGTTGGCACTGTAGTTATTATCGAGTGGCAAGTTTCGTTGGTCGATTCGGTCTAGTCCCCAAATGGCATTGGTTTGATTTGCGTCTGCCGAGACTATTGGGTCAAGCGATAGGATTCTGTCTTGCTCAATGTAGTCCACACGAGGATCAGAACGCAGATCTTTTAGTTGCTCAGGACTCAAGTTAGCGACAAATCCACTTATCGAGTGGTCAAAAACCGACTCCACTTTTATCGAATACAAACTGGACATGCGGTCTACAGACTGTTGCGTGAATTGCTCGAATTCCGGTGAGCTGCTCGCCATCATTTGCGGCTGTTGAAATACCACTATATAGCGATCTGCAATGGCGATGTCGTCCGGTGCAAGCATCAAAGTGGCAGGCAATGTGTCGGGAGCTTGTTGTAACTCTGCACTGTCCGCAATCTCATTGGGTTGCGAAAAAGCGAGAGAAGAATGAAAACAGAGCGCGGAGGTGATACAACAACTTAGTAGTTTCTTTAACATAAAATGTTCCTTGAAATCATAGTCTTGTTGATTTTACCTAGTACCAAACTGTCAACACGAAAACACAGACAATCAGCGTAGTACGCTCAATACGTGCTGCAGTGACGTTACACAAATCAAACTAGACAATGAGCAGTTATATGCATAATTGATAATGATTCGCATACTAAGAAACATGATCAATAACCAAGCTTTATTGAAATTGAAATGCAAAGATTCATTCAGATTTAGAGCAAAATCCCTAAAATAGAATAATTCTACACACCTGGCTTATTGCCTGTTATATGCACTATTCTTACCGATAATTTACGCAATAGAAACCTAACTATCCTTTCATTGGTCATGACTCAAATTGGTTGATAGATGTTAATATAGCCACCTGATTTCTGATGTTTTTAACTCATGGCTACTATCCAAGTTCAATGTCGTTTCTGTAATAAAACAGAGCCCGTCCGTGAACATGGAAAAGGGCATTCTGGCTTTCCTCGTTTCAGCTGTATCGAGTGTCGAAAGGGCTTTCAACTCGATTAAGTTTACGAAGCCCGCAAGCCAGATGTAAAAGAAAGAATTGTCGATATGTCAATGAATAGCTCTGGAGTTAGGGAAACAGCACAAGTGTTGAATGTCGCATACAACGCGGTATTGAGCACTTTAAAAAATCTCGCCAAGGTAAGTAACCTCAATACCTTTCGATAGAGCAGATATAAGACTAATTTGTAAACTTGAAAGGCTAGCTGCATTGGTTAAGGAATATGAGGAAAAACACTTCCCCATTTAAGAACTGCAACACACCTTTGCTCCTTCCCGTGCCTGTGACGCTCAATCTCACAAATCACAGTGAGTGGGTTTGACCTACTTTTCCTTGTCTGTGTAGTGTCTGGTAAGTCGGAGGACTATCATCTTATGCTTTTAAACGCCGTTAATTTTCATACGCATTGAGCGCTTGCAGCAGCAAAGGTTTAACGATGGGGTAAATTTGATTTAAACGCAACTGGTAGAAATCAAACGCTTCTTTCCAAGACTCTTCGTTCTGCCAGTCAAGAGTTATTACAGGTAGCGAGATTTTTAGCTTCTCTGGGACAAATTCAGAGTCCTCCGGCAATAGTGGCATCAATGACTCTCGCCTAGCATACAGGTACTCAAACAAGTATTGCCCAAGTGCGTCATTTCTGAATCTCACAAAGACACCCACCTCATTGGGTTTAGAGCGGTAAGTTGTTATCCAACTATTGTGTGCCCTTGGTGGTAACTCGAACCATAAGTGCCCCTTAGTCGAAGGGGTTGGTAACCTTACACTAGTGTCATCAAGCTCAAGATAATTAAGCAATGCACTCCAATACTCATAGGATTGACTAGAACCTTTGTTTGTGACTGATTCATTTTGCTCGTTGGTGGATTCCAGTTTCTCAGTAACTTCACTACTTACTTGATTAATCGAAATCACTCGGCGCTCAGTAATTTCAGTTTTGCGCATCACTTGAGGATTCACGAGCAGTTGTTCGCCTGGCATGTGGAAGATCTGCACCTCAACCATGGCAAAAGAAAACTCCATTGATGCATACGTATTAAGAAAGTCCTTTATCTCAAAAGCCCCCTCTCGAATACCATCGCCCACTACCAATAATAAGAAGCGGCCTTTTGAGAGGTTTCGCTGGACCGTATCAATGAATGAGGCTTCTAATACTTCATGGCCATCCGCCTTAACCAATTCAAAAAGCGACAGACCACCATTAATTGCACAAACCTTAGTATCAAGTTCGTCGTAGCTCCAATTCATCAAGTCTTTAGCGTAATCGAGTATCTGTCCAATCACTTCTCTACGAGATTGAGGATTACGATAGAGTTTGGTTTCCGCGATGACCAATCGGCCCGATGGCGTCACATAGATGCAGTCCACTCGACCCGACTTAGTGGCAAGCTCCATACACACTGGTACCGCACCGATATAGTCCGCATCAATCTCATAAAAGGGTAATAGGTCAGCGTTAGCAAAGATAAGTTGCTGTAACCACTTCTCATCGTAGATACCTGTTGCCTGCAACTCGACTCGTTGAAGCCTCTGAACGCTGCTTTCGGGGGATACGATGATTGGACCATTGCTCATGAAAGAACTCCGTTGCTACCTAAAAACGCTGAGAAAAACAAACCGTAAGATTAGCCCAACGCATTACTTTACGGCGTTTACGAAGTCTCATTTTCCTACTTTGACTTGCTGACTTCATTAGTCAGCGAGCAGTTCAGCACTCCCATAAGAGCAAGCTATTGCACTGTCGTGATGCAGTCAGATGGGAAGGCGTGTTGGCTAACTCAATTCTGCCCCATTCCTTTTCAGCGCAGATATAGTTAATATTTTGGAAAAAGGATATTGGCCAAGTTTTAGTAATACGAAATGAGTCCAATGTATACGACCGAATATAGGGTGCCTGAACTGTATTTCGAAAGCGTTCAACAGCTAATCGAGTAAAATAAAAGAAACGGCATAGTGATGTGAATTGGCCGTACGAGTACTCATGTGAGTACTCTCTACCAAAGAAAGCGTAAGGCAATAACGCCTGATAATGTCAAGGATTCCCGTTAGAGTCCTTTTTTTGCTTTATAAATCATAAAAATGTACATACGGTAAAGTCAGGTTGATATAAGTTCAACCTGACATATTTCAAAACAGACTACAGCTGCGTGACAAAAGAACCACTTGGCGTGACTGGCAAGTATTTAGCGTAGAAATCTAAGTAGGCTTGCTTTGGATCTAAGTCTTTAAACTGTTCTGGGTACATTGCTTTAGCGTAGAACTGCAGCATCGCGCCATCGAGAATAGTACGACAAGCGCCGTGGTAAGCCGCATACATGCGATTGTTCTTAACCGCTGCAATAGATGACCAGCCAATGCGCTGTTTAAATCCGGCTAAACGCTGCTTCGCAAGTGCCTCATCGACCCCTTGCCCCATCACCATTGCATCATCAGAGCTGCCTGATTCATACCCCGTCATGACAATCACATCAGGGTTAGCAACGATAATTTGTTCTGGGTTGAGTTTTCCCCACCATTCAACAAACGGCGCTGAAATATTGTCTCCACCCGTCATGGTAGCAATCGCACCCCACATATTTTTGCCGAAGGTATACCCGACTTCATTCACGCCAGCAGCACCATACTCGGTATAGACTTTTGGTTTTTCTAGGTTGGCAGACTCAAGTCGCTGAGTGATCATTTCTAGGTTTTGTTTGTATTCATTGGCGATTTTTTCTGCACGCTCTTCTTGACCAGTGATCACACCAATCAGCTGTGTACTTTTCAGGTGGCGCTCCAAAGTTTGTGCGTTGTAATCGACGACAACCACAGAAATTCCCGCATCTTCGATACGTTCGATTTCTGAGCCAAGGCCTTTGTATTGCCAGTCAGCGAGCATCAGGACGTCTGGGTTTAGACTAATGACTTTTTCCGCAGAAAACGTATTGGTATCGACACGACCAATTTCAGGAATTTTGTCAAGAGAAGGGCTGTGTTTAACGTAAAGCTCCCAGTTTGCAGAGCGTGCCTGCCATATGTACTTAGACATACCAACCACGTTGTCATACGCGGCTTCTGTACCAATGGCCATATAGTCTTCTGGATAGAAACCGACAACCGCGCGCTTGGCTGGTGCGTCGAAGGTAACTTCTCGACCTAGTACGTCGGTAACGGTGGTAATTTCTGCAAATGCCGAAGCACTGACAGTAAGTGCAGCAAAACTGAGTAGTGTTTTATACATGGTAACTTAGACTCTTTTCTATATGCCAGTGTCCACTGGATCCCTTATCTTGGTTGCCGATAATAAGCTTTTTATTAATCTTTATGCAAATTATTATCATTTTTGTTAGTATGCTTTCTCAATTTAGTACTCGGCGCGGTTTGCACTGAACAAGCGGCGATGCAGTAGAAAAAGAAAATCTATCCTTTAGGAAATCAGGTAACGTTAGATGCAATCCGAAGCTGTGTTACAAGCCATTGAAAATCAGAGAAAGTATGAGCGGAAACGCTTTGTTGTACTGAGTGTTTTTTGTCTTATTTTGGTCATCTCTTTTGTGCTCGATATCATGACAGGGCCATCAATGTTGGATGCAAGCCGGGTTCTGTATGCGATTTTAGAGTTTATCGGCTTACCGTTTCAGGTTGATGCCTCCACACAAGTCATTGTGACCAACTTGCGTTTGCCGATTGCACTTATGGCGATTGTTGTCGGTGGTTCGCTCGGGGTTGGTGGCGCTGAGATGCAGACGTTGTTAAACAACTCGATGGCAAGTCCTTACACGTTAGGTATGGCTGCGGCTGCGGGTTTTGGTGCTGCAATTACGCTTTATTTCGGTTCATTGGGCTTAGATAGTAATTACGCTGTCCCGCTCGGTGCCTTCATCTGCTGCATGCTTTCTGCGTGTTTTCTTTTCGCGTTGGCCTCAATGCGCCATATCAGCTCAGGTCAGCTAATACTGGCGGGTATTGCATTATTATTTCTTTTTCAGTCGCTATTGTCGTTGGTGCAGTTTGTCTCGTCCCCAGAATTAAGTCAGCAAATCCTATTTTGGCTGTTTGGTAGCTTGTCGAAAGCCACGTGGGGGAACTTGTTGATCACCTCGTTGGTTGTGGTGGCTGGTGTTACTCTGTTACTCAAAGATTCTTGGAAATTAACTGCCCTGCGTTTAGGTGAAGAGCGAGCAAAAAGTGTCGGTGTTAACGTCGCTAAGCTGCGCTTGAAAACATTATTTATCGTTGCCTTGATGACAGCAACGGTGACCAGTTTTGTTGGCATCATTGGGTTTGTTGGTATTGTCGCGCCTAACATTGCCAAAATGTTGGTTGGCGAAGACCAGCGATTCTTCTTACCTCTTTCATTCCTAATCGGCGCGTTTCTTCTTTCGACTGCGTCTGTTCTTTCAAAAGTGATCGTGCCCGGTGCGTTGTTCCCAATCGGAATAGTGACTGCGATTATTGGCGTACCGTTCTTCTTTTGGCTGATTATCGCGAAGCGAGGGTAACGATGCTGACAGCTAAGCAAATTAACATTCAAATTGGCTCATTAAACCTGGCTAAAAATATCGACTTTGAACTCAAGCCGGGTCAAGTAACCGCAATTCTAGGGCCAAACGGAACAGGTAAAAGTACGCTGCTTAAAGCGTTGTTTGGTGACATCAAGTTGGAGTCCGGTGAGGTCAATTATGGTGATAATTCGCTAACGCATAATTCGCTTTCACAGTGGCGAAGCCAGTTTGGTTATATGCCACAAGACATCAATTTAGACGTGAATCTAACAGCGATTGAAGTTGTGTTGCTTGGGCAGTTAGACGCGCTGAGCTTGAGAGTGGGCAATGACACGCTGCATAAAGCGCTGGGTATATTAGACCAGATAGGACTTTCGCATTTGGCAAACAAAGACGTGAGCAAGCTCAGTGGTGGTCAACGGCAAATGATTCTCTTCGCACAGGCGTTAATGCGTGAGCCCAAGATCATGATGTTGGATGAGCCAGTCAGTGCGCTCGACCTTCACTATCAACACGTACTGCTTGAACATTTGGTAAGCCAGACTCGAGAGCGAGAGTATGTCACGATCATGGTGTTACACGACCTTAATTTGGCTGCGCAATATGCAGATAACTTGTTGGTACTGAAAAACGGACATCTGGTGGCAAGTGGTCATCCGAAAGCGATCTTAACTTCAGACCTTGTGCAGAGCATTTATGACGTTCAGGCTCAAGTGATTAACGACGAACATGGCGTGCCATTTATCCGTACTACGCGAGCGTATTAGATCTGGTGAAGTGAAACGGTTGTAAAAAAGCCCTCTCATCAACGGCGACGAGAGGGCGGTATACGGTTAAGTAACTAGATCAAAAGTGCCTAGAACTATTCTTCGTTCGAGACGGTGACTGTGAAGTCCCAGTGATTATCGAAAAAGCTTCTAACCAGTTCAATATTGGTTAAAATGGGCGTTGTTTATCAAATCAGGTAAGGGATATAGTCCTCCTACCTAACTTACCGTCAGTTTCTAGCAGGTACACCTAGCCCCAAGATTTTGTTCATTGCCGTCTCAGAGAGTGAACGGTCGTGATAGCCAGAGTCACTTTTCCACTGAGCTAGTGTATTGTTTTTAATTGTCTCAACAGCTTCATTCCTAGGGGGTCAACCGTTTAGCTTTTGGGGCTTGAACAGTTGCAAAATTTGCAACTGTTGAAAAGGTAATTAAAGATGCTGATTTGTTTCTGAATAAGAAACAAACCCCGACTGACACCAATTGTCCAACAGCCTGTTGGACAAATTAGTCAAAATCAAAAATGCCCCAAACAATGTTACGTCAGTTGTTGAACACTAAAATGGTTTCTATTAGTTTCCCTCAATTTATCTAATAACAACTAATTCCAAGAACAAATTTTTGTCCCAATAGCATCCTTATGTGTCCTTTAAGCCACTTTTGAGCGTCTATCCTATTGCATAAAATGACTCCATTACAGCAAAACACAGCAATACTGGAGCACAATTATGAAAATCACACAAATTCGCAATGCAACACAAGTCATCGATTATGCAGGTAAAACATTCCTTATTGACCCAATGTTAGCGCCAAAAGGCACTTACCCTGGATTTGAAGGAACAGCAAATTCACACTTACGCAATCCAACAGTTGAATTGCCTCTGCCTCTTGAAAGCATCATCAATGTGGACGCAGTTCTTCTAACTCATACTCACCCAGACCATTGGGATGAAACAGCAGTGAATGCGATACCTAAAGATAAATTGATTTTTGTACAGCACGAAGGTGATGAAACTATTCTTCTATCACAAGGTTTTACCAACGTTAAAATCTTCTCTGAAGAGACTGAATATCACGGTATTTCATTTACACGTACAGTCTGCCAGCATGGCTCTGATGCAGCATTCCAACATGATCAAATGGCTGAAATTTTGGGTGAAGTGACAGGCGTGATTTTTTCCCATGCCGATGAAGAAAAGTTATATGTGGTTGGTGATACGATTTGGATCCCAAGTGTAGAAGAAACCATGAAAAAAGAACAACCAGGTGTCGTTATTCTCAATACAGGTTGGGCGCATGTACTGGGCTTTGGTCCTATTATTATGGGTAAAGAAGATGTACTAAAAACACACCAAGTACTACCTAAAGCGAAAATCGTTGCGACTCATATGGGGGCGGTTAACCATGTATTGGTGACTACTCAAGAAATGCGCGAATACGCAGCTGCAAATATGATTAGCGATTTTGTGTTTGTTCCAGAAGATGGTGAAACAGTGATAATCTAGTTTTGATGTCATAAAGCAAACCTATGGCCTGCGTTTATGAACCGCACAGAGTAGTGTACTAACATTGCTCTGTGCATTTTACTTTGGAAACGAACTATGTATCTCAATGAAAACCATAAAATTCCTTCCGTTGCTGTTGTTGTTTTCAATCGCTTTAGCCCGTTTCATATTTCTGTCCCTAGCATTGTGTTTGGAAGAGATACCCTTAATGAAGCTTTTTTCGAGCTTAAATTTGTCGCTGGAGAGGAAGGACCGATTTTATCTGATATCGGTATGGAAATTCATACCGAGGCGCAGCTTGATTTCCTAGAGTATTGCGACATCATCGTTGTACCTTATTGGAGAACAATTGACGAGCGCCCTAATGAAAAGTTGCTCAATGCTCTCTGTCGTGCTCATGCCCGAGGCGCATTGGTTGTCGGTTTATGTCTTGGTGGTTATGTTCTCGCTTATGCTGGCTTATTAGCGGGGAAGCGAGCTGCGACACATTGGGAATTAGAACAGGATTTTAGTCAACGCTTTCCAGAAGTTTCGCTCGATACGAATGCCTTATATGTTGAAGATAGCGGGGTGATCACCTCAGCAGGTACTGCCGCAGGTATCGATTGCTGTCTGTATGTTTTCCGAAAATACTACAGCAGTATGATTGCGAACCGAGTAGCAAGAAGAATGGTTGTGCCTCCATACAGAGATGGTGGGCAAGCTCAGTTTATCGATCAACCTATACCTGTGACGACATCTGATTCACGTATCAATGCATTAATGGACAATATCAGGCGTGATATCAATCAAAAATATTCACTGGATGAGCTAGCAGATTCAGTGATGATGACCCGCCGAACTTTTACGAGAAAATTTAATAGAGCTACAGGTATGTCATTTGGAGAATGGCTGACGGCTGAGCGACTAAACTTGGCTCAGGACCTACTTGAATCTACAGATTTGTCTATTGAACAGATTGTCGCAAAAACAGGGTTTAGCTCAGTTCTCATTTTCAGAGATAAATTTAAAGAGCGTTATGAGGTAACCCCTAACCGATGGAGGAAAACGTTCCACCAACAGCCTTAGACAAATATTCAGCGTTCCAACTAAGGTTTGCCATACATTTCCTCATGTCAATTCCGATTATTAGGGAGGTTAGCGTAGCTCATTAATGTCCAAAATTTTGTTACACATATGTCCGCTATGTTGTCCGCTATGTCTTCTAGAGGATTAATTGGGGTGTGGTAATTTTACAACGTTGGATTTGGGTTATTGTTAAAGTTTGCAGACTTTTGATGCAATGTTATGCGAACTTATGTCGCAAGTAGTCCTTTAACTCGTTGATAGTTGGTTCACACTATGAAGACTTATCTTGCAAGCATCACAACTCCTGCTTTACCCCTACTTATCAAGTAATTACCCTACAAATATAGCTCAGAAAGCGATTGGTACTAAATAGTGGTACTAAACATGCGCTATCTTACTCAACGTTCTTCTTCAGGTATCTGGTACTTCCGTTATCAAATTCCCGCCCGATTTCGATCTTTTTTCCCAAATGGGCGTGAAATAAAGAAATCGCTATCCACTCGTTCACTCAATACTGCTAGATTAAAAGCATCTAAATTGCAGCAGGTCATATGGGAGAGAATGGAGTTGTTAGAAAAGCACAGCAGTGATTGACGCAAGGTGAGAAGCACAGTGCTTAATCACGCACCTTTAGATGATGCCTACATTTCGCAACAGCTAAATGCCATCAAACGGCAAACTCTCTCGAAGCTATCGACCTATATTCAGTTGCTTGAGCGCAACCCCAACTTGTTGAGAGCACAGAAACAGCGTATTGAGTTGCGCAAGAGTGACAGCGACATTCCATCTATCGATATCATTGAGTCGATCTATCCACGCGACGCCAACCCCATAGAGATCGCAGAGGAGCTAGTTTCGTTGAATGACTATGCTTTTGACTTGAACACGCTGCACTATCGTGAAGATATGAAGAATATTCACATAGCGATGGGACAGTTTTATCGAGACTATCAGCGTTGTCTAGACTCGCTGAAACAGCTGGCTCATTAGTACGGCTCCAGTGTTGGTATCTTGAACACCAGTCAGTGCAACAAAAATGTGTATCGTCGAGGAGAGTTTGCGATCAAATAGCAATACGGGTTCTTCATCTCTCTCTGCCTGAATTAACTCCGACACAATATGCTGATAAATTTCATAAAAGCGGTATAGATATCACAAACGTTCACTCTCTGAAACATTGATGTATCGAGTTAAACAGTTGCTAGGAGGGCAACTGAGCTTAAGAAATTACAATGCACAGGTGGGTGAAACTTACGCGATGATAAAAGCGTTGAACAAGCTTACAGGGTTAGGTATGCCTGAAACTTATCGTCTTGACTAAGAAATACACGAAATGGGGCAGCTCTGTCTCTAAACTTAATTACGCAACAAAGCCGTTTTTGAATGATCAAGTCCTCTGAATACGAGTTGGGATATTGTTCCTTAATACTTAGGATTAACCATAGACTCACACTCTATTGCCATTGCTATTGGTAAAGTAGAAACAATACTCGCCTCTTATGCTTTTTTATTCTTTGGAGTAGTGATCAAAGCCACCATGAATAGAAACTAGGAACCTTTAAATAATGAAAATGTCAGAAACACCTTTAGTGATTGCCTTGTGTACGGCTTTTGCCGCATTGCCATCAATGTCTGCGCTTGCAACAAGCGACCTTTATATCAGTGGTATCACAGAGCAAACGACGCCAATTTCCAAGGCAAAAGAGCCACTTTCATTTCAAGAAGCTCAAACAATCCGTAATCGTTTTAGTGTGCCAAATTGGCAGGCTGCTGGTGACGATGGCGTGTATATTAATATGCATTTTTCTTCTTTCTTCCCAGTGGATACCGTGCTTCCAACGCATCCTGTACGAGATTTAGAGCGTGATATTAAACCTCAGCTTTCTAATTTGACATACCAATACAAAGATGGCTCTACCTCCAAAACACTTGATGAGTTTGTTCACAGCGACCAAAGCCGTGTGCAAGCGGTAATGATGGCTCATAAAGGTAAAGTCGTTTATGAAGCGTATCCTGGTATGAACCCTAATGATCAGCATATTTGGATGTCTACTTCGAAGACGACAGTGGGTACAGTCGCAATGATGCTTGCACAAGAAGGTGTGTTGGACCTAGATAAGCCAATCACTTCTTACGTGGCAGAGCTAAAGGGTACTGAATGGGAGAAAGTGAGTGTTCGCAACGCACTGAACATGTCTACAGCTCTTGATCTGGAAGAAACTACGGCCGCCTTCTCCGATCCAAATAGTTGGATTGAAAAGTTTTTTTCTTCATTGTTTACCCCTGTAGGTGATACTTGGATTGAAAAGTTAAAAACCGTTAAGCCGGTTGAGGGACTGAATCCAGGAGATAAATTCCAATACTCCACAGCTGTTACTCAAGCTTTAGTGTTAGCCGTTGAGCAAGCGACCAACAAAAAATGGGTAGATTTGTTTAATGAGAAAGTTTGGTCGAAGGTTGGTGTAGCCGGCCCGTACTCAGTGGGTCTTGCGGCAAATGGTACTGCGGTAGCGGGTGGCTTTAACAGTACAACACCAGAAGACATGCTTAAGTATGCGATGATCTATACCCCAAGCTGGAATAAGGTATCAGACTCTAAGGTTATTAGTGATGAACTGCTGAAAAATATTCAGACGCTAGGTCAACCAGAAGCATATCAAGGCACGACTGAGCAAGGCTACTCAGCTGATTGGTTCGGTGAGAAGGCAGAGCGTAACTCAGCGCAATGGGATGCAGTGTTTGCTGATGGCGCTATGTTTAAGCACGGTAATATGCACCAAGGCATTTACGTTGACCCAGCCCGAGACTTCGTTGCTATCGTTTTTGCGACCTCGCCGAACGACCGTGATGATCACGCCCCGGGTTACTTAAGAGAAGCAGCAAAGCAACTCTCAGGTAAATAAGTGTCTAGCGGCAAGTTGTTATGACTTGCCACTATATTTACTTGTCTAAGTCGACTTTTATCTTTTCGCCTTTTTCTAAGATCTCATACATATTCCACTCCTGATGAGACCAATTGTCTCCCCACTTATACTGGAATACAGTATCACCATTGGTTACATCAATGGTGACTTGATATTCAGTGGCATAGCCGGTCATTTCTCCATCAATTACTCTGTTATTAGCATCATGCGGTATGTTGTATGCGACAGAGGCTAATTTTAGCATCCCATTTCTAGCGGACGTAGGCGCCTCTAATTGGTTTAGGAAATAATTAGCATGAAGATATCGGTCTTCAGGGTTGATTCTTCCCCTGTTTCCGTATTGGGTTTGGCTATCTACAGTAGAAAAGTCCAAATTAACATTGGGTCTCCAGTTCTCTTGATGCTTGGCAACAGATGGCTGGTTGGTCATCACAGCGTTAGCTTCTCCTCGATAGAGTTTCACACCATCTTTGTCATGCTCAATGATGAGTCTGTCTCCACTCGCATCAGTCAATGAGTAATGCAGTGTTGGCGCAACGAGTAGTGCATCGGATTGTGATCCGCACCTACGAAACTGGACATTTCACTAAGCGACTTTCTCATACCTAAAGTTATGCGCATTTTCGTAATTTAAGTGATTACTCTAAGTAACTTTTGTCCAAGAGAGTGCTGGCGCAGTTCAAAGCAGACACTTGCTTTGGGTTACTCGACTCCGAGTAACTTTATTGTTATGTTTCGCAAAAAATATATGGAGAATCTTCTGCGCGTTATTTTTCCAGATGCCGTGCAGAGTAATGTATTGATCGGCTGGGGTAAAAATGAAAACCAAAATAATAATGTCGTTTCTACTCGCTACATTGTGTGTCAGTGTCAGCGCCAGTACGAATGAGCCGAAATACCATTCTGCGCTAACAGTCAAAACGGTATTCAGTGAAGACAGAGATAAGCCAGTAGAAGTCTACTACTGGTATCCCACAACGAATGAAAAAAACAACTTCACGTTTGGTAGGGGTAACATTTTTAAATCAGTCGAAACGCAGTTAGATGCCCCGTTAGCAAGTGGAAAATTTCCCGTTGTGCTTTTGTCGCAGGGCGGAACACGGTCAGCATTTTCCCATAGTGGTTGGATAGCTTCGGGCCTAGCGAAACAAGGTTATGTCGTTGTTGTACCAAAGCCTCCTGCACCAAACGAAATCAATGCAGAAATGGCTGTTGATGAAATCACATTCAGAACCAGTGATTTGGTGCTTGGGCTGAACGAATTAAGTTCGGTCGGGATACTGTCCGGAGGCGTAGATACTGATGCAGTGCAGGGTGTCGGCTTTTTTCTGGGCGGGACATCTATGCTGATGCTCTCCGGAGCGCAAATAAGCCCGGAAAAATACCGAACATCATGTCATGACGCCACCAATATAGACTGTCATTGGTTAAGTGAAAATAACGTTGATATTACCAACATCCCGGATCAAAAATTCCCCCGATTTCAGTCTGAAAACAAACTGAAATCGGTCGTCGTTATCAACCCTGAGCTAACGAAAACTTTTGTCCCTGAAACTCTGGCCTTGATGAACAATGCTATCACCGTGGTGACGCTTTCTGATCGGCTACATCCCGCACTGACACCAGCCGAATCACTTGTTGCTCTTCCCAATGTGACATTTCAAGAGATTCCCAGTGCGAGTCAGTTTAGTGCGTTCGCAGAATGTACTGAGCGTGGCATTAAAATTCTCGCATCAGAAGGGGAGGAAGCACTTTGCCAGGAGCGTGACGAGGTTTCCAGAAAGGATAATCACCAACAAATTTTGGATGTAATTCTGGCTAGGTTAACAGAGTCATAAGAGTGCAACAATGCAGAGCTTTCTTACACATTGTGTGCTTGAACCAGCAAAGCGAGAAGTAAGTTTTTCAGGCTTGTCCCCACACCATATTACAAGACCTATTAATGACGGTATTATTTGCCTTAATTAAGTACTTGTACCAGCATTTTAAAACTCAGAAGAACACACAAAATACCAACGATTTTCTTAAGAACTTTATTTGGGAAATACTCTGCGCAACGCACGCCGAGGCTAGTAGTTAAGTAGCTGCTAATGGAGAAGCTGATCATTGCAGGAAGATATATGTATCCTAATACTAAGTTGTTCCAATCTGTATTTTCCCATCCGTTTAACATGTAACCGAGGCTTCCAGATAGCGCGATAGGGAAACCTATCGCAGCAGAGGTGCCAATAGCTCGTTTTACCTCAAAATTTTGCTGGACAAGATAGGGGATGATCAACCCCGCACCGCTTATTGAGACAAGTGCTGATACAGAGCCAATCACAGAGCCTACAGTGATATTACCGATAGCCCCATGTGGGTTAGGGTTGTACTCATTTTCAGTGTTGAGAAACATCTTATAAGCTACATACAACATGAATACGCTGAAAAAACCTGCCAGATAGATCCCCTGTAGATACGATGCTACGAATGTGGCGCAAAATGTTCCGACTAGAACTCCGCTCAACATTTTTACTACCATTGTCGAGTCTACATTCTCTTTTTTGTAGTGAGCGCGCATGCTGCCCAATGTTGTAATAATCATTGAAGCCATTGATGTCCCTAACGCAAGATGGACCACTTCTGTATCAGCTATTCCCTGTAGTGAAAACAGAAACGCAAAAATAGGGACGGCCATTCCACCACCACCCACACCAACGAGTCCAGCGAGAAAGCCAATGCCCAAGCCTGCTGTAATGTAATAGATAATAAAGATAGGTTCGTTCATGATGGTTCTGCCTTCGATAAAATGGTCGTTGCTAAAATGTTACTCGAACGCTAACTTGCTATGGTAACGTTAAGAGGACAGAAAATAATGAATAATGGCCAAAATGGAATTGAGTAAATAAAGTGACAAACTCTGACTACAGCGAATGGAAAAATGGAGCCGCACTGATCGCTAAGGAGTGGCAGCATGAAAGGAGCGACTTCAACCATTTGGATCAACGGCCACATAATTGGCACAGTCATCATCGAGGCCAGTTACTGTGTATAGATGAAGGGCTAATTCAGGTCAAAACCGATGAAGGAACGTGGATACTACCACCTCACCGAGCTGGTTGGATCCCCCCGGGTGCGATGCACAGTGTTTATTTTTGTGGTTCTCTGAAAGGTCGTTCATTACTGTTTACTCCAGAGAGCTGTGAGCGGTTTCCAATGAGACCTTGTGTGATCCAAATGAGCGATGTGTTGAAAGCCCTATCGGTTAGAGCATCGATATGGAGCAAAACAGACGATCTATCCATACAGTCTTTACGTATTCTCGCCGTAATATCCGATGAAATCGTCAATAGCCCTCATGAGTCACTCCACATCCCACTGCCCAGAGATCCGAGACTGCAAAAAGTTACTCAAGCGATTTTAATAGACCCAAACAGCAAACATTCTGTGGAGCATTGGGCAAAGATCGGGGCAGTCTCATCTCGGACGTTAAGACGATTGATTCGAAGTGAGTTAAACATGAGTTTTAGTGAATGGCGGCAACAAGCACTGCTAATACATTCGTTAGAAATGATGGCTCGCGGAGAATCCGTAGGAGCGGTTGCACATGCTTTGGGTTATTCGACGCCCAGTAACTTTATCGCGATGTTTCGTCGGGTCTATGGCGATTCACCCACGCGTTACTTTTCGAGTCGTGGCATATAGTTGCCAAGAGCTTACCTAAATTAGGTTCGTTTTTATGTACTGAGGTTTTACATACATTTACTCACCCAACATAAGCAAGTGCTTCTAGCTTCTTTCTGCCCAAATGAGCTGAAATCAATTTCGAAGTGGATAATAGATTTCAAGATTTTAAAATATTTAATCTAATGGAAGGCAAGACCACACTCCTACGGTTCTTGACAACATAAAGGGGGGAGAATGTTCATTTCTTTGCTTTAAATGTACTTCAAAATTACCCGTTCAACTTGTGCCATACAGGCTCTTTATCGTCTCCCTCAACCACACGATTTTAGGGTTCTGGTTATTGCGCTTGTGCCAAATCATAGTAAATGGAATCAGTAGCTTGTGCTGATAATCTTCCGCAATGGGGATAGGCAACGCTATTAAGTTGGGGTGAAGCTGTTCGCAGTATCGCTGACAATATTTTGGTGCTGTGGTTAACATTTGATGATCGGGCTTTTCTGCAACAAATAAAGCTTGCTCGAAACTCGCCATCGTTAGGCTAACGTTTCGAGTGTGTCCCTGCTCAGCCAAGATCTCATCCAATGCCCAACTGTCATTTTTCTCCCATGCTACATTTATGTGGGCATAGCTTAAGAAAGTATCTAAATTCCACTCTTGCTTGAGTGCAGGATGATCCTTGCGGACATACACCATAGGTAAATCCGAGAACAGCACTTCGAAATTAATAAAATACGGGAGCAGTTCTAACGACTCTTTGGAGCGAGGATGGCTTTCACGGCCAGTAAAACCAATATCCACTTCACCGCTGGTAATGGCGTATAACGAGTCGTAATCCCAGTTATGGAACTTTACCGTTGAGTCTGGGTAAAAATCATGGATTCGTTTGGTCAGTTCATCCGCCATGATGAGTGACAATGGCGACTCTACTCCAAGATGAAATTTAACCCCGCTTGGCGCATCATCACCTCGGTGTGAAACAATCTGGTTACCGATCTGCATCCAGTCTGACAAAAGCACTTGCACGTTTGTCGCGAGATTTGTTGGTTTTAGGCCTTGCGGCGTATTCACAAAAAGCGGGTCATCAAACCAAGCGCGCAATTTGCCTAAAGACTTACTCACGGTTGAGGGAGTTACATTAAGTTTTTTCGCCGTTTTAGTAACACTCTGCTCTTGCAGTAGCAATTGCAGAGTGAGCAGTAAATTAAGATCAAGTCGGGCAAGAGATTTCTTCATGAGGCTCACTAACGTTCTGATTTGGAAATAATAATATTATGGAGAGTCCAATAACGCTACTAGCAACCAACGCTATCATTAACATCATCACAGCCGACACACCTAACGTCGCCATCAACCAAATGTAAAGCGCAGACCAAGAAACCTGCCCTATGCCAAGCATAGAACTTGCCTGACCAGCTTTACGAGAAAACTGACTTAGCGCCTGACTCATCGCCACACCAAACCCCATAGGGAAACTCATGCTGAGCAGAGTGAACCCTACCATATAAAGTGTCGGACTATCGCTATTCAAGTGAGCCGCGAGAATAACGATAGCCGACAGGAAATTGGTCATTTGTGCAGCGAACATCAATGTGGTTTGTTTAAAGTAAGACAAAGCAAATGGCACTGAAAACGATGTTGCCATACCTACCATTGCGAGTAGTGCCATCGTGGTTGAGTAATCGCCTCGAGTAAAGCCAATCGAATCCATTATTATCATTGGTGACGTATTCACATAAGAGAGAATCGCTGTGACGCCTAAAGATGTATAAATAACGCGCGATATAAAAAAACGGTTATATAGTGATTCGTTCGAATCTTCACTCATATCTAAAAGTGTGCGCTTGGTTTTAGGCAAGGTTTCTTTTAAGACAAAGCAAGCAGTTAAGCCTATCACAATACCCATCATCGCCATGGCAGTGAATAACACGGGCCACGGAAACTTGATCATAATCAGATTGCCGATCACGGGGGCAAGTACTGGAATAGAGCAGATAATTCCATTGAGCATCGATAGAACCTTAGCTCGCTTTTGCTCACCTAAAGTGTCGCGCAAAATAGCGAAGGCCACTACATAGCAACATGCTGCACCTACACCTTGGAAGAAGCGCATTATTAGGAAACTATCACTGGTCTCAGCAGAGCCCGCGAACATTGATGCAAGGGTAAAAATCACTGCACCGCAAATGGCAACAGGTTTGCGTCCAAAACAATCAGCAGCTCGCCCAACAAAAACCATAGTCGATGCTAGGCCAGCAAGGTAAATAGAAAAAGCAATATGAAGTTGTGATTCGCTCGCAGACAGGTCATTGGCGATTTGTGGTAAAGCAACCAAGTAGAGATCTATTGCCGTAGGATAAAGCAACACAAAGGCGAAGCTACATATCATATATCGGGGTAAATTAATTTGTTCCATTACTACCTCGTGAAGGAATTGGGCTTACGAGGATGATATGCAACATTACTCATCTTGGCGCGTTACCTTTCTGACAACAGGTATTTCCATATACGACATCAGCAACGATTGTGGCTACAGCAGTCAAACGTACACTGAGAAGAACCTGGTATCGGGCGAAAGTAATCTATACAACCGAGTCCACAGCATTAGCTAAATAGATAACGATGGACATTAGTGAGCTGGAGTTTTCTCAAGCTATATTGAGTTCTCAAAACCGAAGGGTTAGATAGTATGATTAAGCCTTTCAAGCGGAGCTAGTCTATCTCTGCAACCTTAATTTTTCCAAGATACAATGTGTTTTGGCTTTACAGGATTCAGATGCCTGGCTCCTTTTCCCATTGTTCGTCGCGAACGCTGCCACCGTGAGTCGTAGAGCCTTGGTTATCGAAACCATTAACTCATGTTAGTGAAAGGAGATTCCTGCTCTCTACAGTGCTTCTTTCACCAATCTTCTGTTTGGGCCATTATCTCTAACATCCAGACGCGAAATAGCATAAGATACACGGCCTTTACTAGCACTGAGCCACTCATCGTAATGACAGATAAAACACAGCAAGCGACATTTGCCGATCTTGGCCTGATTCCAACCTTAGTCGAGCGACTAGAAGCGTTAGAATACAGCCAACCGACGCCCATTCAATCTCATACCATTCCTTATATCCTTGAAGGGAAAGATATTGTTGGCGGTGCCAATACGGGCTCTGGTAAAACCGCTGCTTTTTCGCTGCCAATTCTGCAAAAAATTGTTCAGCAAGACGAAACAAATCATCGCCGTGGTAACTTCGTTTCTCACCTGATTTTAGTACCAACTCGTGAGTTGGCATCACAGGTGGCATACAACGTCAAATCTTACTCATACCATCTTAGAGATAAGATCAAAACGGTTGCCGTATTTGGTGGTGTATCGGTGAACCCACAAATGCTGGCGCTTCGTGGTGGCTGTGACATTATCGTAGCTACGCCGGGTCGATTACTTGATCTGGTATCCAGTAACGCGATTAAGTTGGACCAAGTAAAAACGCTCGTGCTCGATGAAGCTGACCGTATGTTGAGCCTCGGATTTACCGAAGAACTCAATAAGATTCTTGCGTTACTGCCAGAGAAGAAACAGACGCTGCTATTTTCTGCTACTTTCCCTGATAAAGTCACGACGCTTGCTCAGCACTTGCTCCACGACCCTGTTGAAGTTCAGTTGCAGAGCGCAGAAGCCAGCACTTTGGTGCAACGCGTGTTTAGTGTAAATAAAGGTGAGAAAACGGCGGTACTTGCGCACTTAATCAAACAGCATCAGTGGCGACAGACTTTGATTTTTGTGAATGCTAAGAATGCCTGTAACCATTTAGCTCAAAAGCTGTCAAAACGTGGTATTACTGCTGAAGTTTTCCATGGTGATAAAGGGCAGGGCGCTCGTACTCGTGTACTTGACGGTTTTAAGTCTGGCGAGATTCAAGTTCTTATTGCTACCGATATCGCAGCGCGTGGCCTTGATATTGAAAAGCTGCCAGTGGTGATTAACTTCGATCTTCCACGTAGTCCTGCTGACTATATGCATCGAATCGGTCGTAGTGGTCGTGCTGGTGAAGTGGGTCTAGGGTTATCTCTTATCGATTACGATGACTATCACCATTTCAAAGTGATAGAAAAGAAAAATAAATTCCAACTTGAACGTGAGCAGGTAGAGGGCTTTGAAGTGGAAGACGACCAAAGTGAAGCCTACTTTTTACCGATGAAGCCGCGAGCAAAGCCAGCAGGTACGGGTAAAAAGAAGAAAAAGCGTAATCAATAGAAAACGTAAACTACATGTGAGTTTACTTATGGGAGGCGTTTGAGAAGGGGGCGCACTAGCTTGAGTATTCGCTTCTAGCCATTTCTTTAAAGAACAATAGAGCCTTGCTGGAGCTACCAGTAGGGCTCTATTGCTTTTCAAGGTTATGTACTATCGACGCGTCGGACGTCCACGAGGTGAGCGTTTTTTAAATGCGGATGCAGCTTTAGCTTGTGACTTGAGGATAGAGTCAACGGTTAGCGGCATTGGCTCTTTAGGTTCAAGACCATGAGGGAACGTACGAGCTCTCGGTGGTAAATCATATTCTTCTTCACTTGCGCGTGGCATGCGCTTAAAGCGATAAAGGTAAAAGTTTTCTAATTTTTCTCTCGCCCATTCGGTCTTCTTTAAATACTTCACACTACTTGCAATCGAAGGCTTAGTGTTAAAGCAATTAAAGCGCATTGCTGTATCTAGAATGTCCCAGCCATAAAAATCCACCAACTCTTGCAACATAGTTTCTAGCTTTAACCCGTGCAGTGGGTTGTTCCGTTGCAGTTCGATTCTTTCTTCGTCAGTCATCATTTTAGGGGCCTTACTCATCAAAGGGTGGAGTTTAGCAAAGTATACATTACAGAGATATCTATAGTTAGGCAGCGATGGTTTGGGTTGCAACTCGATTTGATGTTGTTAGTGCGTACTTGCATGAGCAAAATTAACCAATTACCTGTGTGAATTCAGACATGTTTTTCTACCCTGAAAAGCACAGGTGGAGTTGCGACTGTTCCTCTTCTTGAATTGCTGTTCAAAAACTCTCACTAAAGATCGGCGTACTCTAATATAATGTTAAATATTTGTGTAACAAGTGAGATTTTTGTTGTTCTTTTACTAATGTCTAATATTCCTACCGATAGCAATACATGCTTAATAGGTTCAAATCAAAAATTAGCCATACCACTTTCTTGGTGTGGCCTCGATGTTTGATGTGGGTGTTGTCTCGTATTGGTCTGTATACCAAGCGAAACTCTAGTTGGCATAGTTCAACGTTGAAATATAACAAAGGATAGCTCAATGTCTGACTCAAGTAAGACCTTTTACAGGGATGTGCGCAAAAAACCGCATGAATTTGAAAGTCGTGAAGACTTTCTAAACCATGATTTAACTATCATGAGCTTTCGTCGCTGGGGTATTCATTTGCCATCACGTGATTACAGTATTGAAATCGAAGACTGGGTGCCTGCATTAGCCGCAACCATTGGTAAAGTGGTGATGGTCACCGCTATGGTTGCTGCCTTTGCTGCTCAGTTCGGTTTATCTCCGGAGTTTGTTGCAGAAAACGTGCGTTACGAATTGCTTATCGCGGGTGCTCTGTTCGTTATTTTGTTTTCCGCCATCCTAAACCCGAACGCAAACTTAGCCGGTACCCATGGCCCAATGATACCGCTGATTCCCATGATTGCTGCCGCAGGAGGGCATCCTCTGGCGCTTGGCTTGATGGTATGTGCTTTTGGCTTAATTCTCGCTTTGACTAAAGGCGGTTCTAAACTCATGACCTTGACTGGCATTGGGGTTCGAGGAGGATTATTGATCTACCTAGGCGCTGTTGGGTTGCTCGGACAGATTAATAAGACGGAAGCGTGGGCTGCAAGTACAGACCAAGGTTACATTTCGTTTGTTGTCATTGGTCTAACGGTTATGGTTTATGCCTACCTAGCTAAGATCAACAAGCGTTGGTTGGCAATCCCATTGTGCTCTGCACTCGCGGGGATTGTTGCTTATTTGATGGGCGCTGAGTTTGCTTTTACCACAGAGCCGGGCCTGCCTAATTTCAGTCCATTCTACTGGTGGGGTGAAGATACAGGCTGGCAGCTAGGCTGGCCAACCCTAGAGCACTTTATTGCCGTGACTCCATTTGCGCTACTGGCAGTCGCTATGTGGTCCCCTGATTATCTCGGCCATCGTGTGTTTCAAGAACTTAACTACCCAAAAGAAGCGAAAGGCGTACTCATGGATGTCGACGACACGATGGTCGGAGCGTCTGTTCGTCAGGGGGTTGGCTCACTCTTAGGGGGCGGAAACCTAGCTTCTTCTTGGGGAACGTACATGATTCCAGCCGCAATTGCCAAACGTCCTATTCCAGGTGGCGCACTGTTAACGGGTTTCATGTGTATTGCCGCCGCGGTAATTGGTTACCCTATGGATCTAGCGATGTGGGAGCCTGTTCTGCGTGTTGCTTTGATTGTCGGTGTATTCTTACCGCTTTTAGAAGCGGGTATGCAGATGATCCACAAGCATAAAGATTCACTCAGTGCCGGTATCTGTATTTTTGCCTGTGCATTCGTTAATCCAGTCTTTGGCTGGGCAATCACGATGCTGCTGGATAACCTTGGACTTATCGGCGACCATGAGCGTGCCAACGAACTCTCGCGAAAAGATAAATACCTGATTCCTGGTACTGCATTTATCGTCTGTGCAGGCTCCCTTGCTGTCGTTGGTCAGCTTCCGGGCATTCCTGCTCTGATCGGTTAATCGAATTATGCTCTAAAGGCATAGTTGGAGTGGTGAGTGAGAGGGCTTTCTCAAGCTATGCCTATTTCTCAAAAGTAAAAGGTTTGGACTGTGTAGTTAAGCCTTCAAAGCGCATGTAGGGAAAGTAAGGCGCAAACAAAAAGCTACCTAGTAATAGGTAGCTTTTTGTATAGACATTTAGCCTACCAAGCAGGGACTAAATGATTGATTCAATGCCGTATTTTGCGCCGTAGTGTTCAACGACAAAATCAATGTCTTTGTCACCGCGACCGGATAAGTTGATCAGAATTGAGCCAGTTTCTCCTTGCTTCGCAAGTTTAATCGCGTAAGCGACAGCGTGTGAGGATTCAATCGCTGGAATAATCCCCTCTTCGCGAGACAGTTCAAAGAATGCATCAATTGCTTCGTCATCAGTGATTGAGCCGTAATTGACACGGCCAATGTCTTTTAAGTAACTATGCTGAGGCCCAACCGATGGGTAATCCAAGCCACTTGCTACAGAGTACACTTCTTGAGGTTCACCTTGCTCATCTTTAAGCATGTAAGACTTAAATCCGTGCATAATACCTGGCTCACCAAGTGTGAGTGTTGCAGCGTGCTCGCCAACCTTTTGCAAAGAGCGGCCCGCGGGCTCGACGCCGTGAATAGCGACTTGTTCATCGTCTAAGAAAGCAGTAAATAGCCCCATCGCATTAGATCCTCCCCCAACACATGCAACGAGATTATTGGGTAGCTTACCAGTCATTTCTTTGAATTGAACACGTGCTTCGTTACCGATAATTGACTGGAAATCTCGTACCATTTTTGGGAATGGGTGAGGGCCAACGACGGATCCTATCGCGTAAAGTTGTGTGTCAGGATCTTTTAAGTAGGCTTCGAAGGCAGAATCAACAGCTTCTTTGAGAGTCTTGCGCCCGTGAGTGGCAGGGATGACCTTGGCACCAAGGATTCTCATACGGACGACATTCGGGTGCTCTTTGGCAATATCAACTTCACCCATGTAAATATCGCACTTCAAGCCAACCAGTGCGGCGGCTGTCGCAAGCGCGACCCCATGTTGCCCTGCGCCAGTTTCAGCAATCAGTTTCTTCTTACCCATCTTTTTAGCGAGAATGGCTTCTCCTAAGCAGTGGTTAATTTTATGTGCGCCTGTATGGTTTAAGTCTTCGCGCTTGAGGTAGATGTCTGCTCCGTATTTCTTAGACAAGTTTTCCGCATGGAAGATTGGGCTAGGTCGTCCAACAAAGTGCTTATACAGGCGAGCAAGCTCCGCTTTAAATTCAGGATCTTTGCTGCATTCCTCATAAGCTGCGTTGATATCACGCATGATTTGTTCAAGCTCCGGTGGCACGAAGCTACCACCGTATTCACCAAAGTATCCTTCTTCATTGGGCATGGTGAGATCAAACGAGTTTTTCATTATTTACATCCTAGTTAACGAAAGTATTGATACTTTTATACCCAAAATTTAGAAGTGGTTGTGTGATCAGTTGCTTAAATCAGAATTCGCGATCTAGTGAACTAGTTAAAAAGTACAATTTGTGTGGTTGGTAACGGGTTGGTAACGGGTTGGGTACAACATAAGGTGGGGTTTAAGAGGCGCAAAAAAGCCCCGAGAGATCCTAGGCTGTCATAAGAACCTCTCGAGGCAAACAGAGTGTTGGAAATACACTCTGCGATGGTGTCTGGAAACAAAAGTTAGATTCGTTTCCTTTGCCAGATATTAGGGTTTTAGAATGAGCTGATGTCAGCGAAATGTCACAAGTTAATCGCGGTATCTAAAGCTTATTTTTTATTTTTGAACAATGGGTTAGAAAATAGACTACAACAGACTAACCTACCGTGTGTTCTGCATCTTTTAAATTGAACATGATCTTTCTTTGTTTCGAATCGACGTCTTTAACCAACACGTGCACTTTAGTCCCTAAAGTAAACGTGGTGCTCTGGCTGGAAATTTTTTGTTTGACTGCATCAAATTCGAACTCACCATTTTGAAAACTTGATAAAGGAATGAGACCTTCGATTCGGTTTTCCTCTAACTCAACAAATACCCCGAAGTGTGTGACTCCAGACACCGTCCCCATGAAGTGTTGCCCGATAAATGGCTTCATGTAATGACATTTCAGTGCTGACTCAACCTCTCGACTCACTTCATCTGCCTGACGAGATTGATGCGAACAGTGCACGCTCAGTTGCTCGATTACTTTTGTATCGTAAGGGTAGTTGTTCGCAGCACCTGTCAATTGACGAATAGGTTTTAGTTTCATGAGCAGACTGCGTAGCTTGCCTGTTTTTTGCTCTCGAAGTTTAGCGCGAATGGCGCGGTGAACGAGTAAGTCTGGGTAACGACGAATTGGCGAAGTAAAGTGTGCGTATGCGTCATAGGCTAAACCGAAGTGACCCATATTCTTCGGCGAATACTCGGCTTGACTCTGAGAACGTAGCAGTAGGGTGCGAATCACATCACACTCATCTAAATCTCGTACTTGTTCCAGTAATGCGTTGTAGTCATGAGAAGTTGGTTTATCACCACCCGCAAGCGTTAGCCCTTTGTCTGCAAGCATCATTCTTAATGAAGACAGTTTTTTCATCTGAGGACCAGAGTGCACGCGGTATAAGCTCGGTATTTTTTGTTGCTGCAAAAATTGAGCGGTGGCAACGTTGGCACACAGCATGAATTCTTCGATCATTCGGTGGGCATCATTTCGAACTACAGGAACGATGGACGCGATTTTCTTTTTATTGTTTAACGTGAATGAAAGCTCTTGCGTGTCAAAATCAATGGCACCACGGACTTGACGTTGACCAGATAGGTTCAAATACAAGCGATGGAGATTCACCAGATGCTGTTTAATGTTTTGTTTTGGGTTCTTACCTTGGTATTTTTTTGCTTCCGTTGATTGGGAAACAATGCGGTAAGCTTCGTTATAAGTTAAACGAGCATGCGAGTGAATGATCCCTTCAGAAAACTCTGAATCTAGCATGTTACCTTCGTCGTCAAAGGTCATCTCACATACCATAACCAATCTGTCTTCATTCGGGTTAAGCGAGCACAAACCGTTAGATAATGTTTCTGGTAGCATTGGTACAACGTATCCGGGGAAGTAAACGGACGTTGCACGAGATTGCGCCTCAAGATCTAAATGGTCGTTTGGCTGAACGTAGTGAGATACGTCTGCAATCGCAACGAATAACTTCCAATGCCCATTGTCCATTTGGTATGCGTAAACGGCATCATCAAAGTCTTTCGCGTCGTCCCCATCGATAGTGACGAACGGTAAATCTCGATAATCCACTCGTGACGTTTTGTCTTTTTCTTCTACGTGATTGCCAAATGCGGAAGCAGCGTGAAGAACTTCATCATCCCAATGGTCATTGATGCCATGTCGACGTAACGCCAATTTAACTTCAATCCCTGCTTCTCCCGGACGCCCTAATACTTCAGCCACTTCAACTGTTGTTGATTGTCTGTGATCTGGATAGGCCGTGACTTTACAATGAACGAGTTTACCGGCACTTTTGGTGATAAGATCATTTGGTGTGACATGAATGGTTTGAGTCAGTTTCGCGCTTTCTGGCACTAGATAGAAGTTCGAACCTTTTCTCTTTAACAAGCCTACGATGTGGGTTGTTTTTCGTTCCACTATTTTGATGAAACGATGATTTGAGCGTCCTTGATGCTGAGCATTGCCTTTCAGAACCAGTACGATATCGCCATCAAACACATGAGTAAGTTGGTGTTTAGGTAAGAAAAGGTCTTTTTCATTACTGTCGTAAGTGACAAAACCAAAGCCGTCTGCGTGAATGCTGACCTTTCCAGAAACCAAAGCGGTTTGATCGACTTTCTTATAACCACGGCGATGCGTGAAAATCAACTGGCCATCGCGCTCCATAGCGCGTAAACGTTTTTTTAAAGCGTCTTTTTGTGGTTTCTCATCTAATCCAGTAGAGCGAGAAATTTGCTCGTGACTTAAGTGATTTTTAACTTTATCGAATAGGCTAAGGATAACGTCTCGGCTAGGGATAATGTGCTCGTAATTATTAGAATTTATTGATTGTGCGGATATATTTAATTTCATTTTTTTCTCTTATATTCGCCAATCGCTTTTATTTTATAAACTTTATTTATATGAGCAAAGCATGAGGCGAAGTGATTCAGATATGAATCAGATTAATTTAATTCCAAACTGGAATTGCAAGATAGGTAGTGTGATTACCTAAAGATGTATACCAAAGTGACTTTATTGAAAGTGATTAATGACGGTATGGGAGAGGTAAGTGATTTGGGTATATAAACTTAGATAGAGAATAGTAAGGGCGGTAATAAGTGGAAGGGGATGGTGGCACCAACAACGTTGATGCCACACAAAGAATTACAGTGCAGTTACTTCAGCAGCTTGTAAACCTTTGTTACCTTGTTCAACAACGAACGATACTTTTTGGCCTTCAGTAAGAGTTTTGAAGCCTTCAGAAACAATAGAACGGAAGTGAACGAATACGTCATCACCGCCATTGTCTTGAGAAATAAAACCAAAACCTTTAGTTTCGTTGAACCATTTTACTGAACCAGTTAATTTATTAGACATAGATACCTCTATATTTGATTGTTTTAAATATTGAATTTTTAGCTAATATCAAGTGCTACTATATGATTTTAGAGATAACTATTTTGTCGCAGGAACGTAAACGAGGAATTCGATGTGGAACTGAGAGAAACTTTGATCTTTAATTACATTAATAGCTCTTTCCGTAAGAGCTGATGTGCAGTATACCGACAAAATTAATAAAGGCTAGCCTTTTCTTTTTTTATTTTTTAAGTACACCAAGCGCATTGCTTTCAAAGCATACGCTTGGTGTATAAGACGGCATGGTGTTATAGATGGTGCTGAGCGCTTAGTGTTTTCTGGTTGAGCCGTTACGAACGATGTCTTTACCATTGTCATATACGTGCTGCGAAACCCAGCGGCCAAGGAGCAATTGGTGCTTTTCTCCTAATACGGCAACAAATGGACGGCCATCGGTATTAGAGGTGGCTAGCGCAACGCCAGTGACACCTTCAAGACCCAGAGCGCCGCTTTCTACTAAATGCAGAAATGCCTCTAACTCTTCAATCGTTTCGATTACATGGTTATCAATATTCATTGTATTCAATCTCTTCGAATTGCATTGCGGTCGCGTACTCTACCTAAGTTAAGCGTGGAAACCAAGTTTCTGCGTGAGTCATGTAATGAGAGAGCCAAGCCCTGCCACTAATCATCGATAGTTAGTCTCGATAGTCCGGAACTTGTGTAGATTCAATAAAGTGAAAACCCTCGCTGGTTAGACATGAGTCACATAATGTTGTCTGGCTTATGTCAACAATACTTTTGCTATTGGATGGGGTGAAGGGGAGTGCAATAATTTGTGAAACTCTTTTCCTAAAGGCTGTTATGAAGAAAGTCCTGATTACCGGTTTTGAACCTTTTGGTGGTGACGCCATTAACCCCGCCTTAGAAGCGGTCAAGCGATTAGAGGCTGCGGCAATAGAAGATGCCATGATCGTTACTTGCCCAGTTCCTGTGATTCGGTATGAGTCACTGAATACCGTTATTGATGCAATAGAAGCGCACCAGCCAGATTGTGTGATTACCGTTGGGCAAGCGGCTGGACGTGGCGCGATCACCCCAGAGCGTGTCGCAATTAATGTGGATGATTTTCGTATTCCAGATAACGCTGGTCATCAGCCGATTGATGAACCCGTAGTGGCGGACGGCCCAGATGCTTACTTCTCGACACTGCCGATAAAGCGTATTGTTCAAACGCTGCAAAAGCAGGGGATACCTAGCCAGATTTCTAACAGTGCCGGAACATTTGTATGTAACCACCTTTTTTATGGCATCCAACATTATCTAAAAGACAAACCTATTCGTCATGGGTTTGTTCATATTCCATTATTGCCAGAACAAGCAGTAGATGGCAGTCAGCCTTCCATGTCTCTGGAGATGATAGTCGAAGGGCTAAGGCTGGTGGCTCAAGTTTGTACTGCCAATGAAAACGACATATTGGTCAGCGGCGGGTCGATTTGCTAGTAAGTGTTTTACAGTCCACTAAGTGTCTGAAAGCTAGTAATAAGTTCATCGTTTGATGTTGTAATAAATGTTAGCTTTGTCAAATTTCACAAGTAGCGAAAGGAGTAGCATTGAATAGTCAGGTTGGATGTTGTTCAAACTGGCACTCCCCTAATACAGGAGGTATTAGGGGCTACCCTTACGAAAGGCGAGTTATCATGAAAAGCAACAAAAGTAAGTCTATCGCACTTATCTCTGTCGTTGTTTTCGCATTGGCTATCGCTGCGCTTAAATTCGAAAACACACTCGGAGTTCTTCCCATCGTAGTCGCTATTATCGCGTTTTTTTCCTGCGTCATTTACACCAGTATGTATCTTTCTGATATGAAGCGTTCAGAGTTGATAAGTCACTCTGATCATTCTCAAAAAATGTGTACCCACGCATCACGCAATGAGCTTGATGAGCGCGATAAAAAGCGTTGAAGCGAGTCACATTCTCCGTATACTTTGCTGGAGCATTAATGCACTAACGTGTCGGAGATAAGCATGTCAAATCGAGTACCAACCAACATACTGACCGGATTTTTGGGTGTCGGTAAAACGACCACGATTTTAAATCTACTGAAGAACAAACCGGAAAACGAAAACTGGGCGGTTTTGGTCAATGAATTTGGTGAGATTGGCATCGACGGTGCATTGATGACCGACCAAGGTGCGCTGATTAAAGAAGTGCCGGGTGGTTGTATGTGTTGCACAGCGGGCGTGCCAATGTCGGTCGGTATTACCGCATTACTGCGCCAAAAACCGGACCGTTTATTGATTGAGCCGACAGGCCTTGGTCATCCAAAACAGGTTATCGCGACGCTTACCTCAGAACAGTATGAACCTTACGTTGATCTAAAAGCGACGATCGCTCTGGTTGATCCGCGTAACTTAAGTGATGAAAAATATCTTTCTAACCAAAATTTCGTGGACCAGTTAGACAGCGCAGATGTGGTTATAGGCAGTAAGGTTGACCTTTGTACCAGTCACGACATTGATGTGTTTAATGACTGGGTGACGGACCAATCTCCCTCAAAAGTATTCAGTAAGCTTATTCATGACGGTGAGTTACCGATAGAAGTCTTGGATATCGAACGGGTTTACGGCAGCGCTTCTTCCCATATCGAGTCACATCATCATGACCATGCTCACCAAGAGCCTCAATTCCAGTTGCCGCCAGGTGAAGCCTTTGTGCGCAAAGAGAACAAAGGGCAAGGGTATTTTAGCTGCGGGTGGTTGTTTGGGGCAGAGTACACGTTTGATTTTGATAAACTTTTCTCAATGCTTTCGGACTTAACGGCGGAACGCGTTAAAGCGGTGGTCAACACGGATCAGGGGTGCTACGCGTTTAATGTTGCCAACCGAGTCGTGTCGGTGAATGAAATCAGCTTAGAAGGGTTTGAATCACGATTAGAAGTGATAGATTCTCAGCTGTTGTCATGGGATGAACTTGAGCAAATTCTCCTTCAGTTGTCTGGCATCAAGCGTTAAATCGAACAAATGTTAAACGGAAACGGTGAACCAGCAATCTGTCTGCGTTCGCCGTTTTTGCTTTTGTAGCGTTTCAATGAGAAAAGTGAGATAAATCACTCAAATTCGGGTATAGTGCACGGCTAAATTTTTAAAGCTATTTTTAGTGGTTTGTTTAAGGAATACGCTCAATGTCATTTTCATCTCAAGGTTTTGCGCCAGAAGTGGTTAAAGCACTGGCAGAATGCGGTTATGAAAAGTTAACGCCAATTCAACAGAAGGCGATTCCAATGGCTCGCAAAGGCCATGATATTTTCGCTACAGCACAAACAGGTACTGGTAAAACGGCTGCGTTTTCTCTGCCTATGATTCAGCAGTTGTTAGACAGTAACCGTAGCGCTTCTCGTAAGACTGCTCGTGCACTTATCTTGGCTCCAACTCGCGAGCTTGCTGAACAAATTGCTGACAACATCAAAGCTTACACGAAGTACACCAATCTGTCGGTGGCGGCGATTTTCGGTGGCCGTAAAATGTCTTCTCAGGTTGCGGCACTGGAAAATGGTGTTGATATCCTTGTGGCTACACCTGGTCGATTGGAAGAGCACATCGAACAAGGTAATGTCTCTGTGGCACACTTAGAGTTTTTGGTGTTTGATGAAGCAGACCGTATCTTGGATATGGGCTTTATTCATGCAGTTCGTAAGATCATGCTGGATGTGGATACAGATCCGCAAATCATGATGTTTTCGGCAACGACTTCAAGCCAGCTAAATCTGTTAGCGAAAGACATTCTGCGTAAACCAAAACGTATCGAAGTAGAGCGTGCAAATACTACGGCACAAACAGTTGCTCACGTGCTATATCCAGTTGATCAAGAGCGAAAAACGGAACTGCTTTCAGAGCTAA
The DNA here is from genome assembly GCF_024747315.1 of Vibrio sp. HS-50-1. NCBI lineage: Bacteria > Pseudomonadati > Pseudomonadota > Gammaproteobacteria > Vibrionales > Vibrionaceae > Vibrio > Vibrio sp. HS-50-1. Next base: position 1,158,444 of record NZ_JAMPZF010000048.1, on the reverse strand, counting down.
TTGGTCGCAAAAACTGGAAACAAGTGTTGGTATTTGTGAACTATAAAGAGACCGCAAACGAAGTGGTAAAAGAGCTGAAACTTGATGGTATCAAAGCGGTGGTTTGTCATGGTGACCGTGCTCAAAGTGCTCGTCGTCGTGCGCTAGAAGAGTTTAAGTCCGGTAAAGCACGTGTCATGGTGGCTACCGATGTCGCTGCTCGAGGTCTAGATATTGAAGACTTACCTCACGTTGTGAACTATGACATGCCTTTCCTAGCGGAAGATTACGTTCACCGAATTGGTCGTACGGGTCGTGCAGGTAAACAAGGTCATGCTGTTTCATTTGTAAACCGAGATGAAGAGCTCACGGTGGTTCAGGTTGAAAATCTAATCCAGCAACGCATTCGCCGTATTGAGCTTGCAGGCTATGAACCAAAACAGCGTGAATCTTACATTGAAAAGCTGCACTCAAAACCAGCATTCAAGAATCGTCAAGGTCGTCGTAATAATCCGAACCAGTCGGCAACAGACCAAGGGTCGGCAGAGCGTCGTCTTGCTATGGTGAAGCGCCTGAAAGCGCGTCGTGGCGCAAAGTAAATTACACAGTTTGTGTGAAAAGAGCCCCTCAATTGAGGGGCTCTTTTTGTTTACCGTTTCGTGTTAATTTAGGCCAAGCATATTGGGTTCACCACGATAAATAATGCGATCGTTTCCTCGGTGAATACCAAACGTAACAATGACGGGTGGGTTTTCCTCTTCACTTGTAGAGCTATCCCAGTCGTATTTTAGCCAAGGGATGCGATTGCCTGAGCTGTCTAAATCTAGGTGGAATTGTATTTGCTCGCGCGCTGAGTCAATTTGGCTTGCAACGATATCGGTCATCCTGCCAATACTCATCGTTCCAACGCCAGAAAGCAGGGCGTTGTTTGCTGGCGCATGCGACCAAATTGGCGTGCTGAAGTAATATTCACCATTCGCCGTTGTTGAGCTGTCATCGAAGTTAGTCGTAAATCGACCGTTTTGCCAAATTTCCACATCAAGTGGCACTTTGATCACCATGCCTTGGTTGCCACCTACATCTTGAAAGTTCAAACGACCGAATCGAATGTCCGGTTGTTGTGTGAGCACTTCGCTGTTATCAAAGAAATTTACCTCATCAACGGCTTTAGTCGTGACTATACCTATTTTGCTGCTGTCACTGTTAGTCCCTTTATTAAATGGGCCATCAGGGTATTGTTTATCTGTCGTGTTCTTTTTCCAACATGGGCTATTGTTACAAGTCGCATTGGTCGACGGCTTCTCGATCACAAACGTTCCAACACTCGCGTTACCCAGTAGTTTCCAGTCTACCTTCTTAGGCTTAGGCGGCAAAAACCGATCGGAGTATGAGCTTAGCTCGCCTAAGTCGAAATGTTGTTGAAGGTTAGATGAAAAGTGGACGTAGTTCTTCACGTTTTCTTTATTCGCATTGAGTGCGACAACATCGTAAGTGACTTTCTCAAAAGGTTGATTCATGTAAGCAAAAGTTTGCCCATGTGGGTAGTGCCATTCTTGGTCTCGCACTTGAAAATATTTTGGGTAAAAACGACCGATGTAACGATAGCCTTCGTTAACAGTCATACCTAGATATTTACTTTCTAGGTTTGCTTTTACTCTCAAGCTCCCGACTTCTTCCCAATATAATCCATTAAAGACGAATTGATCATTCTTGGCTGAATTATGCGCCTGAGCCAGTGAGTCACTACTTTTTAGCAATTTTGAGGTTTGGTTCGCTGTCTCTGATGGCGTATGTTGCTCACTCGACAAGACAACCGATGCTGCTGGAGCGTCATCAAGCGTAAAATTACGGGTGATAGAGGCATCACAATAACGTGCTGATTCCACAGAGCCACTTACAGAGCCGTCAGGTTGCCAAATGATGGGCTTCACTGTTAGAGAGAAAAGTTCTCCGGCAGCAATAAACCCATCTCCTTGTTCAGAGGTGCCAGAACGCAAAGCACGTTGGTTGTCACAGATAGCCAGTGTCCATGGTCGCGAGTACACATTAAATGTCCCTTTCACTTCCACTTTGCCTTCTTCTGGGCACTCTTCAAATCCCTCACATTCAAAATGATCGGATAATGTCACTTCAAATATGCCGGACTCGTTCGTGATAAGACCATGCTCAGACAAGCCGTCTTTAAATTCCGCTGAATAGCTAAAGTTTCCTTCACTTCCTCCTAATGGTTGAACCAATGGATGAAAAACCTTAGGAGTACCATTGTAGTTGCTTGCGACTACAGGTTCGCCGGTGGAGGCACAAGCAAGCAATCGCGTATGCACGTTTTCTGGTTTACCTGCAATAACGCGTATTTCATTTAAAGTTGCGCTTTTCGTCTTTGAGTAGGCCTCAAACATAAATGGCGTAAACATAAAGCTAACCGTTTGATGCTTGCTGGTGTCTTCTGCCATAGTGAAAGTCAGCGTGTAGTTAGTACCTAACGCGATGGTATCAATATCGTTCGGGACCACTCGAACAACGAGCTCACCATTATCGTCAGACAAAAATTGGTTTGCTTTTAATATCTGCTGACCTTTGACCACCTCTAAAGTGAACAAGTCAGGGTGTGATAGGGCAGCACTGACTTCTGCGCTTACTACTTCTCCATTATCGGTTGTCATTGCTGTAAATTGCGGAAGATCGTCGCCGCACATCAGTGCCATGTCGTCCGATGGTGTGACGCTTAGGTCGAAGTCGTTCTCTGATGGAGGTTGCATGCTGCAATTCGGAACATCTTGAGGGGTAATCGGACAGACCTGAGAGGAGTAGTGACAATCAGTGTCGTCTAATCCACAGTATTGCGTGTATTTGTTGTCTTGTGCTTTCGTTTGTGCACTTCCTGGCGTTTGTTGGATTTCACCACAAACTTGACTTGGCTGATTTGGAGCGTTGTTGAAGTTCAATGTTTGGAAGTATTTAATTGCTGTTGTAGAGCCATAGAACGAACCGTTCAATGCGGCAGATGCTCCTTTAGTCTCAGTAGTGCCGTAGATCTCCATGTCATCAATAAACAGAGAACTGTGCGCCACAATGTCACCGACGACGAAATGTCGTTGGAAAGGGTTTTTCGTTTTGAGATGCAATTGATGGCCTTTTGATTCAATGGTGCCACAAACGTTAGCGTTGAATATATCGGTCGTACTGTGAGTCAAAATGTCACCAATAATGGTGTTGTACTCACCATCAATATGAAGGGCCTCACCTGTTAGCTCTATATCCCCATCGATGAGAACGTTATTCAGCTTTGTTGGGTAAGCCGATAGAAGATCACCATAGATAACCGTGTGCTTGTTTTGGTAATCGTCAATGCTTGATGCTTTCTCATTGTTAACCGTTAATCCGGTAGCGAGTGCGTGGAGAGAGATACGCTTATTGGGTTCACCAATCGTATTGTTCCCCTCTAACACAATGCCATGAGCTGCTTCTAGCGTTATCTCTTTTTCCGGTAATGAGGAGACAATTTTGTCACCTGCGGGTAGGACTAGTTTCCCTGTACAGTGATAAGTCGTACCATCGCTTTCGATACTAAAACTCTTGTGTGAGCAAAGTTGACCTAACTCAGATAGATCTTTGACGTCATAAGTGGTGGCGTGTGAGGCTAGCGGTAAAACAAGAACCGCAGCGAAAATACTGCAAAGACGCATCATCAAATGTCCTAAAAAAGTGGAACAAGATGGCATCAAGCGAGCGTGAGCAAGTGCTCACAGAAGTTGAAATGTCGGCGGTGTTTTTGGTTTTTAATCCGCTTACTTATTGAACTTTGGCTATTTTTATTTCGTATGTCATACCCAAGCTTAGTGGCGTTATTAGAACGTAAGTATGAGATTAGTTCAATAGCTAAGTGTGACGTGAGTCGCTTTATTCATGTAACTATTTGTTGGTAAAAGATAATAATTAACCATGTTGATTCAGAATCAGTAGCTTGAGCGTCCTGATTCTGAACCGAACTTGATCCTAGGCTGCGTGAACAATGAGTGGGGCCATTTGATATAACTCTTCTAGTATGGCTTTCGTTTGTCTCGAATAGACCAGACGATCGCGATCGCCTACGAGTTGAATGGCTCTGACTTTACCTGCAACCAGGCATTGCCTAATGGTGCGTAGAACCATTTGGATATCAATTTCTGAGGTACCATCAAGGCTGTTTTTGGTTTTTAGGGAGCCAAGGTCGATACTGAGGATTATTTGGTCGCAATGGTCGAGGTAATTGCCGATTAACTGCTTTACATTATTGCGATGACGAAAAGAAAACTCTTTATCGGTTACCCAGTCACAACCTTGATCCTCCGCGTATTCCCACGTTTCTTGCTTTGTATCTTGTTCGCTAACACCAGCAAAAAATAATCGCACGTTTTGATAGCGAGAAAGCGCAAAATGGAATGCCGAGCCTAAACGTGGTTCAAGTGTTGGCTTCAAGTTCATGTCATGTCCAATATTTACCACACCCACTTCGTCTCGATAGGACCCGACCACAGGTAACATGGACAAGATTGCCTCGGTACAGTTAGTTACTAAAACAGGAATTGAGTGGCGAGAAAGCGAAAGGCTTAACGCTTCCTGAAACTCGCCATTTTCCAGCTTGTCGTGGTTGAAGTGACCAAAGTTTTCAGCGGTTTCATGATCATGCTGTTGGTATAGCCAATCACTAGCATTTTCCAAACTTTGATCAGCTAATTCAAACGCGCCCTTAGACATGGGAGGCAAATACTCACACACTGTCATAAAAGAAAAAGGGTAATGCTGCGGCTGTTTCACGGTGTGGTGGAGTTTATAGCGTTTGAAAAAGCTTAACATGATGAATTACCTTTCTGGTGGTAGTGCCCTTGCCGCTTGCAACACATGCAAAATAATGCGCTGCTTATCCTTTTCGACTCGGTGGGCCGGAGCCATCACTGAGACCGCGCCGATCAGTTTGCTTCCTTTCATCACTGGTGCACTGATGCCAGAAACACCCGGGTCAATTTCTGAAGTACTGACGGCATATCCGTGTTTACGGATGGTTGTGAGCTCTTGTTCCCATTCGTCTCGTCGGTGATCTTGATTAAAGTATCTCAAGATTTTCTCGCATCGACTTTGAGGCATAAAAGCGAGCATCACTTTAGATGAGGCACCACGTAGCAGAGGTTGACTTTGACCCTGGACGAAGCTGCAACGCAGCGCCTGCATACTTTCTTTTTGTCTGACACAAAGCGCGCGATACCCTGCAGGTACCATATAAGCGGCCATTTCCCCTGTTTGTTGTACCAACCGAGCCAGTATGGTTTCGACCATATCTAAACCATGCTGTGCGGTCTCATAGCTATGCATGAGCAGCAATGCTGCCGGGCCAACGACAAATGTCTTGTCGTGTACGCTTTCTTCAATCAAGTTCCACTCTTTGAGCAGCTTCAAGTGTCGGTAGAGACTGCTCAAAGGAACGTTCAATTGCTCGCTTAGCGTTTTCGCAGAGACTGGGAATGGACTAACTGCAACTTGCATTAACAACTGCAGTGCTTTTTCGTTTACCTGGTTCGCATTAGCTTTGTTTGTCGTCATGAGAGTGTTGTAACGTGTTATATGAATTACGACAAATATAATTCTTAATCACTGAGAAAAGAAAAATAATTTTAATGGGTAATTCTCGTAGAGTGAGAATTTGACGACTAAGGGCTTACCTCGGTACCGATAGGCTCAAAAATGATGTCGTATTGACGTCTCAGGTTTGAGTCGTTTGATGCTAAATTGGAACAGGAGGGATTAAGGCATTGTTTAGTTTGCGGTATTACCAAGTGTTTCGCATACTGAGTTAATCTAAATAAATAATATTATAAACGAGAGTTGCTAGTGGGTATCAGAATCCAGATACCATCTCAGTAAATCGGTTTTATAAAAGGTTACTTTTATATGCTGAATAAGGCGCTTTTTAAAAAAGCCATCATTTTTTTGTTGCCCATTCCTTTGATTGTTGGCGAAGTCTTGTATTTAGCTCGTGAAAGCGTGCAAAACAACCTCAATCATCTATTAGAAAAAAACGTTCAAATCGCAGACGAAATTTTATTCCAAATAGAGACCGAAAACCGCACGGCTTTGTTGCATCCTAGACGATGTGAAGAGCTTCAGCAAAACTTGATGTTTGAACGAGATATCGAAGAAATGCTGATTGTAAAAAATGGGGTCATTACGTGTTCTTCTAAACTGGGCGTAATTTCTAAGCCGTTAGCCGAGCACATTATATTTCCCGAGGGACAAGCGTTAGCACTTGGAAACGTGGATAGCGTATATGACCAATTTTTGCTCGTCGTGACCGAAGGAGAGCGAGGTTATCAAGCGGTGACGATTATTGATCATGACTACTTTAATGCGAAGATAGGATTTAATAACGATTTACGTTTAAAACGCTCTGCCTTATTTATCCATGACCAAGTTGCACCTGAAGAAGCGTTGAGAACGGGAAGTAACCCTATTGGCATCAAATCGTCGCAAATGTTTGAATATGAAGCTTTGAGTGAAGCTAGCGATCTATTTGTCAAACAAAGAACACTTTCCTATTTTTTGTATTCAATTCCAATCATTTTTGTTATCTATCTTTGCTTATATGCGTTAAATAAATTTATCGATCCTCATCGAAGCTTGGTCTTAGATTTAAAGAAAGCCATAAAGAAAGGCGAGTTGACTCTGTATTACCAGCCCCAGATTAACGTCGATACTGGTCAACTATTTGGTTTTGAAGCCCTAGTGCGATGGGAACATCAGAATAAAGGGTTCATTTCTCCTGATGAGTTTGTGCCAGCGGCGGAGCAAAGTGGATTGGTCTTTTTGCTCACGGATTACGTTCTCGATAAAGCGGCAGAAGACTTTAGTAAATTAGACTTTAATCAGTCTGTTCACCTTGGTATTAATGTGCCGCCCGGTTACTTAGTTGGGCCAAACGCGATTAGAAAGATTCAACTCATTGACAGGAAGTTATGTCGAAATAACGTCTCATTAGGCATAGAGATAACAGAACGTCAACTCATTGATGCTGAAGCCAGAAAGTGCATTGCAGCGCTGCGAGTACATGGCATTGATGTGTTAATCGACGATTTTGGTACCGGTCAAACCTCGCTGGCGTTTCTGCAGCACATGCGTATTGATTACCTAAAAATCGATAAGTGTTTTGTCGAAACTATTGGCATACCTAGCCTTAGTGCTTCTGTTTTAAAAGCTATTGTTCACTTTTCGGAAGAGCTAAAAGTACAACTCATCGCTGAAGGTGTAGAAACAACGGCGCAAGCCGACCATTTGAAAAAGATGGGAGTGCGATATCATCAAGGATATTTTTACTCCAAGCCTTTACCTTATGATCAACTTGCTCAGCGAAGTCATTATGATTGGTAAACGTTAGCCCGATAACATTGGTCATTGTCATCAAAAACAAACTCTAACTCATTCTTGATGCTATCCAAGCGGTCCTCTTGGTAATGAGATACATACAATAGCTGGCTTAAATTCTCTCGGGCGATGAGCTCAAGTGTATTCTTAACTAAACGCCTACCAAGAAAATCCAACCCTTGATATGGCTCGTCCAAAATCAGTAATGTTGGTTGTTTAACGATGGCTCTTGCAATCAACAACAGGCGCTGCTGACCGTACTCTAATTGCTTGAATGAGGTTTTTCGGTATTGGCTCATATGTAGGATGTCGAGCCATTCGTTTGCGATGTCCACTTCTTTACGAGTGGGTTGGTTATACAACCCTATGGAGTCGTAAAAACCGGACAAAATCACATCTAGCACACTGCAGTTAACGCGGTATTGAAGGTGTAACGCTGAAGATACCATGCCTATGTGCTGCTTGATTTCCCAGATCGTCTCGCCAGACCCTCGCTTTTTACCAAAAATATCAATGTCATTGCTGTAGCACTGAGGATGATCACCAAAGATTAACCCAAGCAAGGTGCTCTTCCCACAGCCATTTGGGCCTTTGATCTGCCAATGCTGACCTTTGTCTATTCGCCAGTTTAAGTCAGTAAAGATCTTCTTATCAGTGTATTCAACAGACCCATTTGTTAGTTTAAATATTGGGTTGTCGAAGTGTGTCGAGTGCTGATGCTGACGTATCAAGTTCATCATTTCTTCACTCTGTTGCTCGGACTGAGATTTAATTTGTTCAATGATTGGATGATTATCCCAACTGGATTTATCCATCGTACTGTCCAGCTTTCCTGCACTGAAAAGCGCAACTCGATCAATCCACTCAGGTATATCAGACTCGCGAGAAAACGTGACCAGCAGCTGTACGGTTTGAGAAAGCGAGTGTAAATAGTGAGCGAGAGCTGCTCGATGGGCAATATCTAAACCAGTAAATGGGTTATCTAACAGTAACAAATCAGGCTGTGTTGCTAAAGCGCGAGCTAACATCACTCGTCTTGTTTCCCCTGTAGAGAGAACACGAAAGCCACTGTGTTTAAGGTGAGTTAGGTCGAGGTCGGTAATCAGCTGATCTATTAAATTAGCGTCTTGGCTGCGCTCCTGAATGAGTGAGTAAACGGTACTGCCTTGATCGATACGATCAAGAAAGTCTGTATCGTCCTTTTCTAATTCTCTTTCCAGTAATCGCTGTTGCTCTGATAACGACACTTGAGCAACGGACAGCCCATCAAGCTCAAGTTTCCCGCTTATTGGTAAAAGTTCACCACAAATAAGGTCTCCAAGTAGAGAACCAATATCCCCATCCGCGCTGAATATTCCCCAAGATTGCTGAGTATCTATTTTCCAATCGTCAATAAATAGGTGAGCCGTGTTCCCTTGAGCGGCAAGCTGACTAAAACGAATAGTCATATGTTTGTCTTCCTTGTTTTCGTTGTAATCGTTTATTTATAACAATTTACGAACTCAGTAAGGAAGCGCTTTTGTGTATTAATTTTAATCAATGCAGCATCTTGTGAGCACTCAAGGGTAGTGCTATTTGAGAGTGAAACAGCCACTACGCTTGCAGGTAATAAATTGACCTATCAGTAATTTCATTGAATTTTACAATGAGCTTATCATTATGCGCATAAATGTTATGCTGCTACACTCATACTTGCCGTTTATTTAATTAATCAATGTAAGGACACATGTTTATGAGTGAAACGGAATATGATTACCCTTCGAGTTACAGCCTAGTTTCTATCACCGATACGTCCAGCTATATCAAATATGCCAGTGAAAACTTTAATGAAGTAGCGGGGTTTGGTGATGGTGAACTTATCGGTAAGCCTCACAATGTTGTACGCCACCCCGACATGCCGAAACAGGCTTTTAAAGATTTATGGACGCACCTAAAAGCCGGAAAACACTGGATGGGAATGGTGAAAAACCGACGTAAAAACGGAGGGTATTATTGGGTTGATGCGTTTGCTTCTCCTATCAAATCCAATGGTGAAGTTGTTGAGTACCAATCGGTTCGATTTAAACCTGAGCGTATACACGTTCAACGAGCGGAAAAAGCGTATTCAAAACTTCGGAATAACGGTAAACCATTGCAAATGTATCTTCCCCGTACGCGTTTGTGGATGAGATCAGCCTTCTTTCTTTTCATTTCCAACCTTCTTGGCTTGCTAACTCTACAAATGAATCAATCACCAGCGGTGGCCTTTGGCATCGCTGCATTACTTTCCGTTTTCTCAATTTATGTATTAACAAGGCCTGTTGAAAAGCTTGCTAGACAGGCTAGGCAAGACTTCAACAATCCACTAATGGAGTATATTTATTGCGGAAAAATTAACGATCTGGCTGAAATTGAGCTGGGTATGAAGATGCGTAAGCAATTTGCAGATGCGCTATTAGGGCGAGTCGGGGTGTCTGTAAAAGACTCTTGCGAAGAAACGCGTGCAAGTGCCAACAGTGCTGCGACTAATAGCCAGCAAGTGACGGAAAACTTGAGTGCACAGAAAGTAGAGATCGACTCGGTCGCTACAGCGGTCAACGAGATGCAAGCCTCATCATCTGAGATATCAAATAATGCTCAAGCGACGGCCGATGCTACGCTAGAAGCGCAGAACACGATGACAGATAGCAGTAGCGTTATCGATAATGTTAACCACTCGGTACTAGAGCTGGTGGATGAGCTCGGCGAAATCTCTAAAGTGGTCATGCGTTTGAACCAACAAACCGAGCAAATAGGAACTGTTGTTGAAGTGATCAATGATATTGCTGAACAAACCAACTTATTAGCGTTGAATGCAGCAATTGAAGCGGCGAGGGCAGGCGAACAAGGGAGAGGGTTTGCAGTCGTTGCGGATGAAGTGAGAACCCTTGCTAAAAGAACACAGGAATCGACAACAGAAATTAAAGCGGCCATTGAAGGAATTCAAAAGGGCAGTAAATCAGCGGTTTCTGCGCTAGAGAAAGGCAATGAAATGTCGACCGGAACGGTAACATTATTAGGCACGGCTTTAGAGAGCATCCAACAGCTGCAATCTCTCGTTCAGGATGTAGTCGAGCGAAATCAACAAATTGCGGTAGCGATAGAAGAACAGGTTTACGTAACGGATGAGATTAACGAAAACATCCAGTCGCTTAACTTAAAGTACAGTGAATCGTATGATCTGATGACAGAAACGAATCAGATGAACTCTAAAGTGCAAAGTTGTACCAATGACCTATCTGAAATGATTAAGAAGTTTGCTTAAACACTAGAAAATAGAAATAAAGATCCCGCTAATTTTTAGCGGGCTCTTTATTGGAATGTGGTGAAGTTCTGGGGCCGTATACGACTAGGGGTTCGAACCTCCGTCATTTTACAAGCACTAAAACGACGAAAGCTCGCAATAAATGCGAGCTCTCTAATAAGTGGCGGAGAGATAGGGATTTGAACCCTAGATACGCTATTAACGTATGCCGGTTTTCAAGACCGGTGCTTTCAACCACTCAGCCATCTCTCCGTTGCGGAACGTATAATAGGGAGCATAGTCCGACTTGTAAAGTGCTGAATTATAATAGAAGTACTGTTTGCTCGTTTTATAGTCGCTGATGTAATGTTAAACAGTTTAAAAATGGGGTAAAAAAGGGACAAATAGTAGCAATTTATAGAGTTTTTACTTTATATTGGCGCAAGTCAATAAAATGGTGTTTTATTGTTATCTTTATGATATTTAAGAAATAACTTGCTTTTAGGGTACATGTGTTCGCCCGAAAGTATTTGCAAGACTTTGTGAACTAATTCAAAATTAACTGGTATAGCCAGTTGTGCTTAAATTTTTTAAGGGTGTTTATGAAGGTCACAAATCTATTTAAAGACAAAGTTGATGCGATTTCTGCTCATCAATCCGAGTTTATGAATTGGATGTCTCCAACGTTACGCGATTATTGGAGTGACTTTTTGGGAAAAGCTCAGAATAGCTTTCTTTTCTCAAAAGTTCGTGATCACCAACAGCCAGCTGTTAACGAAGAGGTTGCGCCTCAACCTGCACCAATCGTAATGGCACCTGAGGCTCAAAAGCTGTATGACGAGTTAAGTGAAAAAATTGGTGAAGTGATTCACACTGGTGACTGGGTGCATGTATCTCAAGAACGTATCAATCAATTTGGTGCGGTAACGGAAGACATGCAGTGGATTCACACAGATCCAGAACGTGCGTCAGTTGAATCTCCATTTAAGACAACCATCGCTCATGGCTTTTTAACATTAGCATTGTTGCCTAAATTGACTGACTCAGTGGACCCTGATAAGCCAATGTTCCCAACAGCCAAAATGGTCGTTAACTTAGGCTTAAACCAAGTTCGTTTCCCTTACCCTGTTAAAGCAGGAAACAATGTTCGTGCTGTCAGCACGTTAACAAAAGTAACGCCGATCAAAAAAGGTTTGGAGATCGAGCGTGAAATTAAAGTGGAAATCGAAGGTATTCGTCGACCTGGTGCTGTTGTCGTTTCTGTTATTCAACTGCATTTCTAATTCCAGAGCCAGATAGAAAACATATAAAAAGAGAGCATTAATATGCTCTCTTTTTGGTTTTATTGATTAAAGCTTTTTACTGGAGTGTAACCGTAATCAGCAATCGCTTTTTGTCCTTGTTCTGAGCGAAGGAAGGTGACGAACCCTTTACCTGGTTCGCTAATCTTATTGACTTTGTAGAGTACTAGGAATGGCCGCGCCAATTTATACTTGTGATTGCTAATGTTTGCCGAAGTTGGGTCAATACCATCTAATTGAATCGCTTTTATTGAGCGATCTACTGATCCCACAGAAATAAACCCAATTGCACGAGTATTATGGTTCACGATGGTTTTTACCATGCTGTTGCTATTTACAACCAAGTTGTTCGGGCTGATATCTGAGACGAGGCGATCATTTACGATTTTGGTTAGTCCTAGCAGACTTTCAAAACTGTAGCGTGAGCCTGAAGACGCCTCTCTAGTGACAACAGCGATAGGTTGATCTGCACCACCAACCTCTTTCCAATTCTTGATTTTACCTTTGTAGATATCAAACAGTTGTTGTTGAGAAAGGTTTTTTACAGAGTTTGTACGGTTTACAACAACAGCTAGGCCATCATAAGCGATAGGATATACGTTGAGATCTTCACCTTTTTCGCTTTCTGTCAGATAGCGAGAGCTCATCCCAATCTCGGCTACGCCTTTATTAACCATTGTAATACCCGCACTAGAACCAATACCTTGAACTGCAATGTAATCGTCCGGGTGTGTTTTGTTGTATTCCTCTGCAAGTACATCCATTACGCGAGCAACCGAGGTTGACCCAGAGATATTAATTTCTTTTGCAATGGCGGGGAGGGAGGCTGCTATGGCCAATAACGTCGCCACAGTAAAACGTAACATATTAAACTCCATATACGGTATAAAGCAGCGTTTATGATATTGCGTTCAGGTTACACTTTTGTGAACTGTCGGGTCTAAACAAGGGAATTCTTTCTAACCAAGAGGTGATGTAGGTAGCGTTTCCAAGCAGAGTGAGATGATAATCTGAGTAAATGAGAATATAGCCACCCTTTGTTTGAGGTAGGCAGATAATCACCATCGGTGGTGGTGTAAAGGTTATATACTAGGATCGACAGCCCTAACAATCATCCATCGGGAGAACGTTGATGTCAGTGTCCCAAATGGCGACAAGTCGTTTATACAAATCAGTTCAATCGCTCTGCTCTGCACGTAATGCTAACCTGCCTATCGAGCAGGGTAAGTGCTTATATGAGCCAGTGGAGAATGGCGTCGAGCTTCATAGGGCGCATTTTCTTCTTGATTCACAGCACAGCGAATATACCTCTCCCGTCGCGAAGATTGTGTTTGATGAGGGCAATCAGCTTTGGTATTTCTACGTCCCAACGTACCGCAACGAATTATTAAGGTGGGTACCTTATAAGCCACTTCCATACAGTCAAACGCTCGAAGACCTACTCACCGAGTTGGAAAGCGATCCTCAAGCGTGTTTTTGGGAATAGGGAGCGCTCCAACTCTAACAGCTGCCAATGTCACCATGATTTATGCTTTGGATTTAACGACTTGGTTTCTAAAGTCTTTCGGTGTCATGTTGTAAACCGATTTAAATGCGGTACTGAAATGCGCTGCACTTTTAAATCCGGATTCAAACGCTATTTCTGTTATAGATTTTTCTGACATGCGCAGCTGGGTTGCGGCGAAGTTGATCCGCTTCACTTTTAATATCTGTGAAAATGAAAGATCCTCTGCGGCGAGGCGGCGTTTTAACGTCGCGATAGACATGCCCATATGAGCCGCTAAGCCTTCCAGAGTGATATCTTTCTCGATATTGTTCTCAATATACTTGATGGCCTTTTGAGAGTCGCTTAGGCTGCTTGCATCATCTATGATTGATAGGATGTTTGGCTCTGCCTCCACCATTAACGACAGCAGTGCCATTGCGATATGACCTTGTGTGTAGTCTGGAGCATTTCGACTCGCTAAGTTGACCAATGTGTCTTTTAGTTGTGCTACTTCGCTGCTGGCTTGCGCTGAAAAAGGATAGAAGCGCCTTTCTTCTGTCTTGGAGCGTAGCATTGGGTGTGCTTTTTTAAAGTCACAGAATAGATTTGGGTTGAAGACTAGAGCCAGTGCTTTAAAGCCATTTTCACTAGGGATGGCTTCTGCGCTGCTCAAATCAGCAGAGTTGTAGAGAGTAAAATCTCCTGCTTTAAGTTCAAACTGTTCACCATTTGGTTGATGAACTAATAGGGCACCTTCTTCAACAACATATAAGCCATTATGTGTTGCGGTGTAACGCTCACTTTTGCGCGCAGTGAAGTGATTAAAGCGAATGATCTCAATGTTCGGCATATTCGTTCTTATCATTTTTACATAACAAATAAAAAAGGCGCTCAATAGAGCGCCTTTTAACTTCATTCGGTATTATTCACTTACAGTCTGTTCTGCTTGTGCTGCTGGTTGTTCAGCAAATACCTGGGTTGGCTTTGCAACTAAACTGCGGTTCTCTTGGTTTACGTCCGCAAGGACAATTTCCAATGTATCACCAAGTTTGTATACGACCTCTTTATCGATAGAGATGGTACCGTTGTCGCCATTGCACTCAATTCTTTCTTTATTATCAAGAATTAGTGCACCAGGAATAAAGGCTGCTGCGCCATTTTCGAGAAGTCGGACACGTGCACCAGCACGATTAATATCGAAAATCTCACCTGTGAAACAAGTTTTCTTGTTCGGCTCATCAGCAAGCGTACGTGCATATAACCAATCTGAGACATTTCGCTCAGCAATTTTATGATGTTTACGGTGCAGAGCTAGTTCTTCACCGACTTGATCATCAGGTTTTTGCACTGGCTCTTTGCCTAGGATGACGGCCTTCAACATGCGATGGTTGATCATATCGCCGTACTTACGAATTGGTGATGTCCAAGTCGCATAGATATCCAGCCCCATAGCGTAATGAGGAAGAGGCTGATTACCTACTTCACTGTAGGCTTGGAACTTACGAATACGATTATCTAGGTAAGAGGTTTCTTGCGCAGCCAACCAGCGACGCAATGCAGCAAAGCCTTCTAGAGTGGTAATTGACTCCGCTGTGAATTCCAGTTCACCTTCTGGGTTGACAAGTTGAACAACTTCTTCAATCTTCTCAGTCTTAATGCCAGCGTGAGTATTGAAAACACCTGTTTCAAATTTATCGCGCAGTGTACGACCAGCACAGATGTTTGCGGTAATCATTGATTCTTCAACCAAGCGATTTGCACTGCGGCGCATATCTGCATGGATAGCAACCACATCGTTGTCTTCACTCAGCTCAAAACGGTAGTCAGGGCGGTCTGGGAAGACCACTGCGTTTTTCTCACGCCATTCTGCGCGAGCAAGGGAGAAGTCGTAAAGGTCACGAACGATCGTCGCGATCTCTTCAGATGGTTGCCATGCTTCTGAGCTGCCGTTTTCTAGCCAATCAGACACGTGATCGTATGCTAAGCGTGCGTGTGATTTGATGTTTGCTGCAAAGAACTTGATATCGTCGCCAATTACGCCGTCTTTATTTACGGTTACGGTACAGCAAATAGCAGGGCGGATTTCGCCTTCAATCAGAGAGCATAGGTTGTCTGCTAGATCGCGAGGCAGCATTGGAATATTGCGGCCCGGAAGATAAATAGTATAGCCACGCTCACGTGCTACTTTATCCATTTCATCTTCTGGTGTGATGTAGGCAGTTGGATCTGCGATAGCGATTGTCAGTTCGAAATCGCCAGATTCGGTTTTCTTCGCGTACAGCGCATCGTCCATATCTTTGGTTGATTCACCATCGATAGTCACGAAAGGAACGTGTGTCATGTCTACGCGTTCTAGATCGGCGTCGTCTTTTAGTTCCCAGTTCTCGATGCCTGCTGGCTCAGAGTTTGGTAGATCGTTTTGAGCAAGCGTTACCCACCAAGGTGCAATTTTGTCGTTCGCGTCTGTGATTTTTTCAGAAATTTCCACGAAGAAAGAGTTATCGCCTTTTAGAGGGTGGCGAATAAGATGTGCGACAACCCAATCTCCCTCAGCGAACTCGTCAGGTTTTAGACCTTTCTTTAGTTTCGCTTTAAGAGAAAGCTTTTTAAGCTGTGGGTGATCAGGTGCTACGTTTAGCTTGCCTTTGAACATTTTGACTCGACCAATAAAGCGAGTCACGGCTTGTTCTAACAGCTCTTGTGGCTCTGCAACTTCGCGTTCATTTTCTGTGCGGATAATGGCGACGACTTTGTCACCGTGCATGCACTTTTTCATGTACGCAGGTGGGATGAAGAAGCTAGTCTTGCTGTCCACTTCCAAAAAGCCAAAGCCTTTATCTGTGGCTTTTATTGAGCCTTCTTTTTTCGGCAGGTTTTCTTGGATTTGCTGCTTAAGCTGAGCGAGTAGTGGGTTATCTTGAAACATCTTTTCTTAAATTACCTATGGAGTTGGGCACACTATAATCATTGCGAGCTATTATTACTACCTGTGGAGCGCAATTTCGCCGTGAATTTTGCTGATCGAATTGCAGGAAATCGGCTTAAATATTGATGAAAAACTCATCTGCGAGCTGCGCAAATCTACGGGGAATGGTGGGGATGGTGGAAAAATATGCTAAAAATGCCATTATTGAGAATAAATTGTGATGTAATTCAATTTTTTCTGGCTTTTTTTATGCTTTTAAGGAATAATCCGCCTCCCTTAGTCGTCCCTAATGGCTTATCGCGGTTGTGTACTGTGCTGTGTTCCTGTCTGAATGGAATCAGTAACTGGATGAATCAGTATCGAATTGGAAGAGCATATGGGACTGTTTTTTTGTTTAATTAAGTAGGATCCCAATGCAAGATTCTGTTATTCAATTCAGCGATTTATCTCTGAATGATTCTATCCTTTCTGCTCTAGACGGAATGGGTTTCGTGTCACCAACTCCAATTCAGGCTGCGGCAATCCCACACCTGTTGGAAGGTGCTGACGCGCTGGGTAAAGCTCAAACAGGTACAGGTAAAACGGCAGCGTTCTCTCTGCCTCTTCTAAATAAGATCGATCTCAACCAACGTAAACCACAAGCTATCGTTCTTGCGCCAACGCGTGAGTTAGCTATTCAGGTTGCGGCTGAAATGAAAAACCTTGGTAAGAACATCAAGGGTCTTAAAGTTTTAGAGATTTACGGTGGTGCTTCTATCGTAGATCAGATGCGCGCTCTTAAGAGTGGTGCACAAGTTATTGTTGGTACTCCAGGTCGTGTACAAGACCTTATCAACCGTGAACGTCTACACCTAGATGAAGTAAACACGTTTGTACTAGACGAAGCTGACGAAATGCTAAACATGGGTTTCGTTGATGACGTTACTGCGATCATGGAACATGCACCAGAGTCTGCTCAACGCGTTCTATTCTCTGCAACAATGCCTCCGATGCTTAAGAAAATCGTTGAGCGTTTCCTACGTGAGCCTGTAATGGTTGACGTTGCTGGTAAGAACCACACTGTAGACAAAGTTCAACAGCAGTTCTGGGTAGTGAAGGGTGTAGAGAAAGATGAAGCGATGTCTCGTCTTCTTGAAACGGAAGAAACTGATGCATCAATCGTCTTCGTACGTACTCGTCAAGACACTGAGCGTCTAGCTGATTGGCTATCTGCACGTGGCTTTAAAGCGGCTGCTCTGCACGGTGACATTCCTCAGTCTCTACGTGAGCGTACTGTTGATCACATCAAACAAGGTGTTATCGACATCCTAGTTGCAACTGACGTTGTTGCACGTGGCCTTGACGTTCCACGTATTACACACGTATTCAACTACGACATCCCATTCGATGTTGAGTCTTACATCCACCGTATCGGTCGTACTGGCCGTGCTGGACGTAAAGGTAAAGCGATCCTTCTTGTTCGCACTAACCAAATCCGTATGCTTCGCACTATCGAGCGCGTAACTAAGTCATCTATGGAAGAGATTCAACTTCCTCTACGTGACCAAGTTGCTGAAGCTCGTCTAGCTAAGCTAGGCGCTGAGCTTGAAGCAGAGAAAGAGCACAAAGCTCTAGACAAATTTGCTGAGCTAGTAGAGAAACTACAAACTTCTCTAGACATCGACCCAGCAACGCTTGCTGCTATGCTTCTTAAGCGCCAGCAAGGTAAACGTCCTCTGTTCTACATTGGCGAAGATCCAATGGTTGAAGCGATTGAGCGTGATAAGCAACGCCGCAAAGAGCGCCGTGAAGGTGGTCGTGACGGCGGTCGTAACTTCAACAACCAAGATTGGGATACTTACCAGCTTCAAGTTGGTCGCGAGCAAGGTGTTCAAGTTAAAGACATCGTTGGTGCTCTAGCGAACGAACTAGGTCTAGGTAAAGGCTCTATCGGTGCGATCAAGCTGGCACAAGGCCACACATTCGTTCAGCTACCAAAAGCAATGACTTCTGAAGCTGCGGGCAAGCTAAGCAAACTACGTATCCGTCAACAAGATGTTGGTGCTGTAGTATGTGACTTCGATGACTTCCGAGAGTCTCGTGGTGGTCGCCGTGACGGTGGTCGTCGCGATGGCGGTCGTCGTGATGGCGGCGGTTACCGTGGCAACCGCGAAGGCGGTAACCGTGGTGGTGATCGTCGTGAAGGCGGTCGTCGCGAAGGTGGCTTCCGTGGTAACCGTGACGGCAACCGCGATGGTAACCGCGATGGTAACCGAGAAGGTGGCGAACGTCGCTTCGATCGTAACCGTGGTGGTGATCACCGTGGTAACCACCGTGGTGAGCGTGGTCACGGCCGTGGTCGTCGCACTCAAGAAGCATAATCACGAATCAGTGATTAGAGCAATTGATTAAATTGCCTTAAGAATTGAAAGCCGAGCGAAATGCTCGGCTTTTTTATGCGCGTCGAATACGGCTTTGTTTTTCATCGTGCTCATTTACCCAGGTTATTACTTCGTTTAAGGGTAGGGCTGGGCAGAACAAGTAGCCCTGAATGATGTCGCAGCCACGACTGCGCAAAAAATGCAGTGTATCCATGTCTTGAACGCCTTCTGCGACGACTGAATACCCTAGGCCATGCGCTAACGCTATTGTGTTCTCAACGATAGAGCGGGTGCCTTCTGTCCGGCTTGCGGTACAAAGAAATGATCGGTCGATTTTAATTTGATCAACCGGGAGATCTCTCAAAAGCGACAGAGATGAATACCCGGTGCCAAAGTCGTCCAAGCTGATCTTAATACCCAATCCTTTGATTTGGTGAATTAGGGGGTTGAGCTCAACAACTCTATCAATCGCCATCGTTTCAGTAATCTCTAAGCTTATAAGGTCAGCAAATTGAGGGTTTACCTTGAGCAGTGTTTCCAAGCGGTTGAACAATAAATTAGACGAGAGATCTTTTGCAGATAAGTTAACGTGGACAGGAAGCTTGATGTCTTTTTCTATAAAGGTCTGGAGATCTTTTTCAACTTGGTTGAGGACCCACATGGTGATGTTGTGCACTTGATTACTTCGCTCCGCGATGGGGATGAAGTCGTTAGGCGAAATCGTTTTACCATTTTCATCATGCCAACGGATCACGGCTTCAAAGCCGACAGCTAAGTTAGTATGTGCGTCAATCAACGGTTGGTAGTATAGCTGGAACTCCTCTTTTTCCAGCGCACATTGAATACGAGAAGAGATTTCGAGCTGGTATTTGGCCCCGACGTTCATGTCCTCATTATAAAATGCAAAGAGATTGCCATTTCGTTTGGCGTGATACATGGCAATGTCCGCGTGCTTTATCAATAGGTCATTGGACAGAGCGTCATAAGGGTAGGTACTGACACCGAAAACAACGCGGGAAGAGACTTGAAACTCATCTAAATGGAAGCGATTAGACAGTGCCGAATCTAACTCTTCGATGAGACTTTTGCCTGTTTCCTCGCATGCTGACGAGGTGAGGATGACAAATTCATCGCCACCAACGCGGAAAATTTTGTCACTGCCTTTAAGTTTCTCTTGGAGACGTTGCCCAATTTGAATCAGTAGTTGGTCTCCACAAAAGTGTCCCATAGCATCGTTGACTTGTTTAAAGTTAACGACATCGAAAAGGATCACTGAGAAAGGGTCTCCAGACTGTATTCTATCTTCGATTAACTCAAAGCAGTATTTACGGTTAGGGAGTCCAGTAAGTGCGTCGTGAACGGCATTACGCTTCTCTTTTTCAGCAACGGTATGAAGTTCTAGTATGGAGTCGTTGCTCCATTTGATAACCAGCACCACAAAAATGCTGCCACCGAATAAAATGAGAGAAACTCCGGTTTCCAAGAGGGAAGCGATAGGTTTTTGCATTATAGCGTGTAAAAAAGCGGCATACGCAAAAATGAAACAGCTGATTAACAACAATAGGAAAGTCCACCCGGGTACATCAGTTTTCGAGCAGATGTTTTTTGTCATCTGCCATCCCCAGCAGAGCAAAATCAAACCTAAGATCACTAATAGAAATGCAATAGTGGGCACATTATTACCCCGATTTATTGATTGGTTTATTATTTTTGTTCACCCAATAAACAACGTAGCTCATATCTCTGAATTTGTACAAATTGACCTATTCATAAATTATGTTTAACAAGTCATATTTTTTAGTCTTCAAATAAAATCAAAACTTGCTACAGATCAACAAAATTTGTTCAATCAAATCGCTTTTACTAAAAGATTGTTGAAAGATTAAAAAATTATTGAATAATAGAGGGGCAAACAAGAAGTACGCAGCGCACAAGCGCTATTACAACCTCTGCTCTACAACAGGATAACTATTTCATGTCTAATTCGTTTGTACTGGTGATCAACTCTGGTAGCTCTTCATTAAAATTTGCTGTTATTGATTCTGAAACCGGTGAAGCTTTGGTATCAGGTATTGGTGAGTGTTTTGGCCTACCTGAAGCTGAAATCAGTTGGAAATATCAGGGAGAAAAAACCGTTGAAGCAATTCCTGCTGGCGGTAACCATCATCAGTACGCTGTTGAGCGAGTGGTAAAACTACTCGAGACTTTGGGTTTGAGCTCAAAATTTGTAGCAGTAGGTCACCGCATTGTTGCTGGTGGCGAAACCTTTAAAGGCACAGTGAAAGTCGATGAAAAAGTTATTCAAGAAGTTGAGCGTCTTGCTGAGCTAGCGCCACTTCATAACAAAGCGAATGCAGAAGGTATGCGAGCAGCAATGGCAGCATTCCCTTCACTGCCTCAATTCGCGGTGTTTGATACTGCTTTCCACCAAACAATGCCTGCAAAAGCGTTTATGTACGCGCTTCCCTACGAGCTTTACGAAGAGCATAAAGTGCGTCGTTACGGTGCTCACGGCACAAGCCACTACTACGTAAGCCGTGAAGCAGCGAAAATGCTAGATAAGCCGGTTGAAGAAAGCAGCTTTATCACCGTGCACTTAGGTAATGGTGCATCAGTGAGTGCGGTTAAAAATGGCGAATGTGTTGATACAAGTATGGGTTTGACGCCGTTAGCTGGCCTAATGATGGGTACTCGTTGTGGTGACCTCGACCCAAGTGTTATCGAGTTCCTTTTCCGTAAAGGTTGGGAAAAAGACGAAGTGTTCGAGATGATGAACAAGAAGTCAGGCTTCTTAGGTGTATCCGGTGTAACAAGTGACGCACGTGGTGTACTAGAAGCCATGGAAGCGGGTAACACACGTGCGAAGTTGGCATTTGAAATCTTCACTTACCGTGTTGCGAAATACATTACTTCTTACCTAGCTGCTCTGGATTCATTAGACGGCATCATCTTCACTGGTGGTATTGGTGAAAACTCACTACCAATTCGTCGTGAAATCTTGAAAAACCTGAAACTGCTAGGTTTTGTTGAAGATGAGAAAGGCAACGAAGATGCAAGATTTGGCAACGCAGGTGTTATTGCAACATCTGAGTTGCTCGGTGCGAAAGCACTAGTTATTCCTACCAATGAAGAGTGGGTAATCGCTCAACAGTCGGTGGAACTGCTGTAAAACGGCAAAAATTTTGGGAACTAAGTCAAAGCCCTTTCCTTTATGGAAAGGGCTTTTTTTGATCCAAATACATCCTTTCTCCATACAACTATCCGCATTAATACGGATCTCTAATAGCTGCCAATTGCCTTAATATTGATAAATATATAAACAACTTGGGCGGTGAAGAAATTTCAGTATACTGCGCTTAAGTCATACCAAAGAAAAATAGCCTTATGTCATGTAGGTGTCTCAGCTCGGAGACAGGAATTGCGTTTGAAGAACGATCAAACGAAATCGTATCTTTGCAGGCTATTGGGCATATAAATAATAAACCGTTGACTAGTTCGAAAATTAGTCAAATGAGAGAAAGTTATGTTTTTTAATAAGTCGCTTCAGCAAGAAAACCAACGATTAAAGCAGGATCTGCAACGCTTGCAGCAAATCCAACACAGTTTAGATGAAGAAATGCTTCGCTTAACGCTGGATAAGAAAGGCTGCATTACCTCTGTAAATACAAAACTTCACCAACAACTCTTTTTCGCTGATGCGGATATTTTAGCGAAACCGATTACCGAGTTGGTACCGTCAAATTCGCGCAATACAGATCACTTTCATCGAATGAAGAGAGCCGTTCAGGAAAAAGTCTTTTGGAATGGCGCGATGCAAGTACTTAAAGGCAACGGCGAAGAAGCGTGGTTACGAACGGTTATCCAGCCTGTTTTAAACGAACATCAAGAAGTCGAAAGCTTTTTTGTGTTTGCTTCTGAGCTTACGCGAACGATCAAAGCATCGCGTGAGCAAGAGGACATGCTGAATGCGTTGAGCCGTTCTATGGCGGTTATTGAGTTCACGTTAGATGGTAATGTATTAAAGGCCAATGATAATTTCCTTAGTACGATGGGTTATACACTGGATCAAATTAAAGGTAAGCATCATCGTATGTTCTGCGATCAGGAAGAGGCTGGTTCTGAAGCTTATCGCGAGTTCTGGCAACGTTTGGCAAAAGGACAGTTTGCTTCAGACCGATTTAAGCGAGTTAACCGTTACGGTGAAGAGGTATGGTTAGAAGCCTCCTATAATCCTATCCATAACGATAGAGGAGAGCTCTACAAGGTCGTCAAGTTCGCGACCGACATCACCCAGCAGGTGATGCAAGAGCAGCAAATGGCTCAGGCTGCGCAATTGGCTAATGAAGTTTCTCAAGAGACCGGAACACAAACACTGCAAGGTCAGCAAGTGATAGGTTCGACGCTAGAAAAGGTGCAAACACTGTCTGACCAGATGCAGCAAGCGAATACGGCCATTGACGAGCTCAAAGCGCACTCATCACGCATTAGTGAACTGGTTAATAGCATCAGTGGTATTGCAGACCAAACTAACTTACTAGCGCTAAATGCGGCGATAGAAGCAGCTCGCGCGGGTGAGCATGGTAGAGGCTTTGCCGTGGTGGCTGACGAGGTGAGACAGCTTGCCACAAGAACCAATGCGACCACTGATGAAATTGTCACAATGGTAACTGAAAACTTAGAGCGAACCGATAATGCTGTCCAACTGATCGCCAAATGTCAAAAAGAAGCACTAGATACGCTAGAACTTTCAGAAAAAGCGGGGAATGTGATGAACGAAATACAAGATGGCGCTAGCCGTGTCGTAGAGGCTGTGGAGCAATTTAACCGCTCATTGTAGTTGGTTCTTCATGCTATCAATGGCTTTTTTCAGTTCCGATATAATCAACTTGTTTACTACTGCTGCTCATCGCCAATAAAGCGCTTTTTTTGGTGATGAGAAAGCCAATTATTTCCCTCCTTAATATTTCGTATTTCTATCTTAACGTGTCGCTATTTTACAACACTGTTAATAAAAAGTAGCGTAATTTAATCCCCTGTTAACTTGGTTGCGAATCACAGTTGGGGGAGACCTACTTGGACTTACTAAATTTCACCATAGATAACTTAGCGCTGCTAGGTACGCTTACCATGGAGCACATCTCTTTGGTCGCTCTGGCTGTTGGGCTTGCCATCCTAACTGGCGTACCTATCGGCATTCTTATCACACAAAATGAGCGCGTTGCGAAAGTGGTGCTTTACGTAGCGTCCATCATTATCACCATTCCTTCAATCGCACTGTTTGGTTTGATGATTCCTCTCTTATCGACCATTGGTCATGGGATTGGCTACGTGCCCGCCGTGATTACCGTACTGCTTTATTCTCAGCTGCCTATTATTCGCAACACTTATACCGCCATTCACAACGTAGAACCGTCACTCCGAGAGGCAGCTCGCGGCATCGGGATGACGCCTTTTCAGCGTTTGAAAATGGTGGAAATTCCGTTGGCGATTCCGGTGATTATGGCGGGTGTGAGAACGGCAGTAGTAATGAATATTGGCGTTATGGCGATCGCCGCGTATATCGGAGCAGGAGGGCTAGGCGTGTTTATCAGCCGCGGCATCTCGCAAAGTGATCCTCGACAACTGATCGTTGGTGCCATCGCCGTTAGCCTTCTGGCTATCATCGCGGATTACGGATTGATTCGACTACAAAAGAGATTAACGCCACCGGGCCTAACCGCTGCTCGATAAAGGATAAATAATAGGGACATTCAAATGATCAAAATTGACAAGCTAACCAAAATTTTTGAAACGCCTAATGGCCCGGTGACTGCCGCAGATCACATTGAGATGGAAGTTCCCAGTGGTGAAATATGTGTGTTACTTGGCCCGTCCGGTTGTGGCAAAACCACCACGCTGAAAATGGTCAACCGAATTATTCCCGCGACATCGGGCAAGATCTATCTTGGTGGTGAAGATACTTCTGGGATGGATACGGTCACTCTGCGCCGCAACATTGGCTATGTTATTCAGCAAATTGGCTTATTTCCCAACATGACGATCGGCGAAAACATCGCGGTGGTTCCCAAGTTATTAGGGTGGGATAAGGCAAGGTACATGACGCGTGCAAAAGAGCTATTGGAGATGGTGGCTCTTGATCCTAGTGTCTTCCTTAATCGTTATCCAAATGAGTTGTCTGGCGGACAGCAGCAACGAATTGGTGTTGCCCGAGCGCTAGCTGCGGATCCTCCCGTCATGCTGATGGATGAACCTTTTGGCGCGATTGACCCGATCAACCGTGAAGTAATCCAGGATGAGTTCCTTAAAATGCAGCAAGAGCTCAACAAGACCATCATGTTTGTCAGTCATGACATTGATGAAGCGGTCAAAATGGCCGATAGAATTGCGATTTTCCGCGATGGTCATCTGGTTCAGTACGATACGCCTGACGATTTACTCGCACACCCGAAAGATGATTTCGTGAAAAACTTTGTCGGAGATGATCGCGCACTTAAACGTCTACGCTTAGTTACAGCTGAATCCGTCATGCAGACCACCTTTGCGCACGTGAAACCTAACGAGACGCTTGCCGACGCCCTAACCAAAATTGACGCGTATGGGTATCGCGACGCCGTGATATTAGTGAATGACCAACACCAACCTATCGGTTATGTGCCAAAAGCTACCGCAATCAATATGAAGGGGTACTGCGGCGAACATTATGTCGGCCTGAAAACAATCGCCCGAACCACGGATGATCTGCGTAAAGTCGCGTCGAAGATGTTCACGCACGACATTGTTTGGATGCCGTGTATTGACGAGAATGGCCGCTTAGTGGGCGAAGTCACACAGCGCGGCATTACCCATTATCTAGGCGCAACTTATCAGCGCGATATCTCTCCTAGTCAGCCACAGCCATTGCATCAGGCTAAGGAGGCATCGTGACCAACCAGCTCAAACAAATCTACTATTTCGTTTTATTGGCGTGTGTCTTTGCGCTGGGTATTTATTTACAAGGCGCGGGTACGATCGATGATTTTCTTTACTACCAAGAAGACATTGTTTATTTGACGGTTCAGCACATTGAACTGGTGCTGCTGTCTGGTGGATTGGCGATCCTAATCGCGATTCCCGTCGGCGTATTGCTCAGCCGTCCCCGTTTTCAGAAAGTCGCAGAATCGGCGATGCAGGTTTTGAATGTGGGGACCACGATTCCTACTTTAGCCATTCTCGCGCTGGCAATGAGCTTTCTTGGCATTGGCACCGTGCCTGCGGTATTTGGGCTGACGATTGCCTCGTTGTTGCCGATTGTCAGAAACACCTACATTGGACTGAAAGAAGTGCCCGCTCATTTAAAAGAAGCGGCGTCAGGCATTGGTATGACCGAGTTACAAATGTTGTTTCAGGTTGAAATTCCTAATGCGCTGTTCGTCATTTTTGCCGGTATCCGCACGGCGTTAGCTGTCAACGTGGGCACCGTTCCACTGGCCTTCTTAATTGGTGGCGGTGGGTTAGGGGAGCTCATTTTTACTGGTATTGATCTGGATGAACCCATCATGATGCTGGCAGGCGCTATTCCTACAGCGATGCTGGCTATCGCTATCGACAGTGTGGTAGGAGCCGTTTCCTATGTCACTGTACCTAAAGGCTGTAACCCTATTAGAGCTAGACAATAACAATCCTAAAAATTGAACACAGACAGGAGTCAAACATGTTGAAGCAAATTACTCGCCGCTTGCTGGCCGTTGGTGTACTGCTTTCAAGTTTTCACGCATCTGCGGAAATCGTCGTAGGTGGTAAAAACTTTACAGAACAACAGCTTTTAACGGAAATTACGTCTCAATATTTAACCAAAAAAGGCTACGACGTTGATAAACGTTCGGGCATGGGCAGTGCGGTTTTGCGTAAAGCGCAAGAAAACGGCCAGATTGATCTTTATTGGGAATACACGGGCACATCACTGATCATTTACAACAAAGTCAAAGACAAGCTCCCAGCAGAGCAAGTGTATCAACGCGTTAAGGAACTCGATGCGAAGAAAGGTCTAGTTTGGCTTAAGCCTTCAAAAGCGAACAACACCTACGCGCTCGCTATGCGCAGTGACGATGCGAAACAACGTGGTATCTCAACCTTATCCGACTTCGCCGAGCAAATGCGCCAAGACCCGCCAATGACCATTGCTTTGAATGCGGAATTCTATGCACGAAAAGATGGCTTCCGACCTTTACAGAAAACCTACAAATTCAAAGCGTCACGAGACCAAGTGAAACGCATGGATACGGGGTTAACTTATGATGCGCTGAAAGGGAAAGAAGTCGATGCTGCGCTCGTATTCGCAACAGATGGTCGTATCAAAGCATTTGGTTTTACCGTTTTAACGGATGACAAACAGTTCTTCCCTGATTACGCGATCACTCCTGTGGTTCGCCAAGAAACGCTAGATGCGAACCCAGAGCTTGCCGAGCAAATGAACGCGCTTTCTGCGGCGATCGATGGCGATACGATGTCGACTTTGAATCAACAAGTTGATGTGGAGCGACGTTCGATCTCAGAAGTCGCAAGCCAGTTCCTATCTGAGCATAACTTGGGGTAATACCATGACTATCCTGCAAGTCAGTGTGGCCCAAACCAACGCCCAGTTAGGCGATGTGAATGCTAATCTGAATACTCATCAGGATTACATAAAGCAAGCTGCGGCCTTGGGGTCGCAGCTATTGCTATTTCCTGAACTCTCCTTGACCGGATACCAGCTCCAATCTTCTGTGCGTGAAGTTGCCATGAAGCGTGATGATGCTCGGCTTAAAGAGCTTGCGCAACTTGCACCGCA
Source organism: Vibrio sp. HS-50-1 (assembly GCF_024747315.1). NCBI lineage: Bacteria > Pseudomonadati > Pseudomonadota > Gammaproteobacteria > Vibrionales > Vibrionaceae > Vibrio > Vibrio sp. HS-50-1. Next base: position 1,130,932 of record NZ_JAMPZF010000048.1, on the reverse strand, counting down.
CATGTCCGTGATTGTCGGCTTTGTTGAACAGGCTGCTCCGGGAGAGTACTACAACGCGATGGCTTGGTTGCTCGGTGGTACGGTGGTTGCTGTGCATCGCAAAATCAATTTACCAACCTATGGTGGGCTTGAAGAGGGCAAGTGGTTTCATTCTGGTGACGCAACCACCAGCGTTTCTCTTGATGATAATTGGCGAGGCTCGGTTTTAATTTGTGCCGATTTATGGAATCCACCTTTGGTTCATTGTGCGCTACTCGATAAGCCTGAAATCTTGCTCGCGCCGATCAACTCGGCCAGCAGTATTGTCAGTAAAGACTTTTCCAATGAAGACAACTGGTTAGTTAACGTTAAATTTTATGCGGTGCTCTACGGAACCCCAGTTTTGATGGCCAATCGTTACGGGCCAGAGGGCGAAGCGTGGTTTTGGGGAGGAAGCTGTATTTTGTCTGCAACGGGCGAGCTCTTGGCGCAGGCAGAAGACGGTGAAACCTTGGTAACTGCGACCTTGTCATTGGACGATATTGATAAAGCCAGATTCGAGCTGCCTACCATGCGAGACAGCAATACACCATTGATCACAACGATATTGTCGAAGGCAAAACGCTAAAACTGGAGCAGTAGATGATGCAATCTATTCATCGATTTATTCACGAATTAACCTTTGAACAGCTTCCTGCTGACGTTATTGAACAAGCGAAATATTGCGTCTTGGATTTGTTAGGTGTCGCCGCAGCTGGTAAAGCGACGCAGCTGCAAAATATGGTAGCCAAACTCGCGCAGAAGCAGTTTGCCGGTGATACGCCGATGCTGTTTTCTGATCACACGGCCAGTGGTTGTGGGGCGACTCTATATGGCGGCATGTTGATTGACAGTATGGACGCGCACGACGGCCAAGTCCTGACGAAAGGCCATGTAGGCGTTGCTGTTTTGCCGGGGCTGCTCGCCAGTATGCATGAGTTAGCAGTTACGGGAGAAGAGTTATTAACGTCCCTCGTCATTGGCTACGAAATAGCAACTCGCGCCGGAATCGCGCTGCATCAAACCGCTTGTGACTACCATACTTCTGGTGCTTGGAATGCGCTGGGCGTCGCCGCAGTATCTGCAAGAAGAAAAGAATTAACGGAGGCACAAACAGGGCATGCGCTCGGCATTGCCGAGTTCTATGGCCCGCGCAGCCAAATGATGCGTTGTATTGAACATCCAACCATGCTCAAAGACGGCTCTGGCTGGGGAGCGATGGCGGGCTTTGCCAGTGCAGAGCTGGCAGAAGAGGGATTTACTGGCGCGCCAGCCGTGACTCTGCTGGACCAACAAACTCACGCTTTGTGGGCAGATTTAGGGCAGCGTTGGTATATCCTGGAGCAATACTTTAAACCGTATCCGGTTTGTCGTTGGGCTCAACCCGCGGTTGAAGCAGTGAGAGCGCTTCAACAAGAAAATAAACTAGAACCTGATGAGATTGAACTTATCGAAGTTCATAGCTTTCACCAGGCGGTGTGCCTGCATACCAAGCGCCCTGAGACAACCGAGCAGGCTCAGTACAGTTTGCCATTTTCAGTCGCGAGTGTGGTCATGGATAATACGGTCACGGTAGAAGCCGTTACCAAAGGACTGAAAGATCCTGCTCGCTTGGCAATTACGGAGCGGATGAAGTTAATTGAAGAGCCTGCTTACAATGATAAGTTTCCAGCCGAACGCTGGGCGCATGTCGTGGTGACGTTGAAAAATGGCGACAAACTGACTTCGCCTCCCTGTATTGCGCGAGGTAATCCTGAAAATCCTCTCAGTCGAGACGAGATGCGAGGTAAGTTTCGCACTTTGGCAGAGAAAGAACTGCCCGCTTCACGCGTTTCAGCGATAGAAGAGGGCTGTTTGCAACTTGATAAAGCCAGTAAAGAGCAGGTACTTGCTTGGCTATCACTGCTTTACCAAGGCACGTTGTCTGACAAGCTGTCTGACAAGCTGTCTGACACGTCGCCTGACACATCACGATGAGATCGAAGAGATCGAGCTTCTCTTCTCTTACTCAATCTTAAGCTAAACGTCGCTCTTCACGCGGCGTTTTTTCATAGCGTTTTTTGTAGCAGCGCGCAAAATACGATGTAGAGCTGAACCCACAAGCGGTGCTGATTTGGGTAATAGACAACATGGTTTGCAACAACAAATGTTGAGCGCGCTCTAGGCGCAGTTGAAGGTAGTAATTGCCTGGTTTGTCTTGCAAGTATTGCAAAAATAACCTTTCCATCTGCCTGACCGATAACCCTACTTGTTCGCCAATTTCATAGCACTTTAGTGGCTCTTCCATGTTGGCTTCCATGATCTCTACAGCGTCGAGCAGGCGCGGGTGGCGGATGTTGTGTTTACGGATTAACGACATCCGCTGTTTATCATGCGCTGGTCGAATCGCAGGGTGAATGCATTGCTCAGCCACTTGATTCGCCAAGTCACTACCATGTTGGTTTGTAATTAAATGAAGCATCATATCCAAACCGGCTAGGCCGCCCGAACAAGTTGGTGTGCGTGGGTCGAATTCGTACAACTCACTGGTCACGTTAATGTTTGGAAACTCCTCTGCCAGGCTGTTGGCGGACTCCCAATGCACCGTACACGTCTTGTTTTTTAATAGCCCAGCTTTTGCTAACAACACGCTGCCTGTCGAAGTCGAGCCCACGGCGATGCCTTGACGAAGCGCTTGCTTTAACCACTGATTCACCGAGCCACTCGCAGCAGCAACGTGGGCGCCAATACCTGCTACAACCAGCAGCAAGTCTAAATGAGCAATGTTGTTGACTGACTGTGTTGGCGAGAATGAAACGCCATTACTGGCCGATACTTCTTTATCTTCGAATCCATAAATATCCCACTGATACAAATCGCAACCAGCGAGGCGGTTGGCCATTCGAAGAGGTTCGATAACCGCCGAAAAAGAGAGCATCGAAAAATCAGGAATAAGGAAAAAACCAATGCGATACGTGTGTGTCGTTTTCATTCTCTGTGGTCACCAAGTGGGCAGTTCATCTATGTCGTATTTCTGGATAAGAATGTCGCAATTGTTAAATTATTGCTATCAAAATTCGAACATGATGTGACTTAAGACAAGGACTTCTTTGTCGAGCATACACATTCATTTGGACGAGATAATTATGATTGAACAAAAAGCCCCAGTAATTAGTGATGGTCTACGCCTTGATGGCGCTTTCTTTACTGACGAGAACGTTAACAACCCAGACTTACCGATCGTTATTGTCTGCTCAGGCTTTACTGGGCAAAAAAATATTCACCCAGAGCGTTACGCGAGAGCCTTAACTGCGAAGGGTTTTACGGTGTTCGGATTTGACTACCGTGGCTTTGGGGAATCTGAAGGCATTCGTGAGCGAGTTATTCTGGATGAACAAGTACGCGACATCGCCAACGCGGTTGCGGTTGTGAAAAAGCGCGCTAACGAGGAAGGTCGCAAAGTCGTACTGGCTGGCTGGGGCATGGCGGGTGGATTAATTCTTGATGCTTACCGAGTTTGCCAAGATGCGATTGATGGCCTTATCTCCATGAACGGCTTTTATGATGCGGTACGTGTTCAGGTTGCTCAACGTGGCGAGCACGGCTGGAAAGCGTTCCGTCAATTTATGTTAGAAGAGCGTACACGTCTTGCTCTTGGTGGAGAAAAGCAGGGGATTGATCCATTTGAAATCTACCCGCTTGATCCAGTAAGCCGCGAATATGTATTCACTGAACTGGTCAAAGCGCCAGGCTACGGCGTGACATCTGATCTGGACTTTGCGGATTCTCTCATCAATTTCAAACCGGAAGCTCTACTGGACGAGCGATTTGCAGACGCGCCAATCTTGATTGCGCACGGTGCAGAAAACGACCTTCACCCAGTGACCGAAGCAAAGTCGCTGTACGCGAAATACCCTGGGCCGAAATCTCTATTCTTACTGCCTGAAGGTGGTCACACCGAGTGGATGTTGGACGACGATCCTAAGTTTATTCAGTTCTCTGGCGTGATCGCGAACTGGTTGAGTGAGAACTTCAGTTAAGTCTTCAAGAGGTGCCTTCGTTGATGGCACCTCTACCTTTCTGACAGGATGATTTTCGATGAGCATAATTCCATTTTGTGAAGCGGCGGCCCCATTTGTAAATAAACCAACAATCGCGACTCCTGAAGGCGCGGTTGATTGTCACGCCCACGTTTTTTCTTCACGTTATCCGTACTGTGAAACGCGAACCTACACTCCGCCTGATGCCAGCGTCGGCGCGTACCTGCATTTGCACCAGCAATTAGACATCCGTCATGGCGTTCTCGTTCAGCCGAGTGTGTATGGCAATGACAACCAGTTGCACCTTGATACATTGCGATATTTACGCCAGCAAGGTTACGACTACAAAGGCGTCGCGGTCGTGGATGCGGATGTGTCCGAGCAAATGCTGGATGAGCTACAAGAAGCGGGATTTTGTGGGGTGCGGATGAACCTGCTGTTTAAAGGTGGTATTGAGTGGGGTGATGTTGAACGTTTAGCGGCTCGTCTTGCAGAGCGACACTGGCACCTTCAATGCTTAATTGATGTTTCGCAGTTTGATGACTTATATCACCGATTAAGGGCTTTACCCGTGCCCGTAGTGATTGATCATCTTGGACATATGCCAACAAACAAGCTGATTTCTCATCCTGGTTTTCAAACCTTATTGAAGCTTAAAGCTGAGGGGAAAGTGTGGACAAAATTGTCGGCGCCGTATCGTTTGTCGCCTCAATCACCGCCTTATGATGATGTTTATCCATTTGCTCAAGCTTTGTTAGAAGCGAATGAAGAGCAATGTGTCTGGGGATCGGATTGGCCTCATCCATGTTTTGCTGCTGAGATGCCAAATGATGGCCAGTTGTTAGATACCTTGTGGCACTGGACGCAAGATACGACACTGTTTAGTAAGATTCTGGTCGATAACCCCAAGCGCCTCTACCGCTTTTAACTCCGCATTCATGTTACGAACCTAAAAAGACAACCGTAAGGCACCGATTCAAATTATGCTTCCTGCACTTCCGCTACAGGTTTCCTCTGATCCTGTGGTTATCAAGTTCTTTAACACCCTTAAACAACTTGGTTTCAAGGGGGATACTGATGCTCGTTATACCACTCGATTGAGTATGGCGACTGACAACAGCGTCTACCAGCAACTTCCTTTGTCGGTCGTCTTTCCTGCCAACCATCATGATGTGGTAATACTTGGCAAGGTCAGTGCACGTGATGAATTTAAGCACCTGACCTTTTCGCCCAGAGGAGGCGGAACGGGCACCAACGGACAATCATTGAACTCGGGGATTGTGGTTGACCTGTCTCGTTACATGAATCGAGTGTTAGAGATTAACGAGCAGGAAGGCTGGGTGAGAGTGGAAACTGGGATAGTCAAAGACCAACTCAATGACATCGTTCGTCCTTATGGTTATTTCTTCTCGCCAGATCTGTCGACCAGCAACCGCGCAACATTAGGTGGGATGATTAATACCGATGCATCAGGCCAAGGCTCTTTGCAATATGGTAAAACCTCGGATCATGTGTTGGCGCTCAAAGCGGTATTGGCGGATGGTTCGGTGCTCGATACCGAAGCTATTCAACAAAACAAATGGTTAAACAGTGATGTAGTATCGCGAGCGTTAAAAATTACAGAGAAAGTTTGTCGAGACAAGCGTCAACAGATTTTGGATAAGTTTCCTCCTCTGAATCGATTTCTTACTGGTTATGACCTAAAAAATGCCATCAACGACAAGAGTGAAGAGTTTGACGTCACGAGAATATTATGTGGCTCTGAAGGCACGTTAGCTTTTATCACTGAAGCCAAGCTCAATCTTACGCGAATACCTACCACGCGACGGTTAGTGAACGTTAAATACGATAGCTTTGATTCTGCATTGCGAAATGCTCCCTTGATGGTCGAAGCAGAGGCGCTATCGGTAGAGACGGTTGATGCAAAGGTGCTTAATCTTGCAAGAGAAGACATTGTCTGGCACTCGGTAAAACACGCGATCTCAGATGTGCAGGGCAAAGAGATGCAAGGGATTAACTTTGTCGAATTCGCAGGCAGTCACAGCGATGATATTGAGGATAAAGTTGAACGCTTACTTTCAATTCTCGATAAAGAAATGGCTCACCGACGCAGTGGTATCATCGGTTATCAAGTCTGTCGCGACCCCCAAGACATCCAGGCTATTTATGGAATGCGCAAGAAAGCGGTTGGGCTGCTTGGCGCGACTAAAGGTCAGGCAAAGCCGATTGCATTCGCGGAAGATACCTGTGTGCCGCCTGAAAATTTAGCGGACTTTATCGCGGAATTTCGTACGTTGCTAGACAGCAATAACCTGCATTATGGCATGTTTGGTCATGTGGATGCTGGCGTCCTTCACGTGCGTCCGGCGCTCGATATGTGTGACCCTGAGCAGGAAGCGTTGATGCATCAACTGTCCGATGATGTGGTCGCGCTGGTGGCAAAATACAATGGCTTAATGTGGGGAGAGCACGGTAAAGGATATCGCTCAGAATATGGACCTGCCTTCTTTGGTGATGAGCTCTTTACTGAATTAAGGCGCATTAAAGCGGCGTTTGACCCAGACAATAAAATGAATCCGGGGAAGATTTGCACACCACTGAATAGCGACGCTGAAATGGTAAAAGTCACAGCGACCAAGCGTGGCTACTATGATCGTCAGATCCCCGTAGCAGTCCGAGAGTCGCTTAAGCCCGTGCTGTCTTGCAATGGCAATGGGCTGTGTTTTAATTACGATGCTGATAGCCCAATGTGTCCATCATTTAAAGTAACAGCCGATCGTCGCCACTCTCCGAAAGGGAGGGCTGGGATAATGCGTGAATGGCTGCGTCGCCTTAATGACAGTGGCTTCGATTTGCTCGCTAACGAACAACAGCTTCTCAATCAAACGTTATCGGTTAAGCTTTTGGCTCAGAAGCTGAGTAAGTTGATATCTCGCCCCACATCTGATGATTTATCGCATGAAGTTTATGAGGTGATGAACGGTTGTCTAGCGTGCAAAGCATGTGCGAGTCAGTGTCCTGTTAAAGTTGATGTACCTGATTTTAGAGCGCGTTTTTTAAACCTCTATCACTCTCGTTATCGCAGACCGCTGCGCGACTATCTGGTGTCGAATATTGAGCAACTGTTGCCGATTATGGCAAAAGCCCCCAAGCTGGTTAATCAAATTGCATCTAGTAGGCCTGTTACGCAAGTATTAGAGACATCCATCGGTTTTGTTGATTCGCCAGTGCTATCGATCCCTACGTTGCAAAGTCGATGTCAGGCACTTGGCGTGAGCCCGTTCGACTTTGCGTATCTAGAATCGCTTTCCCCAGAAGTGAAGCAAAATTACGTCTTGATTGTTCAAGATCCATTTACCAGCTTTTATGAAGCCGAGTTGGTTTCGGACTTTATTCAGTTATTGCAGCGGTTAGGGAAACACCCTGTTGTTCTACCTTTCAAACCCAATGGGAAAGCTCAACATGTAAAAGGTTTCCTTAAGGCATTCGCCAGAAATGCACAAAATACCTCGGATTTTCTCAACCAAGTTGCTGAGCTTGAAATTCCTATGATCGGTATCGATGCAGCCTTAGTACTTTGTTATCGCGATGAATACCGTCAGGCTCTAAAAGAAAAGCGGGGCGAGTTTACAGTTAATACGGCTCATGAGTGGCTGGTGGATACACTCAATGAATGGCCGCCAGTAAGTGTATCAGACGCAGAACCTTGGTATTTGATGGCGCATTGCACAGAAAAGACCAAAATCCCGGAGACTGAGAAATCTTGGCAGTCTATTTTTCATTACTTTGGCTTAAAGCTGCATGTGATACCTACCGGATGTTGCGGTATGGCGGGGACATTCGGCCATGAAGTGGATAAGAAAAGTACGTCTGAAGCTATTTATCAGCTTAGTTGGAAACCGAATATAAATAACCTGCCCACTGAGCGTGTGTTAGCCACGGGGTACTCCTGCCGCAGTCAAGTTAAGCGTTTTGAAGGAGAGGTCGTTCGACATCCGGTCCAAGTTTTAGCCAGTTTGTTTAGTGCATAAGATGCTTAGGCAATTTAGTATACGAAAACGCTTGCCTTAAGACTTTGCCTGCCTTTAATGTATCCGACCGCAGAACTTCAATCTGCTTAACAACACAGGAGAGAATCGGGCTTTCACTTCCGCTCGACAGAAACTCCTTTCAAATTGATACAACAGCGCAGCAAACTTCCCTTGCTGCGATACTGTGTTCCATATTTTGTGAGTACTTATGTTTAACTCAGAACGCAAAGCGACGGTTATTCTGGTTGCGACGACGATGATCGCGGCACTTGGCTGGATATTCTCTAAGGAAACAATACAGGGGTTACCACCTTTTGGCTTTATTGGGGCGCGATTTACTATCGCTTCGCTCTGCTTACTGCCGCTATGTTACCGACCTTTGCTGAAAGCGAACTTAAAAGATGTGTTATCTGCTGGTGGTGTCGGACTACTATTAGGTAGTGCCGTTATGACATGGATTTACGCCATCTCCATCAGCGACACGCTCGGGGAAGGCGCATTTATCATGAGTCTCTCCATGCTATTTGTGCCGATTGTTGCGTGGGTTATGTTTCGTCAACGACCACAACGAATTTTCTGGCTTTCTTTGCCTATCGCGGTATTAGGTCTCGCCTGTCTCTCTTTAGTTGGCGGTTGGAAGCAATCGGCCAGTCAATTTTGGTTTCTTGGAGCGGCACTGGTTCTTGCGCTTCACTTTAATGTGAACAGTAAATATTCTCAAAAATTGCCTGTGTTGCTGCTTACTTGCGTGCAGCTTTTTTCTGCTGGTTGTTTAGGTTTGTTGGTTTCTTTCTTTATGGAGTCTTTTCCGGCAGAGGTTGACTCCTCCATTTGGTGGTGGTTCGCGTTGAGCACTTTGCTAGCGACGAGCTTGCGTTACGTAATGCAAACCATGGGGCAAAAATTTGTTCAGGCAGGTAATGCTGCCTTGATCATGATATTAGAGCCAGTTTGGACCGTCATTCTAAGCGTGCTGTGGTATGGCGAAGTGCTAACGGCAAATAAGCTAGTAGGCTGTGTGCTTATCTTATTCTCTCTTATTATTTATCGTACTGGCGGGCGATTTCGTTTGTCTATCCCTAGGTAGCTTCAAGAAATGTGGGTAGGGAACAATTTAGGAGTGAAGCATGGCCAATACTGAGCATCAGGAATCACTAGACTTTTTAGATATTTTAAGTGTCTGTTTATACCGTTTAGGAATTAGCGTATTTGCCTTTGGACTTATCGCGATGACGATATCGGGTTTGCACCTTATTGAAGGTTCGGCATTTTATGATCGAAATGTGTTGCTGCTCATCGCCATTGCAGGTGTATTAACTGCAGCAAATATCCATCTCTACAGTAAAACTGTGCGTACTGTCATCAGCTGGTCAACTTGGGTGGGACTGCTCTTCATGGTGAGCGATCCAGACTTATCCCGCGTGTGGCTTTCTCTTGGTTTTGTCTTTGTCACTTTTTCCGGTGTGGCGCTGAAAGAGTCCTTTTGTTTTAAAGTTCCAGGCTTGAAAGCGGTGCCAGTGCTACTTGCCATCGCAACCTTTGCGTTTTGTTTCGAAATACTGACGGTAGCGAATATTGCAACAGGGTTGTCTGGCTTAATTATGGGTTTCCTGTCTATATCAAAGTGGCGGATGCCACTTCATTTTGATATTGGTATTAAAGCAAACTACGAGGTTTAATAAACGTCTTATGTTAGAGATGTCATACGGTTACGCAAAGCTAGCGATACTTTTGACGTGGGTTCTCGATTAAGCTCTTCGCTGATCATCCAGCCAGCTTTTGCTAACAGCTCCAAGTCGATCCCCGTTTCGATCCCTAATCCTTGGCATAAATACAGTACATCCTCCGTCGCGACATTCCCCGAGGCCCCATGAGCGTATGGGCATCCACCTAGCCCAGCTACACTACTGTCGATGGTATTGATGCCCATACTTAATGCTTGATGAATATTGGCGAGCGCTTGTCCCCATGTATCGTGGAAATGGACAGCAAGCAGGGGGAGAGGTGTAACCAACATGACGGCTTCCAGCATGGCTGCAATTCGATTTGGCGTGCCTGTGCCGATGGTGTCACCTAGAGACACCTCATAGCACCCTAAATCGATGAGGGATTTGGTCACGCTCGCCACCTGTTTAGGGGCCGTCGGACCGTCGTAAGGGCAATCGGCAACGCAGGATAGATAACCTCGAACAGGGATGCCGTGTTTGGTGGCTAATCGCATTACAGGCTCGAAGCGAGTTAAACTTTCTGCAATCGAGCAATTGATATTGTGTTGGCAGAATCCTTCTGATGATGAAGTGAAAATTGCGACCTGATTGGCACCAGCCTCCAAGGCTTGTTCGAAGCCTTTTAGGTTTGGTGTCAGGGCAGAATAAGTAACATGATTTCGCCTTGTTATTACTTTCATTACCTTTGTTGAGTCCGCCATTTGTGGCACCCATTTGGGCGAAACAAAAGAGCCCGCCTCAATATGCGTTAGCCCAGTATCAGAGAGTAAGTTGATCAACCGGATTTTAGTCTGGGTCGCAACAGGAGATTCATTTTGCAACCCATCTCGTGGACCTACTTCGACAATATTTACTTTGGAAGGCAGCATTACTTGTCCTGTGATTTGGTTACCCAACTTGGGCTTCGTTTTTCAAGAAACGCTTGCAAGCCATCTTGGCCTTGTGGCGATACCCTAATGTCCGCAATGAGCTTGCTGGTATAGTGAATCAGTTGTTGATCGATGGGGTTTTGATGACATTGGTGACAGAGCGTTTTCGCTTTACGCATCGCATCTGGGCTATTAAGTAGTAACGTCTTGATCACGCTATCGACCGCACTTTCAAGTTGTTTGGCTTCTTTCACTTCATGCACAATACCAAACCGTTCGGCATCCTCGGCTGAAATGACTTCACCACTTAAGATATAGCGTCTAGCTTGTCGATTCCCCATCGCGCGCATGACGTAAGGCGCAATGGTTGCCGGAACTAAACCAAGCTTAACTTCACTTAAGCAAAAGTTAGCACATTGGCTCGCGATGGCGATATCACTGCAACAAATCAATCCCAGCGCGCCGCCGTAAGCGGAGCCTTGTACAACCGCGATGGTGGGTTGAGGGAACGAATCTAGTGTTTCCATGAGTCTTGCCAAGTTTTGGGCATCAACGAAATTATCTTGCCTCGTGCTGTCGGCCATCGACTGCATCCAATTCAGGTCGGCCCCGGATGAAAAGTGCTTGCCGTTACTTTTTAATACCAAGCATCGCACATCCGTTCGTAAAGCGAGATAATCTAGGCGGTGGATCAGCAAGTCGATCGTACAAGCGTCAAAAGCATTGTGCTTGGCTGTTCTGTTTAGAGTGATGGTCGCTACGCCATTGTCATCGACATGCCAAAGAACATCATCTTGCCTTTGGGCGTTGGGAATAATGCTTGGTTGCATTTCCTGCATACTAACTTCCTTAATTCATCTTTGGATATTTACATTCTGAAGACGCCAAACTCGCTATCAGGAATAGGAGAATTTAATGCTGCCGTTAGCGCCTGACTCAACACCTGACGCGTTTGTTTGGGGTCAATAATTCCATCATCCCATAGCCGAGCGCTCGCAAAATAGGGATGTCCTTGTGCTTCATACAAGTCTATGATTGATTCTCTAAAAATATGTTCTTCTTGCTCTGACCACGCTTCCCCCTGGCGTTCCTTCGCGTCTTTTCGAACTTGTGTTAAGACGCCTGCCGCTTGTTCTCCGCCCATCACAGAAATACGCGCGTTCGGCCACATCCACATCATGGTTGGATCATAAGCTCGGCCGCACATGCCATAATTGCCAGCGCCGTACGACCCACCGATGATCACGGTAAACTTCGGTACATCAGCACAAGCGACGGCCATCACCAGCTTGGCGCCATGTTTTGCGATGCCTTCTTCTTCCACCTTTTTCCCGACCATAAATCCGGTAATGTTTTGGAGAAAGAGAAGCGGTGTTTTCCGTTTGGCGCAAAGTTCAATAAAGTGTGCGCCTTTTTGTGCCGATTCAGAAAACAAGATGCCGTTGTTTGCCACAATACCGATCAAGTGTCCGTGAACGCGAGCAAAGCCACAGACTAACGTTCTGCCGTACAAGGCTTTGAATTCGTCAAAATCAGAATCATCGACGATGCGGGCAATAATTTCTCTAACGTCGAATGATAGTCGTAAGTTGGCATTCACGATTCCGTAGATTTCTTCAGCATCGTAGCGGGGAGGTAGCACGGTGTTTTCCGGCTTAATCGGTTTTGCTCTATTGGCATTGGTAATGGCTTCTCGGGCAAGCATTAGGGCATGCTCATCATTTTCAGCGTAATAATCAGCAACACCAGATTTACGACAATGCACGTCTGCACCGCCGAGCTCTTCACCCGTCACGACTTCGCCAGTGGCCGCTTTAACTAGAGGCGGTCCCGCCAAAAATATGGTGCCTTGCTCTTTGACCATAATGGACACATCCGCCATGGCAGGAACATATGCGCCCCCAGCAGTGCAAAGCCCCATCACAACAGCAACCTGAGGGATGCCTTTTGCTGACATCCTCGCTTGGTTAAAGAAAATGCGACCAAAGTGTTCTTTGTCGGGGAAGACGTCGGACTGATGAGGGAGATTTGCGCCACCGGAGTCCACCAAGTACACGCAGGGGAGTTGGCAACGTTGGGCTATCTCTTGCGCTCTAAGGTGTTTTTTTACCGTGAGTGGGTAGTAGGTTCCGCCTTTTACCGAAGCATCGTTGGCGATGACCATGCATTGAATCCCCGTTATGAAACCAATGCCGGCGATAACGCCAGCGCAGGGGATGGATTCGTCATACACTTGCCAGGCGGCAAACTGGCTGATTTCAAGAAAGTCAGTGTTGTCATCAAGCAAGCGCGCGATGCGTTCTCGGGCGGGGAGTTTTCCTTTTTGCCTCTGGTGCTGAATGGCTTTTTCACCGCCTCCCTGTTTGATGGTCTCGATGTGTTGATTCAGTTGAGTGACCAACGTTTCCATCGCAGCTTTATTGGAAAGAAATAACTCGTCAGTTGGCTTAGTTTTACTTTTGATAATGGCCATAATGACTTCCTTGTCGTATGTTCCTTTAGCGAGATTCTTCGAACAGTTCTCGGCCTATTAACATGCGGCGAATCTCTGAGGTACCCGCGCCGATTTCATAAAGCTTTGCATCACGTAGCAAACGACCAGCAGGGTATTCATTGATGTAGCCATTCCCACCGAGCAACTGTATTGCATCAAGTGCCATTTGTGTGGCGAGTTCTGCACTGTACAGAATCGCTCCTGCGGCATCTTTGCGTGTTGCGTTACCTCGATCACAAGCCGCTGCGACGGTATATACATACGCTTTTGCTGCACTCATTCGAGAATACATATCGGCGATCTTGCCCTGAACTAACTGAAACTCGCCAATGGATTTTCCAAACTGCTCTCGTTCATGTACGTACGGGACCACAATGTCCATGCAAGCTTGCATTATCCCGAGTGGTCCGGCAGCGAGGACGACGCGCTCGTAATCCAGCCCACTCATTAACACCTCGACGCCTTGATTCAGCTCGCCAAGAATATTCTCTTTCGGCACTACGCAATTGTTAAACACAAGTTCGCAAGTGTTCGAGCCTCTCATGCCTAGTTTGTCCAGCTTTTGAGCATGGCTGAAACCTTCGACGTTGCGTTCAACAATGAATGCGGTAATACCTCGTGAACCTGCGCTGACATCCGTTTTAGCGTAAAGCACCACTATGTCAGCGTCGGGACCGTTGGTGATCCACATTTTGTTGCCATTCAGTACAAAATGGTCGCCCTTGTTCTCCGCTTTCAGTTGCATGCTTATCACGTCTGAACCTGCATTGGGCTCACTCATCGCTAGGGCGCCAACGTGCGTGCCATCAATGAGTTTGGGAAGGTATTTCTTGCGTTGAGAAGGCGTGCCATTGCGAAAAATCTGATTGACGCACAGATTAGAATGAGCACCGTAGCTTAAAGCGACGGAGGCAGAGGCTCGGCTGATCTCTTCCATCGCAGCAACGTGAGCGAGGTATCCCATGCCTGCTCCACCAAATTCTTCATCGACGGTGACACCGAGCAACCCCATATCTCCAAACAAAGGCCACAAATGGTTCGGAAACTGGTTATCGCGGTCTATATCTGCGGCGATGGGCGCAATATGTTCCGTAGCAAAGGCATTAACGTGGTCTCGGAGCATATCGATGGTATCACCAAGTCCGAAATTGAGTGGGGCGTAGGTGCTTTTCATAACGTCTCCCGATATCAGAGGTAAGGTGGAAAAGCCGATTGCAGTGTCGCTATTTGAGTATAGCGGTTATGTCTCTTTGCTTTTGAGTGTTTGAATACAGCGTTCTTTAGCTGCATTCAACTCTGCCATTACGACGCTGATGTCATTGAGTTGCTGTTGTAGGACGGCTTGTTTCTCTTCAATGATATTGAGCATTTTCAATAACTGTCCTTCGGTTTGTTGCATGTCATAGAGCTCGAAAAGTTCACGAATTTCTGCCAGTGAAAAACCGAGCCGTTTCCCTCTTAAAATCAGTTTGAGACGAATTTTATCTCTGCGTTGATAAACGCGCATGTTGCCTTTTCGCTCTGGTTCAATCAGACCTACGTCCTCATAAAACCGGATACTGCGAGTGGTAATATCAAACTCCTTGGCGAGGTCACTGATCTTGTATTTTTCCATAACATACTTACCTCGAATAAAAATCCAGTTTCTGGAAATCGAACCTTCAACGGAAAGGCCGAACGCAAATTTTAAGAGATAAACGCCTACTTGGTGTGTTTTTTCATCTCATTGTAAAGGCTAGTGCTATGCTTACGTAAACGTCAAGAAATCGCAGTATGAAAGTTTGTCAGTGAGAAAGGGCGACAAAGACTGGCGTAGCACTTGGTAAGCAATGTCATGCATGGGCGTTATCAGTCAGTCTAGTGTTCACATATACCTCAAGGGAATGCGAATCATGGAAAAAGACATCTGGATTGTCAGCGCGAAGAGAACGCCGATCGGGCGCTTTCAAGGAAAGTTGCAAACTTACTCCGCTCCCCAATTAGGCGCACTGGCGATCAAGGCGGCAATGCACGAAGTGAATGTGACATCTGTAGATGAAGTCTTCATGGGATGTGTGCTCCCTGCGGGTTGTGGGCAAGCCCCGGCGAGACAAGCGGCAATTGGTGCGGATTTACCCATGAGTGTAGGGGGCACGACTATCAATAAAGTGTGTGGTTCCGGCATGAAGAGCGTCATGTTGGCGCACGATCTTATCAAAGCTGAAACGATTCGAACGGCCATTGCTGGTGGTATGGAGAGTATGACCAATGCGCCGTATTTATTGAAAGAGGCGAGAAAGGGAATGCGCATGGGCCACCAGTCGACGTATGACCACATGTTTCTCGATGGATTGCAAGATGCGTACGAAGGGCACTTAATGGGTGTTTATGCTCAGCACGTCGCAGACAGGCTTAAGTTTACCAGAGAGCAAATGGACGAATGGGCAGTGATGTCGGCAAAACGTGCGTTGGAAGCTCAAGAGCGAGGCTTATTTGCAGACGAGCTCTCAGCGATTGAACTCAACACCAAGTCTGAACAAGGAACGCTGGATTACGATGAGCACCCACGCTCGATTGATCTGGATAAAATCCCTCAACTCAAACCTGCATTTGATAAAAAAGGCACGGTGACCGCTGCGAATTCGAGTGCGATTTCCGATGGCGCTGCAGCGCTTGTTCTAATGGATGAAGAGACTGCGCTCCACCAAGGTCTTGAGCCACTCGCCGTTATCAAGTCTCACGCCACACACGCCAGAAAACCTGCTGAATATACTTTGGCTCCCGTTTATGCGATTGAACAGTTGTTGTCCCAGTTGGATTGGTCAATTGACGAAGTGGATCTGTGGGAGATAAATGAAGCCTTTGCTGTCGTGACACAAATCGCGGTAGCAGAACTTGGGCTTGATATAAGCAAAGTCAATATTAAAGGCGGAGCGTGTGCACTCGGGCATCCGATAGGCGCAAGTGGCGCACGAATTCTGGTGACATTGATTCATAGTTTGCGTCAGCTACAAGCTTTAGGTACCGACGGTGATCTAGACGCCAAAAAAGTGATGCGAGGCGTTGCGTCACTTTGTATCGGTGGTGGAGAGGCAACGGCGATAGGCATTGAAATACCGCTTTAATTGAAATCAGAAAGGAGTAAATGATGACTCGTTTGGTTCCCTTGTTTATTGGTGGAGAGTTTCGTGAATCTCAAACTTCGGATTGGGTTGAGGTGACCAATCCCGCCACTAATGATGTCATTGCGTACGTTCCCTGCTCAACGGATCACGAGATGGAAGCCGCCATTGATAATGCGAAAGAGACATTCCAATCCTGGAAGAAAGTGGCAGTATCCGAGCGTGCTAGAGTCATGCTTCGTTATCAGCACCTTCTCAAAGAACATCATGATGAGCTTGCCACACTGCTTTCTCATGAAACGGGTAAGATTTTAGCGGATGCTAAAGGCGATGTGTGGCGAGGCATAGAGGTTGTTGAGCAGGCTGCAAACATTGCCAGCAATATGATGGGCGAAACCGTCGAAAACGTTGCCACGGATATTGATAGTTACTCAATGATTCAGCCCCTAGGTGTGTGTTGCGGCATTACGCCGTTTAACTTTCCTGCCATGATTCCGTTGTGGATGTTCCCAATCGCTATCGCGGCGGGCAATACGTTTGTGCTCAAACCTTCCGAACAAGTGCCGTTGACTTCTATTCGTTTAGCCGAACTATTTGAGCAAGCTGGCGCGCCGAAAGGAGTGTTGCAAATCGTTCACGGTTGCAAAGACCAAGTCGATTTTCTGCTGGCTCATCCTGACATTCGAGCGGTGTCATTTGTTGGCTCGGTTCCTGTTGCCCGTTATATCTACACCACGGGTACGAAACACTTTAAACGCGTTCAAGCTTTTGCTGGTGCTAAAAATCACATGGTGATCATGCCTGATGCGAACAAAGAACAAGTGGTGAATAACCTAGTGGGGTCCTCCGTTGGGGCGGCGGGGCAGCGTTGTATGGCAATTTCTGTTGCGGTATTTGTCGGCGATTCAAAACAATGGATTACAGACCTCAAACAGGCGATGGCGAAAGTCCACCCAGGGCCTTGGGACGATGAGCAGGCTGCTTATGGCCCACTGATCAGTGAGCAAGCTAAACAACGCGTATTGGACCTAATTGAAGATGGCAAACAACAAGGCGCAGTGTGTGAACTGGATGGCAGTCAGTGTGAAGTGGAAGGCTTTCCCGATGGAAACTGGATTGGCCCAACCTTGTTTAGCGGTGTAACAGCGAATATGTCGATTTACACGCAAGAGATATTTGGCCCTGTTTTAGTTTGTTTGGAAGTCGAAACGTTGCAAGATGCCATTGAGTTGGTGAATCGCAACCCTTACGGCAACGGAACTTCCATATTTACCGCTAATGGTGCTGCTGCGAGAAAATATCAGCATGACATTCAAGTCGGTCAAGTGGGGATTAATGTGCCAATTCCAGTCCCTTTACCATTTTTCTCCTTTACTGGTTGGAGAGGCAGTTTCTATGGTGATTTACATGCGTATGGTAAACAAGCGGTACGTTTTTATACCGAGACTAAAACGGTGACGGCACGTTGGTTTGATGACGATATTCCAACGGGGCCTAATTTGACCATCCAACTGCGCTGAGTGAATAGAAGGAGCTTTTATGGACTTTGAACTTAATGAAGATCAACGTGCATTTGCCGATACCGCTCAGCAATTTGCCGATGAGTGTTTAGCACCGATGGCGGCGGAGTGGGATGAAAAACAGATCTTCCCCAAAGACGTATTGAGAGAGGCTGGAGAGTTAGGCTTCCTAAGCCTCTACACTCCAGAAGCGCAAGGTGGCCTAGGGCTGAGTCGCTTAGATGCTTCAATTATCTTTGAACAACTGGCCATGGGATGTACGTCCACTACGGCGTTTATGACGATTCACAACATGGTCAGTTGGATGATAGCCAGTTTTGCTACCGATGAAGCCAAAACGCAGTTCTGCCCGAAGTTAGTTACGGGGGAATGGTTAGGCTCCTATTGCTTAACCGAGCCCAACGCAGGCTCAGACGCCGCTGCACTGACCACTTCCGCCACAAAAAAGGGGAATAAGTATGTGCTCAACGGTGGCAAAACCTTTATCTCTGGCGCAGGAGAGACAGATGTTTTGGTCGTGATGGCGAGAACCGGAGAAGCGGGGGCCAAAGGCGTGTCTGCATTTGTTGTTCCTGCTCAAACAGATGGTATCAGCTATGGGCGCAAAGAACCCAAAATGGGTTGGAACAGCCAACCAACACGAGCGGTTACTTTTGAAAATGTCGTTATTCCAGCTAGCCATTTACTGGGCGAAGAAGGGCAAGGTTTTGTCTTTGCGATGAAAGGGCTTGATGGAGGGCGTATAAATATTGCGACCTGTTCCGTCGGTACGGCTCAACAGGCCATTAATCAGGCGGCACGGTATATTCAAGAACGTAAGCAGTTCGGCAAGCCGCTTGCGCAGTTTCAAGCCTTACAATTCAAATTGGCAGACATGGCGACAGAGCTAGTGGCTGCGCGGCAGTTGGTGCGCTATGCCGCCAGTAAACTCGACCGAAATGACCCGGATGCCACGGCTTATTGCGCGATGGCAAAACGGTTCGCAACCGATGTAGGCTTTCAGGTTTGCGACCAAGCGCTGCAGCTTTATGGCGGCTATGGTTACATCAAAGAGTATCCAATGGAGCGTCATTTCAGAGATGTGCGTGTGCATCAAATTCTGGAGGGAACGAACGAAATTATGCGCTTGATCATCGCGCGCCGTTTGCTCTCTGAGGAATCGGCCTTGCTGTAGCGAAGTATTGGATTTGCTCATTGAGAAAGGATTCAGATATGCCATTAACCCAAGAAGCCATTCAACATACGATCACTAATCACGTTGCGGTGGTGACAATGAACAACCCGCCAGCCAATACGTGGACAGCAGAGAGCCTCAAGGTACTGAAGTCGCTGATACTCACACTTAACAATGATAAGCAGGTCTACGCACTGGTTTTAACCGGCAGTGGAGAAAAGTTTTTCTCTGCAGGTGCGGATCTCAAGCTATTTTCTGATGGTGACAAAGCGGTTGCGTTAGACATGGCGCGATGCTTTGGTGAAGCGTTTGAAACGCTCTCGGAATTCCGTGGTGTTTCCATTGCCGCCATTAATGGTTACGCCATGGGCGGAGGTTTAGAAGTGGCATTAGCTTGTGATATTCGAGTAGTTGAAGAGCAAGCGGTACTTGCTTTACCTGAAGCCAAAGTCGGACTTTTGCCCTGCGCTGGCGGTACCCAAAATCTCACAGCGTTAGTAGGGGAAGGCTGGGCAAAGCGCATCGTTTTATGTGGAGAACAAGTCAGCGCTGACAAAGCAAAAGAACTAGGCTTGGCTGAGGAGTTGGTTCCCAAAGGCGAAGCGTTAAGTAAAGCGTTGGAGCTTGCTGAATCTGTTGCGAACCAGTCACCATCTTCTGTCGCCGCATGTAAGGCGCTCATTCAAAATATGCGCTCTGCGCCACTTAAGCACGGCTTAATGAAAGAGCGAGAGTTGTTTCTGAATCTTTTTGATACGGAAGATCAAGTTGAGGGTGTTCGTGCCTTTTTAGAAAAACGCCCTCCGCAATGGAAAAACCGATAGGAGGCCACATGGCAGGGATGGTAACCATTAGTGAAATAGAGTGCTTAGATGGCGTGCACCGCATTGGTATCGCAACGTTAGACAACACCGCTTCATTGAATGCATTGACGTATGACATGTTAGTCCAACTTAACGATCAGCTTATCAAGTGGCAAGACGATCCGCATGTGACTTGTGTGGTACTAACCGGCGCTGGAGAAAAAGCATTCTGCGCTGGTGGCGATGTTCGAGCTATGTATCACGTCATGCATAACGAGAGTAAAGAAAAAATCGTAGAGTTCTGTACGGACTATTTCTCGTTGGAGTATGAGTGTGACTATCTCATTCACACTTACAACAAACCTATTATCGGCTGGGGAGAAGGTATTGTCATGGGCGGTGGAATGGGACTTTTTATGGGAACCAGCCATAAAGTTGTGACAACAACATCACGCCTTGCTATGCCAGAAGTCAATATCGGACTGTATCCTGATGTGGGAGGTACGTGGTTTTTAAGCCAGATAGATCCGCAAGTGGGTTTATTCCTCGGATTGACAGGTTCAATGGTGAATTCAAGTGACGCTGTCACTATTGGTTTGGCCGATTGGTTACTGTTGGAAGAGCAGTATCCCACCTTACTGGATGAGCTAAAGCGGCTCCAGTGGGGCAAAGAAGATGCGAAAGAGTTGGTAACTGCGCTACTACAATTAATGGAAGAACAGGTTATTGATAGCAAACCAACCACGCAAATTTGTCCATACTTAGATCAGATAGAGGAAGCGTGCAAAGGCTTTGATCTTAATGCAATAGCACAGCGAATCATGGCTATCGAAGGGAACAGTCAGTGGATAGAAAACGCGAAACAAACGTTCGCCGCGGGCAGTCCGATCACCGCGCATATTTGCTTCAGACAAGTGAAAGAATGCCACAGCTTACCACTTGCAGATTGCTTCCGCTTGGAGCTGAGTTTATCGGTTCGCAGCGCCTTATTAGGTGAGTTTAAAGAGGGCGTCCGTTCTCGGCTTATTGACCGGGATGGCGAACCTAACTGGATGTTTAACAGTGTCAGTGAAGTCGATGAAGATGTCATCGATACCTTGTTTACCTCACTTTGGCCGGATGACGAACATCCGCTTGCTGATTTGGGTGAACAAACACTAGGTCAATAAGGAGAATGATCATGAGTACCATCGCATTTATCGGTTTAGGAAGAATGGGGCATCCGATGGCGCAAAACTTATTAGCGTCTGGATTTAACGTGCAAGTATTCGATGTCGATAGCGAAGCGGCAAAGCAACTTGCACCTTTTGGTGCGGTGGTGGCGAGCTCTATTGAGGAAGTCGTGGATGGTGCAAGCACAGTCATCACGATGCTACCAGCAGGATCTCACGTTCGTTCCGTGTATCTTGGCGACTTACACGGTGGCGTAGGTGTCCTCAATCTTGTCTCGCCAAGTACCTTGATGATTGATTGTTCAACCATTGATCCGGACTCTGCGCGATTAGTCGCCAATGAAGCGGCAAATAAACGCGTGCTATTTGTCGACGCGCCCGTTTCGGGTGGCGTTGCCAGCGCTAAAGCGGCGACATTAACCTTTATTGTTGGTGGCTCGGATGAAGCGTTTTCTAAAGCCAATGCCATTTTGCAGTACATGGGCAAAAATGTTTTCCATGCCGGTAAAGCGGGCGATGGTCAAATGGCGAAAATCTGTAATAACCTGATGCTCGGCATTTTAATGTCTGGTACGTGCGAGGCGCTAAATCTAGGTATCGATCATGGGCTCGATCCCAAAGTGTTATCAAACATCATGCTGCAAAGCTCTGGCCGAAATTGGGCATTGGAGCTTTACAATCCTTGCCCAGGCGTGATGGACAGTGCACCTGCCAGCAACGATTACCAACCGGGCTTTATGAGCAAACTCATGTTGAAAGATCTCGGTTTGGGGTTAGATGCGGCGTTACAAACACACTCTTCGGTTCCGATGGGCTCACTGGCGCGTAATTTATATTCTTTCCACAACGCGAGCGGCCACGGCGAGCTCGACTTCTCAAGCTTGTTTGAGTTTTACAAGAGTAAGAAAGGCTAGACTGAGTTTTGCTACAAAGCCGTCTGAAATGGTGAAGTAAAACTCATCATTTCGGACCACCGAAACAGGCTTGAAATAGGGAACATTATTAGCGACGGAGTGCAGTAACTATGGATATTAAAAATAGTGTCATTGTCATTACAGGTGCAGGGCAGGGACTTGGGCAAATGATGGCAATTACGCTTGCTCAAGCCGGTGCAGATTTAGCGTTATTAGATGTAAACGCTAGCGGCTTAATGGAAACACAAGAGCAGTGCCGAATGCTGAGCGCAAAAGCGTTGACTTATCAAGTGGATGTAACGAGCGAAATCGATGTTGAAAACACGTTTGAAGCGGTTATCCAAGATTTTGGCCAACTCAATGGGCTAGTCAATAACGCTGGCGTGCTAAGAGATGGGTTACTTGTAAAATCAAAAGACGGCGTGATCAGTAAGATGTCTTTGGATCAATTCAATTTGGTCATGAACGTCAACGTTACGGGGACATTTTTGTGTGGGCGTGAAGCTGCCGTCAAGATGATTGAGAGCGGTTCACAAGGCGTTATCATCAATATTTCTAGTGTCGCGAGAGCAGGGAATATCGGTCAAACCAATTATTCTGCATCTAAAGCGGCGGTCGCAACCATGGCGACAACGTGGGCCCGTGAGTTAGCAAGATACGGTATCCGCGCGGCGGCGATTGCACCAGGTGTGGTACATACCGCGATGGCAGAGCAAATGAAACCAGAAGCCATAGAACGGCTAGAAAAGATGATCCCAATTGGAAGGATGGGTGAAACAAGTGAAATCGCACATGCAGTAAAATACATTTTTGAGAGTGATTACTTTACTGGCAGAGTTTTAGAAGTGGATGGAGGCATTCGTATGTAAAGCCCTAGGGTTAGGCCCCACAGACCGGAATGACAAGCTTCTTTCCCTTTCAACATTTCCTATTTTTCCGAGAGCCAGTTCTGGGCAACGTAAGTGTGTTTATTACTCATGTTTGGATTCGCCCTGTGAATGCTTTGCCAAAAGTAAATAATGAGAAGTAAATACCACTCAAATACTAAGTGAAATCATTAATTTGACATTGATCACAATTTGCCACTTTTAATTTCCCCTTCGTAATCAAGCTATCTATGTAAATGCAGTTGATAGTCAGTCTCATCAAAATGAATTTGCAACTGTCTGTTTCAAAAGACATTAACTGTGAAGCACGTGAAATTCGTGTTGAGGTTAATCTCCCATTTTAAGTGTGTGGGTTTCATTAATGGAAGGTTAGTTTCCAGTTGTGGCTAATGAGCTTTAACTTTTTACTCCTCATAATGCGCCAAATGTAACATTGTGTTTCAAAGTGTAACAATAAACTCACACTAATAGTGTGGTTTTGATCTCCACTCAATTCCGTTTTGTTTCGCTCTGATCCCGACGTTACTCATGCTCAACACATAAACATTCTAATGACTATAACAACTGGTTCTTAGCTTGATACCAATCGTAGCAAGTAATTGTTCATTTTAGCTGGTTAAGATGCTTGATAACGGCGCTGAAAAATTTGTAAGTAGAATAACTACTTATCAAAATTTTTGCCTTTTTATCAAACATTCCCCTGCGCTGTTTCTGAGCTCTTATTTACTGTGATTGGCATTTGTTTTGAAATCAGACAACCATCGAGAAAGTTAATGGAAGCCTCAAGATATAAACGCATCTTGTCGAGGGGAAGTTTGGCGTCCGTCATACTTATGCTCTCAGGATGTAATTCAGCTTTACTTGACCCAAAAGGTGCCATTGGTGTGCAGGAAAAAGAGCTAATTATTACTGCTCTTTTGCTGATGTTGATCGTTGTAATCCCTGTGATTCTAATGACGATTTACTTCGCTTACCGATACCGCGCCTCTAACACTGAAGAAGAGTACGCTCCCGAGTGGTCACACTCGACCAAAATCGAAGTGGTGGTATGGACAATTCCAATCATCATCATTGCTATTCTTGCGACGATCACATGGCGTTCGACTCATGAACTAGAGCCCTCCAAACCATTGGAAAGTGATGTTAAACCAATGACCATCGAAGTGGTGTCACTCGATTGGAAATGGTTGTTCATCTATCCAGAAGAAAACATTGCGACGGTGAACTATGTGGCGTTCCCGAAAGATGTGCCAGTGCAGTTCAAACTGACTTCGGACAACATCATGAACGCGTTTTTCATCCCTCGCTTGGGTACACAGATCTACGCGATGCCAGGCATGGTTACCAAGCTCAACCTGATAGCGAACCACGAAGGTGACTACAAGGGGTTTGCATCGAACTACAGCGGCGAAGGCTTTTCGCAAATGAAGTTCACAGCTTCAGCAATGTCTGATCGTGCTGCGTTCCTAAATTGGGTGCAGAAAGTGAAGGCGAGCCCTGATCGTATTGAAGATTGGGAGCAATACAGCTCACTGGCAGCGCCAAGTATCGCAGAGCCAGTCACTTTGTTCTCTAGCGTTCCTCCGTTCTTGTTCACCGACGTTGTGACTCAGCATCCTGGTTCAATGAACTGTTTGCCTGAAAACCAAGGATAATCGTAATGTTTGGAAGATTAACTCTTGATTCAGTTCCATTCCACGAACCTATTATCGTCATCACCTTAGCGGTTGTGGCGCTGGTTGGTTTAGCCGTAGTTTACGCGGTAACCAAAGCCGGAAAGTGGCAATATTTGTGGAATGAATGGTTTACTTCAGTAGACCATAAAAAACTTGGCTTCATGTACATCGCAGTAGCGATGGTGATGCTTGTTCGTGGTTTTGCTGACGCAGTCATGATGCGTAGTCAGCAACTCCTTTCTTCTGCGGGTGAAGCAGGTTACTTGCCACCGCATCACTACGATCAAATTTTTACTGCCCATGGCGTGATCATGATCTTCTTCGTAGCGATGCCATTGGTCATTGGTCTGATGAACATCATCGTGCCATTGCAGATTGGTGCGCGTGACGTAGCTTTCCCTTATCTGAATAACTTGAGCTTCTGGCTGTTTGTTGTAGGTGTCATCCTAACAAACATGTCTCTCGGCTTAGGTGAATTTGGTCGTACCGGCTGGTTGGCGTATCCGCCGCTTTCAGGTATTGAGGCTAGCCCAGGAGTTGGGGTCGATTATTGGATTTGGGCGCTGCAGATATCAGGTGTCGGTACGACGTTAACAGGCGTGAACTTCTTCGCGACCATTTTGCGTATGCGTACACCGTCTATGCCAATGATGAAGATGCCAGTTTTCACTTGGGCGTCTCTGTGTGCAAACATTTTGATCATCATTTCATTCCCAATCCTAACGGTGACTATCGCTCTGCTAACGCTGGATAGATACCTCGGCATGCACTTCTTTACCAATGATCTTGGCGGCAACGTAATGATGTACGTCAACCTGATTTGGGCTTGGGGCCACCCAGAAGTGTACATTTTGATCTTGCCAATTTTTGGTGTGTTCTCAGAGGTCACCGCAACCTTCTCACGTAAAAAGTTGTTCGGTTACACATCGCTAGTTTGGGCTACCGTAGTTATCACGATTCTTGCGTTTGTCGTTTGGCTACACCACTTCTTTACGATGGGATCTGGCGCGAACGTAAATGCCTTCTTCGGTATTGCCACGATGATTATTTCTATCCCAACAGGGGTGAAGATCTTCAACTGGCTATTCACCATGTACAAAGGCCGCATCCGCTTTACGACGCCAATGATGTGGACGGTGGGCTTCCTGATCACCTTTACTGTTGGTGGTATGACAGGCGTACTCATGGCTGTTCCGGGTGCAGATTTCGTTCTGCATAACTCAGTATTCCTGATTGCTCACTTCCACAACGTTATCATCGGTGGTGTGGTGTTTGGATGTTTCGCTGCGATCACTTACTGGTTCCCGAAAGCGACAGGTTTCACCATGAATGAAACTTGGGGCAAACGTGCGTTCTATCTTTGGATTATTGGTTTCTTAATGGCGTTCCTACCGCTTTACGCGCTGGGCTTTATGGGGATGACTCGTCGTTTAAGCCAAGACATCAACCCTGAATACTTCCCACTGTTGTCGATTGCCGCAGCAGGTACGGTTGTGATTGCACTGGGCGTATTGTCTCAGTTCATCCAAATTTACGTGAGTATCCGTGACCGCGAGCAAAACCGTGACCTAACTGGTGATCCGTGGGGTGGTCGTACTCTTGAGTGGGCAACATCGTCTCCACCGCCGTTCTACAACTTTGCGCACCTGCCAAAAGGTGATGTGCTGGATGCCTTCTGGTACCAGAAACAAAGTGGCGAGTTCGATCCAACTAAAGAAGTGGAATACGAACGTATTCATATGCCAAAAAACACGGCAACAGGCATCTACGTGTCGGCTTGGTCGCTCCTATTTGGCTTCGGCATGATTTGGTACATCTGGTGGCTAGCGGCAGCAAGTTTGGTCGGTATTATCGTGACGTGTATTCAGCACAGCTACAACGATGATGTGGATTACTACGTGGAAGTTGAAGAGATCAAAGCAATTGAGGCCGAGCGTCGAGCTCAGCTTGAAGAAGCGAAGAAAAACTCAGTGAAAGACAGCGAAAGTAAAGATGATCTGGAGGTGACGTATGCAAACTAATATCGCAGCACATCACGACCATGATCACCACCATGACACGAATGGCAACAAGCTATTTGGCTTTTGGGTTTACCTGATGAGTGACTGCGTACTGTTTGCGACCTTGTTCGCGACATACGCTGTGTTGTCGAGCAATTCAATTGCGGGCCCAACAGGTAAAGACATTTTCGAACTCCCATTCGTGTTTGTCGAAACCATGCTGCTGCTGTTTAGCAGTATCACATTTGGTTTTGGCATTATCGCGATGAAGCGCAACAACGTTGCTGGTCTCAAACGTTGGATGCTAATAACGTTCGCACTTGGTCTTGGTTTTATCTGTATGGAGGTCTATGAGTTCCATCACCTGATTGAAGAAGGCTATGGTCCACAAACAAGTGCATTCCTATCGGCATTCTTTACGTTGGTTGGTACGCACGGCCTGCACGTAACCTTTGGTCTGATTTGGTTAGCGGTAGCGTATCACCAACTGTCGACGAAAGGTCTGAACGACAATATGGCAATGCGCTTTAACTGCTTAAGCCTATTCTGGCACTTTCTAGATATCGTCTGGATTTGTGTCTTTACCATCGTTTACTTACTGGGGGTAATGTAATGGATCAACATGTAGAAACCAGTGCGTCAGATTACGTGAAAGGCTTCATTGCCTCACTGATTCTGACGGTAATTCCGTTCTACTTTGTTTGGACGAAATCATTACCAGATACAACAACCTATGCGATTCTATTTGGATGTGCATTAGTGCAGATATTTGTTCACTTCAAATACTTCTTGCACATGGAAACAAAAACATCCGACGGACGTTGGAACCTTGTATCACTGATGTTTACCGCCATTGTTGTACTTATCCTTATCGCTGGCTCGGTATGGATCATCTACAACATGAACGTCAACATGAAGTTGTAGGCCAAGGTATGCTGAAAAGTTATTTGTCTATCACCAAACCGGGCATTATTTTCGGCAACCTGATTTCTGTTGCGGCGGGGTTCTTCCTCGCCGCAAAAACAGAACCAGCCAGTCTAATGTTGTTCGTTACAACGTTAGTTGGTGTGGGGTTAGTCATCGCTTCAGGTTGTGTGGTGAATAATATTTTTGATCGTGATATCGACCAAAAGATGGCACGTACACAAAATCGTGAAACAGTGAAAGGCAACATCAATATCGATATTGCGTTTGTTTATGCACTTGCTTTATTGCTGGTAGGAACCGCACTGTTATTTATCCGAGTGAACCCACTATCCGCTGTCGTCGTGTTGCTTGGCTACGTGTATTACGTGTTCTTTTACACGATGTGGTACAAACGTAACTCGGTGTATGGAACTTTAGTGGGAAGTATTTCAGGCGCAGTTCCGCCATTGGTGGGTTACTTGGCGGTAACAAACTTTATTAGCTTGGAAGCGATTTTACTCTTTACCATGTTCTGTCTCTGGCAAATGCCGCACTCGTACGCGATTGCCATGTTCCGGATGCAAGACTACCGAGAAGCCGGGATTCCCGTATTACCAGTTAAAGAGGGCATTCATAAAGCGCATCGACACATGAAAGCGTATGTCGTGGCGTTTGGGGCCGTATCGTTGGGGTTATTTTTACTTGGTGAAGCCGGGTATGAATACTTAGCGGTTGCAGCGGTTGTTTGCTTTATGTGGACGAAAGTGACCTTTCGCAGTATTGACGACAGCAACTACATCGCTTGGTCAAAGTCGGTGTTTAAAGTCTCACTGCTAGTGGTGATGGGGATTAGTGGTGTGCTTGGTGTCGAGTTGATTCCTCTAGCTCTGTAACAACCAGACCTAAGCGTTTGCTACGCGCTAATATCTTTTGCTGCTGAATGCATGAATGACCTTACCTAGAAGTAAGGTCATTTAACTTTCTATTGTCCTTTATTTTCCCTGTTTCTCCTCTAGCTTCACTATCACGTATTCATATCTAAAAGCAAAAACAACCAGTGTGTAACATAGTGGATCGCGCGTTTCCGCTGACGCGTAATAATGCCAAGAGATAGCGACTATTGAGCTAAAAAGTATAAACAGCGCAATAACTCTATTTGCCATATGAAAATTCAATATCGATAGTTTGTAATGTAAACATTTTGGGGGGGGAGTGCTAGTTCCCATGGCAGCATACAAACTAACAATGTGAATTTTTGAGTTGAATCACCAGCTAGCGAAATACAAAAGTTTTACGACTGAAAGTGGGTGAGGAAGCATCTTAACTCCAGTGAAATGAACACGATTAAGAATCATCCTTTTACATAATCTAAAAACTCACTAAACCTTAACCCAGATTAAAGTTTTGTCGTCTCCGAGGCATTAAGGTGCGCCTGTAGTTTGCAGGTCTCACGGATTCAGAGAAGGAACAGCCATACGTTGGGTATCGCTGTTCCTTTTTTGTTCTTGGTTACTTGGGAAAAGATAGAACCATAAAGACAACATTAAGAGGACTGGTTTTGAGCATTTTGTTTTCCGAAGCCCGCATTGGCAACATGACCCTAAAGAACCGTTTTGTGCGCAGCGCAACGTGGGAGAACATGGCGACCGAAGATGGCCACATGACGGATAAGCTTTACGATATTTACGAAGAGTTGGCGAAAGGTGAAGTGGGTCTAATTGTTACTGGTTATGCCAATATCGTGGAAGAAGAGAAACCCAACGCTGGGATGATGGGGATCTACAACGACTCTTTTATTGAAGAATACAAAAAGCTAACAGAGCTAGTACATCAACACGATTCTAAAATCGTAATGCAAATTGCTTACGGTGGCACCAAAACCACCTACAACGTCGGTGAGCGTGTCATCTTCGCTCCGAGTGACGTGCCTGAGCGTGGCACGAATACGCAAGGCAAAGCGATGACAAAAGACGAAATTGACTACATCGTAAAGGCATTCGCATTGGCGAGTAAACGTGCTCAAGACGCTGGTTTTGACGGCGTAGAGATACATGCGGCACACACTTACTTAATTAACCAGTTTTTAAGCCCGTACTATAATCGTCGCGAAGACGAATACGGTGGTAGCTTAGAAAATCGCATGCGTTTCCTTTTAGAAATTTTTTCTGAAAGCAGAAAGCTGGTTGGGAATACTTTCCCAATCCTTGTGAAGCTTACCGCGACAGAATTCTTTGACGGCGGTTTAACGTTCGATGAAACTCGCGTCGTTTGTAAGAAACTCGAAGAAGTGGGCGTTGATGCGATCATCGTGTCTGGCAATATTCACGGCAAAGCAAACGAGCTTGTTGGTGAAACGTTCGATGGTTACACACTACAAGAAGAAGGCTATTTTCACGAATATGGACATGTGATCAGTCAAGATGTGAGCGTCCCGGTGATTACTGTCGGCGGATTGAGTGACATTGATGCGATTGAGAAAATTGTAGAAAACACAGATATCCAATTTTTCGCTGTGTCACGTCCTTTATTGGCTGAGCCTCAGTTAATAAAGCGCTGGAAAGAGGGTAATCGAGCGCCAGTGGATTGCGAGCGCTGCTCAAAATGCCGAACCAAACGTGGTAACTTTTGCGTGGTGTATAAGAACCGAAATCGTCGTAAATAACCCACCTAAAGTGGCGGTATGTCATTGATAAATAGCGCAATAGTCTTCTAAAGCACTAAGAAGGCTATTCAATTTAATTCAATATCACTGCCTCTAACGGCTATTCACTATTCGCAGTCCGAAATATGTTTATAATCCTATTTAATTGATAAATAAAGGTAATATAACTAATTATTAAAAATATTAATTATAAGACAAAGTTTCATATCTGAAACTAAATTGCATTCTAAACTTACAATGAACTTATTAATAATTAGGTGCGAGTGTCACACAGGGTAAAGAATACAGAAGGTGTTTTGAGGTGCGGTATCATTGCGATAACTATCTGATTTTTATAACTGTGTTTCAGCTTTATCGAACCCAAGAGAGTAAGGGAATTTGTGACCCTACGGTATCGTTACTGTGGGGCCTTGTTTATTTTCTGAAAATAGCTACTCAAACGTCACGTTTAATTGTGAGGGACTTGTATTAGCTTGTCGTTGCATTGTGCTTTGCAAGCCTCATGTAAAACGTGAGAGGCAACTAATATGAATAGTCTAGAAAATGCAACCATTGAACACTTTAAAAATCAATTTCAGGGTGATGTTGTTTTGCCCGGAGATCCTACGTACGACGAAGTTCGTCAAATCTGGAATGGCATGATAGATCGCAGTCCCGGTGTTATCGCTCGCTGCAAGTCTGCCGATGATGTCGTGATGGCGGTTAACTTTGCTCGGGATAACAATCAGCTACTTTCGGTCCGAGGTGGTGGGCATAATATTGCGGGCAATGCGGTTTGCGATCATGGTGTGATGATCGACTTGTCACTTTTGAATCATGTTCAAGTGGATGAAAGCGAAAGAAGGGCTTTCGTTGAACCTGGCTGTACGTTGGCTGATGTCGATGAGGCCACACAAAAATATGGATTAGCAACGCCTGTCGGCATTAATTCAACCACGGGAATTGCGGGGTTAACGCTTGGTGGTGGTTTTGGTTGGTTGAGCCGAAAATATGGTATGACGATAGACAACTTGGTCTCTGCAAATGTCGTAACTGCAGATGGTCGTCAACTGCTCGCGAATGAGACAGAAAATGCTGATTTGTTCTGGGCGTTACGTGGGGGCGGCGGTAACTTTGGTATCGTTACGCGTTTTGAATTCCAGCTACATCCTGTCGGTCCAGAGGTGTTAAGTGGTCTCATTGTCTTTCCATTTGAGCGAGCGAAATCCATTATCACCCAGTTTGCGAAATTCACTGAGTCGGCCCCTGATGATCTAAGTGTCTGGATGGTGAGTCGGAAAGCGCCGCCACTCCCATTTTTACCTGAAAGCGTTCACGGTAAAGAAGTGGTTGTGCTCGCGATATGTTATGCGGGTGACCCGGCTGAAGGTGAGAAGTTAATTGCACCGTTGAGAGAGTTTGGTGATGCACATGGTGAGCATGTTGGTGTACAGCCATTTGCGGCGTGGCAGCAAGCGTTTGATCCATTGCTTACTCCGGGCGCACGTAACTATTGGAAATCGCACAATTTTAACTCGCTAAGCGAAGGTGTGATTGATGCAGCGATAGAATACGCAGGTAAGTTACCATCGCCTCAGTGTGAGATTTTTATCGCCTCTCTTGGCTGCGCTGCCTCTAGACCTGAGCCTGAGTCTATGGCTTATTCTAGCCGTGATGCAAACTATGTATTAAATGTGCATGGAAGATGGGATTTAGCAGAAGATGATGAAGCTTGCATCAACTGGGCAAGGGAATTTTTTGCCAAGACTAAGCCCTATGCAAGTGGCGGAGCGTATATCAATTTCCTTACACAAGACGAAGCTGAACGTACAGAGTCTGCCTACGGTCCAACCTTTGCGCGTTTACAAGAAGTGAAGAAGAAGTTTGATCCAAATAATTTGTTCAGAATGAATCAGAATATCAAGCCAGAATAAGTGCAATAAGAGCCTCGTCATTTCATATGACCGGATCTGTCACTTAATATCAAATAACAGTGGCTCTAAAATCTAATGGAGCCACTGTTAGCTAAAACCTTCGAACTACGTTTCTTCATCTTGATAGTTTAGATAACGTACACACAAATCATGAAACGCTTTAGCTTGAGGCGAGATCGTGCGGTCAGTCAACGTAAAGATACCAATTTGCCTTTCAAGCGGTGGATCGATAAGTGGGATCCAAACCAAGCGTGTTTCATTGGTTGGGAAAGCAAGCTTAGGTAGGGTCGTGACACCAATCCCAAGTTCTAAGACAGAAAACAGCGAAGTGATATTCTCGACCGAATAGAGCGCTTGCTCACTCAGTGCTCTGGCTGGGGTTGGATCGAGAAGCGTACAGGTGCCGTTGCGAATGAAAGGTTGTTCGAGCAAAGTTTGCCACTCGATTCCCTCTGTTTGATTGGCAATCGGGTTATCTTTTAAACACACCACGCCAATGGGGTCGGACAACAGCGGCGTAAAGTCAATACCGCCTTCATCGAGGTGAGAGGGGTTACCGAGCGCCAAGTCGACTTCACCAGAGAGTAAGCGAGCCTCGACACCTGCCGCGTTATCGTCGATCAAGCTTACTTCTACATTTGGATACTGTTCGCAGAAGGCAGCCAACACGCTCGGGATGAGTTTCGCTGCAACAGAAGGAACGCTCGCAATTCGCACTCTCCCTTGCTGTCCGGCCGCGGCAGCTTTGAGATCGTTGTCCAGCGCACTGTAGATATTGAGAAACTGAACCACCTTGGGCAAACAAATCTCACCAAAAGGCGTTAATTTGGTTTTGTTGCCGGGCTCAAACAGCGTTTGTCCTAGCATTTTCTCTAGCTCTTTTATCGACGTGGAGAGCGCAGCCTGAGATCGATTTGCACGATGTGAAGCGGCTCGAAACCCACCTTCCTCGACTACCATCACAAAATGCATTAATTGTTGAAGCTTAATACTCATCCCTAATGCCTCTTAATCCCTTTATTTACGTTATTCTCAATGAGGTGATAAGTTTTATTTATCAAATGTAAAAAATTTACCGTTAGATTTATCGCCTGTCAATGTGCATCATTTAACCATATTGAAACAAAGCTGTTACAAAGGTTGAAAGGCACGTGAATACTCCTACTAAAAAACACCCAGTTAAAACCAGTCTATTTGCTTCTAAAGCGCCGCTTGAATGGGCGATAGTCAACAACGGAACCCTGTATACGGCTCAAATTCCTATTGATGACACAGGTGCGGTTGTGGAAGGCGGCATCGAAGCACAAACACGTCAAACCTTTAACAATCTCATTCACACCCTGGAGTGTGCAGGGGAGTCTTTGGACTCGGTGTTGCAGGTCCTGATTTATGTGACCGACAGAGAATACTTAAAGACCGTTAACCAAGTGTACGCGGAATATTTTGAAGCGCCGTACCCAAATCGCGCCGCCATGGTGGTTGCAGGGTTAGCGCGAGAAGAGATGTTGGTGGAGTTTGTCGTCTACGCGTCGGCAAGCCAACCAGAATAAATCCAATAAGAACAATTAGAGATCAGTGAGTGGGTGGCTTGCCATCACAAATCGGAAGAACAAGGAAAGAACCATGACTTTTATTAACAATGTTCAAGCAGAAAAATCCCTCTATATAGCGGGTGAGTGGCAATCGGGCATGGACACCATCGCCAATATTAACCCTTCTGATATCAGCGAAAACATTGGCGATTTCGCACAAGCGAGTGTGTCGCAAGTAGAGCAAGCGATTCAAGCGGCTAAATCAGCGCAGCCAGAGTGGGAAAAAACACCAATCGAGCGCAAACAAGTAGTGTTACAAGCGATTGGTGATGAGCTCATTGCACGATGTGACGAATTGGGCACCTTGCTTTCGCGTGAAGAAGGTAAGCCATTTGCTGAAGGTCGAGGTGAGATTTACCGTGCTGGCCAATTCTTCCAATACTTTGCTGCTGAGGTTCTGCGTCAAATTGGCGATAACGCTGCTTCCGTCCGTCCAGGTGTCTCCGTTGAAGTTACGCGCGAAGCCGTCGGCGTTATCGCCATTATCTCTCCTTGGAACTTCCCAACAGCAACAGCGGCTTGGAAAATCGCGCCAGCACTTGCGTTTGGCAACAGCGTCGTCTGGAAGCCTGCCAACCTAACCCCAGCAAGTGCCGTTGCGCTGACAGAGATTATCCATCGCCAAGGTTTACCTGCTGGCACGTTTAACCTCGTTTTGGGTAGCGGTTCGCAAGTAGGTAATACCCTTATCAATTCGAAGGATGTGAACGGCGTGAGCTTCACTGGGTCTGTGGACACAGGCCGTAAAGTTGCAGCGGCTACGGCACCAAACTTTGTACGTTGTCAGCTAGAGATGGGCAGCAAAAACGCGCTCGTAGTGGCAGATGATGCAGACATTCAAATTGCCGTTGAAGCCACAATCGCAGGCTCATTCTCGGGTGCAGGTCAAAAATGTACCGCGTCTTCTCGTCTTGTGGTTATGGACGGAATTCACGACGCGTATGTTGAAGCGTTAATCAAACGCATGAGCGAATTAAAAGTGGGTCACGCACTGGAAGAGGGCGTATTCATGGGTCCTGTTGTTGATGGTAACCAGCTGAATGCGAACTTTGAGTGGATCGAAAACGCTCGTCAAGCGGGCGCAGAGCTGGCTTTTGGTGGCGAGCGTCTGAGCCTAGAGCATGACGGGTACTACATGTCACCAACCCTGTTCTTGAACACACAAAACAGCTGGGAAGTGAACCAAGAAGAAGTCTTTGCACCAATGGCAAGCGTGATTCGCGTTTCTGATCTGGATGAGGCGATTGCGGTCGCGAACGATACGCGCTTTGGCCTGACAGGCGGCATTATCACGCAAAGCCTGCGCAATAGCGCGATCTTCAAACAGCAAGTCCAAACGGGCTGCGTCATGGTTAACTTGCCAACCGCGGGTACGGATTATCACGTCCCATTTGGTGGCCGTAAAGAATCTAGCTTTGGTCCTCGTGAGCAAGGTCAGTACGCCAAAGAGTTCTACACCGTGGTGAAAACCGCTTATCAGCGCCCTTACTAAGAACAGCAGGGTAGCTGATGGTGTCAGTTACCCGCACTGAAAGGCTAAGAAATTGTTTAAGGAGTGGTTATGTACCAACAACGGATTGTGATTGACGGATTGCAGTACTGCAATTGGGATCGAGAGTATTTCCAAACGCTTAAGGCGAGTGGCATTACGGCCGTTCATGCCACCATCGTCTACCACGAAACTGCGCGCGAAACCTTAACGCGTTTTGCTGAATGGAACTTGCGCTTCGAGCAAAATGCGGATCTGATCATGCCTATTTATTCAATGGCAGATGTAGAAAAAGCCAAAGCAGAAGGCAAAGTCGGCATCTTCTTCGGCGCGCAGAATTGCTCGCCAATCGATGATGAAATTGGCCTGATTGAAGTGATGCGCCGCCAAGGTCTGCTGATCATGCAACTGACCTACAACAACCAAAGCTTACTGGCGACAGGTTGTTACGAACAAAACGATTCCGGCGTAACTCGCTTTGGTAAGCAAGCGATTGAAGAGATGAACCGAGTTGGGATGATCATTGATATGTCCCACAGCGCGGAGCGTTCAACGTTGGAAGCTATCGAGCTCTCTTCGCGTCCAATTTGTATCAGCCATGCTAACCCGACATTTGCGCATGACGCACTGCGCAACAAGTCCAACACCGTGATCAAAGCATTGACGGAGCGCGGCGGTTTGATCGGATTCAGTTTATATCCGTTCCATTTACCAAATGGCAGTCAGTGCACGCTGGATGATTTCTGCCAGATGGTTGCGAAAACCGCAGACATGTTTGGCGTTGACCATTTAGGTATCGGTAGCGATCTGTGCCTAAACCAGCCGCAACAAGTGTTGGAGTGGATGCGCAACGGTCGTTGGTCAAAAGCGATGGATTACGGCGAAGGTTCAGCAAGTAACTCGGGATGGCCAGATGCGCTGCCATGGTTCTGCGGCAGTGCAGGGATGGAGAACATCTACAACGGATTAATGCGTCACGGATTCAGTGAATCTGAGGCAGGAAAAATATTGGGTGAAAACTGGTTCAACTTCCTCAAAGAAGGATTAGAGCCTATTTCATAGTACTCCCAAAATTAGGTACCGCCTGCCTACATAACAACAATACGGCAGGCGTAAAACTCACATTTGTAGCCAGTCTTTGGCAGCTGCAAAGAACCTCTGGAGCCAGAGTATGTCTGATTTAACCAATAGCATGAAAGCTTCCACGATGAGCGTGTCATCGGGCAAGTCAAAAGCAACACACAACACATCAACAACAGAAAACACGACGGACAAATTAGGACTGAATAACCCGGCCTTTTGGTATAGCGGTGGTTTTATCGCGTTGTTCGTTGCTATTGCACTTTATGACGGCGAGTTGTTATCTACGATCGTTAACGCCGGCTTTGGCTGGGCAGTTCAGGTGTTTGGTCCTTACTGGCAGTTACTGCTGCTTCTCACTTTTCTTATTGGTCTTGGCTTGGCTGCAGGGCGAACAGGCAAGGTGATGTTGGGCGGGATTGCGAAACCAGAAATGGATTCTTTCCGCTGGATGGCGATTATTTTCTGTACCTTATTGGCTGGTGGTGGTGTTTTCTGGGCCGCGGCTGAGCCTATCGCGCATTACGTTAGCCCACCCCCGTTGTACGGTGCGCAAGATAACCCGCAGCAAGGTGCGGTGAATGCGTTGTCGCAATCCTTTATGCACTGGGGCTTTCTGGCTTGGGCGATTGTAGGTAGCTTAACTTCCATCGTGGTGATGCACCTGCATTACGACAAAGGCTTACCGCTAAAACCCCGTATTTTGCTTTATCCAGTCTTGGGCGAACGAGCGCTTAAAGGCCAGCTCGGTGCATTGATTGACGCATGCTGCATTATCGCGGTAGCCGCGGGCACCATTGGTCCAATTGGGTTTCTGGGCTTGCAGGTTAGCTACGCGTTAAATGCATTGTTTGATATTCCTGATGGCTTTACGACTCAGCTTATCATCATCTTGTTTGCGATTGCGCTTTACACCTTGTCAGCACTCAGTGGATTAAGCCGAGGCATGCAACTGCTTAGTCGTTACAACGTGATTCTGGCAATGGCATTGATGGTTTACATCCTGTTTTTTGGTCCTACGAATTTTATCTTTAACGGATACATTCAAGGGGTCGGAAGCATGTTGGATAACTTTATCCCAATGGCGACCTATCGCGGTGACGAAGGTTGGCTAAGTTGGTGGACAGTATTTTTCTGGGGCTGGTTCCTTGGTTATGGTCCGATGATGGCAATCTTTATTGCGCGTATTTCCCGTGGTCGCACTATTCGCCAAGTTATTTCCACCATCAGCATTGTGGCTCCGCTCACCACCTGTTTTTGGTTCACGATTGTAGGCGGCTCTGGCCTAGCGTTTGAAATTACTGAACCGGGTAGTGTGAGTGCGGCGTTTGAAGGCTTTAACTTGCCAGGTGCTTTGCTTGCGGTGACTCAGCAACTACCAATGCCAATGCTGACTTCAATTCTATTTCTGATTTTAACCACGATCTTCATCGTCACGACGGGCGACTCAATGACCTACACCATCAGTGTTGTGATCAGTGGTGAAACGGAGCCGAATGCGATCATCCGTACCTTCTGGGGCGTAATGATGGGTGTGACAGCTCTGATCCTGATTTCGCTTGGCTCTGGCGGCATCTCTGCACTGCAATCTTTCATTGTGATTACCGCGGTTCCGGTTTCGCTGATTCTGTTGCCGTCACTTTGGAATGCACCGCAAATCGCAATCAAAATGGCGAAAGAGCAAGGGCTATAACAATTATCTAACTAAAACAACGTGGAGCTTGTGCGGGTGTTTTCCTCCTACATCCGCACAAACCCTAGTATTCTTACAATAACAAATAGGTGGTGAGCAAAATGGATGCACATCGTTCTACTTATACGGAAGCAACTATGCGCGACGCAGCGATTGTCATGGCAGCCGAAAGGCTTGGCGCAATGCACCAAAACCGAATCAGCTTTGTTCGTAGCCTGATTCGTAATATGGCAAGCCAAAACTGGCAAGTAACCAAGCATGAGTGGCAACTTTGTCCGCGTGGTTATGGTCACGTTATTTACAAGTTGACCACGCCAGAGCACGTTTATCATTTGGTGGTGTTCTGTGATGAAATTACTGATGACGAGCGTAATGACCGCGTCATTGCTGAAAAGTGGGACGTCACATTCGCACTGGTTCAAGGCGATGTTGATGTTACTTTGTTGGGAAGATTGCGAGCAAATGTACCGCTGCAAGAAGCGGGACGCAATCCGAATAACGTGCTTGTTCTGGCTCGCGCAAACAAAAGCGTGCGTGTGTTTGAACACATTGTTAGCGCCCTTTCTCAAGGCAAGCAGCCCGAGCCAAAAGAGCTGGCGGAAGTGGGTTATATCCTGCGTACCACAGCTGTGTATGGGAACGGCAAGTTTGGCATCGCCGATTTCAAACTGCTAGAGAACAACTCAGATTTCAGCCAGTCTTTTAGTGCGCAAATGTGCGCGGTATATATGTTGCGTGAATTCAGCTTGGATTGGGTGCACTACCTAGCACTTCAGCAAGGTGGCGATAACGCGGTGGCTTTGCATCGTGGCTTGCAGCGCTACCTTGGTGTCGGCAATGCTACTGGCTTAGGCATGGCTCCATACTTGATTAATCACCCGTGCATCGTTGACCAATGGATGACCTCTCGCGAGCGTGCGGTAGCGCGAGTCTTTGCGATGCCGTGTAAAGCGTCGTTCCATGCTCCTTTGCAAGGATTGCTGCAAAAAGCACAGCGTCATTTAGAGCAAGTCATCACCATCAATGAACATCAAGACAGGCTCAATCATCAAGCGATAGCAGACATCAAACAACTGCTATCGGAGCTAACAACGTTAATGGCATTACATCCGAACTGGGCGAGTTTGGTCGAGCATAAGAAAACAATGAGTGTGGAAGCCCAAGAAATCCTCACCTCTTGCTTGATCGAACTCTACCCATCTTTAGTGGATGAATTTGCTAGCCAAATGAATACGGATGAAACGTTATCTATTCCGGGCGGGAAAAAGATCCAAGATTTACTGGAAGTGTTGCAAAGCAAATACCGCTGGGCGATTGATACGGATTACTCACTAGCCGAGAACAACTACTGGTTCTGGTATCGCTCACAAGACAAAGAAGAGCCAAGGCTTGGTGTTCGTGGGGAAGAGGCAGGAGAAGAAAAAGAGCTGCCGCTTGATATCGGCAGACAAGTGAATCGCTTGTACCACGCTTTGCTTGGTTGTGATGAAGAAATGTCCGTAGCAGAGTTTCTGTTGCAAAATCCGACTTACCGTTCGATCACACGTCGCGTATGGACGTTAGGCAACCGAGCAATGGGTGATATTCAAATGAACGTGCTGCGCCAAGATGCACTGCCAATGCACTTATTGCGTTGTAAGTTGGCGATCTTTGGTGCGACTAAGTTTGATCCGCGCTCGGATCGTTGGGTTCGAGTAACTTTCTTCCAGGGCGCGCCGCTGTTAGATGAAATTCACGATCCTAAACTGGCGGACACATGGATTTTCCCAAGCATGCCGGAACGAGAAGAAATTGCGCAAAGTGACAATCTAAAAATCAACGGAGGATTTGCATTATGATCGTCTCTCACAACGAATTGGTGGCCGCGGTTAATAAGGCATTTCTTGGCATGCGCCGTCACTGTGGTGAGGCGGATGTCATTGCGAACATGGTGGCGGACTTGCAAATGGTTGGTCTGCACGGGGTGCGTCACTTTAATAACGCCAGCCTGTTTCTTGGGTTAGATTCGGACTGCGCGGTGTCGGTGACCAACAACACGTCAGCGAGTATCGAGATGGATTTGCACAATGGCAGTGTGGCGTGCCACTTACCCGCCGTGTTGGATTTCGCACTTGAGAAAATGATCAACAGTAAGTCGATTACTATCAAGTTGAAACAGTGTCATAACCGTTGGCTAGGTTTTAGTGAGTTGTTGAAGCTCTCTGCAAAAGGCATTGCGTGCCGTGCACAATGGGTCAATGGGTCTAGTCCAAAACGAACGCTTTATGTGTTAAATCGTGGACGAATCGCGCCAGAAGTCTTTTTCTCGGATCAGTTTGATGGGCATGATACGGATTTGCATAGTATGGTTATCGAACTCTCTGTGAACGATTTCGATATCGAGAAAAGCGCACAGGGATACACCATTCACATTGAAGGCGATGAGTTAAGCAACACGCAACAAGCCTCTTGGCAAAATGGTATTTTTGTCGAAGACCAAGAGTGGGAAACACTGAAACAAACCGCAACCGCGTTGCTAGTGGAGAATAGTGAGCGTTCCATGCAGGGCGCTGGTGGTGTGCTTTAAGCTCTGAAGGGACAGTGATTCCAAGTTTCAAGTGATGAAGGCTGCGGTTTAGCGGCCTTTTTTGTGCGCGATGTTCGGTCACTTCTTAGGTTCTAAGGCTATGATTATCGTTAAATACCAAGTAGAGCGACATAAGGAAGAAAATGGACCTGCAAGAGAACAAAAGAAATGCCATTGCGTTTTACGAAACCGCCTATCGGGGTAACCCAAGAAAGGCGGTTGAAGACTACGTTGGCGATGAATACATCCAGCACAATCCATTAGTTGGAAATGGCCCCGAGGCTTTTATCGAGTATTTTGAGCGGATGCAAAACGAGTATCCCGATAAAGATATTACGTTTGTGCGAGCCATTGCTGAAGGGAATTTGGTGGCACTACACACTCACCAAACATGGCCTAATGATATTGAATACGTGACGATGGATTTCTTTCGTTTTGATCATAATGGGAAAATCGTCGAACATTGGGACGCTCTGCAAGAGATTCCTAAAGAAACATTGAATGGTCACACCATGTATTAACGAATCGTTGACGAGTCTCCCATGCCGTTTATTCAAACGGTATGGGAGGTTAAACGATTTGTAGCACTCTAAGCATTAATCATCAAAGCGCTTTTTCGATTATCACCGCGACGTCTTCAGATACCCAACCTTTCCATAAGTCAGGGTAGGTATTAAAGAAGTAAAACATCGCTTCTTCACCATCCGCGTAGTTATCTTCCATCCAGGCCAGCATTTCACTCATTTCCTCGTTGGTAAATCCGCGTTTCTGCAAGTACGCGAATGCTTGGGGTTCTTTGTTCGCAAATGCCTCAGTTGTTACTGTGCGAACTGGAGAAGGTGGGTACATTGTTACTTTTGGTGAAGCGCAATCAGGTTGGGTGGTACAGTTGCGATACTCTTCCAAATCTGTTCCGCTACCAAAATCCACTTTGACCATATCATACTTGCCCAATACGGGTGTTGGTGACCAGTAGTAACCAAACCAAGGCATTTTGCGATCATAGGCTTTGGCGATGGTGCCAGCTAATGCTGCGCCAGAGCCTGGGTCAACCATCTCAAAGCCGTGCTCACTTAACCCTAATGCATTAAATAAGTGACCGGAGGTGATTTGGCATGTCCAACCAGCAGGGCAGCTATAAAAGGCGAACTTGTCATCATCCTCAGGGTGTTCAAACAGCTTGGCGTGTTTAATGACGCCTTCTATCGTCGCGAGCTCTGGATACTGTTTTACCAGATAGGCGGGAACCCAAAACCCTTCTTCACCGCCATTGACAAGCGACTCACCAGCGATACGCAAGCGTTTATCCGCAATCCCTTTATCAAGTGCTTCTTTAATACCGTTTGTCCATAACTCTGGTGCAACGTCAGGCTGCCCCTTTTCAATCATAGAGGTGCCTGTAGGAACGCTATCACCAGGGATCAATTCCGCATCGCACTGGTAGCCTTCATTTAAGACAAATTGGTCGATGTGCGCCATTAAGCTGGCCGAATTCCAATTCATATCCGCGATGGTTATTTTTCCACATTCATCCGCATTTGCATGAGTTGATAATGCTGATAGCAGCAGAACAGAGAGCATTGAAGGTGTCGTCTTCATGTGACTGAATTTCCTTGTCGTTGTCATTTACTTCAGTATATACATCGGTTTACAAAGATTCAGTGAACAAGGTTTTTTCAGTGACGTTAAGCATAAAAACGGCGATTTATGAAGCGTTTAGTGAAAGTGGTTGAAAGGGAGTTAATACAGCAAGAACACCCCTTCGTAGCCACCGATCTCAATGTGAGAAACATAGTCGCCGATGTTACCGTCTTGATCTACAGGTCGCATAGGCTCTGGAAGCTTGAACGCCATCTTCGGTGAGGAGAAATAATCGATATTCTTGCCAAAGAAGTCAGTCCGATACAGCACTCGGCCTTTGGTGAATTCGCGGGCTAACACCATCTCCGTAGGGCCATGCATCACTACCGTATCGTCTGAGCGATACGCAAAGTACGTATGGGTTGGTAACAAATCGATAGCGCCATTAGGCAAGTCAGGATGAGCCACTTTGCTCATAGAAGCATCTCCAATCACCGTGTAATCGGCGGAATAGGGCGTGCTGGTGGACATCATTAGCGGAGTCGCCTGATACCCATCTGGGATTTGATTGGCTGGTGTACCTAAATCGATGGCAAGCAAGGTGCTAGGTTGATAAGCAATATTCTTTGGTACGCCTGCCTTCCAGAAGTTGTTAACGGTGGTGTTATTGCTTCCATATCGGTAGCCATTATTCCACTGACTAAAGTAACTGCGCTCAGGGTGATAGTTTAAGTAGAACACTACTAGTGCAGAATATTGGTCCTGCTTCCAATTGTTTTCTGTGTTACCAAAGTATTGGACGCGACCATAACGCGTTGTTGCTTGATAAATCACGTTCTGACCAACTTTGGCGAGAGCAGAGTTATCCCAAAACTTAGCCAAGCCAGCATAGCCACTAAAGCCAGTGGAAGGGAAAAGGTAGTGCTCTCGCAAGTACAAGGAGCCAGCATCAACCAAGTGGTTTTGGCCGTTACGACCGAATAAGTTGGCCGTGCCTATGTTGAGGCCAATTAACGCATCCGCATCCAGCGTCGCCAATTTGTTTAAGAACGCCGAGAATTGCGCTTTGTATGCATCATCAGCGGCTTGGCTTCCCGCCACCAAACCAAGCTCATCCACCGTACCACCGGAATAAACGTAGAACTGATTTTCTCCGAGTAACTTATTCGTATCGTCGTTGTACGCACCGTTTAAACCTTGTTTTGCCCATTCAGCTTGATAATAGTGGCGCATTGTATTGGCAAAATCGGGATTGCCGAGATTGGTCAATGCCCAAGAAGAGGTTTGATTCCACATGCGACCAAATGGAACAACGCGTGCCTCCCAACGAAATCGTGCGGTTGCATTCTTATTTGAGCGGCTCTTGAACTCTTGCCAAGAAAGATAATTATCTTGGTTTCGATCAGCTGATTTGTCAAAACCTCGGATTTGTCGCCAGCGCTGAATAGTTTGTCCTTCAGGTGTCTCCGTTGGTGCTCCTGAGACATTGACGACAGGGAAGCTATCTTTGAGTTGAATGTTTTCGAGGCGTGGGCGGTTTTCTATGTTGTCGTCATGCCAAGTAATTTTCGCAACGTAAAGGCGGCCGCCGTCGCGTAAAAAAGTGGACCCAAAATACTGACCGCCACCATAGGTTTGTCCGCTACCATCGTGTGTCGTAGCGCGAACCCAATCCGAAGGAACAGACCAGTTTACCGTTTGGTTTTTAGTCATGTTCTCCGTCTTGTCTTTTTTAATTGCGAAGTTTTTCCATTCTGTTACCAGACCGAATGAATCGATGGCAGAAGGGTATTCAATTATGAAGTTGCCACCTTGAGCAAACTGGGAAAACGTAAGGGTTAAGCGGTCGAACTTCTCTGAGTGATAAACATAGAGGGCACCACCATTATTCGCCTGACCGAATACATCAGCATCCCATGGCGGTGGTTGATATAGCCAAAAACCGGCGTGGTCAGCACTAGCCGTATAACCAACAATCATCGGTTTTCGATTGAGCAGAGTATTCTCGCCATGGCTTGAGTCGACTTGAGCTAGGACAGTGTCTTCCGAAAAATGAAGAAAAAAGTTCTCATAATCGATGTTATTTATTTCTGCTTGGTTACGTATATCGTTTTCCAGCCAACCTGAGTTAAGTTCCAGCTTTTGGTTGTACATGTAACCAAGCGCTTTTACACGCTCGTTATCACTCTTATTTTCGTAAGCTCCAAACACGATATAGGCATTATCCAACTCCCATTCAAGTGCAGCGGCAGCAGAGATAGGCTTATCTTGAAGATCAATACCCTGTTCATGCAACCCAGGTAACACGATTGCTGTTCTACTCCAAACGTTGGGTACAGAAAGCAAGCTCAAAGAAATGAGTGTAACGAGAGAAAAACAATGCGACTTCAACATGGAGTTATCCCATTAATACTTAGATGACTCAAATTAAGAGTCAGATACAAAGAGAAATTATAGTCCATTCGCGAAGTCGTAATCAGGACCCTGCCATAGAGGACTTTACAGGAAAGCTAACAGGGGATGCTGTGCAAAAATGAGCGGGTGTACTTGGAATAGATCATCCTCATAGACTCAAAACTTCCTCTACACGTCAGCACAAAAATAACCACCATTTTAACCTTGTTTCGGTCGTCACCATGTTGTTGGATTTTT
The DNA here is from genome assembly GCF_024747315.1 of Vibrio sp. HS-50-1. Classification (NCBI taxonomy): domain Bacteria; kingdom Pseudomonadati; phylum Pseudomonadota; class Gammaproteobacteria; order Vibrionales; family Vibrionaceae; genus Vibrio; species Vibrio sp. HS-50-1. The sequence goes on along the minus strand of NZ_JAMPZF010000048.1, from coordinate 1,086,393 downwards.
CTTCAACAAATTCAGTTAAAACTAACTCTTCAAACCAGTCAGATACTCTGTCTTGGTGGTTGCTGATCATACAAAAAATTAACAAATTAAATTTTTATACATTTTTATTGCATAAAAAGTCCAGTTGAGTAATATAAATACCAAGTGACAATTAATGCGGTATGTCAGCATGACTATTCAGGTAAGCGGAATCAATAAATCCTACGGTGAGACACAAGTGCTTCACGATGTCAGCTTTAAGTGTGAAAGCGGTGAAACGCTGGTTTTACTCGGTCCAAGTGGCGCAGGGAAGAGCTCTCTACTACGAGTTCTTAACCTTCTTGAAGGTGCGGATAACGGCAAGCTAAACATCGCAAATGATGTTTTTGATTTCTCTACTGAAATCAAAGAGAAACAAGGTTTAGCACTTCGTCGTAAAGTAGGCATGGTGTTCCAGCAGTACAACTTATGGCCGCACATGACAGTAATGGAGAACCTGATTGAGGCTCCGGTAAAAGTCTCTGGCATGGATAAAGAAGAAGCGAAGAACCAAGCAATGCAAATTCTCGCAACACTGCATTTGGCAGACAAAGCGGATGCATGGCCGATGCAGCTTTCTGGTGGTCAGCAACAACGTGTGGCGATTGCTCGTGCATTGATGATGAAACCGGAAGTCTTGCTTTTTGATGAACCGACCGCTGCGCTTGATCCGGAAATTACTAACCAAGTCGTTAAGATTATTAAAGATTTAAGCGAAACTGGCATCACCCAAGTCGTAGTAACGCATGAGGTCGATTTTGCTAAAAAAATCGCTAGCCACGTACTGTATCTAGAAAAAGGATACATCGTCGAGCACGGCACAAATGATTCGTTTTCTAACCCGCAAACCGCCCAGTTTGCTGACTACCTAAATCACTAAATTACGTTTTTAAAGTTCAGTCTATTTAACAGATAAGCTCGGCTGTCATTGCGAGTGTCAGCCCACTAAGTACACACGGAGTATTGCAATGAAAAAGATTCTACTAGCTTCACTAATCGGCCTTTCTTCTGCAACTATGGCAGCAAACGCAGCAGCACAAGAAGAGATCAAATTCGCGATGGAAGCGACGTACGCACCATTCGAATACATGGATGAAAACAACCAAATCCAAGGTTTTGATGTGGATCTGGCGAACGCACTATGTAAAGAAATGGAAGCAAAATGTACCTTCCACAACCAATCTTTTGACAGCCTGATCCCTGCATTAAAATTCAAGCGCTACGATGCGGCTATCTCTGCAATGGATATTACTGAGGCGCGTTTGGAGCAAGTGAATTTCACGAATGCATACTACGACAACTCAGCAGCGTTTGTTTCTATCAAAGATAAAGTCGCAGACCAAAAAGCATTAGAAGGTAAGCGTGTTGGTGTTCAAAACGGTTCAACACACCAAAGCTACCTGATAGAGCAAATGCCGGGCGTAACAGCGGTTCCTTACTCAAGCTACCAAGACGCGTTCATCGATATGAAGAATGGCCGTATTGATTCTGTATTCGGTGACACAGCAGTCGTAGCAGAATGGTTCAAGAAAGAAGACAACCTAGCGTACGTAGGTGAGCACGTCACTAACCCTAAATACTTCGGTAACGGTTTTGGTATCGCAGTAAATAAAGGTAGCGACGAGCTAGTGAACAAGCTGAACGCGGCACTGAAAACAGTGAAAGCGAACGGCGAATACAACGTAATCTACAACAATTATTTCGGTAAGTAATATGGCACTAACGGGTTACTCTTTATCGCTTGTTCAAGCTAGTTGGATGACTGTCCAGCTAGCCTTCACAAGCCTCTTAGTCGGTTTGATTCTGGCAGTGGTATTTGCCAGTGGTGAAATGTCTCGCCGCGTTTTCGTTAAATGGCCAATGACGGCGTTTGTGACGATTGTACGTGGCTTGCCAGAAATCCTTGTCGTGTTGTTCATCTATTTTGGTTCGACGCAGGTTCTGTTTTTAATCACCGGCGACTTTATTGAAGTTAGCCCGTTCTTGTCTGGGGTGGTGGCGTTGTCATTGATCTTCGCTTCTTATGCTTCTCAAACTCTACGTGGCGCGCTAAAAGCCGTTGGAAGAGGGCAGAGAGAAGCAGCAAGTGCACTCGGCATCGGTCAGGCACATGCTTTTGTTCGCGTTGTTTTGCCACAAGCAGTAAGACACGCGCTACCAGGTTTAACTAACCAATGGTTGGTTCTGTTGAAAGATACCGCGCTTGTATCACTGATTGGCGTAACGGATTTGTTGAAACAAGCGCAGCTAACGTCTGCTGCGACGCATGAAGCTTTTACATGGTACGCAACCGCTGCGGCGATTTACCTAGGCATCACTTTGATTACACAACGTGCCGTCAAACTGATTGATAAGAAGTTCTCAGTTCAAGGCATGAGCATGGGACAGGAGGCAACCGCATGAACGAACAACACGTTTGGCAAATGGTGGATGGCTTAGGTACTAGCCTTCAATTAACCGCCGCTTCCTTGGTTGTCGGCTGCCTCTTAGCTTTGATGATGACGCTGACTCTGATCCTACGTACTCCGGGTTTGTATTGGGTAAGCCGTGGCATCATCACCTTGTTTACTGGTACGCCTTTGTTGGTACAGATCTTCTTGGTTTACTACGGTCCGGGTCAGTTTGATGTAGTGAGAGAAAGTGTTTTTTGGACATGGTTAAGCCAACCTTGGTTCTGTGCGATGTTAGCGTTAGCGCTTAATACCGCGGCGTACAGCACTCAGCTGTTTAAAGGCGCGTTTAACGCGATTCCTTCTGGTCAATGGCAAGCGTGTCGTGCTCTAGGGATGAACAAAACCGCAACGCTAAAAGTGCTGCTGCCATACGCTATTCGTCGTGCCGTTCCGGCTTATTCGAACGAAGTGATTTTGGTCTTCAAAGGCACGTCATTAGCGAGCACGATCACGATCATGGATCTGATGGGTTACGCGCAGCGCATTAACGCACAAACTTACGATACGTTGACGGTATTTGGTATTGCAGGCGCATTTTATTTAACCGTAAATGGTGTGCTCACTCTTATCTTCCGTCAGGTAGAGAAGAAAGCACTAGCCTTTGAAGCCGTTTAATTATTAGTAGCTAATTTGTAAATGCCTCTGTTCAGCGTTGCCCTGAACAGAGGCATGTTTGTTTTAGTGTACTGCTACGCTGGAAAAATCATCAAGAATCACCAAACTTAAGTAAGGCAAACAATCACTGGTGATGATATGGAACGTCGACACTTCTTAGCTTTATGGTCGCTAATATTTGCGCCTTCGCTAAAATCCGCTAGCCCAATGAAGCCGACACCGCCTCAAACGGAAGGACCATTCTATCCCGTGGTTCCAGTGCCATTTCGTCAAAATTTGATTTTGCAGTCGAAAGGTCTTATTGGTGAGCCCATTTTTCTTCAGGGTAAGGTAATGGATACAGCAGGAAACCCATTGTCTGGAATGAAAATAGAACTATGGCAATGTGATGGACAAGGCATATATGATCACCCTAATCACCCTAATCAACCTAACAATAATAAGTTTGATCCTCACTTCGCAGGCTTTGGTGCAGTTTTAACTGACGAAGATGGGAATTACCTTTTTCAAACGTTATTTCCGGTTCCATATAGCTCTCGACCTCCCCACATCCACGTCAAACTATGGCGTGGAGAGAAAGAGCTGTTAACGACTCAGCTTTATTTGAAAGGGCGAACTGGTAACGAGTGGTGGGGCGGAAAAGCCCGTGATTATTTGCAGTTTGAGCCTGTCAACATTGATGGTCGTGTGGTCGGTGAGTTCAATTTTGTGCTCGCTTAGTGCGATTAAGCGTTATTTTGAAAACTCACATCGTAGATTACAAAAGTAATTAGCAAACAGAAGCTTCTAACAGATTAGTCTTGTCCGGCTCTGACTCTTAGTTTGTAGAAATCACTGTACCCAGATTTACGGAGTTGAACACCGCTTACACCTTTCGCTATGGTGATTTTTTCTTGCCCCCAGAACAATGGTAAGATTGTTGTATCAGCTCTGAGCTCCGAGAGTATTCCCTCCAAACGTTTTTCAGGCGTGGGATCAGAGACTGCATCGTGTACGTGATTAAGATGCTGTTCAAATTCATCAGAGTGAAGAGCAAATCGAATACCTGTACCTGTTAATAGCCACTCATAAATTCCATAGGTTAAAGGTGGCTCAACGACATCTTCGACAAAGAGCAAGTCGGCTTGTTCTTTTACAAGTTGAGGATTACTAGCGTCAGTTAGCTCCACAAATTCTACATGCAACCCAGTTTGACGGATTAAATCTACGATCCATTGGTTCGCTTTACTTAAATAATCAATCGTCCACTTTGGATGGGTTATGACCAACGTTCCCTCAAGCTGAGGAACATTCTCGTTGTGAGAGCTATCATCGAGAATGTGCATCGTTTCCAAGCCATTCGCTTTGGCAAATTCAAATCTACGACTCTCGATAAAAGAAAATAGGCGCTGCCAAGTTTGCTCGCTTAGTGAGCACTCGGCGCGACGGTTACGTGCTAGAAAAGAAAATGCCTGAATCATATAACATTCGGTATCGTCAGTTTCCTGATTATAACTGATGTATTGATCCAGCTCAGTCCCCTGATGAGAGAGCGTGATTTGCTCCAATAATGCCTTTTTTGCGAAATAGTTATGATGTTTCTTCAGTACTATTTTGTCGGTATCCCAATGCCTAAGTACAAACGGGCCAGTACCTATTGTGATACTGCGACCTTTAAAGCTCTTCTGACGTCGAGTAGTGATAGACGCATTTGCGGTTGCTAAGCAGTAAATGAATAAGTTATTAGGCTGCTTTAAGTCAATACGTATAGCTTGTTTGGCATTATCGAAGCTGATACGAGTGACTTGCTGAAGTAATTTTTGGACGGGACCATCTGTTGTAATGAGCTTATTTAAAGAGTTTACGACATCTTCTGCTTGTAATGTTAGCCCATCGTGACAGTAGATATCAGGGCGGAGCCAAATATATATACAACTGCCTTCATTTTTGTACTCACAAGCGAGGTGATTTTTTAATTGACCGTAGTGATCAACGGTAAAAAGAGTGTCATACAAGCTGCGTATTACCTGCAGTTCCGAAAAGCGATAAGTCAGTGAAGGGGTTAGCTCATCTACCCAAGGATACTGGCTGACGATGAGTGTATTTGAATCTTTGTTTTCTTCTGAAACTTCTGCGAGTGCTTGGCTAAGTGCGCTTACAGCGGTGCTACGGTAATGCTCAAGTAACCTCGAGATGACGTCAAAACTACCATTGTTGATTTCATTACGAATCGTAAAGTAGAGGGCTTGGTGTATTGTTACCGTCACTTTTAGTGTGCTGGCTTTCCCACGGCCACGACCTGGCTCCCAGTGGATCCAATTGTAGCTGTCAAGTATTCTCAGTATATTAGATATATTGCGTCTAGAAGTTGAAAAAACCAGTTCTAAATCGTCGAGGTTTACCTGATACGTTTGAGAGTGTTTGTAATGTTTTAATAACTGGCTCAATCTACGAAGACATGTTTCTGTCATGTTTTATTATGTTTCCTCAATAGATGATTGATTTATTAAAGCTATATAATAAATTGATTTCATATTGTGGTGAAGAAAGGTGATTGCTTAAACCTCTCAGTGTTATTGATTGGCTTATCTTCTTCCCATTTAAAAGTATTGGTGGTTTTCATTTTGACTCTAATATATTACTACTAATAGAGAGCAAAGGCTCACTTTTAATTTTTACTATAATATTAGTGAGTTATGATTAATGTTAGTGTTTGTTTTATTAGTTGTGTCTAATTAGTTAGGCGTAATGACATGAAAATACCCCCACTCATCTATGTAAATAAGCAGGGGTATAAGTTTATTTTACTTCTGGGAAGGTAGTGAATATCGTCCACTCATCTTTAACCATCCCTTGCTGGCCGACAACAGTGGCAGTAACGCGGCGGTTTAATGCGTGGCTGACACGATCCATACCCGGCTCTGCTAGCTGTGTGTCGCCAAAAGCAATAATTGCGAGGCGGTCACCCGGGATTCCTTTTTCTATCAATAGATCGCGTACATTCTCTGCACGATGGCGAGATAGGTTTAAATTGTATTCTGCGCGTCCTACCTTACTTGCGTATCCTTGTATCTCTATAGAAGTGGTTGGATACTTTTTAAGAAATGCAGCCAACTCATCTATCTTGTTTTTAAAAATTTGGTTAATAAGAGCAGAGTCATTATCAAACAAAATCTTAAGTTGGTATTGCTCTTCTTTATGCAAATAGGTTTCACAACCATCATTGTCCACTTCTGCCCCTATTGGAGTACCTGCGCAAAGATCACGAGCGTTTATCACACCATCTTGGTCCAAGTCGTTTAGGTCAGCAATCTGATTCGCCTTTGGTATAGGAATGTACGCCAGCTCATCTTTTGCGTATGCACTATGATGACTCATTATGACTAAAGCCAGAGTGATTAGAAGATTCTTTTTCATTGTATTTAGTACTCCACCGATTGAGTCCACGCTTCCGGTATGTCGACGCGCAATGCGTCTAAAAGTTGCCCGGTTGAAGTCAGGGTTCGATATTGTGCGTATTGCTGCGCGAATTGTGTTTCTAAGTAGTTTTTGCGTGATTCAAACAACTCGTTTTCAGTGTTCAGCAGATCAAGTAGGGTGCGCTTTCCAATACGATATTGTTTTTGGTATGCAATAACGGTGTTTGACATGGAATCAACGTGTTGTATTAAAAAAGACTTTTGTTGTTTAGTCAGCTCAAGAGCGCTCCAAGAAAGGCGGAGCTCTTGCTCTACACTTCGGTATGCTCGCTCTCTGAGGTCTTTCGCTTTATTGAGTTGGTAGGCCATACTGTCACTGTTTGCAGAGTCTCGGCCACCGTTGTAAAGGTTGTATCGGACACGGAGCATTGCTTGTGTTTCAGAGTTGAGACCATTTACTCCTCCTACATCATCGTTCCAGCTTTGTTTCGCTTCAAATGAGATGACTGGGAAATAGTTTGCATCTGCTTGTTTATATTGGAACCTGGCAGAATCGACATCTGCGAGTGCTATTTTTATGACAGGATGATTGTCAAAAGCCTGCGATTGGGCCTCGTCTAGAGAATTGGGGATAAAGTTTTGGTCTGCGTGCGGAAAAATAAGGTTAGTTGGTGCTTCACCAACTAAGCGAAAGAATGCTGTTTGAGCGTCTTTATGGTTATTTTGTGCAGCTAAAACATTACTTTGAGCTTTTGCTAAACGAGCTTTAACCTGGTTAAGGTCGGCAACTGAGCCAATTCCTGACTCTGTACGCTTTTTAATATCAGTATAAATTCGCTTATGTGTGTTTAGGTTGCTAGTGGAAAGCGCAGTCAGCTTTTGTGTTTTTACTACATCCAAATAAGCTTTGATGACTTCTAACGCAACATTTTGGGCATCTGCAAGCAACTGATAACGCACAGACTCTGCATCTGCAGAGGTACGATCAATGTCATATAGGGTTTTTGAACCATCCCAGATCAACTGGGTAAGAGTAATTGCCATATCTTTGCGGGTCATCTCGGTATCACTCTTACCAGTAGAGTCGGAAGGGTGAATGCTCTCGTAACCGATACCCGCGTCAATATCGAGACTAGGTTTATATGCTCCACGTGATTTATCGATAATATAACGACTACTCATATACTCGTTAAACGCACTTTTGATATCAGGGTTCGTTGCAAATGTTGTCGCTATTGCTTGTTCTAAAGTTTGTGCGCTAGAAACCAGTGGTATTAGCAAACCAAAACACGCGATACTAATATTACTTAGCTTCACTAAAATCTCCCCAAATAATTTAACGCCAGTTATTTTTCAAAAATAAACATTAAAGATTACTAATATTACCCAAGGCAAACGTTTCCTTTTGTTTGCTTTTTTGGAATGTAAGCTGCTATTTCAATGAAAATTTAATGACAAGTTTAAAGAATATTAAAAATAGGTCGCATAACATATGTTTTTACGGTGCAAAATAAAACAAATTTAAAACATGAAAATTATTGATAGGATAATTGCGTGTTTTAGATGGGTTAATTGATGCTAGCTTACGCCCAATTGTGTATATCGCTTCTTGAAAATAAGTCTTATTACTTTCTTAGTTTTATGGACTTTGAGATTTTTGTATTTACTAAATGAGGTATAAGCTCTTGGTTGGACCATCAAAATTAACCGCACAAACCTATGTTGTAATCGGCCTAGATGGTCAAATTAAAGCTTTTGCGTCTAAAGAAAACTTGTTACCGGGAGAAGTGGTCGTTGAATTAGTAGAGGGGAAGATCCAACCTCAGCATGTATATATTGCTGACACAGGAGGTGAAGCTCAAACTGATTCTACCGACAAGCTAGCGAAAATATTAGAGGCCATCGAAAAAGGGCAAGACCCGAGCGAACTAGGTGATGAATATGCTACTGAAGCTGGTGAAGTTACGGGTTCAAGTTTGACGGCTTCTGGTACTGTTGAACGAACGGGGGCAGAAGTACTAGCAAGTACTTTTTTTGAAACCGCCGGCGTGACGACAGAGCAAAGTACAACGCTATTTAATATTTCTCGATTCACAACCTCAGAGCTTGGTGAAACTGAAGCGTTGATTGATGGTGAAGATAGAGGTGCCGTTCAAGAAGACGTGACGCTTGGAACTTCTGGCAACCTCAGTGTTACTGATCCAAACACAGGTGAAGCGTTATTCCAATCACAGAGTGAGGTTCAAGATAGTTATTGGGGCGTCTTCTCAATTGATGCTTTCGGTAACTGGAATTATCAGCTGAATAATGAGCACGAAGAAGTGCAGGCTTTGGATCATGACAGTGGCCCAGTCATCAGAAGTATTACCGTTTTATCTGCAGATGGCACTGAGCATGAAGTTGTGATCTCTATTACGGGCACCGAAGACGCGCCAGTCGTGACGGGCACGTTTACGGGCAAGGTGACCGAAGGCAATCCCGGTGATGTTGTGACCGCAACAGGCACCATTGCTATTACTGATGTCGATAATGGCGACGATCCGATTTTTACAAACACCACCGTTACGGGCATTTACGGTGAGCTGGTATTGGTGGATGGGCAGTGGACGTATACGCTGGACCAAAGTCTGGTTCAAGAGTTAGATGAGGGTGAGCAGGTGCAAGACACCATCACTCTCACAGCGACCGATGGCACACAACAAAGCATCGTGATTGATATTACGGGCGCCGAAGACACGCCTATTGTTGACGGTACGTTCACCGGCAAGGTGACCGAAGGCAATCTCGGTGATGTCGCGACGGCAACAGGCACCATCACCATCTCTGATGTTGATAATGGCGATGAGCCAGTGTTTAGCAACACTACAGCGACGGGTACCTACGGTGAGCTGGTATTGGTGGATGGGAAGTGGACGTATACGCTGGACCAAAGCCAGGTCCAACAGTTGGACGAGGGTGACCGGGTGCAAGACACCATCACTCTCACGGCGACCGATGGCACCCAACAAAACATCGTAATTGATATTACGGGCACCGAAGACACGCCCGTCGTGACGGGTACGTTCACCAGCAAGGTGACCGAAGGTAATCTCGGTGATGTTGTGACCGCAACAGGTACCATCACCATCTCTGATGTTGATAATGGCGACGATCCGATTTTTACAAACACCACCGTTACAGGCACTTACGGTGAGCTGGTATTGGTGGATGGAAAGTGGACGTATACGCTGGATCAAAGCCAGGTTCAGCAGTTGGACGAGGGTGACCAGGTGCAAGACACCATCACCCTGACGGCAACCGATGGCACCCAACAAAACATCGTAATTGATATTACGGGCACCGAAGACGCGCCTATTGTTGACGGTACGTTCACCGGCAAGGTGACTGAAGGTAATCTCGGTGATGTTGCGACCGCAACCGGCACCATTACTATCTCTGATGTTGATAATGGCGACGATCCGATTTTTGCAAACACCACCGTTACGGGCACCTATGGTGAGCTGGTATTGGTGGATGGGCAGTGGACGTATACGCTGGATCAAAGCCAGGTTCAACAGTTGGACGAGGGTGACCAGGTGCAAGATACCATCACTCTCACAGCGACCGATGGCACACAACAAAGCATCGTGATTGATATTACGGGCACCGAAGACACGCCCATGGTTGACGGTATGTTTACCGGCAAGGTGACCGAAGGTAATCTCGGTGATGTCGCGACCGCAACAGGCACCATCACCATCTCTGATGTTGATAATGGCGATGAGCCAGTGTTCAGCAACACTACCGTTACGGGCACCTATGGTGAGTTAGCATTGGTGGACGGGCAGTGGACGTATACGCTGGACCAAAGCCAGGTTCAACAGCTGGACGAGGGAGATCAGGTGCAAGACATCATCACCCTCACGGCAACCGATGGCACCCAACAGAACATCGTGATTGATATTACGGGCACCGAAGACGCGCCAGTCGTGACGGGCACGTTCACGGGCAAGGTGACCGAAGGCAATCTCGGTGATGTCGCGACCGCAACAGGCACCATCACCATCTCTGATGTTGATAACGGCGACGATCCGATTTTTACAAACACCACCGTTACGGGCACCTATGGTGAGTTGGTATTGGTGGATGGAAAGTGGACGTATACGCTAGACCAAAGCCAGGTTCAGCAGCTGGACGAGGGTGAGCAGGTGCAAGATACCATCACCCTGACGGCGACCGATGGCACTCAACAAAACATCGTGATTGATATTACGGGCACTAATGATGTTCCTGAATTTGTTAGTGGGAGTAATGACAACTTTGGTCTGGATGCCCAAGGTAAAACCGACATCGATAGTTACCAGTTTAGCGTTGATGAAAACAGTCAATCGGGTGTAATTGGAAAAGTAAATGCATTCGATGTCGATCAGGACAGTCAGATTACGTATCACTTAAACGGTCATAGCGAACTGTTTGAAATCAACAGTCTTACCGGTGAGATCAGTGTCAAAAATGGTGCAAATCTGGACCATGAATCTATCGATAACTACCAGCTAGAAGTGGAAGCTCGTGACCAGTTTGGCGGTAAAGACACCGCTCAGGTCGAGGTGTTGGTTCGCGATATTAATGAAGCCCCTATTGCTGAAGATGATAAGGGCATTGAAAAAACGACCAAGACACTTGACCAGAGCAACTGGGATGATAGCACTGATATCACAGTCGATTACTATGTGATTGATACTCGATCTGGAAACAAGGTTTCTGATGCATCGAAAGCTGATTATGTTGGTGACGGCGACCACAAATATGGCGTTAGTTCTGCGCTAGACAGCGGCTCTGACCGGGTTCAAGATGGTCAGATTCGATATGATGATGCAACTGGACAAAGTGAAGCAATGCGCTTCTCCTTCGCTAATGGTCAGGTTGCCGATCATGCTGAAGTTGAAGTGAAAAACCTATGGACAGACACTTCGAACGGTAGCTGGGAGCCTGGTATTGAGCGCGGTGTTTGGAAGGCTTACTACAAAGGTGACTTGGTTGCGACAGGTGTGTTTGAAGGTACCCGTGGTGGTAATCAAGTAGTCAACATCAATGCAGATGGGCGTTTCTTCGATAGTATTGAAATGTCTACTACCAGCTATAAAGACGGTGTCATTGATCCTAAAGGCTCAGAGTACTTTATTACTCAGGTATCAGCGGACCTGACGACCTTTGATGAAGCTTACCAGACCAACGGCTCAGGCACGTTAGAGCTGGATGTTCTGGCGAATGACAGCGACCCGGATGGTGACGCTCTGACTATTATCGACTATCCATCAGAAAGTTTCCTCAGTCTGCAAGATGGTAAATTGGTCTTTGATGCGGCCAAGTACCTAGAGTCACTGCCAGCTGATCAACAAACCCTGAAAACGGGTGAAGTGAAAGATTATACCTTCGAATACACCATCCGTGATGACGACGGCCTGACTGATAAAGCAGAAGTTACCGTTAGTGTGATGGGTGAGCCTATGTCGCTCAGTGATGCACACGCAGCATTGGATGAATCTCAAGTTGATACGGATACTGGCGTACATGCTGAAGGCAACTTTATCGCAAATCTCGGTTCTGCAACGGAGGCTGAATATCACTTCAACGCCGATCAAAACCTAGGTGGTTTCACCAGCGATGGTAAAGAGGTTGTGTTTGAAGTGAGTGCAGATCAGAGCACTCTAACTGGTTATACTGGAACAGGTGCCGATCGCATCAAAGTGGTTCAAGCCAACATAGATAGCAAAACGGGTCATTTCACAGTTGATCAACATATGCCTCTTGATCATGCGGAGCATGGGGCGGACATGCTGGATATCCGCGCTAGCGTCGAGGTGGATGCCGGAGGTCAGTCTGAGAGTGCCACCTTGCATCTGAATGTAACGGATTCATTACCGTCATCGTCTTCAGCTCACTACGAAATAAATGATGTTGATTCACAAAGTAATAGTGTTGTGATTGCACTTGATGCGTCAGAATCAATGCTCGACTGGGTAACAGATGCAGACGGACAATATGTTACTCGCTGGCAACTTGCTCAAGACTCTATTAAGTTAATGTTTGAGCAATACCAAGATTTGGGTCCAGTAAGTTTTAGAATTGCAACTTACAGCGGACAACCATCTGGCCAGATTTCTGAGTGGCTAGATTCTGCCGAGGCCATTGATGCCTTTATCTCTGGTATACATCCATATGCATCGACGCCATATAACCAGGCCGTTGACCAAATAAATGAAATACTTAGTGATCCAGAAGATGATGCATTGCTTAGTAATACCGATACCCAGCTTTACTTTATCTCAGATGGTCGACCTTCCGATTTTACCTATTGGACAAATCAAACGAACGTGGGAGAAATTCAAACCCGTGAAAACTTGATTAAGTGGTCAACATCAGATGATTTTGAAAGTGAACAGCGTTATCAGGACATAGTGAATGGTCGGGTTCAGCCTACTTCTGAAGAAGAGGGCATCATTCTGCAAAATGCGATGGAAAATGGCATCAGCAGTAGCGGTCAGGATGTTGAAAATATCTGGTCTGTCGGTATCGGTAATGGTGCGTCTCTGGAACACCTGGAGTCGATCGCGACAGATAAAGGCAGTGCTATTGTCGTTGTAGATGATTCTCAGATTGGGGATTTGCTTAGCAAAACGGTCTCAGGCCAGTTGCAAGGTAACCTTCTGGATGACAATGGCGGTGATGCTCAGTGGGTAGATCACATCACTATCGATGGTGAGATATATTACTACAACAAAATAAACGGTGATGTCACTACCAGCGATGGCACGAAAATATCGGATCATTCTCTGGCGCAAATTGATACCAACCACGGCAAGCTGACCATTAACTTTGAAAATGGTCACTACGACTATCAAGCGAGCAATGTTGTAGGTCATCAACAAGAGAAGCTTGACGTTACGGTTATCGATGCTGACGGTGATACTACAAATAGCGAAGTTACCATTGATATCCGAGATCGCGCACCAGAATTCATCAGTGTCGGTGATACAGACCAAACCCATGGCACCGATGCCAACGGTATGCCAACAGAAGATACAGCAAGCTTTGACGTCGCTGAGCAAGAGGTTGGGGTATTAGTCGGCCAGGTGGAAGCGTTTGATCCGGATGGCAGTGACACCATAAAGTATGAATTGAGTGGTGGTGATGCTGATCTATTCCGTGTTGACTCGAATAGCGGTGAGATTTGGCTGAAAGATGGTGTAAAACTGGATCACTCGACTCAGCAAACGTATCAGTTGGAAGTGTCTGCAAGCGATGGTGTGGATACCGATACAACTCAGGTTATCCTGAATGTCACTGAGAACCATGCCCCAACCTCATCTCCAGTTCAGGGCTTTGCTCAGATGGAAGACTTACCGATCAATAAAGTGACGGTAGTGTTCGACCACTCGAACAGCATGACCCGTACCTTTGACGGTGAGAATACCGTGGGTCGTGATGCAACCGCACCGAAAACTGAATCGAGAGCTTACAAAGCAGCAGCAGCGTTACATTCCATGGTTGAAAACATGATTGCCGATGGAGGAGAATCAAACACCTATATCCGTCTGGTACGTTTCGACGGTGATACATCCACACATAGCTGGCTGACCTTGAGTGAAGTTGAGTTGATGACACGCCCACCAGAGATGAATGGCCGTGATTCAAACGATTTAAGTTTCCAAAATGAAGTTTCAGAATATGTGCGTAACTGGTGTGACGTAGAATACGGTACTAATACGGATTACGATAAAGCTTTAGAGGCTGTAATGGAGCCTGGTGAGGCGAGTAATGCCGTTTACCCTTGGCAGGATGGTTGGGACTATTTCGGTCCAGAAAAACCGTCTGAGAGTAAGGACACCATATTCTTTATCTCAGATGGCGAACCCAACCCTAGCGAGGGCGCTGTTACTTCTCCTGATCTAGCCGAGCGCTGGGAGGATTACAAACAGACTCATGACGCCAAAGTATATGGGATTGGTATTGCTCTCTCTGATAATGTCAAAGCAGCAGAGGCTCTAGATGAGCTTAGCGACAAAGTGGTGTTTATCGACTCAGGTGAAGACTTGGGGCAGTACCTAAACCAGTTCTCTCCCGATCCAATTGCCGGTGAGTTACTGGCGGGAAGCCAGGACGCTGATGGTGATAGCATGACCGTTTCTTTGGCAGAAGGTGATTTCACTCTGTTGGGCGCAGATCTGCACGGTGTAAGCGTAAATCAGCCGTTAGTTTCTTCATCCAGTGAAGTAGATGGTCAGCTTCATATCCAGACAGCGTTCGGCACCTTGGAAGTGTCATCCAATGGCAGTTATAGCTTTACTCAAAGCGATGAGCTTACTCTACAGGGTGACCAGCAGGCGGATATGCATTTCTTGTTTAAAGTGTCTGATGGTAAAGGTGGCATAAGTGAAAACGTCTTTACACTTACATTGAACGATTCTGGCACCGATATTGCCCAAACTGAGCGCCATGCGTCAGTGGGAGATGAGTTTGCGAATAGCATCACTGGTGGCGAAAGCATTGATATTTTGCTAGGACAAGCAGGTGAAGATACGTTGAGTGGTGGCGCAGGCGATGACATTCTGGTTGGTGGGCTTGGAAACGATATCCTGACGGGAGGTCTAGGCAGTGACATCTTGACAGGTGGAGAGGGTATTGACACCTTCACCTTTACTCAAGAATCACTGGACATGACGTCATCAAGAGATGTGATTAAAGACTTTAGGCTGGATGAAGACAAGCTGGATTTGAGTGACATTCTTGAGTTTGTCGGTGACGACACAACGGATATGGATAACTTGTTGGAACACGTAAGCGCAGACTACGATAGTGCCCAAGATACTCTGAATTTGACGATTACTGGAGAAGACAGCAACACAATGTCCGTGGCATTAGAGAACTTTGATTTATCAGGGTTGGAGCTAGGGTCGTCAGCGACATCTCATGAAATCGTTGATCAGCTGTTCCATCACCAAGTTTTTAGCGTGGATTAATATTACCTGAAGATAAAGTTATTTTAGTAAATAGCACCTGATTGAATCATCAGGTGCTATTTTTTATTTCTGCCGCGGCTAGCTACCGACTTTTTGTTTAACCACTTTAAAAATTAGCAGTAGTAAATGCACTGCTTCTGCACTTTAAGTGGTTCTTTGATTACATGTTTTGATAGCTTGGTCCGCCACCACCTTCTGGCGCTTTCCATGTGATGTTCTGTGAAGGATCTTTGATGTCACAGGTTTTGCAATGCACGCAGTTGGCGGCATTTATCTGAAACTTCAACTTACTCTCAACTTCCACCACTTCGTAAACCCCTGCAGGGCAATAGCGCTGGCTCGGCTCGTCATACATACCTAAATTCACATCAATTGGAATGTGAGGATAAGTCAGAACAAGGTGGCAAGGTTGGTTCTCTTCGTGCTGTGTTCCTGATAAAAATACCGACGAAGGCTTATCAAAACTGATTTCACCATCTGGTTTTGGGTATGCAATTGGTTGGCACTCTTGTTTAGGTTTTAACTGTTCGTGATCGTACGAATAGTCCTTGATAGTCCAAGGTAGCGGCTTCTTAACCAGTGGTTGCCATAGGTTATGCTCAAAGGTCGAAAGTGCACCGCCCAGTATGCTGCCAAACTTGTGGATGTTCGCACCAAAGTTACGTGTTTCGGCGAGCTCGTCATACAACCATGATGATTCAAACAATGACTGGTAGTCTGGCTCAGAAGCCCCAGTTTGTAGGGCAGTATGTACTGCTTCTGCTGCAATGATTCCGGACTTCATGGCTGTGTGGCTGCCTTTAATTTTAGCGACATTCAAAGTTCCTGCATCACAACCAATCAATAAACCGCCGGGGAATTGCTGTTTCGGCAGAGAAGAAAGTCCACCTTTTGCAATGGCTCTTGCACCATATGCGATACGTTGGGCACCTTTTAGGTGTTGCTCGATAGCTGGATGATGCTTAAAGCGTTGAAACTCGTCAAACGGGCTTAAGTAAGGGTTACTGTAGTTTAAATCTACGATTAAACCGACCGCGATTTGGTTGTTCTCCATGTGATAGAGAAAACCGCCGCCAGTGGTATTTGTCTCGCTCAAAGGCCAGCCAGCGGAGTGGATAACACTGCCGGATACATCCTTGCTGTCAGAGGGTAATTCCCATATCTCTTTTAAGCCAAGCGCGTAGTGCTGAGGTTGCTTGCCTGCGTCTAGGTCGAACCTTTGAATAAGTTCTTTACCCAGATGTCCGCGACAACCCTCAGCAAAAAGGGTGTATTTTGCCTTTAGCTCGATACCTGGCTCAAAGTTAGATTTGGCTTGGCCGTTCTTGTCTAGTCCCATGTCGCTCGTATTAATGCCTGTCACGACGCCACTCTGATCATAATTGATGTTTGCAGCGGCAAAGCCAGGAAAAACTTCCACCCCAAGACTTTCTGCTTGGTTAGCGAGCCAACGGCAAAGGTTGGCAAGGCTAATTACATAATTATTTTCGCCATTTATCATTGGACGTGGCGTAAGGAAATGAGGGACGCGAATATGGTTTTGCTCAGTAGTAAGATAAAGGAAATGGTCTTGCTGAACTGAGGCTGATAGCGGGGCATCCATTTCTTTCCAATCGGGGAAAAGTTCATCCAAGGCATTGGTTTCAAAAACAGCGCCAGATAAAATATGTGCGCCCACTTCTGAGCCTTTTTCTACAACGCAAATGGAAAGTGCGTCACCTTCACTATCTTGGTTGAGTTGAGCTAGGCGACAAGCGGCACTTAAGCCCGCAGGTCCGGCTCCCACGATCACGACATCAAACTCCATGCATTCTCGTTCCATCTATCTGCTTCCTTTCTATTATCGTCATCTGCGTGACAGGTTTTTGGTTTCTATACAGAAAACTATAGCTCAGTTGACGTTAACGTGAAGTGAACTAAGCTCAAGTAATGGATCTGACGTGTTATACGAGGCATGACCATGGACGACCGACCATTAGCAACACTTGTCATTGCGGAACATGACAACCAGTCCTTGGCTGTAGGGACGCTGTGTGCAATTAAAGCGGCATTTGATATCAAGGATGGTGATAAATCGCTTCCTGTGTCTGTATTGCTTATTGGTTATCAGTGCCAATCGGTTTTGGATGAGTTGAAGTGTGTTAAGGGCGTTGCAGAAATTATCTGGGTTGACGCGAAGGAATACGAGCATGGGTTAGCGGAAAACATTGCGCCTTTGATCTCACAAGTAGCCAAAAATTACTCACATATTCTTTCTCCTGCCAGTACATTTGGTAAGAATGTGATGCCTCGCGTGGCGGCGTTGCTCGATGTAGGGCAACTTTCGGACGTGATGACAATCGAGTCTATCGATACGGTGATTCGTCCCATTTATGCCGGGAATGCATTGGCGAGAGTCACGTCGAACGACCCCTTTAAAGTGATGACCATACGAAGTACGGCTTTTGATGCCGTAGAGCTGTCAGACACGCCAGTTGTCCCTAAGGTTACTCAAGTCGATACGGTTATTATCAACAAACTTAGTGAGTTTATTTCGCAGCAAACGCCAGAAAGTGAGCGACCAGAATTGCCAGCGGCTAGAGTGGTGGTATCGGGTGGTCGTGCATTCGGGAGTAAAGAGAAGTTTGCTTTAGTCGAACAATTGGCTGACAAGCTAGGTGGAGCGGTAGGAGCGTCCCGAGCGGCGGTTGATGCGGGGTATGTGTCTAATGACCATCAAGTCGGGCAAACTGGTAAAATTGTTGCACCTGAATTATACATTGCCGTCGGAATTTCTGGTGCTATTCAACATTTAGCGGGAATGAAAGACTCAAAGGTGATTGTCGCAATTAACAGCGATCCCGATGCGCCTATTTTTGACATCGCTGACTATGGGTTGGTCGGCGATTTATTTGAGGTGATGCCGGAGTTGCTAGAGAAGCTGTAGATATAATCTGTTCTCTCAAACAAAAGGCTTCCGAGCTGGAAGCCTTTATCATTTGGTTTTTACCAGTTACTTTTCGCTCGGGCGTTGCAGGTGTTCTGCAAGCACTTTAGTAAACCTTGCTGCTTCACCACCAGTACAAGCGCGATGATCAAACGTTACGGATAGCGGCATTGCTTTCACCGAAATTGCTTGACCATTTCTTATCACCACTCGGTCGAGTATTCGACCAGCACCAACAATAGCGACTTGTGGAGGTGTGACGACAGGTGTCGCGTAAATGCCGGCAATCGCTCCGAAGTTGGAAAGCGTAATCGTCGCGTGCTGTAATTGCTCTCGACCGATCTTTCTCTCTCTGATCCCTTCAACAGTTTGATCGAGCCAACGACGAACATCTTGTGGCTCGTATTCATCTGCGTGGCGCAATACGGGGACGTACAAGCCATGACGGCTATCTACAGCAATACCAAGATTAACTGTATTGTGCACGCAACGCGTCATGGTTTCTGCATCAAACCAAGCATTTAAAGCAGGCTCTTCCTGACATGCATGAACAATCGCTTGAACCAGACGGATACTGATGTCTTCGTTAGGCAGCCAGTCTTCCAGCAACGCTTCTTCTGTAATGGTCACGGCAGCAACGTGCTCGTGTGACTCAGTCATCGAGGACACCATGGTACGTCGAGCGCCTTTCAATACTTCTGTGCCCGGACGCTGTTTCCCGGCTTCGTCGTAAATGTCGGCATCAACGATAAGACCGTTTGGACCACTGCCTGACACGAGATTAAGATCTACCCCAAGTTTTTGTGCCAATAGACGAGCCGACGGTAGAGCAGTAACTAGATTACTCTCAGTCGTGTTGTGATTGCCTCCAATCCAGAAGTCATCGACGTTAACTTGATGCGCTTGATGAGAAACATTGCCGACAACGGTCGCGGCGTCAGCGGTCTCTTTTTTCTCTACCGTAGCCCCGCGCTCTGCGCCAGTTTCGTCAATTTCGAGTAGCAATGCGCCAATATTGACGATATCACCTTCTTCCCCATGGCGGCTGACTACACGGCCCGAGTAGGGGGCGGGAACGTCGACCGTCGCTTTTGCTGTCTCGACAGTTAAGATCACTTGATCCAACTTAACCATGTCACCGACATTAACGTGCCATTTTACAATTTCTGATTCAGCGAGGCCTTCGCCGAGATCGGGTAAGTTAAACGTCTTCATTTCCAATCCTCCACGAGTTCGCGCGCTGCGGTCACAATGTCTTCTTCCTGAACCATGAAATAATCTTCGTTACGGTAATAAGGCATAATGGTGTCCATTCCAGTTACTCGTTTAGGTGGGGCTTTTAGTAAGCACATGGCGTGTTCGGCTGTTCGAGCTAAAAGCTCAGAGCCCACACCACAAGTTTTACTCGCTTCATGAACAACGAGTAAACGTCCGGTTTTTTCTAGTGAGCTGAAAATCGTTGCGGTATCAATTGGCTTAATGCTCGCCAAATCAATCACCTCGACTTCAATCCCTTGACTAGATAAGGTCTGTGCGGCTTGAAGTGACTCTACGACGCATGCGCCCCAAGTAACAAGCGTGATATCGCGCCCCTTACGTAAGGTGAAGCAGGTGTCGAGTGGAAGTGCTTCGCCATTATCAACGACTTCAGATTTTACGGTTCGATAAATGCGTTTCGGTTCGAAGAACATGACGGGATCATTACTTCGAATCGCGGCGAGAAGCAGGCCGTATGCGCGTTGAGGTGAAGAAGGAATCACTACTTTAAAGCCAGCAGTGTGCGCAAATAGCGCCTCTACACTTTCTGAGTGGTGCTCTGGAGCGTGAATACCGCCACCAAATGGCGCACGAAAAACCGCAGGGCAAGTGAGGCGACCGCGAGTTCGGTTACGCATGCGTGCCGCGTGGCACATTAAGTGCTCCATTGCCGGAAAAACAAAACCTTGAAATTGAAATTCGGCGACAGGTCGTAATCCTTGCGTTGCCATGCCGACCGCAACACCGCCGATTAACGCTTCAGCGAGTGGCGTATCGATCACTCGTTTGAGACCAAACTCTTGTTTGAGCCCTACGGTGGCACGGAATACGCCACCATTATCACCTACGTCCTCACCTAACACGACAACATTTTGGTCTTGTTGCATTTCGTGGTGCAGAGCGAGGTTTACTGCTTCAACTAACGTTAGCTCAGCCATGTTTGCCTCCCTGCATTCGCATTGCTTTGTTGATGAGTTCATCTCTTTGAGCGTGAAGCTCTTGGGGAAGCGATTCATACAAATAATCGAACCCAGTTTCTGGTGCTTGTGACGGTAAGCTGAGGTAGCGTTCAACTGCCAGTTCCACTTGTTCCTTGCAGTATTCTAGCCATTGTTGCTCTTGTTCATCGCTCCAAGCACCTTGATTAAGGAGATACGTTTTAAGACGTGCTATAGGTTCGTATTGCCATGCGGTTTGAACATCGTCCTCTTTACGATAACGAGTAGCATCATCGGCCGTAGTGTGGTCACTTAATCGGTAACTGACCGCTTCGATGAGTGTTGCGCCTTTCCCTTTTCTCGCTCTCTCAAGTGCGGTCTTAGTTGCATCATAAACGGCGACGACATCGTTACCATCTACCGTAATGCCCGGTATACCAGCGCCTTGCGCTTTTTCTGATAAGAAATCGGCAGCACATTGAAGGCTACGCGGCACTGAAATTGCCCACTGGTTGTTATTCACAACGAAAACAAGTGGAATATTCCAAGCACCCGCACAGTTTATTGACTCTAGAAAATCCCCTTTGGATGTACCGCCATCGCCGCACATGACTAGCGCAGCTTCATGGTTACCTTGAATTTTCAGTGCGGAAGCCACCCCGACAGCGTGCGTACATTGCGTCGCAATGGGGACACAGAATGGAAGATCTCGGCTAGGAATTGGGCTGCCCTCAGGAGCAAAATCACTACCGCGCTCATCACCGCCCCAGTATTGAAGATTCTTCTCCATGCCAATACCACGACACCACATTGCAGGCATATCGCGATAGTAAGGGACAAATACATCATCGGCTTTCAGCGCTCTGCCGACCGCAATGCCGATGGCTTCAGCACCTAGGTGCGAAGGGTAGGTCCCTAACTTGCCGGTGCGTTGCAACGCAACGGCTTTGTTGTCGTAAGTGCGAGTCAATACCATGTCTCGGTAAAACCCGACCAAAGTTTCAGTGTCAGCCCAGTTGGGTAGTTGGCCGACTAGGTCCCCATGATGGTCGATAAACCGATGCATGGGTAATGCCTGAACGTTCATCTCAAGCTCCTTTTGACGCTGCGTGTCTTTTGGACTGCAGCTGTTCATATCAAACCAGAGTTTGTATGGGTACTCAAACTCTGATATCAGCGCAAAGGCCATACCTAAGGTTGCTTGTGTTTTCTATAGCTGTAGGCATCTGTACGTCCTTTAAACTATTTTTCGATAACACCGCTGCGGCTATTTCATCGCAAGAGACAGAGAAACATTTTTCTGCATCTAACCCTCTAACTAAATCGTGGTATAGCCAGATACAATAAGTGTAAACAAATTGTTAAATTGCGCTTCATTTTGACTTTTGACCAGTAGTAAAGTTTTGCTTACACCCTGATTTTGTAGAGTAATATGCTGATTTTTAATTGTTGGTATTTTTAAGCTCGAATTTAATTGCTATTGAATGAAACATATTTGCAACAAAATTTGGCTGTAAAATTTGACAAAGTGAGTCATTATTAATGAATCAACTCAAGTAGTTGTTATGTGTTGTATTGAGATTTTTTGTTGTGCCCGAAACTCCGGCCTTATGAGAATACATAACTTCTTCCCAACAGAGTGGAATCAGGGTAGGGTGACGGCATTACAAATGTATACCCTCGGCGGTCCTTGAGCTTATCAACAGTAGATGGTGCTCAAGTCGAAGTGATTATGGAGAAATTATGTATCACGCTCATGTTTATTTTCCTTTAAGAGAACAAGATAAAGCGCAAGCCTTGAACGAGATCATCCGTCAAGAGCGTCAAGATGTGCTGCGTGTGTTTCCTTTGGTTGGAAGATTGGTTGGCCCACATAAAATGCCGATGTTTGAAATTCACCTAGAGTCATTGAGTGAAGAGTTTTTGGCTTGGCTCGATACGATTCGAGGCGATTTTTCTGTGCTTATCCATCCTGTGAGTGAAGAAGAGTTGCTCGATCATACGGAACGCGCGATTTGGCTGGGTAGAGAGATTGGTGTATTTGAAGAGAAGCTAGAGAAATAGTTGTTCCTCTCGCATGTATGACCGCTTTGAATGCTTCTCCCCTCATCGCGGTCACCGTAGCAAGTTAGCGTCTTCATGTTCGTTAATAAGTCGCGATTTCCTTTTCTCCATTCTGCAGGCCCTGTTTTTGTGTGCTAAACCTACAAGTAGGTTTTTGAGCTTAAGCATCAAGTGAGACCATGTTTCTGTTTAACATGTCGTTAAATAAGTTTTGGCAGCAATAAAATAATAAGTTCAGATAAATGAAATAGGTATAGCAGGGAAGTGCAGTTTACGACCCCAACGCCATTGGCAGTGGAGCCGATAATTTCTGAGGGGGAAGGGTATGTTTTCGATACTCTTGGTCATACTTTCACTGTATATATTTTGGTTGTTGTTTCGTAACGGACCTGCATTCGCCGAGCGCGTCGCTCATCAAAAACGTAACTGGGTTGGACCTACAGCCAACAAAGAAGAATGGCGAGGATATTGTACGGATGTATTTCAGCCGTTCAGTTCTAAAACGACTTTTTACGCCATCGCTTATTTTGCGAATTATATTGCAGCAGCAAATGCGATATCTTGGTCAACAGTATATGAAGGGGATTACCCGATCATCATAAGCCGATTTGGTAGCTACTTTATTTTAAATACTCACGATTCACTAGTGGTTGCAGGGTTTATTGCGCTTGCTTTCTTTATCATCAATTGGCAACTTGCCATGCACTGTTCTGGTATTCTTAGTCAGTATCTAGTGCGGATTCTTATTATCAATCGAACGCGCTTTGTTGCGATTAGCTTAGTGTTTTGCAGTTACTTTGCGTATCTCTTGACAGTTGGTATTTTCTGGTTGTTCCATGACGGTTATTCGATCTGGCACGGATTAACGCTTACTCCTGTATTCTTATTATTGGCGTTATTGGTTGCGGTTGTTTTGCCATCTATGAAAAAAGAAAGCAATAAACCTTAGATAGACTTGCCACGTTAAATTACACACGATTTTAGGATAGTAATTCCTATGCCATTAAGTTAGCATTGCCGGCTTTTTAACGGTCTACAGGCCCTTATTAGTGGGAGGAACTATGTTTATCGGCTTTGACTATGGCACTGCAAACTGTTCAGTGGCAAAAATGGAATCGGGTGAGCCAGTAATGCTTAACCTAGAAGGGAACAGTCCATTTATTCCTTCCACCCTTGCTGCACCGACTCGTGAATCGGTATCCGAGCACTTATTTCGCCATCGAGATATTAAACCATTAGATCAAGTTGGTGAGCAGGTTTTACGCCGGGCAATCAATTTAAACAGAGAAGAAAGTATTGATCTCGAATCTGACGACATTGCATTTGGTCAGGCGGCGCTTAATCTCTATTTGGAAGATCCTCGTGATATCTATTACGTAAAGTCGCCGAAGTCTTTTCTTGGCGCTTCTGGCTTGCGTGACGTGCAATTGGCTTTCTTCGAAGATCTTGTCTGCGCGATGATGGACAATATTAAGTCGCAAGCCGAAAACGATGCGCAGCAAAGTATTACCGATGCTGTTATCGGCCGGCCAATTAACTTCCATGGACGTGGCGGTGAAACGGCTAACATTCAGGCTGAACGCATTTTGTTGCGGGCAGCGAAACGTTCGGGCTTCCAAAATGTGGAGTTTCAGTTTGAGCCTGTCGCGGCGGGCCTAGAGTATGAAGCGACACTCAGCGAAGACAAAACCATTCTAGTGGTCGATATTGGCGGTGGTACAACGGACTGCTCGTTGATTCAAATGGGGCCGTCTTGGCGTGGCAAAGCGGATAGGACAGCGAGCTTGTTAGCTCATAGTGGCCAGCGCGTCGGCGGGAATGATCTTGATATCGCGTTAGCATTTAAGCAGCTCATGTTTCCGTTTGGCATGGAAAGTAAAATGGAGTCAGGTATTGTGATGCCGACCACCCAATTCTGGAACCCGATAGCAATCAACAATGTAGAAGCGCAGAGTGATTTCTATTCGCGAGAGAATCTATCCGCGTTGAAGTTGCTTCAAAAGCAGGCTCAGGAGCCAGAAAAGCTTGCTCGTTTGCTAGAGGTGTATCATGAGTCTTTAGGCTATAACATTGTTCGCCGTGCCGAAGAAGCGAAAGTGGCGCTTTCCGAACAAGCTTCTTACCGAACTGGCATCAACTTACTGTCAGAACTGATTGAAGTCGATGTGCAACGAGACGAAATGATCGAAGCGATTCAGTCGCCGAAGAATAAAATGACGGCGTTGGTGACAGAAGCGGTAGAGCAAGCTGGGGTAAAACCCGATGCTATCTTTATGACTGGTGGTTCGGCACGCTCGCCAATCTTGCGCGATGCGGTGCAAACTGTACTGCCAAATATTCCGGTTGTCAGTGGAAATTATTTTGGCTCGGTAACTGCTGGCCTAGCTCGTTGGGCTGAGGTCTGTTTCAAGTAGAAAGAAAACTAATTGCGCTATGGGCATTGTTACCAAATTTATGACTTCGTCTCGCGAAGCGCTGCTATTCTTCTGAAGAATCGGGTTATGATCTATCGGAATAATGATTTTTACTAAACTGAAATAAAAATGCCCGCTAAATCAGCGGGCATTTTTGTTTACGTCATTAATGGTGCATGTGTTTTTCCATGTGACCTTGTTTTTCAACCGCCATTTCTACTTCCACTTTACCCGCGTTTTTGAATGTTAACGTCATCGGGAAGCGGTCACCTTCTTTGAGCGCTTGTGTTGGATTGAAAATCATTAAATGGAAGCTGCCTGGCTTAAACAACACTGAGTCATTGGCGGGAACGCGCACTTCGTCAATCTTAATCATTTTCATCACACCATCTTCTTTCTTATGCGTGTGAATTTCGACATGTCCTGCGATTGGGCTTTCTGCTGCGATCAATGCATCTTCACTGTCACCGTGGTTGGTTAATTGAAAAAAACCACCGATAACAGGTGCGTTTGGTGGCGCTTCGCGGCTCCATGGATGGTCGATATGAATGTTTCCTGCTTCATAATCGTGCGCCAAGCTCAGTGGACTAGCGATGACAGTAATAAGCGCGATAGCGGCGGTTTTAAATGATTTAAGCATGTGTTTTTCCTTTTGAATGAATAGCTTCTCTGAATGGACAACAAACAGAGTCATCGTTATTTTTGAATAAAGTTGTTAATGATTAGATGCCTGTTAGGCAGGAAAAACACTCGGCGGAGAGTGCTTAGGCGCGATGTGTTTGTAAACGAGCCTATCGCATTTTGAAAATCGGTAAGGCGTCAGCGCATTCTTGACTCGGCGCAGCCAATGGATGGTAGTCAGGTATAGCCCAATCGCAACCAAAAGAAAGAATTGAACAGCTTGAAGAAGCGGACACTCAAACTGAAAGCCTTCATGTAAATTAAGATCTTGAATGAGCGTAGAAGAAGGTTGAGCGTTAGCTTCAATCAGCGTATTGATATCCACCCATTTGAAACCATCTGCGGTACACAGTAAGACCTTTTCACTTTGAAAGTTGTTAAGCCATGTTGTGCTGTGAACTTGTGTTGGGTTAAGAGTCGCTGTGGACGCTAAATACAACTGAAACAACACCGCGATAATAACCGCAATAGCGTGCAAGCGATGGTGTTTATGCTGTATTAGAGTGTTTTCCATACAATTGAGTGCTTATCTTCTTCGGCGCGGGATACTAACAAATTAACCAAACAATGTAATTATCAGTTTACTAAAAGGTGATGCAAGTGTGCATTATTTGTTTTATTGCCTATTTTTAACGCTTTAATGTCTTGGCTCTTTACGATTTAAAGCAACGTGTTACGGCAGATGGCATGTCTTGATTCGGCTGGCATTCATAACTTCCAATTCAGCCTGCCTGTCTTGCCTAGTCGCTTTTGAAGATACTGAATTAATCTCTTTTATATGTCACTGAAGCTTCGGTTAGTGGGTGTCGTGGTGGTGTTTTTACGTGCTAGATTTGGCTGATATCGATTCAAAATGCACACCGAATCTTCACTTGTTTTCCATTAACGGAATTATGACAGTAATTTAATAAAGGATACGGTATTCTGCGCTCCTTTGTACATGCCAGAACGTCCGTCCTACTTAGTCGGAGGGGCGATTAATCTTAAGAAATTTCTCAAATGAAATACGAACAACAGATTGGATATCGATACCCTAAAGGTCGATTTGCCATGGTGAGTGTATACGCATTCACTGGTGCTGCGATTTTAGCATCGACTATTTTTTCTCTATTGCTGTTTTTGTCGATCGACGAAAACCCGATGATGCAAACCTTATTTGGTGGTTTAGCGATTATTTTTGAAGCGGGTAAGTTCTACGCTTGGTATGAATACGGTGAGCGCCGAGCCCATCGCAACTATACAGGGGCGGCAACCGCTCTCGTGTTTTATTTAGTCTTAGCTGCGATCTCCATTGGCGGTAGTATTGGTGGCATTAACAGTGCAACAAACAGCGCACAAAGTCATATTTCGGTAGAGCAGGCGAAAGTGGAAGCGTTTAATCGCCAAATTGCGGCAATCGATAAACAGATTGAGCTCAACAATATGGCAGCGCAGAAATACATCGAGATGGAGCGTATCGCGACTGGTGTAACTCGCATTCAGGAGCAAAACAAAACCTTACGCGAAGAGCAGCAACGCTTGGCTATGGAACGTGATAGTTTGCCACCAGTCACGCAAGGCTCAGTGATTGGTTTGATTGATAGCCTAGCCAACGCATTTGGTACCACCTCTCAGCAAGCTCAGCTTGGCTTAGTTGTATTTCTTTCGATTCTGTTGGATTTCTTTGCTGCATTTTTTGTCGGCCTGATTGGTGAAGAGCAACGGTTCAGACATTTCTATCGCCGAAATGAGGGCATGATACTGAAAACGGTTCGCGATATCGATCCAGAGCCAGCGGGATATCTTCCTCATATCAAAGAGGAGGAAGAGCAAGAAATACCAGTAACGCCGGAGCCTGAAGAGCCAAAAGAACCGAAAACTCTGTTAGAGCAAGTGAGCGATGCACTTAAAACGCATCAAATTACGTGCACAAAAAAAGCCGTTGCCAAACAATTTAGGCTATCTGCGGAAGAGGTAGACAAGGTGTTTGAGGAATTGGCAGAGCTCGGTTTAGTGGGTAAAAAAGCCAACCACCATTATCATTGGATAGGTCAGACAGAGACAGCATAATTGGTTATCAATTAGAGATCGGAAAGAGCGTCAATCGGCGCTCTTTTTTTACTGTAAGGTTTCGCTACTAAAGTGAGCCAAAAGAAGAGAGAGGATTTAAAAATAGAAAAACAAAAAAGTGCCACCGAAGTGACACTTTTTCTTTAGCGTAGAAGGGATCAGTTGTCGTAAACGTCCAACTCCACTTCACGGGCAATATTTTGGTCGTTGATGATTACACCATCGACTTCGACACGAGCACCATTTAGGTTAAGTTCTTCGATGCCTTGGAAGCGTGTTTGTGCATCAATCACAACGGTAGTGTTGTTTAGCAATTGATCTGCGTCGTTTTCGCAACGCTCGATGTCAAATGTTCTTGCTTCAGCATCGTAGTTTGATACGTATCCTTCACATTCAAATTCTTTACCTTGCCATTGGTTGTTATCGTCAAAGTCTGGTTGCTCAAACTCAATAACGGTAGCGATGCGTTTGCCATTTTTCATGACAGACGTTACTTCCACTTCTTGGCCTTGTTTTAGGTTCGCTTTGCTGCCATCTTCAAATCGTGTTGCGTTATCGATGAAGAATGCACCTCGGTAGTTTAATGAAAACTTACTGTAATCATTTGCAACCCAAGTCACGATGCCTTCCACATCGCTGTCATTGCTTATGACGTCGTAGCCTTCAACTTCTACCTCATTTGCCATGAAGATGCCGTTTTGCATTTCACCTTCTACTTCCACCCATTGGCCGATGCTAAGTTGGTTAATGTTGTCGTAAGATGCGGTTATATTTGTACCAAGCTTAAACGTGCCAGCATTTTCATCGATACTAGTAATGCGACCTTCCAGTTCGTAGTAGCTTCCAAGAGTTGGGTAATCGTTATCTACGTCGATTTCGACCACAGACAACACTCGATAACCCGCATCAGCAGTCGGCAAGGATGACACCATCACCCAGTCGTTGACCTCTATATCATCACTTAAACCGTCAAACTGCAGATCTACGCCGTTTACCGTAAATGTTTTCTTCACATAATCAATTGCTGTAACACGTCCGGTAATGGTTGGCTCAAGTGTTACTAAGAAGCCATCGTCAGACGCTTTACGAACACCTGTCCCTACTTGAACCATCATTTTTGGTTCTACATCGGCCAATTGCATTGATGTATCGCCATAAACCACCCCAGACACATGGTATGTATATCCATTGACGGTTAACGTGTTTTCTTCAGCGTTGACTGCTTCAACAGAGCCAATCGCTACACTTGGTTTCACTACTGGTTGAGTTGGCGTGCTATCGCTATTGCTGCCACCACCTGAACCACCACAACCAGACAATGCCAAACCTACTACAGAAATAAGAGCGAGTTTTTTCATTGTATTAACCTCAATTTACGAGCTAGTTTAGGAAATTGCCTGTATCTTATTGGGCATATCGTGAAGAGATCGTGAAGAAATGTGATTTTTATGAAAATTTTAATTGTAGATGACAACCACAATGTCTCGGAGACGATTGCGGACTATCTTGAGCTTGAAGGCATGATTATCGATTGTGCGTATCATGGTGAGGCCGCACTGAAGCTAATCGAGGATAATCATTACGATGTAATCATCATGGATATCATGATGCCTAAGCTCGATGGCATTAGTACGGTACAGAAACTTCGACAAGATCAGCTCTGTGGAACGCCAATCCTCTTCCTAACCGCAAAAGATACGTTAGATGACAAAATCGCGGCATTTAAAGCGGGAGGCGATGACTATTTAATGAAGCCATTTGCGATGGAAGAGCTTAGTTTGCGTGTTCATGCTTTGGCTAATCGCGGTCCAAGGCAAGATATTGGCACGCTCAAGTTTGCGGACATTTGTTTAGATGCGCGCACAGGCAAAGTGACGAGAAAAGACAAAGAAATTAAGCTGAGCCGAATTCAAACCAAGATTTTAAAGTTACTTCTCCAACGTGCTCCAGCATCGGTTTCGCGCACAGAAGTGATCGATAGTGTGTGGGGAGACGAACCACCCGGAAGTGATGCACTTCGTAGCCATATTTATGGTTTAAGAACCGCGTTAGACAAAGGTTTTGAAGAATCACGATTAGAGACTATTCATGGACAAGGTTACCGACTTAAAGCATAAGGAATATCCAAGTATTTATCGCAAGATCCGTTGGGGTTTTGGGGTGATGACGCTTGTGATGTTTACTCTTTTTTGGTCGCTGATTTATGTGGCAGAAAACAAACTTGAAGTGCTGAGTTTACATCACTGGCTTGATACTGAAGCTGCGCTTTATAGTGAGAATTTCGAGAAACAGGGCTGGGATGCGCCATTGCCAAACGTATTGGAGTTCAACTCATATTGGAGTGAAGCACCGACACCGGATTGGTTGCTCTCTTTTACTTCGCCCGGTTTTTACGAATATCTGCTTGGTGAAGAAGACAAACACTTTGTCGTATTGAAACACCCCTCAGGGAAGGGGCTTATGTACATTGTGTTTCAAGATGACTCCGATGATTACCTCGACGAATACGAAAGCTCGCTGCATCAGTTTACGCTACTGCTCGGTGGCTTATTTTCATTTGTTATGGTCGGATATGGCATTTATATGGTGCGAATATTGTCTCGACCACTAGCGCAAATCGAAGACAAAATCAGCCAAATGTCACCGGATCAACCCGCTTTCCAAGTTGAAACCAAGTTCAGCGAGACACGCCAAATAGAGCAAACTTTGCTGGATAATAAAAACGATATCGCGGGCTATTTCAAACGAGAACAAGAATTTAGTCGTTTTGCATCGCATGAGTTGAGAACGCCAATCATGGTGATCAAAGGCTCAACAGACATTCTAACGCGTATTCCAGAACAACCTCGAGTCGCGCAAAAAGCCATCTCGAGGATGCAGTCAGCTTGTGAAGACATGCGCGTACTGACAGAAGCGTTTCTCTTGCTCGGTAAAGAGAAAATAGAGCCTCAGCATTACGGAGAGCATGAGCTTCTCACTTGTTTACAAAAACAGTTGGAAGAGCTAGCTCCTTTATTTGCCAAGCAAGATTCGAATTATTCTTTGCACGAACAACATAGTGGTGTCGTGAATGCACCAGAGAGTTTTGTGACCATTGTTATCAACAATCTGATTAAAAACGCCTTTAGCTATAGTGTGGGAGATATTGAGATTGAGTTGGATGGTCATGCTCTTAAGATCCTGAATCGTCACGATGGTAACGAGACGTACAACGCTGGGTACGGTTGTGGTCTTGTTATCGTACAACGCATATGTGAACGGATGGGATGGGCGTTAATACTGGACGATGATGGTGTTCGATTTAGTGCGAAAGTGGAATTCTGTTCCTAGCTTTGTGCGTCTAACCCACAGTCAAACAAGAAAAAACTGGAATTTGAATTAGACTGAAGTTAGTGACGCGGAAACTTGAGGAACCGTTATGCTTTCTTATCAGGTCAGCAGAAGTATTGAAATTAATAAGAATCAAAGCGAGATTATTGGCTATCTCAAGGATTTTAATAACTGGCCTGATTGGTCACCTTGGATCATTCTTGAACCGAGCTGCGAGCTGACATTCAGTGATAATCAAGGTCACGTTGGAGCTGGTTACCAATGGAATGGTCAGCGTATTGGGACTGGTGCCATCGTACTTGAAAGCACTCAAGAACATAGGTTAGATATGGAGCTTCATTTCTTTCGCCCAATCAAGAGTCACGGAAAGGTGACTCTAATAGTGACGCCGTCACAAGGTGGTTGTTTAGTCGAATGGCAAATGCAATCACGCGTTCCTTGGTATCTGTTCTTTTTGAAAAGTATGTTTAAATCGATGATAGAGATGGATTATCAACGTGGGCTACGCATGCTCAAAAGCAAACTTGAAACCGGGCAAGTGCTCTCAGACTTGGTTGAAATTGGTAATCGAACCCAGCCTCTGGTTCACTACATCGGAATAAAAGGCGAGGCCACCATTCCAGAATTAGGCCCGGTAATAGAAGAACAAGTTCACAAGTTAAAGCAGATAGTTGATGACAAGGGCTTATCTGTGAACGGCGAGTTATTTTGTTATTACCAGTCGATGGATATGCAGAAAGGCACGTTTGAGTTTATCACTTGCTTGCCACTTGATAACGCGGTAACTGCGCCAGAGGGAGCGGTTTCCGGTACCATACCTGAGAGTGAAACATTTGTCGTCGAGCACCGCGGGGAATATCAGTTTTTAGGAAATGCATGGGCTTTAGCGATGAACTTGGTTCGTCAGAGTGGTATGAAAGCCAAACCCAGTCCATTAGGGATTGAGCGCTACTTAGATAACCCGCAAGAAACCACGCAGGATAAACTAAGAACCGAAGTTATTTTATTTAAGAAATGACAGGCGTTGCCGGACACGCTCCCCTAAATATCATGCTAGTTCCGTCGTAATTTACAAAAGAAAAAGAGGGTCTCTATACCCACCTATAAAAATGCCTCAGCAATCGCTGAGGCATGGTTTTATCAGCCAACTTCTCTTGCTAGAGAATTATTGTGCACGGTACTTACCGCTGTTTAGTTCAATTTTAGACGCTTTTACCCGGCTGTCTGCGTTTAGATAGTCGCTAATGCTTAGTAGATCTTGATCTTGAGATGCTTTTAACACCGCAGACTCTCCCTCTGCGAAGACAACTTCCAGCTTTAGCTCTTTGGCGACCGCTTTCGCTTCGTTAGGGTTGTTTACCGTGATGTAAACCAGTCCAGTGGCCTTGGATACATTGCTAAACGCATTCTTAAACACTTCATCACCGGCTCGAAGTTTTACTTCTTCGGATACGCTCCTAGCTGTACCCGTTTGCACCTTGCGATAATCTTGGCCATTAATCTCAACCGCTTCTGACGGCACAAACAGCTCAGGTGCGGGTTGTTGAGCGAGTTGTTGCTCAGCGTATGCGCTAGCTGTCATCATAGAAAGAGCCAGCATAGAAAATGATATGTATTTCATGTAATTGACTCCTTAGTGTCCAAAGATGCGCATCGACCAGTTCTTAATAACACCTGGCTGAGTGTTGTTTGCCATCGGAACATCATAGATGGTTGAAGAGTTAAAATATGCAATGTAAGAAAAGACTTCGTCGCCATTCGTATCGATTGCTCGTAATGTCCATTCGCCTTTTGCATCTTCGCCATAGAACTGGTTAGACAACATTAATTGGTCTTTGTAGCCAGTAATCGTTGGGTCAAGAGATTGACCAACAAGACCATTACGTGGTGTTTGCAAAACGGAACGAGTCCCTGATGGCGAAACGAGCTCGATAGCTAAGTCGGGCAGGCGAGAGTGGTCTAATGTCAATTTCACTTGAACGGATTCTACCTTCAGATCATCGGCAATAGCGATACTTGATGAACCGCCAGCCAGACTCGCATCGGGTACACTGACTTCTTTAGCATTATTAACCCAAGGCGTAATAACTTGAGGCGGTAAAACACGATTCGTCATGCGAGCACGTTGCATTGCTTCATCCAAATCGACAGCGCCGAAGCCATAAAAAGTATGGAAATCTACGCCTGCAGCGTTTTTCTGCCAAGGAGAAATGGCCTCGTAGCTAACCTGTTCACCTTTGTGGTTAGTAAATTCAAGTTGTACGCCTGGATGCGTTTTATCCGTTACTTTTGCTGTCTCTGCTAGCAAAGCACGTACATCACGAGCAGAAAGTGCATGATTCGTGGACATGATTGCCGCGATGGCACCGGACGTGTTTGGCGCAGCAGACGAGGTTCCGTTCATTGTACTGGTATAGTTACAGTTCGGGTCTAGCTCCGTTCCGCCGTGTAAGCCATTGATACCAAGTCCGTCGCTGGTATTTTGCCCTTCTTCACAACCCATCAAATCGGTGGTGACCATGGCAGGGAAGTCTTGCCCATATTCACCTGCTGGTGCGGCAACCCACACGTTAGACCCCACCGATGAGTAACTCGCTCGCGTGCCATCCGCACGTAGTGCACTGGTGATTAAATTAAAATAGTTGGCGTTGTCATAAGACTGAGCGGAGTTGTGCATCGGCAAGCCTTGGTTGTCTCCACCAGCAAAGAAGTTACTTGGTAATACGAAGAATCTTCCCGCATTGAAATAGCGATAACCATTGCCGGCTGACTTAACAAATACAGCACCGCGTCCCCATGAGTTACTCTCGCTGACATTTTTTATCACGTCCATTTCAAGTTTAAGTTGAGGATCGCTTTCATCAAAAGTTATTGGGTTGATCGGGCTGAAACCATAGCTTTGGTTAAATACACGAACATCGCGTGTGGCTGGGTCCATGCCGTGAGAGATTAGCCAGCCTTCTAATGTCTGGTTGGCTAACCAGTTAAAACCAATAAGAGAAGAGTGAGAAGCAACACCGCGTCCACCTTCACCATTGTTGCCGACTGCGCTGATCAAACCGGCGACAGCAGTGCCGTGACCATTGGTATCAACCGGATAACTTAATGGGAAAGAAGAGTCTTCGACGAAGTTTCTGCTACCTGTAACTATATTACCTGCAAGATCTGGGTGATCGATCTGCACTCCAGAATCAATGACCGCGACTTTTACACCAATACCCGCAATACCCATTGCTTGAGTGAGCTTGGTGTTTAGGTCGTTCCCAGCAACAGCTGGGTTAGCAGCAAAAGCAGTTTGCCCTGTGTTGTCTAAGTGCCATTGTTCAGAATAGAGTGGATCAAACGCCGAGACGGCGGGTGCAATGCCTACTGCCAACATAGCAGCAAATAGGCGGTTAATGCGTATTTCCATTTTTGACCTCATGTCTTTGTTTGGAATTTTTTAGCTCCTGTTTCATATTCCTCTAACAGGAATAAACAAAGCTAACGACAAAGAATAAGGACGAAAACCATTTACAACTTGTTTACATAAAAAGTTCGACGAACAACATGAGTTAGTGTTAATTCACTGAAACTATAGGGTTTTTTAATGTCGAATAGCGCACGCATGAAAAGTGAAAAGCAGAAAATACGGTCGTACTGTCTGCTTTGAGAGGAAGGATTATTTAGTTGAAGCGGGTTGAATTGTCGCCATTGGTTTCTTCGGTTTGGCCTTTTCTTTGGGTAACACGTTATCAATCCACTTTTTGATGTATAGCTTATTGAACTCACTATCACACCACTTCTTGTTTAAACCACGTCGGTTAAACTCAGCGCCAATCGCAACTTTGGTTTGGTTGGTTGCACGGTTGTAGTAGAGGGTCTCGCACAACTGAGTGTTACTCATTTGCTGGGCATATACGTTAACACTGCCACTGCGCATTCCCAGTTGAGAGGCTTGATGGTTACTACACGCAGTGAGAAGTGCAGGCGCAAAAATAGCGATGGTTAGGATTTTTTTCATTTTGCTCTTATGACATCGGGTGAATAACGAAGCGATTTCTTCCTGCTTGCTTTGCGTCATACAAAGCTTGATCTGCGAAGAAAAACCATTGATCCCATTCTTGTTGAATAGTTTTTACGGACAGTCTGTCGACAGCTCCGAGAGAAATTGTCGCGTTTAATGACTTAGAGTCAACCACTAGTGGCGTGTTTTCCACGATATATCTCAATCGATCCAAGAATTTAGCGCAATCGTCAGTTCTGTTTACTTCAAATAATAAGACAAACTCCTCTCCACCCCAACGGATGAGTAGGTCCCCAGAGCGAGTCGATTCATTAAATAACCTGGCAATATGAATTAACATCTTGTCGCCAATATCATGCCCATATTCATCGTTAAACGTTTTAAAATGATCGATATCTAATACGGCTAAGGCAAACGTTCTATCTGGGCTTCTACGAGCCATTTTATCCAGCCAAATGGGAAGGTAGCGACGGTTGTGCAGTTGAGTTAATGGATCGGTAGTATTTTCTTGAGTGAGTGCCTTATTAATACGCCTAACGCGCAGTACGTAACGAAAGCCAACGACACCAATCGCTGCGATAGCGATAAAGTAGAACATTTCTCTATAGCGTTGTGAACGCAGCTCTGAAGCTTGCAACGCATTTTTCGTTTCTAGTAGCTTGAGTTCTTTCTGGGCTAACTTAGCTTCGAGGTCAAACTTAATGTTAATCATCTCTTCGCCGTGAATATGATGAGAAAATTCAGCTTCTAGCTCTCTTAATTGAGTTAAGTAACGAAAAGCCGCTTCAAAATTATTAAGGGTTTGATTCGCGTTTACTAGGACCGACAGCATATCAATGCGCTGTCGTATTTCTAGCTCATCGGTTGATTTAGTTTGCTCAAGTACGTTGATAGCTGTCGAAATGGCTTTATCGTATTGTTCATCTGCGAGGTATGCTTCTGCATATGCTTCATAACAAGGCATTTTCTTCGCCTCTAAGTTCCCCGTGATAGGGAGAGCTACGCAACGTTGTGCAACCATCAACGCTTCATCAATTTTCCCTATCGAACTTAACATTTGTGAGAAGCTGGATAATGAATAGTGTTTGATGACGTCTGACCCCGTTTGCATTGAGAGTCGGATTGCTTCATTAAAATAGTATTCTGCCTTTTCGCTATCTCCACTGCTTAAGTGAACAATACTTAAGTTTGCGTAGATAACCCCAATGAAAAGGCTGTTGTCATATTGATATTCGCTGTTTAAATAGGTATCGAGTGCTTGCGTAAGGTAGCTACTGGCGCGAGCCCAATCGGATGCATCGATATAGACGGTACCGATGTTATTCAGCGTCATGGCAACTTGCATTTCAAATACGGTTCTCTCTAACAACTCATAGGCGGTTCGGTAATACTTGAGTCCGCTACGTAGTTGATTCCGTGAAACCTCTAAGTTCCCTAGCCAGCGATATGCTCTTCCTTCTAGCGCTAAATAGCCGAGATCGCGGGCTTCAGCGATGATGTCATGGAGTACAAGTTCTGCATTCCAATTGTCGTCTAGTTCAATCATGGTTACCGCTTTATTAAGCTGTGCTTCAGCGACTACCCACGGTAAATTATGCTCTGTCCCAAACTCAATTAAATCAGGCATATCTTTGGGCAGCGGAACGCCTTCGTAGCGCTTTAGGTATAGGCGCGCAAAGTAATAAAGCGCAAGAGATTCCGCTGACGCATTCTGTGGCGCAACTAATTCATCTTCTTCAATTGAGCGCGGCTTACCCATTGAACGAAAATAGAGATTGAGCATGGAGCTGCTTTGAGGAGAAATGTGTTCTTCCAGGTAGCTCTGTTTTTCTGTGTTGGCAAGTACATGGGTTGGATGGAAGAAGAATCCAAGTACTGAGAACAGCGCGCAAGTTAGCGTTTTAATCGGAAAGTGCATGAGCTTATTAATAAAATGTGATCTCGTTTAACCCTAATACTAGGTAAGTCTATCACTTCTTATTGGCTAAGTGCGGATGGATTCCGAGTTACAAACGGCTTGTGAAGAAAGTTTCGCGAAAGGTGAGGCTAATATTATGATTTATAATGATAAATCTGTTCAAAAGTGGAAAGATTGATTTAACGACAAGATAAACAGTACGACGAATCTAGTGTGTCGAACATTGTTAGTGGTGTAAGTTTCATCATTTAGTCGGTGCGATTCGCATCTCGAAAGATGGCTGGTTCGCTAAAAAATTATCTTTCTGTCATAAATATTTAATGTTTGTATGGGTTGTTAAAAAACTCGATATTAGACATAGTGTTATTAAGCCAATAAAAAATGGCTTTTATAATAAACAGGAGATTAACTATGCATAATGAAATGATTCAACCTTCACACTTCGGTATTATTGGCCGCACTTGTATCGCTTCAGTACTTATGATTGCGGGCGTTTTTGCTCTTATTTAAGAGTCAATGGTAACGATGGTTACCCGCTTAAGAGTAAGAAAATTCAGGGAATCACCTTAATCTCGTATAAGGTATTCCCCTGAAAATCCAACCTAATAACTACTTTTTAGCTGAAGAAGCTAAAAATCAATGCACTTACCGCTACAATGCCCGCAGTTAAAACAAAGTAAGTTGAGCCATTTCCACGATATTGTTTCAATGCATCGATTTTGTATACCGCTAACATTGGCATAATAAATAAGATCATCGCGATAACAGGCCCTGACAACGCTTCCATCATACCAAGAATGCTTGGGTTCATGATCGCTGCTGCCCAGATTGAAAAGAAAAGTACTGCAACGCTGATACGATCAACCCGCTTTTCAGACAGTTTAGAGTGTTTGGTAATTAAACCATTTAAGCTTTCGCGTGCACCTAAAAAGTGCCCAAGAAAAGAGGAAGTGATAGCAACAAAAGCCACCAAAGGACCAAGCGTTGCGATAAATGGGTTGTCTGTTGCATTGGCTAAATAAGACAGCACCGACACGTTTTGTTCTTTAGCTTGAGCCAATTGCTCTGGTGACAGCGCTAATACACACGAAAAGACAAAAATAAGCACAAACGCAATTAACATGATGCTAGTGCGTCGAAGAATTACTTCGGATTTCGCATCCGCTTGATCGCCATAATGGCGACGTTGCACATTTGCAAAGCTTGAAATCGCAGCTGCGTGACTAAACGAGAAAATAACCACAGGAACCGCTAACCACATAGTGCTAGCAAAAGCAGACGCTTCAGGGGCGTCCATGATTGGCATGGTCCAGTTTGGTATCAAGTAAAATGAAAGAAAGGCAAGAATAGCCACTAATGGGTAAACCATAATGGCAAAAGCCCGTAGCATGACTTTTTCGCCCGCCATCATAATGGCAATTAATGCAAACACTAGTGCACCTGAAAGCAGAGGGCGAGGCAAAGAAGCCATATCAGCTTGGTTAACCATAAAACTGTCTACGGTATTGGTAATACCGACACCGTAAATTAACAGGATCGGGAAGATCGAAAGAAAATACAGCAGTGAAATAGAGCGACCCGCTTTTGCGCCAAAGTGCTCTTCTACTACATCAGTAAAGTCTGCATTTTTGATCTTGGAAGACAGTACAAAGCGAGCTAAACCACGGTGGGCAAGATAAGTCATTGGGAAAGCAAGCACAGCCATTGCGACTAACGGCCAAAACCCGCCAATACCAAGGTTGATCGGCAGAAATAGAATGCCTGCACCAACGGCTGTTCCAAACAGACTAAGGACCCAATGTGTATCGTGTTTTGACCAAGATGTTGTTGTGTTTAATTCACTGGAATTTAACGTATTTCGAGATTCTTTCACTTAAAACTCGCTTTTATAAAAATAATAATGCGGAGAATGGTATAGGTTTTGGTGTTTGTTATCACATCGGAAGTGTGGTGAATCATGCTGAAGATAAGGGGTGGTTGTAACTTATCAAACTATGAATTTTTTTAAAAACTAGAATTTTAATCTAAAAATTAAGCAATAAATTGGTGTTATATTTCAAATTTTTACTAATGGGTGGTTTTTGATTTCGTGGTTAAAACTTAATCATGGATGTATATGCTAAAGAAGCTTGCTCTTACTTAATGAGCCATGGTGCATATTGGAGGGCTAGCAAGTGGCAGGTCTATGAGTCCTGCATTTAGATGAGTTTTAGGTATATACTGCCGCCACAAATGTTAAAGGAGGAATCATTGAATGGACATTCTGTCTGCACATAAAGACGACTTATTGGCTGTGTATACGCTTGAAAATACTTTATTTGGAGAACATGCCTATCCTCAATTTTTCTTTCGGCAAGCTTTTGATTGTTGGGGGGAAAGCTTACTAGTGGCGAAAGAGGGGGAGCAAGTCGCAGGGTATATTTTGCTGACGACAAGCACAAATGCACAGCAATATTGGATCATGTCACTGGCTGTCGATACTCAACATCGTGGTAAGGGTATTGCGCGTTCTCTGATTGAAAGTGCCATCGCGCCGTTGAAGTTGGGCTCAAGTGTGAAGTTGACGGTCGATCCGAATAATCAGCCTGCATTGTCTTTGTACCTGTCCCTTGGCTTCAAAGTCTTAAAAGAAGAAGCGCATTATTTCGGTGACGAAGAGTCTAGATTGGTCATGGAATTAGTAAAGTAACCCTGCACGATAATGAACGAAACTTGCACTCAATCAGTGCGCGGTATTACTTTGCAATAGTTGTTTACATTCTAACGTTTTGTAAATTAAAGATTTTCAATCTTGGCACCTCGTTTGCTTTGAGATAAATGTTCATCGTTAACTCGATGCGCCGCTCTCTATAGCAGGCGAGAGCGGGATAGGGTATTACTTTTGAAAATGTACTAACAGCGTTAAAGGCATTGCTGCCTCTCTCGATTCGGGAGAGGCTTTTTTTTTTGCCTGTAATTTAGGATTAGTCGCGCAGGAGGCGTTATGTCACAAGGGTGTAGAAAGACAACTTGTCCGTATTGCGGAGTAGGCTGCGGAATTGAAATCAGCAATAACAAGATTATTGGAGATGCGCTTCATCCGGCCAATTCCGGTTCACTGTGTGTAAAGGGTGTCGCATTAGCAGAAAGCTTACAAATGCCTTCAAGATTGCTCTACCCCAAGCTAAGGGAAAAAGAAGTGTCATGGCAGTCGGTCACAGACTTAATTGCACAAGAGATCCATCAAGCAAAAGCGGAGTTTGGACCTGATTCTGTCGCGATGTATGTTTCTGGTCAGTTGTTGACGGAAGACTATTACGTCGCCAACAAACTCATGAAAGGTTATGTGGGTAGCGCGAACATCGATACCAATTCCCGTTTATGCATGTCTTCTGCGGTTGCGGCTCATGTACGAGCATTTGGTGAAGATGTCGTTCCCGTCAATTACGATGACATTGATAAGACTGAGCTATTGATCATTTGTGGTGCCAATACCGCTTGGACGCATCCCGTGTTATTCCGTCGTGTTCAGCAAGCGCGAGAGAATAATCCAAACCTTAAATTAGTGGTTATTGACCCGCGTGAAACGGTCACCGCGCAGCAAGCGGATTTGCATCTACCGATTAAAAACGATGGGGATGTGTCACTTTTTAATGGGCTGCTCAAGTTTCTTATCGAGCAGCAATGTATTGATTCTGAATACATAAATTCCCATACCGACGGGTTTGATGCGCTTGCAGAAGAAGTTTCTGATTTGCGTTACGATGTCACTAATTTAACGTCTTCCATTGGTATTTCAGAAGAAAAACTCACGACATTCTTCCAATGGTTCGCACAAAGCCCAACCGCAATCACGCTGTTTTGCCAAGGGGTTAACCAAGCCGAAAATGGTGTCGATAAAGGCAATGCAATCATTAATGCTCACTTGGCGACAGGTAAAATTGCTAAGTCAGGTTGTGGGTCGTTTTCTATTACAGGTCAGCCGAATGCGATGGGTGGGCGAGAAGTCGGTGGTTTGGCAAACCAACTAGCGGTTCATCGCGCTTTTGACGCAGATTCTATAAAGCAAGTCCAAGCGTTTTGGGATTCACCCGAAATTGCCACTAAGCCTGGATTAAAAGCCGTCGAGCTGTTTGAGGCGGTAGAACGTGGTGAGATTAAAGTTCTGTGGATCATGGCAACCAATCCCGTGGTTTCTTTGCCTGATAATCAGATGGTTAAGCGCGCGTTAGAGGCTTGTCCTTTTGTGATTGTGTCTGATATTACCGCGGAGTCGGACGTTGCTAAATATGCAGATGTTCTACTGCCAGCAGCTGGTTGGGGTGAAAAGCAAGGGATGGTGACTAACTCTGAACGTAGAATGTCTCGTCAACGTCAGTTTCAAGTACCACCTGGTGAAGCAAAACCAGATTGGTGGGCGATAAGCCAAGTCGGGCAAGCTTTGTGTACATTGGAAAAGACACAAAATGGCTTTGCGTTTACTTCTGAGCGGGCGGTATTCAGGGAATATGCGGCGATGACAGGCATGAATGCTGATTCGCCATTGAAGCTCAACCTATCTGAATACGCGAACTTAACTGAGCAAGAATACGAAGAGTGGGTGCCGACACAATGGGGAGGAGAGCGCCCTTTTGCTGATGGAATCTATTCGCACCCAGATGGTAAAGCGCGTTTTGTCGTCACCAGCGAATTACCTCAACGCTTAGAGAGAACAAAAGGCTGGTGGCTCAATACGGGCAGGCAACGTGACCAATGGCATACCATGACGCGTACAGGGCATATCGCACACCTAGCCGCCTCTGAGTTAGAGCCAACCGTGTACATGAA
The DNA here is from genome assembly GCF_024747315.1 of Vibrio sp. HS-50-1. Lineage (NCBI taxonomy): Bacteria > Pseudomonadati > Pseudomonadota > Gammaproteobacteria > Vibrionales > Vibrionaceae > Vibrio > Vibrio sp. HS-50-1. Next base: position 1,044,521 of record NZ_JAMPZF010000048.1, on the reverse strand, counting down.
TACACTCTCCGCCACTCAAAATCGCTTAAAAGCAGGACAACTCACCAAGCTGTTTCAGCCTACTTCAAACACCGGTATTTATGCCAAAGTTGCCATTGATGAAGGTTTAGGTTTTCAGGAGCTGTTTATGTCAATGCACTGGGCGGGCCGATATGGCGGTGAAAGCAGTGTTAACGCGATAATAAACAGCGCAAAAGACCCTATTTCTGGGCAACCTGCGTTTAAGTCGTCTTATGTTGAAGTGCAAGACGCAGCGGTAAAAACCTACGGTATGTTCATCGGGACACAGTTTGATTCCGGCAAGTTTCTCTACAGCGCATTTCAAGCAGAAAGTAATTTGGGCATCTGGCGCTTCGCACACGATAAACGACCAAAAAAGCAGAGTTTTTGTCGAACGGAAAAGAGCCGCAGGATCACGATTGATATTGCCCAAGGTTGGCTAGCAGTGGATTACGATCTTGTTGGAGACGTTCGTATCATTCGTTCTGTTTTGGTGGTGTCTAGTGAACCGATTCAAACCGACTACACCAACTTTACGCACTTGATTGGTAAGCCGATGGAGTTATCGCAACTGCTTACCATCACTCAATCGCAAAGCATTGCCAAACTGGTTTGTAGTTGTTTCCGTGTTACTGATAAACAAATACATGACGCGATAGAGAAACGAGATTGCACTTCACTGACCCAACTTCAAAACAAACTCAAATGCGGTACCAACTGTGGCTCATGCGTCTCTCAAATCAAACAAATGGTCGACAGCCATCAGCATCAAAAGGGCAAACAGCAAGCGAGCCAGCAAAGTCTGGCGATGCAAATAAAGTAAATCAGAAAGAGGATAAGCACATGGAAGCGCCTTATCAAAAGTCTTGGTTTAAGAAAGGACAAGCGAGTCAGAATCAAGAACGCTCGTCTCGCTTTTCTAAGCATGACCAAGCAAGCAAACTGAACCAACTTTTAGAAAATCACTCCGCAGATCTAGCTGCGAATCAAAAAGGTTTTGTTTCGATTGTCGGAGCAGGACCGCACGATCCAGACTTGTTAACCGTGAAGGCAGTGAAAGCGATTATGTCGGCAGAGGTACTGTTGTACGACCGTCTGGTTAGCAAAGATATTTTGGAGTTGACTTCGCCACAAGCCGATTGGATTTACGTGGGCAAACGATGCGGACAACCTAGTATTGGTCAGGAGGAAATCTGTGATTTGATGGTGTCGCTCGCTCAGCAAGGAAAGCGAGTTGTGCGCTTAAAAGGGGGAGATCCTTTTGTATTTGGTCGTGGAGGCGAAGAGGCGTTAGCGCTTGTCAAACACTCTATCGCTTACGAAGTCATCCCCGGTATTACTGCTGCGATTGGATGTTCCGCAAACAGCTTGATTCCGCTGACTCATCGCGGCGTTGCTCGCAGCGTTACCTTTGTGACGGGGCAAGTGGTAACAGGCGCATTTGAGGCTTGGAGCCAATTGATGCAAAGCGGACAAACATTGGTGTTCTACATGGGATTAGAAAAATCGGCAGACATACAAATCGGTTTAATCGACGCTGGTTTGAGAGAAGATTTCCCTGTCGCGATCATCACTCATGGTTGCAGCCCTCAGCAACAAGTTCATGTTACCCAACTCAATCAGCTCAATGAGTTATCGATTACACTTAAAGGCATCAGCCCAGCATTGATTGTGATGGGAGAAGTTGTCAAACTGCGCGAACAACTAATAGAAACCGTACAGTCAGTGACGGAATACGAGGGAATATGAGCAGCATTTTGGAGTGTATCAGAACGGTCGGTCGTGGCGAACGTGGTAGAAAACCACTGAACTTTGACCAAGCGTTTCGAGTTATGGATGAATACCTAAACGGAGAGTGCGATGATGATCAAATGGCAATGCTGCTGATGCTGATCCGCGTACAAAACGAGACTCAACAAGAAATCGCTGGCTTTGTAAAAGCATTCCAATCCCGCATGCCTGCTATTGGTGCAGACATCGACTGGCCATGTTACGCAGGCAAACGTGAAGCGGCAGGTCAGCCTTGGCACCTGTTGGCAGCGAAGATCCTTGCCGATAATGGTCATAAAGTGCTGATGCATGGCTATCACGACCGTCAATCTGGACGTTTACACGCCGAAGATTACCTCGGCAAATTTGCTATTACGAAAGCGGAATCAGCAGAAGACGCAAAGCGTGTGTTAGAAACACAAAACATCGTGTATCTACCGCTCAGTGCATTTGCTCCTCAAGCAGAAACCATGATCGGTTGGAAGAATCGTTATGGGCTTAGAACGCCGATTAATACCGTGGTTCGAGCATTGAATCCGGGGCAAGCAACGGTTGGTATTCGTGGTAGCTTCCATCCTGGTTTCCAACAACTTCATGCAGAAGTCGAATATGAAATCGGTCAAACCGCTCACGCCGTTGTGTCATTCAAAGGGCAATCGGGCGAATCAGAATACAACCCGAAAGTAAGCCAAACGGTATGGTTAAGCCAAACAAGCGGCGTGACATCGCACTACTGGACGGAGCAAATGCTGTCTGAGGTGCCAATGCCTACGAACTGTCCGTTTGGGACGTCAGAAGATGACATGAACCAAATGGCGAATACGGTTTTGGCAACGATGACAGTTGTACTCTTTGCTCAAGTGCACGATAGGGAACAGGCCTTTGAACATGCGTTTACTTATTGGGAAAACTATTGTTGTGGCAGTTAATCCTGTGACGAGCTAACCGCGAAACGTTGTTGGATCGGAATCCTTTATCTATTGTTTGTGTAAGCTTGTCAGTGATGTATTTATCACTTGAAGTGTCTCACAGCTGATTGGGGCAAACATCAGTGAGGCCTGATGAGTTTACTTTTCGATAAGAAATGAGGACAAGGATAATGGTTCTAAAGCACTCAAATTCTAACAACAAGGCGTCACATCCCATTCCACAAGAAGCTTTCGATTGGTATGACGAATACGCACATGGCAAAATCTCTCGTCGAGAGTTTCTCAACCGTCTTGGTGGCCTCGCTGTTTTAGGTTTTAGTATGACGGCCCTGGTTGATGCTCTGACTCCAAATTATGCACTCGCAGAGCAAGTTTCCTTTAATGATCCTGAGATCAAAGCAACCTATGAAACCTTTGCTTCGCCCAAAGGACATGGGGAAGGTCGCGGCTATTTGGTTGTGCCACAAAAGAAGACCTTAAAATCGCCGACAGTGTTGGTGATTCATGAAAATCGAGGTCTAAACCCATACATCAAAGATGTCGCCAGACGACTCGCGAAAGACGGCTTTATTGCTTTCGCTCCTGACGCGCTTTATCCACTCGGTGGCTATCCGGGGAACGATGATGAAGGGCGAGCAATACAAAAAGAGATGGACAGAGCCAAGATTGAGCAAGACTTTATTGCTGCTGCTAATTTCATTAAACACTACGAAGGTGGGAACGGTAAATTGGGCGCAGTTGGGTTCTGCTTCGGTGGATACATCGTCAATATGCTTGCAGCGGTAATGCCAGAAGAGCTGGATGCAGGTGTGCCTTTCTACGGAACACCAGCGGCGCAAGAGATTCAAAAGCAGGTCAAAGGGCCGTTGATGATTCACTTCGCAGGGCTCGATAAGCGCGTCAACGACACATGGCCTGCCTATGAGCAGCAATTAATCGCGAACGATGCGCAATATCAGGCGTTAATGTATGAAAACGTCAATCATGGCTTCCACAACGACTCAACGGCACGCTACGCACCAGAAGAAGCGGCGCTCGCGTGGGAACGCACACTAAGCTTCTTCAAAGAACATCTTACCTCTAGTTAAAATGCTTCAACTTTAATTGGCACAGTCCTTGTTATGTCTCTCTTAGTGAGTGAGATATAAACAAGGAATGTGCATGACTCGATCAACGTCAAAAACACCCATCATAGTGTGCTGTGATAGCCTTCAAGAGCAGGCTCGACTGTCCGGCTTGTTGAGCAAAGATTACGACAACATCGTTGGCTGCCAATTGGCGCAACTAGAAACGCTGATGCAGAGAGAGAGCACTGCAAGCGTTGTAGTCGGATGGCAGCAGCCGACGGCGGAACTGCGTTTGATTGTCGATTTCTGTCGCAGAAAATCGGCACCACTCCTTATCGTGTTGAAGCAACTATCATCTAATGATATCAATCGGTTATCAGAAAAAATGGACTATGTTCTCATACCGCACGATAGCGAGTTTTCACTTCAACCTTGGATTGAACATGCGACATTAGTGAGAGCGAAATTCGAAAGTATGCAATCGGAAATTGAATTGCTGACCCATAAGATCGAAGAGCGCAAGCTGGTGGAAAAAGCCAAAGGTCTGCTGATGAAGATGCACAGCGTTGATGAAGAGCAGGCTTATAAAGCGTTAAGAAACTCCGCCATGCAATCGAGTCAAACGCTCTCTCAAGTGGCGAAGAATCTGATTACGGCATTGCAGTTAATGGATTAACTTCTCTACTACTTTGGAGTTATGGCAGAAATTCTACCGTGGTGCGTGTTGCACTAACAGCAAGCAAAAACAGTTGCTTGGTTACGAGGATAGACTCTAATGTGCTGTATTTAAAGTAGAAAATAAGTTGGCACAGTACTTGGATTAGTTAAAACGGGTTTATTGTTGAATCGCTTATCTCAATTATCAACGGCGGTAATTGTAGACTTAGCAACGGCGCTACTGCTCTTCGGAGTAGTGGCGCTTTTTTTATGGGAGCAAACCAATGAAATGGAGTTCGATGCTGAAAGTGTCAGCAATTTCGTTATCGGTATTCACCACGGTCAGCGTAAAGGCAGAGTTGGGTGAGCCAGAAATTGAAGACCTGAAGTTTGGTTTTATTAAGTTAACCGATATGGCACCGCTGGCGGTTGCTTATGAGAAAGGCTTTTTTGAAGACGAAGGCTTGTACGTCACTTTAGAAGCGCAAGCAAACTGGAAGGTGCTCTTAGACCGAGTCATCGATGGTGAGCTTGCTGGCGCTCACATGCTTGCTGGTCAACCATTGGGCGCGACGATTGGTGTCGGCACAAAAGCAGAAGTGATTACCGCGTTCAGTATGGATTTGAACGGTAACGCAATCACGGTTTCCAATGATACTTGGGAGCAGATGAAGCAGTACATTCCAAAACAACCAGATGGCAAGCCTGTTCACCCAATCAAAGCAGATGCCTTAAAACCAGTTGTCGACAGCTATCTGGATAAAGGCAACCCGTTCAACATGGGCATGGTGTTCCCTGTATCGACGCACAACTACGAGTTGCGATACTGGTTAGCGGCAGGTGGGATTCATCCAGGCTTTTATGCACCAGAATCCGGTGACAACAGTGGCCAGTTGGATGCTGACGTTCTTTTGAGTGTTACACCGCCACCACAAATGCCAGCGACAATGGAAGCGGGCACGATCAAAGGGTACTGCGTAGGCGAACCATGGAACCAACAAGCCGTATTCAAAGGCATTGGTACGCCCGTCGTGACCGACTACGAAATCTGGAAGAACAACCCAGAGAAAGTATTTGGTGTTTCCAAAGCTTGGGCTGAGAAGTATCCAAACACGCACATTCGCGTAGTGAAAGCCTTGATTCGAGCTGCACATTGGTTGGATGAAAACGACAATGCCAACCGCCAAGAAGCAGTGAAGATGCTATCAAAAAGCGAGTATGTGGGAGCCGATGCCGAAGTTATCGCCAACTCGATGACGGGCACATTTGAATACGAGAAAGGCGACAAACGAGACGTGCCAGACTTCAACGTGTTCTTCCGTTATAACGCCACGTATCCGTATTACAGCGATGCGATTTGGTACCTGACCCAAATGCGTCGCTGGGGACAGATCTCAAGCGAGAAATCCGATGATTGGTACATGGATGTCGCAAAAGAGGTTTACCGTCCAGATATCTACCAACAAGCGGCCCAAGCGCTAATTGAAGATGGTGTGTTGAGCAAAAAAGACTTCCCAGATTTTAGTGCTGAAGATGGTTTCCGTGCGCCACAAACACACTTTATCGACAACATCGTTTATGACGGTCGTGAGCCAAATAAATATCTGGAGAAGTTCTCTATCGGGCTTAAAGGAAAAGACAAGGTTTAACCATAACGATAAAGATAAACGCCACAGGCGAGAGGATTCGCTTGTGGCAACAAGGATGTAAATTTCTTAGGAGTGAGTATGTCTAGTAATGTCATTTCCCTTTTTCCTGCTAAGCAGGTAGTGAACCGAAGTCGGTTGGTGCTTTTGCCCGTCATTGGTTTGCTTATCTTTTTGGCAATGTGGCACTTAGCAGCGAGAGAAGTGCAAACTTCATTAGGTACGCTACCGGGACCTGTGCAAACTTTTCAGCAGTTCAGCAACCTTGTCGATGACCATTGGCAAGAGCGAGAAAAGGAACAAGCGTTTATCGAACGTCAGGAAAAACGCAATGCTGCGAAGTTAGCCAAGAATCCGGACGCTGAAGTGAAGATTCGTCCTTACACTGGTAAACCGACGTTCTTCGATCAAATCATAACAAGCTTAGTGACTGTGACTGCGGGCTTTTTTCTGGCGACGGTCATTGCGATTCCGCTTGGTATCGTGCTTGGTCTTAATCAAGGGCTGTATCAAGCGTTCAACCCAATCATTCAATTGCTCAAGCCTGTATCACCTTTGGCATGGCTGCCTATCGTAACCATGGTGGTGAGTGCTACTTATGTGAGTGATGACCCGATCTTTGCGAAGTCGTTCATTAACTCTCTGATCACAGTGGCGCTGTGTAGCTTATGGCCGACGCTGATTAATACAGCTGTGGGTGTAACGAGCGTTGATAAAGACTTAATCAACGTGAGCAAAGTGCTCCAACTTTCGTGGTGGCAGCACATTCGCACTATCGTTTTACCTTCTGCCATTCCAATGATTTTCACCGGTTTACGTCTCTCTTTAGGTATTGCTTGGATGGTATTGATTGCGGCAGAAATGCTCGCGCAAAACCCTGGGTTAGGCAAGTTTGTTTGGGATGAGTTCCAAAACGGAAGTTCGGCATCATTGGGTCGCATCATGGTGGCGGTCATCACTATCGGCTTTATTGGTTTGATGCTCGATAGAGGCATGCTGCAACTTCAAAAGTGGCTGTCTTGGAATAAACAACAAGCGTTGAGATAAGGGAAACGATCATGGAAAAAGCATTATTAGATCTAACGCGTTTAGGGATGCGATTCCCAACGCCAGATGGCGAGTTCATCGCGTTAAAGAACGTCGATTTACAAATCAATAAAGGCGAGTTTGTATCGCTGATTGGTCACTCTGGTTGCGGTAAATCAACGGTATTGAACTTAGTCGCAGGACTGCACATGCCAACAGACGGCGGCGTGATCGTCGATGGACGAGAAGTAGCTGGACCGGGACCAGACCGCGCGGTGGTGTTCCAAAACCATTCATTATTGCCTTGGCTCACCGTGTATCAAAACGTTGAGCTCGCAGTAAAACAAATTGCCGGCAAAAAGGGCAAAGTGTGGATTCAGGAGCAAGTGAATCACTATTTGGATTTGATTCAGATGCAGCATGCCGCGCACAAAAAGCCGGATGAAATCTCGGGTGGTATGAAGCAGCGAGTCGGCATCGCCAGAGCACTGGCACTTCAACCAAAGGTTCTGCTGATGGATGAGCCATTTGGTGCGTTGGATGCGTTAACACGTGCACACCTACAGGATGCACTGATGAAGATTCAAGCCGAGCTAAACAACACCGTCATCATGATTACCCACGATGTGGATGAGGCGGTGTTGTTATCTGACAAAATCGTGATGATGACCAATGGACCGGCGGCAACCATTGGTGAAGTGTTAGAAGTGAATCTACCTCGCCCTCGTGAGCGTGTGGCACTGGCGGATGATGCGCAGTACCAGAAGTGTCGACAAGCGGTGTTGAAGTTCCTTTACGAGAAGCAATCCAAAGTCGAGATTCCTGCTTCGAAAGAAGACAAATCCAAAACCGCAGCGCAAACGGCATAAGGAGGCAGCGATGAACAGTCCTTTAACGATTCCAGTAAAGAACGCATTGAGCCACATCGTTGTGGTAGGTAACGGTATGGTCGGGCAACACCTCGTCGAGCAGTTAGTGCAGAAAAACGCGCATTTGGAGAACCGAATTACCGTGATTGGTGCAGAGCGTTTTATCGCGTATGACCGTGTACAGTTGTCCTCTTTGTTTGCGGGTAAGTCTCATGATGATTTAATGCTGAGTAACCAAGAATGGTACGACATGCATGGCATCCAACTCGTACTTGGCAGCCAAGTAACAGGCATCGATAGAGAGCAAAAGCGCATTCTGCTTGATGGTGAAGATGTGCTGGGTTACGACCAACTCGTGCTCGCGACCGGTTCGTACCCATTTGTGCCTCCAATTGAAGGTAAAGACCGCGATAACGTGTTTGTCTACCGCACGCTTGATGATCTTTCACAAATCAAAAAGGCATGTGAAGACGCAAGAACGGGCGCAGTGATTGGCGGTGGCTTGTTGGGTTTAGAAGCGGCAAACGCACTCAAACTATTGGGGTTAGAAACTCACGTTATTGAATTTGCGCCACGTCTGATGCCCGTGCAGTTAGATGATGGTGCCGGCTTAGTGCTAAAAGAGAAGATTGAAGCGCTAGGGTTAACCGTACATACCTCGACGGGTACGGAGCGAATCTGCGATGGTGAAACGGCTAAGCATCGTATGGTGTTTAAAGACAAAGATCCTCTCGAAGTGGATGTGATTGTCTTCTCCGCAGGCATTCGCCCTCAAGATGAGTTAGCAAGGCTGGCTGAGCTAGAAGTAGGCGAGCGAGGTGGCATTGTGATTAACAACCAATGCCAAACCAGCGATGAGAACATATACGCGATTGGCGAATGTGCGCTGTGGGAGCAAAAGATCTTTGGCTTAGTCGCACCCGGTTACACCATGGCGAGAACCACTGCCGATGTCTTGACTGGAATGCCGAGTGAAGGTTTTAAAGGTGCGGACATGAGCACCAAGCTCAAGCTGCTTGGGGTGGATGTGGCGTCTATCGGCGATGCACAAATGCAAACCGAAGGCGCACAGGAAATGGTGTTGCAAGATGCGGTTGCAGGTATCTACAAAAAGCTGGTGGTTGATGCGAGCGGCACCCAATTGCTTGGTGCGATTCTCGTCGGTGACAACAGCGACTACGATGCGCTTTTGCAGTGTTATTTGAACAAAACAGTTCTGCCAGACCACGCGGCGAATCTGCTTTTTGATACCGGAATGCTGGACGGAGAGATGCCAGACAGCGCTATCATCTGTTCTTGTCACAACGTCACAAAAGGTGACTTAATTGCCGAGATTCAAGCTGGCACTACCAACCTGACAGACCTTAAAGCCAATACTAAAGCCGGTACTGGCTGTGGTGGCTGTAGCAATATGGTGAAGTCGGTATTGGATACGCAATTGGCAGCCATGGGGGTAGAGGTTAACAACCACCTTTGTGAGCACTTTGATCTCAGTCGCCAAGAGATGTTCCATATTTGCCAAGTGGAACAGATCAAAGACTTCGACACCTTAATCGCACTGCATGGCAAAGGGCATGGGTGTGATATCTGTAAGCCGACAGCAGCATCTGTGTTTGCTTCTTTGTGGAATGAACACATCATGGAGCCGCAGCATCAGTCTCTACAAGATTCTAACGATGCTTTTATGGCTAATCTGCAAAAAGATGGCTCTTACTCGATTGTGCCTCGTGTTCCGGGCGGCGAAATTACACCAGACAAACTTATCGTACTAGGCGAAGTTGCGCAGCAATATGATTTGTACACCAAGATCACTGGCGGTCAGCGCGTGGATTTATTTGGCGCGCAGTTAGAACAGCTTCCTGAAATCTGGCAAACCTTAATTGATGCTGGTTTTGAAACAGGGCACGCCTACGGCAAATCGGTGCGCACCGTGAAATCTTGCGTCGGTTCTACTTGGTGTCGCTATGGTGTTGATGACTCGGTCGGATTAGCCATTGAGTTAGAGAACCGCTACAAAGGATTGCGAGCGCCCCATAAGCTTAAGTTTGCCGTATCGGGCTGTACTCGCGAGTGTGCAGAAGCGCAAAGTAAAGACATTGGGGTGATCGCCACTGAAAACGGCTGGAATCTATACGTTTGTGGTAATGGCGGCATGAGACCACGACACGCGGATTTGTTTGCATCCGACTTATCTAAATCAGAGTTGATCACCATGATCGACCGGGTTTTGATGTTCTACGTCAGCACCGCTGATCGCTTACAGCGCACGTCCGTGTGGATGGAGAACATGGAAGGGGGCTTAGACTACCTTAAACAAGTGATTTTGGATGACTCTCTCAACCTATGTGACTCATTGGATGAGCAAATGGCACGAGTCGTAGATACCTATCAATGTGAGTGGAAGAGTACGTTGGATAATCCTCAAAAATTGCAACGCTTCCGTCCTTTCTTGAACAGCACGTCGGGCAGCAAAGTCTTGCCGTACCAACGTGTGCGCGGTCAGCGTATTCCAGTGAAACAGGAGGTGTAAATGGCAGCGTTAACCAAAGTGAAAGTGTGTCAGCTTGATGACTTGATGCCGTTTATCGGTGCCACTGTATTGATTGAAGGCGAGAATGTCGCGTTATTCTACATTCCCGATAACGGTGTTTACGCTGTTCAGGATTGGGACCCAATTGGTAAGGCTTATGTGATGAGTCGAGGGATTGTCGGCGATATTGATGGTGAGATGTGTGTTGCGTCACCACTGTACAAACAGCATTTCAGCCTAAAGAGCGGGCAGTGTTTGGAAGACGAAGCGCACGGTCTAAAAACGTGGCAAGTAACGGTCGACGATAATCAGGTTTGTTACTTAGTCGAAGAATGATTCTCGAAATTAGCTTGCTCGATATGAATAAATTATTGGCGTAAGAGACAAGCGAATAAGGCTCCAGAGACAGCACAGTGTGGCTCTGGAGCTTTTGACTATTTGCAAGAATTCACTTGCAGTTCGGTATAGCCAGTCGAGTCGTCCATCGCTCTGGTAAACTCAAGTTCTGGATAAGAATGGATGATCAATTCTGCGGTGGTGTCTATAACCGTGCCTTCCATTAAATGCCCGCCCCAGACTCGTCCATCACGATCAGACACCGAGATATGAACGTGCTGATGTTCAGGCGTCAGTGTTCCCATCACAGAGACGATTTCAAATAGCTCTTGTTTGGTTAACGTACACTCTGCACCTGCCAAACGAAGATTGAGGTCAGAGACACAGCCAACGCATGAGGCAATCGAGCCTGCTTTGATACCGTGCTTCTCGACCAATTTCGCTAGGCTCAGCTTTAAGTCCATGCCTTTGGTAAGACGAACTGCTATCACTTCAATCGACATATTACTTCCTAATTAAAACCAGCAAGCAGGAAAGCGCCGTATCCAAGTCTGCATAACGTTTGGCTTTGCCAAGTACGCGCATACCTTGCATGTTGTTGAGAACGAAACGAGCGAGCTCTTCTGGTTTCAGCGTTTTCGGCACTAAGGTTTCTTTTTGCGCATTGGTTAGTGAATCCGCAATGATGTCGATAAGATGGTCAAACAAAAAATGCCCTTTGCGCAGTACGTCATCGTCTTCACCAGCGTGCTCAATCAACGCATTTTGAATAAAACACCCACAGTTGCGTTTGCGTTGCAGCTCAGCAAAAGATTTAAGGAACGATTCCAACTCGGGTAAAGACGCATCGTCTTTTTCCAAATCATTCAGTGAGGGTAGCGAGATTTTTTTCAAGTAAGTATCGAGCGCTTCGTAGTAGAGCTGTTGCTTGTCACCGTAGGTGTTGTAAAGACTGAAGCGGTTGATGTTCAACTCGTCGGTGAGATCAGAAATGGATGTATTAGCGAAACCTTTGCGCCAAAAAACGTCCATAGCGACTAATAGTTTTTCTTCTCGATCGAAGTTGGCTTTTCTTGCCATATGCGTACCTACCTGAGCGGTTTTTCTCAAACCACTCCTAAACTTATTGAACAACTTCTGGGAAATGAAGTTCTTGACTGATCGTTTATAAACTGGATACAGTATATCCTAACCAATCGGTTAGAAAAAGAAAAAGGATATAAAATGAAGCTCTACGAAACCGCGATAACTCCAAGTTGTAAGCGAGTTAGCATTTTTTTAAAGGAAATTGGTGGCGATGTTGAACGCATCGCTTTAAATGTGCGTGACGGCGAAAATCTAGCGGAAGATTTCAAGCAAAAAAGCGTCAATGGAAAAGTGCCATTGCTTGAGCTTGAAGATGGCACGACGATTTGTGAGAGCGTCGCAATTTGTCGTTATCTGGATGAAGCGTTTGAAAATAATTTAGCTCTGTTTGGGGCAAACCAACTTGAGCGCGCGCAAGTGGAAATGTGGCATCGCGTGGTGGAGTTTCAAGGTCTGTATGCTGCTTTTCAAGCATTTAGAAACATCACAGCTATCTATGAAGATAGAGAGCGTTGTGTTAAAGAGTGGGGCGAAGAGTCCAAGCAACGCGTGCAAGAGTTTTTACCGTTGTTAGATAAGCGACTTGGTGAAAGCGAGTTCATTGCCGCTGACCATTTTACTATCGTCGATATTACAGGCTTTATTTTGATTGGTTTTGCAATTAAAGGCCTAGAAATCGATGTGTTTACTACTGCACCAAACATTGCGCGTTGGTATGAGCTAGTTTCAGCTCGGCCTGCATTTCTAAGTTGATGTACCAGCAGCGAGTAGATCATTGCTCGCTGCTATTGCCTTTCGAATTCACAAGGATATTCAAATTCTTCAGCTTTTTTCTTATTTTGTCTCCTATCGCCTATAATTGGAAAAACAACCTCAATGGGCTTCAATGCGTTTTAGAGCCTAGCGCTCTTAGTCTGTAGACGTTCTTTTCATAGTGGGAAGTCTATTAATAGACAAGGAGAGGTCATGCGTATTCAAGTTAAAACTATCAATAATGTTCTTATTGCTCTTTTAATGGTTTCGGTCTTTGGTCTCGTCGCGCTGTACCTCAATAACACACAGCAGAATGAACAGATTGAAAAACTGCAAAGTCAGTTAATAGAGAAAGAACATCAGATATTAATCTCCAATGAGGCGCTGTCCTACACTCGATATCAACACCAGTTATTAGCTGAAGATTATAGTCGTTTTAGAAATGAGCAATCAGTGACTAGTGTTCTACGTTAGCGTGCCCGACTACCGTCTTAAGGAGGCGAATGAAATCCATTCTTTTGGTCGATGACAGTAAAACAGTACTACTTTATATCAGCAGTGCATTAGAAAAGCAGGGATATGAAGTTATTGCTGTTGAAGACGGACAATCCGCACTTGAAGTGCTGACTTATCGCAAAGATATTCAGTTTGTACTTAGTGACTTAATGATGCCTGGCATTAATGGTATTGAGCTGTGTCGGCAATTAAAATCGCAAGTTAGTGAACGTTACATTTTCTTTGTTTTATTGTCCTCTAGAAATGACCAAAGCTCGATCGTGAAAGGCATCGATGCTGGCGCAGATGACTTTGTGGATAAGAAAACGTCTGTAGAGGAGCTTCAGGCCAGAATCCGTGCGGGGTTTCGTACTTTAGAACTGCACAACAAACTCGTTGAGAGAAATAAAGAGTTAGATGCAGCCTATCGAATGATCCATCAAGATTTACAGTCTGCTAGTCACCTGATGGAGCAACTGCTCCCAGCAGAGTCGTCTATTCAGAACATGCAATTTAGTTACGCCTACAAACCGTGCTCCCAGATTGGTGGTGACATGTTGGGGTATTTTGAGCTTGATGAACAACATGTCGCATTTTATGTTTTCGATGTTTCAGGTCATGGTGTTTCGTCTGCTTTGATGGCTTTTTCTATCCAACAGACGTTATCTCAAAATCTGGGACCTGATTCGATAACCATGGAACTAAGAGATGGCGACTACTGTATCAGTGAACCAGCAGCCGTTATTGATCGGCTAAACCGACGGTATCAGCAAACTAGGAACAGTCAGCTTTATTTCACCATGGTTTATGCCATTCTTAATACAGAATCAGGACAACTTCGCTATTGTACTGCTGGTCATCCTAAGTTCCTTGTTTGGCGAGCGAGCACCGAAACTACAGAGCTGGCGGGTGAAGACAACTTTATGATTGGCGCTTTGCAGCCGATGGAGTACGTTGGTAATCAAATTATTCTGAGTGAGGGGGATGTAGTATGGCTTTATTCGGATGGTTTGATAGAAGCGAGGAGAGGTGACGAGATGTTTTCAGTACAAAGGTTGGCATCAAGTATAAAAGCTGTTTGTACTTCGCAATTAGAAGCAGAAGTGCAGGCTAGATGTGTCTTTGAACAAGTACAATCTTGGCAGAACAAAGATGAGTTTGATGATGATGCGAGTCTTTTACAAGTAAGGTGGCGTGGCTGATAGCCTAGGGATAAAGGAAAAAAATGTTCCAGAGCGAGTTTAAACGAACTTACGGTGGATCCCTTACTCGCTCTCGAAGTGCGAGCAAAGAGGTTGCTAAGTTTTTAATGGATAATCAAGTATCGTTAAGTACGGCTCAGTCGTTGGAGCTTTGTGTTGTTGAGCTTATGAACAATGCTTACATCCATTCTTACAGTGAAATTGAAGGCAAGCCGATAGACGTGGAGTGTAGGATTAGATGTGACCAAATGTCAGATTTCATTGAACTTAGGGTTTCTGACTACGGAGCGTCAATCAATGAAATGACATTCAACCAACATAAAAATAAACAGATTGAGGCTCCTAACTTAGTGGATGATGATAGTTGGTCTGCTTCAGGTCGTGGACTGATGTTAGTCGCTCAATTATCTGACCAGTTCAAGTTAGAAAAAGAGATTGGAAAAAACACGTTTGTTTTAGTGAAGAGGAGCGGCGAAAAACTAACAACCAAGCAAGATCTATTCATCCCACCTGGTCCCTAGCGTTAATCTGACGGTTACGTTGTATGTTATTGTTATTTTGTATTTGTGGTTGGTGCAGGCGACAATAATGCTTCCAACTCTTCTGGTGTCAGTATATCACTGATGTTTAGCATATTGCTCTCATCATCTAACGCCATCTTTGTACGACTAAGCAAGTACCTCTTTTGAGTTGGCGTTAAGTCTTTGAGAGACTCAATCAGCTCCTTGAAATTGCTATTGTTCATTGCCATATTTCCCCCAGTTAAGCCTTAATTTGTTTTATTGCATATTCTTCAAGTAAGCAAAGATTTGTTGATTAATGGCAGCTAGCTCTTTAGAAACTATAGCTATATCTGAGCTATCTGGCTCGTTATCGTTTCTTGTTTCTGCTTCTATTTTTGTGAAAACAATGACAGCGGTTTCTTCACCAAAGCTCTCTAGAATGCCCTTTAGACTGTGAGCCAATAAGTAGAGTTCCGGCCAACATTTGTTTGCGTACAACTCATTGATACGCTGTATGTCATTGGCGTGGTCTTCTAAGTATGTGGAAAAAACGGTGACGATAAGATCTACGTCGTTCTCCATGTATTTATTGAGAACATCAAAATTAATCATGTTTACCTCTGACTAACCGCGAGGTAGAAAAATGTATCGGATAGGAACGTTGAAGTGGGGGGAGTTGAGCGCTGAACAGTGTGCTTATCACTTGAGCTAGACTCATAAAAACAAAGTTATTGTTCGGTACACTTTGACTTATATACAAGTGTCTATGATCTAATCTTTTGTGCAAAGCATTTTGCACTCGTGTCGTGGCAACACAAGTTACGTGATAGTGGGTTCCAAATAAAATGCTGGGTTGGGAACAGTCTTGTCTACCTAGTTTAAAGTAATCATCAAACAAGTAAGCCAAGCGCTCGCCAACTTTGACTATTCCTTCAGTCAAGGTTAACTCTCCTAATTGAGTATAAATACAAGTTAGCAACCTAGTTGCATAATGGCAAGTAGCTTGACGCAAAAAAGGGGCCTTGCGCCCCTTTTGTACAATTAGCTTTGCTTGGAGTCCTGTTCTACCTGCCTCATTAACTCGTTCGCCTTCTTCATTGCACGTCTTGCGCTTGTGGTCCTTCTCTTATTGAGTAGTATGTCGGAGAAGCGCAGGTATTTATCTGCAGTTTTGAATCTCAAATCGTTAATATCTTGAAAACCGATAGGAAAGTTCTTCGAAAACTGATCAACATCTTTCACTAAGTTATCGAGGTGAGTTGTTGTTCTTGCCTTTTCTAGGCGGTAATAGAAGTTTTCAAATTCCTCTTGGAACAAAATTCGAGCAGCCTCGTCCGGAAATGGTAGAGGATCGTTAGAGTCTAGCGCGGTCTCATACAGTTTCATTTCGAGAACTGCATCTTTCATCGCGTTGCTTATTTTTAAGTTGTTTTGATGCTCTTCAACGTTTGAGAAGAAAGTATTCCCAACCTTAATTAGCGCAACAAGTGCTGCAGCATCTTTATTTTTGAGTGCTTCAGTTAGGTGTTTACCAAAAACATCGCTAGATAATGAGCTTGGCGTAAATGGGTAATCCTGATGAATTTGATTTAACTCATCTTTCAGTTCATAGATGGACTTACTGTCTTCTTCTTTACTGTATCGAGACTTTTCCAGTTGGCTATTGATTTGTCTGGCTATCGAAAGCAATGTGGAGTGCTTGCTTGATTGAATATCTAACGCCAGAACTTCAATTTTATGTGAGTCAGGGTAGTAGGCTTTTGCTTTGTTTAGTACAGACTCGATTTCATCATAATTTGGATAGTTGTTAGCATCAGAATTCAGAACCTGATCAATCTCAGATTCAAACTCACTTAGAAGGTAGCTCTTATGCTGTCGTAGTAAGCCAGCTTTAATCACCGGGTGTAAGTTTTTCTCACTATTAATCAGTGACAAGCTTTTTTCTGGCGGTGTATCAAGCAACCATTCCTGCCCATTAATCTGATCATTTTGCTTGTTAATAGCTATTTCTAAATCAGAGATGGTTTCTTGTTGTTGTTGATAGCCAAATACGATTCCGGTAACCAATAGTACGCTTGCAGCTACACCGCTAACGATAGGCCAATATCGCATGTTCAACTTTTGTTTTAACTGCTCTGGGGTAAGGTCTTTGGGGATGATGCCAGTTGAAAACACGCGTGCAAAGATAGGCCACTTAGATGCTGGCATATTAGCAGGTTTCGAGACCTTCATTTTCTTTTTGAGAGCTTCATTAACAGGAGTTCTTGAATAAGGATGCTTGCAACTCAATAACTCGTAAGCAATACAAAATAGCGCAAACATATCGTCGCTTAAGTTTGGCTCTTTACCCGACAACAAGTTGAGCGATGCGTAGTTTGGAGTATAACCAAGAGTCTCCACATTTTCGGATTTACGTTTAGCTGCGTATTGATCTTGCTTTAATTGATGAGTTTTAGATACACCAAAGTCGAGTAATTTAACATTACCTTCAGACGTTAAAATGACGTTAGCGGGCTTTAAATCGGCATGCACGACACCAAGTGAATGGGCGTAAGACAGCGCGTCAAGTACCTGATTTAGAATCGATAAAGTTGCATTAAACTTCAGCCCATGCGGCCTAGAACGTTGTATTAAATTCTCTAATGTTTCCCCGTTAATATATTCCATCACTAAGAAATATATTTCGCCATCAACACCAAAATCAAAAACCCTAATAATATTAGGGTGGCTTAATCTTTGTGTTTGCTGAGCTTCACGTATCAACATGCGTGCAGTCTCTGGTTGAGATGCAAACTCTTTTTGTAAAATCTTTAATGCTACGTAAGGGGTTTCTGAACCTGAAGATTCTAATATCTTATCTTTTGCTAAATAAACATCACAAAGTCCGCCATGGCCAAGAACCGACTCGATTTCATATCGGTTTTTGACAGTTGTGCCTATTAAATTCTCATTAATAACATCTTTGTCATTATTTGATGTGTTATTTTTATTGTTTATTTTCTTATTAACTAACGGAGTGTTTTCTTTTTGAGACAGTTTTGTATTTGTTTCATTTTTATTTTGAACGGAGCCTTCATTGCTAGCAACTTTATTTGATTGAATTGCATTGTCTCGTTTTTGAGTCTTTACAATTTTAGTTTTGTCTCCGCTATCTTTATTATTTATAGAATTGTTTTTATTGCTGTCTTCCATCACAAGAACTCCGTATAAATGATGGGGGAATATATACCTTTCTGCTCAATGAAAAGTCATTATGTTAGAATTTCGCGGCCAAACTAACATTCGTTTTTTTATTGATGAAAGTCTAAGTGTCAAAAATTTGAACTTGGTTGGATAATTAAAATTGTTGAACAATACGTGATTGCTTTGATAAAAAAATGATTCATTATTCCGTGCATGATTTTCAATGGCAGATTTAAGATCTTTATTAATCTTACTGTTAATAAGAAAGTGACTAATAATAAAATTAAAAATAATATTTATCAGGTCTTTGGCGAGGTTTACATGAAGTTGGTTTTAACCATAACAAGTTTTCACAAATTTACTCCAGAGATAGAGAGTGAGTTTGTGTTTGAATCAAGTGATGAGCATGCCAAGGTTACATTTGGTCGGTCTGAACAATGTGATTGGACATTGCCAGACCCTGAAAGAGTAGTATCTGGAACTCACGGAGAGCTCATCAAGTTTGGTGATAAATACTTGATAAAAGACTTATCAACTAATGGCACGTTTGTTAATAACGCTGTGACACCTGTGGGCCAAGGAAATGAGATTGCACTAAGCGACGATGATACGGTTAGTTTAGGGGATTACCAAATTTCAGTAAGTATTCAAACGAGCATTGAGGCATTCAATAATCAGGAAAGTAACTTTCGTTCCAGTTCAGAACCTGAAGCATTCTCGAGTTCATCTGAAGCAGAGTTTGTAGACCTCGGCCTTAGTGCCAGTGAGCTTTTGAATGAGAGTGTTCCTTCTGACTTTCAATTAGATATTGGATTAGTCGATGATTTCATTGATATCCCCAAACCAGAAAAACAGAGTGTAGATCCTACACCTGTACCGGAAACCCCACGTCAGCTAGAACGTCAGCCAACTCCCAAATTTGATAGTGAGCTTGCGGCGTTCATTAAAGGAGCGGGTATTGATCCAACGATGATTCCCAGCGACAACAGAGAACAATGGTTTGAACAGCTGGGGGAATCATTTTCTTTGATGTTAGTTGGTTTAATGGAAACGCTGCACAATCGCGCGGTATTTAAACAAACAAATCGACTTAGTCATACTGCGTTTCGGAAGTCAGAAAATAATCCTCTGAAGTTCTCTGCGAATTTAGAAGATGCAATTCATAACTTATATAACCGTCAAACTGCAAGTTTCCTAAAGCCAAGTGCTGCCATTAAAGAAGCGTTTAGTGATATAGAAAGTCATGAACAAGCGTTAATGAAAGGTGTTGAGGGTACGGTTTCAAGTGTTATGTCGCTTGTTGAACCTACGTCGATATACTCAGAAGCTTTAGCTAAAGACACGGTTATTAATAAGGTTATTCCAGCAAGGAAATATGCTCAAAGTTGGAAGCGGTTTGAGGATATTCATGAAAAGCTATCCGATGACATTATCAATAAAGAATCTCCATTTTATTTAGAAGATTTCGCTAAACACTATGAGTTAGCATTAAAAAATAAAAGCTAGGAAATAGGGTGATGAAAAGAGTTTATCAGTACATTTTGTTATTAATTTCAATGGTTTTATTTGGATGCTCAGCAGCCAACTTAGTTGTTGACCCATATTCAGATTTAGAAATAACAGCAAATCACAATATTAACCCTGACTCCAATGGTAGGCCATCCCCTGTAGTCGTGTATGTTTTTGAATTAACATCAAATACCCTTTTTGAAAGTCAGGATTTTTTTTCAATTTATGAAGAAAGTGAAAAGGTATTAGGCCCTGATTTAGTGAATAAATATGAAATATCATTAACTCCAGGTCAGAAAGAAACATATCAGGCAAGTATGTCTCCAAAGACTGAATACTTAGGCATTGTCGCAGCGTTTCGAGATATTGAAAATTCAAATTGGCGACAAGTCATTGAAGTGGATAAGACCGGTTACAACACCTATCAAATTCTGTTAGAAGATCTGTCTTTGGTCGTAAAATAACGTTTAGTTGGCTAATTATAAATGACGCAATACTCCAAGACGGCTTGGTGCGAAGGGATGTTTTTACGTCCCCAGCACTTTCAACAACATGAACGCGCAACCTCTCAAGAATTCAAAGGCTTACATCAGTTTGGTGGGGCTTATAATTGGGGGGTTTGGAAATGTCGAGTAAAAGAACATGCATTAAAAGATGGTCTGATTGAATTAGATCACTTTGAGGCAGTTTTGCCAGATATGACTCTGGTTAATACCTTAACAGCCAGCGATTCGGTTGTGCCTTTATTTATTGATAAAGACGTCGAAAATACGTTAGTAAAAATCACTCTTCCCCTTTCAAATATCAAAGGTAAAAATGTTTCTGATGTAAGTGAGGCGATCGTTTCTCGTTATGTACTTAAAGACGTTGACGTTATAGATAATCTCACTGGGCAGGATGAAGAAACGATTCAAGTCGCAGCCCTAAACCTGGAACTGAAAGCCAGCAATGACAAATTAGCCGGTTATGTTGAGTTACCGATTTTGAAAATAAAAGAGGTAACGGCAGAAGGCGAAGTAATACTAGACGATTCGTATGTTCCACCGCTTATCAATTTACTTAGCGACAAAGTTATGTCGGCTTACTTGCGTAACGTTATTGCGATGACAAAGATGCGTGCCGACGTTATTGCGCAGCGATTGATTAAGGGCAAAGCCGCATCTGCATCTGCTGTTGATTTCATCATGCTACAAATGTTGAACAGGTATGAGGCGATGTTAAAGCACTTTAGTGACCTAGACAGGCTACATCCATTGGAATTAGCTACGACCCTGAAAGGTTATATTGGTGAATTAGCTACGTTTTCTGACAAAACCAAGAGGATGCCAAGCTTACTTACATACGATCACTTAGATGTATCAAGTGTTTATAGCGAATTGAATCAAGTTCTGAGTCAATATCTGAGCGTTGTCCTTGATCAAACAGCAAGCAAACTTCCTTTGGAGCCACGACAATATGGAATTCAAGTGACGCCACTTCCAGATAAGCGTTTACTTGAATCATGCCAGTTTGTGCTTGCAGTCAAAGCTGATACGACAACAGATGAAATCAGACGTTTAGTCCCGGCGCAGCTCAAGTTTGGACCAGCGGAGCAGATTCGTGATCTGATCAACAATCAGATTAATGGCATAAACGTAGCGCCATTGAGTGTAGTACCGAGGCAGATCCCTTACCAAACGGGTTATGTCTACTTCGAAGTAGTCAAGAAAGGCCCGTTTTGGATGAGGCTGAAAGACAGTGGTGGTATTGCGCTGCATTTATCGGGGCATTTTCCGAATGCTGACCTTGAGCTATGGAGTATTAGTCAATAGGTGTGCTCAGTATGGAACAAACGATCGTAAAACCAACACCGGGTGGAAGAGCGCCCGCACCGAAACCACAATCAGAAAAGTCAGCAGATAATACGGTAGTTATCTCAAAAAGTCCTGAATTGGTGAATAACGATTCAGTGGTTGCTTATGGGAACAACCCTTTATTGGCAGAAGCGAATGGTCTTTTATCCATTATTGGTCAAATTCGAGCGACAGCGACTCATTCTGACCCGTTGTTTCTAAAAGAGACGTTGGCACAAAAACTTAGAGATTATGAGAACCGACTACGCCACCACGACGTTGATTTGGACACTATTGATACGGCTCGTTACTGTTTGTGTTGCTCGTTAGATGAAGCGGTGCTCAATACTAATTGGGGGGGGCATTCATTTTGGAGCCATGACTCATTGCTTAGTTCTTTCTATGCCAGCAGCCAGGGGGGGGAAGCGTTCTTTAAGTACCTTGATAAGTGCATGGCGCAACCAGATACAAATTTAGATTTGCTTGAATTGATGTACGTGTGCCTATCGCTTGGGTTTCTCGGCCAATATCGTTTGGAAAAAAACGGACTGGAGTCTCACCGAAAACTGAGAAGGCAGATTATCGCTATTCTTAAGTCTTACGGAAGAGGGATACCTCAAGAGCTAAGCAATAGTATCGAACAACACATTTTGAATGGCTCTAAGGCTTCCGACAGAGCTCCTCTCTGGGTTGTGTGCTCCGTAACGGCTGCATTATTGGTTTGTATATTTATGTATTTTAGCTATGAGCTAAACAAGGCTTCCAACCGCACCTTTTCTCAATTAGTCAATTTGGTTCAACCGCAACAGCTTAACCAAGATACAACGTCAGAATCAAAATCAGCGCCAATTTCAGAAAGGATCTCTATGTATCTGGCAACCGAGATCGGGAAGGGGCTAATTAACGTCGAGCCGTTGCAAGACAGGGTAAGAATTTCGTTAAAGTCGCAAGATCTATTTGAATCAGGTAGTGCTGATGTTGTTGCGTATATCCAACCCGTAATTTCTAAACTCGCTAGAACGTTGGAGTCGACCCAAGGCAAGATCATTGTGACAGGTCATACCGATGATAGGCCAATTTTCACGAGTAAATATCCTTCGAACTGGCATCTATCACTAGCTCGAGCTACTGCTATGTCTGAACAACTTATCTCGAATAGCGCACTAGAAGGTCGAGTCATACCAGAAGGTCTGGGTGATGCAAGACCATTGGTTGAAAACAATAGTGACGAAAACCGAGCTATTAACCGTCGAATTGAAATCGACCTCCTTGTCGCGAATTAATAACAGGTAGATAGAGATGCGTATTAAAGAAATTGGCAGAATATTTACTCAAAGGTGGTTTCTCGGTCTTATCGGTGTCGCTGCTTGTTCAATTTTTATTTGGGTTGTTGGTCCACTTATCACGATAGCGGGATATGAGCCACTAAAGAGCGACTTCCAACGACTCGTCACGATTTTGGTGCTGGTGTTTGTGTGGGCTTTATTCAACGTGACTAAACAGCACAAGCAAAAAGTTAAAGAAGACGAAAGTATTCAAACGTTACTTGAGGTTGATAGTCAATCAGATAAAGAAGCGGCGAGTGAAATTGACTTAATGCGCGAGCGTATTGAGCAAGCTGTCAAAGTAGTAACGAAAACACATAAAGGAAAGCGAAGCTTATATGACTTGCCTTGGTATGTGTTGATCGGCCCTCCAGGGACAGGGAAAACAACAGTGTTAAAGCAGTCAGGGCTAGAGTTTCCGTTAGCGGATAGCCTTGGTTCTGACTCTATTGCTGGTGTCGGTGGAACTCGTCATTGTGATTGGTGGTTTGCAAATAAAGCCGTTCTGATTGATACGGCCGGTCGATACACGACACAAGACAGTCAAGAAAAAGTCGACTCTAAAGCATGGCACGGCTTCTTAGGGTTGTTGAAAAAATATAGAACGCAAAGGCCAATTAATGGTGCAATTGTCACGATCAGTTTAGCCAGTGTGATGTCGCAGACAAGAACCGAGCGAAGCCTTCATGCTCGAGCTATCAAGTCGCGCCTTCAAGAACTGAAGAATCAGTTAGGTATGCAATTTCCTATTTACGTACTACTGACCAAAATGGATTTAGTTGCGGGTTTCAATGAGTTCTTCTCTGATCTAAGTAAGGAAGAGCGTGAGGAATTGTTCGGTTTCATGTTTCCGCGTGAAGTGGCTGATGAAAGAGGGGTTATTTCTTTATTCAATAAAGAATTTCATGGCATGTTGGAGCGCCTTGATGCGCGAATGCTGAGAATCCTTGAAACTGAAGATGATTTAGAGAAGCGAGCACTTATTTTTGAGTTTCCTAAACAGCTAAGGGTATTGCAAGCTAACCTTGATGAATTTTTAGCGGAAATATTTGCACAAAATAGTTTTGAAGAGCCAGCCTTGATTCGTGGTGTGTTTATGTTGAGCTCGGTCCAAGAAGGCTTACCAGTCGATAAGTTAATGAATGAATCGACCAATGGACTTGGACTAAATCGCCTCGCTCTAGCAAAGAGCCCAACAGGGTCTCATAGTTATTTCGTGAAGAACTTGTTTGATAAGGTTATTTTCAAGGAACAACTGTTAGGAACGGTTAATCGTCACTATCAAAAGCAGTCAGGGTGGATGCGTCGAGGTGTTTACATTGGCTGTACTTCTCTACTGCTAGGTGCGTCTGCACTTTGGCTTATGAGCTACAAGTGGAATTCTCAGTTGATTGTCGATACCAATGAGCAAGCCGGCCATATTGAAGCAATGATTGGTGCTGAGAGCCTAGATTTTGAGGCGGATATTATCTCAGCCGTAGAAACATTAGATCGATTGATGACGCTTCCTCTAGGAAAACAAAGCAACTACGGCGATGCTGATTCCGTAAAAAGGTTTGGTCTCTATCAAGGAGATAAAGTCTCACAGGCGGCAAACAATGCATATTCTGATGCGTTGACCCAATATTACGCTCCCTTGCTTCTTGATAGCTTGGTGACGGAAATGGAAAGTAATCAACAGCACCGAGAGTATTTGTATGAAACGTTGAAAACTTATTTGATGTTATTTAATCCAGACAAATACCAACAAGATGAAGTGTTGGCTTGGTTTAACTTCTATTTTGAACGTCAATATCCGGGTGAACTAAATATAGACTTAAGAAAAGGTCTGTTACAGCACACTCAAAATTTATTAGAGAATGATGGACAAGGCTTTTCTTATAATACTGCTGCCGTGACTAATGCCCGAGAGGTTTTGACACAAATGTCTCTACCAGAACGTGCTTACCAGCGAATGAAGATACAATTTTCGAAGAGTCATGTTCCTTCATTTCGTTTGACTGATGTCTTGGGGCCTAAAGGGCTTGAGCAGTTTGAACGAGCGAGTGGAAAGCCGTTATCACAAGGCATTTCGGGCTTTTATACGTACAATGGCTTTCATAGCATTTTTCAGATTCAGATCAACCGTACAGTAAAAAGCCTAATGGAAGAGAACTGGGTTTATGGTGACGATCTTAAGGCTCATGAAATTGATCAAGATAGCGCTATTCAAGGAGTCCAATCTCGATACTATCAAGATTATGTGAATGAATGGAAAACTCTGATCGAAGATATTCAACTTAAGCAGGCTCCGAGCCTAGAGCTTGCAACAGAACAAGCTAGAGTTCTATCTGGAGTTGAAAGACCAATCGAATCGTTGTTGAGGGCAATCCAAAAAGAAGTTGGTTTGTCGAAAGTATCATTGTCAGAAAATCAGAAGGCCGCTTCTGAAGTTGCTGGTAAGGTTGCCAAAGTTAAATTTTCGAATACGGCAGATAGACTAGACATGTACTTGCCTGAAGAAAATGGTTTCAATGTTGCACTGCCAGGTAAAGAAGTCGAATCTCATTTTTCGGAGATCTTACGTCTCGGCGAACAAGACTTTGATGATATTCAACAAGCTATGGTTAACTTGCGCTCGTACTTAAGCGATTTATCAAGCTCAGGTAATAATCAGAAAATTGCTTACAAAAGTATTTTAGATGGGACCGTTACACAAGATGTGGCTGCTTCCTTTGCTCGCGCTAAAGAACTTTTGCCTAGGCCATTTAATCAATGGCTAGGTGAACTTTCTCAAGAGTCAGTTAAGTTTGCGGAGAGCGGGTCGAAAGATCATCTAAATCAGCTTTGGGTAACGCAAGTGGTGCGCCCTTATCAGCGGACGATTGCGGGTAGATACCCATTCGCGCCAAATGCGAGCAGAGAAGTAAGGCTGAAGGACTTCAAACGTTTCTTTGGTTATGGAGGTACGCTTGACTCATTCTTCCAAGAGTATCTTGAACCGTTTGTCGATACGTCGAAAAGTCGTTGGCGATTAGAAAAGGAAATTGGAGTTCGTCCAGAAACGCTGATGGTCTTTCAAAGAGCGAAGCGTATCAGGCAGTCTTTCTTTGAATCTGATAATTCATTGCGCGTAGAGTTCGGTATGAAACCAGTATATCTGGATCAGCACATTACTCGGTTTGTTCTAGAGCTAGGTAAGCAAGATTTGGTTTATAAGCATGGACCAGCACGACCTAAATCCTTGAGCTGGCCTGCGGGTCAAGACCAGACTCGAATAGTGTTCACACCACCAGAATCTAAACGCGAAATTGCGCATACCTATGAAGGTGAGTGGGGCATATTCAAGCTTTTGGATCAATCACTTAAAGCAAGACCAGAATCACGTAAAGACAACATAGTTATGATTGATTTAAAGGGAAATAAGGTGCAACTAGAGCTTATTCCGTCTAGTGCTATTAATCCGTTTTGGTCAAATGAAATGGAGAGGTTCAGATGTCCACGAACCTTGTAACATCAGCCTGGGGTTATATCGGTAAAATGCCTGCAAAAGGAGACTTTGTGAAAGATGGCTTATCACAAGATTTTTCAGAGCGCTGGCATGACTGGCAGCAGGCTGTTATTGCAGTCAGCAGAGAACAATTGGGTGAAAGTTGGAATGAGCACTTTTTAACCGCGCCTGTGTGGCACTTTGCTCTGGATGTTAATTACTTAGAAGACTCGACATACATTGGTAGCATGATTCCTAGTGTAGATGCATGCGGTAGATACTTTTTCTTTACTATAGCTCGTGCCGTAAAAGGTGAAGCTGCGCAATATTGGGGGGACAAAGCTTGGACCGAGGACAGTGCATCTCTTGCCCTAGCAGTACTTGAGGACGACTTTGTATTTGATGTTTGGCATAAGAGCATGCAAGAAAAAAACGATTTAGTGGCGAATGTAAAAAGTGAAGTGCGGCCTCTTAAGTTTCTTTATCAAAGCCAAATATCTACGATTTTTCATGATCAAGGTGGAGCAGATCAAAGCGCACTTTTGAATTACCTCGTTAAAGAAAAATTGAGTAAGCCATGCTTTTGGTGGACTGAAGGCTCGACTCTAGTTGAACCATGTATGTTTATGACCAGCGGTTTCCCTTCTATTGGTCAATTTTCTGCCATGCTTGATGGCGGTTGGAAAAAGTGGAATTGGTAGGATAGAAGAATGAATTGGAACTATTTTACCTTTGCTAAATCGCACGCAGGAAAAGTACGCCCTTATAACGAGGATGCTCTTTTAGATATGACAGAGCAGCATATTTGGGTTGTAGCCGATGGAATGGGTGGGCATAGTGCTGGCGACATAGCAAGCCAGATGCTAGTGGATAGAATCGCGCGCCATATGCAGGATGTCCCAAATACCAATATCGATGATATCCGGAGTGTGGTTCAAGCCGCGAATTTAGAAATTTATCAATACGCACAAAATCACTTAGACGGTAAAACGATGGGAACAACTCTCGTTTTGTTGTTTATCCAGGACGGGTATTACCACTGTCTTTGGGTCGGTGATAGCCGAATTTACCAGCTTAGAAATGGTCATTTTTCTCAAAAAACACGCGATCATAGTCAAGTTATGGATTTAGTCGATCAAGGGTTATTGGCATTTGAAGATGCTGAGTCACATCCTCTCGCAAATGTTATTACCAGAGCTGTTGGGGTAGATGAGAGTATCACTATTGATCAAGTTTCAGGGCAGTTGGCTGATGGAGACCAATTTCTTCTGTGTAGTGATGGGCTTTCTAAAGAATTAACGAGTGATGAAATTCACCGGACATTGTATGCGGACTCAGTAAATCAAGCAGGATTAGCACTCATGCATTCGGCGTTAGTGAGGGGTGCAAGTGATAACGTTACTTGTGCGTTAGTCAAAGTTCGCCAAGCGCAGACGGAATTTGAAGCAGTAACGAGAGAAGACGCGACGATCCCCGTTTTTCTTAGAGGGAGGTCTTATGAATAGTGAGATGTTCGATTGGTATGAACAAGCGTTGGCTCCTATATCTCAAGAGAATCCCACAGGTGTTGATCCTAGAGAAGATGTCTCGCCACAGTCCGCTTATTACCGATTAAAAGATCAGCGTATGGCTGCGCGAAATGCAGAGCGCAATGCGCTTATAGAAGAAGAAAGCATTTATACCCACAGTAACTTATGGCGTGTATTTATTGAG
The DNA here is from genome assembly GCF_024747315.1 of Vibrio sp. HS-50-1. NCBI lineage: Bacteria > Pseudomonadati > Pseudomonadota > Gammaproteobacteria > Vibrionales > Vibrionaceae > Vibrio > Vibrio sp. HS-50-1. The sequence continues at coordinate 1,016,621 of NZ_JAMPZF010000048.1, read as the reverse complement.
GAAGTACCAGAGATACTTACGAATCAGTCTAAAGATTTGGAATTTGTTGCTTGGCTTATAGAAGCCCTAACTCGATTGCATGGTTTTCGTGGTATGGGCGTTGGGTACAAACTCGCAACCGAGTTCATCGAGAAGTTTTGGGATGCTCTCTATCCAATGCCTGATGAGGATGGCATTGAAACAAGAATATCGGCGATTACTGGCCTCAATGGTATCGATAGCGAAGGAACACTTATTTTCCCTATTGCTTGTATCCCGCTTACTGACGTAGGCGTTGAGCAAGCGTATGCCTACTGGGAATATCAGCAAGCTATTGAGTTGGAGCGTTTAGATGAAGATAAGCGCCGAAATCGAGTCGATCTTGGCGCTACAGAGCTATCTGATATTACAACTACAGTTAAATCTACCTCTGATGCCTTTTATCGTGAGCTAATCGCTGATCTGGAGTTCGCCACAGAGTCATTTAATGAATTCAGTCAGCGATTAGATGAAGCGGTAGGTGATGTCACTCCTAGCTCTTATATATCAAAAAGGCTTGAATCAATACACTCGGCATTAAAGCATCTCCTTGGAGAGCGTTTTAATCAACCACAAGCTGTGTTTGAAGAACTGGAGGAGGTGGATGAATCTTCTTCTTCGGAACAACAAGTGAGTTCACAAAGTTCTGATGCACTATTAGCGACAAACATGAAATCACGAGAGCAGGCGATTAGACAATTGCAGCTAGTGGCTGATTTCTTCAGAGAGAGTGAGCCTCACTCACCAGTTTCTTACTCCATCGAACAGATCATTCGTTGGTGTGGAATGCCTCTGCCGGAGTTACTGGCGGAACTTATCTCCGACGGAGATGCAAAGAAAAGCTACTTCCGTTTGGTTGGCATAGCAGAACAAAATGAAAATTAATAAAGGGAGAATGGTATGACGAGTATCCACTCGAAACTGTCACGAGTACGGAAGCCTCGTGTCCACATTACCTATGATGTTGAAACTGAAGGTACAACTCTTAAGAAAGAGCTACCTTTTGTTGTAGGTGTAATGGGTGACTTCGCTGGTCAAAACACTGAAGCGTTGAAGCCATTGAAAGACCGCCGTTTTATTCAGATCGATCGAGACAACTTCGATGATGTGCTCAAAAAGATGAACCCATCGGTTAAGTTCAAAGTTGCGAACAAGCTTGCGAACGACGATTCACAGTTTGAGGTGGATTTGAACTTTAAATCAATGCAAGACTTTGAGCCCGCTGCGATCGTAAATCAAGTTGATCCACTGCGCCAACTGATGGAAACGCGTAATAAACTGCGTGATTTGATGACAAAAGTTGACCGTTCTGAAGAGCTTGAAAACATCTTAGAGGATGTTTTGAACAACACAGACAATCTGGCAAAACTTGCGGGCGAGTTAGATCTTGGCAAGAAAGCGAAGTCAGACAGTACTGAAGGAGCGGAATAATGACGACTGAAGCTGAAAAGCAGTTAGATCCAACTGTTAATGAACAAACAACTTCATTTTTAGATCAAGCTATTGGTGCAACTAAGCAGACAGAAGCCTCTCGTGCTGAAGAGCTAATTAAAACGCTCACTGAAGAAGCGATGAAAGGGACGGTTACTTGGAACAAAAACCTAACGGTAACTTTTCGTGAAGCAATTAATTTACTTGATAAACAGATTTCTGATCAGTTGTCTGAAGTAATGCATCATCCTGAATTACAGAAACTTGAAGGTTCTTGGCGTGGTTTAAATTATCTAGTGATGAACTCAGAGACGAGCTCTACTCTGAAAATTCGCATGATGAGTATGACCAAGAAAGAGTTACATAAAGACTTGAGTAAAGCGGTTGAATTTGACCAAAGCCAGATCTTTAAGAAAGTTTACGAGTCTGAGTTTGGCAGTGCAGGTGGTGAACCTTATGGTGCATTAATTGGTGACTATGAGTTTACCAACCACCCAGAGGATATTGAGTCGCTGCGCCTAATGTCAAATGTAGCCGCTTCAGGCTTCTCCCCATTCTTGTCCGCGGCCTCACCAGCACTATTTGGTTTTGATGAGTGGACTGAACTGTCAAAACCACGCGATCTAGACAAGGTCTTTGAGTCGTTAGAATACGCTCAATGGCGTTCGTTCCGTGAGAGTGCTGATTCACGTTTTGTTAGCCTGACTATGCCGAAAGTTCTGGCTCGTTTGCCATACGGACAAGCCACTGCTCCAGTTGAGGAATTTGGATTTGAAGAGTTCGAAGTAGACCCAGTGTCAGGTATTGCTGTCAATGCTGAGCATAATGACTACTGTTGGATGAACTCTTCGTATGTTCTTGGTGTTAAGTTAACAGACGCCTTCTCAAAATATGGATTCTGTACAGCTATCCGTGGTGCAGAAGGTGGTGGTCGAGTGGATAATTTGCCAACACATTTCTTCATGAGTGATGATGGCGATCCTGATATGAAGTGTCCAACAGAGATTGGTATTACCGACCGACGTGAGGCAGAGCTGGGTAAACTTGGTTTCTTACCGCTTTGTCACTACAAAAACACCAACTATGCGGTTTTCTTTGGTGCGCAAACCTGTCAAAAACCGGCGAACCACGAATCTCCAGAAGCAACGGCTAATGCGGCGATTTCAGCACGTCTACCTTACATGATGGCGACATCTCGTTTTGCGCATTATTTGAAGGTAATGGCTCGAGATAAAATCGGTAGCTTTATGGAAGCAGAAGACGTTGAGTCTTGGTTGAACCGCTGGATTCTAGGCTATGTAAATGCTTCAGAGGGTGGTGGTCAAGAGATCCGAGCGAAATACCCTCTAGCAGATGCTCGTGTCCAGGTTAAGGAAATCCCTGGCGCACCAGGTTCTTACAATGCTGTAGCATGGCTTAAGCCTTGGCTGCAAATGGAAGAATTGACGACATCTTTGCGACTTGTTGCAAAGATCCCTCAGTCGGGTGGATAAGAAATGAATTGGCTGGTCGTAAGGCCAGCCATACCAAATCGTTATGTTCTAGATGGAAATAGCAGTGTCACTTAACTTTCGCGATCCCAGTAAGCTAAAGCATGAATTCAGCACAGGAGGCCATGCTGAGCTTGATAGCCCGTGGTTGACTCGATTCAATGAATCTTCTGATCTTGTAGAGGCAGCTCGAATTTGGCTAGAAGGTACGCGTTCAAGAGATTTGGACAGTTTTCGTCATAGTGTGATGAACACGATAAACCGAATTGATGAGCTATTAGAATCTCAATTAAACGAAATAATACATCATCCTGAGTTTCAACAACTCGAAAGAGGTTGGATCGGCGTGAGGTATTTATGCGAACAGGTCGACACTCGATCATCAGACTCCGTCAAAGTCAAGGTGTTGGCGGCAACATGGAATGAAGTCAGTAAAGATGCACTAAAAGCCATCGAGTTTGACCAATCAGCACTATTTAAGCTGCTCTATCAAAATGAATATGGCATGGCCGGGGGAGAACCCTTTGGCGTGGTAGTTGGCGATTATCAACTTCGTTGTGATGCGAGTAAAAATTATTTTGATAGAGATCTGTCTGTGCTCAGCAAGATCTCTCAGTCTGCAGCGGCAGCATTCAGCCCGTTCATTATGTCAGCATCGCCGGAGATGTTTGGTGTTGACAGTTTTTCACAGCTCTCTGCGATAAGAGATATTGCGGCCCAATTTGAACAGGCAGATTACGCAAAATGGCGCAGTCTGAGAGACAACGATGATACCAAATTTATTGGCCTGACTGCGCCGAATGTTTTATTCCGTCAGCCATATAAAAGTGATGGTTCGCGCAACGATCAGTTCGACTTTCAAGAGCATGTCTACGACTCTAATCGTGATTTGCTATGGGGGAGTAGCGCGTATTGTTTTGCGGCCGTATCAATTAGAGCGTTTCAGGAGCATGGGTGGTTTACGCACATGCGAGGCATTAAGCAAGGGGATTATAGTCAGGGTATTATCGTCGCTCCTACTAGGAACAAAATGCGCGTTAATGGCAAGAATGACCGTGAAAGATGCCCTTTAAACTTAAAGATCTCTGAGAGAAAAGAACAAGAGTTGTCTGAATGCGGTTTCATTTCTATTTCTCCTGTACCTGAAACCGATATGGTAGGGATGACCTCGAATGTATCTCTCTACAAGCCTAAGCAATATGCAGAAAAACACATTTCAACGAATGCAAAGCTCACGTCGATGTTGCAATACACGTTGTGTGTGTCGCGAGTCGCACATTATCTCAAGGTTATGGGGCGTGACAAGATTGGTGGATATCAAGATGCAGAAAGCCTAGAGCGAGACTTTCAACGATGGTTGCACCAGTACACTACCGCGTCGGATGAAGCATCTGATGAACTTAGGGCGAAGTACCCCTTAAATGAAGCGAAAATTACGGTTCGAGAGAAAAGAGAAACTCCAGGACACTATTACTCTGTTATCCATTTGCGACCGCACTTCCAGCTCGATCAAATGGTATCTAGCATTAAATTAATTACTGAATTATCACCAGAGCACTTGGTGTAAGGAAATAACAATGACCCAATGGAAAAATGCTTTGTCCCAAGGCCAATTGCAACAAGCTCTAGAGCTATTAATTGATGAAATTAAAGCGGCGCCTAAAGATGCAAGCTTGAGAAGCTCGTTCATTGAGCTGCTTTGCATTGATGGAGACTTCGAGCGTGCGGATGAGCAACTTATTCAATCGATCAAATTGTTTCCTGAGTATCTACCTGGTGCAAGTCAGTTGCGACATTTAGTGAAAGCGGCCCAGGCTAGAAAAGATTTTATCGACGGTGCGGCTAGTGCCAAGGTATTAGGTGACGAGGAATTCACTAAAAAGCTTGTTCGCTTTAACCTCGCTCTCAAAAATCAAGACTATGCAGAAGCGTCACACCTAGCGCATAGCATTGAAGAGCAGCGTACTATTAAAGGCTTTAACATAAACGGTACAAACTATGAAGATGCTAGGGATATTGATGATCGTTTAGGTGGTTACATTGAACTGTTTTCCACCGCGGGTAACTATTTTCTTGTTCCAATTTCTAGCATTCAAGCGCTAGAAATAAAAGCGCCCACCTCTTTATTAGAAAGTATTTGGCGACCTGTAGAGTTTGATATTGACGGACTTGGCGAAGGAGAAGGCCATATGCCATTGACCTATGTTGACTCAGAAACTGACGCACAAAAGCTAGGTCGAGAAACAGATTGGAAACAGCTTGGTGAGCAAGAATCCTTCGTGGGTTTAGGCCAAAAATGTTGGCTAGTTGGTGATTCAGCCCTCCCAATCTGTGACTTGACTACATTGTTAGAGTCGAAACAAATAGCGTAACAATAACATGTCTTTAACCGTTTCTCTGCTCGACAAATTGATGGATAGTGATCCTTCAACTAGAGATGAAAAAGACTTCCCTACGAGCCAACAACAGATGTTGAACAGCTTGCTTAGAGATCTGGAGTCTATGTTAAATAGTCGTATCGGATGGAAAAACATTCCTGATGACCTTTTAGAGGTTCGCTATTCAATATTGAATTATGGTCTGCCAGATTTTTCCTCGATGCCTTATAGCAGCCAAGAGGGGCAGAATCAGCTTTGTGACATTGTTCATGATGCAATTAAAGAGTTCGAGCCTAGGTTAAGGAATCCTTATGTCCAGATTTCGGACGAGAAAAACGCTATTGATAGGGTGTTGAGGTTACAAATTAGCGCCACTTGCTTAATCGATAACAGCATTCATGAAGTGCGATTCAATTCTGAAGTAGAGCCGGTAAATTTAGGTATGAAACTGAGTAGAGCGAAATGAGTGAAGAGTTTCTCAAATACTATAATCGCGAGTTAGCTTATTTACGTCACAAAGGACAAGAGTTTGGGGAGCAGTATCCTAAGATCGCTGCGAGACTCCGTATCAGTGAGGAGCAGGTTGACGATCCACATGTAGAAAGATTGCTAGAAGGCTGTGCATTTCTAACGGCAAGGATTAGACAAAGTTTAGACAATAGTTATCCTCAGTTCACTGAATCTTTGATGGGGCAGTTATATCCGGATTTTCACGCACCAATTCCATCAATGTCCGTCATTAAGATGAACTGCTCTAGCTCCACTTCCTCTTTTTTTGACGTAGAAGAAGGTGAACGAGTCGTTATCGGTGCTCCTGGATACCACGAATGCGAGTTTAGAACCTGTTATCCGGTCAGAATGTACCCTGTTGATGTGACCTCTGGCGCTTTCAAAAACGCACCGCTTAAATCGGTGGGCTCCCAATGGGAAAGCCATGCTCATTCAGTTCTGAAAATCCAGCTCACCGCCCAAGATGAAGAGACATCTCTGAGTGAAATGGGATTAGAACGGTTGCGCTTTTATTTAAACGGGCAATCTCAGTTGACGTTTAAACTTTACCAAATGCTATTTCAAAATCTAATTGGTTTATCTGTCGTTGCGGGTGGCAAAGAAGTCCGTTCTTTAACGAAAAGGCATCTTATTGAAGTGGGATTTTCAGAAGATGAGAAGGTTGTTCCATACAGTAAGAGAAGCTTTTCGGGAGCAAGATTACTTGTTGAGTATCTGCACTTTCCTGAGAAGTTCATGTTCTTTGATATCACTGAACTCGGATTATCAGAGCTAGCTCTTGGAGAGCAAGCTGAACTGTATTTTTACTTTGATACCAATGATGATTGGCTTCCTAAGCAAGTGGATGAAGAGAGCTTGATGGTTGGTTGTGTGCCAGTCGTCAACTTATTTAAAAGTGTTATGGAGCCCAAGCGTATTCTACCAACCGAGTACGATTACCACTTATCACCGCAATACCAGGAAGCCGAGAGTAATGAGGTTGTCTCTATTTCTGACGTAACGTTGAGAAACTGGAACAAAACGTATCACAACCTGCCATGTTATCACGCTGGTGAGCACACGCATTATATGAACGCCAGTGAAATTTATTGGTTGATGAGACGTGAGGATAAAAATTGGGCTGGTGGATACGATGAACCGGGTAGGGAAACTTACATTTCTTTTGTTGATAAAAGGCATCAATTGTTCAGTCCGGAGAGCCGAGAAAACTGGTTAATGTACGTTGAAGCTGAGTGCTGCAATCGTAATTTAGCGCAGAAGCTTCCATTTGGAGGCGGTCTTCCAAAAGTCTCTTTGCCGGAAGTAAATGACAACTTCGAGTCAGTTCGTTGTTTAGTTTCTATATCAGAAACCCTCCGGCCAGAAATGGATGAAAGTACACGATGGCAGCTAACTAAGCTTCTAACTTTAAACCACTTTACCGAAGAAGATGGATTAACAACTTTGAAGCAAACCCTGAATCTCTACGCGTTTTCTGGGACCGCAGAAACGAAAGCGGTAATTGATGCTTTAGCGAAGCTAGAGTTCGAGCCGACTACAGGTAGAGTCAGTCAGAAAGGTAAAGTTGGTTTTGCGCACGGTATAAAAATCATTTTGACGGTTTCTGATCAAATTTTACCTAAAGAGCAAATCTTCCTCCTAGGTAGTGTGCTATCCGTTTACTTTGCACAATATGCTGAAATTAACATTTTTACGCAGCTAGAAATAAGACTTAAGTCAACGGGAAAGCCCTTCCACTTATGGCCTGCATTAACTGGCGATAAGGTGTTGCTATGATCGCGGAGCAATTTTATCGAGATCTAAAGCAACATCCGTTGTTTGAAGCAATTCACCTTATCGAACACGAGATCTTGCAAGCCGAGGCACAAATAGGGACAGATGCTCTACCGAAGCATGAAAAACTAAACTTAAAGGTCAATCCATCGTTAGGTTTTGAAAATGCGCAGCTTTGCGATCTAAAACATATTGATAGCCACAAGCTAGCACTTGAAACCAATTTAATAGGCCTAACGGGTGAGCAGGGGGTGCTTCCTCAGCACTACAGCGAGTTAGCTTTGCATCGTCAAAAAGAAGGCGATACGGCAATGGTGGACTTCTACGATATTTTTAACCATCGTTTACTGTCTCTTTACTATCGATGTTGGCAACTGAGTCAATTGACCGCTCAGTCTCGTGCTCATGCACAGGGATTACGTTCACCTTTAGAAGATTGTAAGTCGGCATTAACTGGCCAGGGTAGTTCGTTGTCCCTGCATTATGGTGGTGTTTTTGCTTCACCGACGAGAAGCAAAGCTGGACTAAAAAGTGTTCTTGAATGTTTATCTGGATGCCAAGTAAAGATTCATGAGTTTCAAGGGCAGTGGCTACATCTTGCAAAAGAAGAGCAAACACGTCTTTCATCTCGAACTATGCCAGAAGGGCAGTTTGCTCAACTTGGTTCCGGAGCATCCTTAGGCTCGAAAGCTTGGAATATAAACGCAGGAACAACGATCGAGTTTCTGCCAAAGCGCAAAGATCTGGTTAGTAAATTACTGCCTAACCATCCAAATGTAGAAATTATTAAACGTGCGGCTTATGAATTTATTGGTAAGCATAAGCAAGTGAAATGGCAGCTCACCACCAAACATAGTTTATTACCTCAAGTTTGTTTATCAAAAAAACATGGTCAGTTAGGTGTTGGTTCTGTACTTAAAAAACATAAACGCACAAAAGATCGAACCATCACAATTACTATTTAAAGGAAACATAATGGCTCCACTCTCACTTTCAGCGTTGGTCGAAAGATTGTCTCCTCAGGCTAAGGAAACACTTGAACAAGCAGCTGCGATGGCAAGCTCTCGAACCCATCACAGTATTGAAATGTCTCACTGGTTAATGACGATTATTCAACATCCTGCCGATATTTATTCAGAAGTTTTCGACGAATTTGATGTCGATAAAATCAAGGTTGAAACTGATCTTCAAAAGACACTTGAAAAATACAAAACGGGATGTCAATCGGTCCCAGGTCTTTCAGCTCACACAGTGACTGTGATGCAAAATGCTTTGCTATCGGCAACGATTGAGTTCAATCAGGAGCAGTTGGATTGCATTCATCTTTTATTTGCCTACTTGTCTGATGATACGTTAGTCAACATGGCTGGTTCGATTAGCCCTGAGTTAAACAAGATAGAACCATCTCGGTTATTGAACTTTAAAGAAAGTAATACGCGTCAATCAGGATCGAATGACCTAGGGAAATCAAACGCGAATTCTGCGCTGAATCAATTTACAACAGATCTTACTGAGCAGGCTAGGGAAGGTAAGATAGATCCGGTTATTGGTAGAGACAATGAAATCCGTTTAATGATCGACATCTTATTAAGACGTCGACAAAACAACCCGATTCTAACTGGTGAAGCTGGCGTTGGAAAAACAGCCGTTGTTGAAGGTTTGGCGCAAAAGATTATTGATGGCGATGTACCTCCTGCTCTACAAAATGTAGCGATTAAGTCTTTGGATCTGGCGTTATTGCAAGCTGGTGCTGGCATGAAAGGTGAGTTTGAAAACAGACTTAAAAACCTTGTGAAAGAAGTTAACGACGCACCACAACCCATTATTTTGTTTATCGATGAAGCACATGGTCTGATTGGTGGTGGGGGACAAGCAGGACAAGGTGATGCAGCGAATATTCTAAAGCCAGCGTTAGCGAGAGGTGAACTTAGAACGATCGCAGCAACAACTTGGGCAGAATATAAAAAGTATTTTGAAAAAGACGCGGCTCTTACCAGGCGCTTTCAAGTAGTGAAGGTCGACGAGCCAGCGCCTGAGCTAGCGATCGAGATGTTACGTGGTTTACTTGACGTAATGGCACAACACCATGACGTCCACATCACTAGCCAGGCCCTCAATGCTGCCGTTCAACTCTCAGCTCGATACATTAATGGCCGACAACTGCCAGATAAGGCTGTGTCTGTTTTAGACACAGCCTGCTCGCGAGTCGCGTTAAGTCAATCGTCTACACCGGGAGGTCTAGATGCGAAAAGGAATAAACTAAAAGCTAAGAAAGCTGAGTATGAGCACCTAAGCCAAGAAAGTCAGCTAGGTGCACCTCTTGATATGCAATTGCAAGAGGTCAGAAAAGAGATTGATGTTCTATCTAGTGAAATAGTTGAACTAGAGATGCTGTGGGAGAAAGAAAAAGAGTGGGTAAGTGAAGCTAAGTCACTTAGAGCTCAAATAATCAAGGAGGGTTCTGAGACTGCTAGGGACAAGTTACAGGAGCTCGAAAGTAGCCTCGCCGCTAACTCGCAGCCATTAGTATTTTCGCATGTCAATGAAGCGCTTATTGCAGAAGTAATTTCAGATTGGACCGGGATACCACTGGGTAAACTTCAGGATGATGAAATCCAAGCTGTACTGAGTTTGAAAGAGAGTTTGTGTAAACGAGTTGTCGGACAGGAGCACGCTTTAGAAGTCATGTCTGAAGTGATAAAAACCGCCAGTGCACAGCTCACGGATGAGACACGACCAAATGGTGTATTTCTTCTCACGGGACCAAGTGGAGTGGGTAAAACTGAATCTGCTTTAGCTATTGCAGAGAAAGTGTACGGCAGTGAAGAGAATGTCACAACTATCAATATGTCCGAGTTTAAAGAAGAGCACAAAGTTTCCTTATTATTAGGCTCTCCTCCAGGTTATGTTGGGTATGGCGAAGGTGGTGTACTTACTGAAGCCGTCAGACGCAAACCTTATAGTGTGATTCTCTTGGATGAAATGGAAAAAGCGCACCCTGGAGTTCAAGATATTTTTTATCAGGTATTCGATAAAGGCTCAATTAAAGATGGTGAAGGTCGCGATATAGATTTTAAAAACACTATTATTATTATGACCGCGAATACAGGGACAGAAACGACGATGTCTTTGTATTCTGATCCTGATTTATCTCCAGAACCTTCAGCACTAAAAGATGCTTTGCGTGACGATTTGTTGGTTGACTTTAAACCTGCATTTTTAGGACGTGTTAATGTATTACCTTATTTGCCTCTATCAAGAGAAGTATTGATAGAAATAACAAAATTAAAATTAGCCAAAGTTACGAATCGAATTCGTAAAAACTACGGCGCTGACCTATTTTTTGATGAAGAACTAATTAATGATATTGTAGACAATAGTGATGAGTCGGGGAGCGGTGCACGTGTGGTACAGACAACCATAGAAAACACATTACTTCCTAAGATTTCTCATGAAATATTGCATGCAATTCTTAATGATAAGACGTTTGATGAAATTATTGTTAAAGGTACAACTAGTGGACTTGATGTCTCAATAGTTTAACATCCTTTACACTCTCAATAATAATTGGGAGTTGGTTCATATTAACTATTATTTTTTATAAAAAACGCTTAAATTAAGTCTTATTTAAAGATATAACAGGGCGTATTTAAAATGAAGTTTTTGATACATTAATCACTAATTATCATCAAACGTCAGATAATTAAATTACTACGATATATGTCAATTAATAATGCTATAGGAGATTAGCATGCAGTCTAATACGTATCTTAAATACGCAGATATTAAGGGTGAGGCAACTGCCGAGCAATATAAAGATTTGATTACACTACTATCTGTAGATTGGAGTGTAGGTCGTGAGATCTCATCATACACTGGTACAGCGATGGACCGTGAAGCGAGCGCTACTCGTCTATATGATTTGACTATCACTAAACTTCAAGACCGTTCTTCTCCTGACTTATTTAAAGAAGCGACAATTGGTAAAGGTAAACCTGCGGTTTTCCATATTACTAAGCAGGGTGAGAAAGTTGAAGAAATCATGAAGATCGAACTGACTGATGCGATGATTTCTAATTACTCAGTTTCTATCCAGGATGATCGTCCAGTTGAAACCATCACTATTTCTTACACTGAAATGATGATGACAGTGACTCCTACTGACGATAAAAACAACACTTCTGCGCCATTGGTATACGGCTACAGCGGTGTTAAAGGTCAACAAATGTAATTTTTATGCGGGGGAATATTCCCCCGCATTTTTTGAAAGAAGTATTTAATGAAAAGAGCAACTCAAGATAACAATTTCATCCGAATTTCCTCTCCATTCGGAAAAGATGCCATCATACTAAACTCATTTGAGTATAGAGAAGAGATCTCAGAACTTTTTTCATTGCGTGCTAAAGCTTACTTTAATGATCAACGAAGTGAGTTAAACGAAATAATTGGTAAAGAAGTAACAATTACCCTTAAAAATAGTGAGGATGTTTCTTCAAAACCTCGTTATATACATGGTTATGTATCTGCTGCAAGATTAGAAGGGCAACGAGTTTCTAATACTCATAATGGTGAGAATTATAAAAATATAGAGTTATTAATAGAGCCTAAATTACGTTTCGCCGATTATAGAAAAAATTGCAGAATATTTCAGCATAAAGATATAAAAGAAATTATCTCCGAAGTACTCTCTGAGCATAGTGTCGCCTTTAGTTTTGAGTTAACTAAGTCGTACCCTAAATACACATACAAAGTGCAATATGAAGAGTCAGACCTTGAATTTGTCCGACGCTTATTGTCAGAAGAAGGGCTATCGTTCTGTTTCACACACACTAAGTCTGTCCACACGCTTAAGATTTTTGACGACATCAGTTTCTATAAGCCGGGTACAGAGTTTTTAGTCGATTTTGATACAGGTACGGCTAAGTCTAGCCATATTTCTTCTTGGCATGAAACCCAAGTTTTGACGACGAAAGCAAGCCAAAAGTCTGGCTATAACATGCTTAAGCCTTCGTCTAATCCTAAAAATACTGCCAAGGGTGAAAGTGATTTTTTTACCGTGCCTGAAAGCGAGTATTTTGAATACATGGGTGAAACGGAAAGCGATGACCAATACGCACTTAGAAACACGCACGCTATAGAAGCACTACAGCAAAACGCATATCTGTGCCGTGGCGAGGCAACGTGTCGAACGTTCAGTGTGGGAAAGTGCTTTAAGTTTAAAAAGCATGAAGATAAGTCTCGAGTCGGCAAAGAATACGTACTGTCCTCCGTTTTTTTATCTGCGGCTGTTTATAATCAGACTGGTCAAGGTGGCACTGCTGCGCAAGGTGTTAAAGTATCATTTAGTTGTGTTGACTCAAAAACAATCCTTCGCCCTTCAGTGAACTATCCGAAACCTCAGATGAAAGGTTTGCAAACCGCAGTGGTAACGGGAAACAAAGATGGTGAAATTTACATAGACAAACACGGTCGTATTAAAGTTCAGTTTCACTGGGATCGTGTTGGTAAATACGATGTAAACAGCTCATGTTGGATTCGTGTTGCGCAAAATATCGCGGGTAACGGATGGGGCTCGGTGTTTCATCCTAGAGTAGGACAAGAGGTCATCGTCGAGTTTGTCAATGGCGATCCTGACCAGCCAATTGTTACGGGGTCACTGTACAATGGTAGTCAACTCCCTCCCTACACGTTACCAGAGCAAAGCTCTCAAAGTGGTTATAAATCGCGTTCTGTACAAAAAGGCACATCTAATTTTAATGAGTTGCGCTTTGATGACAAACCCGGTGAAGAACACATCTATCTTCATGCCGAAAAACTTTTCCAAATGCTAGTTGAAGACTGTGTTGATATTGCCGTTGAAAACAGTAAAACCGAAAAAGTGACGAATGATGTCAATCAAGAGATTGGCAAGAATGCGACCTTGAAAGTGGGTAAAAACTTTTCTAATGAAACGGGTGAAGTGTTGTCTTTTAATGCAGGAAAGAGTATTGAGATCAAAGTCGGTGGCGCTTCGATTCAGATGTCTAGTTCCGGAGAAATCAACATCAAAGGCAATAAAATATCTATTAACGGCTCTGCTATCGCTCTTAAAGCTGGGCAAATTTCATTGAACTAAGGTGATTTAAAGTGGGTAAACCAGCCGCAATATTGGGCAGCTTTCATCTTTGTCCTAAAAAAACAGGAAAAATTCCTCATGTAGGTGGCCCCGTCGTAGTTGGCTCGCCAAACGTGACAATTGGCGGCATTCCAGCGGCTAGGCAGGGAGATAAGCTTATCTGTATAGGTCCTCCGGATAGCATCTCAGCAGGCTCTTCTAGCGTTACAATCAACGGTAAGCCGGCGGCAAGGGTCGGGGATTCAACGTCTCATGGTGGTAAAATTCTGTCTGGCATGCCTACGGTTTTAATCGGAGGCTAGATGCCACTCGCATTTCAAACTCATCTTCTTGCCATTAATGGCAGGCCATACACTGTTCGTGATATAGCTAACGAATGTTTTAGATTGCCCGCAGAAACACCAAGATCCTATCCTGATCAATCACTGTATGAGCAGATATTAAATCTTGTGCGCTCTAAGCGTGAGATACTGGAGCAAAGTGATATCAAAGGGAATATCTGTGTTCTTTTACCGTCTTCGGTAGATAAAAGCTTGCTTAAGGCATTGATAAACGAGTTTTCTCTTATCCTTGGTAACTCTGCTAATAGAGAAATTTATTTTTATCCTTATGGTCAAGCGGCGTTCTTGATGGCGCTAAATCGGATAAACCGTGAAGTTAACGAAACACAAGCAACTTGGATACTGGCTATAGAAATTGCTCGCGATGCAGAAGAGCATGCCAAATCTCAAAACTCGATCATTTTGACGAAGTGCTTTTTTCAACAGTCCGGCCTTGTTACTGATGATGTTCGAATTGATTTAGATACCAAACAACAAAGCATTGCTGTCGATAAAGTGTTCAAACAACTTGGAGTAGGGTGTGATCACTCACTTAGTGAGTTGCATTTATCCATTGATGGAGATGAGCCGCGATGGTTAAATGCTATGCAACTCTTGTCTCCCTGGGTGACCGATCAAACTCAGTATCAATTTATTGATGTTAAACTAGGAGGGCTGGGCGCATGCGGAGGTGTTTTAAAAGTGTTAATGATTGAGGGGCATCAAAGAAGTAGCCTCAACTCAGACTTCCACGTTTTGCAAGCTGATATCGAGCCATATGGTTATACGGTGGGAGTTCTATACAATTGGCATAACGAGTAGTTCTGGATCTAGTTTGTCCCTTCTAAACGTTGGCTTTTAATGGTTTAAATGTGACGGTTATGTTTACTCGAGACCATCACTTAATGTTGCTTAAAAGGTGTTTATACAACGTTCTTCTCGCTTTCCGGTGAAATAGTGAACCATAGAACATAAACTACATGAAAAGCTGTTCGACTCAAGATATCCTAACCCAAATTAAATAAATTGAGCTTTGGTTTGTGCCAGATTCAGCCAGTCACGTAATACTCTGATGTTTACACGGCTGAAATTCGGATTCTTGCAGGAGCAAACCTTGCTTAAAGATTTGGCGGAAAGTGAATTCGAATGAAGTTTATCCACACCTCAGATTGGCATCTTGGTCGACAATTCCACAATGTATCACTACTCGAAGATCAACAAGCAGTACTCGAACAACTGATTAACTATATTGAACACAACCCCGTCGATGCCGTTGTAGTGGCGGGAGATATTTATGACCGTTCGGTGCCACCAACGGTTGCAATAGAACTGCTAAATCGAGTCGTGAAGCGTATTTGTACTGAACTGAAAACACCGATGATATTGATATCTGGCAACCATGATGGTGCAGAACGATTAGGTTTTGGCTCAAAGCAAATGAAAAATGCAGGCCTTCATATTGTTAGTAACTTTGAAGATATGCTAACTCCCATCATCATAAAAACGGACTCTGCGGGTGAGGTAGCGTTTTATGGCATGCCTTATAACGACCCTGAACAGGTCAGATTTGCCTACAAAACCTCGGTATCAACTCATGATGAGGCACATCAACTGCTTGTAGAGCAAATAAGAGAGCATTTCATTTCAGAGCAAAGGCGTGTTCTCGTTAGCCACTGTTTTGTTGATGGTGCTATTGAGTCTGACTCTGAACGACCACTATCTATTGGTGGCTCTGATCGCGTAAGTCATGAGCATTTCTTAGATTTCGACTACGTCGCACTTGGTCATTTACATCAGCCTCAGAAGAAAGGCGCAGAGCATATCCGTTATTCTGGTTCACTTATGAAGTACAGTTTTGGTGAACAGAACCAGAAGAAAGGCTTCACGTTAGTCGAACTAGACAAGAAAGGATTTGTCTCTGCTAAACATATTGAGCTAATTGCCCCTCATGAAATGCGCATTGTTGAGGGAGAGCTAGATAAAGTCATAGAGCAGGGCAAGACTGACCCTAAAAATGAAGATTATTTGTTAGTTCGTTTGATGGATAAACATGCGATTTTAAATCCAATGGAAAAGCTTCGTTCGGTGTATCCAAACGTTTTACATCTTGAGAAACCGGGTATGTTAATTGGGGTAGAGCAGGAAATGGCGCAAGCAAAGTTGGCCCGAAGCGAAATTGATATGTTCCGAGACTTTT
Organism: Vibrio sp. HS-50-1; assembly: GCF_024747315.1. Lineage (NCBI taxonomy): Bacteria > Pseudomonadati > Pseudomonadota > Gammaproteobacteria > Vibrionales > Vibrionaceae > Vibrio > Vibrio sp. HS-50-1. Next base: position 1,000,389 of record NZ_JAMPZF010000048.1, on the reverse strand, counting down.
TTATTGAGGCACAAGATAGTCAATTATCCCAAGAGCAAGAACAAGCCGTTACTGACATTATTAAGCAATTATCACAGCAATAGGGACCAAAGATGAAACCAATTAAACTTACCATGCAAGCCTTTGGTCCGTTTGCAAAAACCGAAGTCATTGACTTTGAAAAGCTTGGCCGTAACCCTCTGTTTTTGATTAATGGTCCTACAGGCTCAGGTAAAACGTCGATCTTAGATGCCATTTGCTTTGCCCTTTACGGTGAAACTACCGGTAATGAGCGGCAAGGCATCCAGATGCGATGTGACTTATCGGCGCAAGACTTACCAACCGAAGTCGTTCTAGAATTTTCGTTACATGGCAAACAATACCGAGTTGTGCGATCTCCAGAGCAGGAAGCGCCCAAAGCGCGTGGTGAAGGGATGACGGTAAAAAAGCACACTGCGGCTCTTTATGAACTCGGCGAGACCGAAAAGCTCATCACTAGCAAGACGACTCAAGTTAAAACAGAAGTGAGCAATATTATTGGTTTGAATGAAACGCAATTTCGCCAAGTAATGGTATTGCCTCAAGGAAAATTCCGGGAGCTGTTGCTTGCTAGTTCTAAAGAGCGCGAAGAAATTTTTGGTCAGCTCTTTCAAACGGACATATATAAAAAAATTGAGTACGCGCTCAAAGATAAAGCGAGCGCAATCAGTAAAGCGAAAGATGAATTTGATAATCAAATTCGAGGCGCTTTACAAGTTGCAGGAGTGAGTTCAGAGCAGGAATTATTACACCAGCTTGAACAAGCAACTGAGCAGCTAGAGGTCGATAGAAAGAATGAACAAGCTTCGTTAGATAAGCTAAATGTTGCTAAATCTGAATTGCAAAAAGCGGAAACTATTAATGGAGAGTTTTCGAAACGAGAGCAAGCAGAAAACGCACTCAAGCTGCATCTAGAACACTCAGACTCGATAAAAGTTCGTCAACAGCAATTAGAAAATGCTAAAAATGCCAATAAGATAGAATTACCCTACGTCTCATTACAAAATGCAAAAACTCAAACTCAAGAGCTCAGACAAAAAATCGTAGCTTTGAAAGAGAGTCTTGATAAAGCCAATGCTGTTACGAAAGAAAAAGAAAACTTGCAGCAAAGTGCAAAAGAAGCCGCGGCAAAAGTCCCACAGTTAACGCAACTGCAGTATCAACTTGAAAGCATGAAAGACAAGTTGGTTGAAAAAGCCAACTTGGAAAGCAAAATAACGGCAGGTCATCAACAAAAACAACAATTTGAAGCAACGTTAAAACAGTACATAGAGCTGAAAGACAAGTTAGCGTTACAGGCGCAACAGGGCCAGAAAGAACTAGAGCAAGCCCGAGTAGATGTTGCGCTTGTTGGCAGCATCAATGCGGAAATAAAACAAAAACAACGACTACTACAGGATCTACAAAAGCTGCATGGTCTTACTTTGGAGCTCTCTAAACTCACGGCGTTAACCGTAAGCAAGCAGCAGTCATTACAGGAAGCCAGTCAGCGCTATATGCAGTGTCAACACGCCGCTGATACCATAGAGCTTAAGTGGCACAATGCTCAAGCGGCAGTATTAGCGCAGCGACTAAAGGCAGGTGAAGCATGTCCGGTATGTGGCAGCCAAGCGCATCCTAACCCTGCAACGTTTGTTGAAGAAATCGTTACAAAAGAGCAAGTTCAGGCGGCTAGAGCGAAAGAAAGAGAAGCTCAAGCATGGTTGAACCAGCTAAGTAATCAGCTAGAGCAACATAACGTTGTCATTAGTCAGTATCAGAATCAATGTAACCAGTTGAAAGAAGAGCTTGGTGAGCATGCAGCATCTGAGATCTCGACGGTTCAAACTGAGTTGCAGGCGCTTAATGATCAACTTCTACGTCTACAATCTATTGATATTGAAAAGCTAGAAAAGAACGTTGAACAGCTTAATCAACGCTGCTTAGTGGGTGAAAATAAAATTCATGAGCTGCAGAATCAAATGGCGGCAAATGAATCAACCGTTCAAGCAAACCAAGAACAATTGACTCAGTTACAAGCTTCTGTCGATCCAAAATACAGTTCCGTTGGCGCGCTTGAGCTCGAAATTACGCTCACAAAAGAGCAAATTCTGACCTTGAATACAGGTTTAGAAAATGCGCAAAACGCTTTGCAGCAAGCGGTATTAGCGCAATCGAATGCTGAAAGTCAGTTAGTGACGAACAAGCAGTGGCTATCTGAGTCAGAACAAAAGCTTAGCCAAGCAGAATTAGCGTGGAATGAGGCATTACAGGCGAGTAAATTTGAGGATGAAAGCAGTTATCTAAATAGCAGAGTGACAGATGATGAGCTTCAAGCGTGGCAGAAAGAAATAGACAACTTCAAACAGACACAAACCAAGCTTGAACAAACACTACATGATTTAAACCATGCATTGAAAGCGCTTGAAAGACCGGACTTGGATTCGCTTAACGACAGCTTAACCACTCTGCAAGCGCAGTATATTGAAGTAAGGAATCAGCTCGATACCACGCGCTCAACCTTTGAGCGAATTGAAAAAGTTCGTAAAGATATTGCTACGCTGCATGAGAAAAATAGCAAGTTAGAAGAAGAGTACAAAGTGTTTGGTACGTTATACGACGTTGCCAGCGGTAAAACAGGCAGCAGGGTTAGCTTACATCGCTTTGTTCTTGGTGTACTGTTGGATGATGTATTGATTCAGGCCTCTCAACGTTTAAGCCTCATGAGTAAAGGGCGCTATATCCTTGCTCGAAAAACAGAGGGCTTCAAAGGCGCTGCGGGTCGCGGCTTAGATTTAATGGTTGAAGATGGCTACACAGGAAAAACACGTGATGTTGCGACACTTTCCGGTGGTGAATCGTTTATGGCAGCGCTCGCTTTGGCGCTTGGCTTGTCGGATGTTGTGCAATCCTATAGTGGTGGTATCCGTTTAGACACTTTATTCATTGATGAGGGGTTCGGTAGTTTAGACCCAGAATCTTTGGATCTCGCCATTCAAACGCTAGTGGATTTGCAACAGACTGGACGCATGATCGGTGTTATTTCTCACGTTTCTGAGTTAAAAGAACAAATGGCGCAGAGGATTGATGTTGAACCATCAAGAGTCGGTTCGATAGTATCGGTCAAATCTCAATGTAGCTTCGCTGTCTAATTCAGTTGCTATCACAAAACCCAAAGCCCCTATCTAGGGGCTTTCTTACTTAATCGCTACTGTTCGCAAAAGTGGCCTTCTTTTGGCGATTGGGTAATCGCATACTCACCATCTAGGTTGCGATAAACAACTGTATTCCAAATAGAGCCATCATCCAATTCAAACTCAATGGCATAGTTGACGCCGCTAACGATTTGCGCGTGAACGTTCAGTATTTGTTTGAACGACGCTATTGTGTCCATTCTTTTCAAAACAAAAGCCATTGCCTTTTGTGCATCAGGGGTAGCATTAAACTCATTCCACCCACCTGGCATGTTTCCTTGTGTATTACATACATCTGCCGAGGTTGTTAATTGTGTCGCTTGGCTTGGGTTTTCCTGCTGGCAACCTGCAAGCAATACCAAAAGTGCACAAACTGACACTGTTTTTAATTTCATAACAATAACCTCTGTCTATATCGCGACGTATTATAGGAGGGTGATATGACAGCGTATGTCTATATTGTGCAAAGTTTCTATATGCATACGGTTAAATTCTGACAAAATATACAAGTATGACCAACTTGTAAGTCAAACATAGAACAATATTGTTAGGGAATTGCTGACATAACGAGGTTTTGGTGTTCAGCATGCTATTGATAATGAAGAACTGTGATGTGTAGCTACGTACCTTTGGGACAGTGGTGCGACTTAGTGATCGATTTGCTACCTTCTACAGTAAAATCAATCACTAAATCAAATTTAGGTGTTGTATGAAATCGCTAAAAACATTATTACTTTTATCACTTGTAACTTTATTTGGCTGTACCTCTAAACCTGATGGGGTGGAGCCAGTTAACAATTTTGATTTAGAGCCTTATCTAGGCAAGTGGTACGAAATCGCACGGCTCGATCATTCGTTTGAGCGTGGTCTATCCAACGTTACGGCCGAGTATCGGCTTCGCAAGGATGGTGGGGTTAAGGTGACAAACCGCGGATATTCAGAAGAAGAGCAACAGTGGTCCGAAGCTGAAGGTAAAGCTTATTTTGTTGAAGACGAAACGGTTGGGCACTTAAAAGTCTCCTTTTTTGGGCCAATCTATTCTTCTTACATTGTGTTTGAGCTAGGTGAAAACTATGACTATGCGTTTGTCTCCGGTTACAACCACGACTACTTGTGGCTATTGTCTAGAACACCCAACGTTGATGAGAAAATCCTGGAGCGTTTTAAGCAGGTTGCTAAAGAGAAAGGTTTCGCGTTAGATGAGCTAATTCTCGTTGATCAAGAGAGTGGACGACAGTTTTAAGTTCATCAATGTGACTTCTAAAATCAACAGAAGCGAAGTTTCTGTCTAGCGGTTTTGAGTTTTGCTTGGAATGTTTTTGTTACCTTGTAACCTCATGTAATCAAAAATATAGCCCCACCATTTGTGATTACTCGTGATGGGGCTTATATAAATTTGAGTGAGCGTCGAAAGGTAGATCTATCGACAAACGGTTATGGTTTACTTAATCAAACGAACGATCAGAGAGCCAGGCGCCCGAATAGATTCCACATTGTGGCTGAGCACTGTACCACTTGTTGGGGCAGTGTAGCGCTCAACTTCAGTGCCAAAGCTGTCGTATTGAATAGCAACCATTTGGCCTTGCTCGACAAAATCCATCAAACCAACATGAGGTAGTACAAAGCCGCCATGTGTCGCTTTCACACTGACGATCTCGTTTCCTTCCAAGCATGAAGTGATAGGCTCTATCTCACCTTCTACGACGTTATGCTGCTTCAACACATTAAAAATGCCTGATACGGTTCGACTAATGAGTTCTTGCTCTGTGTAGCGCCCCATACCCACTTCAACCGTAATGCTTGGGACACCATGGTTATTCCAAACTGTTTCAAGGACGCCGGCATCTCCAGGATCATTTAAAATCGCATCAGGATTAATGAGACGAGCCATTTCTAATGATTGCTCAATTCGGAAGTCTGCAAACACGTATAGTGGGTAGGCCGCACCACTGGTTTGAGTGTGAAGGTCAATGGCTAAATCAGCATTTGGCTTGAGCAGATCATTCCACAATGCATATAAGTAGCGTTGTGCCTCATTGCCGTTTTGGTCACCAGGGAAAAAGCGGTTTAAGTTTGCAGGAGACGCATCCGGGTCTGCGGAATAGAAATCGCGGCTGTGGTTTAGCATACCTGGCATGTTAACGGTTGGAACAATAGTGACAGTACCAGCGACTTCAGTGCCGATGAGCTCTCGAGCAGTTTTCTGCGCTGCTAACACACCATTGTACTCATCACCATGAACCCCTGCGGTGATCATGATTTTCTTGCCAGGTTTTTCACCTTTGAACACTAGTACAGGTAGGTGTTGCCACTGAGAGAGAGCATTCGTTGCGATGCGAAACCAGAACTTATGCTCGCCCGAATTTAGGTCTGCTACATTGAGAGATTGAATCACTTGATGACCTTGAATCACGTCATCGAGAAATTGTGTTGCCATTAAAGTTACCACTCCAAAATCATAAGCTAATCTAAAACCTTAGCGTCGTCATACGATGAATATTAATAAGGCGAGAACATGTCTCGCCTTAATTACCAATTGGTTTCGTTTTACGCAAAACCCATCATATGAGCTGCGATAACGACGATACTTGATAGGGTAAAGAGTAATAGAATAAATCGCCAGCAGAATTTTGCCCAGTCACCCCAGTCGATACGGCAGACACCAAGCGTTGCCATGAGAGATGCCGAAGTAGGGACGATAACGTTAGTAAAGCCATCGCCAAGTTGGAATGACAAAACTGCGACTTGGCGCGTAACTCCTGCAATGTCTGCCAGAGGGGCCAGTAGAGGCATCGTTAGTGCCGCTTGTCCAGAGCCCGAAGTGACGAAGAAGTTGAAGATAGATTGGAATACATACATTAACCATGCCGCAGCCACGTCAGGAAGCCCGCTAATCACGCCGCCAGCGCTGTTTAGAATTGAATTCAGTACACTCGCTTCATCAGTTGTACCACCACCAAGGATAAGCAATACACCTTTTGCACAACCCACTAATAGGGCAGGTGCAAGCATAATAGCCGCCCCCTCTTTAAACGCATCGGCTGCGCAGTTGAGCGTCGTACCGTTTAAGCGAAAAATCGTACCGATGATCGCGACAACAAAGCCCATAGTGAAGAATTGAGAAGCGATTTCTGGGATGTACCATGCGTTAGCGACCACGCCCCAAACAACCCATACTGTGGTTGCAATAACCGTAAGGATAACGAGTGTGTCACCTAGGTTCCAACGAGAATCTTGATTGCCAAGCTCTTGCTGACGGAAGTATTTGTCTGTGCGGTGACTGTAAGAAAGTTCTGGGTTTGACTTCACGCGAGCGGCGTAGATCATGGTGAAGGCGATACCGATTAACGTAAAGCCAGCCCATAACCCCATGCGCACTGTCATGCCGGATAAAACAGGTACTCCCGCAATACCTTGTGCAATAGCAACAGAGAAAGGGTTCATCCAAGAAGTAGCGAAGCCAATTTGAGTCGCAACATAGGTCACCATTACCGTAGTGATACCATCATAACCAAGGCGAACCATAAGCGGAGCGATAATAATCGCAAATGCTACGGCTTCTTCACCCATACCAAATACCGCACCGCCCAGAGAGAACAGCAAAAATAGCACTGGAATGAATAGCGCTTCGTTACCTTTGGTCTTATCGATAAGGCGCAAGATACCGTTGTCGATGGTGCCTGTTCGCATTACAACGCCGAAAGCACCACCGATAACTAACATGAACATAATCACGCCGATCGCGCTGCCCCATTTAGAGCCTGAAACTAGCCCTTCGAAAGGGAAGTTCATGAGACCAATGCCACCACCAGAAGCAAACAGGCCAACCTTGTTGTAAACCAATTCACCGTTTTCGTCGGTTGCATAAGAGAAAGAAGATGGATCGATAACCGTGCGAGTTTTTTCTGCACCATCGACCATATAAGTCACTTGCTGACTGTCAAAATGGCCAGCAGGAATTAAGTAGGTAAGAATCGCAGCGAGAATACCAACAATGAAGATCAAAATGAGGGTATCTGGCATCTGCCATGATTTGGGTGTAGCAACCGAGTCTGCTGGTTGCGCATGTGTGTGAGACATAACTTACTTCACGTTAAATTCAATGAAGCATGAAATATCAATAAACCAGAATAAAAAGTCAATATTAATGGGAATATCGGACTATAAATTCATCAAATATTTGAAGTGAAGTCATTGTGATTATTTTACAAGCAAAGTTTGGTTAAATGTTTTGGCTCGGTTCGGGGGCTCACAATCTCTTGTTGTGAGCCGAGATAAACAAATCATTTGTCTTGCGTCTGTTCTGCATAAAATGCAGCAACATCACGAAGATCCTCATCATTTAACATTCTTAACTGTGCGCCCATCATTTCAGCAAGCGGTCCTTTACGCTCGCCTGCTTGGTAAGACTTCATCGCATCGTATAGATACTGGGCATTTTGACCTGCAAGATTTGGATAGGCATCATTACCTGCGACGCCTGTTGCACCATGACAATAGACGCAGCTAGGGGATTTGATTTTACCTTTATCAGCGTCTCCAAAAGGCGCGGCATGGCTAGCGGAAGAGAAAATAAGAGAAGTTAGAAGTACAAATCTGAACATGAAGATTGTCTATTCGCTAAAAAGTCATATCGATACAATAAAGCTTCCCCTTAGGGGAAGCTCAATGATCAAAATCAAACTAAAGCAGAGATTTAATGCTTGATAAGAAATTGTCGATATCTTGCGCTGAAATGTCTTTATGAGTCACGAAACGAATAGGGTTTCCAGGTGTTATCGTAATATTTTGTTCCTTCAGTTTCGCAGCGATACTTACTATGTCCACTTGAGGATCAAGCTTCGCGAACACGATGTTCGTTTGAACAAAATCAGGGTTGACTGAAAAACCAGGCAGTTCTGCTAAACTTTCTGCTAAATTTTTTGCGTTGATATGATCTTGTTTTAGCTGTTCCACTTGTTCGGTAAGGGCAAGTTTGCCTGCTGCGGCAAGAATACCCGCTTGACGCATACCACCGCCGACCATCTTTCTTAAGCGACGTGCTTTTGCGATGTACTCTTTGCTACCAAGCAGTAACGAACCAATAGGGGCAGCCAAACCTTTCGACAGACAAATCGTCATTGAATCAAAATACTGACCGATTTCTTTTACCGAAACATCTAAAGCAACCGCTGCATTGAATACTCTTGCGCCGTCGAGATGCATCTTCAAATTGTTCTTATTCACGAAGTCACGAGCTTCTGCTAAGTAAGACAGAGGCAGCACTTTGCCATTAATCGTGTTTTCTAAGCTGAGCAGCTTGGTACGAGCAAAGTGACAATCATCTGGCTTAATCGCCGCTGCCAGTTTATCAAATGGGAGTGTGCCATCTGGGTTATTTTCGACTGGTTGAGGTTGAATTGACCCAAGTACTGCTGCGCCGCCAGCTTCGTACTTGTAGTTATGTGCTTGCTGCCCACACAGATATTCATCTCCGCGTTCACAATGCGCCATTAGGCCGAGCAGATTGGCTTGCGTGCCTGAAGTGGTAAACAAAGCTGCTTCGAATCCTGCAAGCTCTGCGGCAAACTCCTCAAGCTCATTGACCGTAGGGTCATCACCATAAACATCATCCCCAACGGGGGCCTTAAACATGGCCTCTCGCATGGCTTGGGTAGGCTGTGTAACGGTATCTGATCGAAAATCCATGAATGTCTCCTTGGTCAAAGTCCTAAATATATCCGCAAAGGCGCGCTTTGCTTAAACAAGCGATCGTTTTGGCATCGGTAATTGTGCCATCAATAATCTTGTCTTCGAGTTGTTGGAGTGACAAGGTAACAACCTCAATCACTTCATCTTCATCACATTCGTAACGGTTGGTTTGGCTGAGCTTCTCAGCAACAAATAGGTACTGTATCTCATCACAAAATCCGGCAAGGGGAGTGACTTGCCCGAGAGAGGTGAATTTTTCTGCACTATAGCCCGTTTCTTCTTCTAGCTCTCTTTTCGCGCAGCAGAGAGGGTCTTCATTGCCTTCTCGTGTACCAGCAGGAAGCTCCAAAAGCCATTTATTAAGTGAAGGGCGAAATTGATGGACAAGGACTACCTCACCTTCCGTTGTAATAGGGAGAATCACCGCAGCGCCCGGATGATGGATTGTGGTGTGCGTAATTGCCTGTCCTGTAGGAAGCATAACCTCTTCTTCAATCAGAGAAATTTGCTTCCATTTATGAATTATTTTGCTCATGCAGTTATTAACCCTAGCTGTTACCGCATTTTGACGTTTTTCGACATTAACCACAAATGGTGGGAAACAAAAGCAAAAAATATTGCAACACGACGAAAGCGTTTGCACTTTCAGTGAGCTGTATCTCATAAATGGAAACTTTGATTGCTTGCTAAAGAAGGGGGTAAGCATCTGCTATAAGGGGAATTCAACAAAATACATTTGTAACAAAGCTATAACAAGTGTATAAAAATGTTAACGCAATACCAGTTCAGCAGCCGGAGAACGTATGACACAAACCTTATTTGCCTCAAATGCCGAAAAAGCGCTTCTCTCAGAACGAATCAACAAGTTGGCTAAAGCGTTAACGGATGGCGTTTATGAACGCGAACATACCATCAAGCTCTGCCTCCTTGCGGCACTTGCTGGTGAAAGTGTTTTTCTTTTAGGCCCACCTGGCATTGCAAAAAGCTTAATTGCCAAGCGACTTATCCAAGCGTTCGATAATAGCAGTTACTTTGAATACCTGATGACTCGATTCTCAACACCTGAAGAAGTTTTTGGGCCACTGAGTATTCAAGAACTCAAAGATAACGGTCGTTATGTTCGCTTAACTAAAGGGTATTTGCCAACCGCACAAGTCGTATTTTTAGATGAAATCTGGAAAGCGGGCCCCGCCATTCTGAATACATTACTGACAGTGGTCAATGAGAAAACGTTCAAAAATGGCAGCGATATTGAGCGTGTGCCAATGCGTTTGTTGGTATCGGCTTCCAATGAACTGCCAGATGAAGACAGCGGTTTGGATGCACTCTATGACCGCATGTTGGTGCGCGTGTTTGTGAATCGAATTCAGAATAAACAAAACTTTAAGTCGATGTTGACGGTAGGCACGTCACAAGAGGCACAAGTGCCAGAAGGGCTAGCAATAACAGATGAAGAATATCATCAATGGCAACAGCAGCTCGACAAGCTGACTTTAACCGATAATGCATTCGAGAAGCTTTTCCAGCTTAAAACGATGTTAGAAAGCAAAGTCGAAGCTCAGTTTGGCGATGTCGCTAATACCGACATGTATGTGTCTGACCGCCGCTGGAAGAAAGCCGTGAAATTGCTAAAAGCGAGCGCGTTTTTTAATGGCCGCGATGAAATCAACCCACTTGATCTACTGTTGCTGCAAGATTGTTTATGGAACAGCCCTGAATCGCGAGACGTGGTACGCGAAGTGGTCCAAGAGTTCGCCCTAAAACATGCATTTGACCAACAAGACGCCGAACAGGAAATTGAATACTGTCGCGAGTCTTTGGTCGATGTTCAGCATGAGCTTGAAGATGCCTACCGCATGACGTTAACGTCTGAAGCGGCAACGGGTATTTTGCGCAAAGAAACCATGCGTTTTGATACCTCTAAAGCTAAGACCTACAAAGTTGGCGCAGCCGTTAACTTAGTTAAACTGGTTATTTTGCAAAGCAACATGTCGGTTTCAGAGTCAGAGAAAGGCGATAGCCGCTGGGTTTACGTGCCAAAAGATGAACTAGACCGAGTCATCAAAGAGGGACACGGTGATGTGTATGGCTACGTCAATCAAAACACCAACATGTGTCGTTTACGATTTGATGTTGATGCCGCAAATAACCTAGTTATCCGTGATATCGCAAACCGAGGCATTCTGGTGAGCTTAGTGACTCAAGAGGGCTTGGATGTAGAGCTTTACCAAAAGTGGTTAACGCAGAGTGAAAAAGCCGTAAATCAACTCAGTGAAGCAGAGCACCATATGCGCAAGGTAAAAGCAAATTTCCATGATGCGCTTCCGCATAGCTTTGTTGATCCTGAACTACCACGCCTAATGGAGTCGAGTCTGCAGCAGGTCAGTCAGAGACTTGAGTCTATCCAAGCTGAAAGCGAGAAAGTTATTCAACGCTTTAAAAACTTACATCAGTTTTTCTCATAAGGAGACGACATGCTAGGTGCAGACGGACTTAACCTCGCGCTGATGGTAGCCGACTCTGGCATCATCGATAGTGCAGTTAATGATTTAATGGCGCGTTCACAAGTCATGATGATGGCAGAAAACCGAGGCGTTAAATCTTCAGTCAAAGGCCACTTATTAAAGTGGAGGGGCAGTGTTAAAAAACGGATTACCAAGGTATGTGAGACAGAGCGTTTCCAACAAGAGCTGTCTTTATATCAAGAAGTCATTCACTGGGATGAAGAGGCGTTTTTCGAAAACATCGAAGATGTGATTAAAAAGCTTGAGTGGCACTCCGCTTTTTATATGCAGGCTCGCCGAATGATGGAGAAGAACAAGGGGATGAATAATCCCATGTTCCCACATTACTTCTGTGATCAATGGTACCAAAGTCTAGCCGATGCGATTAAGCAAGCGCAAGTAAGCGAGCTTGAGGCCAATAAAGAGAAAGTGCTGAATGACCTGTATCAGCGTATGGAGACCATGCGTAATATGGATAAGGTCACGGAGTCGGGTGATGCTGAAAGTGTAGGGCGCTTATGGGATATGGCATCTGCCAAGTTGAGCAAAACTGACTTAACAGTGATGAAACGCCATGCGGAGTTTCTGAAGAAGCACCAAGGCTTGCAAGAAATAGCCGAGCAACTTGGCCGTATGGCGGGGCAAGTGAATGATCCCGAACTTAACCGCGCGCCTACTGAAGAGCTACAAATGATCGAAGAGAAGAGTGATGAAGCGACAGATGATATTGTCGGCATTCACGAAAGCGATGATTTAAATAAGCTACTTCCCAACGAAACGATGTTTTTGGCGTATCCTGAACTCGAGGTCGTGTTCTATAAACACTTAGTCGATAAACGACTTATGAACTACCGTACACAAGGCAAATCGCGCACGTTACGTAAAGTTAAAGCTCACCGACCTGACAACAAAGCGGTAGATATCGAAAAAGGACCGTTTATTGTGTGTGTGGACGCGTCCGGCTCCATGAGCGGGTTTCCTGAGCAATGCGCCAAAGCCATGGCTTATGCTCTGATGCAAATCGCATTAGCGGAGCAACGTGACTGCTATGTCATTATTTTTTCGACGGAACACATTACGTACGAGCTAACCAAACAAGATGGTCTGCGCGAGGCGGCGGACTTTTTAACTTATAGCTTCCATGGTGGTACAGACTTAGAGCCAACTTTGATCAAATCTATCGACTTGATGAGCGGTGATAAGTACAAAAATGCCGATATGGTGGTCATTTCCGACTTTATCGCGCCAAAACAACAAGACGAGTTGCTTGCCAAAGTGGATGCGCTTAAAGCGAAGAAAAACCGTTTTCACGCGATCAGCCTATCTAAATACGGAAACCCAGCATTGATGTCGATGTTTGATCACACGTGGTCTTATCATCCTAATGTTGTGGGCAGGTTGCTTAAACGGGTCGGTAATTATTAAGTGAAATTGAAATTCTATTGAGTAAAACGTACAGAAAGCTAGATTTATATTGCTTCGTTTTAAGCCGATAAGATCGAACTTTGGTCTAATTGGCTTAAAAGAAATCAAACAAACAGAAAATGAAAGATTTTTGTTTGACTATCTTCTCTCAATCCGTAAAGTAGCCACCAACGCAACGGGGAAGAGCCCTGAAGCGAAGTAAAAAAGGCGCCTTGGCAGAGTGGCTATGCAGCGGATTGCAAATCCGTGGACCTCGGTTCGACTCCGGGAGGCGCCTCCATTATTCTTTTGAGAGTGAATGGCTTTCGAGAAGCAATGCGACACTAGCTCAGTTGGTAGAGCGCAACCTTGCCAAGGTTGAGGTCACGAGTTCGAACCTCGTGTGTCGCTCCAAATTATTCAGATATGGCAATTGCGATATCTCGATGCCAAGCGCATCAACTTAAAACCAGCGAAAGCTGGTTTTTTTGTATCTGAATATTGATAAATTTACGCCATCTCAATTTCTTGAACTGTTGGTATAACCCTTGTTTCTTTCGCGAGTTATGCTGTTAAGTGTGATCCGATATTTCGTAGATTGACCAATATCCGTTTACAATGTCGGTCTCCAAAGGATTTGACGAAGACGCATGAGAAATACCGACGATTACATCATTTTCTATCACCTGATCGAGCAAGGCTCATTCAGTGCTGCTGCAAGACACATGTCATTGACCAAATCGGTTGTCAGTAAACGCATCGCCAAGCTTGAGCAAGAGCTTGGTGTACAGCTTCTTTACCGAACAACGCGAACGTTAACGTTGACGGAGGCAGGGCGAGCGTTCTTTACTCATGCAAAAGCCGTTTATCAAGCGGTGGCAACGGCAGAAGAATCCATTGTGGGGTTGGGTAAGAATTTATCTGGAAACATTAAAGTTTCTGTACCCACTATCTCTGGTGAGTTAATTCTTCCTCAAGTGATCAATGAGTTTAATCAGAAATACCCTGACATCAACATCGACATGGATCTAGATAATCGTTTTGTCGATATCGTGAATGAACGCTTTGATTTGGCCATTCGAACGGGAATTTTGCCAGATTCTAGCCTAATCGCAAGAAAGCTGGTGGATGCCAATTGGATTGTTTGTGCTTCACCTCAATACCTTGCTAAACATGGCATTCCTAAGCAACCTCAAGCCTTGGATAAGCACAATTGTTTGGTTTATTCCTACCAAGAAACCGGGGCGCGTGAGTGGGCGTTTAAAGAGGGAGACGAGGTATATCAAATCACCGTCGACGGTAACCTCTGTACCAACAACTCTTCGGTATTGAGAAACGTCGCACTGTTGGGGCAGGGAATCATCTATGTGCCACGTGTCTTGGTTTATGAAGACTTAAAGCAAGGCCGCCTGATTCAACTGTTCAAAGACGAAACCGCCAAATGTTTGGGTATTTATGCAGTGTATCCTTACACTCGTCAACAGCCAGAAAAAATTAAGATCTTCATTGATCATCTATACACCAGCTTTCAAAGTCAAAATCATCGATTTTAAGACAATAACTCAACACCAATCGTTATGTTGGTGTTGAGTTATTGTTTCCATCTTCATTTCTAAAAATTCTTATAAATTTAGAAGCTTAAGCTTTCTCCTTGTTTTATCACTAATATTGATAACAAGATGCTGCGCACAACTGTTAACAAATGGTTTTGCTATTGTTTCTTTTAAGAAACGGTCTGTTTCTTGCGTTAAACTTTCCGAATGTGAAAGATAAGTGACAGAAAAATAAAAGAATTATTTTGTTTGTTGTCTGTTGGCTAAGTGTTGCTCGCCTGCCTGACATAGACGCCGATAAATGGACTGCTTATAGTGGCTCAAACGCCCATTACCGTCACTAAACGGTGATGTGAGCGAAGTACAATAACGAGAGATACGGATATGAAACAAAAGCAGCTGATTGACGAATTTAAAACTATCGTTGGGGAAGAAAATGTCCTAACCGACGAGGTTAAAACAAAATACTACCGCTCAGGTTTTCGCTCAGGTAGTGGCACTGCGCTTGCTATCGTGTTTCCTAATACTCTTGTAGAACAATGGAAGATCATTAAACAGTGCGTTGAAGCAAACTGCATTATTATTATGCAGGCTGCCAAAACAGGTTTAACAGAAGGCTCAGCTCCAAGTGGTAATGATTATGACCGTGATGTGGTTGTGATCAATATTACCAAAATCAAGAAGATTCACTTATTAGATGGCGGTAAGCAGGCGGTATGCTTGCCTGGTGCAAGTTTGCACTCATTGGAAAAAGAATTAAAGGCGGTGAACCGAGCGCCGCACTCTATCATCGGTTCTTCATCATTAGGTGCCACTGTGGTTGGTGGTATCGCCAATAACTCAGGCGGTGCGTTAGTCAAGCGTGGTCCTGCTTACACCGAACTGGCGATCTATGCGCAGGTCGATAAGCAAGGCCAATTACACCTGGTTAACCACCTTGGCATTGAAGGGTTAGGTGAAACGCCAGAAGAAATTCTGACAAACCTGCAAGAAGGAAACTTTGACCCAGCGAAGATCATTCATGACGAGCGAATGGCATCAGACAAAGAATACGATGAACGTGTTCGAGACGTGACTTCTGACATTCCTTCTCGCTTTAATGCCGATGAACGTCGATTATTTGAAGCCAGTGGCTGCGCTGGCAAATTGGGTGTTTTCGCCGTTCGAGTTGATAGCTACCCAGTACCCGAAAAAGAGCAGGTTTTTTACCTTGGCACCAATGATCCTGCGAAACTGACGAAGCTGCGAAAAGATTTCTTATCTACGTTTGAGAACTTGCCTGAGATGGGAGAATACTTGCATCGAGATATCTTCAACATGGCAGAGAAGTACGGCAAAGATGTCTTCTTATCCATCGACTTATTAGGCACAGATAAGCTGCCAAGAATGTTTGCACTTAAAGCTAAAGTAGAAAATTTCTTAGAGCGCGTCCCGTTTGTTAGTAAATACCTGCCGGATACCATTTTGTACTACGCGAGTAAGTTGTTCCCACAACATTTACCAGAACGAATGCTGGATTTCCGCGACAAGTATGAGCATCACCTGGTATTAAAAATGAGTGATAGTGGTATTGCTGAGGCACAAAAATACCTCAAAGAAGTTTGGGCTGTTGAAGATGACTGTGATTTCTTCGAGTGTACGCCGGAAGAGGGTAAAAAAGCTTATTTACATCGCTTTGCAGCCGCTGGTGCAGCAATTCGGTACGAGACGATTCATCGAAAAGACGTAGAAGACATCGTTGCACTTGATATCGCATTGCGACGTAATGATGAAGAGTGGCTAGAAACTTTACCAGAAGAGGTGAGTAAGAACCTTGTTCAAGCGCTCTATTATGGTCACTTTATGTGTTATGTATTCCATCAAGATTACATTTTCAAAAAAGGGACCGACACGAAGTTGATGAAAAAGCTGATGCTAGAACACCTCAATAACCGTGGTGCTAAATACCCAGCAGAACATAATGTGGGTCACTTGTACGAAGCTGAAAACTCGCTGCAGAAGTTTTACCACGAGTTAGATCCAACGAACACCTTTAACCCTGGTATTGGCAAAATGGACAAATATAAGCGCAATTGTAACTGCTGTGCATAAGCATTGAATATTCATCAAGTCAACCTGGTGGAACACTATATGGCCGACCAGGTTGGCTTTTTACTCTTTGACGCTAAAAATCAACTCTATTTCATCATCAAGTCTTCTTCCTGTTGGGGTAAAACCAAGCTTTTGGTAAATATGGAGAGCATTCCCTTCCTCTTTATCCATTGTGGTCAGGGACACGCCTTGTAAACCGATAATGGAAGCGTATCGCTTGCTAAAGTTAATCGCTTGATTTCCCAATCCCTTTCCTTGAAAACGATGGTCAATCATGACGCGCCACACGTACAAATGATCCTTTTGAAAGTGATCATCGAACTTGTCGAGTAGTCTTGGATCGATAAGAGAGATGAGCCCTGCTGGCTTGTCGTCTAAATAAATGCCGTAACTGACGCTATCGTCGTTGAAACTCGCCTCTGCAAGCCATTCTGCGTTATTAGCAATGAGATGTTTTTGGGACTCTTCCACGGAGAGGTCGATAATGTCATCGATGGTGTTACCGTTTATTTTTAAAAAGCTAACGTTATTCATGGTAATCTTCCTTGGATAGGTATTTATCTAAAACCATTTGCGCAACATAAAGATCTTGATAGGCAATTCCTGAGCTATCAAAAATAGTAATGTCGTTTTTGTTCCTTTCTTTTAATTGAAGCTTGTCACCGATCTGATAGATCTCTTTATCTGGCGCATGCTGGAACTCACCAATCGTTTTGGACTGAGATAAATAGTCACAGTAGAGGGTGGCGTTCTCAAATAGCGATGGTGGAAGTTCCTGTTTTCCTATTTTATCTGCTCCCATTGCAGAAATATGAGTTCCAGGTTTTACCCATGAAGATTCAAACAAAGGAGCGGTGGACGCTGTAACGGTAACAATAATATCTGCGCTTTCACAGGCTTCTTGAGCGGATTTGATGTCTGTTGTTAACCCTTCTTTGCTTAGCTCTTGCGCTAATTGGTTGGCGTTAGTCTGATTTCTTCCAACAATCAGGACTTTAGATAGATTCCTAACTTTTGAAATGGCAAGCGCTTCGTATTTAGCTTGATGACCTGTGCCAAATAACGCGAGTACAGATGAATCTTGTCTCGCCAGTAGATCAACAGCGATGGCATCAGCTGCTGCAGTTCGGTAGGCATTGACCAAACTTGCTGACAAAATGACTTTCATTTCCCCCGTATCCGGTGAAAGAAGAAAGATATGAGTACCATGGTTCGATCGCCCAGACTGATTATTGCAAGGCCAATAGCTTCCCATTTTTCAACCAAGTAATTGGTTTGTGCATGCTGATTTGAGTGAAAACATTGAGCCTTCGATCGGGCCTGATGCGTTAACGACCGGAAATATTGATGAGTGCTGATCTTGTACTGAAGAAAATGCCGCTTTGACCGCTTTGTATGCCAGCTCGTGAGAAATTAACGCTGCTGTCGTTTTTTCATCTAGATAAATCATGTTTACCATCCTGAAATACGTTGCCATTGCTCAATTTGACCCTCTACCAAGTCAAAGACATGGTATTTACTGTGCATCGCGCTTGTAGAGCATGCATGATTTGGGACGATGTGTACTCTAGAACCAATGGGAAAACATTCGAAGTCGATCTCGCTTCCAGAAGCCGCTTCGAGTATGCCGTGCTCTTGATTTACCTGCACGACTTTCAGTGGTTGATTCTCTTGGCCATTCGGTTGGAGAACCACGCCATAACATTGTTCGTCATGGCCTTTATCTAAAGAAAGAGCCATCCAACCAGCATCAACAAATATTTGCCCCCTCGATTTGCTGTGTCCAATAACACTGCTTACTACTGAGATTGCGATGTCGTTTAAGGTACACACTCCAAGCCGATGCATCACTAAGTCAAACAACGAATAGACGCCAGCTCTGACTTCTGTGATTCCACTTGTGTTTGTGTATGAGCATGCTGTCGGGGTAGAACCCACGCTGACTATTTCGCAGTAAATCCCAACCGACTCGAGGCGTTTCGCTGCAAGTTGTGCAGTCGCTACTTCATTACAGGCGGATTGGTTTAATGCTTCTCGAGACTTACAGTGGTAAGACTCACCTGCGTGGAGCATCACCCCTTTAAAATCGGCCAACCCCTTATCTAAGCTCTTAGCCATTGCAATTAGGGCTTCGGAATCTGCACTTACACCACCTCGGTGTCCGTCGCAATCAATCTCTATCAGGCAGCTAATGACACACCCACGTTCTTGACAGTAGGTGTTAACGAAATCGACTTGTTCCATGCTATCAAGTAAAACCACAATACTCATACCGCGTTTCAGTAGCAGTTCGACTCGCAATAGCTTTTCTTTTGATATGCCAACAGCATAGAGAATGTTTTTACAACCATAACTGGCAAGCTGTTCTGCTTCTTCAAGGGTGGATACAGTGATTGGGTCCTCTATAGAGTCAATTAAGTAAGGAAGCGCATCTAACGATTTTACTGTCTTAAAGTGGGGCCTTAGTGGTGTGCCTAGTTTCGACATATGGCTGCGCATTTGAGTAAGGTTGCTCAAAAATTTTTGTTTGTCCAAATAGAGAAATGGTGTGCCAATAGCATTGTATTGTTTTTCTAAATTAGGGTGTTCTGTATGCTTAATCATTTCATTTACCTAAGCTTGCAAAGTGAAATTAACTATTGATGAAATGATTATGAAGTAGGAAGAAGTTGAATTATATTAACAAAAATCTACTTATACATTAGGTTGGAAGTTAATGTTAACGACAGAAGATATTCGATTTCTTGTGGTAGTTTCTAACCATAGAACATTGGCAGATGCGGCTCGTGCGCTCAATATAACGCCTCCATCAGTCACTCAGCGTATTCAACATATCGAAAAGAAGCTATCGCTTAAGTTACTTCAACGGCCTTCGCGCATAGTTAGCTTAACAGAAGAAGGGCGCGTTTTAGTCGATACAGGTAGTTCTATCCTTGAGGATTTGGATGAACTCACCGATAAACTCAATGAAAGCAGAGGGGATGTCAGTGGTCGTCTAAGAGTATTGGCGCCCCTTGGCTTTGGCAACGATGTGATAGCCCCTTTATTAGGTGAGTATAAAAAAGCTCATCCGCGCCTAGAAGTGGAGCTAGAGTTATCAGATAAGCCAAACTGGGCCAACCATCATAAATGGGACATTATCATCTACATTGGTCACCTGGCGGATTCCAGCCTTAAGATGGTGAGTTTAGCCCCAAACAAGCGCTTTGTTTGCGCTTCGCCGGAGTATTTATCACGTTATGGACAGCCTGAAACTCCGCAAGATCTTAAGAAGCATCAATGTATTGCGTTGAGAGAAAATAATGAAGATGTCACGTTGTGGAGCTTTACTCATACAGTCTCAGGAGCCATAGAAAATGTTCGAATTCGTCCTTCACTTGCAAGTAATGAGGGCAGAGTGATTAAAGACTGGGCCTTAAGAGACTTAGGGATCATCATGCGATCTGAATGGGATATTCAGTCACAGATTGATAGTGGTAAATTAGTACGATTATTACCAGATTACGAGCTTCCAAATGCCGATATTGTTGCCCTCGTGAGTTCTGCTGCGCATGAGAGGTCAGCGCGAGTCACTGGCTTTTTATCTCTACTAAAAGAGCAATGCCAAAAAGCACCGTGGTTAAGTTGAGACTAAGTTGTTATGGTTAGTTTATAAGGCTCGGTTAAGCTCACAATCGAAGAGTGTGAGCTTAAGTAATTATCTAGCTGAGGACGGTTAAAGAGCGCGTACCGCGGCGGCTGCGATGATGCCAGCTGCAATTGCGGGCAGAGGCTTTTTCACGATGAACATGACGACAGCAGTAGAAAAAAGTGCTGCTCTAGCACCGTTATCACCCTCTACTGCTAGCGGAGCTAAAAGGGCAACCAATACGGAACCTGACATCGCAGTAATGAAACGTTGAACCCGTTCGCTAATTGGAATGAATGACATGACAAACACTCCGCCCCAGCGGGTTATGAGCGTGACTAACGCCATAGCGATGATGATAAGCAGTGTGCCACCTACGCTCGTTTCGATGTTCATGCTTTTTTCTCCTTCCAACAAGCACCTAAGACTCCACCAGTAATGGCGCCAACTACTACGTGGCTATTCTCTGGTAAATACCAGTACGCCAACATAGAAGAGGCTGCTGCTGTGGCCCAAATCGCAAAGATTCTTAAGTCTTTCGGCCCTGCCACCACCATAGACAGCAGGAAGCATCCCATAACCATATCGAGTCCGAGGCTCACCGGGTCTTTGATTGCGTTACCAAAATAAATGCCGATCCAGGTGCCGACAATCCAAAACGACCACATCGCTAAGCCGCCGCCAACAAGCAAACCAAAACCTGGTTCTTTTCTACCAAATGCATTGAGTGCCATTGCCCAGTTTGCGTCTGATGCTACCAGCATTACACCGTAACGTTTTGTCGGTGGGAGTTGTCGTAACCATGGATAAAGCGTAGCGCCCATCAAGAGGTGACGAGCATTAATAGCAAATACAGTAATAAGCACTGGAATCAGAGGTACTTCTGCTCCCCACATTTCTAGCGTGGCAAATTGTGAAGCACCAGCGAAGACCAGTGTGCTCATCAACATAGTGGGAAATACATCTAACCCTGTTTGTACGGCGGCAACACCGAATGCGAGGCCAAATATGACCACAAACATGGACAGAGGTAAAAGTTGGGTGAAACCGTTCCACACGTCGACCCGAGTAAATTCGTGCAACTCAGATGAGGAACGCTGAAGATGTTGAGTATTTTCTGTCATAGAGATACCTAGCCAGCAGGCAAAAAGGGCAGTGCCATATGAATGCGTTTGTTATTCTTTTGTAAACTTCATGTTTAACATCAATTGAAAGGGCTTTCAAACACTAAGTGCTATATAAAAAACAAGTATACCTGAACGATTTTAAGGTGAAGGGTTTAGAGGGTTTGTCACTTGCTAGGGCTCAAGGAAAGTAACGCAACGCAAATAGCAAGCTCTGTTCAATTGAGAAGAGCACGGATTGCTACAAGATTATAAGTATATGAGTAGGAAAGCGAGCACGAGGCTCGCTTTTTCGTTCTGTTACGAATAACTGAAAAGGGTTTATTTTACGTAGACACGAGGGTTCGCAGCACCCCAAACCGTGTATAGTTCTGGGAAGATGACCTCTGCATGTTTTTCCATTTCTGCTGCCGAAATCGTTTTGCCTTGCTGAGAGCCAAACAGTACAACTTCAGAACCAGGCTCAACATCTTTGATACCTGTAATATCAACCATGGTGGTGTTCATTGAAGCCACACCTGCCACTTTTGCTCGTTGGCCATTGATCAGTACTTCTGCCGTATTGCCCATTTTTCGTGGGTAGCCATCAGAGTAACCAACAGGAATGTTCGCCATTAGGCTTTCTTTGCTCGTTTTGTAGCTGCTGTCGTAACCGACAGTGCTATTTTTTGGCAGATGGTGAACGGATGCCACGCGTGTTTTGAAAGACACGATAGAAGGGTACTCAGGGTTGGTTGGCAGATCACCGTATAAAACGCCACCAGGACGAACCATATCAAGCTGTGCTTCAGGAACATTAAGTGCAGTGTAAGAGTTGGCCACGTGCAGCAAAATATCTTCGCGTTTTAGGCCCGCTTCTTTAATCAGCCATGCAGAGCTGTCTTTGAACGAAGATAACTTTTGACGAACTTCGTCTGCATTGTAGTTAGGGAAATGAGTCATGATGCCAACAATATTAACGCCAGCTTGTTGAGCGATTTCTAGCGCTTCTTGCTTGCCCGCTTTTGTCGTCATATCAACGCCATTACGTCCCATACCACCGTCGTTAAGAGCAAGGTGAACTTTGATTTCTTTACCCGCTTTCTCTGCTAGCTTAGACAGTACTTTGGCTTGCTCTGCAGTGCCAATCAGCTCTTCAATATTTAAGTCGATTGCAGCTTCGATCTCGCCAATATCCGCCGAACGTACACGCATAAGTTGACCTTTAAAGCCACTGTCACGAACGGTCTGTGCTTCAGCGTTACTTGCAACGGCAACGCAAGAAATTTGTTGTTCGATAATGGTTGGCATCAGGCCCGCGATGCCATTACCGTATGCGTCGGCTTTCATCACGGCGCAGATTTTCGTTTTGCCATCCATGTGCGATTTAAACTGCTCAATATTATCGCGGAATTGACCTAAGTTTATTTCCAGCCAAGCGTTAGCGCCTTGAACTTGTTCTGCTTTTACTACAGTGTTGCTAATTTGAAGAGGGGCAGCAGTAGCTTGCATCGCAGGAGCAACGGTTGCAGCAGCGATAGTCAGTGATAGTAAGGTTTTATTTAAGCGCATAAAGTCTCCGTACGCGTTTTTTGTATTGGTTATGTTATTGAGTACTTGGGGAAAGTACCTGACGAAGTAAAACGCTCCAAGTAGTGCTTTGGAGCGTTTTTGAAGATCATGATTCAATATACCTCAGTGATTGCACTCAATTTGTGCAAATCGAGGTTGATTCAATATCAACTAAGGTATCAACTGAGTTTAACTCAGTTTAAAGCGGCTCATTACATCTTTAAGAGAAATTGACAGCTGGCTTAGCTCACGACAAGCCTGTGCGGTTTGCTCTGAGCCCTGTGATACTTCTTGAGATGCCAAGTGTATGTTTTCAATGCTACGGTTAAGCTCTTCTGCAACAGAGTCTTGCTGGTTACAAGCCGTGGCAATTTGGGTGCCCATGTCTGAGATATCAGAAATCGAGTGTTCAATGTCGCTCATCAGCTGTTTTGATTGAATGCCTTGCTCTGCACATTCTGAGATACTGGTTCTAGAAAGTTCTGTCGCAGATTTCGCGTCTTTTGCAAGCGATTGTAGCTGTTCAATGATCGACGTAATTTCGCTGGTTGAATCTTGCGTACGGCCTGCAAGCGTTCGAACCTCGTCCGCAACCACGGCAAAACCGCGACCAGACTCACCAGCACGCGCAGCTTCAATGGCTGCATTAAGAGCAAGTAGGTTGGTTTGATCGGCAATGTCACGGATAACATCAACAATAACGTTAATTTTATTCGATTGCTGTTCAAGCTCTGCCACAGTATCGCCCGCAGCACCAATTACGTTTGAAACTTCATGAATCGCGTCAACCATGCCTTGCGTTTCACGAACACCGTGTTGTGTACGACGGTTTGCTTCGTTAGCTTGGTTCGCTGAATCTTCAGTATTACGTGCAACATCGGCTACTGCTGCTTTCATTTCTGTCATTGCCGTAGCAATGTGTGTAATTTGCAGTTGTTGATCCTTCATACCAGATGCAGAAATATCGGAGATTTGATTCATCTCTTCTACTGCACTGCTTAACTGTGTGACCGCAGCAATCACGTTGTCGATAACTTGGCGCAAGTCATCTTGCATCTTAGTGGTCGCATCTGCCAGCTCACCTAGCTCGTCATTGCCGATGGCTTTACGATCGATGTCGTTTGATAGGTCACCTGTTGCGATGGCATTTGCTTGCTCGACAACAAGTTTTAGTGGGCCACAGATAAGGCGTGTCAGCACGTACGTCATGCCTACCATGATAAGTAGAATAATCACGTTGCTCGCAATTGACGAGTTACTCAATCCATTTACAGAAGAAAGAATATGAGTTTTGTTACTGTCCATAGCATTTTTAAGTAGACGGATCAGTTCACCGAGCTCAGAGTCAACCGCTTCGAAAGCAGGTAAAGAGTTCGCCAAAATAGGGTGGGCCTTGCTTTTGTCGTTGGCTAGCATCGCTTCGTTGTACTGATCCATAGTAACCAAGTACTTTTTCCACTGACGCATAAGGCGCTGGTAAGTTTGTTGCTCTTCACCAGGCCAAATCGTTTCACCGTAAGAATCGAGCTCTTTGCTGATCTTTTCACGTTCGCGAATGTTGCTGGCAATTTTGTTTCTGATTTGGTCTGCGTCTTCATAAGTGTATGTCGCAAACTGAGCACGGCGCCAGCGAGACAAGTGATCTCGGATCGAATCTACTCTTTCCATAGCAGGAAGCGTATCATCGGTATAGTTTAAAAGCTCAGATTTAATGCTTTTGAGCTCTGTAGATAAAAACACGCCAAACGCAATGTTGACGATGGCAATGAGTAAAAACGATAGCGATATCTTTTTCGCTATAGAAAGATTCTTGATAGACATTAGTGATATACCTTGTTTTTCTTATGGTGTGTCGCCAAAGTAAACCACGTCCTTATATGTGATATATGTCCATTAAATTACTGCAACGAGTGTAAGCTATCATTATTTATTGATATTTTCGATAATGAATTGAGCTTTTTTTGAAAATAAAAAATGTCAATGATTTTATAAAGGTACGACCACATTCGATGCAAAGTTATCGGTAACAAAATATGATATTTCGTGTGAAATAGTGCCAAGAGTAGGGGCTCCAATTGTTACAGATGTTACAGAACTGAAGAGAGTGGTGACTACGATCCGCGTTAGTCAGGCGTTTACAAGCTAAGCCGTTACGGGCATCAACATGTGTGTGACTTAGAGTTGATGAAAGCTAACGAGTATTTCTTGGCCTAATTGAATGCCAATTGTACCGTCTGGATCGCTTTTTAAGCACTTAAATCAAAAAGATAAAATTTATTGTTGACCAGATAAATTAATCCGTTAAAGTACGCCTCGTTCTCACGGCAAAGGTCGCTGAGACAGATGGTGTCTAACCCATCGCATGATTGCGTTGCCCTGGTGGTGGAATTGGTAGACACAAGGGATTTAAAAGCCCTTCGAGTATACCCATAAGGGATTTACTCTCACATGTGACTTTGTAAAGGCTGACTTAGAAAACTCTAGGTCGGCCTTTTTTTCGTCCCTACAAAACCACATGTGATAACAATTTGCTTGTGGTTTTCGGATTTTAGTCACAGGTCTCTTTTTTGAATTACGACTGCCTATAAGCAGCGTGAATTACGACTGCCTATAAGGCGGCAGCCGCAAGAGACCAATGAGAGGAAATTCTGATGACCTACTACAAAGACACCTTCCAAGCAACTGCACACGAAATTCGTTATGAGCGTCCTGAACCAGAAGTCCTAGGCATTGAGTTTGCCGAAGGCTTTACTCGTGAAGACTACGTAGAGCAAATCGAGCGTGAATATGAGGCTCGTGAAAAGGCTTACGCTCGTGAGATGGCTAAGTTCCACAAAGCGATGAACGAGGGGACAGAGCACGAGACGACTCTAGGTAAAGGCTTAATCGGTAAGAACATCAACACACTAGCCGAAGCTATGCGCAAGATTGCCTCAGAATCGAGCCGTGGGCGTCCTACAGCGTTGAAACGATTCTTGACAGAGGTATATGGCAACTACGAGCAAATCGCCGTACACACGCTTGAGGGCTGCGTTAAAGGCATGACTGACGTGCGTCCTCTAACAGACGTAGCGATTGACATCATCATCGGTATTGAAGACGAAATGAACTTCGCAATCCTAGAGCGTCTACACGGAGGTATTGCCAAAGCAACTCAAGCTCGCATGTCTACTAAGCGAGACATCAAGCATCGCCGTGAATCCCTAAAGTGGGCGGTGAAATACCAAGCAGAGATGGACTGGGTACGTCTAAGCGTTGAGGAACGTGTCCACTATGGTCACGCTCTCATCGTGCTTGCTACGACTGAGCTAGGCTGGTTTAAGGCCGCTCGTCGTCGTGACCAATCAACAGGCCATAACCGTGATTACCTTATCGCTCAAGACAACTTTATGTGGCTACTTGAGGAAGCACAGCAAGAGCTTGCTCGTCTAGCTCGTCCATCATATGCACCTATGGTAGTACCACCTCGTAAGTGGTCGCCTGAGACTGTGCGTCGTGGTGCATATATCACGCCTGCGTCTAAGCCTCTATCCATGATTAAGACCCAAAACAAAGCTTACCTACGTGAGCTACAAACAGCAGGCATGGAGAAGGTATATGACGCACTAAACCGTATCCAAGAGACACCTGTACGCATCAACAAGACTATCCTTAACTGGCTAGAGACCTTCATTGAGCAACAACTACCATGGGCGATGGACATCGACCTACCTGCAATGCACAAGCTAGACATCAAGGACTACACACCTGTTAAGCCAGAAGGTTTGGCTGATGATGACTACCGCGTGAAAGAGTACCAAGCAGCTTGTCGTGAGTTCTATGTAATGGAAGCGACTGAGCGCGCTAAGTTCAGCGCTATGCTCAGCGTCCTAGAGATGGCTCGTGGCGTTGCACATAAAGACCGCTTCTTTGTGCCATGGCAAGGTGATACTCGTATGCGTGTTTACCCTGTGTCTAAGCTTAACTTCCAAGGTGCAGACTATGTGAAAGCACTGTGTCAGTTCGCTGACGGCGTAGCTCTAGGTAAGCACGGCATGAAGTGGCTAATGATTCACATGGCAAACCTAATGGGCGTCGACAAAGTAACCTTTGAGGAGCGCGTTAAGTGGGTTGAGGCTCACAAAGAGCAAATCATTGCGCTTGCTAAAGACCCTCGTGACTGCCGTGACTTCCTTATGTCTGCGGATAAGCCAATGCAAGCTATCGCGTGTGCGACGGAGTTAGCTGAGGCGTGGAGCATGAAGAACCCAGAGGAGTTTGTATCCTACATTCCAATTGCCCTAGACGGCTCTTGTTCTGGTCTACAGATACTAGGAGCTGCACTACGTTGCGAGAAGACTGGCGAACATGTGAACTTAATCCCTGCGGGGAGGGTTGCTGACATCTATCGTGTTGTATCCGATATAGTCACAAGTGAGTTTAAGTCAATGGTGGAAGGGTGTGAATCCAAGGAAGACGCAGAGGCTCTAGCGACTGAGAAGGCGCTTGAAGTCTACCTTGAAGCACACGACGGCGATGCGTCTAACTTCGAGAAAGCCCTAGAGCTGGCTAAGGCTCACGCTATCCGTGAAGACAAAGAGAAGGGCATTGAGAAGGAGGCAGGTTACATCACTGAGATGCGCAAGGTTTACCGTTCTTACACTGAGGCTTACGCATGGCTTCAATTCGGTATCGACCGTGGCACAGTGAAACGTAACGTAATGACTTACTGCTATGGCTCTGCGCAGTTTGGCTTCAAAGAGCAGTGCATGGAAGACATCATTCATCCTGCTTACATGGAGTACAAACAGAAGAAGAACCGTGGCGAGGACGCTGTGTGGCACTTCCATGGCAATGGCTCAGCAGCAGCCGCTCTCATGGCTAAACATGCTTATGCAGCCGTTAAACGTACTGTGCTACGTGCAGCTCAAGCAATGGACTGGATGCAAAAGGCAGCGTATCTAATCGCTCAAGACAATGCGCCTGTCCGTTGGACTACGCCTCTAGGCTTCCCTGTACTTCAAGAGTACCGTGTGACTAAAGAGCAAGTGGTGAACTGCATCACTCTAGGTCAGCGTCGTCAATTGCATGTTCGCATCGACACACTGGACTACGACAAGAACAAAGCGAAGAACTCAATCGCTCCTAACGTCGTACATAGCCTCGACTCTTGCCACTTGCAGTCACTTGTGAATATGGCTTATGAGAAGCATGGTATTAAACACTTCGCTCTCATCCATGACTCATTTGGTACTCATGCAGGTAACACAGAGGTCTTCTTTAAAGTGATTCGTGAAGCGATGGTAGAGATGTTTGAGAACACAGACGTCTTCGCTGAGCTTGAGCAAGAGTTCAAACTACAGTGCAACCCTGAGAAGCACGACAAGTTCTTGACTCTGCCTGAGTACGGCAACCTAGATCTACACGGTATCATTGAGTCCGACTTTGCGTTTGCGTAACCGATATACTCACATGTGACTTGAATGCTCTAGTGCCTTTATGGTGCTAGGGCTTTTTGTCGTGCCTGTTAATTACGACTGCCTATAAGAGACAAAGACTACTTTAAGTCCGGCTTTAAGCCTGCTCTCAGCTCAATTCTATTAATTACGACTGCCTATAAGAGAGGAAGCTTTAAGATAACTCTAAGACAAACTTAAAGACCTCTCTAAGTCAACTTAATACCAACTTAAAGAGGAAACCAAATCTATGGCAAAACAAGCTAACAAACGTCCCCTAGTAACTCTGCCTGTGGGTATTGCACAGTTCCCATGGCTAAACAAACCAGACACCCTATACGACAAGAACGGCGCTTACAAGACAGACCTAGTAGTTAACCCAGACGACAGCGATGTGAAAGAGGTTGTCGCTCAACTTGAAGACATCCTTCGTGACTACTGGCAAAACGAGAAGGGCGGTAAAGGTGAGATGGTCGACATCCTACTTGAGAAGGACGGTAAGTTCTTCTTCCGCGTTAAGCAATCGTCGTTCGAGTACCAAGGCGAAACAATCCTACCTAAGCCTATCTTCTACGATGCTCGTGGTCGTCGCATGGTGAAAGAGCCTCAAATCTATGGTGGCTCAGAGATTGCCCTAAGCGTCGAAGTGTGGCCTTACAGCCGCACAGAGACTGTCCGTGAGAATGGCAAGCGCGTCACCATCGAGACTCATGGCCTGACCCTTAAACCTAAAGCTGTCCAAGTGATTAGCTTAGCGGCTAAAGGTGAAGCAGGCGCACCATCGGCTGACCACTTCGGCTTTGCGTCGCATGAAGGAGGCTATGAGTACGACGAAGACGACGTTCGTCACTTTGAAGAACCTGACGATGCAGACGAGCAGCACGGCGCATCTGACGACGACGCAGGTAACTTCTAATAGTCCAGCACGACATCAACATTGACGTCAAACCTATGTCCACGAACGACATGTACCAAGGCGTAAAGGTCAAATCTGCGGCCTATCGTCGTTGGGAAATGCAGGTCGCTCGTGGCCTTCCTGATTTAGAACTGCCTAAAGATAAGCGCTTAGCGGTGCATGCAATCGTCCGTTACAGCAACAAAGCCTCAGACCTAGACAATTGCTGCAAGTCCATGCTTGACGTGCTCCAGAAGCGCTACAAGTTCGACGATAAAAACGTCTACGTCTTGAAGCTATACAAGGTCATCGTTCCGAAAGGACAGGAAGGACTGACGCTCAAGATAACTGAATTAGAGGAAACCAAATGGCAAAAGTTCGTAAACGAGAAACTACTGCCCATATTGCAGTCGTTTTTACCAAAACTGGCAGTCAAGTTCTAAGCGACTGGGATGTGGTCTTAGCTGACCGCAAGCGCGGCGTTCTAGGACACGGCGCTCACCACTTAATCCTACGCGATGGGGACAACTACCCAACTCGTGACTATGAGGTCTACGGCAACGTGGAGCTTGAGCACGATGGTTACAACGACGACTCAGTGTTCATTCGCATTGTAGGCGATGAGAACAACATGACGACCGCACAGTGTGATGCGTTGGAGGAAGTCATTACTGAGCTTCAAGAGAAGTACCCAGACGCAGAAGTGGTGTACCTGAATTAAAACTGCCTATTAGTAATAACACTCGAAGGAGTCACAAGTGAGTAAAGTTACACAAGCGAAACAAGTTATCGAGCATGTAGCAAAGTACGGCTCTATCAACTCCATCGAGGCGATTCGTCACTACGGCATTACACGTTTGAGTGCCGTGGTGTACAGCCTCAAGAACACTCAACACGCCCTTAAAGAGGGTACACGCGACGGCAAGTTTACCGTCTATGTGCCTGACTTCGACGCCCGTCTAGGTGCGCTTAAAGCCGCTCAAGAAGTGGAACTACGCGATGCCAAGACTGGCGCAGACGCAGCACGTATCTCAGCGCATTACACGGCGCTATTCATGAAAGTCCATCAACAAATGAAGTAGGAGGTCGGCAGGTATGCACGACGAAGAAAGCGTATTACTAGCGCGAGGTTTGCCTTGCGATGACTGTGGGTCTTCGGACGCACGAGCCGAGTATTCAGACGGTCATTCCTACTGCTACGCATGTCCACCTGAGACAGCCTACAAACGAGGTAATGGTAAACCTATGTCTTCTAGTGCATCCAATGTAGTCACAAGTGACTTTAAACCACTACACGGTGAATACCGCGCCTTACCTAAACGAGCCATCTCTGAGGAGACAGCTAAGCGTTTCGGCTATCGGGTAGGCGAGGCGTGGCATCCCGAACACAAGCGCGTGGAGATTGCGCATATCTGTGACGTTAAGACTGAGGACGGCAAGTACATCGCTCAGAAGTGCCGCTTCGCAGACAAGGCGTTCAGTGTCAACGGCAAGATCTCCAAGGGCACACTCATCGGTATGCACCTGTTTAGCGGTGGGCGTCGTCTAGTCATCTCCGAAGGTGAGATTGACATGATGTCCATCTCTCAAATGCAGGGCAATAAGTATCCCGTCGTCTCTCTACCTAATGGCGTTCAGTCAGCTAAGACACATCTCCTTGCTTGCATCGACTACTTGAAGAAGTTCGAGGAGGTAGTCCTTGCGTTTGACATGGACGACGTAGGCCAAGACTCCGCTCAAAAGGCGGCTGAGGCATTGGCTGGCGTTGTCAACATCAAGATAGCCAAGTACGAGCTTAAAGACGCTAACGAGATGCTTCTAGCAGGCAAGACGTCTGAGATGGTGCAGGCACTGTGGAACGCAGAGGTCTACACACCGGACGGCCTACTGGACGTTGACGACATCCTTGAAACCCTCTTTGAGGATGACAACGAGC
The DNA here is from genome assembly GCF_024747315.1 of Vibrio sp. HS-50-1. Lineage (NCBI taxonomy): Bacteria > Pseudomonadati > Pseudomonadota > Gammaproteobacteria > Vibrionales > Vibrionaceae > Vibrio > Vibrio sp. HS-50-1. Next base: position 969,386 of record NZ_JAMPZF010000048.1, on the reverse strand, counting down.
AAGGCTTACCGTGGAAACACAAAGGCATGAACCGCACGTCGAACGGTCGCTTCTATGGCGAGGTTCACACACTAGGTGCAGGTACAGGTCTAGGTAAGACCACGCTTCTCTTAGAGCAGGCTGACTACGACGTCACTGTGCTCAAGCAGAAGGTCGGCTTGTTCATGGTTGAGAACGACCCTAAAGAGGTTCTTCGTTCTATCTGTGGCAAGCATGACGGCAGGCTCTACCACGTTCGCAATACCGAAGACTACACGATGCACGAGGCTATTCGTCAAACCGCGCAGCTCTACCGTGGAGACCTTTATATCTACGACAACTGGGGCTTGTGTGAGTGGGACGCAATCAAGGCGAAGATAGTCTACCTAGTCTCGCTTGGCTTCCGTGTCTTCTACGTCGACCACTTGACCGCATTGGCAACTGGCGCAGAGAAGGACGAGAAGGCTGAGATTGAGCGCATCATGGCTGACATCGCGTCTCTAGCTCAACGTCATCAAATCCTCATCCACCTTGTGTCGCACCTATCGACTCCTGAGAAAGGCAGTCATGAGGAGGGCGCACGAGTAGCAATCAAGCACTTCAAAGGCTCTCGTTCTATCGGCTTCTGGTCACACGCAATGTACGGCCTTGAGCGTAACCAACAAGCGGAGTCCTTAGAAGAACGTCTCATCACCACTGTACGACAACTCAAACGGCGCGGCTTCGGCTCTGGCGTCGGTGGCGTCACACGCCTTCGTTACGTGGCTGAACAAGACAAGTCCTACGAAATGCACGGCGACGAGCCGAGCTTCAAAGACCACGAGAAGGAACAATTCTAATGGCATTCAAACTACGCGAGTATCAAGCTCTAAAGATACTATGGGACTACGTTAAGTACGGTAAAACCAAAGCGCGTATCTTAGCGTTCGACATCGAGACCAACGGCTTGCTTTCAACAGTGAGCCGTTTTCATACTGCGGTCTGCGAAGACCTAGTCACTGGTGAAGTCCGTGAGTACCGTCCTCATCAATACCATGAGCTTCTGAAAGACCTCGTAGAGGCAGACGTCCTAGTCGCACATAACGGCATCAACTACGACGTCCCTGCATTGAAGAAACTGTTTCCGTTCTGGGACATTCCACCAACCAAAGTCATCGACACGTTGGTTCTATCTCGCCTCCTATTCGCAGACATCAAAGACCGCGATATGGCAGGTATCCGTCGCTGGCGTCTACGCGAGCAAGGGCATGAAGTCACTGGTTGGGTTCTACCTCCTAAGCTACTTGGCTCTCATAGCTTGAAGGCTTGGGGTTATCGCTTGCAAGAGTACAAAGGCGACTACGGTGAGCAGGAAGACGCATGGGCTGAGTTCTCAGAAGACATGCTTATCTACTGCCGCCAAGACGTTACCGTCACCATCAAGCTTATCCGTCGTCTGATGCAAGAGTTCCCAGAAGCAAGCTTTAAGGCAATGCAACTGGAACATGAGATTCAGTGGCTGATGTCTCAGCAAGAACGTAATGGCTTCAAGTTCAACGTTGCGAAGGCTGAGCAGCTTTACTTCAAGCTACTAGGCGACCGCGAGACGATTCGCCAGAAGCTAGTCGACAAGTTTGGCACTTGGTACGCATCGAATGGCGTTACGACTCCTAAGCGTTCTATGAACCGCATGGGTATGTCTTACACGGCAGGTGCGCCTTACACCAAGTTGAAGGAAGTGACCTTTAACCCTGCATCGCGTGACCACTGTGCGAAGGTTCTGGCTGAGGCCGGAGTTATCTTCACTGAGTTCACCGACGGCGGTACTAAGCCGAAGATTGACGAAGACGTATTGAAGCACATCGACTTACCAGAAGCACAGATGCTTAACGAGTTCTTCATGCTCAATAAGCGCATCGGTCAGATTGCAGAAGGTAAGCAAGCGTGGTTACGCCTAGTTACACCGGAAGGTTTTATCCATGGTTCTATTAACCCTAATGGCGCTGTTACTGGTCGCGCAACCCATTCTTTTCCTAACATCGCTCAAGTCCCAGCAGGACGAGCACCATACGGACAAGAGTGTCGTGAGTGCTTTACTGTACCGGACGGTTGGGTACTGCTTGGTAGTGACGCTTCTGGTTTGGAGCTGCGCTGCTTAGGCAACCGCATGTTCCCATGGGACAAGGGCGCTTACAACAAAGTCATCCTTGAGGGCGACATCCACTGGGAGAATGCTCAATCAGCAGGCTTTGTGGAGCGTGGCGTCCTACGTGACAAACACAATCCAGACCATGAGCTGCGTCGTGGTAAGGCGAAGACATTTATCTATGCCTTCCTTTACGGCGGCGGTGATGAGCTTATCGGTATGCAAGTCGGCTATACCCACGAGGAATACCTAGCGTGGAAGGAAGCTGGCGCACATATCCCAATCATCAAGCAGCTTGAGCGTCGTGGTGAGCGTTGGACTCGTGAACGTGTCTGCTACATCTTGAAAGGCAAAGAGGTTAAGAAGAAGTTCCTAGAGGGGCTTCCTGCTCTCGATAAGCTAATCAAGAAGTGCAAGAAGGCAGCTAAGGACGACGGTTATGTCGTTGGCTTAGATGGACGCAAAGTCTTCTGCCGCTCTCAACACTCAGCTCTAAACACTCAACTCCAATCAGACGGCGCTCTCATCTGCAAAATGTGGTGCGTCGTAGTCGACCAAATGATGCAAGAACGTGGCTACAAGCATGGCTTCGATGGTGACTATGCGTTCTGCGCATGGGTACACGATGAGGTGCAAGTAGCTTGTCGCTCAGAAGACATTGCGAAAGAGCTAGGCCAAATCTGCAAAGACGCAATGCACTTCGTTGAGAACTACTACTCAGTTGACTGTCCTCTCGACGCTGAGTTCGACATCGGCTCATCTTGGTTCGAAACACACTAATCCTCTCTGGCGGTATTTACGACTGCCTATAAGACAGACCAAACGAGGCTCTATGTCTCTCTTACCAACTTTTCTAACGTTCGGCGTGGGGCTTGTCCTCTGGCATCTCTGCGCCTCGTGGAATCAACCACGTCCAAAGCTATGAGGTAAACATGAAAGTTATCTACAAGAAACTTATCTCTGAACTTATTCGTGAAGAAGCTTACAAGGCTAAGTCCCTTAACCGTGTGATTGACCGCATTGAGTTAACTCATGACGAGTTTGACGACTTAGTCAACGAGCTAACACCTGGTCACTTCGTAGCAGTACCGCTTCGTCGTAAGCCTCTGGATGTTCGCAAGATGCGCTACCTAGACATTGACATTGTGGCAGTGGAGGGTGGCGACGATGAGTTTTAAACCTAAGAAGGCTCACAACTGGAACGGTAAGTCTCTGAAAGGGGACTACCGTGTGACCGTGAAGATTGACGGTGTACGTCTAACGCGCAACGAACAGGGCGAGATTGTGTCTCGCTCTAACAAGCCTTTGTACAACCTACCGCCAATCCCTGAGCACATCCAAGACGCTGAGGTCTTCCTAGGTGACTGGGACTCAACGATTAGCGCTGTGCGTACACACGAAGGCGACACAGTACCTTATAGCGCTATCTATGAGCTTCGCCCAAACCTAGACCCTCGTCTTGACCTAGGCATTGTCTCAGACCCTAGCGCTGCGTACATCCAAGAGCAGCTTGAGGCATCACTAGGTTGTGGCTATGAGGGCTTGGTCTTGGAGCGCTTGAAAGATGGTCGCTGGATTAAGGTCAAGAACAAAGAGACCTACGACGTCCTAGTGACTGGCTTCCAAGCTGGCACTGGTAAACACGAGGGACGCATGGGCGCTCTCATCACGGCTTACGGCAAGGTAGGCACTGGGTTTACCGATGCTCAACGCCAAGAGTGGCAAGATCTGCACGACCAAGGACTAGCGATAGGAATGCTTATCGAAGTCGAGTGCATGGAAGTCACTAAGGACGGCAAGTTCCGTCACCCTCGCTTTGTCCGTCCTCGTGTGGACAAGCTCGAAGAAACACCACCACGCAAACCTGAATAAACCAATGAAACCAATCCATTACCTAGCGCTAGTAGCTCTGGGCTATCTCGTCGTGGGCGCTATTTACGACTGCCTATAAGACAACAATACAAGGAAACCAAATGAAAACTATCGGACTATTCGACGCTGATTGGATTGCATTCCAAATGGCGGCGGCGTGTCAAAAGCGCCATCGCTGGCCTGACGGTATCTGGACTCTTGAAGTAGACGAGAACGAAGTCGCTAAGGCGATTGATGACCGCATTGAGTATCTACGCAAAGAGATTAGTTGCCGTAAAGAGAACGTCTACATGTTCCTCTCTGGGACAGACAACTGGCGCAAACACATCATGCCTAGCTACAAGTCCAACCGTGACTCAATCAACAACTGGATTAGTCGTCCGATGATTCTCGATTACGCCTTGCAGTACATCCGTGACAACTATCAGTTCTTTCAACACGACATGCTTGAGGCTGATGACCTGATGGGTATCTATGCGACCAACCCTGAGTGGCATGGAGACGACAAGAAGGTCATCGTCGCTATCGACAAGGACATGAAGTCTATCCCTGCGTGGCACTACACGCCTGACAAAGACTTTGCTCCTTGGCTTCAAAGCGAGGCAGAGGCTGACGTCCTTTACTACAAGCAATGGCTCATGGGCGACCGCACAGACGGTTATGAAGGCTGTCAAGGCATTGGCGAAAAGACCGCACTAGATCTCGCAGTTAGCCCAGTGCTGCTCGTTCCGACTAACCATGAGTTCAAATCAGGCGCTCGCAAAGGGCAGGTTGAAGTCCGTTGGAAGAAGACACCTACAGGCGACCGTGGCGCTTGCGTTGCGTCTCACTATGCGAAAGCAGGGCATACCTCAGAGGAGTGCTATCAGAATGGCATGGTGGCTCGCATCCTGCGTCACGGCGAGTTCTGCTTCAAGACCAACACAGTCCTATTCACACCTCACTAAGGAGAAACCAATGATTAAGTTCATTACCAAACTACTAAACATCGCAGGCTTCTTAGCCGCTCGTGAAGCTGCTACGCAGTTGAAGAAAGCGCAAGCGACTGAGAAGAAGCGTGACAAGGTGATAGACAAGTTAGACAAGGCGATTGCCGAGCGCACGAACAAGTCAGTCGCTGCGTCTGTCATTTTAACCAAACTCAATCAACTTGGCGACTAAGTAGTCACAAGTGACTTGGAGTCATTTCTGTAGGTCGTTCGTATGAGCGGCCTATTGTACTGACTTTATCCATACACAACTCAAACATAAGGAAACCACTATGGCATCTCTACTAAGTAAGCGCATCGAAGCTTGCGAGAACACACTACGTCAACATGAACGTCGCATCGAAGACGCTATGCACATCAAAGAGATGGTGAAAGACATCGACCAAATCGAGCTTCGTTTAACTCATAAGCGTGGCATGGACATCGCTCGTCTATCCATCTCTCGCACGTTCCTTAACGACATCCTAAGTCTTGTAGACAAGCAGGCAGAGTACAGCGAGACACGCAAAGACAAGATTAAACGTGACCTAAAGAACATCGCTGATTTGTTTGCCATCATGTAGTCATATGTGAGGATAGCTTGTGTGTTACCACTACCCATTACCGCTAAGCCTCAATGACTACCAAGAGAAGGCTCGCCGCTTTGCTGTTTACCCACACCCTAGCTACGCAGTGTTGGCTCTAGGGGAGGAGGCTGGCGAGCTTCAAGGCAAGTTCGCAAAGGCTATTCGTAAGGGCGTTGAGCCAAACCTTGAAGACATCAAGGCAGAGCTTGGTGACGTCCTATGGAACATCGCAAACATCGCCGCAGACAACAACCTCACGCTTGTCGAGATTGCGGAATACAACCTTAACAAACTTGAAGGGCGCTTAGAGCGCGGAACTATCGTGGGCGAAGGAGACCACCGCTAATGATTTACACAGCAAAAGAACTCGCACATCAAAAGCTTGTACGTGTTGGCACTGTCCTAGTGTGCCGCTCTGAGGACGCCTTGATTGCCGCTCCTAACGAGGAAGTGGTGGTCTTAGAGGTTAAGCCTCATGGCCTAATCATCTTGTCTTCCAAAGGCTCTCATTTCGCAGGTGCGACTAAGTTCAGCATCTCACATGCTCCTGCGTCTGACGGCTCAGCTCCAACTGAATCCGACCCAGTGCATTCACCCTCGCACTACCAAGTGATTCAAGGCGTGGAAGCGAAAGACATCATTCAGCCTGCGCTCGACTCATTAGCAGGCAAGTTAACTCCATGGCAAGCCTACTGCCTAGGCAACGTCCTCAAGTACCGCCTTCGTGCAGGTGACAAAGACGACCTACAGCAGGACATCAATAAAGCTCGCAAATACAAAGAGATGGCTACTCGTGTAGCTCAATAAACATTCAATACAACGAGGAAAGAAACATGAGCATCAAACACCGCATTGCAGCCCTAGAGAAACGTAAAGCAGCACTTGAGCTGATGCTATCAGACGGTGAGGACTTCCATATCCGCGCTTACGGCTCAGACGGTGAAGTCTACGAGGCTGACTTAGACCACGGCTACATCGCAGTTATGCACGGCATCATCATCGGCCAAATCGACGCCCTTGAAGCTCAAATCGAAAACCTAGAACAACTAAAAGGATAACCAAATGAACCAAATCAAAGTAGAACTAATCGACTACATGGGGGACGACCTACGCATCGCTAACGTGGCTCGTGTTTCTTTCGCTAAGTGGAAGGATGAGATGGACGCACAGGACGTCCGTCTAATCGACTTCCTAGCTCGCCATGAGCACACCTCTCCGTTCCGTCACACAGCCGTGACTTTACGCTGCTCAGCGCCTATCTGGTTGGCTCGTCAACTAGGTAAGCATCAAGTCGGTATGTCGTGGAACGAAGTGTCTCGTCGTTACGTGGACACTGGCGTCGAACTGTACGTACCGAACAACTACCGCGCTCGCCCACAAGGCGGCATCAAGCAAGGCTCAGCAGGCATTCACCCAGAATCTCAAGAACTTGTCGCTCTCACTAAGGACATTCAAGACGCAATGCTTGAAGCCTATGAGCGCATGATTGAGATAGGCGTAGCGCCTGAGCAAGCTCGTGGCATCCTTCCGCAAAACATGATGACTACATGGATTTGGACAGGCTCTCTAACAGCCTTCTTCCATCTGTACCGTCTTCGCGCTGATGGTCATGCACAGCTTGAAGCTCAGCACTTCGCCAACCTTGTGAGTGATGTCATTGAGCCAATCTTCCCGCATAGCTGGAAGGCTCTTAAAGACAACTAACCAACAACTCAAAAGGAACGAAATGCAACAACTAGAACTACAAAAGGAGACTTACGATTACGAAGGACTCTTTGAAACTATGGCAGGCATTGTGGGTGGCACAGCGTCTGCCGAACTGATGCACAACAACGCTAACAAAGCGTCTGAACGTATCCCAACTCAGCGTGACATGGTGGCAGGCGAGGTGGCTAAGTTTGTCGCTTTGAACCGCATCCTACCTAAGCACATCGCTGAGGCTCACACCAAAGGTGAGATTCATTACCATGACCTAGACTATGCGCCAATGTTCGGCATGTTCAACTGTATGTTAATCGACATCAAGGGCATGTTAGAGAACGGCTTCAACATGGGTAACGCTGAGATTGAGACACCTAAGTCAATCAGCACAGCGACTGCCTTGGTAGCTCAAATCATTGCGCAGGTCGCATCGCATATCTACGGCGGTAACACAGTGAACCGTATCGACGAACATCTAGCACCTTACGTCCGTGCGTCTTATGACAAATGGCTGGCTCTAGGTCTTCGTTGGTTTAAGGGCGACAAGTTCACCGCTCAGTCATTCGCTCAAGAACGCACAGAGAAAGAGACTTATGACGCATTCCAAGCTCTTGAATATGAAATCAATACCCTTCACACAGCGAATGGTCAGACGCCATTCTGTACTTTGGGCTTTGGCTTGGGTACATCGTGGGAAGCTCGTCTCATTCAGAAGTCAATCCTTCAAGTACGACTTGCAGGTCTTGGCAAATCGAAACGAACTGCGGTGTTCCCTAAGCTCGTCTTCACTGTCAAGCATGGAGTTAATGCAGTTAGCACAGACCCTAACTACGACATTAAGCAACTGGCTCTTGAGTGTAGCTCCAAGCGCATGTATCCAGACTTCTTGTCCTACGAGAACAACGTCGACATCACAGGTGACTTTAAAGCTCCAATGGGCTGTCGCTCGTTCCTAAGCAAATGTTCTACAGGTGAGACGGACGGTCGTAACAATATGGGCGTTGTGTCTCTGAACCTTCCACGCATCGCTATCGAAGCGAAGGGCGATATGGAACGCTTCTGGGCTATCCTAGAGCAACGCGCAGACCTAGCCATTGAGGCGCTTCATACACGCATTGAGCGCTTACGTCATGTCAAAGCTAAGGTTGCTCCAATTCTATACGTAGAGGGCGCTTGCGGTATGTGCATCGACCCAGAAGATAGCGTATTGAAAGTCATGGAGAATGGTCGTGCAACTATCTCTCTTGGTTACATCGGTATCGAGGAGATGGTCAAGGCGATGTTCCCTGAGTCTGACATCAAGAGCGATGTGTCTAAGCAAGAGTTCGCCAAGTCTGTCGTGCGTTACCTACGTAAACGTACAGACGAGGAGAAGCAGCTTACAGGGTGGGGCTTTGGTCTTTACTCAACTCCTTCTGAGTCTTTATGTGACCGCTTTGCGCGTCTCGACAAGGAAGCGTTTGGTGAGATTAAAGGCGTGACAGACCACGGCTACTACACCAATTCATTCCACCTAGACGTTCGTGAGAAGGTTACTCCGACTCAGAAGATTGACTTCGAGAAGGAATACCACTGGATTGCTTCTGGCGGTCATATCAGCTACGTCGAGTTCCCGAACATGAAGCACAACCTTAAAGGCTTAGAGCGTGTGGTTGACTATGCGCTCTCATCGCTAGGCTACTTCGGTGTGAACACGCCAGTGGACTACTGCGGTGAATGTGACTACGCAGGTGAGGCCAAAGCAACCTCTAAAGGCTTTGAGTGTCCATCATGCGGCAACCACAACCAGAAGACACTAAGCGTGACTCGTCGCGTTTGTGGCTATCTAGGCTCTCCAAACTCACGACCTTATATCGCTGGCAAGCAAACTGAGGTTATCAACCGTGTCAAACACACTGACTAACTTAGAGCCTCATATCTACGCACTACGTCGCGCCATCATTGGGGACGACTTCGACACCTACATGAAGTTGTTCAAGATATGGAAGCTCAAACTTGCAGGCCGCAGTGTGGCTGAGCGCGAGTTCATCGCCAAGTCATACGAATACAAAGTCGACCAATCTAACGACGATTGCGAAGGCTGCAAGATTTAACCATTCATCTAACGACGGGACAGCCTCTCAACGATGCACAACTGCCCGTCCTTTCTTTTATGGAGATACGCAATGAACTACTCAGCGTTACGCAAAGAAGACTATGCCAATGGTGAGGGACGTCGCGTCTCTCTTTTTGTATCTGGCTGTGAGCACGCCTGCGAGGGCTGTTTTAACCAGAAAGCCATGAGCTTCGACGCAGGTCATCCATTCACTATGGGGACTATGAGCGAGATTGTAGAAGCTCTACACGACGCAGACGGCTTCTCGCTATTAGGCGGTGAGCCAATGCACCCTCGTCACCAAGACGTCATTACGTTCATTCTGCGCTTCATTAAGACGCACCTTGGCAAGAACGTATGGGTCTGGACAGGGTACACCCATGAACAGCTCCTAGAGATGGAGCATCCGGCTCTCAAGTACGTAGACGTCTTGATTGACGGTAAGTACGAGAAGTCACAACGCACAGTTAAGCCGTGGCGTGGCTCTGACAATCAACGTCTATTACATCTAATCGACTGTAAGGTAATCAAAGAATGCTAATCACCCTTGAAGGTAACATCGGGGCAGGCAAATCGACCCTGCTTCCAGAACTGGCTCAGGAGCTTGACTTCCAGTACGCAGATGAGAACGTCGATAACGACTCTATGTTTGCGTCAATCATGGCAGCAGGTACTTCCGAGCAAATCAATATGTACATGTCTCGCAAGTTAGCTGAGCGCAACCTTGAGTGTGTACGCAAAGGTGGCGACTGGTTAGTCGAGCGTTGTCCATCGTCATCTCTATTGTTCGGCATGGCGGCAGGTAACTCAGACGAAGCTCTGAACACTATCTTCCGAGACGTCGTTCATACGCCAGAACCAGACCTTCACGTCTACATTCGCACACCTCTTAACGTCTGCTTAAAACGTATGCGCAAGCGTGGCCGTCCGTCTGAACTTGAGTTCTACGACAAGAAGTTCCTACGCAAGCTTGAAGACGTACATAACGACTGGGCGAAAGTTGGCGAAGATCTGCACAAAGTCTTGACCGTGGACTACGACGAAATGTCCATTCAAGACCTCGCAACTGTTATCAAAATGTATCTCGAAATGAAACGAGTTCTTGGTAACAAATACGATAAAGAACAAGCACTTAAATCAAACGCTTAAAGACCATGTTAAAAGTCTGTAATTACGACTGCCTATAAGACAAAGGTCAATACTTTAAGACTACTTAAAGCCTACTTAAAGGGATAACTATTTATGAACATTAATACATTAAGTCAACTTATAGAGAACTTAGAGTCAAACAACAAGTTAGACATTGAGCTACATGATAGTGAACGCATGGTGGGCTTTAAGCTTGGTCAAAAGAACATTCTCATCCAGATTCAAAACATCATCAAACAAATCGAAGAAGGAGACTAACTATGTGCGGCGGTAGTACACCCGAAGTCCAAGCCCCACCACCTCCAGCTCCACCTCCAGTACCAACTCAAGACATCGACACTCAAGGCATCCAGAAGAAGAACAAGGCGCAGCAAAAGCAAGCTCAGCGTCGTGGCTCAACGTCTTCTCGACGCGACCTCAAGATTAACACTTCGGCGTCTGGCAGTGGTCTTAACGCAGGAGGTTAGTATTGGAACAAAAGCACACGGCAGCTCAAGTCTACAACTCATTGAAGGCTGAGCGAGACCCATACCTCTACCGTGGTCGCTTGTGCTCTAGTCTGACAATCCCCTCCATCCTCCCAGAAGAAGGCGACGATGAACACACCCAATACCGTGTCCCTTACAGTGGATTCGGTGCGCGTGGCATCAAGCAGCTCGCCTCAAAGATTGTCATGGCGTTATTCCCTCCGTCTCATCCCTTTGTCCGTCTAGGGGTCTCAACTGAGCTAATCACACGGCTCGACCTAACGGATGCCAAGAAGGGCGACCTTGAGACAGCGCTAAGTCAGACTGAGCAACTGATTGTGACCGAGCTTGAACGACGCGCTCTGCGTTCGCTTCTCTACGAAGACATCAAGCACCTCCTCGTGACTGGTAATGGGCTGCTATACATCGGCTCAAAAGAGTCACGATTCTACCGTCTGGATAAGTACGTCGTTGAGCGCGATGACCAAGGCACTGTGACCCGCATTGTGGTCTGCGAGAAGATTAGCTTCCGCAAGCTTCCATCGGGTATGCAAAACGCCATTCGTGAGCAGCGTCGTTTGAAAGGCGACCCTCGTAAAGACCTGAACCTGTACACAATGATTGAGCTTAAAGGCGAACATTGGCACAGCTATCAAGAGGTCGAAGGTATGCGCGTATCTGGCTCTGAAAGCAGCTACCGCAAAGACCGCTCTCCATGGATTGTCTGCACCATGAACCGTTTAGACGGTGAAGACTATGGACGTTCGTTTGCCGAAGAACACATCGGCGACTTGAACACACACGAAGCTCTCGTGAAGGCAATCACTCAAGCATCCATCGCAGCCTCAAAGGTTATCTTCATGGTTAAGCCTAACGCTTCGACCCGTGCGTCGACGTTGAGCAAGGCCAAGAACGGTGACTATGTCCAAGGTGACAAAGAGGACGTGAGTTGCTTACAGCTCGACAAAGCGCATGACCTAGCGATTGCGCAGAACCTAAAGGCTGAGATTCAAGCTGGCTTATCTGAGGCTTTCCTTATGTCTAGCGCTGTGCGTCGTGACGCTGAGCGTGTGACAGCAGAGGAGATTCGCATGATGACTCAAATGCTTGAGGAGTCTCTAGGTGGTCTATACAGCCAACTTGCACAAAGCCTACAGCTTCCATTGGTTAACGTCCTACTAGGGCACATGGAACGCGACGGCATCCTACCGCACTTCCCAGAAGGCACGTTTGAGCCAATCGTCATTACTGGCGTTGAGGGCTTAGGACGTGAAGCAGAACTATCCCGTCTCAATACCTTCGTCAACCTAGTGCAACAAGTCGGCGCAGAGCAAGCAGCTAAGGAGATGCACCTAGGCGAGCTATTCAAGCGCTACGCAGCGAACCTTCAAATCGAGACTAAGGGTCTCATGAAGACGGCAGAGGAGAAGCAACAGGAGCTTCAAGCAGAACAAATGAACCAACTTATGCAGACCGCTACGCCTCAAGTAGTGCAGGGCGCGATGCAGCAACAACAATAAGGTAAACCATGAACGTAAACCAACCAGAACAACCTCAACTAAACGAGTCTGAACTAGCCGCACTAGAAGCTGCGAAAGGTGCAGACATCGAACTGGCAGACGGCACAAAGCTAGACACTGGTGCTGAGCAAGAAGCTGAGCTAGACGGTCAAGCGCTAGACGCTGAGCATGACAAACAGGTCGAAGCAGAAGCTGAGCAAGAAGAACAGCAACCAGAACAGCCAGAAGCTGAGCAGCCAGAAGCTACAGACAACGAAGATGAAGACGATGAGAAAGCAGCGCTTAAAGCTCGTATTGCTGAGCTTGAGTATGCGCAGACTGAGGCGACTATCTTCGGCATGGTCGGTGGCAAAGAGCAGTACATGGCGATGACTAAATGGGCTGAGACAGGTCTTCCTCAAGCTGAGGTCGACATGTTCAACGCTGTGATGGACTCAGGCAATGTCGCACAAATGCAGTTCGCTGTGCGTGCGCTTGAAGCTATCTATAAGTCACAGGTAGGTCATGAAGGCGTTCGTCTTGGTGGCAAAGCTTCCGACAGCGAAGCGTACAGCTATGAGTCAGACGAAGACTTCTACGCAGATCTCCAAAACCCATTGTACAAAGAGGACTCTCCGGCAGGCGAGGCGTTCCGTCAAAAGGTCATGTTAAAGATGACTCGCATGACAACGCAAAGCACTTCTGATGGCTGGGTTCACGCCTAATCCCTAACTCCACTTAACGACGCACTGCGACAGACACATAGCCCGTAGTGCGTCCAAATACTCTCACATACGAATTAATCTCACTTATATAAGGAACTAATACTTTATGTCATTCCCACTACAAACAACTGTATCTCGCACTGGTCAAGTTAACGCAGCAGGTAACTCTCGTGAGTTGTTCCTAAAGCTATTCGCAGGCGAGGTTCTAACAACTTTCAAAGCAGACAACATCGCTCTAGGTCTAACTCGCGTTCGCACAATCCGCAACGGTAAGTCAGCAGAGTTCCCGATGATTGGTAAGAACACTGCGCAATACCACACACCTGGTCAATTGATTAACGGCAACAAGATTAAACATGCAGCTCGCATCGTGACAATCGACGACGTTGCTGTGTCTCCTGTGTTTATCGCAGACATTGACGAAGCGATGACTCACTACGAGTTCCGCTCTCAATACTCTCAAGAAGGTGGCTCAGCGCTGGCTGAACTGGTAGACCGCAACATCTTCCGCATGGTTACTAAAGCGGCTTACATCACGAGCAAGTCAGAAGCGACGACAGCTATCTCTGACGGCTCTCTACTAGGCTCAGTGCTAGACGACGAAGACTTCACAGCTAACGTTGTTGTTCCGTCTGCTTACACTGGTGAGCACATCGTGTCTGCAATCTTCAAAGCTCGCACAATCTTGAAGAAAGCAAACATCAAGCAAGTGCCTGTGTGTGTCCTACCGCCAGAAGTGTACGAGCTACTTGTGAACATCCAAGACACCAACAAAGTGACATGGATGAACAAAGACGTAGGTGGCACTGGCTCAATGGCAGAAGGCTCAATCGCTCGCGTGGCTGGTATCTCAATCCTTGAGTCTAACCACCTACCACAAGAGGAGAAAGGCCAACAAACTGACCCTAAACCAATCGCTGATGTGGCTGTAGGTTCAGGCCATGAGACTAAGTACGACGTTGAAGCGCGTGGTCTTGTGGGTCTAATCTTCACGCCTGACTGTGTGGCGACCGTTAAGCTAATGGACGTTCAAACTAAGGACGTACCAGAACCTCTACGTCTAGGTACAACAATCCTGTCTAAGCTATGCGTGGGTCACAACATCCTACGTCCTGCTTGCGCTATCGCTATCCTCAAGAAAGGTTCAGAAGCTGAACTAGCGGCAGGTACTAACAAGGTTGAAGTAGTCGACCTAGGTGCAGCAGCACTAGCCGCATCGGCTCGTAAAACTAAGTAATCAACATCAAGGGAAGGTCTTCGGGCTTTCCCTTTTTTTTCAGGAGTTGTTCAAAATGAGCGCAAATAACCTTACAGCTCTTTACCCAACGAGTTACTTAGAGGCCGTCAACGAGCTACTTGCAGCTATCGGTGAGGCTCCCGTTAACTCAATCGGTACGGGTCTCTCTGAGTCACGTTTGGCTCAGCTCACGCTAGACCGTGTGTCCCGTCGTGTTCAAAAGCGTGGTTGGTGGTTCAACACTGAGACGATGCAGTTCGTCCCAAACGCTCAAGGCGAGATTGTCCTACCGCGCAATACCTTGTCTATCCAGACGCAATCTGGACGTTACACATACCGTAACTACAAGCTCTACGACAAGTTAAACAATACGTTCTACTTCCACACTCCAATCTACATCACGCTCATCCTAGCGCTTGACTGGGACTCACTCCCTGAGACAGCTCGTAACTTCATCGTCTTAAAGGCGTCTCAACGCTTCCAAACAGAGACGGTAGGTAGTGCTCAAGCTAACGCTGAGTTACGTGAAGAAGTACATCAAGCTTACATCGAGCTGAACGAGGAGGAGATGGAAGCAGGTAACTACAACCATTTCGAGAACGCTGAGCTAATGCAAGATGCGTATCTATACCGGAGGCAATAAAGTAAATGCTAGTCTCTCAGCCCATTCCTGACATGATTGGCGGCGTATCTCAGCAAGCTCCACTGATGCGCTTCCCTAACCAAGCTGAGGAGCAAATCAACTGCAAGAACAGTCCTGTCACAGGCGTCTCAAAGCGTCCTAATACCAAGCATGTCGCTGACATCGTAGGCTCGTTCCTAGACTACGCTCGAATGAAGACTCACATCATTGACCGTGACGAAACTGAGCGTTATCTCATCGGCATCCTTGATGGTGAGATTCGCGCATGGGACTTAATGACAGGCGTTCAGTATGACGTCGAGGGTGGTCAGAACGTCAACTACCTACGCGCAGGCTCTGTGCCAGCTCGTCAAGCATACAAGGCGATGACGCTGGGAGACGACACGTTCATCCTCAATACGACCATGCCTGTCACCATGGATTACACCAAGCGTGAAGGTGTACCTGAGACAGAGGCTCAAACTAAGCATATGCGCATTGCCTTTAGTGGCATCGACTTGAACAAGCCTGTAGCTGAGAACCCATACAACCAAGGGACTAATACCTACAGCTCGTTCACGGTGCTTAGCGCCACGTACTCAGGTGTTATCTATATCGGTGCTAAGACGCTTCCTTACAACATGCCTGTTAATGACAACTCTCCACGCATCATCTTAGAGATGCTTAAAAAGAACGGCATTAACGCATGGTTGAATGGGACTAGCGTCTACTTTGAAGTTGATGTCCATGATGACGTAAGTCTGACTGACAACTCTCAAGCGACCGTTGAGTACACGTACTACCGCAGTCACTGGGATTCTGGCGACCGCAAGTGGGTTCAGCATAAGTACACTTGGACAGAGATTGAGACTCTAACAGGTCTTACTCAAATGATGGCGAGCATTCAAACAGCGCCGTTAACGCCTGCATCTCCGCAAGGCTTTGTGTGGATTCGTCAAGCCGACTACTCGGTCAACTACGACATCACAGTGAACGGCACGAAGTGTAGCATTACGACGCCAGAAGCAACCTCTGACCAAGCTCGTGCAGGTCTTAACTCAAGCAAGATGACGGATGACCTCATCGCGCAAATCAACGAGTCAACCAGTACGCATGGCTGCGTCGCTACTCGTATTGGTAGCACTATCCATATCCGTGCTGCCGATAACCAAGAGTTTGACTTAGAGGTCTCTGACGGCCTTTACGGCGAGGCTCTTAAAATGGCGAAAGGTACAGTAGAAGACCAAACCGACTTACCGCCTGACGGCGTAGAAGGTCATGTGATTCATGTGGCAGGCAAGGCCGATTCTGAGAACGATGGTTACTACGTTAAGTGGGTCGATGAGACATCCATGTGGACTGAAAGCACAGCCTATGGCCTAGCCAATGAGTTTAACCATGCGTCTATGCCTCACATGCTTCGTCGTTACCAAGACTCAAGCAAGGTGAGCACTGAGAACCCTTACGGTATCTACTTCAAGCTAGAGCAGGGCGTGTGGTCTAAACGTACTGTAGGTGATGAGCTCTCTGCGCCTATCCCTTCGTTTGTCTCAACGCAGGACGAAAATGGAGCAATGACGCAGGAGCGCTATATCTCCGCTATGGCCTTCTTCCGTGGTCGCCTGTGGTTCTTAGGCGGTGACTATGCGTGTGGCTCTGTGGTGGGCGATAAGTTCAACTTCTTCCGCTCAACCGCTCTCACGGTCTTGGATGATGACCCGATTGATGGTTATACCGACCTAACAGGCCAAGCCGAGACGATTCACGCTGCGATTCCTTCAAGCGATGGTCTTGTGGTCTTCACTGAGCGTGGTCAGTACCTCATCTCCTCTCAAGGCATGATGTCACCGACTACCTTTGAGTTCACTCGCATCGCAAGCTACGCGACGGACAATCGCTGCGACCCTGTGTTGATTGGCGACCGTATCTCCTTCGCAACCAAGACGTCTGAGTACACGTCTGTCTCTGAGATGTACGTGGCAGATACAACAGGTGTGCGTAAAGCAAACGAAGTGACTTCTCACTGTCCGACCTACATTGAAGGCTCTGTGCATCGTCTACTGGCTAACGCTACGTCGAACACTGAGTTCCTTATCATGCGCGGTCAAGGTGAGACATTAACAGGCCGTATGTTCATCTATGACTTCCTTATGAATGGCAATGAGCGTGTGCAATCTGCATGGTCTCAATGGACATTCAATGGTGCAGTCGTGGTGGACGGTGTGCTTACTTCGAGTGAGCTTTACCTTGTAATGGTACGTGCTACCAGTGACAAAGATAAGCGCATGACCGTTGAGCGTATCGACTTAGTGCAAGACCCTGTGAAAGTGAAGCATGGACACCCTGTGTTCCTCGACAGCTTGCAGGAGTGTGAGGAAGAACCTCAAGACCTACGTGAAGGTGAAGTCGCTAAGCGCGTTAAGTTCTCCGGTGGTCACGTTTGGTATCGTGGTTATCCATACGTAATGCGCCACACCTTTAGTCAGTTCTTCCTACGTCGTGATGAGCGCTCAGCAGGTGATACAGGTGGACGTCTTCAACTACGTCGTCTGCATCTGAACTTCCATGAGACCACATCGTTCTACGTCGAGGTTGAGACTGAGGGTCGTGAGCTTCGTGTGGTTCACTTCCAAGGCCGTGTACTAGGTCACTTAACTAACATCATCGGTCAAGTACCTATCACATCCGGTGAACGTAGCTTCCCACTGCTAGGTGAGTCAAAGTCAATCGCTGTCTCTATCTTTAACGACAGTATCTATGACGCTTGCTTCCAGTCTGCATTCTGGGAAGGCTTCTACCACAACCGTGCGCGGAGGTTCTAATGGGACTACGCCATATCACTGAGTCTGACGTGGCGTATCTCTCCAAGCACATGAAACCTCAAGACGTCCTAGAGCTTAAAGCTGCTCTAGGCGTCTCTCCTTTAGTTGGGCTTGAGCGTTCTATCGCTAGTTCGTCTGAGGCTCATACCCTTGAGGTTGACGGTCGGCCTGTGGCTATCGGTGGCGTCACTCAGACTCAATACGGTGGCTTGGCGTGGGTGCTTACTGTGGACAATGTGAAGTCGTTCGGTCGTGAGCTTACCGCCTACGCAAAGCAGCTCTCTAACCAATACCTAGACCAATACGGTCAACTCTATAACTACGTCGCGCTATCGAACGTTATCTCTCTGCGTTGGCTTGAACGCCTTGGCTTTAAGCGAGGCGATGAGTGCTCGTTCAATGGCGTGCCGTTCGTCCTAATGTATAAACGGAGAAACTGAATGGCAGTATTAATCGCCGCAGGTCTCACGTTCGCATCTGGCGTTATCTCGAACATCATGGCGTCAAAGGACGCTGAGGAGTACAACGAGGCAATGCGTGACGCTAACGTCGTGAACCTTATGTACAAGAACCGTGGGATGAACCAACAGCTTGCCGCTATGGAAGACTCCTACGCAGTCAAAAAGACCACCACTAAGATTCAAATGGCTCAGCAACAGAGTGCCGCTAAGACAGCAGGTGCAGACTCTGGCGGTGGTGG
Source organism: Vibrio sp. HS-50-1 (assembly GCF_024747315.1). NCBI lineage: Bacteria > Pseudomonadati > Pseudomonadota > Gammaproteobacteria > Vibrionales > Vibrionaceae > Vibrio > Vibrio sp. HS-50-1. The sequence continues at coordinate 950,838 of NZ_JAMPZF010000048.1, read as the reverse complement.
TAACTCTCTTAACTCAATCGTTGGTAGCTTTGAGACAGCTCTAGGACAGCAGCTCGCCACACTAGAGGACAACCTAGCGAAGACTCGTGCTCAAACTCAGAGTTCGAAGGACGGCGCTCAGTGGTCAACTCAAAGTGCAATCCAACAGCAAGCACATGACACATCCGTCGACATCCTAACGCCAGCTCTTAACGCAGCGAACACCTATTTCATGGGCGCAGCAGCAGAGAAGGAAGCTGACAAGGCGGTCAACGCAATGAACAACGCTTTACGTATCGGAGGTAACTAAGCGTGCGTGAACGTATTCAACTCAATCCTAACTTCGGTGACGTACTTATCCCGTCTGTCCCTGTTAACCAATACCAATCGACAGCTCGTGGTAATACCGCAACGCTTCAACAAATGCGTCGCCGCAACAAGCAATTCGAAGCGTTTGATAACTTAAACCAAAGCTTAATGATGGAAGGTCAACGTCAACGCAAAGCAGACGCTGAGGAAGTGACTGAACAGGCCATTGCTCAAGAGAAGCAGTACCAAGCTCAACGCAAGCTTCACGACAAGCAGCTTGAGACTCGTCTTGATGGCGTGGTCGGGAAGTACGCTTTAGAGATGGCAAGCATGAAACCTCAAGAGCGCCTATCGTTCCTGCGTCAACAAGAAGACTACCAAGACATCATCAACTCATCTTCGCAACGTCCTAATGAACGCGCTGAGTTCGAGTACAACGTCCTCAACAAGTACGGCTCTAAGTGGGAAGCTGAGCACGGTGAGCAGGTCTTAAAGACACGTCAATCTGAATACAACAATCAAGGTATTCCTGCCGTTGAGTCTGCATTCCAAATGGGTGGCCTAGAGGAAGGCGTAACGACTATCAACGAGTTCTTATCCGGTGCGTCTGACTTCGGAATGAACCGTGGAGACAGCGCTAAGGTTCTCATGGAAAACCTCAAAGCTCTGAATCAATCGGCAGACACTCAGACTTACCCTGAGCTACTTATGTGGTTCAATGCGATGGACAAGGCTGACTTAGGCGAGGCTCGTGCAGAGTTCGATGCGTACAAGCCTAAGATTGAAGCGACACTTCGCAAGAACATGCAAGAGGAGCAAGTACGCAATGCTCGCATGTACGTCCTAGACGGTGAGGCAGCCGTTGAGTCTGGTGACGTGACTCGTGTTGAGATGCACATTAAGAATGCACCTAAAGGCTTCTACTCAATTGAGCAAGAACGCTCACTACTTAAACGAGTCGGTGAGCAGGGCGATAAGTTAGCTCGCCAGTCCAACCTAACGCAAAGCTACCTGTACGGCAAAGTGTCTCAAGACGTCCCAGACTTCAAGGCTGAGGATGTAAAGGCATTGGATGAAGACTTAGCAACTAAGCAGTTCGTTCAGCAGCCTGACGGTACGTTTGCGGTAGACCCTAAGTTCAAGACGCAATACTTCATGCAAGGCGTAGGCGTTAACCGTGACGTCAAGACACCTCGTACAGACGCTATGTTCTTCGGTGGGCTGGACTTTGAGCCTCTTGATTCAAATGGACAACCTAACCCTCGTTACATCCAAGGCGCTCAACACGTCGCTGAGCTTGCAGCCTCGGTAGGTGAGACCACGGCGAAAGACCGCATGGATACTCATCGTTACAACGAGTACCGCCTTTACCGCACCTTTACGAATGACCGCATTGGCGACCCTAATCTGACCAAGGAGTACGCCTTATTCAAGCAGCGTTTAGATGCACGTAAAGCGGCAGGCATTTCGACTCCCTCTAAGAAGGAGATGGACGAAGTGTTCAAAGCCTTTAAAGACAACACAGACCTAAGCAAGAGCGAGGTTCAAGCGTTCTTTGATGGTAATCCTCAATTGGTGAAAGACATCATGATGGGGTCAACCTCAGCAGACCAAGCAGCTCGTCTCTTAGCTCAGACGAGTGGACAGGACTTCCTAGAACTGGATGACCATAACGTCTTTAACGGTGGCTATGTCGCTGAGTACGCTCAGAAGCACTATAGCGCTGACCCTGCGGTGGCTATTGACGATGTCCTAGAGAAGTACGCTGAGAGTCTAGGCGTCGACTCAGAAGATCTCGACATCGAGGTTCACCCTCATGACAAAGGCATCTGGCTCATCTCTACGCCTGACTCAATCGCTCCTCGTGAAGTCGACATGATTAAGTACCTAGATGAACACAAGAGCAGTGAATGGCAAACGGAACAGCAGCAAATCGACGCAGAGTTAGCTAAGGCACAAGCCAAGAAAGCAGCCGAGCGTGAACGCTTTGAAGCTAACCCGTGGGTCAAACTCGCTCGTACACAAATGGAGAACTAATGGCACGTTACACAGGTAACACAGCCGCACCTATCGTTGAACCTAAAGAGGCTGTGGAAGACCGCAGCTTCTTAGCTCAGCTTAAAGATGGTATGCAGGCTGAGTCGTGGGTTAAACCTTTCGACATTCAAAACGCACAACCTCGTGCGACTATCTATGACCCTAACTATGACGTCACTAAGAACCCTCGCTATAACGAGTTACGGGACATCGACAAGGACGCAATCGTCAAGGTTGCAACAGCTTACTCAGACGAAGACTTTGAGTACAAGCTAGACCGTCAAAAGGCAACGCAGGAGGCTCGTGAACGCCTGTCTCGTGAAGGTCTCTCAGGTGGCGCTGCGTCTGTACTAGGCGCAATCTTATCGCCAGAAACGTTTGTTCCTGTAGCTGGCACGGTAGGTAAGATGCGAAGTGCAGCCGAGATGGTGAAGTTCGCTAAGCAGGCCAACCGCATGAAAGCTGCAATGGTGGCTAAGGACGTCGCTGCAAACATGGCTCTGGCAGGTTCAATCGCAGCTATGCGTGAATCCGTCGATTCGTCTTACTCAGTGTCCGACGCTGCGTTCGACACATTGGCAGCAGGCGCGTTCGCTACGCTAGGTGAGGGCTTTACGGCCTATAAAGCTTCTAAGCGTGGCAAAGCGCTAGACGCTCAGCACAAGCGTGTAGCAGGCATTGAGGCCAAACTAGCGATTAACGCAAAGGCGTCTGAGGCAGCTAAGGTTGCTCAAGACGTCGCAGGGATGGACATCGTGCAACGCTCATTGGATGTAGACGCTGCGCCTAAGTATGTACCAGTCCCTGAGCGTAACCTTTCGATGAAGGAGTTACGTCAACTACGTGATAACCGTCTGTCTCGCTCTGAGTTGCGTCAATTGGAACGTGATGTCGCTCGTATGTCTCGTCAAGGTGATGAGGCGGGGATGGATGTATTGATTGAAGGTAAACGACAACCAATCGCCCTAGACGTCTTGAAGGAGAAGCTAACGAAGCATAAGGAAGCGCTTGAAGCTGAGCAGGTAATGGAAATGCGCTCCATGGGTATGCCTGACAACACGTCCTTCAAAGCGCTAGACGCTGAACGTCGCAACCTTATCTCTAAGAGCATGGATGAGACCTTTGAGCTTCTATCTAAGCGCTCCGCATTGGAACGTTTAGAAGGCGAGGGGGCTTGCAAAGCTCTCTATGACGACTACCAAGCCAAGCTTCAAGCCAAAGTCTCTCAAGCTCAAGCAATGTGGCAACGTGCAGAACGTTCTCGCAGTACCTTAGCGAAGGAGCGCTCAGCTATCTTGAAGCAGGTCAATGAGGGAGTCGCAGACGCACGCAAGCGTCGTTTCCGTAAGCCTAGCAAGTTAGCAAGCTCAACGTTGAACCTAGCGTCTGACTACGGTCGTGCGATGCGTTCAGACAATGAAGCTTACCGCAGTCTCATGAGTCGTCTACTTCAAGACAGCTCAAATGGTGGACGCTCTGCCGCCTCTGTGGCTGAGTTCAACGCAGAAGACATGGTGAAACTGCTAGACCGCAGCATCTCTCCTAAAGACCTCTCTGAGTTGAAGATGGATTTGAGGAAGAAAGACCCGTCTGTCAAAGAGGCTGATGTCTTGAAGCATATCTCTGACCTTGTCGAAGGTTACGAGATGCCAAGCTCTGAGGCAGCGACTCGTGTACGTGATGCGTTCCGTAAGTTCTACGCTGATGCGGCTGAACGTCTTCGTGCTTATAACCCTAACATTGAGCTTGCCTCAAATGACGGCTACATGCGTCGCATGGTTGACTTTGATGCGGTACACAAGGCAGCTCATGAAGGCCAAGACGAAGTCATTATGAAGGCTTTGTACAAGGGCATGAAGAAGGCTCAGTGGAACGACCTAGTGAAAGCTCACGGTGAGGAAGGCGCTGAGACTCTGCTTAATGCGGCTGCTCGTGGCTACTGGAAGAAGCTTAAACGTGTGGCAGGCTTTGATGCAGACGAGGACGCAGCTCTTGATGCTCTGGTTAAGGATGGACATTTCTTGAATGACCTATCCCCAGAAGAACTAAGCGCTGAATTAGACCAGGATGCAATTGGCCGTCTTGCAGGTGATAAGGCTGCGAAGAACAACAAGCCGGACTTCTTGAAGACTCGTATGAAGCTACGCCTTGACGTACAGGAAGGTGACTTTGACCTACGCTCATTGTTTGAACGTGATGCAGCTCGTGTAGCAACCAAGTATGCACGAGACACATCCTCATGGATGGGCTTAGCGTCTCAAGGCATCTACACACCGAAAGACTTAGCGGAAATGCTTCAATCTATCCGTCGTGGCTCAGGCTCACGGTCTGGCGCTACGGATGACTACGAGCGAGCAATGAAGTACGTAGCGTTGCTCAAAGGTGTACCAATCCATAAAGACACAGTCTGGACGAATACACTACGTGGTCTTATGTCCTATCAGTTCATCACCAAGATGGGCGCTGCGCCAATCATGGCTCTCTTTGAGCAAGGACGTGTCGCTTCCATGATGGGCGTGGACACAGTGCGCAACTTGCCGTTCGTGCGTAATGCTATCAGTGGCCTCCATAAGCTGACTAAGAGTGAGCTTGTTCAAATGGGGGACGATCTCCAAGCCATTATGCCTCATCACTACCAACCATCACGTTACTTTAGCCGTCACATGGATATGGCTGAGGAGCAATGGGCTGGTGCGTTCTCTGCGAAGATGCGTGACTACGCTGACTTGTGGGGACGCTTGAACGGTATGGAGCAGATTGACCGTAACTTACGAGCAAGCGCTATCGACGTCTTCCATAACCGCCTTGTAGGCCATGTCCTTGAAGGCAAGAAGCTAGGCAACCTGATTGACCTTGAGTATCTAGGGATTGACGACAAGACACTCCTTGAACTCAAGAAGGCTATGCGTTCATCCACAGAGGTGAAGCATGACCTATTTGGTGAGGTCTACTCTGTCAACTTCGACAAATGGCCTAGCGCTCTACGTCTTCGTTACAAGGAAGCTCTACAGACAGCAGGCAACCGTATGATTCAGAAAGCCTACCTAGGCGAGGGCTTCTTCGCTACAGGACATCCACTGGCTCAAGTGTTCATGCAGTTCCGTAACTTCGGCTTGACGTCCATCGGTAAGCAGTTCGGTGCTGACCTAATGCAGGCTCAAAAGCAAGGCTTAGGCGGCTACGCAACGATGGGCGGCGCATGGTTGACGATGGGTGTGTTCACAGTGCTAGGCATTGAGACTCGTAAAGAGTTGCTATCCGTCGGTACTGATGAAGACCCTGAGTTCAATCCAGAAGAAGACTGGGCGACATGGTGGCGTTATCACCCTGCACTAGGTTGGACTCGTGATGTGGTTGACGTGGTAGGCGGTACGGCTGACTACTTTGGCCTCATCGAGAAAAGCGAAATGGATGAAGCGCTAGGCGTCGTTCAGCGTTCGTCTGGTCTAACTAACCGAGGTCTCTTTGAGTCTACGCCAGTAGGTTCGATGCTGACTAAGGACATTCCTGCGGCCTTCGATGAGCCAAGCGTCGAGACCATCTCTAAGTTCGCACCTGATGCCGTTTACACGCGGTGGGTGAAGAACCTAATCCAAGACTAACTCTACAACTTAAACCAAACACAAAGGCGACCTTCGGGTCGTCTTTTTCGTATCTGGAGAACAAACTTGACTATCAATAACAAACCAACACCAAACGTTGCTGAGAAGACTCAGTATCTGTCTCGTGTTCACTATGACGCGAAAGTAGGCGAACACCAATTCGCTGTGACCTTCCAGTACAACGACCTTGAAACTGTCCGTGTGTTACGTGATGCAGTAGAACTAGAGTACCTAACTGACTACTTCTATCCGTCTACACACGTAGTTCAGCTCAACGAGCCGCTTAAAGCAGATGCTCGTATCACCATCCGTCGTGAGACTCCACTAGAGGAACGCGCAGTTGACTTTGTGAACGCAGCAGAGCTAACCGAGGCTGACCTTGATGCTTCGGCTAACCAAGTGTTCTTTGCGATGCAGGAAGCATACGACAACTCGCTTGACTCTTTGAAGCCAGAAGACGACGGCTCTATGTCCCTATCCGGCAAGCGTCTAACCAACGTAGGCGACCCTTACTATGAGAAGGACGCTGCGAACAAACGCTACGTCGATAAGTGGTTCAACGAGGCCATTAAAGACAACGCTGCGGTAAAGGCTCACGCAACGCAAGAAGCTAACCGCTCAGCTCGCTCAGCAGCCGAGGCGGCTTCATCTGCGGCTAACTCTCACTCATATGCAGGTGCATCGAAGACTTACTCTGAGACGTCTAAGAACTACTCAGAGCTATGCCGTGACATCCACGCTGAGGTAGAGGCTGAGGGTCAGCAACAGCTAGGTATGATTCAAAGCCTAAGTGATGAGCAGAAGGCGCTAATCCTCAAGGAAGGCAGTACGCAGACAAGTCGCGTCTCCACTGAGGGTAACGCTCAGTTCAACCGTGTAAACCAAGAGGGTGGCCGTCAACACACCATCATCTCAAGTGAAGGTACTAAGCAGTTCAACCGTGTGAAGACAGAAGGTGACAAGCAAGTTCAATTAGCAACTGAGCAAGCAAACCTAGCGCTGTCTCACAAGGAAGGCGCTGCGTCTGAGCACCAAGGCGCAACTCAACAAGCTGCTAATGCGGCTGCAAGTGCTCAAGAGGCGTCTACTTACTTAGATACTGTCCAATCCAATACGGATAAGACTGAGGAGTTAGCGACCTCTGCGGCAGGCTATCGTGACCGTTGTGTCCTCGCTGAGACAAACGCTAAGGCGTCTGAGGTTAAGGCAGCAGAACACGCAGGGACAGCTCAAGACAACGCTCAAGCATCTGATGCAGCTATCGCACAGACTCAAGCTAACGCTGAGGCTGCTCGTGAGGCGGCTGACCGTGCTGAGATTGCGGCTGCGACACTAACAGGTGCTCTAGTTGAGCTAGGTAACGCTGACCTATCAACAGGCGTCTACCCTGAGCCTTACACAGACTTGAACGGTCAAGTGCGTTCGTGCTTCTGGAAGGTCATCAAGGGCGGCACTGTGAGCGGCATTGAGTACGGCGTAGGTGACACGTTGGTGTACTCAGAGACACTTGAGGACTACTACAAGATTGATAACACCGAGAGTGTTACGTCTGTAAATGGTCACAAAGGTGCTGTGACACTGACCAAGAGTGACGTGGGGCTATCGAACGTTCCTAACTATGCGTTTACTGCGGAGGTGAACGATGCGAGTACCGTTAAGTTCGCTGCGGCAGGTGCTGTGAAGCAAGCTTACGACCTAGCAGCAAGCAAGATTACCAAGGCACAGGGCGACAGCTACTACTTAGGTAAGACGGCTAACGCTGTGAGTGCAAGTAAGTGGGCGACAGCTCGTACCTTGACGCTAACAGGTGATGCAGCAGGTTCAGTGAGTATGGACGGCTCAGCGAACGTCTCTCTAGCTGTCACAGTGAACAACGCTGCTACTGGCGATAAATGGACAACTGCTCGTACCTTGACATTGACAGGTGACGTGACTGGCTCTGTATCTATGGATGGCTCAAAGAATGTATCTATGACAGCTACCGTTGCTAATGATAGTCATACACATGTCTTAGATAACATCTCCGACATTCTCAAGCATGTGCCAGCAAAGGTTAAAGACTTGAACGCGACGGACTTGAACACGCTGAACTCTACAGTTCATGCAGGCTTCTACCGTCAAACAGCTAACGCCTCAGCAAGTCTTGCGCGTAACTACCCTGTAGCATCGGCAGGCTCTCTATTGGTCATGTCATCGGCAGGTGGCGTAGTGCAGATGTACATCATCTACAACTCAGGAGCTGTGTACACACGCGCTCTATACAGCAACGCATGGTCGTCATGGCGTTACAGCTACGACTCAGGCAACAAGCCTACCAAGGCTGATGTAGGGTTAAGCGCTGTAAACAACTGGGGTGCGACTTCATCTGTAAGTGATAGCTCAACGTCTAAGTACGCCACTGCGGCAGGCGTTAAGACTGCTTACGATAAGGCTGTGGCTGCGCTAAACGCTGCGAACAACGCTGCTTCTGTGGCAGGTCACGCAGGTGAGACAGCTATGTCCTCGGACGGCTCTGACGTTGCAGCAGGTAGCATTAACGTTGGCTATGTGTCGTGGCGTGTTCGTAAATGGAACGCAGCGATGTTTGACCCATTCGGCCTATTAACATACGAGAGTATGTCAGCAGGTTACGTGGTCAATCGCACAGGTTATTACGCTATCGAGGTCTTTGAGGCTGTGCTTGGAACGTCTGTATATGTGCGCTTTACAGTTAACGGTACAGAAGTGCTAAAGCGCGGCTCTAAAGCTCAGGGCAGTAATAACACTACCTTGCATCCACGTCTAGCGTGGGTCGGTAAGCTAAACCAAGGCGACAAGATTAACTTCATGTCACAGTCCAATGGTTTGGTTGAAGGTGCGACGCTAAGCGTTCGTTACATCAAGCCGTAAGGAGGTCACTGTGTCTATTGAGGAGCAAACCTTAGAGCTTGTCAAACATGCCACACCGCCAGTCGCCGTGACTGGTCTAACCGTGTTCGGGTATCCACTGCCTGACATCGTATCCGTCCTAACCATCATCTATCTGCTAGTCCATATCAGCTACATCATTAGCAAATGGCTACGCGGTAAGTAACTCAACCAATACAACACAACATAAGGAGTAACACTGTGCCTATTGAAGGTAAATACTTCAAGGCGCATGAGCTTGCGTGTAAGTGTTGCGGTAAACACGGGGTCACTCAAGACCTCGTGAACCGTCTTGACTTACTACGGGAACTATGGGGCAAACCTATCGTTCTTAGCTCTGCGTATCGTTGCCGTAACCATCCAGAAGAACGCCACAAAGACACTGTAGGTCGCCATGTGCAAGGCATTGCGGTCGACATCAAGTACACAGGTGGTGAGCTTATCGAACTCATCGCTCTGGCTAAGAGTCTTGGCTTCAAAGGATTCGGTATCGCCAAAACATTCCTACACATCGACCTACGTAAACAAGACCGCTACAGCGTCTGGTTCTACAACTAGGACATCCCTCATGAACATCAAACTCACAGCAATCATCCTGTCAGCTTTAGCACTGGCAGGGTGCGAGTCCTTAGAGGCTCAAATCAACGCGCACCTAGCTCTCAACGAAGTACACAAAGCCGAGGCAAAGATGGCAGAAGGCTACATCGCTATTACAGCAGGCCAAGCTCTGCTTGAAGCTGGCGAGGCTAAGTATGCAGAAGGTGAAGCTGAGCGCGTCCAAGCAACCAACAACCTGTTTCTACTACTAGAGGAGAACCCATATGAAAAAGACTCTAATTAGTGCCGTCGTGGCAGGTGCAATCGCTCTTATTGCTCTGCTTACAGACACACCACTTCCAGTAGACAACCTGTCTGACGCATTGACCAACGTCGTGTGTCAAGTCTTCGTGGAGTGTACGCAGTAATGGCAGAAGACAAAGCTAAGCGTGCAGCCCGTCAAAAGGAATACAACGCCCGTCCTGAGAACAAGAAGAAGCGTGCGGCTAACAACCGTGCGCGTCGTCTGATGATTAAGAAGCATGGGAAAGCAGCTCTCAAGGGCAAGGACGTAGACCACAAAGACGGCAACCCTCGCAACAACGCTCCCTCCAACCTCCGCATCATGTCCCGCAAGAAGAACCGTGGGCGTAATAACAACAAAGGTAAGTAAATGGCAAAAGTAACACGCGAAAAGAAAGACATCGTAGCTGAACTCGACGTCATGCTTGCGAATGAACTCTTTGAACGCATCAAGTCTGGCGTCGCATCTCCGGCTGAGCTACGTGAAGCACGGGCTTATCTGAACGACAACAAGCATCTACTCTCGTTCGCCCCTGAACACCCTGCTCAAGTGCTCGCAGACACGCTACCAGATCTCTCAACACTACCAGAAGTAGTAACGCACTAATCCCTTCTAAAAGCTCTCAGAAACGCTCTGAGGGCTTTCTTTCAGCCATATCCAAGCTCTTTCACTAGAGAGGGCTTCGCTATGTCTAACAACCAAGAAGGAGACCTATGTCCATAAACGTAATGAGCACTGACTATGTGCAACAACTCAAAGAAGACTTTCGTCTATTCCTATTCGCCGTCTGGCAGTTCCTAAACCTTCCACCTCCAACCGACATCCAGTACGACATTGCGTACCACCTACAGCACGGCGGTAAGCGTATCATCATCGAAGCTTATCGTGGTGGTGGTAAGTCGTGGATTACCTCTGCGTTTGTTTGTTGGCTACTCTTACGTAACCCTCAGCTCCGCATCATGGTGGTCTCTGCGTCCAAGGAACGCGCAGACTCATTCTCTCAGTTCACCAAGCGTCTACTTGGCGATATGCCTATCCTACAACACTTGAAGCCTACAGGGCTTGCTCGTGACCGTATGGACGTGTTTGACGTTGCACCTGCTAAGAACGACCACTCACCATCTGTTAAGTCAGTAGGTATCACAGGTCAGCTAACAGGTTCTCGCGCAGACATCATCATCGCTGACGACATCGAGGTACTGAACAACTCTGCGACTCAAGACGCTCGTGACAAGCTGTCTGAGCTAGTTAAAGAGTTCGACGCAATCATCAAACCATTAGACACATCACGTATCATCTACCTAGGCACACCTCAAACAGAGATGTCTATCTACAACACACTAGCTGAGCGTGGCTACGAGGTTCGTATTTGGCCTGCGTTGTATCCTAATGCAGAGCAGGAAGCAGCCTATGTGTTTAACGGTCGGTCTCGCTTAGCGCCTCTCATTACGAAGCGCGTACAGGAGAACCCTGAGCTAGTCGGTCATACGACTGACCCTAAGCGTTTCTCTGATGCAGACTTGATGGAACGTCGTGTCTCTTACGGCAAGGCAGGCTTCTCGCTACAGTTCATGCTCGACACTGCGTTGAGTGACGCTGAGAAGTACCCATTGAAGCTCCACGACCTCATCGTAACCAACGTAGGTAGGGAGAAAGCACCTAGCTCATTCGAGTGGTGTAACGACCCTGATAAGCGTTGCAAGGAGCTTGAGGCTCTAGGTCTAGCAGGTGACTATTACTACCGTCCTCTATGGACTTCTGAGAACTTCATGCCTTTCACAGGGCGTCTCTTAACGATTGACCCGTCTGGTCGTGGTAAGGACGAACTGGCGTACAACGTGACGTACTTCTTGAACGGCTATGTGTTCCTAACAGAGTCTGAGGGCTTGCTTGAAGGTTACTCTGAGAAGAACCTCAAGACGCTTGCAGAGACTGCTAAGAAGCACCAAGTTCACAAGGTTCTCGTTGAGAGTAACTTCGGTGACGGTATGTTCACTCAGCTCTTGAAGCCTTGGCTCAATCGCATCTATCCGGTAAGCATTGAGGAGGTACGTCAAACAGCTCAGAAGGAGCAGCGTATCATCGACACACTTGAGCCTGTCCTAATGCAACATCGCCTAGTGGTAGACGCTAAGGTGATTGAGCGCGACTTAGAGGCAACTCAAGGTCGTGTGTTCTATTCGTTGTTCTATCAAATGGGACGTATCACCGCAGAGCGTGGCGCATTGAAGCACGATGACCGTCTTGATGCTCTGGCTATGGCAGTAGCTTACTGGGCTTCTGTGATGGACGCAGACGCTAAGCGCATCGAGCAAGAGGTGAGGGCAGAGGCTCTTGAGAAGGAGCTTGCTGACTTCATTGCGTGGGCTTCTGGTGAACGTGATGAGCCTGAATGGGGCGTCTCTGGGCTGGCTTTCGGTGAGACTGGAAGCTGGTTTAACTAGGGAATGTCACAACCAAAAGGGACGTAAGTGTTACTTAGATGTAAATGCCCTAAGTTACTGAAATCCCTTTCTTTTCTCTTTTTTATGTTAAAAGTCTGTAATTACGACTGCCTATAAGAACATAAGGGGGAAACTTAAAGATAACTATAAGACACTCTGTGACATCCTTGTGCTGTGACATTGTGTCCATCTCTAGGACTACCCTGAGTTCTACTCATGGTTTCCTTGTTAGCTGACTCTAGGGAGACTCTGCGTATATCGTAGGGTCTCCCTTTTTTTGCTTAAAGACAGCTCTTTGTACTTGGAGCAATCTAAAGACTTAGACTCTAGGTTCGACTGAGCGATATGCGTTCGGTTGATTGTTATTATTGTCAATCACTTACAAAGATGAGACTCTAAGGCCATTACTATAAGGAGACGATGGATGGATGGCTTGTTAGAGATTGTTGCTACAAGTAGTTTTGTAGGAATGCTAGTAGGTGGCGTGATAACGCACCGCCTTACTTTGGGACGAGATAAGCGCAAAGAATACAATGATGCTATACGTCCCCTTAAAAGCCTTGTGTCCCAAGCCTCACGCTCACCTCTCAGGGGGTCTCTAACTAGGGAGTCTATTGATGCTGTGGAACATTATGTCAGCCCACGAGTTTACGTGAAGTTAGTTGAATTACTAAACGAATACAGAGAAAAGATGGCTGAAACCACACAGACGGATGGGTGGGGAGTGCCTTATATGGATGAGCAAGATAAAGTCGAAGTGCGTGCCATTTTGACAAAGATGGACAAACTCTTAAAGGTTAAATAGGCATGGAAACTAGCAGCGTCGTAGGGCTTGTCACTACAAGCAGCTTTGTAGGTATGCTCGTTGGTGGTCTAATAGGGCATCGTCTCACTCTGTGGCGCGACAAGCGTAAAGAATACAACGAGGTAGTGATTATTCTCAAAGACAAAATAGACACTGCTAAAGGCTACAGTAATTCGCCGGTATCACTAGATAGCGAGATTAAGACAGCAAGACATTACATAAAAAGTCGCACCTTACGTTCGCTCAAGGAGAAATACGCAGAGTACAACCGCCTGTTTGCTGAGGCACCCAAGCGCAGCACTTGGTATGGTGATATTGAGATAGACGATACTCGAAAGGCGGACATAGAGAGGGTGCTTGAAGATATGGACAAGTTGCTAAAGGTGAAGTGATAGATGGAAATGAGCAGCGTTTGGAGTCTCGTGGCTACCAGTAGCTTCTTTAGTATGTGCGTTGGTGGCATCCTTGGTCATCGCTTCTCTTTGTGGAGAGATAGACGCAAAGAACATAATGAAGCGGTCATACCATTTAAAGACGCTCTATATGACGCAGGGAAGGAGTGTAGGATTCAGCAGTCCTTCGAGGAGGAGATTAAAGAGGTGCGTCATCACATCCCTAAGAGAACGCTTCGTGAGCTAGAGAAATGCTACGCGACCTACAGGCGTCTCTATGCGGAAGCTCGTCGAACTGACTTTTGGGATACCGTGATAGAGCTTGAGGCTGAGCGCGCAGACGCAATCAAAAAGACGCTTCAAGACATGGACAAGTTATTGAAATTGAAGTAGACACAAACTCTAGGTTCAACCTAAAGACCTACGCTAAGCCTCTCTCTGAGCCGTCATGGTGTATATCCACACAATGCCCTAGCACAATGCCTTCTATGCGCTCTACGCTGTACTGAGGCGCTAGGAGAGGGCAGAGAAAAACACTGCGAAAATCTGAGAGGGCATATATAAAGATTAAGCTCTGAGATTTCCCCCATAGGGGTACGCAAAGTCCTCATTTCGTGTCACACAACGGGGATTCCATATCCCTTTATGTCACAGTGTACACCTTTTGCCCTGATTTTTTAAAGAAAGCTGTACAAATGGCTTTAAGTTGAACATTCAGCCTTTACATGTATGATACCCTGCCTCTTTAAGTTTCACCTTTAAGCTGCACACAATGCCTCTCTCAATGCCTTCTCTCTACGCCTCACACACTCAGCGCTAGACACAATGACAGACACAATGACAGACACAACGCTCAGCTCTACGCCCCACACAATGACAGACACAATGCTCTGCTATAAGACGCAATACAATGCTAGACGATGTGATGTGCTCTGCGTTCTCTTATAGCTGCCTTTAAGCGTTGACTATCTATTAATAACAATCACCACTATAGACACTAAAGACGGGCTTAGAGTGACGCTCTCATCGTCTCAGACTCTCAGCCCTGCCGCTTTTTTTGTGCATAAATTGAGCGAAATAGGGCTTTTGTGTGAACTAAATCACAAAAATATATAGTCACATGCGAATTATAGTTGCAACCGAATCCCTTTTGGGTGACACTTCATCCCGTCGAGAGAGACACGACCAATGAAACAAAGTCTCACCGCTCTTTAACAATGTGGTACGCAAGCGAAGGACGACACGTCGTGAGACAGATAGTCCGACTGATAGTCTTTAACATTGGGCTGGTCACAGTGCCAGCTCAAGATTAAACATTATCAACTTACTTTAAGGAGAACATCATGGTTTACAACGAAGAACTAAGAACCGCTAATGAAGCACTTAAAGCCGAGCTTGTAGAGTACATGGTACAGCAAAACGCAGAGCTAGGCGAAGGCTATGAACTGACAGCAGCAAGCGATGGTCTTTACGTCACACTGAGAGGTATGCGCGTAATGCCAGTAACAGGCGGTAGTAACGAGGTACGCCTAGCTCGTCTTATCCATTCATCCTATGTAGTCACATGTGAGAAGGAAACAGTAATGACTTACTCTGAGGTATGCGAAGCGCTCAACAAACTAGCTCCATCTGAGGGAGTGGAGCAAGTGTGTATCACGTTCTACGGACTAGACGGCGCTTGGTTCTGGCTAGATGCGGAGGAAGTAGCGCGTGAAGGTCTTAAAGACTTCCTAGAGCTACACCTAAACGAAGCAACAGCAGAGCGCATCCTAGAGCGTGACTGGTTGTACTCAGATTGGGAAGGCGACCTAGTGAGCCACTTCGTAAACACTTACGGCTTTGACATGGAGGACTACGTCAAGGCGCTGGACTCAGGGCTAGACGCAGAGGTCATCGCAGCAGGTCTTGATTGTGACATCGAGCTAGAGAACATCGAGGACGCATACTGTGGTCAGTGGGAGTCTGACGAGGACTACGCGCAAAGCTTAGCTGAGGATTGCGGAGACATCCCAGAGCATCTATGGAACTACATCGACTGGGAGCGCTACGCCCGTGACATCTGCATGGATATGACAAGCTCAAACGGCCATTACTTTCGCAACTTCTAGTCACTTGTGAGGTGTAATCGTGAGCGTCTTTGTGTGGACGCTCTCATCAATCGGGAGGTTAAAGAACATGATTCTAAACATCATCAAGGCTACTGCGCTCATCGCGTTCCTAGCGCTCTCATGGGATGCAGCAGCCAACACAAGGACGTTCGAAACGACACACGAGAAGCTGTGCCGCGAGAACAAGTATTACCGCGCCAAGCAAGGCGACCTATGCAACATCAAGATAACCAAAGACAACATCGAGACCCTAATACGGTTGCAACCTTACAAAGGATAAGAGCCATGAAACAACGTCTAGCAGCTAATCACGCAGATACAAAGATAGTACGTGCCGCCGTTCGCGTGGCTCTACTTGCAGCCGAGCGAGGCAACCGCAAAGCAGCACAGAACCTATGGGACTTTGCATACACAACAGCACGCAACGCATATCAACAAGCTAACTAAGAGAGAGACACCATGAAACTACAGTTCCCTGCGTCTAAAGGCGTACAAGCAGGCCGTGACTACTTCATCACAAGCATTCCTATGACTTACCTAAAGCGCATGATGGCCTTTGATACTGGTAACGTCCTAGACCGCTCACAACGTGAGGTAGAAGTACCAAGAGCCAAGAAGATAGCGACTTACATCGAGAGTGCAGTGCGTGGCGAGGAGTTCTACGTACTGCCAACGCTAACAGGTACAGTCGACAAGGTAAGCTTTAACGAGCTACAGAATGGAATCGGTATCCTAGAGATTGACATGGATGCAGTCATTCACCTATTCGACGGACAACACCGCGCAACAGGCATCATCGAAGCAGCAAGCAACCTAGAGGAGCTAGGAGATACAATCAGCGTCTTACTCTACCCGAACCTAACACTCAAGGAGCGTCAACAGGCATTCGCAGACATCAACGACAACGTCAAGAAGCCTAACAAAGCTATTGCGACTGTATATAACCATCGAGACCCATTGTCTCAACTGGCTGTTAAGCTGGCGACTACTTGCGATGTGTTTGTTGACCGTGTGGACTTTGAGAAGAACCTAATCACAGGCGCGTCAACCTACTCATTCAGCATCAAGGCAATCAAGGATGCGACTCGTGAGATGCTTGGTCTTAAAGCTAATCAAGCGCCTCTCTCGGAGCAGGAGCAGGACGCTCTCATCATGTGGGACGCATGGAGTGACGCGCTAGGGTGGGGCATGATTGACGACCTAGGCGCAGAGCAGCACCGCGAGAAGTATGTGACAACTCAAGGCGTCATGCTAAACGTGGTCGGCATCGTGAGCCGCATTGCGCTAGAGCACTTTGACAGCGCAGAGGAGGCCGCAGAGGCAATCAAAGCGCTAGACGAAGTGGAGGAGCGTCTAGTTCGTGAGTTCTGGGTCAATCGCCTAGTCTCATCCGAAGGTAAGACACTAGCAGCTAAGCGTAACAAGTACCTAGCGGCTAACAAGTGGCTTAACCTACTGAACATCCCATTACCAGAGTACAACGCAGAGCTAGAGGGTGAGTTAACTAACTGTCTAATGCCTGTCTCAGTGATTGACTATGAGCCGGATGCTTTACCAATCCTTGAGCTTGTCCAAGATGAAGAACCAGAGGCAGAGCCAGAGGTCGATACTGAGGAGTATCCTTGGGATATGACACAAGATGCTTACCTAAAGTATGAGGCCAAAGTGGCTGAGCTGATGGTCGAGCTAAAAGTCGAGCCGCACAAGTTAGACGCAGTGGCTGACTATTTAGAGAACAATCTGGATGAAAAACAAGCGCTTAATAAGGCATCCATCCGTAAGGCAATCACAGAATACTTAACGGTATAACGTATTGATATTTATAAAGTAAACCCTGATTTACGTAAGTAGCACAGGCAAAACACAAAAAAAAGTGGTGCAATCGTTCTCGCGCAGGTAGTAATATCGACCGTCCCGATAGACGAGGTGATTGCACCTATAGTTATAGGACAATTGATTAGATGTTAACTTTAGAACAAGCAGAAGCTATTAATTTACTCGTTAGTGACTTTGTGCTACCTTGCGCATCTGACTCAGAAGTGTTCATGAGTCACTTGATTGACCCTAATAAAACCCTATGGCGATTAGCAACCGAGGCGGAAGCCTTGGAAGTCCTTAACCAAAAGCCCGTCATATGGAATGACTACGGCATATACATCGGAGAAAATGAATATGAATCATTCACCGCTACCTACAGGCGCGAGTAAGACTTTCAAACGACAAGTAGAAGCTTTCCGTGAGTTGGTACACCAAGAGGTTCACCCAGTACAAATGATGGTCTTCCTTGAGGTGTGTAACACGCCACCGTTAAGCGTCTCAGTGACGTATATCAAAGATGAACTGCATATCTCACAAGCAGCCGCATCCCGTCACTGCCGTATGATGGTCGATAAGTATTCACCTAGTAAAGAGGGTCACGGCCTATGTCGTTGGGTTCAAGACCCGAAGGACTTCCGCTCCAAGTACCTCGAACTAACAGAGAAAGGAGAAGCAGTACGCGAGGAGCTACGCAAGGTCTTCACTAAGTAAGTAAGGGCGGCTAAAGGGTCGCCTTTATTAGGGTTAATGGAGTCACATATGAGTATAAAACACAAGGGTAAGGTAAGCGCATCTGTATACAATAAAGCACTAAAAGCACTTCAAACAGTCCGACCTCGACGCATGAAAGAGTCGGGCTTCCTATCTATCAAAGTCAACTACCAGTACCGCCTACTCAACCGAGGCAAAGGGTGGGAGTTGATGACTCACGAGAGGTACAATCGTTATGTATAGACACATTCAAGAGCATTACGGTGTAACGTTTCGTCAGCGTGGTACATCGTGGCAAGTTAACTTCTACAAAGACGGTAAGCGCGTTCAACGACAACGTAAGACACGACAAGAGGCCGTTGACTGCGTCCTAGAGGAGCTAGGGATAAACGTTGCGCAGCTCAAGAAGGACAAAGAGCAACGCCCAATGCTTGTACTAGGTAGTCTCTACGTTGGCTACCAGACCGCATGTCAGCACCAATGGAGTGAGACACGGCAAAAGGACTGGAAGAAGTCACGAGCTAACGGCATGGCTGCGCTTGACTACTTCGGACACGAAGCAGACGCAAGGGACATCGACAAGGTAGCCGTCCAGAACTGGATACAGCACTTGGAAGAACGAGGCAACTGCGCATCAACGATAAACCGTAAGCTAACAGCCTTGAGGGTTATCTTGACGCACTGTGTAGAAGCTAACGTCATAACACATCTACCAAACATCCCGTTCTTCAAGGAGACGAACAGCAGGGAGTACGTCATATCGCCTAGCCTAGAGCAGCGTATGGTTGACTTCTTTGTTGAGAAGGGCGTCCCTGAGTATGGAGACTTTATCACTGTGGCAATCGCTACAGGTTGTCGCTGTGGTGAACTCTTAAAGATGCGCTGGGAGTGGGTAGACCTTACGGATAACGCTCTCATCGTCCACAAGTCAATCGCTAAGAACGGTAAGACTCGACGTGTCCCGTTGCTTCCACACGCAGCGACCATCATGGCAAGACGTAAACAGCAAGCTCTAGCTACTCCTTTCGAGGGCATGACGCAAGCTAAGTTGTCTTGGCAATGGAAGTGCATGAAGCAAGCCTTACACATGACTAATGAGGAAGACTTTGTGCCTCACATCATGCGTCACACATGTGCGAGTCGTCTAGCGTCACGAGGCGTAGACCCTCACTCAATGATGTTATGGCTAGGGCATGGCTCTTTGAAGATGGTCGAGCGTTATGCTCACTTAAACCCAAATCACCTACAGAACGTAGTTAAACTAATGGTAGCAAGCTAATGAAGATAGACTCATCCTGTGCAGGCGTGCATCAATACGCAGCCCTACTATGTGGCAAACAACGACGCTCAGTACGCATGGCGCTCCTATATGGAGCGTCTTTTCGTTTACTCGCTAAGAAGTATCCGCTACGTCTCATCAAAACGGAGTACAAGAGAGTGTGCAAAGGTTACACAACTCCTGATGAAACAATGCGCAACATATTGAGGTATGTACAGAAAAGCAGCAAACAAACGCCATGTCACAAGAAATCCCTTGTGGTGACTTATGGCTTAGCGTAAAGTGCGCGTCGTTGCCCCGATGGTGGAATCGGTAGACACAAGAGATTTAAAATCTCTCGCTTTAGGGCGTCCCAGTTCAAGTCTGGGTCGGGGCACCAACTTTTGATGATGTCACATGTGATGTCACAATGGTCGGAAGAATGTCACAGCAAAATGTCACAGCAAAATGTCACAGTTGATGTCACAGGGCATGAAAAAATGTCACAGAGGATGTCACAGGGCATGTCACAGAGGGCATGAAAATGTCACAGTTGATTACTTTGTGTACAGGTTTTGCAACGTAAGTTATTGATTTTCCGTAGCCGTGTGACAGAATAGGGATTTAAAATCCCTCGGCGTTCGCGCTGTGCCGGTTCAAGTCCGGCCCGGGGCACCATCAAAATCTTTGGTGACAGAGAGACAAAATCAGAAAGGCGCCTTGGCAGAGTGGCTATGCAGCGGATTGCAAATCCGTGGACCTCGGTTCGACTCCGGGAGGCGCCTCCACTATTTCGAAAGCCAGTCTTAAATGACTGGCTTTCTTCGTTTTAAATCCATCAATCTATACTCGTTCACGCTTCTCTAAATTCCTCCCATGTTTTGATCACCATTCAATATTTTCAATGCGCTAGTCATTGATTTTATAAATGTTAAATAACTCAATAATTGTATAGGGTGATTGGTGCTAATTTCTCTTCGATTGTAATCCGAACTTTTTGTATCACAGGCAGCAACTTGGCTAGCGTGACCGTTGGCAATGCTTGGTGTGTATGAGCAGAAAGGAGGATTTTAGTCCTTAACGTGAGAGAAAAATAATGAAAACATTTAAATTAAAACGCACTATTTTACCTTTAACCTTGCTGCTAAGTTCATCTGCATTGGCTGCTGAGAATGGCACAATGATGCAGTATTTCCATTGGTATGTGCCTAACGATGGCACACTGTGGACTCAAGTGGAAAATAACGCTCCAACGCTAGCAGAAAACGGATTCACAGCGCTCTGGCTACCACCTGCATACAAAGGAGCGGGTGGCAGTAATGATGTCGGCTACGGCGTTTATGATATGTACGACTTGGGGGAGTTTGATCAAAAAGGATCAGTGCGCACCAAATACGGCACGAAAGATCAGTACCTTAGTGCTATCAATGCCGCTCACAATAACAATATCCAGGTTTATGGTGACGTGGTGTTTAACCACCGTGGTGGTGCAGATGGGAAATCTTGGGTTGATACTAAGCGGGTAGATTGGAACAACCGCAACATTGAACTTGGTGATAAATGGATTGAAGCGTGGGTGGAGTTTGATTTCCCTGGACGCAACGACAAGTACTCTAACTTCCATTGGACTTGGTACCATTTTGATGGCGTGGACTGGGACGATGCAGGTAAAGAAAAAGCCATTTTTAAATTCAAAGGTGAAGGTAAGGCATGGGATTGGGAAGTCAGTTCTGAAAAGGGGAATTACGACTACCTTATGTATGCTGACTTAGACATGGATCATCCTGAAGTTAAACAAGAACTGAAAGATTGGGGTGAGTGGTACATCAACATGACTGGTGTTGATGGCTTTAGAATGGATGCGGTGAAGCACATCAAATACCAATATCTTCAAGAATGGATTGATCACCTACGTTGGAAAACAGGGAAAGAACTCTTCACGGTCGGAGAGTACTGGAACTACGATGTGAATCAGCTGCATAACTTTATCACCAAAACTTCTGGCAGCATGTCTCTGTTCGACGCACCGCTACATATGAACTTCTACAATGCGTCTAAATCGGGTGGTAGTTACGATATGCGTAAAATCATGGATGGTACGCTGATGAAGGACAATCCAGTCAAAGCGGTAACCTTAGTAGAAAATCATGATACTCAACCTTTGCAGGCGTTGGAGTCGACGGTTGATTGGTGGTTTAAGCCGCTCGCTTACGCGTTTATCTTATTGCGTGAAGAAGGTTATCCATCCGTGTTTTATGCAGATTACTACGGTGCGCAGTACAGTGATAAAGGGCATGACATCAATATGGTCAAAGTGCCTTACATCGAAGAGCTCGTAACACTGCGTAAAGACTATGCGTATGGCAAACAACATTCTTATCTCGACCATTGGGATGTAATTGGCTGGACTAGAGAGGGCGATGCAGAACATCCACATTCAATGGCAGTGATCATGAGCGATGGACCAGGTGGCTCTAAGTGGATGTATACGGGTAAGCCAAGTACACGCTATGTCGACAAGTTGGGCATCCGAACTGAAGACATTTGGACAGATGCGAACGGGTGGGCTGAGTTCCCTGTAAATGGTGGATCTGTCTCGGTTTGGGTTAGCGTTGAGTAATCCATTCTTGTGATTTTGATACAGAACAGGCAAATTTTGATGAAACTTTGCAGTGAATCAATACGTTATTTGATATTCATATAACAAATGAGTAACTTATATTTGAGCATTATCTAGAGGAAGATGAAGAATGGAATCTATTGCTGATGTATTGGTTGTGGCTATTGTGTTCGGTGCCATATTTGGGGGCGGGATAATTAAGTTAATCTTGAATCATCGTAAAGAAGTAAGAGCTTTGGAGATATCTGAACGTAATACGATGAGCCAAGAAGAACAAGATAACCTTAACAAGCAAATTGGTGATTTGAAGCGACGCGTTGAAGTGTTAGAGCGCATAGTCACAGATAGCAAATATCAACTTGAAAAAGAAATTGCCTCTCTGTAATTCACCACAAAAACGTAAAGCCGGCTGAGTCCGGCTTTTTAGTGCCTGTACATCATAGTTTTAGGGTACTTAGCTCAGCGTTCGTCAAAGAAGTCTTTATCGCGGATGTATTTACTCATAAAGTGATAAGAGAATGGTCGCATCAACCAACTAAATAGAGAACGTCCAAGTCGAATGAACGTTGGCGTATTCTCGTATATTCTCCCGTTATACAACCATAACATTTTGCCTACATGCCAATAGAGAAAAGGCACTGGCGGCATGAATGTCACGATGTCGATGTCGCAACAAATCCGGTAAGTTTTGTGCCCCAAACGGTAGCGTTTTTTAAAGGTCCAATCTCCAACTGCGGGCTGACCGAAAGTCACGACGCGTTTAATGCTCTTTGGGTATTTTTTCTCAATATAGTCGGCAAAAACACTGCCAATCGCGCCACCTGAAGAGTGACCAGTAATGGTGATTCTTTTTCCCCTAAGAATGAGCGGTACAACGATACCTTCGAGGCGTTCGATCACGGTCAACCCCAACCGATCTTCATTTCGGCTCGGTAAACTTTCTTGAAACAGAAGATGATAGAAACCCGCGTGAATGCGGTAATTCAGTCCCAACCTTCGACAGCTTCTCGTCCACATAGCGAAGTTTAACAACCAATCACTGATACTGTGTGAGCCTTTAATCACTACGACCACTTCACTCTGTTTTTTACTCCAGAGCACACGAATCATAATCTTACCGTGTTCATTTCTAATGACTCGTTGCCCATTAGGATCGAATCCGTATTGAGTTTGTCTGAAGACGCGAGGATAGGCGAGATTACAGAGTACGGCATAGCGCTCATATTGGTATCGTTTTAATGGTTTCACGTTATCTTTCTTTATGGAGCCTAACGACTGACTGTAATTAATGAATATTAAAAATACGTGAACCTAGGTTAGTGCTGGTAGAGGCATTGTGTGTTGGTATCGTGGATGAAAGCCTCAAATTGGTCTAAGTGCGTTAAGATGGTCTGGCGC
This sequence comes from Vibrio sp. HS-50-1, assembly GCF_024747315.1. NCBI lineage: Bacteria > Pseudomonadati > Pseudomonadota > Gammaproteobacteria > Vibrionales > Vibrionaceae > Vibrio > Vibrio sp. HS-50-1. Next base: position 927,609 of record NZ_JAMPZF010000048.1, on the reverse strand, counting down.
GAAGTATCGTGATGTTCACTAAGCACGTTAAGCAGCTTTTTCAAAGCCTTACGATCTTGTTTATTGAGGTTTACTGCCTCTTTGAGCTGTGTGAAAAATTCAATTTGACTTGAAGTGTCGTTAAAATCACCGAGCTTGTCTTGCAATAGTTTTAATTGTTTCACGTTGTTTTTGTGCTGTGGGGAAGGGTAGAGTGCGGAAAACCCTTCTAGCAAATAACGCAGCGCTTTGCACTTTATCCTCATTGAGTGGATCACGCTGTCACGACTTTTGTCCGAGATCTTGCGCCGTGCTTTGTCGACCTTTTTAAATTGTTCGGAGACTTTTTGGTTTGCGAAGAGTAACGCAGGTACGTTGTTATCCACTCGTACGTGCTTTGTACTTCGCAGCAGACTATTCCTGACCAAAGTGCAGTGCGTTGTGTATTCTTTTGTCGCTAGCCAACGCGCAACTTTTGCCTGTTCGTAAGCACGTTCGGATTCTATAAAGCCCAAAAGCTGCTCAAGAGAGGATTTATGGCTTGGGAGCATTTCAATGTATTGGCTTTTGTCCAAGATAAATACGTCCAAATCACGCAGCCTATTTGTTTTCTTCATCATTATTTTTAAATGAGGTTTCAAAATACGCAGTTCAAAAGGAGGTATCAGTTCGCGAAGTAGTACGCATAGTGAGCGTATGCGCCTTAGTGTGACGCGATACTGGTGTGTATATTCAGGGTCCAAGTCATGGACGATCCCTTGTTCCAGAGAGCGTGCATAATCAAATTCAGTAAGTAAGAAGTGGGGCACTACGAAGTCGAGTTCGGAATCAGTGTGTAGCGGTAATTGAAATGATGACTTTCGAAACATGATGAGCGCTTATTTGTCCCCTGCAGTACGAGTTAAGTTTATACCCATATTGTCTATTTGTGCGACTTGTCGATTCCTCGTTGACATGAAGTGATGAAGCAAAGCAAACGAGAGCAAAGCATGCTGATGTTCTTGTGAGCAAAATGATCGCCCTTTGTTCGTTTGAGTTGGCTTTTTAACCATTTGAATAAAAAAGACTAATTTTTTGTTGACCAGATAAATTAATCCGTTAAAGTACGCCTCGTTCTCACGGCAAAGGCCGCTGAGACAGATGGTGTCTAACCCATCGCATGCTTGCGTTGCCCTGGTGGTGGAATTGGTAGACACAAGGGATTTAAAATCCCTCGGCGTTCGCGCTGTGCCGGTTCAAGTCCGGCCCGGGGCACCATCAAAATCTTTGGTATCAGAGATACAAAATCAGAAAGGCGCCTTGGCAGAGTGGCTATGCAGCGGATTGCAAATCCGTGGACCTCGGTTCGACTCCGGGAGGCGCCTCCACTATTTCTAAAAACCGGCCTAGTGCCGGTTTTTTAGTATCTGGTATTGTCAAACTATTCTAATACACACTTTTTAATTGAATAATTAATTTTTGTACAAATACCAACCTCAATTATCAGTTAATCATTCTTTAACTAGTTTTCCCGAATTGCTATCTATAGCGTCATATTGTCACGTGATTTTAGTTCAATACTGAAAATAAAGTTGCACATATATCCTGCTTGTTTCTCTATATGTCTCTAGTTGATATTGCACTGTATCGCTCAGTCTGTCTTTTAATCGAGTATAAAACTAGGTGAGCAAAAAACTTTTCACCACTTTAATTTAACGTAAATTTAACAATTAAAGATGGATAATATTACTCAAGAGTTGTTGAGGTATATTATTCGAATGACTCGTTATTAAGTTAATGAATTTAAAGGTTATAATTTCATGCGATGAAATTGAGGTTGTTTTAGTTCAATTTCTACTTGTTTGATTTTTAATGATTTAAATTGGCTGTAGTGCAAGTGATTTATTAAAGTCATTGTTGAATACAAAGTTTGTTCATATAAAACAATCATAAGGTTATTTTAAGTAACTGACAAAAATGGACAAATTTATTATTACACAAACTTAACCTAAATTACTTATCGCTCTGGTTGAATTTTGACCGGTTGCTTTGCTATGATTCCGGCTCTTATATTTTTGGTGGTTATCCTTTTATAACCATGTTGATGTATATAGGAACATATTTGGCTTTATAGGCTAGGGCATTTTATTGCCTAAAATTTATATTATTTTACCCTACCATTTCTGCTTATATTGGCGGGAAGGTGAACTAGTTATTAATTTAAAATTAGGTGAAGCAGTGATAAAAAATATTAAAATAAATAGAACAATCCTAAATAAAGGGTTGTCATTTTTATTAGTAATATTCGCTTGTTTACAGAGCATCCATTACGCCAGTGCAGCAGGAAGTACGACGGGACAGCAAAATACATTGGTTATCCTGCTGAACTTCAAAGAAAACCCAAATGAGCAGCCATTAACTTTGTCAGAGGCAAATAATCTAATCTTTGGCACAGTGAATGACTTCTACCGTGAAAGCTCTTTTGAGCAAATGTGGCTGTCTGGGAAAGTCGTGGGTTGGTTTAATTTACCATTGTCTAATCAGGTTTGTGATTTTACCGCTGTTCAAGATGCAGCGGATCAAGAAGCCATCGCTGCGGGAGTGAAGCTTGAAGAGTACGATCGTATTGTCTACTTGATGACAAAAACGGCATGTGGTGTCGCTGGATCGGCAACTATTGATGGCATGCCTTCACGCGCGCACATCAATGGTGATTTTTCTCCGATGAATATCGCTCATGAGCTTGGACATAACTTTGGTTTGCATCACTCTCGTGCTCTTGATTGTGGCGAACATACGCTTTCAGACAACTGTACGTTGCGTGAATACGGTGATACCTATGATGTAATGGGTGGTCCAGACATCGGCTATTTGAATACTTTCCAGCGCGAGCGACTAGGATGGCTAGAGGGAGAGCACGCCTCAAAGACACTGGAAGTTACTCAAAATGGTACTTACTCCATCGCGAATTACGAGACGACTAGTGAGCAGCCAGTTACGATAAAAGTACCTCGTGGTACTGATCCTTCTACAGGTGCAAAAAAATGGTTTTACATTGAATACCGCCAGTCTATTGGGTTTGACGACTTTTTAGATGCTCGTTCTTACTCGTTCTATCGTGGGGACGTTACGGATGGCATCATCATTCGAAGCGCTGTAGAAGGCGATGGGCGCAGCAGTAATCTGCTTCACTTTAAAACTGATTCTGAATATCGTGCGGTTTTTGGCCGAAATGACTGGTTTGACCCATCTATGCCGGTCGGTGGTAGCTATACTGACCCAGACTCAGGTGTAACATTGAGTTTGGTGAGTGCAGCGAACGGCATCGCCGAAGTAAGCGTTGTCTTTGACGGCTCTGACAACGGTAATATCGGGACTTGTACTGTTAATGCTCCATCAGTGACTGCGAAAGCTGCAACAAACAACTCGGTTGCAGCCGGCGATGAGGTTCAATATCAGGTCACTATTACTAACAAAGATAGTGCAGATTGTTCAGCGAGCAGTTTTTCTGTGAACGCGTCAGTGCCAATTGGTTGGAAAGCAAGCAGCAATGCAATCACGCTAGCAGCAGGTGAAACCGGACAAGTAATGATATCAGTCGTATCTTCGGTTGACGCTAGTGATAAAGACTATGCTTTGAAGATGATCGTGACGCACGGAGAGGACTCAAGTCTGCAAACCGCAGCATCCGTGAATTACTCTGTAACCACTGAAATCTCACCATCACCAGAGCTCGTTGCTGTTGATGATCAGGTGACTATGTCTTCGAAACAGTCGGTGACTATCGATGTGATGGCAAACGATATTGTTGGAGAGCAAAACTCTGCAAGCGTGGTTTCTTTTACTAGACCAAGCAAGGGGCGACTAGAGCTGTTATCGGATGGCACCCTACGTTACACACCTGAAAAGAAATTCAAAAATAACGACAGCTTTACCTATACCATAGGTGATGGTCAAAGCAGCTCGACCGCTCAGGTCTCAGTGAAGTTAGAGTCCTCATCTGGTGGCGATTCTGGCAACTCTGGTAACAATGGAAAAGGTAAGAATAAATAGAACGATATAGTTCGAAAGAAAACGCCTGACGAGTTAACGTCAGGCGTTGTTTTATTAAGTTGTAAGTAGACCTTATTCAGGGCAGTTAACAGGCTCTGGACAAGTTGGACATAGCGTACATTCTGCAGACGCTGTTATCGCTTCTACGACAACATTACCGAAGATAGTTTCACCACTCGCATCCACAGTATCTGTAAACGCTCTGACTTCTTCACCCGGTAATGGAAGGCCTTCACCATCTCCTGGGATTGGCTCGTAGTTACCAGTAAAGTCGTAACACTCAGCAGGCGCAAGCATACCAACCTGGATTGGATTCGAGTCTTTGTTGTCGATTACGACAATGCCGTCAATGGTGACATTGGAGGTATTACATACACTACCACTGTAATTGACTTGAAGACCGTATTCATTAATACCAGTATCTTCAAATCGATTCACGACGACGACACTACAGTCTTTCTCTAGAGACAATGAACCAGGGATGTTTTGGCTTGGGCATTCCCAATCTGCGTTGTCAGAAACCGCAACACCACCACCAGTTTCAAGTGCTGCGCTTACTTCTGCGTAGTTAGTGATACCGTTTTGGTCAATAATAAACGAACCATTAAACTCTTGCGTTTGTCCAACGGCGAGCATCGCTAAATTGAACACATGGTCACCAGCAGCCATATCGTTGTCAACGGCTGTAGTGTCTGTTGCCACAACATCATACAATGCAAAGTCACCGGTGTTTTCTACAGTGAGTTTATAGTTGTATTTCAAAGTGTTACCATTGACAACATCACCAAATGTACAAGTTTTAGTGATTTTGATGTCTGGTACGCCTGGTGTGTAACAGAATGAAATATGACTTAATCCATAGTATCTACCGTTTTTACCCACAGGTGCATGTAGTAAGGCATCATCTTGATACAATAATCCATCTGTAAAGTAGTTATATAGGTTTCCGTCAGGACCACCTTTTACGAAGATAGCTTGCATAATCACAGGGCTATCACCTTGATCCCAACTGAAGGTTTTTGCCCCAGGTTGTTGATCAATAACCACTTCAAGCATGCCATCACCGAAAGTGCCGTCTGTAACTGGCTCAAGCTTGTATTCTATCAAACCATCGATCCCTGGAAGTAATTGTTGACAGGTGTTATTCCCTTCAACAAATATTGGTTGCACGCCTCGGCTTGAAGGGTCGCCAGCGGATGCGTAAACAATTTGAGAGCTCAGCACTAAGCTAACCGCTATGACCCAAGTAAACAGCTTAAACATGCTGCTGATATTGATCGCTGTAAGTATATTCTGGCTACATAAAGTGGAACAACGGCAACTCTTATTGCCCCACCAAGAGTTAAATATGGTTTTCATAAAACCTCCTTGTGTAAGTGGGCTCGCTACGTCCTTGAGCCCACATACGTGATAGTTTTCTCACAGAGTTAGACTGCGCCAGTTGACTAGCATAGAGTGTTCCATATTTAACCTTTTGTATTTGTTGATTATTTTTTATTTTTGTACAGAGGGGTGAACAGTTTGTTTATATTTTCATAAATGGTTGAGCTAAAACTTATTCGCTAAACGACTGAATATGTTTTAGTTAAATGAGTATTCAATTAGATGTGTAAAGGATGTAACACTATGCAAACAGGTGTTACACATCACCTTCACATTAGTGGGAGCAGATGAGTAAGCGTCTGTTTCATATTCATAGTGGACAGTTTCAATACCGTCGCTTTTGCGTATCTGCCACAGGTGTAAACAATAAAGTGTCAATCTGTAACATTATCCTAGAACACGTATATATCTTTGTTATCGTAGGTTTTTTGTCTCTTTTGTTTTCTTTCTCTTTCTTTAAAATTGAACACTCTGTTCATTCTCTTCGCTGTTGAAAATATTTAGTTTAATAAAATCATAACCTTAAGTAGTGGCATGCTCTATGCGTTATACGAGCTCGAAACGAAAGTTGTATCTCGCTTTCACTCTTTCTTAAAAGGCAATTAATGACATAGGGACCTTCGTCTAGCTTTAGAAGCGTTCTAAGGAGTAGGTTATGAATTCTTGTAAGTCAGGTATCTGGCATACGATGAAGAGCTTTCTTTATGCAATATTTACAAGCTTGCTAATAGGTAGCTCTGCATTTGCAACACCAACAGATGGCGTATTTGAGTTAGAAGCAAATGCTAATGCGATAGATGACTCTGGAGTAGGTGCTCCAGATGACTGGTCAACGCCGCCAAACAGTGGTGGAGCATTAGTATTTAGCTTTGAGAATGACACGGCAACACCGGATACAATCTTTACTGGTGGTAATAAAGACATCAAAGACATACCAGAACTCGGTTGGAAGACTGGTACGGTACTTGATAAAGGGGACATTCTTCATGCGTATGCAGCGGCATACAACATTAATAATGACCTTGTACTCACCTTTGGTGCAGACCGTTTTGGTAACAGCGGTGATGCCTTCTTAGGTTTTTGGTTTTATCAAGACTCAGTCAGTACAAACCCAGACGGTACATTCACTGGTCAACATATTGCTGGCGACCTTTTGATTCAGGTGAATTATTTGCAAGGGGCAAATGAGGGGCCAGAAATTTTGGTTCTTGAATGGGACACAACTTGTGCGAAAGCTGATAACAATAATCCACAAGATGGTCAGTGTGCTGCGACAAACTTACGTTTGAAAGTTAAGACAAATGCACTGTGTTCACCAGGCGCGCAAGATGTGTGTGCTTCAACCAATACAACTGACTCACCTGCACCATGGGCGTATACCCCAAAAAGTGGTGTCGAAAATGTCTTCCCTCCAGAAACCTTCTTTGAAGGTGGTGTAAACCTTACTGAACTTCTACAAACAGACACCTGTTTTAGCTCGTTTGCAGCCGAAACAAGAGCATCAAGCAGTATTACCGCTCAGTTGAAAGACTTTGTGGTTGGTGACTTTGAGTTGTGTAGTGTTGATATCACTAAAACATGTAATCAAGCGGTCGTGAATGAAACAGAAGATGGTTACGTTTACTCATACAGCGGCGACGTGATTAATGATGGTGTCGGTACGCTCTACGATGTTGTTGTAGAGGATTTAGAAGCAGGTACTACACATAGCTTAGGTGCCATTGCTTCAGGTGACAGTGCTTCATACAGCGGCAGTTTTGAAAGTACAAGCAATGGTCTAACTAATACGGTGAAAGTCACAGCAGCTGCGACTCCGGGTGGCCAAGCGACCATTACTGATACCGCAAGTGATCCATGTGAGTCATTGAGCTTGTCTCCAATGATTAGTGTAACGAAATCATGTGAAAGCGGCTTCAAACTTACTGAAAATGGTATCATTGCAGAAGTGAGCTTCTCGGGAATGGTATGTAACACAACGCCTGGACTTACTTTAGTGAATGTTTCTGTTGTGGATGACTCAGGTACGCCTGAGGATGCTTCTGATGACGTGACAGTAGTGGATAATATCGAACTCGCTTCGGATCAATGTCAGTCTTATACTGGTAGTTATATCCCAATGGCATTTAGCAATGCAGAAACGCAATCTTTCCGTGATACTGTTACAGCGGTTGGTTTCTTGAAAATCGATAATACTCAAGCGACGAATACAGCTTCTGCAGACTGTGACATTTGTCCTGCACCAAGCAACTAATTGACGTCTTGTGAATAAAAAGCCTGGAGTATTCTCCAGGCTTTTTCATATGAATTGTGTGACTTAGTTCGGTTTCCCTTTACCGTTTCCACCACCATTCCCACCAGAAGTCGATTGTAAGGTGATGCTAATCGTCGCGGTTGAAGAAGATTGACCGTCACTGATCGTATAAGTAAATGAATCATTATTCTTAAACTTCTTCGATGGTGTGTATTCAATGGAGCCATCGCTCAGTACACGGGCGCTGCCTTTGTTTGGCTTAGCGACCGTAATCGCAAGAGAGGTCGATTGTTCAAACGAGTCATTATTTAACTGCTGGATGCGAACGACGGATTTATCACTGATCGTTACGCTATCACTCACCGCCTCAAGTGGTGACGTCGACTCAGACAACACTGTGTAAGATAGCTCGGTTTTGGCTGATTGTTCATTTTCAGCATCTATAACGTCAACGGTTATGCGGTAAGAGTTCGGCTGAGCATCGCTGTTTGACGTAACCATGACCGTCGTTTCTGCACTCATGCCGGAAGGAACCGTCAAGGCGCTTGCGTCATAACTCCATCCGTCAGGAACGCTTAAAGCCGTTTTATAAGTCGCGTCTTCACATTCTGTATTGTTCTGGTTCGTCACTTTAAGATTATACGCTAACGTTTCTCCGGCATTAGCATCAGAACCTGATAGTGGGGTTAGAGAGAGTAGAGGCGATGTCGCAACACATTGCCCGGATTCACCACCAAATATGACACTTATCTGTGCGTTTTGACCATTAGCACTTTCCAAAGTAATCGACACGCCTGTTTTTGGATCGGTGAACGTTCCACCAATTGGAAGAGCAGGGTCTTCCCAGTCATTACTCCCAAATAATTGTTTGAAAGTGGAGTCAGGCTTCATGTGTAGCAAGCGGCTACTTTTAAGATCACCGTCTGTCGCTAGGCGCACAACCACACCTTCTGTCACATCTTGGCGGTATACGATGTACGAACGGTCACGTAAAAAGCTGTCGTAGCCAAGAGCTTGTCGATATTCAACGTAAAACCATTGGCGCTGACCTGTAATTGGATCGGTACCTCTTGGGATTTTTAAAACTTTTGATGAAGTACTTTCAAAGTCTTCATAGGCATCAATAGAGTAAACACCATCACTAGAAATGATTTGAGCAGGGGAGGTCTGCCACCCTAAGTTTTCCAATTGGAAGGCGCTAAAGTAACCCATATCGTAGTTACCCATTGTATCGTAGCTATCACCGTACTCTATGACACGGCAATCACCAGCTAACGTACCGTCTTTACAGTCGAGTGCGGAAGCGTGATGCAATCCAAAATTATGTCCTAATTCATGGGCGATAACTCGAGGCTCGAAAACCGCATTTATTGACGCTCTAGAGGGAGTTACTCCTTGACTACCAGAGCCTTCTGATGCACATCCAGTTTTGGTTGTTAAGTAGATAAAACGGTCATAGTTTGATAGTTGATATCCCGCAGTTTCAGCCATTTTGTTGGCTTCCGCTGCTACAGCATCATCATCGCAAATTTGGTTTGATATCGGTAAGGTGAATGTTCCAGCAACATCACCAGATAGCCAAAGTTGCCCCTGGGACATTTGCGAATAGAAGTCGCTAACGGTATTAAAAACAACATGATGGGCGTCTTCTTTAGAGATCGGGATCTCTTGAGGGTTTTCTTGGAAATTGACGAGTACAACTAATGTTTTTTGTTCACCACTAGCCACTTGCTCAGCATAAACCTCTGATGAAAAAGAATATGCTGACACGAGGGTTACAAAGCCAAGAGCTAGCAAGCGTAAATTTGACGCAACAAAGCCCAATTGAGGGAGGATGACCTTCTTCAATTTATATACCTACTTAATATTTTGATATTAAATGAAATTACAAATTCATAATGTTTTAAATAAAATAAATACCGAGCTCTACCCAAATAGAACCAGTAATTATCAAGTGTGCATTATGTTTTATAAAGTTTGTTTTATATTTGTGTGTGTTTATTACTTTTAAACACGAGGCGAGATATTAGCAGAAGGGGTGGTTAAAATTCAACCATGCATTTCTGTTTTTATAAGTTTATGAATTATAATGTTTAACTACTTTTTACTAGTGGTTTTTATAAAAATAATAAGAAATAATATTGTATGCAACAAAAGCAGTCACAAAGACAGTAATAATATTACACCGTGTAGTATGCAACACTCTTAATTGTTTGTTATTTCTTTTGTTTCCTATATAAATGACTTATTAAAAAATAAGACGCTATCAATTCCGTAGAGAAAATTGTCAAATTAAAGAAATATTAATTTCAAAAAAAACAAGAGAATTATTATATCTGGATATAGGCAACGCCATTTTTGCCATTTTTCTTTATCTCATACATTGCATGATCGGCTTTTTGATAAACTTCATTAAACTGTTGTTTTCCTTTATCAAATAGACAAACACCGATGCTCATTCCAATCGTTACTTTATTTAAGTCCTGATTTATCGCAGGAATGATGGAACTTAAGAGTCGATCACAAAGTTGAGATATTTCTTCTTGATTTGAATAAGAGCTTAAAACGACAAACTCATCTCCTCCTATGCGTCCGACTTGAGACTTGCTTGGCGCAAGCTCTGTTAAGCTATTGGCGATATTAATGAGGAGAGTATCACCAGTATGATGGCCTAGCTGGTCGTTAACTGCTTTAAAATTATCTATATCAACAAACACTAAGGCAGACTGCTGAGACGGCTTGGTTTGAGGTTGATGATTAAAGTTTTCCTCAATTGCTTTTCTATTTAACAGTCCGGTCAATGGATCACTCGAAGCTAACTTAGCCAGTTGCTGCTCATATCGCTTTTCTTTTGTAATATCGATATGAGTGCCCATCATGCGTAGTGGTTCGCCATCAGAACCATACTCGACGATGCGCCCTCGATCGTAGACCCAACTATCACTGCCGTCTTTATGAATCATGCGATGAACTACCTCATAAAGGTCGGTTTTGCCAGCTAGGTGATCTTCAAATGCACCCACCGCAAGATCATAATCTTCAGGGTGGAGATTGTTTTTCCACGTTTCAACCGTCGCGGTTAACTCATGGGGCTGATAACCTAGCATTTTGCCCCACTGCATATTGAATATCGTCAAAGTACCTGAAGGAATATGCTGCTCCCACAAACACAGTCCATTACTGTCGAGTGCAGCATTCAACTTTTCTTGTAGTCGCGCATTCTTCCGCTTCAGCTCTTCATTTTCTTTTTCTAAGCAGGCAATTCGAGTTAGATATTCTTCCATTTTGCGCATAATTTACGTCGTTTTCGGAGCGACAATATACGAAAAATACTTTGCAATTTCTATGATTGAGCTTGGAGATATAGGTATTGAATATGCGGTAAATAATAAAGAATCGGTGATGTTACTTAAGAGCAGCAAAGTAAATGCTTGGAAAAACAAAGAAGGAAATAGGGGATAAGCGAGGGGCTCTCCTGGTGCAAAGTCATAAATGAGGCCTTTGCACCGGGACTACTGAGGGTTAGCGGTTTAGTGCACCACAACGCTCAGGCTGGTAGGTGATATCGACAATTTCAATTGTCTTCACTTGATTATTTGGCATTGGCCATTCAAGTTTTTGACCAACAGACAAACCGATCAGTGCGCTGCCTACGGGCGCAAAAATGGAAATATCATCACTGCTTTTCAGCTCAGATGGGTAAACCAGTGTCTTTGTCATGGTTCTATCTTCACCTGCAAATTTAAACTCTACAGTTGAGTTCATCGTGACCACATTATCTGGCATTTGTTCTGGCTCAAGAACCGTCGCACGGTCTAGCTCTGCTTCTAGCTCAACAAGCTCCGCCGCGATGTTTGGCATTTTATCCAACAAAGCCGTGATTCGGTTCATATCTAAGCTTGAAATGTAGATAGAATTGTTTTCTGACATTTTATGACTCCCAAATAAAAGGCCGCCTCACAAACATGGGACGGCACTCTATATGTCAATTACGGTATCAATCATATGGATTTTATTCCATATGAACTAAATCAGATTCTAGTCTTTATAGTGCGACTTAGCTAGTAAAAGATTTTTGTTGTGAGACTTGATTTTTCTAAAACTTTCAGTCACTTCAGTTGTTCACCTTTAATAGCCTTGAAACGGCTAGGTTAAAACGAATGCTTTGTTTTTAAACAAAGCAGGGTTTATCGTTAGCGTGGTTTAACTCGACAATCATTGCCATTCTGTAAAAGCCAAAACTGTATAGCCCTTTGTGAGCATGACTGCGGTTATCTCATTTTGTAAAAACTACCAACATCCGTTAATAAATTACCTTTTATTCTTCAATATCAAGATAAAAACGTTCATCTACCCCTTTAGGGTAGTTTGAAATTGTAATTGATTTACATCATGTATTAATTTTCTTTCACAATTAACAATGAGCTCAGTGATAAGAACCTAACCCTTAGGAATTATAATGAGCAAGTTGAAGCTAGTAGTCATCGGTAACGGTATGGTAGGGCACCGTTATATTGAAGACTTAGTCGAGAAAGCTGATATCTCTAATATGGAGATTACCGTTTTCTGTGAAGAACCTCGTGTCGCATACGACCGTGTGCACCTTTCCTCTTACTTTTCTCACCATACTGCAGATGAACTTTCTTTAGTGAAAGAAGGCTTCTACAAGAAACACGGTATTAACATGCTGATCGGTGAACGTGCGATTAACATCAACCGTGAAAACCGCATTGTTTACTCAAGCACTGGCCGTGAAGTTCAATACGACAAGCTGATTCTTGCTACAGGCTCATTCCCATTTGTCCCGCCTATCAAAGGTCATGAAAGCAAAGACTGTTTTGTTTACCGTACTATCGAAGATCTTAAAGCGATCGAAGCGTGTGCGAAGAACAGTAAATCCGGCGTGGTTATCGGTGGTGGTCTACTCGGTCTTGAAGCAGCAGGCGCACTAAAAGCATTGGGTGTAGAAACACACGTTGTTGAGTTCGCACCAAAGCTGATGGCTGAGCAACTTGACCTTGCTGGTGGTAACCAACTTCGTCAAAAGATCGAGCGTATGGGCGTGAACGTTCACACCAGCAAAAACACGCTTGAGATTGCGGCAGAAGGCACAAACGCACGCAATGTTATGCGTTTTGCTGACGGCTCAGAGCTAGAAACAGACTTCATCGTATTCTCTGCAGGTATTCGTCCACAAGACAAACTAGCTCGTCAAATGGAGCTAGAAGTTGGCCCTCGTGGTGGTGTTGCCATCAACGACCACTGCCAGACTTCTGATGAGAACATCTACGCTATTGGTGAGTGTGCGTCTTGGAACGACATGTTCTACGGTCTTGTTGCTCCGGGTTACAAGATGGCGACGGTTGCCGTTGATCACCTACTAGGTAACACAGAAAGCAAATTCGAAGGCGCTGATATGTCTGCGAAGCTAAAACTGCTTGGTGTGAAAGTGGGCTCTATCGGTGATGCGAATGGTCGCACTGAAGGTTGTAAGAGTTACGTTTACCAAAACGAAGAACAAGAAGTTTACAAACGTCTTATCGTTTCTGAAGACAACAAGAAACTGCTTGGTGCGGTATTAGTGGGTGATACGTCTGACTACGGCGATTTGCTTCAATTGATGTTGAACGAAATCGACCTACCAGAACACCCAGATGCCTTGATCCTTCCTGCACACGCAGGCGCTGAGAAACCAGCACTAGGTGCCGACGCTCTACCAGAAAGCGCAGTGATCTGTTCATGTTTCGATGTAACCAAAGGCAAGATCGCACAAGCGGTTGCTGATGGCCACCATACATTGGGCGACATCAAAGCAGTGACTGGCGCTGGCACAGGCTGTGGTGGTTGTATTCCTCTAGTCACTTCTGTTCTAAACGCAGAGCTTGCTAAATCTGGTATTGAAGTGAAGAACGACGTTTGTGAGCACTTTGCTTACTCACGCCAAGAGTTGTTCCACCTAATCCGTATCGAAGAGATCAAAACGTTTGATGAGCTTTTAGAGAAATACGGTAAAGGTTACGGCTGTGAAGTTTGTAAACCACTGGCTGGTTCTATCTTGGCTTCTTGCTGGGGTGAGCACATTCTTAAGCCACAACTGGTTAAGCTGCACGACACCAACGATAACTTCCTAGGTAACATTCAAAAAGATGGTACTTACTCCGTAATCCCACGTATGGCGGGTGGTGAAGTTACACCTCAAGCACTGGGTGCACTAGCGAACGTTGCTGCAGAATACAACCTATACACCAAAGTAACCGGTGCTCAACGTATTGGTCTGTTCGGTGCTCAAAAAGACGATCTTCCAGAGATCTGGCGCAAGCTTATCGACGTTGGCTTCGAAACAGGTCAAGCGTACGCAAAAGCACTTCGTATGGCGAAGACATGTGTTGGCTCAACGTGGTGTCGTTACGGCGTTCAAGATTCTGTTGGTTTAGGCTCTTATATTGAGAACCGTTACAAAGGCATTCGTACACCTCATAAGATGAAGTTCGGTGTTTCTGGCTGTACTCGTGAGTGTGCGGAAGCACAAGGTAAAGACCTTGGTATCATCGCGACTGACGCAGGTTGGAACATGTACGTATGTGGTAACGGCGGTATGAAACCTCGTCACGCAGACCTACTTGCAAGTGACCTAGATAAAGAAACGCTAATCAAGTACATCGACCGCTTCATGATGTTCTACATCCGTACTGCTGCGCCACTACAACGCACATCCGTTTGGATGGAAAACATGGAAGGTGGCGTTGACTACCTACGCGAAGTGATTGTTGAAGACAAACTTGGCATTAACGCTCAACTAGAAGCAGACGTAGCGAAGCTTGTAGATGAGTACGAATGTGAGTGGACTGCAACCATCAATGACGAATCACAACTGACTCGTTTCGCACACTTCATCAACTCTGACAAGCGCGATGACAATGTTGTGTTTGTTCAAGAGCGCGAACAGCACCGTCCAGCGACCTTCACGGAGAAACATCCTGAAGCGAAAGGCGACATCCTACACGTAGCGATCACTGAAGCATAAGGGAAGGTTGAACATGTCATTTGAAAAGATTTGCCAAATCAACGACATCGTACCGGGCACTGGCGTTTGTGCACTGGTTGATGGTCAGCAAGTTGCGGTATTCCGCCCAACACAAGCAGAAGAAGTGCTGGCGATCAGCAACACAGACCCGTTCTTCCAATCAAACGTGCTTTCTCGCGGTTTGATTTGTGAGCACCAAGGCGAACTTTGGGTAGCAAGCCCACTTAAGAAGCAACGCTTTAACCTGACAACAGGTGCTTGTATGGAAGACGAGCGTTTTAACGTGAAAGCGTACAAAACGCGTGTAACCAACGGTGAAGTAGAAATTTCTGCATAAGCTTGGTTCGCATTCCCTCCTCCTTAAGGGGAGGGAATGCACTGAGTACTTAGATTCAATAGACAAAGGCTTTCCAAGCGTCATCTTGGGGGAACAGGGAAGCGAGATGATGTCGACAGCAGTGGGTGTCAACGGGAAGCCTTTCTCTATTCAATCTTTAACTTTTTAACTTTCAATTTTGAATAAGGACACATTCATGTCTACAGACTTTAAACCTGCTGAATTCGTGCAAACCATGATCAACGTGGGTGAAGCGAAAATTAATACCAGCACACGAGATCTTCTACTTCGTGGCACGATGGCAGGCGTTATTCTGTCTCTTGCAGTGGTGGTTGCTATTACCGCGATTGTACAAACGGGCATTGGCCTTGTGGGGGCGCTTGTTTTCCCTGTGGGCTTTGTGATTCTCAGTGTGATGGGTTACGACCTTGTCACAGGTGTTTTTGGTCTTGCTCCTTTGGCTAAGTTTGCTAACCGTCCGGGTATCACTTGGGGTCGTATTTTCCGTTGCTGGGGATTGGTAGGTTTGGGTAACCTGATTGGTTCTCTAATTGTGGCTTACCTAGTGGCAATCTCTCTAACCGGTAACTTCTCTCTAGAGCTCAACGCGGTAGCGAAGAAGTTTGTCGCTGTATCGACTGCCCGTAGCCTTGGTTTCGAAAACATGGGTATGGACGGATGGATCACGTGTTTTGTACGCGCTATCTTCTGTAACCTAATGGTGTGCCTAGGCGTGATCGGCAACATGACGGCACGTTCAGTATCTGGTCGTGTAGCGATGATGTGGTTCCCAATCTTCATCTTCTTCGCGCTCGTATTTGAGCACACCGTGGTAAACATGTTCCTATTCCCACTGGGTATGATCTTAGGTGCGGATTTTGGTATCGCGACTTGGTTGAACTTCAATCTTATCCCAACCATCTTAGGTAACATCGTTGGTGGTCTAGTAATGACTTGTCTGCCACTGTACCTAACTCATGCGAAAACAGCGCCTTCTATTAATGCTGAAGAAGAAGTAAATGCAGAGCCTGCAATCGCAAAATAAACCGCTTTATATGGCCCTACCTATGGAAGGTAGGGCTACTCAACTCATTTAACTTTCAATAGATATTGTATTGATTTAGCTATAAAAAGTAATAACTCCTTGGGGTAGTTTAAACCTTAAGTTAATAACGTGAGTGTTACTCTTTATATCCAAATTTCCGATAGGCGTTGATATGACTACTGCGAACTCATCTTTAAACAGCGGCTTTGTTTCTTTAGTTGGTGCAGGTCCGGGCGATCCAGACTTGCTGACGGTCAAAGGTTTGAAAGCCATTCAAGCGGCTGAAGTTGTGGTGTATGACCGATTGGTGTCGAAAGACATTCTTGAACTGGCTCACGCATCTGCTGAGATGATTTATGTCGGGAAAAAGCTCGATTTTCACTGCGTACCACAAGACCAGATCAATCAAATCTTGGTACAAAAAGCGCAAGAAGGTAAACGCGTTGTGCGCCTAAAAGGTGGTGATTCTTTCATCTTTGGACGCGGCGGTGAAGAGTTAGAAGAGCTTGCAGAATATGGCATCAAATACGAAGTGGTGCCGGGGATCACCGCTGCAGCGGGTGCAACAGCTTATGCTGGTATACCATTAACGCACCGTGACCACGCGCAAAGCGTTCAATTTATTACAGGTCACGTGCAAAAAGACGGTCGCGAAATTGAGTGGCATTCGTTAGCGCAATCTAACAACACACTTGTGTTCTACATGGGTTTGAAGCAAAGCGGTCACATCATGGATAACCTGATCACTCACGGATTAGATCCAGAGATGTCATGCGCCATTATTGAAAATGGTACGCGTCCAGAGCAGCGCGTGTTCCAAGGAAAACTGAACGAACTTTCTGAAATGGCTGAGAAGGCGATCAGTCCAGCATTGATCGTCGTTGGCAGCGTGACTCAGTTGCACAACAAACTAGACTGGTTTAGAAAATAAGTTCATCTAATGGTTAGATTTTGCAGGGGCTATGACGTCTCTGCATTTCTTGCTTACGCATTGGCATTTGATCAATCAAGCTGTTGATAAATGGCCAATCCGTTTCTGCGCCCCATCGGTATTTCTCTTGGCCATCTTTACCCAGTAAAATTGCGGTATGTGAGCCTTTTTCAATTTCATACAGCTTGGCAAGCATTTTCAAATCAAACTCTTCTTTGAGCCAAGCTGGAGACGTGTAACCTTGTTCTGTAATGACTAATGTGACCACGTCTCTGTCTTCCAACTCGCACTCATTCATGAGTGTTTCTAGTAAGAATTGTTTAACGTATTCATCGTTTTCTGGAGCGAAGTAAAGCACACTCCGATGCGGCCAGTACTTTGAATGTGCTGGATAACCGAATGCTGTCGATGACAAGATACAAGAAAGTAGTATCACTAGTAACTTTCCGCCCATGACAGTTCCCCTAGAAACCCAAATACCGTTTATACGTTAAGTTTAGTGGAATTGGCTCATTGTGCTTTTACCAAAACTGACTTAGGGTAGGCAGCAAATAAATCAAGCGTAGAAAAGATGAATTCAGAAAGAAAACAAAAGATCGCCATTTTGGTTGATGTACAGAATGTGTATTACACCTGTCGCGAAGCGTATCGCAGTAATTTTGATTACAACCAGTTTTGGTATGTTGCGACGCAAGGGAAAGAGGTGGTGAGTGCTCGTGCTTATGCCATCGCGAGTAACGATCCAAAACAGCGTCAGTTTCATCACATTTTACGCGGTGTTGGGTTCGAGGTAATGCTTAAACCCTATATTCAGCGTCGTGACGGCAGCTCGAAAGGCGACTGGGATGTCGGTATTACTCTTGATGCGATTGAAATTGCCCCTGAAGTTGAGGAAGTGATTCTCGTTTCTGGAGATGGGGACTTTAGTCTTCTGGTGGAACGAATTCAGCAGCGCTTCAATAAAACGGTGACTGTTTATGGTGTGCCTAAGCTAACATCCCAAACTCTGATTGATTGTGCCGATAACTTTGTCGCGATTGATGATGACTTCTTACTGTAATCACTAGCGTGACAAAGAAAAGGCGAGTCATTCAGGCTGTACGCTAACGTACAATGACTCGCCTCTAATTTATTGTTGATTTGGCTAATTATGAAGGAATGATCATTTGTCCTAACAAGTAGCCCAGACAGCAGGCACCAATCACACCAATCAAACCTACCGACATAAATGAATGGTTGAAGTACCACTTACCAATCTTAGTGGTACCTGACGTATCGAAGTTCACTGTCGCGATGTCTGAAGGGTAGTTCGGAATAAAGAAGTAACCGTATACCGCAGGCATTAGGCCGATAAGCAGTGCAGGATCTAGACCCAAGCCAAGACCGACAGGCAACATCATACGTGCAGTCGCTGCTTGAGAATTCACTACAACCGACACAATGAACAACGCAAGCGCGAACGTCCAAGGGTAGTTGGTTACCATCTCAACGATGCCAGATTTGAACTGAGGCATTGCGTATTGGAAGTAAGTATCTGACATCCAGGCGATACCGAAGATCGCAATGGCAGCCACCATACCTGATTTGAATACTACGCCGTTTGGTACGTCACGTGGGTCAGTTTTGGTTGCAAGCAAAATGATACCGCCGAAGCAGAGCATCATCATTTGAATCACAACGGCCATGCTGATTGGTTTCGCGCCATCCACTATGGTACGAATGTCCGGCCACATCGCGATAACGACGATAACCAAGATAGAAGCGATGAACAGCAACACAGAGTTACGAGCACTTGTTGGTAGCACTTCATCAAGAGACGTTGCAGTGGTGTTGAGGATCTTTTCACGCCACACCGGATCTTTTAAACGCTCTTGGTATTCTTCATCGTCTTCCAGTTCTTTACCGCGTTTTAGGCTGTAAAGTGACATCAGCAACGTACCGAATAGCGTTGCAGGTACAGTAACGAGCAGAATAGAAAGCAGAGTGATCTCGTGTTGAATATCGGACAGCTGTGCCAAGTAGTAAACCACTGCCGCTGAAATTGGAGAGGCCGTAATCGCGATTTGTGAAGCGACGGAAGCGGCTGCCATTGGACGTTCTGGACGAATGCCGTTTTTCAGTGCAACGTCGCCAATGATTGGCATGATGGAGTAAACCGCGTGACCTGTACCGAGCAAGAAGGTCATAAAGTAAGTAACAAAAGGAGCGATCAGGGTGACGCGTTTTGGGTTTTTACGAAGCACACGTTCGGCAACTTGCAGCATGTATTTCAAACCACCAGCCGCTTCAAGAATGGATGCACATGTTACCACCGCTAAGATTATCAACATAACGGTGACAGGAGGGGAGGTTGGCGGCATCTTAAAGATGAAGACTTCAATCACCAAACCAATACCAGATACGACCCCAAGGCCTATACCACCATAACGTGAGCCGATATACAGCATCACGAGCAAAAATAGAAACTCAAGATACAACATGTGGATTTCCTTATTCAAAACAGGGGGCTATATAGCCAAATTACTTAATTACATTGTCCCGATATTCAGAAAGAAAATACTTCATGTTGTTCACACTCCTTTGGATAAGAAACAGCAATATTCAATTATTGGCAATAACTCACGCTACACAGGGAAACTGTTAACACAGTTTTATCAGGGTGTTTTTATGCTGTGTATTTTTGCGATCATGTCAGCGCTAAATGCGAAGATGTTTAAGAGTTTGTTGCTATTCATCGCATACGTAACCAGACCTTACAGGCGCAAAGAGCTTGAAAATAGAGACATAAACCACACATGAGAATAGGCTCTTGCCATGCGAACACAAAAGATAATAGTTTGCATTGCGATTGGTGCTTGGGTATAAAGGTGTCAGAATGACTACACCAACAATAAAACATCATGTCTGAGCAATTTTTCCCGCAACTATTTCAAACTTCGAGTGAGATTACGCCTTACCTTCACGGTGATATTGGCGAAATAGGGCAAGAAGTTATTCATATCGAAAATGATATCAATCCGATCATTCAAGGCCTTTACCAACAGTTGTCTGAGGCTCATCCGGAAGCGGGAAAAGCGTATTGGTTGACGAGAACGTGGGATTTGTTGTGTTGGCAGCCTGTTTATGTTGCGTTCATTTCTATTTACGGTTTCCACACGTTGCCAAACATTCGTGAGATGGCGCAGCACCTCAAGCCTTGTTTTGTGTCTGGATATCGATTCGCTGACGAAACACATATACATGGTAAGCCAGAAGAATTAATAAAAGAGGCCGGACGTCAAATTCGAGAGTTGTTCGATTTCTACCAACAAGAAATGAGTCAATGGACGCGCATTCGCCCAGGCTTCACTCATCAATTGATGTCGGATGGGATCATGGCTTGTTTGATTCGTCTTCAACAGCGTTTTCCGCAAATGACCAACACAACATTACGTGAGCATGCCATCTTGTGCTTACAGGCATTGGGTTTAGATGTCAACAATAGTCATTCACTTTATGAGACGTCACTGGATCAGCCGCTAAAATTGGTCAGAAAAAGCTGTTGTTTAGTCTATAAGTGTGAAGGCAGAAAGCTTTGTGAAGATTGTCCTCGTTTAGAAAAAAATCGACAGCTTATGAGCAAGCATAATTCTAATTAACATTTGGTTAACTTATGTAACAGTGCTCGATTTGAGAGTGAGAATAAGTATCATTGCATGCTCTTGTTGACAACAAAAAGATAAATACAATGATAAAAAGGACGTTTTCTCTTAATCTCATCGTACTTGCGATGAGCAGTGGATACGCAGTTAGCTCAATAGCTGCGGAAGAACTTCAACAAACATCAACACCAAGTGATGAACAAATGGTGGTCGTGGGCAGTGTGATGCCGAAATCGATCTCTGATATTCCAGGAACGGTTTGGTTTGTAGGGCAAGAGGAAATTGCTCAGCAATATCGCGCGGGCAAGACACTTGGTGACATTCTTTCTGCAACCATTCCTTCGTTAGACGTTGGTACCGGTGGTCGAACTAACTACGGCCAGAACCTGCGTGGCAGAGCGATGTTGGTGATGATTGATGGTGTCTCACTGCAGTCTTCTCGCCCAATTAGTCGTCAGCTTGATGCGATTGACCCATTCAACATCGAGCGAATTGAAGTACTATCTGGTGCGACCTCCATTTATGGGGCAGGCGCTACAGGTGGTGTTATCAACATTATCACCAAGAAAGCTTACTCCGATGACTTGTCATTTGAATCGTATGTCAGTGGGACTTCAGGCTTTAACAGCAGCGATGACTTTGATTACAAACTAGCTCAGTCTATCTCAGGTGGTAATGAGCGAATTGCCGCTAGGGGTTCGGTTGTGTACACCGAGACACAAGGTGCATTTGACGCAAATGGCGACATTGTCACCCCAGATATCTCCCAAGGCTCTCTGCAATACAACTCGACGCTTGATGTAATGGGATCGACAGAGATTCAAATCTCCGATGCCAGCAAGTTAAACCTTGTCGCACAATACTATGACAGCCAGCAAGATTCGCCATACGGCTTGTACATTGTTAACAATAAATTTGTTGATGTACGAGAGGGATTCGATTCCGATCGTGAACACGGTACAGAGCGAGTTCTCTTAAGTGCGAACTACGCTCACGACAGCGTATTCGACCATCAACTGATTGGCGAGTTGTCTTACCGAAGTGAAGACCAAACGTTTACTCCTTATTACCAAGGTGCTTCTCAGCAAAAGACAGAGGTTTTTGCTGGACGTTTGGCACTGGCAAAAAACTGGGAATCATTCAACCTTGTTTATGGTGTTGATGCGTATTTAGACCGTTTTGAGAGCAATCAAGCTCTATTCGATCCAAGCATTGCAAACAACTCTGGAAACTTGATTAATAAAACGTACGCCGAAGTTGGTCGTTACCCAGGTGTAGATGTAACGTCTTACGCAATGTTTGTTCAAGGTGACTATCAAATTAATCAAGATTGGTCTGTTCAAGCAGGCTACCGCTATCAATACATGGACAATAAGATTGATGACTTTGTTGCCTATAGCGTACAAAAGAAGATTGCCTCGGGTAAGGGGGTGTCAGCGGATGCGGTACCAGGTGGCAGCACCGACTACTCTGTAAGTCTGTTTAATTTGGGCACCATTTATCAGCTTAATGATGAATCTCAACTTTGGGCAAACTTCTCCCAAGGTTTCGAACTTGCTGACCCTGCGAAGTACTATGGTCAAGGCAGCTATGATGCTGTGGATGCAAACGGTCATTATGCGTTGAACAACAGCATTAATGTGTCTGACTCAAAAATGTCAGGTATTAAAACGGACAGCTATGAGATCGGTTACCGTCTTGATACCAACTCTCTTGCGCTTCAGGCGGCAGGCTATTACTCGCTTTCAGACAACTCCATCAAGTATGATAGAAAAACGTTGTTGATTACGAATGTTGACGACGAGCAGCGTGTTTACGGTGCAGAAGCAAACATCAATTACTGGGTGACCCGCGATATCCTGTTAGGGGCATCAGGACACTACGTAGTTTCTGAGCTGAAAACCGATGGTAAATGGGAAGATTTGAGCGCAGGTAAGGCCAGTACGTCTAAGGCTAATGCATGGGCTACATACTACCAAGATTCGTACTCGATTCGTCTACAAAGTCAGACGATGTTTGATTACGAAGATGACGCCAACAATAAGTTGGAGGGCTACACCACGTTTGATCTTCTGGGTAATGTAACACTACCTGTTGGGCAGTTAGGCTTTGGTATTCAAAACCTATTTGACGAAGACTACACAACCGCTTGGGGTCAACGTGCGCAGATTCTTTACGCGGCACACTACGATGCAGCAGCTTACGACTACAAAGGAAGAGGTCGCACATTCACACTGAACTACAGTGTTGAATATTAGAGTCAATTCTTCTCGTACAACAAACAAAAAAGCCGCATAAAGCGGCTTTTCTTTTAGGCTTGATCTGTCGGCACTGTGTCTACAACATTTTCCGTGCTTTCCGAAGCTTGGTTTTGCTCTTCAGCTTCCATTTTTGCACGTTCAGCTTTGGAGATATAACGCGGCTTATTGCTCTTATGTAGCTTAGCGTTATGCTTCTTCTGCTTCGCTTTTAAGATCTGATTGATTTTCTTCTTGCGGTTCATGGTGGTGGTCCTTTAATTTAGCGGGGCAGGATAGTTATTTTTTTATCAAGTTACAACTAAATAAGCCCTTACGTCGGTCGCAAGATTCAAGTACGTTTCTATGTCCAATCATCTCTCGCGTTTTAATGGAGTCCAAATGAAAACACTGATCACTGAACGTTTGATACTACGTCTTGTGAGTGTAGATGATGCACCATTCATATTAGAACTTTATAACCAACCAGACTTTTACCGTTTTGTCGGAGATAAACAAATTCGTACTGAATATGAAGCGGCGCGTTATATAAAAGAAAACATGCTACGCATGCAAAAAGTTAAAGGCGTGAGTTTACTCTTAGTAGAGAAAAAGGACGATGGACGGCCGATCGGTATTTGTGGGCTAGTTAAGCGTGACACATTGCAACACTACGATCTCGGGTATGGTTTTTTACCTTCTGCTTATGGTTGCGGCTACGGAGTCGAGTCGGCAACCGCGGTGCTGGAATATGCTCGAGGGGAAATGAAACTCGATAAGTTGGCTGCCATCACCAACAATGACAATATTCGTAGTATAAGTTTGCTCAAAAAACTGGGCTTTGAGTTTGAACGAGTTGAGCAGCAATACGATAATGGTCGAACGTTAGAACTTTACACAATGACGTTGTGATTTTTGGAAGCTCATGAGCGATATTTTACTTGGCAAGCTCGCCACTGAATTTAAGACGGTAAAAGCCATGGTAGAGGTTTACTGTCACGATCACCATGGAACAAAAAGTGACTTGTGCTCAGAATGTCGTGAGCTGCTTGAATACGCAGAAGTTCGTCTTGACCGTTGTCCTTACGGAGAGAATAAACCTACGTGTAACAAGTGTCCGATTCACTGTTATAAACCGGACCCGAAAGAGCAAATGCGTTTGGTCATGCGTTACTCTGGCCCCAGAATGCTACTGAAACATCCCATCTTGGCGGTTCGTCATTTACTTCATGAAAAGCGCGCGGTACCGGAAAAACCTGCAGCGAACGCGTCAAACCGTCACAAACGTTTATCTAAACAAAAAAGCGAAGAATAAAAAACGAGGGCGACATGCCCTCGTTTTCGTTGAGTAGAAGTTGCTTGGTTAGAGGCCAGCGGCCATACGCTGCTTAGTTTTGCTCGCTGCAAGTAGCATGTATACGCCAGTCGCAACCAAAGCGGCAAACAAGTAGCCTAGTAAGCCATGTTCTTGGCCCATAAATTTATCAGCCACAACCGGGCCAGCAACAGAGCCAATGCTGTAGCTGAACAGCATGACTTGTGTGGCAGAGACAATAAAGCGCTCATCAAGTCCTTCACAACCTAAGTTGATCGCAATTGGGTACAAGGCAAAAGTAGCTGCACCTAAAAAGAATAAAGCAGCAGCTAATACCACGGCTGACGATGAAATAAAGGTCAAACCGATCGAAAAAATACCCAAAATACAGAAGAACGCCATTAGCACTGTGCGGCTCATGTATTTGTTCAATGTGGTCACCATTGGTTGAACCAACATGCCACCTAGGATCACTAATGCCATCAATGTACCAATGTCTTGATGGTTGATTTTACGGTTAGTGAGCTCAACAGGCATTAATCCGTAGATCGCGCCTAAAGTCAAACCTGATACAACACAACCAATAATTGCAGCATGGTTTAGCTTGGCAATTTGCTTAAATGACAAAGCGGTTGATTCATGGCTGTTTGGTTGTTCACACTCAATAAACATCAGCACCAACATCGCCATTAGGATCAGCGTTGTAATTGCAATGAACGGAACACCGCCACTTACGCCAAGTACACCAATGCCAAATTGGCCTAATGCAGAACCGCCATAAAGCGATAGCATGTACAAGCTCAAACGTTTTGCACGTGATGCTTCGTCGCCAGACATTAGCCAAGATTCAACAATGACAAAAACGCCCGCAACGGCAATACCTGCGATGAAACGAGCAGCAAGCCACACTAACCCATTAGCAAAAACGGGTAGCGTGACAATCGTTAGCGAGAATGCCGCTAAGCAGCCAATAAACGCTTTACGGTGACCCACTTGACGCACGACACGTTCAATAAACATCGCGCCGACCAATAAGCCGCCATAAAAAACACTCGCCAACCAACTCGCATAATCTGCTGAGATGTTGTATTCACCGAGCATGAGAGGGATCAAGCTCATTAAATAGCCCGAAGCCACCGCATAAAGAGACAGTGCGACGACTGGAACTGTAACTCGTGGTGATGCTGCAGGAACGACTGTGTTTTCCACTGTTTTGCGCCTATAAGTTAAATGAAATCTATGGGTTATTCGGCGCGAATATGAGGCTAATAGTTAGGCAAGTAAAATGATTAATTTAAGTCGTTTCGACAAATAATATTTGTTAACTAGATAGGTCGATAAGTTGCATAAAAACGCCAACCTACCAGTGAGGTTGGCGTGGAGAATTACTTATTAAGTGCTTGATTTAACCATTGATCAAACTGACTTTTCGGTAGCGCACCATTGATCATATCAACGCGTTGACCGTTCTTGAAAACCATGATGGTAGGAATGCTTCGAATGCCAAATTGTGCAGCGAGCGCTTGCTGTGCTTCTGTATCAACCTTTACAAAACGAGCCGTTCCTGCTTGTTCATGAGCGACATCCGAGAAAACAGGGGCAAAACCGACGCACGGATTACACCAAGGGGCCCAAAAGTCGACGACAACAGGCGTATCACTTTGTAATAGAGCTGAAAAGTTATCTTGCGTTCCTTCGATAGGCGCGCCATCAAAAAGTGCACTTTTACATTTACCGCAAGTTGCAGACTCTGCAACACGCTCATTAGGGACACGATTCAGACCGCCGCATGAAGGGCAGCGAGTTTTAAACGATGACATGACTTCTTCCTTTATTACGTATTGATGAAAACAGACTTACCAGTCAGCCTCATTATTTGTATACTTATTTTTTAACCTGCCGAGATAACGCAGAGCAGGTTTGTATTTGAGCCTAAGGTTCTAAGAAATTTTATTAAAATACAACAATAAATAGGTCTGCGATGACAAATTACTACGCTGAAATTACAGGTTGGGGGAAATGTGTTCCTCCTGCCGTGCTCTCTAACGATGATCTTAGCACTTTCCTTGATACTTCAGATGAGTGGATTCGTACCCGTACCGGTATCGAAAACCGCCGTATTAGCCATGTAAATACTTCAGACATGGCAACCGTTGCTGCCAAACACGCATTGGCGCGCGCGGGCGTTGACGCCAGCGACGTTGATTTAATCATTGTGGCGACTTGTTCTCCGGATTCACTTATTCCAAACATCGCATCTAAAATACAGCAGAACTTGGGCATTCGCTCTGCGGCGGCCTTTGATTTAAATGCCGCATGTACGGGATTTGTCTACGGCCTTGAAACGGGCACACGTTTGATTCAATCAGGTAACTATCGCAACGCGATCATTATTGGCGCGGAAAGATTGTCTTTCTACATCGATTGGGCCATGCGAGATACCGCTGTTCTATTTGGTGATGGCGCGGGCGCCGTTGTGTTATCAAGAACAGAAAAAGAAACGGGTCTACTGCAATCTCAAATCGGTTGTGACGCTAAAGGTCGCGATATTCTTTCCGTGCCAAAGTTTGGTACTTGTATGGATCGCTTTGCGGAAGACAACGGTTACTGGGATTTCAACTTTGTAGGACAAGAAATTTTCAAACGTGCGGTAAAAGGCATGGGGCTAGCTGCGAAAACCGTGCTTAAAGCGTCACAGTTAACTACCGACCAAATCGACGTTGTTATTCCTCATCAAGCGAATATTCGTATTATTCAAACCCTATGTGACCTATCTGGGATCCCACACGACAAAGCGTTTGTGAACATCCAAAACTACGGCAATACTTCTGCAGCGACGGTGCCAATTGCATTGTGTGAAGCGGTAGAGCAAGGCCGAGTTAACCCAGGTGATAACATGCTTCTTGCTGCATTTGGTGCAGGTTTGACATGGGGGGCGGCAGTATTGAAATGGGGTGACCGCGTAACGCCAATTGGTGAAAGTGATGCGGCTCTGCCTGAATGTGAGCAATCCGCGCTAGAATTACTTGAGCGTGCCATTAAGCTGTGTAACGAGCGCCGTCGCGACGAAGCATAACGGACATTCAGCGGGAATGATATTGAGAAGGGAGCGTAAATGCTCCCTTTTTCATGACATGTTAAATAAGAGCTCATTAAAGCAGCTTAAGCCATAAAACCAAGGTTTGAATTAGCGAAGTTGCGGATATTCGGGAACACGTATTCCAGTGCCGCGTTATCACTCACACCCATCCACTGCGCGAGGGTTGAGCCCACTTGATCAGCTGCAATTTGGGGTATGAGTCGACCTTGAGAATAGTCATCGTTTCCACCCAATATTAGTTCAGGCCATGTGCCGATAGGTCGCTGACCATTCACCGCGCCCCCAATCAATAGTTGATGACCACCCCAACCGTGATCGGTGCCGTTACCGTTGCTTGTCATCCGTCGACCAAAGTCAGACATTGTAAAAGAGGTGACTTGCTTGTTTAGCCCCAACCGTTCAATCGCACGATACATTGCTAAGAGGTTAGTCGCTAGATCTTCGAGTAGTACGGGGTGTCGAACTAATTGAGAATCGTGTAGGTCGTAGCCAGAGTGTTTAACGAAGAAGACTTGTCGTTGTTGCTTTAACACATCTTGGCTTGCGACCAATTTGTAGACGGTTTGCATCTGCTTGCCGAGTGTTGATGAGGTGAACAGCGGCGCGTCATCAATATGATTGAGTTGCTCGCTTAGCACGCGGCTCATCATCATCGACTCATCAACCATCAAATTAAAGTGACCACTAAACGGATTCTCTGTTTGATGAGAAAGCAGTTGGTCATAGATCCCCTTGTATAGCGGGTTATCAATCGCGGTAAGCTGAACCGCACGGTCTTTTTTCAGGACGGTTTGGCGGTGTTCCATCGCGCGTAACCAAAGCGAGTTCCCGTGCACACTGTATAGTGGGGTTATTTCTGATTCAGAAGTTAATACGTCCAACATTCTTCCTGCCCAACCCAAGTTGCTAGATTCTTGCATACCACCAAGTAACCAAGCGTCAGTTTGTGAATTGTGGGAAAACAGTTGCTCGGGAAGTGACGCTTCACCTAGCTCAATCGCTTGTTTTGTAACGGGATGGCTGAGAATGCCGCTATTGAGCACGATATTGGCATCGCCTTGTTCGAAAATTGAAGACAGCGCCTTTAGTTTGGGGTGTAAGCCAAGTTCTACCAGATTATCCGAGCTATCGGCGGTACGCAAATTGATAGGGAGTATGTCGTCTTTGGCTACAGAAAGAGCCCCTCTGACTTTGGCATATTGGTTATAGTGCGCGTCGGACAACGGCAGTACCGTGTTGAACGCATCGTTTCCACCTGCTAAATAGACACATATTAATGCTCGAAAGTCATTAGATGGCGCCGCGAGAGAATAACCCGGTAGACCAAGCGAAGCTAAAGCGCCCATCGATGCAGTGCTTTTTATAAAATGTCGTCGTGAAATATCCATAATCCACTCCTAATCCTGAATATAGAATTCATCGCCGGAAATGGCGGTAAAAATCACCAAGGCGAGCTTTGTTGTTGGCACATAGTCCTCACGATATTCATCTAACACGGTGAGCATGAGTTTTTTTAGTTCCGCCGAGGCCGTTCCAGCAAAGAAGCGTGCGTTAACCAGCTCGACTAAGGCATCGTGATCATCCAAAAGAAGATAAAACTCGCCGAGATCGAGAGTGTAGGAATCACCGCCGCCTCTGCGAGTGCTGGTCAACATATAGTTGACCAAATCGGTATAAACGGACCAGTTCAGTAGCTCATACTCAGGAGAGCTAATACCAGACTCCGTAAACTCGTTAGATGGTTGGTACTCAGGAGAGTAAAAATTAAATACGGAAGGAGAACGAAGAGGTCCTTGATTGGCGATATTCATCATCGTAGTAGCGTCTTCGTAACGTGTAGATTTGATTGTAAAACCCGCTGCTCGATGAAAATTAGTTAGGACCAGTATTGGCTCTTTCACTTTTATTGGCGGGGTATCTGTCATGCCTAGAGCCTCAGAATCGAGCAAGATGGCATGAATGACCGCGTTTAAATCTCCTTTTTCTCCTTTGCCATTGTTATTGAATACCGAAGCAACACGTGCGATGTACTCCGGACTTGGATTCGAAGTTACAAAACGTTGGATAAGTAGCTTAGAAACAAACGGCGCCATGTTTGGATGAGACATCAAAATATCGATCACTTTTGAAAGCTCTTCTTGCGCAGTTAAACCAGCAGGAATTGTGCTACCAAGCAATCGTTTCTCGCCATCATCGTGTCGGTGGCTGATGACTCGCATCGGTTCGACAAACGCTAAATCGGCATTTTTCCACCCAGTTAATGCTCGAGCGAGCTCTTGAATATCCGTTTGGGTATATGTGGGGATAGGCTTACCCGTTGTACGATCAAGCTTTTTACTACCATCGATATTCAGTTCATACAAGCCTAGGGTGAACAACTGCATCAACTCTCGAGCGAAGTTCTCATCAGGTAATGCCCCCGTCGTGTTGTTCTCTTTTGCGCTACCGAGCATGGACAAATAGCTGCCCATAACAGGATGAATGGAAACGTCATATAATAAATCTCGGTAGTTGCCAAAAGCGTTAGCAATCAATACATCATAGTAGTCGACTAGACCAGTGGGCTTACTGGAAAGAACACCGCCATAGCGAGATACCACTAAGATCTGGCTTAATGCATACGCCATGCGTTGTCTGAGTTGATCATCAGCAGTAATAACAATTTGATACCAAGCGTTTTCGCGATTGGATTGTGCGCCTTTGGAAAAAGGTGTCCGATAGAGCGGTTGATGATAGGTGGCAGGAAGGTAGATTTGTTGAGATATCCAACTTTCCATCCCGACTTCTTCTACCTCATCAATTAATGTTGGTGTTGGCCCAAAAGTGCTCTGATAGAGGAAACGCGCAACGGTTTGATTGGAGGGCGTTAGTTCCATTTCTGCTGGTACTGAAGGGACGTAACTTAGTAATAAGATAATCAACCCTAGTACCCAACAAGAGATTTCATTCTGTTTCTGACGTCTCATAGTTAACTCGCTTACCCGAGGGAACGACTTAAATCCATTTAACGGGAGTGATTAAGCTCATTTGAGCTAAATAATAAATTTAGAAAAATCAAGCAGCTGCAGGAAAGAGTATAGTATCTATAAGTGACTAACAAAAAACTCAATCTATGAATTTGGTACTTTAGTGCTAGATGTTTTTGATATTTATTTAGGTAACGTACTGATATTTAATATCGCGTGAGAATAGGGTCAAACAGTGATATAGCGAGGAATGTGTGGTGATACTGCGATAATGCGGTCAACGTGAGAGTGGTGTAATCATTAAGTCTACAATACAACTTAAACTAATTTATGAGCTAATAAATAAAGTTTCTTTATTGTCACAAGAGAAAACCGCATGGGTGTTCTCTTGTACAAAGTAAAAGGATTATTTTCTAGCAAGTTTATGGTGAGCTCGGGAGAAGTGATCGGCACAAAATGCGCCGACAATTGAGAGTTCACCGGCCAGACAAAGCGCAGCTGCGACTTCGGCTAAGGCTTTCGCATTGCCGTTGCCGTGCAAACCCAAAATATCCAAACATGCTTTTTGCGTTGGAAGGCCTGTGCCCCCGCCAACCGTTCCCACCATGATGTTTGGCAAGGTCACGCACGCGTACAAGCTGCCTTGAGCGTCCACATCCATACGAGTGATACCAATAGCAGACTCTGCAACGCAAGCGGCATCTTGACCACAAGCAATGTACAGCGCGGCAAGAGCATTCGCGTAATGCGCGTTGACGCCAATCGTCCCACTGAGTAAACCACCCACCGTGGTCATTTTGCCAAATTGAACCATAGACTCTGGCGTGGTATGCAGATATTTCTCCACCAACTCAGCAGGAATGGTCACTTCGGCGGATACTTTCTTACCGCGTACCGAGCGCAGCGTGTGCGCGTTTGGTTTTTTATCGCCTGATAAGTTGCCATCCAAGAAGGCTTGCGTTGGTTTGATTGGGCTGGTCGCCAAAATATGATGGAACACTTCGTTTGTTGCGATGGTCACCATGTTTTGTCCGGAAGCGTCACCAGTCACGTATTCAAAGACCAAATAAACATGGTTTCCTTCGATATTTACATTGATGTCTTTGAGTTTGCCATGTGAGGTGGTGGATTCCGCAATTTGACGAAATACGTCAAACTGGGTCACAACCCAACTGACGAACTGGCCGGCGTCAGCAAGGTGATTAAAGGCGAATACTGGTGTTCGGCTCACCCCTTCACTTAGTAACAATGCGCTCGCGCCACCAGCGGCGGTGATAAGATTTGCGCCACGGTTGTAGGAAGCGACTAACGCGGCTTCTGTCGTTGCAAGCGGAACCAAAAAGTCATCGTTCGCATACAAGCCGTTGACGCGCAAGGGGCCTGCAATGCCGACCGGCACATTAATAGTACCAATGAAGTGCTCGATGTTGTTGGAGTAAGCATCGCAATGTGACTGCGTGAAAGGATCAAGGATATGATCTTTATTGGTCACGTGTTCTAATACTTGCCAACGGCGCGCCAAATGCTTATCCGACAGGCCAGGGCTTAAGCAGAAACGTTTCTCTGGCTTGTGAAACTTCGGTTCTAATGCCGATTGAATCTTACTGCTGGTTTCGATATCGGAAAGGGCGGAGCTTTGAACTGGGTTATCTTGGTTTAACTTCGGCATACAAACGTTAACTGAAAAATCGAACCAGAGATTGTAGTGATTGAGGCTTTGATTACAACGTTGATTATACGTTTTGCAACAAATACCACTGTGCAAGCGCCTTTATTATCCAAGTGATTTGATATTGGAGCGGCGAATTTACCGGAAATAAATGGGTTTTGACAATGGATGTGCAGTGAATAGAGGAATCTATGGTTCTCAGAGAACTTAGATGGTTTAGACCGCAGCGGCTTTGAGTCGATAAGGTGTAAGAATGAGTGTCTTAAAACCGGACAGGCTCAATCTATGAGAGGAATAAATTGTCTAACCCAGTCCCTTGGGTCAGACGCTAGCTTGAATCCGTTATTCAGAAGTTAGTTAAAGGCGCGAGCCACACGTCCCGCACTTTGAATACGGTAATGGCCAACGTAAGCAGGAACAAATACCGATTGTCCTTTCGCGGCGGTTAACGTCTCACCGTTATCACTGATGAGTGTCAGGTCGGCATCAATCGCCATCAAAATTTCTGCGCTGTTTGCCTCAACCACTTCATTGTTCGGTTGGTTAAGAATGCTGAAACTAAAGTCTGCCACTGGAACGGGATAAAGGCTCTGGCAACCATTGGCATTGGGTTCTAGAACAAGGCTGTTAAACGGCTTAGGCACAAAGTCTGTGCATTTAACCAGTTCTTCAACATCCATATGTTTCGGCGTGAGTCCTGCACGCAAAACGTTATCTGAGTTCGCCATGATCTCTAATCCCGTTCCTTTAATGTAAGCGTGTGGCGTTCTTGCGCTCAGGAACATCGCTTCGCCAGGTTGCAGCGTGATGACATTCAACAGTAATGGCGCAAACAAGCCGACATCGCCGGGGTATTGAGTGGATAGATCTAAGATGAGCTTGAAAACGTCGCTGTCAGTGCCTTGCTCCGAGTCAGTGCTTTGTTCCGATTGACGTGAAGCGTGGGCAAGAAGCTGTTTCAGTGCTCTTTCTTTTGTTTCGCCTTCCATGGTCAGAATGTGCACAAAGAAATCGCGTAAACCTTGTGAGTTGATTTCGCGTTTGAATGCATCTAGCGGTGCGCGTAGCTCATCGATATCGCAAAGGCCAAATGCATCAATAATCTCGTCATACGAACGAAAACCGTTCATGGCTTGGTAACTTGTCAGCGCGTACACCAACTCAGGTTTATGGTTTGGATCTTTGTAGTTACGATGGCTCGCGTTTAGTGGGATGCCAGCACTTTGCTCTTTTTCGAAACCTATTTCAGCATCTTGTTTACTTGGGTGAACTTGAATCGACAGTGCGTGTTCGGCCGCTAAGATCTTAAACAGAAAGGGCAGGTCGCCAAATTTCGCTGCGGTTTCTGCTGATAAGTAAGCGGGTTGGTTTTGTTTGATCAGTTCAGACAAAGGCAGCGTGTTTTGCTCAATCTGAACTTCAGAGCAGCCGTTTGGGTGAGTCCCCATCCATACTTCTGCTTGAGGCTCATTCGTTTCGTTAGAAAAGCCAAACAAATCGTGAATAGAAGAGGTGCTTCCCCAAGCGTAGTTTTGGATTTTGTTGTTCATTTGAAAGAAGCTATGCGATGAAATAGTGTTCAAATTCATGAATTTTTCCCATAGTTAACCCTCCGAACTGAATCGGAAGAAAAATTGAGCAGAGATACGTTAAATAAGGAGGGCGAGCGCGGTTAGGTCACTCGCCAACTTGCCCGAAGGGCGATAAGTCGATTTACAACCGAGGTTTTGGTTCGAGTGGTTTTCGTGATGGTTGCGCTTGCAAAAATGGCAGCAACAAAAGGCCAATGACGGCTGCACAAACTGAAATGGTGATGAAGAAACCCGTCCAATGATATTCTTCAAGAATTAACGCCAGTGGATAACCAGACAATGCTGCGCCCATGTAGGCGAACAAGCCCACGAATCCTGTTGCCGCGCCGGCAGAATCTTTGTGAGAGCACTCCGCCGCCGCCATACCGATCAGCATTTGTGGCCCAAAGACAAAGAAGCCGATGGAGAACAATCCCGCCGCTTGGAATGCAAAGTTGGTCAGAGGCATCAGCCAAAGCGCGGAGACAGATAAGAAAATCCCAATCGCGAACAGCAAGTTCATTGGCCCACGGTTACCGCCAAAGAGTTTGTCTGAGCCCCAACCCGCAACCAATGAACCAACAAAACCGCCGATTTCAAACATCGACAGAGCAGCGTTGGCGTTAATCAGGCTATAGTGATGCTGCTCGGTCAAGTACAGGTTTCCCCAGTCATTGATTGCGGTTCGGACGATGTAAACCAACACATAACTGAACGCGAGTAGCCAGATATATTTGTTGTTAAATACGTACGATTTCAGAATTTCGCGGTAGGTGAGGCCACGTCCGTAATTTTCTTGCGCAAGTTCTAGCGCGTCGTTGCGCCATTGTCCGACACTTGGTAAACCCATTGTTGTGGGTTTATCGCGCAATCGCCAACAAACGAATAGACCGAGTAATACCCCGATGATGCCGGGTAGAATAAAGCCTTCACGCCAGCTGTAGTGCAACGTTAAATAGCCCACTAAAATAGGGATCAGCGCGCCACCAACGTTGTGTGCGGTGTTCCAAATCGCCCATAAGAAGCCACGCTCGGAGCGTGAATACCAAGTGGTTAGCAGCTTGGAGCATGAAGGCCAGCCCCAGCCTTGGAACCACGCGTTTAAGATCCACAGAGTAATGAAAGCCGCGAGTGAGCTAGAAAAGCCGAACGCGATATTGACCAGACCTGTCGCAATCAAGCCTAGCCCCATGAAATAACGAGGGTTAGAGCGATCCGAAATCGTGCCAGAAATAAACTTCGAGCAGCCGTAGGTAATGTAGAAAAGCGTGCCTATAAGACCCAAATCGCCTTTATCTAAGCCAAGATCGGTAATCATCGCTGGTGCGGCGTAGTTAAAGGTCTTACGGGTAAAGTAAAAACCTGCGTAGCCGATGTACATCCCCAACATAATGTGCAAACGCCAATGGTGGTAACGCTGGTCGATTTGCTCGTTGCTCAGACTCGGTTGAGTAAATTTAGGTGAACGTAAAAATCCAAACATCTTGAGTTACACCTTAGGTAAAGTAATGCTGATTTGTGTGCCGATCACTTGATCGCTGGTGGAGTAGATAACCATTTTTCCACCTAACGCGTGCACACGCTCTTGCATGCCGCGAACGCCCATGCCTTTCATGCTGTCCTGAACTTTGAAGCCGACACCATCATCGTGAATCATCAGTGACACCGCAGCTTCTCCAATTGTCAGTTCAATATTGATCAACTGCGCTTCTGCGTACTTGGCTGCGTTATTCAATGACTCTTGGCATAAACGGAATAGGGTGACTTTGAGTGTGTCACTCAGGCTGGTGTAATCGCCCTGCCAGTTCAGTTGAACGTTGGTTCCGTGATTGGCGAACTCCATCTCTCGCGTTAGTTGCTCGACGGATTCTTTTAAGTCCAAATCATCCAGCATTTTTGGTCTTAGCTTGCTTAACAGTCGCTTAGTGGTGTCGTACACGTTGAGGGAAAGCCCTTCGATCATGTCGGCGCAACCCACGCTTGTTTCTGCGTTATTTACCCGCTTAATGATGTTGGCTTGTGTGCGGATTGCCGTGATGTTCTGTCCAATTTCGTCATGTAGCTCGCGCGCAATATCGCGTCTTACAGACTCTTCAGCTTTGATAAGCTGGCGAGACAAATTCTGATTGCGTGCAAGCTCGCCGCGCAGTTTTTGATTGAGGTCTTTTTGTTTCTGAACCCCTAAACCGAGCATAATGCCAGTAACGGTTTGCGCTGAGAGAGATAACAACAAATCGGTGATTTCTAGATTCGACACGCCGCTGCGAGCCGCAATCAGCGCAATGCTGTTGAGCATGGTGGCGAGTAGGGCACCTTGCCAGCCGTAACGCAGAGCAAGCACGATGATTGGAATCGCCATACAAAATGGCGCAAATCGTTTTAGCTCTTCAGGCAAACTGGTTTGCACCAAAATACTGCCGATCAAAAGCAGCGCATAAAGCACGATATGACGCACCTGAAATACAACGGCATTACTAAGTAGGAGAGAGCTAAGCGGAGACCAACGACTTTGGAACAAATAACTCCATAACAAGTAGCACATAGGCACCACGAGCAAGCCTCCAGAAATGCTAGCCAGCCACACCATGTAAATCGAAGGAACGTGAAAACCAACAGCCATCACATTAATAAACGCGCTAATGATAATGACAACGCTCATCACGGCTAAATGGCGGTTTTGGTCTCCGTAGTAGTATTTTTTCGCAATCAGAGTGACCGGGATACTGGCAATGCTCGCAATCAGCACGGTAAGCCACTGCGGTTGACCCAGTAACATCGCAAGTGCGATGGAAAGCCCCCACTCTGAAAGATAAATCGTTGGCCAATAAGCGGTGCGAGTGTGTAGGGCGACACCTAATCGTAAAGCGAAAGGAAACAATAAGATCGCCAGCTCTGGATCGTTGACAAAGTAGTAGGCGATCACCCACAAACAGAACCAAGCACAGGCCATAACGAAAAGTCCGCAAATGGTGGTAACAGCATAAGCTCGCATTAAAAGGACTCTTGAGAAAATAGTTTGGCGAGCTCAACGTTGTTTTTCACGCCGAGTTTGTCGATGGCATTTGCACGATGAACATGCACGGTCTTGTGGCTCAAGCCAAGCTCTGCCGCGACAGACTTTACA
The DNA here is from genome assembly GCF_024747315.1 of Vibrio sp. HS-50-1. Lineage (NCBI taxonomy): Bacteria > Pseudomonadati > Pseudomonadota > Gammaproteobacteria > Vibrionales > Vibrionaceae > Vibrio > Vibrio sp. HS-50-1. The sequence continues at coordinate 891,004 of NZ_JAMPZF010000048.1, read as the reverse complement.
TCCAACCCGGTCGCAAGTAGCTGACAGACCTCGTTTTCACGTTTTGTCAGTTGGCATAGAGAGGTGGTGTTGTCGCTAGGCGTTGCAAGTTTAAGTGCAATATCTGATGTGAGGTAACAGCCACCAGAAGCACTGGTTCTCACGGCTTGAATAAGTTCGTCTGGGCTACAGCGTTTACTAAGATAGCCTTTTGCACCTAGCTTTAGTGATTTTTCCACCATCGCAGGGGAGTCATGCACGCTAAGCATCACGCAGGCAATGCCAGTTGGTATTTCGCTAAGAAAGTTTAAGCCGCTTTCATCTGGCATGGAAATATCTAGGATGACGACGTGTGGGTGTACCGCAGGCAACCCTGTGCGTGCTTCTGCGACAGAGCCGAATTCACCAACAACGGTAATATCACTTTCTAAATTTAATAATTGTGCGAAACCCGAACGCACGATGACGTGATCATCAACTAGAGCAACATGAATCATTATTACAACCAAATAGAGCAGACGACTAACAACAATAAGCTCCAACAGGAGCCAATAGAAAAATCTTTAATGATACTGAATTGAACCATGCTTTTTAATGATCTTGCGCGCTTTACCGAAGTAAAGCGCGCAGAGAAGTTAGGCTTGGTCTTGTGCAAGTTGAAGCTTCTTCGCGTGTCGAATCTTCTTCTCTTCCGCAATAGCTACGAAAGCAAGCAAAACAATACAAATCATGGCGGAGGTATCTAGGGCTGCGAAGGTACCTTTCCAACCTGTTAAGCCGAAGATAGGTGTACCGTCTGCAATCATACCCAAGCCTAGTTTTGCAAAGCTATCGCCGATTAGGTAAGCGAAAGTACCTTTTACGCCGTCAGCCACACTGATTGCTTTTTTAGGGACAAAACCAACCGCGGCAACACCGATAAGAAGTTGCGGACCAAACACCAAGAAGCCCAATACAAATAGAGAGGCCAAGTACATGAACTCGCTAGTGGCGTGCTGGTAGAACTCAAGCGATACGATGATCAAGCCAAGAGATACACAAGCAACCAATGCGCGGCGACCGTTTGCTAGGTCAGAGAGGTAACCCCACATCAACGTACCCACAAGTGCACCGACTTCGAACAGAGTAAAGCCAGAGATTGCCGTTTCTTTTGACAGACCAAGCTCCTGGTACGCGTATACCGTTGACCATTGGTCGATACCGATACGAACGATGTAAAGGAAGATGTTTGCAAAGCAAAGTAGCCAGATAACTTTGTTTTTAAGAACGTATTCAACAAAGATTTCTTTCTTGGTCATCTGGTTTTCTTCAGCGGCGGTGTCTTCTTCACTCACTGCTTCATCGAAAAGTTCTTCTACTTTACCTAGACCATAAGCTTCTGGAGAGTCGCTACCAAAGCGCATACCGATAAAGCCAACGATGATCGCGATGATAGAAGGGAACACGAACATGCCGATTACGTGGCCGTCGAATAGGTAGTTAGCACCGAAAAGAGCAACACCCGCTGCGCCCGCACCACCAACGTTGTGTGACATGTTCCACAAGCCTAGGTAAGAGCCGCGCTTGTTACGAGGTGTCCATTTTGTAATGGTTGAATAACTAGAAGGGCCACCAGTACTTTGGAAGAAACCACTCAGGGCGTAGAAAGCCACCATCAAGAACAGGCTTGCACTACCGCCGCCCATGCTGAAGCTGAAACCAAGCATTGCAAGACCAGAAAGGATCAGCATAAAAGGTAGGAATTGCTTGGTGTTCTTACCGTCAGCGTAGTAAGACACTACGGTTTTACCGATACCGTATGTGATGGAGAAGCCAAGGCCAATAAGACCTAGGTCTGTCATGCTCAAACCGTAAGTTGAGATCATGTCGTTTTGCGCGACATTGAAGTTCTTACGAATCAAGTACATGGTTAGGTAGCCGATGAATACGACCAAGTAAGATTGGATGAACGGTTTAAACCACATCTTTCTTCTAACTTCGACAGGAAGATCGAGGGTCGGCTTCCGCACCTGTTCGAGGAATTTTAACATGATGAACTCTCTTGTAATTGTTTTAGAAACACAACGGAGACCGTTGTGCACTCTTGTTACCTTTGACTGAGCGGAATTCTAGAGAGTGGTTTTGTGAGGCACATGAGATGGTTGCCTAGATCGGCTAGGAAAAATTCCTAGAAATGCCTAGGAAGGCGGAAAAGCGTGAAAAGAGTCACACAAAATCCTTACTAATTTATGGGTTTTTGACAGGGTTCTTATCGGATTGGAAAGCGTTCAAATGCAAGCGGGTTAATATGCGTAAGCTTAGTGCAGACAAGGGGTGAGCACGTTTGGTTGGAGAGAATAGTGTCTTGTCGCTAAGTATCAATTGGGAGTGAGAAGCAAACAAAAAAGACCCAGAGGTCTCCGTTAGAAATATTAGGAATTCGGCTAGGTCGACGTGTTAAGGCGCAGGGCTGTATAGACGCGGCGAGCCGTGTTTTGGCAAGTGAATTAGGTTCAAATGGTTTCTTCTTGCCCATTCGACGGTTAACGCTGTAGGTGCAGATAAGCAAACCAGTGTGGGGATGCGCGCGCGAACGGCTTTGTGGATCAACTCTAAGCTGCAACGGCTTGTCATGATTGCGAAGCCACTTTGAGGTTCGATGTGATTGTTGGCCAATGCGCCAATCAACTTATCTAGCGCGTTGTGACGGCCGATGTCCTCTCGGCACAACTTGATGTTGCCTTGTAAATCTGCAAATAAAGCGGCGTGTAACGCGCCAGATTCACGTGCGGCTTCTTGATGCTGTGCGACTTTGTCTCGCAGCCCTTCGAATACATCGGAGCGCGGAGGAAGAGACGGTGTTAGCGGCGCCAAATCAGGCAAAGCTTGTTCAAGAGCCTCGACGCCACAAATGCCGCATCCGGTTGTGCCAGCAAGATTTCGGCGTTGTGTTTTTAACGCCCAGAAAGCGCGGTTGCTGATTTCCACTTCCGCATAGTGAGATTCGTGATCGCCACCAATTTCAATGTCTTTGATCTCTTTGAAGTCGTGGACGATGCCTGTGCTTAAGCTAAACCCTTTCACGAAGTCTTCCAGATGGCCTGGCGTCACCATCATGACCGCTTGGCTAATGCCGTTGTAGCTGATAGCTAAAGCGGACTCGCTCGCCAACGACATTTGTTGCACTGGGCGGCCATCAATCAATTCTCGGTAATTGAATGCACTTGGTTGAGGTGGTGCTTGATTGAAATCGGACAGTTCAAAATAAGATTGAGTAGTACATCTCATGAAATCACCTCATAAGCCGTTGTGTATGCCAAAAATTGACGTGTGGATTGTTGTTATCGATTGAATATGCTTTTTGCTTCTGCGAAACACTGATCGGTTAGCGCGGAGAAGGGTTCTTGTTTTCGCTTTAACAAACCTAGCGGGGCGTGAACGGCGGCTTCTTCGATAGGAATAATGCGAAGCGTATCGTTCAACTCTTCCAATCCACAATTCAGCGGCATAATGGCGCAACAAAGGCCACTGGTTACTGCTTGGATCAAGTGAAAGGTGGAGTTACTTTCAATGACGGTTTGTGGAACTAGCCCTTTACTCACAAAGCTAAGATCAATCGAGTGGCGATAGTGCATGCCCTTCGAAAGCAGCCCTAGCGGAATGTTATTGAGTGACTCCCACAACACTTCAGATTCGGCAAAATCAAAATGACGCTCATCGAATAAAACGCCAAGTTTGGTCGAATCTAGCTCGATAACATCGAAGTAAGCGGTGTTGACTTGATCGACATAACACATCCCCAAATCAAGCTGATTGCGATTGAGTTGGTCTATGATCTGCTCGGTCGTCATGGAGAGTATTTGAAAGCGTAACTCAGGGAACTGTTGAGCTAATGGTTTGAGCAATTGCATCGGGTTTTGGCTGGCGAGTGGCACCATTCCAAGCCGAAGTGAACCGACCAACTGACCACGGCAGTTAGCAGCCTCGGCTTGCAATCCATCATGAGCGGCTAAGACGGTTTTTGCCCAAGCTAAAATGCGCTCTCCGGCTTCAGTAAATCCTTCAAATCGTTGACTTCTCTGGATTAATTCGAGGTCGAGTTCTTCCTCTAAGCTTCGGATTCTCATGGACAAGGTAGGCTGCGTAATGTGGCACAATGCGGCGGCTTGACCAAAGTGTTTGGTCTGTTCAAGTGCGATGAGATATTTCAGTTGTTTGATATCCATAATGGCTTATTAACCTTGCGTTGTGAGTCACATGTACGGGGGAACTCCCTAAATAAGGGCACGGCACTACCGTACTTTTTAAGCGCTGGAGCGTTTTAACTGGGAAATGGAAAACCAAAACCAAGTCAAGAATAAAACCACACTCAAAATTGATCTGAATCAAGGCTATTCCTGATATTAATTAGGGTCAAATTTAAAGTATCTATAGTGTGATAGATATTATCTATTATCAAGAGTGCCGATTTTATTGAGTTCGTTAAGCGAACTAGGTGGAATCGAATGGGAAAATGATTAACCTCATAAATTGTATTGATTAAAAATGTGATGACCGTCAGTGGAAAAAATCATCATAGATTTTGTTTATCACTCGGTCAGGATTATCAATTGGACGCATATTGAATAACGACTTAATCTTTGATTTAGATCAAGGCGCAACAACGCAAATTGAATCTAACAGTCTTAGAAACAGTAGGCGGGTATCCGATATCAAGAATCTAGATAAGTAAACGCTCGGACAAGCGAGAGCATGTTGAGTGGTTACTTATTTGGATTAAAAAATACATGGATTAGAAACTAAGCCCTTCAATACTTCCGCATTATCTCAATAAATAACGCGCTTGTTTTCACGGGCACCCTGCTTGCTGGTATATCTGCGAGGAGTAAAGTCGTGAGCCAAAAAGAACAAATAAAAACATACAAAGGTCCAGCTGGTGGTTGGGGTGCACTGAAAGCCGTAACCAGAAGTTGGTGGGGCAGTGAAAATGCAGTTAAAAACATTCGCACCATGCTCAAAACCAACCAAAATGGCGGTTTCGACTGCCCGGGATGTGCATGGGGTGAGTCGCCAGATAGTGGTAAAGTCAATTTCTGTGAGAATGGCGCGAAAGCGGTAAACTGGGAGGCGACCAATCGTCTGGTTGATCCTGAGTTTTTTGCCAATCACAGCGTTTCTTCTCTCTCAACTCAAACCGATTACTGGTTGGAATACCAAGGCCGTATCACGCACCCAATGCGATACGATGTTGAATCCGATCACTATGTGTCAGTCTCTTGGGATGAGGCTTTTGCACTAGTCGCGAAACATCTCAATCAATTGGATTCACCGCACCAAGCGGAGTTTTATACCTCTGGTCGTGCAAGCAACGAAGCGGCGTTTTTGTATCAGCTATTTGTCCGCGCATTCGGTACCAACAACTTCCCAGATTGTTCCAACATGTGTCACGAAGCCAGTGCAATCGGGATGAAAGACACCATTGGCGTTGGTAAAGGCACAGTGATCTTTGATGATTTTGAAGAAGCTGATGCGATTTTCGTGATTGGTCAAAACCCGGGCACGAATCACCCACGAATGCTTGAACCTCTGCGCGAAGCGGTGAAACGTGGTGCACAGGTTATCTGTCTAAACCCGCTGAAAGAGCGCGGATTAGAGCGTTTCCAAAACCCACAAATGCCGATTGAGATGTTGAGTAACGGCTCAGAACCTACTAACACGGCGTACCTGCGTCCTGCTTTAGGTGGAGACATGGCAGTGTTTCGTGGTATCGCGAAATTCTTGTTGCAATGGGAACGCGAGGCATTGCAAAACGGTGGCAAAGCGGTATTTGACCGTGAGTTCATCAAGCAACACACGATAGGTATTGATGAGTATTTGGCTGAAGTGGACGCAACCTCTTGGGAACACATCGCGGAACAATCGGGTCTTGATTTAAGTGAAATCGAGATGGTGGCGAGCATGTATCGACGTGCAGAACGTGTGATCATGTGTTGGGCGATGGGGTTGACTCAGCATCGTCACTCTGTACCAACCATTAAAGAAGTCGCAAACGTGCAAATGTTACGAGGTAACGTTGGTAAGCCGGGCGCGGGTCTTTCACCAGTGCGTGGTCATAGTAACGTTCAGGGCGACCGTACGATGGGCATTGATGAAAAACCTTCAGATCTGTTGTTGGATCGCATTGAAAGTCGATTTAACTTTGACGTCCCGCGTGGTGAAGGCCACAACACTGTGAAAGCCATTAAAGCGATGGAAGAAGGGCAAGCGAAAGTATTTATCGGTTTGGGCGGTAACTTTGCACAAGCAACGCCAGACACAGAACGTACGCACAACGCGATGCGAAACTGTAATTTAACCGTACACATTTCGACGAAGTTAAATCGTTCTCACCTTGTCACAGGTAAAGATGCGCTTATTCTTCCGTGCTTAGGCCGTACCGAGATTGATCAGCAAGCGACTGGCCCACAAGGCGTGACGGTTGAAGATACTTTCAGCATGGTGCATATCTCATTTGGTCAGCTAAAACCGCGTTCGGAGCATTTGCGTTCAGAACCAGCGATTATTGCCGGTATTGCCAATGCTACACTTGGGGCAAAACCAATTGATTGGCTGTGGGCAATTGAAGATTACGACCGTATTCGCGATTTGATTGCCGATACCATTCCGGGCTTTACCGACTTTAACCATAAGCTTAAACACCCGGGTGGATTCCACTTGGTAAACCCAGCAGCCGAGCGTCGATGGAATACACCAAGCGGCAAAGCACAGTTCAGCTCTAGCGAGTTGCCGAAGCAGTTGATCAGCGAAGCGATACTCGAAAAAGGCCAAAAGCCAGATTTGATTTTGCAAACCATGCGCTCACACGACCAATACAATACGACACTTTACGGCTTGAATGACCGTTATCGTGGAGTATTTGGCATGCGCGAAGTGCTGTTCATCAATGACGCGGATATTCGTAAACTCGGATTTGAACCGGGCGATAAAGTAGACATGGTGTCATTGTGGGAAGATGGCGTTGAGCGGCGTGTGAGCGGATTTACGCTTGTTGCCTATGACGTACCAGCAGGTCAGGCGGCGGCTTACTATCCAGAAACGAACCCATTGGTTCCTTTAGATAGTTATGGGGATAGAACGTTTACGCCAACTTCCAAGTTTATTGCGATCAAATTGGAAAAATCGACATCCGATAAGATCGCTTTGGTGGAAGCAGAATAGTTCCCAAACCAGTACAACGACATTCCCGATAAGCAAACGGCTGATATTAATTATCAGCCGTTTTTAATTGCTCACTTTGCCTTTAGATCATTTCGTCGAAGGTGTGTAGGGGGCTGAATTAAAATAGTTATTTTCGTTAATAACGGGGTTATTGGATAGCACTCTAAAAGGCAGCAATTAAGGCGCATTGGTCCAGCTTGTGTATAATATTAATGAAATTAGGCTATTAGACGTATAACCTGACGGATGTCTGTATTTGAGCCTAAATCTAAGCTGATGAAACTAACAAGAAGATAGATGACCTTGAAAAATATAATTAAATTAACAATCAGTCACTTAGTGGCAGTTTCTATTGGCATTGCGATAGGTATCTATACTTTACCGATCCTTATTGCACCACCTGCGCCGACCGATGAGCAAGTTGCTAAGAGCAAGCAAGGCGCAGAATACAGCGCAGTGTTTAAGAGGGAACTCAAAGGTAGCGACGCTTTTCATTGGGGAGAGGGAGAAATTCATTTGAGTTCTGAAGTCATTACGTTGGTAGGAAAACTCGCTCCCGGGCCTGACTATAAACTCTATTTATCTCCTAAATTTGTCGAAACGGAACAAGCGTTTAATGACCTTAAATCTGAGATGAGCTTGGTTGGTGATGTCAAAACATTCAACAACTTCGTTGTTGAGGTTCCTCAAAGGATTTCCATTTCTGAATACAATACTGTTGTTGTTTGGTGTGAAACATTCGGTGAGTTCATTACTTCGGCAAAATACCAATAAATCCCATTAGGAGAAAAAGTGGTTTCTTCTTAGTTAATAAAGGTTTACTGCTCAAACAACAGGTGCAATACATTACGTGGTACAAATGCACTAAGTGCTGCTAATGGTTCTACAGTGGTTGATAGAACTTAAGGATATTTTGTGGAAGTTAAAATTTTTCAGGTCGACTCGTTTACATCAGATGTGTTCAAAGGCAATCCTGCAGGTGTGTGTATCACAGAATCAAGCCTTGATGAGGAAATGATGTTGGCCATAGCGGCAGAGATGTCACTATCTGAAACCGCGTTTCTGTCATTAAACACAATGCAACTTCGTTGGTTTACACCTGAAACGGAAGTCGCTTTGTGTGGACATGGCACATTGGCCACGGCGCACGTGCTGAGAGAGCAAGGGTTATATAGTACAGGTGATACCATTGAGTTTGCTACGCTATCCGGCGTTTTAACTGCACAACTTGATCATGATGACATTCATTTGGTGTTTCCAGCTCCTATTTTAGATATGCGAGCAAGTATTAACACAGACTTGCTTCACGGCTTAGGGCTCGATGTGGCTGATGTAATCGCTTATGGTCAGTTTGATAATAAGCAGTTGATCGTCATCAATGATGAGTCTTTGATAGAGCAACTCGAACCTGATTTTAGTGCGTTACTTAAACAAAAAGGTCGTGGAGTTGTTATCACTGCTCAATCAAGCACTGACGCTGATTTTGTCTCTCGCTATTTTGCCCCTTGGGTGGGTGTTGATGAGGACCCAGTAACAGGTTCTGCTCATTGCGCTTTATGTGTTTACTGGGCCAAAGAGTTCGGTAAAGCGCAATTAAAAGGCTTCCAAGCATCCAAGAGAAGTGGAGTTGTTTATACAGAACTATTGAGTCCGGAATACGTTAAGCTTTCTGGAAGTGCGGTAACAATGTTGCGAGGAGATATGAGAATCGAGTAGTCGTCCTTTTTGGTTCTCGTTTTTTCTGATTGCAGTTTTATCCAGTTTTCACTAGTGACAAAGCTAGAAGGCTGTCTATCCACGTGGTTGATTTTGTTTGTAAAAGCACCCCTCCCACGGTGGTGTATAACGATTGGAGAGTTATATGAAAACTATCGGTCTTCTAGGCGGCATGAGCTGGGAGTCGACGCTTAGTTATTACAAATTGATCAACGAAGGGGTCAAAGAGGCGTTAGGCGGCCTAAATTCCGCAAAAATTTGTATGTATAGCGTGAATTTTTCAGAGATAGAGAAACTTCAACACCAAGGTAAATGGGAAGAAACGTCAAGTATTCTATCTGATGCTGCATCTTCAATAGAAAAAGGGGGCGCTGATTTTATTCTTATTTGTACGAACACAATGCACAAAGTTGCTCCTCAAATTGAAGCCAGCATTAATATCCCCATACTACATATCGCAGACGCGACTGCTGAGTTACTTCGTGAGAAAGGGGTTCAAAAGGTCGGACTCCTTGGTACTCAATTCACAATGGAGCAAGACTTTTACAAAGGACGGCTTTCCGACCTCTATGGGCTGGATGTCATAATTCCCGCTCAAGATGATCGCTCTATAGTGCATAACATTATTTATAAAGAGTTATGCCAAGGTGAAATCAAAGAAGAATCGAGAACGATATACCTGCAAATTATTGAAAAACTAAAAGAGCAGGGAGCTGAAGCCGTGATTCTCGGGTGCACTGAAATTGCCTTACTTGTAAACCAAAGTCACACAGATGTTACGCTACTTGATACCACTTCTATCCATGCTCAAGCAGCAGTCCGTTTGGCGATAGAAGGTTAATGAGTTAGATTTGAGTCCATGTAAATAAACAAAAGAGAAAACCAATTCCTCGGTTTTCTCTGTTTTTATTATCCCGTTATAAGCGCGAGAATTTGAGTGTTCTGTATCCACCAATCAAGTTACGAGCTTTGTAACCATTGTTGACCAGTTGACGGTATGCCACGTTACCGCGCAAGCCTACTTGACAGTAAATCACAATCTCTTTGTCTTTTGGTAGTTCACCCATACGATGGCGTAACTGGTCAACCGGAATGTTTATTGCCCCTTCAAGATAACCAACAGACTCCAATTCACCAGGGTTACGGACGTCGAGGAGAATTTGATCTTCAGTCAGGTTGTCGATTTCATCGTAATGAATCGCCGCTGCGTCACCTTTGATGATGTTATTTGCCACAAACGCCGCTTGGTTGATCACATCTTTTGCACTGCCGTAAGGTGGCGCGTAAGTCAGTTCAAGATGCTGTAGTTGTTCAACCGTCATGCCAGCACGTTGTGCAACAGCCATAACGTCAATACGTTTGTCGATACCGTCTTTACCAACTGCTTGAGCACCTAAAATCTTGCCTGATTTTGGATCGAACAACATTTTGAACGACACCACTTCTGCACCAGGGTAGTAGCTCGCGTGGCTTGCGGTATGCACGTACACTTTGTCGTATTCAACGCCAGCGCGTTTCAATTGTTTCTCATTTTTACCTGTTGAAGCCACAGCAAGGTCGAAGATCTTACAAATCGCAGTACCTTGTGTGCCTTGGTAAGTTTCTTTGCGACCAAGCATATTGTCCGCTGCCATACGGCCTTGACGGTTTGCCGGGCCTGCAAGTGGCACTAGAGTTTGCTCGCCAGTCACGAAGTCTTTCTCTTCTATCGCGTCGCCGACAGCGTAGATCGAAGGATCGCTGGTTTGCATGTATTCGTTCGTGTAAATACCGCCTAGCGCACCAATTTGAAGGCCAGCTTCTTGCGCCAGTTTTGTCTCAGGACGTACACCGATTGCCATGATCAGAATATCGGTAGTGAGTTTTTCACCGTTGTTCAGTGTTAACTCCAATTCACCTTCTAGGTGTTGGTGTTTCTCACTCTCACCAGAGTCGAAACTTGCAACGTGCTCGTTAGGTACGAATTTCACAGATTCAAGCGCGACGCCAAGTTTGAGGTCGACACCTTTGTCACGAATTTCTGCATGAGCAAAACCTGCCATTTCACGGTCTACTGGCGTCATGACTTGGTCTGCCATTTCGATCAGAGAGGTTTTAATGCCAAGTTGGTGGAAGGCTTCCATCATTTCTAAACCGATGAAACCGCCGCCAACAACCGTCGCATGCTCTGGCTTGTTCATTTGGATCGTTTCGATGATGCGATCCATATCTGGAATGTTACGTAGCGAGTGGGTGAGCGGGTTATCGAGGCCTGGAATTGGCGGAACAATAGGGCCGGCACCTGGGCTAAGCAGTAGAAAATCGTACGATTCTACGTATTCAGACTCATCCAACAGGTTTTTGATCGTAACGGTCTTGTCCTGTCGGTTTATAGAAACCACTTCATTCATCACGCGAACATCAACGTTAAAGCGTGCTAAAAAGCTTTCTGGCGTTTGTAGTAGTAACTTACTGCGTTCTTGGATATCGCCGCCGATGTGATAAGGCAAGCCACAGTTGGCAAATGAAACGAATGGGCCACGTTCAAACATGATGATTTCGGCATCTTCGCTTAGACGACGAGCACGCGCCGCCGCAGATGCACCACCTGCAACACCACCGACGATTAAGATCTTAGTCATTTTTAACTCCAAGTTTTAGGGCGAACTGACCTTTCACGAATAGCCTGTGTGAAAGGTCACTACGCTCTAGATTATCTAAAACCAAATTTCTTTAAAAAATAAGCAGCAGGGCAGATTCCCGTGTAAGCACTTTGAATAAGATTAACGCCGATAAACACGGTGAACCAAATGAAGTTACTGTGAACGAACACGGTTAGTATGACCGAGATCAATACCATCGTGCCTGCAAAAATTCGTACTGCATTTTCTAACGTCATAACTCTTCTCCTTCGTACTCTCAAACTGAGAACGCCATCCTTTGATATTCATCACTATAATTATCTAAATTAGAAATGTCTAATGTTAATTTATCTAAATTCATCATTACTAATTTAGTGTTGACTAAATATATTGCTTTAGTAATATCTAATTTAGTTTTTAATATAGAGGTGAGTCATGAGCTATACAGATATGGATGTAGCAGCAATGAAAGGCAATGCCAATGAAGCTGCTGATCTCCTAAAAGTAATGGCACATCCGGAAAGGCTAATGGTGTTGTGCCAACTGACCCAAGGTGAGGTTGGTGTTGGGGAGCTACAAAAGAACTCGTTCCTTAGCCAATCCGCCTTTTCACAGCACTTGACGGTGCTTCGCAAACACAAATTGATCAAGGCTCGTAAGGCATCACAGCAAGTGTTTTATTCGTTGTCAGAACCGAGAGTTGAGTCATTAATAAAGGCGCTTCATAGCGTTTTCTGTAACTAATTCGTAGCTAAGATTTTAGAGGTAAATAATGTTAAACGTTATTCCATGGGAATCGTTGTTTGGTGGCCTTTTGTTAGGGATCTCCGCCACTATATTGTCGTTGGTTAACGGGAAAATTGCCGGAATCAGTGGAATTATGAATGGCATTATGTCACCAAAAAAAGGCGATTATTCGTGGCGATTGCTTTTTGCGGTTGGAATGATAGCTGGTGGCTTGATTAGCGTCCTAATGTTGGGCGTTGCGGTTCCTAGTACCGCGAACCTTTCTTTAGGGATGGTGATTGCCGCTGGTTTATTGGTAGGAATCGGAACCAGACTGGGTAACGGATGTACTAGCGGACACGGCATTTGTGGCATGGGCCGTTTGTCTAAACGCTCTGTTGTGGCGACCTGTGTATTTATGGTTGTCGCTGGCTTAACGGTATTCGTTCGACTTCACCTAGTTTAAGAGAGATTCCATGAACAAGACTATTTTTCGTTTTTCTGCTCTTTTGAGCGGTGTGTTATTCGGTATGGGCATGGCGGTGTCCGGCATGATCGACCCAGCTAAAGTCATTGGATTTTTAGATATTTCTGGCAGTTGGGACCCAAGTTTGGCTTTTGTGATGGGCGGCGCACTCGCGGTATTCATGCCAAGCTATTTTTTAATCATCAAGCCGAGAAAACAATCAGTTAGCGGTGAAGCGTTTTGCACACCAACCAATAAGAACATCGACGGACGTTTGTTATCTGGTGCGGCGATCTTTGGTTTAGGTTGGGGTTTGGCAGGTATTTGCCCTGGCCCTGCGGTTGCGAGTCTGGCATTAGGCAACGTGAGCATTGTAGTGTTCTTCCTTGCGATGTTAGTTGGATCTCTGTTCGCGAAAGCGATCATTACTAACCGTAACGCGAAGAAGATGAAAACCGCGAACGCGTAAACAATCAATCTGATATGGAGGGGAAAGGATGCCCGACAAACTAAAGCGAAGTTTTGTTCAGTCCGTGATGAACAGCTTTTTCCCTCCGATCATGATTTTACTCGCGCTTATGGTCGGTGCCGCGGCTTTGTGGTTGACCCCGAAAGAGGAAGACCCGCAAATCGTTGTGCCGATGGCAGATGTATTGGTTTCGGCTCCCGGACTCAGCGCTTCTCAAGTCGAAAATCAAATCACTGAACCATTAGAAAAGCTTGTTAGCCAAATTGACGGTGTGGAATACGTTTATTCTTCGTCAATGGAAGGTGCTGCGCAGGTAATCGTTCGTTTCTATGTCGGCGAAAACCGCGAAGATGCTCTGGTTAAGCTGTATAACAAACTCTATTCCAACCAAGACAAAGTTCCTCCTTCTGTCACTAACTGGCTTGTAAAGCCTGTTGAAATCGATGATGTACCCATTGTTGTTGCCGCAATTTATTCCACCGATCCAGACATTCTCGATCGCCATCAGTTGAGACGTATTGCAGACCAAGCCACGTTAGGCATTAAATCATTGGATGCCACCAACAAGGTGGAAGTGATTGGCGGTGAGCCGAGAAAAATCCAGATAGAGCTTGATTCCGTTGCGATGGCAAACTTCAAAGTAACCATCGATGACCTCGAACAGGCCATTCAGCTCAGTAATAGTAAAACCCAAGGCAAGAACGTTCGCGTAAACGGGCAAAATTTCACATTGGAGTCGGGACGGTTTCTGACTAACGCCGAAGAGGTTGGCGATCTTGTTATCGCAGTGCTCAATGGCAAACCCGTTTATTTGAAAGATGTCGCGCGTATTTACGACGGTGAAGGTGAGGCAACATCCGATACTTGGTATCGCGATAAAAACCACGATGAAGCATACCCAGCGGTGTTCATTTCTGTCGCTAAACAAAAAGGCTCGAACGCGGTTAACGTCGCTGAGTCTGTTCGGGATAAACTGGCGGCGCTTCAATCCGAGCAGTTTCCTCCACAAGTTCAAGTTGCAGTCATTCGTGACTATGGCGAAACGGCGAATGCGAAAGTAAACAACTTGGTATCAAGCCTTGGCATCTCTATTCTAACGGTCGTGGTGTTTGTCGGTTTGTTTTTGAACTGGCGAAGCGCATTGGTGGTTGGTATCGCGATTCCGATTAGCTATGGTGCCGCGCTCGGGATGGACTTGGCATTTGGCTATTCCATCAACCGAGTCACACTCTTTGCGTTGATTTTGGCGCTAGGTTTGATCGTGGACGATCCGATCGCCAGCATCGACAATATTGAACGCTACCTCAAACGCAAAAATCTAACACGAACCAATGCGATTGTTCTCGCCATGGCAGAAATTCGTAGCGCCTTGTTAATGTCGACGGTCGCGATTGTTATCGTGTTTACGCCGATGTTTTTTATCACTGGGATGATGGGGCCTTACATGGCGCCACTGGCGTTCAACGTTCCGATCAGCGTTATCTTTAGTACCGTTGTCGCGTTTATGATCACGCCTTGGCTTGCCAAGAAGCTACTCAAAGGTGCTGAGGAAAACGGCCACTATGACATCCAATCTTCGCCGATGTATCGTTTGTATCGTGGTGTGTTGATTCCGCTACTTGAAAGCCGCAAGAAAGCATGGCTTTTCCTTGGTTTGGTTGCCTTGTTGTTCGTCTTGGCAGCATTGTTGCCAGCACTTCGCTTAGTTCCACTCAAGTTGCTGCCTTATGACAATAAAAATGAGTTCCAATTGGTATTAAACATGCCAGAGTCTTCAAGCTTTGTGGATACCTCCAACGCGCTGTCGAGCTTTACGGACTATTTAATGACGGTGCCGGAAGTGACAAGTGTGTCGGGCTTTGCAGGCACCGCTTCCCCAATGGACTTCAACGGCATGGTGCGCCACTACTTTATGCGTAGCGAACCATACCATGGCGAGCTTCGAGTCGTTCTTGCAGAGAAGAATCGCCGCGCAATGCAATCACACGAACTGGTGACACGACTCAGGGCGGATTTAGAGCAGATTGCAAATAAGTTTGACGCTGACCTGCAGCTAGTCGAAGTGCCGCCAGGCCCGCCTGTTATCGCAACCATTACGGCAGAAGTTTACGGTGATGAAGCGACATCTTATGAAGATCTGATGATCCAAGCAGAGAAAGTCGCGGATAGGCTTCGCAAAGAACAGTTGGTTTCTGAGGTGGATACCAGCATCCAAGGTGATTTAGAAACGTGGCAATTCATCGTTGATCAAGAAAAAGCGGCGCTGTCTGGTGTTTCCGTTGCTGATATCAATAACACGCTTATTACCGCCGCGAACGCCAAAGTGCTCGGTTATATAGCCGATCCAAGAGAAGTGGATCCACTACCTATCGAAGTGCAGCTCCGACGCGAAGACAGAGATAACCTGAATCAACTAGAGCAGCTTTATGTGCGAGGCCGTCCGGGGATTGCAAAAGTAGAATCCAATGGGGCTGTTGTGGATGCTCCTCAGCCTATCGTGCAGTTGTCTGAAGTCGGTCATTTTGTGAAACGCGCAGCGGACAAACCGATTTTCCATAAAAACCTCAAGCCTGTTGTGTATGTCTACGCCGAGGTAGTTGGGCGTGTTCCGGGTGAAGTGATTGCCGATGTGATGGCTGACCAAGATACAACTCACGCGGAAGATGTGCATCGTCACTGGCAAGATCGCACGTACTTGAGCAATGGAGCTGGTGTCACTTGGAGCGTGCCAGACAACATCGAAGTAGTTTGGAGTGGTGAGGGGGAATGGAAAATCACAGTAGACGTATTCCGCGATTTAGGCATTGCTTATGGCGCTGCGCTGCTTGGCGTATTTGTGGTGATGTTGATTCAAACAGGTTTACCTGCGGTATCGGGCATCATCATGCTGGCGATACCACTGACCGTGATTGGGATTATGCCGGGGTTCTGGATTTTGAATGTGTTAAGCAGTGACATCGGTAATTACCCCAACCCAGCTCTGTTCACGGCGACCGCGATGATCGGCATGATTGCGCTAGCTGGGATTGTGGTGCGTAACTCACTCGTTTTGATTGAATTTGTTCAGCAATCGCTGGCTGAAGGTCGTAGCTTACATGATGCGTTGATTGAATCTGGCGTTGTTCGTATGCGGCCAATCTTGCTGACTGCGGGTACAACGTTACTGGGTAACGTCGTGATTACGTTAGACCCAATTTTTAACGGTTTGGCTTGGGCAATCATATTCGGTATTACCGCCTCGACCATCTTTACGCTGCTTGTGGTTCCGGTGGTTTACAACCTTGCATACCAAAACACCAAAGGACATGGATTACCTCAGATGGAGGAAGAGCAATGAAATTAGATACCAAATGGTTAGGCGTGATTCTGTTTGCCATACTCGCGCTTCTTTTTCTCTATATGGCTGGATTTTTTACAGAAAAGTTGCCGACAGAACATGACGCGAAAACCAACCAGATTGATGTAAATAACGCAGAGACACATCAACTGATGTTAACCAGCGAACCGGTTGTTCGAGAATTTCCGGGCGTCGTCGTTGCAGAGCAGCACGCCGATATCGCGGCACGGTTAACGGCATCGGTGATGGAGGTATTGGTGAAGGTTGGCGATAGAGTGAAGCAAGGAGACGTGTTGGCGCGGCTAGAAAGCGATGATCTCGACGCGCGAGTTCGTCAAAGTGAGCAGGCTTTATCCTCTGCACAAGCGCAGCTCAATGCGGCGAGAAAGGAGTTTTCTCGTGTCAGAGCGCTTTTAAACAAAAAACTGATCCCTCAATCGCAATTTGACCAAGCGGAAAGTGCGTTGCAAACCGCGCAAGCCAACTTCAATAAAGCGCAAGCGGCGGTCTCTGAGGCGGAAACGACCTTTGGCTACAGCATTATTACTGCGCCGTTTGATGGCTTGATCACGCAAAAGCCCATCAACAAAGGTGATACTGCGACGCCGGGGGCTTTGCTTTTATCAATGTACAATCCAAACTCGTTGGAAATAGAGGTGAGCTTTGCTGAGTCTGTCATGCCTTATGTGACTTACGATAAAGAAGTGGACGTTGTTTTTCCGTCTTACAACCTCAACGCGCAAGCGGCTGTAAAAGAAGTGACGCCGTCGGCAGATGCCAACTCGCGCAGTTATACCGTAAAGCTTCAATTTGAGCCGCTAACGGCTATCTATCCAGGTACATACGCCAAAGTCGCGTTGACCTTGACCGACGATGTTGTACTTCGCGTGCCAAAAGAGGCGGTTTACCAAGTTGGTCAATTGGACTACGTAAAAGTGGTGCAAGACAGCGGTAAGGTAGAAACTCGACTTATTCAGCTTGGAGAGTTGGGGAGAGTGCGAACGGGGTTGAAGCAGGGTGACATCGTACTGCTGAATCCAAGAGCGCTTTGATAGAACGGTTTCTTTTGTTAACTAGTTAAACGTCTATCTAACAAACAACATAAAACAGCCCAGCATGATGCTGGGCTATTTTGTTCGTTCAATTAAGCGTTACCGTTGCGTTTACAGGACAATGGTCACTCAGTTTGTAATCCAAAACATCTTGTGAGCTGAACAGCGTTTGATGTGCGTTTTTCGCTTTTATTTGCGGGCTAACAATAATGTGATCAATCAAAGAGCGGAATTGGTGTGTTTTGCTTGGGGTCTTATTTGAGCGAACCTTGCAATCGGCTTGGGTATCTCGCGTTACCAATTGTGCATCGTTACCAAGCGTCATGATCGCCCACAGCCAATCACGTTGATACGACAAGTTGTGATTGAAATCGCCCATTACGGCGTACTGCTGCTTTTTCTTTTCTCTCTCGCTCATCCATTTCGCAAGTGCTTCTCCTTGTTGGCTCAGTGTTTGGCAATTGCGGTTGTTTTTGTATGCTCCGCTGCATCCTGCTTTTAAATGCACAGAGAGCAGGTGAAGCTCGTCCTTTTGGTTTTGGTTAACGACGATGTAGCTGGCAAAGCGCAACTTGCTATTACCACGCGTGATTGAGAAGTCTGCTGGATCAGACACTTCAATGTGTTTGCGCACAGCAAAACCAGTGTACTGATTGGTATCAGAAAACTGAAGGTGCTTATTGTTTGATTGAGCTCGATCAGAGAGGTAAATCGCGTAGCCATCGCCTACGGCTTTTTGAACGGCGGCTTTGGAGTCGACCTCTTGAAAGGCGATGATGTCGGCTTGAGTTTTATCCACATATTGATTGAGTTTGACGAAATCGTCACTGGTTCTAGAAACCTTACCTCCATTTATAGACAGCCATTCTATATTCCAACTGGTTAAGTTGATGGAGTTTTGAGCAAGTGACGTTGAACTAAAAATTAATAAGGCAGTAACAAATAGTGATCGCATATTGGCTTGTTTCACTCCTGGATTTTAGCGTATTCCTTTCCAACCTTTATCCTATAAGCGCTCTAAAAAAAGCAAGTAGATTTCGTACCAATTTTGCAATTTTCATGGTTTTCTTCTCAACTGAGATCAGTACCAATAAGATCGATTTGTTCTTGTCCGCTAGCCGATCTTTATTGATCAAAATCAATGTTTTCAAGTGGTGCTTTTCGTTAAATACGCCACAATATATTGTGTTAGCAGAATAAAAAATAACCCCATATAGTGTATTTGTGGATAACTCTGTGAGTATGCTGGGGTAAGGAGAAGAAAGTGAAACCAATCGTAATCAAGCGTGACGGCTCAAGAGCTCCGTTCAACAGGGATCGTATCCAAGCAGCAGTTGAAGCGGCAGCGGAAAACAAGGATAAAGATGTCGCCATTTATGCTCTTAATGTCGCTCTTGCTGTCGAGTTACAGCTAAAAGATCACGATGAAGTTCACATCCATGAGATTCAAGACTTAGTCGAGAATGAGCTCATGCAAGGTCCTTACAAAGCCCTAGCACGTTCTTACATTGAATATCGCCATGACCGCGACATCGCGCGTGAAAAGCAAAGTGCACTAACTCGTGAAATCGAAGGCTTGATTGAAGAAAGTAACCTTGATTTGATCAACGAAAACGCGAACAAGGACGGCAAAGTTATCCCAACTCAGCGTGACCTTCTAGCGGGTATCGTGGCGAAGCACTACGCGAAAACGCACATCCTTCCTCGCGATGTGGTTCAAGCACACGAAGTGGGTGACATTCACTACCACGATCTGGATTACGCACCATTCTTCCCGATGTTTAACTGTATGCTTATCGATTTGAAAGGCATGCTAACGCACGGCTTCAAAATGGGTAATGCAGAAATCGATACGCCTAAATCGATTTCAACTGCGACCGCAGTAACAGCGCAAATTATTGCTCAAGTGGCTAGCCATATTTATGGCGGTACAACCATCAACCGTATCGACGAAGTGTTGGAACCTTACGTCATCACGAGCTATGAAAAGCATTTAGAAATCGCGAAAGAGTGGAACATTGCTGAGCCAGAAGAGTTCGCTAAAGCTCGCACTGAGAAAGAGTGTTACGACGCATTCCAATCGCTAGAGTACGAAGTAAACACACTACACACGGCAAATGGTCAAACGCCATTCGTTACGTTTGGTTTTGGTCTTGGTACAAGCTGGGCGTCTCGTCTTATTCAGCAATCGATTTTGAAAAACCGTATCGCTGGTCTTGGCAAAAACCGTAAAACCGCCGTATTCCCTAAATTAGTGTTCGGTATTAAAGACGGTCTAAACCACAAGGCAGAAGATCCAAACTACGACATTAAGAAGCTTGCACTTGAGTGTGCTTCAAAACGTATGTACCCAGACATTCTTAACTACGACAAAGTCGTGGAAGTAACGGGTTCATTCAAAACACCTATGGGTTGTCGTAGCTTCCTAGGCACCTACGAAGAGGATGGCGAACTTATCCATGAAGGTCGTAACAACCTTGGTGTAGTTAGCTTGAACTTGCCACGTATCGCGCTTCGCGCAAAAGGCAGCGAAGCGAAGTTCTATGAACTGCTTGATGATCGTCTACGTCTTGCTCGTAAAGCACTAGAAACGCGTATTTCTCGTCTAGAGAACGTAAAAGCGCGCGTTGCACCAATTCTATATATGGAAGGTGCATGTGGTGTGCGCTTGAAAGCGGACGATTCGATTGCAGAAATCTTCAAAAACGGCCGTGCATCAATTTCTCTAGGTTACATTGGCGTGCATGAAACTATCAACGCGTTGTTTGGTACTGAAGCGCACGTTTACGATGATGCCGTATTGCGTGAAAAAGCGGTCGCGATCATCAAACATCTAAAAGATGCGGTGAATCAATGGGCTGACGAAACTGGCTATGGCTTTAGCTTGTACGCAACACCAAGTGAAAACCTATGTAGTCGTTTCTGCCGCATCGACACCAAAGAGTTTGGTTTGATTGAAGGCGTAACAGACAAAGGTTACTACACCAACAGCTTCCACTTGGATGTTGAGAAGAAGGTTAACCCTTACGACAAGATCGACTTCGAGATGCCTTACCCAGAAATCTCAAGCGGTGGCTTCATCTGTTACGGTGAGTTCCCGAACATGCAACGTAACGTAGAAGCGCTAGAAAACGTGTGGGACTACAGTTACACCCGCGTTCCTTACTACGGAACTAACACTCCGATTGATGAGTGTTATGAATGTGGTTACACCGGCGAGTTTGAATGTACAAGCAAAGGCTTTACTTGCCCAAGTTGTGGCAACCACGATTCAACCAAAGTATCGGTGACACGTCGCGTATGTGGCTACTTGGGCAGCCCAGATGCACGTCCGTTTAACTTCGGCAAACAAGAAGAAGTTAAACGTCGAGTGAAACACCTATAAGGTTAATTACCACTCGATTCAACACTTTGAAAATCAACCTGCTTTAGGTTGATTTTCTTTTTCGCGATAACAAAGAGACACATTATGAACTACCACCAATATTATCCAATTGACGTTGTTAACGGACCGGGTACGCGCTGCACATTATTTGTGTCGGGCTGTGTACATCAGTGTCGTGGCTGTTATAACCAGTCGACGCAACGCTTGGATTCGGGTGTGTTGTTCACGCAAGAAGCGGAAGACAAGATCATCAATGATTTGAATGACACGCGCATTAAACGTCGCGGCTTGTCGTTGTCTGGCGGAGATCCGCTTCATCCTGCTAATGTGCCTCATATTTTAAAGATCGTGAAAAGGGTGAGAGAAGAGTGTCCCGGTAAAGACATCTGGGTTTGGACAGGCTACACGCTGGCTGAACTGGATGACGCGCAAAGAGAAGTGGTGCAATACATCGATGTTTTGATTGATGGTAAGTTTGAACAAGACAAGAAAGACCTCAATCTCGAATGGCGTGGTAGTTCAAACCAAATCATTCATCGCTTTACAGACATCTAACCAAGTATTCTCCAAACATAAAAAGGGCTCACGCGTGCATAACGGGTGAGCCCTTTTGGTGTGAGTTCGTCAGTGCATTTACAGTTACGCTGTCACCGTTTGGTCATCTTCGACCATATTGTTTATCCAACGTTTAGATTGGATACGATAAGTCGTCAGTACGCCTTTCACAAATTCTTCAGCTAGCAGAGACATCAAGACAAAATGCAAAGGCAACCCGAGTACCATACCAGTGTAATAGGTAAGGGGAATGCCAATAGCCCACTGACCGAACGTATCAATAAAAATGCTGTAGCGAATATCCGCACCACTCTTTAGTACGCCGCCAATCCCTACCATGTTAAACACTCTCAAAATCATACCCAGCGCCATGACTAAGCATACGTTGAGTGCCATTTCTGCATCGGTTAATGGGCTAAGTACCAATAGATGATGAATCAAAGGCGAGCTCAACCACACTAGGAAAAACAGTAAGGTGGCTAAGATTGCGCTGGTTAACACATACCACCACGCCGTTTTCTCGACCCGATCATAATGTTTTGCGCCAATATCATTCCCAAGAAGGACGGATGCAGCGACCGCAAATCCCATAAAGGTTGAAATCAGTACACCTTCAATTGGCGACAAGAATGAGATGATCGCAAGTTCTGAAACGCCCAATTGACCATAGATGATGCTGTAAACGATCAGTCCACCAGTCCAGAGCGCATCGTGGACCAACATGGGTAGAGAAACCTTAAAGTATTTTTGA
This sequence comes from Vibrio sp. HS-50-1, assembly GCF_024747315.1. NCBI lineage: Bacteria > Pseudomonadati > Pseudomonadota > Gammaproteobacteria > Vibrionales > Vibrionaceae > Vibrio > Vibrio sp. HS-50-1. The sequence continues at coordinate 868,750 of NZ_JAMPZF010000048.1, read as the reverse complement.
CGATACTGCTTTAAACGGCCTTGTGCCCAATCGAATTTGGTCGGAATCAGGTGCGCATAACGTTTGCAGAAAAAGTAAATCAATACCGCAGTTTGGAAAAATCGAGAAACAAAAGTACCGACTGCTGCACCAAATACGCCCCATTGAGGAAATCCAAATAAACCGAAAATCAAAACAGAGTTCAGCACGACATTCACAACAATCGCGGAGATACTAACGTTGGTTGCCAGTTTGGTTTGGCCTACGGAGCGCAATACCGCTTCAATCGGTACCACTATCGCCGTTGCAATGAGACTAAAGCCCGTAACCACAAGATAGTCACGTGCATAAGTGACGTATTCAGGATCGTCTGACATGAAAGAGACGATCTCTTCATCAAAAATCGCATAAAGAACAATAAATGGCAGTGTCACTAAAATGGAAATACACCAAGACTGCGCCAACGTTCTGCGAATTCCCGCCATATTCCCTGAGCCGTAATATTGAGAAGCCAGCACCGTTACCGCACCACACAGGCCAAAAACGACCGCAAGGTTAAAGAAAAAGATGCGGTTTCCGACACCGACTGCAGCTGTTGCGGATTCGCCGAGTAGACTCACCATGAAAATATCCACGACGCCGAGCAACGCAAAAAGCATGGATTGCAGTGAAACAGGGAGGCCAATCGCAATCAGCTTTTGCCAAAATGCTTTATCGATGTATTCGCGTGTTAAGAGCATCGCATTTCTCCTTAAAGATTAATGCGAGTAGTTTATCCCTATGATTTGGCGGTGTATTTTTCAAAGGCATCCAAAACCTTTGTAAAACTCTCCACTAGTGTATATGTGAGCCAATAAATCATGGAAGATAAACAAGAACGCTACGCGATTTCAGAAAAAACCTATCAAGAGTTTATTGATCACAGTCGAGTACTGGCATTGGAGGAGAGAGGCATTGTGCAGTGCGGAATTGCAACCTGTCGTGACTTCTTCTCTGTTTATTGTAAAAACCAAAAAAAACACATGCTGCTTTACACCGTGCGCGGTAAAGGTTGGTTAGAAAGTGGGGCGTGTCGATATGATTTGGAGCCTGGCTCGTTGATCACGGTGCCAGCAGGTGTTGAAAACGGTTTTGGTATGGAAGAGGAACTCTGGCAGATCGCATGGCTTTTTCTTGCTCCTGATAGAGCATGGCCAATGATAGAGAGTAATATTAGTTACCAGCTCACATCTGCACCTGAGGTGATGTATGCGTGTATCCAAACGTTGTTACGCAGCATTAATCTTCCTATTGATTATGGTGGTGCGGTTGGTGCACATAGCGTGGCTCAGTTAGAGCTGATGTTAAACATGCCGCCCTCAGAGTCGATATCACGCAGCCAATTGAGGCTTCGGCGCGTATTCGATCTTGTCCAGCGTCAGCTCCATAAGGATTGGAGTGTCGAGCAAGTGGCAGCTTTATATCCATGTTCGGAGCCACATTTGCACCGTCTGACTCAAAAGCAGTTTGGTCGAAGCCCGATGGCACATTTAACACGTATGCGCATGGAATATGCTGCTAGGCTACTTCGTTCAACAGAATGGCCGATTCAACATATTGGAGAGATAGTCGGATATCCAACTAGTGCCAACTTTAGTACACGTTTTAAAGCGTGGTCGAGCATGACGCCAAGAGAATTTAGGAAAAACGGAAGAGTGGATTGGTATATTGAGGAGTGAATCGTTCTTTTTATAACCGATAGAGCGCACAAAACTTATCGTAACCCAGAATTTTGTTCTCTAATTGATGAAATAAGTGAAAAATCATTTCGCCATTTTTTGCGATGGTGTTAACGTGAGGTTCGGTACTTGAATTTCAAAGGGTTATGACTTTCATGTTTTCTAATCTCCCAACTCCCGTATTAGATCCTATTTTATCTCTATCCGTTGCATACCGTAACGATGACCGTCCAAACAAGGTTGACCTTGGTATTGGCGTCTATAAGAACAGCGCAGGCGAAACGCCGATCATGAAAGCCATTCAAATGGCGCAGGATGTCGTTGTTGAAACTCAAAAAACCAAATCTTACGTTGGTCTTGCGGGTTGCGAAGAATTTAATAAAAGCATGATCGATTTGCTACTGACGGGAACGTCAGCAATGGATCGTGTTGCTGCCATTCAAACACCAGGTGCAAGTGGTGCGCTGCGTATGTTAGGTGACCTAATGAAGGTCGCACAGCCAGATACGACGGTTTGGATTTCAAACCCTAGCTACGTAAACCATAAACCAGTGATGGAAGCGGCAGGTCTTAAAGTTAAGTTCTACCATTACTTTTCTCCAGAAACGAAACAAGTAGACACAGCAAAAATGATGGATGATCTTGCGAAAGCAGGGCCTTCCGATGTTGTATTGCTGCATGGTTGTTGTCACAACCCAACAGGCGCAGATATCGATTTTTCTGCTTGGCAAGCCATTACGGAATTGTCACAGAAGAACGGTTTCACCCCATTTGTTGATATTGCCTACCAAGGCTTTGGTGATGGCCTAGAGGAAGACGCAAAAGGGCTTCGCTTTATGGCAGATAACGTTGAAGAGATGTTAATTACGACATCATGTTCGAAGAACTTTGGCCTATATCGCGAGCGCACAGGTGCGGCGATTATCGTTGGTAAGAACATGCAAGATGTGACAAATGCAAAAGGCAAGTTACTTACGTTAGCGCGTTCTACTTACACGATGCCACCCGATCATGGAGCGGCTTTGGTTAAGACGATTCTTCAAGATGACAACCTGACTTCCGTTTGGAAGCAAGAGTTGAGTGAAATGCAACATCGTTTGGTTAGTCTTCGTCAAAGTTTGTGTAACGAATTGAGAAACAACCATAATACCGATCAATTTGACTTCATTGAGGGTCACAAAGGCATGTTTACTGTGCTAGGCTTTAGTGAAAACCAAATGGCGCAACTGCGTGAAGATTATGGCATTTATGGTGTTGGCGATGGTCGAATTAACATCGCTGGACTTACCGAAACTCATATCCCATACGTAGCGGACGCAATTAAGAAAGTATCTCAAGCTTAATTGGAGTGTGGATGAAAAACTGGAAACTGATTCTGCCGCTTATGATGAGCGGCAGTTTAATTGCTTGTACGTCAACTCAAACGACGCCGGAACCTGCTGAGCCTGAGTCGCCGAAGGTCGAAGAACCTGTCAAAATAGAGCCAGAAGTGAAACCAGAGGTCGATCCAACGCCTGAGGTGGAGCCTAAGCCTGAAGTAAAACCTGAGAAAAAGCCCGAGCCAAAACCGACAAAACCAGCCAAAGTGACAAAAACACCAGACGGCATGTTGATTCTTGGTTCTGAAGAGTGGGTTTACGTTCCTGAAATTGATCAAACCTTCAAAGCTAGGATCGATACAGGGGCGACAACATCATCAATTAGCGCGACAGACATTGTTCCGTTTGAGCGTGATGGTAAAGATTGGGTTCAGTTTAAGATCGACTTGGGCGATAAAGAAACTAAAGAGTTTAAAGTACCTGTAGAGCGCTGGGCTAAAATCAAGCAGTCATCGTCAGAAGAGGTGGATAAACGAGCGGTAGTAAAAGCGTATATTACCGTCGGTGACCACAAAGAAAAGACAGAGTTTACGTTAGCCGAGCGTGGGCATATGAAGTTTCCAATTTTACTTGGTCGAAGCTTTTTTAGAGATATCGCCGTTGTGGATGTATCGAAAAAGTATGTCCAAGATAAACCTAAAAAATCCGGAAAAAATTAAAGCCTTGTTACTAGTTCCTGCTAACAATCGGTACTTAACAAAAATGGCCTCCGAAACCGGAGGCCATTTTTATTGAATCACACACTTATTAATGCAACTGCTTAGTTACTTAATTAAAATGCAAAACGAGCAGACATCACAATTTGTTGGCCATAGACACCATTATTTTTGAAATCCGCGCCAAGTGATAGTTGCTGAGTAGAGTGGAATCTTGCGCCAAAATTATAAACGGTATTGGAATCGTCGTTATCCATTATTTGACCGATACGGGCATGTAGCTCAACATTTTGCATGAACCAAATACGAGTACCAATATTCACCTCAGTGCGCCACTCGTCACCCACTTTATCACTGCCGTTTTCTTTAATGTTGTGTACCAACATTTGGCCATAAATATCTGCAAATTGGCCTGCTGGGCCGTTAAAGCCAATACCACCAGCAATGTCCCAGTCTCCGCTAAACTCACTGTCTGCGCGAGCAATGAAGTGGGTGTTTTCTGTAAAGTAGGTATTGAACTCGCCACCAAATGTACCAGGGCTAGTGCCCATGCGAAATTCCATCGTGTTGTAGTTGAAATTATTTGCATGTGCGGAAAGTGGCAAAACAGCGCACAAACCAAAGGCTGCAACCTTTAGAGCTTTACCTAGCATGGTGTCTCCGGGCAAGATGATTAAAATGAACAAAAAAATGGTCTGCAAAAAGCAGACCAAGATTGATAAAGCTATCATTTTAAGTGCTTGCCGTCACCATTTAGCTGTAGTGCTCACCACATCATGCTGATATCCAAAGCAATCGGGGTTGTTTTACATGATCACCAGTTGCTCGACTTCAATTTCTGGCTTATTTCCGCCTTCAAATTCACCAAACAGACGGACTTTAGTCGTGTGATCAATCGGAGTGTTTAGCTGAATATCGTCATCGAATTCCACCATCACTTCACCGGAACCGTCGCTAAAGACAAACTTATCCGCGCGAACTTGACGTAATAAGTTACCTTCAACGACTACATCTTTTTCAGTAAACATATTGGAGTCGTTTAGCAAGGCGTCCAATTTTTCCACAGTGACAGGACCATTAAACTGCAAGTTTGATTGGTTTTTAGCGTGATCTTTCGCGAATGCGATAGAAGGAGCAATAACTAAGGCGGCGATTGTTGCGATAATTGTATTCTTTTTCATGTTACATCCTCATCGGTTTGTTTTGATGGGTTCATTAAAACAGAGCTTGTTTGAACCAATGATGATTTCAACATTCATATTCTATTCATTTGCTTGAGTAAGTGGGGACGATGACGTTATGATTGTTCATCTTCCTCAATTCCTTACAAATGTTCATGAAATCAGCGATCCCATCTTTAATGGTTCAAGGCACCACTTCGGATGCCGGAAAAAGTGTCCTTGTGGCAGGTTTATGCCGTGTATTAGCGAGAAAAGGGATAAACGTTGCCCCATTTAAGCCACAAAACATGGCACTAAATAGTGCGGTAACCAAAGATGGCGGTGAAATAGGTCGAGCTCAGGCAGTTCAGGCACAGGCGTGTAATATTGAGCCAACCGTGCACATGAATCCGGTTTTGATTAAACCCAATAGTGATACAGGTGCTCAGATCATTTTGCAGGGCAAGGCAATTTCCAATATGAATGCGGCTGGCTTTCATGATTACAAGAAAGTTGCGATGGATACGGTGTTAGATTCCTTCTCTCGTCTGACTCAAGAATTTGATTCGATCATGATCGAGGGTGCAGGGAGTCCTGCTGAAATCAATTTACGTGAAGGCGATATCGCGAACATGGGTTTTGCGGAGGCCGCTGATGTTCCGGTGATCATTGTTGCTGATATTGATCGTGGTGGTGTATTTGCGCATTTGTACGGAACACTCGCGTTACTTTCTGAATCTGAACAAGCGCGAGTAAAAGGATTTGTTATCAACCGTTTTCGAGGTGATATTCGTTTATTGCAATCGGGCCTCGACTGGCTAGAAGAAAAAACAGGCAAACCTGTACTCGGCGTGCTTCCTTTTCTTCATGGTTTGAATTTAGAAGCAGAAGACGCGCTCACCGCGCAGCAAGAGTTGCACTCTGAGGTAAAACTGAATGTCGTTGTGCCTGTTTTAACCCGGATTAGTAATCATACTGATTTTGATGTGTTGCGATTGAATCCCGACATCAATCTACGTTATGTAGGCAAAGGCGAGAAAATAGATAAAGCCGACCTTGTTATTTTGCCTGGGACCAAATCAGTTAGAGACGACTTAGAGTATCTAAGAAGCCAAGGGTGGGATAAAGATATCTTACGCCATATTCGTCTTGGTGGAAAAGTGATTGGTATCTGCGGTGGCTACCAGATGCTTGGAAACTTGATTGATGACCCAAATGGCGTCGAAGGCCAGCCGGGTCAAAGCGAAGGGCTTGGCTTACTAGACATCACCACGACGCTAACTAACAGCAAACAGCTTACAAATACACAAGCGCAGCTTTCTCTTAATGGCAAAACAGCCAATGTAAAGGGTTATGAAATCCACGTAGGACAAAGTGAAGTGCAGGGCGTTCAACCTCTTACATTGAGTTCCGGTGAAGCTGAGGGGGCTATCAGCGAGTGTGGCCAAATCATGGGAACCTACCTTCACGGGTTCTTTGATGAGGCAGATGTCTTAAGCCTGGTGTCAGAATGGGTAAACGGCACTCAAATCAAACAACAAGACTTTGAAGAGTTAAAGGAGCAAGGAATTAATCGTATTGCAGATGCGATAGAACAACATATGAACCTTGATTTTTTGTTTAAATAGCACATTAACTGATTGAACTTTCTACCCAAATAACCAGTTCTTTCGCTTGCCTTGTATTGGAGTTTCTCTATGAAAGCATGGAAAACGCATGCTTGCCTCGCGGCAATATTAAGCATTTCATTTTCAGCTAACGCAGCTACGAACCTCAAAGTGTATGCGGCGTCTTCGATGACGAATGCGATCGACGAAATCGCACAAAACTTTGAAGAAAAGTATGACGTTTCTATCACTCCCGTTTATGGTGGTTCTTCTTCTATCGCTCGACAAATTATCAACGGCGCACCAGCGGACATATTTATTTCTGCGAATACAAAATGGATGGATTATTTGGTCGATAAAGACGTTATTTCTCGTGACAATGTCACAAGCTTGGTGCGCAATAGCTTAGTGTTGATTGCGCCTCAGTCTTCAGAATTAACCTCATTTAACTTCTCTGATGCAACAGCTTGGGAAAAGGCATTGCATGGAAATCGCCTTGCGTTAGGCAATCCGACGTCAGTGCCTGCTGGTATGTACGCGAAAGAATCACTGACTACACTGGGTGTATGGAAAGAGATTCAAACTCAAATCGCACCAGCAAAGAATGTGCGCCTAGCTTTGGCGTTGGTTGAACGTGGGGAAGCACCTTTAGGCGTGGTCTACAAAACCGATGCGCAGTTAACCGACAAAGTCAAAATTGTTGGTGAATTCGCGAGTGATACGCATGCGGCTATTGTTTATCCGGCTGCGGTTGTGAATGATTCTACTGAGTCCGATCAGTTCTTCCAGTACCTAAAATCGGACGAAGCCGCACGCGTTTTTGCTCAATATGGCTTTCAGCAATAAACCGGCTTTCAATTATAGGAACGAAGCGTGACAGAACTGGAATACCAAGCCTTAATGTTAAGCCTCAAAGTGGGCGCGTACGCAGTACTTTGGCTCATTCCTCTCGGCGTTTTTCTTGCTTGGCTACTTTCTCGAAAAACGTTCTTCGGTAAATCGATTCTAGATAGCTTAATTCATTTACCACTGGTATTGCCGCCAGTGGTTATCGGCTATTTGTTGTTGGTTTCTCTTGGGCGGCAAGGATTTCTTGGCAAGTGGCTCTATGAACATGTAGGGCTAGTCTTTAGCTTTAATTGGAAAGGAGCAGTAGTCGCTTGTATTGTGGTGGCCTTGCCTTTGATGGTTCGGTCTGTGCGGTTAAGTTTAGAGAACGTCGACCCAAAACTGGAACATGCCGCTTCAACGTTAGGCGCTTCTCCTTTAAAAGTTTTTCTCACCATTACGTTACCACTGACCATTCCCGGAATTATTACTGGGACGATGCTGTCCTTTGCTCGTAGTCTTGGTGAATTCGGGGCGACGATCAGTTTCGTCTCTAACATTCCGGGAGAGACCCAAACGATTCCACTGGCAATGTACAACTTTATTGAAACGCCAGGCGCGGAAATGCAGGCGGCTCGCCTATGTATCATTTCTATCGCGTTAGCTTTGTCTACATTAATGATCTCTGAATGGTTAAATCGTAAAGCGGCAAGTCGATTGGGTGCGAAGTGATGACGATTAAAGTTCAATTTAAACAAATGCTTGGTGATACTGACTTCGATATTAAGCTTGAGTTACCGTGTAACGGAATTAGCGCTTTGTTTGGGCGATCTGGTGCGGGAAAAACCACGTTAATTAATATCATCAGCGGATTAGTTGCACCAAAGCAGGGACATGTTGCGATTGGTGATCACGTTTTGTTTGATAGTGAACAGGGGGTCAACTTACCAACACACAAGCGCGGTATTGGTTACGTGTTTCAGGATTCGCGTTTATTTCCTCACTATTCGGTTCAAGGCAACTTATTGTATGGCGTCAAAGAAAAAGATGACGAGTACTTTGATGCAGTCGCCGAACTCTTGTCTATCAAACCGTTACTAAAGCGCTTCCCGAACTCACTGTCTGGCGGTGAAAAGCAACGTGTTGCGATTGCGCGCGCATTACTATCTAAGCCCAACTTGCTTTTGATGGATGAACCACTTGCGTCGCTTGATATGCCGAGAAAACGTGAGGTGATGCCATTTCTGGAGGAATTATCGGAGAAGGTAAATATCCCTATTATCTATGTCACGCACAGTCTCCAAGAAATTTTAAGGCTTGCTCAGCACCTTGCAATTATTGACCAAGGTAAAATTACGAGTTCAGGTAAGCTTGAAGACGTGTGGGCTTCTCATGCGATGCGTCCATGGCAGTCTTTCTCGGATCAAAGCAGCTTATTTGAAGGCCGAATTGCTGAACATCATGAGCGTTATGCGCTGACTTGTGTCAGCCTTGCACCTAATGCATCACTATGGGTGCAAAAGATTGATGGTGAACCAGAGACGCCAATTCGCTTACAAGTGCGTGCCAACGACGTTTCTATTACGCTAGAGCAACCTAAGGCGACTTCTATTCGAAATATCCTGCCTGCGACTGTCGATTCAATCGAGGTGTTTAACGCGGCTGATGATAAACAGAGTATTAATGTATCGCTAAAGCTAGATGAGGGATGTTATTTGTGGGCAACGATAACACCTTGGGCGCTTGATGATCTCGACTTAAAGGCAGGTGATAGTGTATTCGCACAAATTAAAGGGGTCAGTGTCACGCAGAAAGACGTGGCATTAGCGCCGCATTAATCATTTAAAGCTACGCACGCTTAATGATCAAAAAAGGCCGCAAACGTGGCCTTTATTTTGTCGGAAAAACGTTATTTTGCGAACACTTCTTTGAATTCGCGTTTAAGAAGTGGGTCGCGACGTGCTTTCTTAAGTTGCTTAACCATGTCTTTCACGCAGTTGTGAAGCACATTATCAAGTAATTGAGCGCGGTATTCTTCTTTATCTTCATCTGTCATGTTTTCTGGCAGATTAAGAGTAGGGAATTCTTCCATCACGTTGATACCAGCAAATGCTTGGCCAACAGAAACTAGAGCATGAAATTGCTCGAAGTTATCTAGAATGTTCTGAGCACTTGCAGGCATTTCGTCCCAAGACTCACGCACTGCTTCTTCAGACACTTCATGGATAGAGGTAACCATTTCGAACATTTGCTCTGGAACTTCGTCAAACTCAATAACTTTACGTAGTTCAGGAGAAATGGTTGCTAGATCGATTTTTTTGCTTTCGCTGTTAGTTGCTTCTGACATGGTGTGTCTCTCATTACAAAAAGGCGGGAATATTAATACCAAATGCATCAAATAGCTATACCCATGTGTCCGCAAGATGACCAGAACACGTGAGTTTGTTGAACTAACGTTCGTTGGTCATGTTTTGGTAGGGCAATTCTCAGTGTAATCGTTATAGACAATTGATTCCGTGATATTTAAACAAAAATATAGCACTTAATTATGAGTCGAATGCAACAACTCTATGAGTATGGTATATGTTTAATAAAGACAAAATAAGAAATGGAACGCGTTATGCAACCGACAGGGACATCAATGCGAATCCTCCTGGTTGACGATGTTCAGCTAGATAGGATGCAGTTGGCTATTCGTCTTAAGCAACTTGGACATATTGTAAAAGCGGTGGGTAGTGGGCTAGAAGCACTAAACACCTACGAGAGTTTTGATCCTGAACTGGTATTACTCGATATATCGATGCCAGATATGAACGGTTTTGAAGTCTCTCTTCATATCAGAGAAACCTTTCCCGATTGGATCCCAATAATTTTCCTGAGTAGTCACGAAGAGCCAGAAATGATTGCAAAAGCCATAGAGGCCGGCGGTGATGATTATTTAATTAAACCTGTAGATAAACTCGTACTGAACTCTAAGCTTATCGCAATGCAGCGTATTGCTCATATGAGACGAGAGCTTAAACAAGCGACAGCTCAATTGGAGAAAGTGAACCAACTTTTGACCCAGCAAGCGAATGAAGATGGCTTAACCAAGCTCTATAACCGTCGTTATATCGATCATAAGTTAGAATCGATGGTTGCATGGCATGGCCGTCACAACATGCCAATGGCTTTGATTTTATTAGACGTCGATTTTTTCAAACCGTTTAATGATAATTACGGTCATATAGAAGGAGATCGTTGCTTGCAAGCCATTGCGAACCAACTTAAAGCAACATTTTGTCGCTCTGGTGAATACGTAGGGCGTTATGGCGGAGAAGAGTTTGTGGTGTTACTGGGTTGCACAGACGCCCAAACCGCAGAGAGAGAAGCAGAACGTATACAAGAGGCCATGTACTTTCTGGATTACCCACATGAGTATTCTAGTGTGTCCAGTAGGGTGACAGTGTCACAAGGTGTTTTTGTTTTTCAACCGACGGGAAAAGAGCAGCAGTCTGATTTGTATGCGACGGTGGATAGAGCGCTGTATACCTCAAAATCTTTAGGAAGAAATACACATACGGTGGTAAATGCAAGTTGAAACAAGCTATTATCAATAGTTATGCCTTAGCTACACTGTCACTTTTTTCATTATGTTCTAAGGCTAATTCGATTCAAGATCAGATACAAAAAGAGTATGAAAGGAACTTTGCTATTGGGATCGTTCTGTCAGATAGCGATGTCTTTACGGTAGGATTTCATGATTTTGATCCGAACGAATACTTCAACATAGATAACGAAGACATTGGTACTCAAGATTCGGTTGATCTCAGAAAGAAGATCGCTGTATCAACGCTACCATTTAGTTTTGATTTGTTTGAACAAGAGGGAATACAAACTCACTATCTATTAAATGGCCGAGTTTATGCCTTAAGTACAGAGCAAGATGTGTATGTAGACCAACAAGGACAGATTCCAGATAAAAGTAAAGAGTTAGTCATGGGCGGATATATTGAGTTTGCTGGAGAAAAACACCTCACTGATAAGCTAACGCTTAGTGGCGCAATCGGTTCACACTTAATGTACTATCAAAACGATTATAGTTATCGTGGTAATGCACTGAATGACCTAAAACCATTTCTAGAAGGTGTATACCTAAACACCAGTGCTTGGGCCGTTGTCGGAGAAGTCAACACAAAGCTCAAATACCTAGAGCATGAATCGTGGGGGAAATGGTACCTCTGGTCGGCTCCTCACTATTTTTATGGCACTGGCTGGGGTAAAGCAAATAATGGTGATATTGGCAATCCGGAAGGCTGGTATTGGGTCAATGGAATAAAGGTGTTTTATGATTTTACCCACATTGGAGATACTGTGCAGTCAGTGTATTCGAGCTTCAATCGAGTTGATATTGGTGGTGATACAAGAAAACCCATGAATACTGTGCACTACTACGAAGCCAGTGTTGGATGGTTAATGACACCACCATTTGACTCCGATTGGATAGATAATATCGGGATCGGATTAACGATCAATTATGGCAGTGCGTTAAAAGGAGGAAGCTTAGTCTTGTTCTTTAATCAAGATTAGTCAGCTAACTTTCGCTCTGGGGTATTAATGAAGCCTCACGCAATTGCGTCCAGCTTTTTTCGCTTTGTAAAGCGCTTCGTCCGCTAACTTAATCACGTCCTGAGGTGCTTGCCCATTTCTGCTGTCGGCCGCTCCGAAACTTGCGGTAACAAAGACCGACTTTCTCCTCGAACTGTCGTTACCACGCTTTTTTTGGCCTTGTTTATGGTTATCTGGGCGGGATTCTTCATCACGCAAAATCATCTCATACTCGGCGATGGATTTACGTGCTTCTTCTAAAAACTCTTTACACTCATCTGCGTACTTGCCTTTAAAGACGATGGTAAATTCTTCTCCGCCAAACCGGTATACTTTTGCGCCACCGGGAGTTTTAGTTAGACGCGAAGCGACCATTTTTAATACGTCATCACCCGTATCGTGACCGTAGGTATCGTTAAACTTTTTAAAGTGGTCAACATCAAGCATTGCGATCGTGAACTTTTTGCCCATGTGTTTTAAGTCAAGGTCGAGTGCGCGCCTACTCGGGATCCGCGTTAAGCTATCTGTGAAAGCCAATTGATGGCTGGCAGAGGCAGCATAAATAATGATAAGCAACCCCGTTAGCGTAAACATGGTGCTAGATATGTATTGCACATCAAAGAAAATGAACGTCGCGGACGCCAGCACCATTGCAGAGTAGGTCATCGCATGGATGATTTCATTCTTCTTTAAAACAAGAATTCCGAGGAAGCAGACAATACCCACACAATATAAAACTAGAATAAAAGGCAGTTTAGAAACCGTAGGTACGATAAATAAAATGCCGCTTGTCCATTGTTCAAACCCACCTTCAACGTAATACGCTAACGTAAGGTAAGACCAAAGAACGAACATCGTTAACATCAAGAGGTAAGTAAACATGGCTCTTGAGTCGAAACCGTCTTTACTAAACAAAAATACCGCAAGAAAAGAAACAGGAAGTAGCGTGGCTAAAATGGTCAACTCAAGTAAGGCTGTACCACTTTGAAGTGGAACTTGTAGCCTGTGCTGTATCACGAAATAGGCCAGTAACATCGCTAAGCACACCATTGACTCCCTACCTTGCTTAAATGAATAGCAAAGGAGCAGTGCACAGCCTAACAGTATGTACGGCAAATTTGCGGCAATACCCCAGTTTGACTGAGTCATCTGAATGATGTTGTTCATGCTCGAACTCACTAATCCCAGCAACATAAATGGGAAAAGGAATCGAAAGCCTGATGAAGTCATTGATGATGAGGACATCTATTACAAATTGCCTGAAAATAGTTGATTATATAATTGGTTAGGTTAAGCGTTTCATCAATATAGATATTAATCTGCTATCGATTTTCATGCTTCGAGAACTAGCAAGAATACGTCTATTTGCTCATTTTCCCAAGTATTTTGGGAGACATTACGACAAAAAGAGAGAGATTGATTAAATTAAGAGCAATCAATAAGTTGTTATAAACAAGTCGTTGCTATACTTGTTTTCATAGAACAAGGGAGATTTGCCAATGCAGATAAGTTCAGATGTGCATAACTACATGGAAACACTTGTTGGACAAGTGCTCAGTTTGCCTCAGTTTGTAGAGCAGTATGACAACGAGCAGCTCGCAGATATCGCGTGCCTTGCACTTATTCAGCTCAAACCCGTCTATATTCGTCATGATATTGATTTTTTATCTTCGCTTCCGGAACAAAAGCTCACCCAATTTAAGCAAAGTGCAGATATCGCGGTGAAAAACGCGGCAGAAATGGTGAAAGAAGACCAGCGTAAAAACCGAGATCATGATGTACCTGTAATTTTTACCCATACCAGTTATGATGAAGACAAAGAATTGGACTGGTATGAAAAACCAATCCTCAATGTCAATATTAAGTGATCAAGCTTAATCTATCGATGAGCTTACCCAAGGAGGAGCCGTGGGATTTTTTTCGCGTTTGTTTGGTGGTAGTGAAAAGACTGCTAAAGTAAAAACTGTGGAACCAGTTGAGTACAAAGGTTTCCTTATTTACCAAGAGAGCCTTTCAGAGGGTGGGCAATACCGCATTGCTGGTCGAATAGAAAAGCAATACGACGATGAAGTGAAAACGCATCGATTTATTCGTTCAGATTTGCTCGGCTCGGAACAAGATGCCAATGAACTTATGTTGAAGAAATCTCAAATGTTTATCGATCAAATGGGCGATAAAATCTTCGACTAACAATTCACCGCAACTTGATTCCAATCATCTTAAAAAGAGCCATTAGTGTATATGCTGATGGCTCTTTCTTTTTTAGAGCTTAAATGTTTGTTAAGTCAGCATTTAATATGATCTGGTTAGACCTCAGTCTAGTAAGTCATGGCGTTGTTATTTTTCGTGCTCAGAGCGACAATCATTCATTACTTAGCGTTATATGTAATGAAATTTAGTATTTAAATTACAAAACACTTGAAGTAATGAGACGCGTTCGATACAAACAGAATAATAACAGGGCTGTTAGTCAAGGTGTTATTGTGCAAATGGGTGGCCCCAAACACCATCTTTCGTTTGCAATTGTCTTGCGTGGTAAACAGATAGAAATAAAAAAGAGTTAGAGTAGAGCGACGCTCTGTTTTGGGACTAATTTATTGATATGTATACAAGGAGTATGCGTTTTGCAAATCGGTGTACCTAAAGAGATACTTGCGGGTGAATCGCGAGTAGCTGCATCGCCGAAGTCGGTTGAGCAGTTAATAAAGTTGGGATTCGATATCGCGATTGAATCCCAAGCGGGGGTGCTTGCGAGTTTCGATGATGCTGCTTATGAAGCTGCTGGTGCGAAAATCGTTTCTAGTGAAGAAGTTTGGGCATCTGGTCTTATTCTAAAAGTTAATGCGCCAATCGTAGATGAAGAACAAGGCATTGACGAAATCGCACTACTACAAGATGGTGCAACACTTGTTAGCTTTATTTGGCCTGCTCAAAACGCAGAGTTGATGGAACAACTTTCAAGTAAGAACATTAACGTTCTTGCCATGGATTCCGTTCCTCGTATCTCTCGTGCACAAGCCTTAGACGCGCTCTCTTCGATGGCTAACATCGCTGGGTATCGTGCGGTTGTTGAAGCAGCTCATGAGTTTGGTCGTTTCTTTACAGGTCAAATCACGGCTGCCGGTAAAGTACCACCAGCGAAAGTATTGGTCGCGGGTGCGGGTGTGGCTGGTTTGGCTGCGATCGGTGCTGCGGGTAGCCTAGGGGCTATTGTTCGTGCATTTGACGTTCGCCCAGAAGTAAAAGAACAAGTTGAGTCCATGGGAGCAGAGTTCCTGACCTTGGATTTCCAAGAAGACTCTGGTTCTGGTGACGGCTACGCAAAAGAAATGTCCGATGACTTCAACAGAAAAGCGGCAGAGTTATATGCAGAGCAAGCTAAAGATGTTGATATCATTATTACAACGGCACTAATCCCTGGCAAACCTGCTCCGAAGCTGATCACCAAGGAAATGGTCGACAGCATGAAAGCGGGCAGTGTCATTGTTGACTTGGCAGCTGCTAATGGCGGTAACTGTGAATACACAGTTAAAGACCAAGTTATCATGACAGATAATGGCGTAAAAATTGTTGGTTACACTGACATGGTCGGCCGTTTGCCAACGCAATCTTCTCAACTTTACGCGACAAACCTTGTTAACCTTCTAAAACTGCTGTGTAAAGAAAAAGACGGTAACATCAATATTGATTTCGAAGATGTTGTTATCCGTGGTGTCACCGTGGTTAAAGAAGGTGAAATTACATGGCCTGCGCCACCAATCCAGGTTTCAGCGCAGCCGCAAGTGAAACAAGAGCAACCTGCGAAACCAGAGCCTAAAGTAGAAGAACCTACCTCTCCAACGAAGAAAATTATTGGTGTAGCCGCGGCAGTAGGTGCTTTTGCTTGGATTGCATCGGTTGCGCCGGCAGCGTTCCTTTCTCACTTTACTGTATTTGTTTTAGCTTGTGTTGTCGGCTACTACGTGGTTTGGAATGTTACCCATGCACTTCATACTCCGCTTATGTCGGTAACGAATGCTATCTCCGGCATTATTGTGGTTGGTGCATTACTGCAAATTGGGCAAGGTAATGGGGTCGTTTCATTCCTATCCTTTATTGCTGTATTGATCGCCAGCATCAATATCTTCGGTGGTTTCACCGTCACCAAGCGTATGCTTGAAATGTTCCGCAAAGATAAATAGGAGTTACAATGTCTGCAGGATTAGTACAAGCAGCTTACATTGTTGCTGCATTATTTTTCATCATGAGTTTGGCGGGGCTTTCAAAGCAAGAGTCCGCTCGTAATGGTAACTACTATGGTATCGCAGGTATGACGATCGCGCTGATCGCGACGATCTTGAGCCCTGATGCTCAAGGCTTTGGGTGGATCATTATTGCGATGGCGATAGGTGGGGCGATCGGTATTTTCTATGCGAAGAAAGTAGAAATGACCGAAATGCCAGAACTGGTTGCGATACTGCACAGCTTTGTAGGTTTAGCTGCGGTTTTAGTTGGCTACAACAGTTACCTTGATGCGCCAGAAGCAGCAACTCATGCTGAACATGTTATCCACCTTGTAGAAGTATTCTTGGGTGTCTTCATTGGTGCCGTAACCTTCACGGGTTCAATTGTTGCATTTGGTAAGTTACGTGGTGTGATTTCTTCTTCGCCGCTTAACCTTCGCCACAAGCACAAAATGAACCTTGCAGCGGTTGTGATTTCTACGCTTCTTATGATCTACTTCGTAAAAGCAGATGGCAGCATGTTCGCTCTGATTGTGATGACACTGATTGCGTTCGCGTTCGGTTACCACTTAGTTGCTTCAATTGGTGGTGCTGATATGCCAGTTGTAGTTTCAATGCTGAACTCATATTCAGGTTGGGCAGCAGCAGCAGCAGGTTTCATGCTCGCAAATGACCTATTAATCGTAACAGGTGCGTTGGTTGGTTCTTCAGGTGCGATTCTTTCTTACATCATGTGTAAAGCCATGAACCGTTCGTTTATCAGTGTTATTGCTGGTGGCTTTGGTCAAGAGATTGTAATTTCAGGTGACGAAGAGCAGGGCGAACACCGCGAAACAACGGCAGAAGAAGTCGCTGAAATGCTGAAGAACTCAAAATCAGTAATCATCACCCCAGGGTATGGTATGGCTGTAGCGCAAGCGCAGTATCCAGTGCATGAAATTACTGACGTACTTCGTTCAAAAGGTATTGAGGTTCGCTTTGGTATTCACCCAGTAGCAGGTCGTCTTCCGGGACATATGAACGTGTTACTTGCTGAAGCGAAAGTACCGTATGATATCGTTCTTGAAATGGATGAAATCAATGATGACTTCGCTGAAACAGATACAGTACTGGTTATCGGCGCTAACGATACGGTAAACCCAGCAGCTCTGGAAGATCCGAACAGCCCGATTGCTGGTATGCCTGTACTGGAGGTTTGGAACGCGAAAAATGTAGTGGTATTCAAGCGTTCAATGAATACTGGTTACGCAGGTGTACAGAACCCACTGTTCTTCAAAGAAAATACATCAATGCTATTTGGTGATGCGAAGGAAAGCGTTGAGTCTATTTTTAAAGCACTCTAACCATTCTTGATTTAAAACTATACAGGGTCAGCAATCGCTGGCCCTTTTTTGTTCCGTTTCAATGTTATAGTAATGCAAATCCTTCTGTTAGCAGATGTCAATTGCTTGTAGATTGATGTATAGTTTTGGCTAATGTAACAAGTGACGGTAACAGTTTGATTAAAAAGTTTTTGCTCGGTTTTGCAACTGTATTGCCGCTTTTTTCGGCACCTGCATTTTCCGATTCACTACCAGAAAGAATAGATACGTTTACAGAGCTATTTAATTATGAAGTAGCTCTTAAATCGTATGATATTCGTATTCTGCAATCAAATTATCCTACCAAGTTACTTGCGCCAGATTCGCTTCTGCCGCAAACGTCTGACTATCCGTTAAAAGATATACAACAGCTTTACAGCTTAGCGAATACTTGTCGTGGTAAATTGCCACTAAGTCCTTTAATTACTGAGCCGTTAGTATTTACAAGAGCTATCTGTAAAGGGACGCAACTGACACCACGTTGGTTTTCGCGTAGTGGCCTCATTCACCCTGGTGGTGGGACTTATGCTGCACGCTATGTGGATAAGTATCCAGAACTCAAACCCAAGCTTGCTCAATACATGCATATTAAAGAGCGTGACAATGAGGAAGGGGATGAGTTGCTAGAAAGCTTGAAAAACATGGACGACGACGCCATTAATGCTTTGATTGCAGGCGCGAGCATGTTTATCGAAGGTAACGAACTTTGGTTACGACGTGGTGACCGTTACTTTGTTTTCGAGAAAGATATCTGGGAAGAAAACGTCGCTAATGCGGGTCTGTCGTACGCTCTAGCGTCTCAAAGCAAAAGTTGCTTTGTTAAACGAGGCAATATTTGTTGGGATGTAGAAGATCACTCACAAGTTTTGCGGATCAGTATGATCATACTGGTAATCGCAAATATTCTTCTAGTGATTGGTTGGGCTGTATACCGCTGGAATAGTAAGCGAGAAGAGCTCCGTAGTAGAATGCTTGTGTTGCAAATTTTAACGCATGAGCTCAGAACACCGATTGCATCTCTATCACTGACGGTTGAGGGCTTTCGCCGAGAATTCGAGCATCTACCTGAAAGCGTATATGACGAGTTCCGCAGATTGTGTGAAGATACACGTCGTTTGCGTCAATTGGCAGAAGCGAGTAAAGATTATTTGCAATCTGATAACCAAATGCTTGCAACAGATTGGGTTCCGTCTGTCGCAGACTGGTTAGAATTTAAGATCGAAGAAGAATTTGATAGTGCCGTGCTTTTCAACATCAATGAAGATGTGGCTGCTAAAGTTAATGTGTACTGGTTAGGAACTTGTATCGATAACTTGCTTCGTAATGCGCTTAAGTACGGTATTGCACCAGTTGAATTGGATGTTTCAACTAGTGAAGAAAAAATAGTATTCCAAGTCCGAGATGCTGGTGGCCTAACGGCTAAAGATTGGGCAAATTTGAAGAAACCGTTCGTCAGTAAGAGCGGGTTAGGACTTGGGTTAACAATCGTTGAATCTATGGTAGGCCGCATGGGCGGAAAAATGTCCCTGATGGGACCACCTACAACTTTTATATTGGAGATACCTTGTGAAACAGACACTGCTTCTCGTTGAGGACGATAAAAACTTGGCTGATGGCCTGTTAGTAAGCCTGGAACAAGCAGGATATGAGTGTTTACATGTGGAACGTATTGCAGACGTAGAACCACAATGGAAAAAAGCTGACTTGGTTATTCTCGATCGCCAACTCCCAGATGGTGACTCTGTACAATGTCTCCCAGAATGGAAACAGATTAAAGACGTACCAGTTATCTTGCTAACGGCACTTGTTACCGTAAAAGATAAAGTTGCAGGCCTTGATTCCGGCGCGAACGACTACTTAACGAAGCCTTTTGCTGAAGCGGAACTCTTTGCGAGAATCCGTGCACAGCTACGAGCACCGGATTCAGCAGAGCAAAGCAGCGCTGATAAAGTGATCACAAAAGACTTAGAAATTGATCGTTCAACTCGTGAAGTTACCTATAAAGATGAGCTAATTACGTTAACTCGTACAGAGTTTGATCTACTGCTATTTTTAGCGTCGAACTTAGGTCGCGTGTTTACTCGTGATGAGCTACTTGACCACGTTTGGGGTTACAATCACTTCCCAACGACACGTACTGTGGATACGCACGTATTGCAGCTTCGTCAAAAACTGCCAGGACTGGAAATTGAAACACTTCGCGGTGTTGGCTACAAGATGAAAGCATAAGTCATAATGAAAACACTACTCCCCGTAGTTCTCTCATTAGCGTTAGTGAAACCAGTCCATGCAATGGACTGGTTTCAAACCAACACGCCTTTAACGCAGGCACATCAACACTTACTTGAAGATGATCTTGCCGGTATGTTCAACTCTCTTGTTGAACTGTGGCAAACGGAACCAAGTAAAGATTTGACTCCTCATCTCAATGACCTTCTTGGTCAGTCACTATCTAAAAACTGTGGCAAGTCTCTCACTGGTGTAACGCTGCCTGAATGGATAAGTGGCGTGAACGTTATTCGTCAGACTATCCAAAGCCCTGGGCGAGATACATTTAGGTTAGTGATCAAGCTAAGAGCTACAACTGACATCGAAAATATTTCATTTAATCGATGGGTGGATGATTCTATATCCGCAGACAGTTCATTCAGTTATGAAGAACAGCCGAGCGGTACGGAATTAGCCAATGAGCGTAGTTATTCGAAACGCTATAACCTCACGGGTAAGCTTGAAGCAGGCTTGTATCACTTAACTATTGTTTCTAAAGATAAACAAGAGTATCGAACTTGGGTAATATTAGGAGATTCCAATTCTTCGCAATATGTTCGTTGGACATCTAAAGAGAATTGGAAAGTAGAAAAGAGCGCACTTCGTAATCCCCATTGTCCATTACCGCAACTTGAGGTTGGTTTATATGACTACATTGATGGTCAATACGAGCAAATGTGGAAAAAGACGTACGAGTCTAACTATCCCAATTCACTAGAGCTTGCGGGCGTCCCAAATGATAGATACGTGCTAGCAGTGAGTATCAACAGTCGTCGTTGGCAGGGCGATATAATTGTTGAGCAAGCTCAAACTATTAGCCGAACCTATGATCTTTCCCAAGAAGAATAGTTAAAGAAATACCATTTGTGCCGATAAAGTTTCAGGAAGAACCAAAATCACAAGTGTAGTATGAAAACCAAATATAAAATTCTAGCCACCTCTGTTGCCACCACACTTTTCGCAAACGTTGCTTCGGCTGCCACTTATGCGATAGAAGCTCGTAGCGATGCGATGGGTGGTGTTGGTACGGTATCAGCAACTTATCTGACTGCTCCTTTTTTCAACCCCGCACTTACTGCAATTTATCGCCGAAACGACGATGCAGGAATGATCGTGCCAAGTTTTGGTGGTAACTACGATGATCAATATGATCTTGTCGATGAAATCGAACGCATCAGCAAATTGACCGATGTCGATGAAATCAAAAAATCGATGAATGCCATAGATGGAAAAAAAACTGACTTTGATCTTGGTGGCGTTGTCGCTATAGGTATTCCTAATAAATTTTTATCTGCAACTGCTTACGGTAAGTTATACACTGAATCATTCGTACAACCAAAAGTAGATACGTCAGGTACTAATCCGTTAGACGATAGCTACGTACAAGGTGTTTCTATTGGTGTTGCTGAAGCAGGTGTATCACTTGCTAAATACACCAACTTTATGAATCAACACCTTTCATTTGGTGTTACGCCTAAACTTCAGCGTATTTATACGTACTCTTACGCCACGAGTTTTCAGAATTTCGATACCAAAGACTTACGTGAACATGAGACAGCGGAAACGATGTTTAACTTGGATGCGGGCGCGCTTTGGTTCTTTGGCCCATATCGTGTCGGTATTTCAGCAAAAAATTTGATCGGAAGAGACGTTAAAACAAAATCGTTCATGTATGGCAGTGATACGATTAAATCATACGAATACAGCATGCGTCCCGTATATACGGTCGGTGCAGGGATTGTTGCCGATTACTTTACTATGAGTGTCGACTACGATCTTAATGAAGAAAAACGTTTTTCATCCTTCGATGATAATACACAAATGATTCGAGCTGGTATTGAATTTGATATCTTGCGTCAAATGGCGTTGCGAGCGGGTTATATGAAAAACTTAGCTCGAAGTAGCGACGAAGGTACCATTACTGCGGGTATTGGACTGTCTCCACTTAAGTTGATCGAATTAGATATTGCTGCTCAGTACACGAACGAGAACGCAATGGGGGCATCAATTAATTTCCTTGCGACCTATTAATTGAATCGTTATAGTCTGCTCCTCAAAATGAGGAGCTTTTTTATGTTTGACGATTTACCCCCTCTATCTCACCAAGAGCAACAACAAGCTGTAGAGAAAATTCAAGAATTGATGGCGAAGGGCACAAGTACAGCAGAAGCCATCAAAATTGTTGCCGAACAGATTCGATCTGAGTACGCAGAAAAACAACAGCAACAAAACTAATTAATTCATATCAGGGCTTTGGCCCTGTTTTTTTGGTCTCATATAATCTTCAAATATCTTCACACCTTAACGTAGTTACGTCGTAACGTTATTTCTATACCTTTCAATTTATTCAACTTCCTCTATTCTGTACTAAGCAATTGGTAAAATTTTACTTGTTTAAGTTAACCTTGATGCGTTCTGGCTTGAACGAATATGGGTGAAATGCTATTTTTTAAATTAAAATTAATAAATTCAGTGGCTTGTGTTGGTTTTTTGTCTTGTGGTTATGTTTTGAACATCTTTTTGTGTAATTAAATTACAAGATGATGATTGGGTATGTTTTGAAGTAGAGGATTATGCTGTAAAGATAAAAAAGACACGTTGTAACAGAAAAATAAAATCTGAATATAGTTATATAGTTGACGTTATATAGACAGTAAGTGCTCGCAGACGTATGTCGGTTTTAGGTTGAACATAGGAGTGTTGGACTCTGTTTTAACTCTAAATCTTGTCTTTAATTCAGTGTTGTCTATGAAATAACTCTTAATCTTGATCGATGGATTACACGAAAAAATTACTTATTGCCAAGTGGTTTTACTAAACTAGGCGACGTTGTAATTAGGAATATAAAACAAGCTGCAATAGAAATTGACAGGGTTTAGAAGCGTAGTGACGGCGTAACGTGGGTTTGTTTGCGTTAGTTACATAGTTATGTACATCTTAAGGAGGGAGAACAAAATGGGCCACATATCAATAACCGGTTCCTAAGTCACTAGTTGACTTCACGAGCCTTCAAGGCTATTAGATAGCTGATCGCTCGGCTGTTTCCACATTCTTATATCAAACTCCAATATTTTCATGAAATATGAGTTTAGACATTGCATTCGCTCTTAGTGAACTAGACTTACTATAAGCACATGAAAACTAACTAGGAGAGAAAGAATGAGTTACAAGCACGTTTTAGTCGCTGTTGATTTATCTCAATCTAGCCAAGTCGTTATCGAAAAAGCAATAACTCAAGCAAAGAACTCGAACGCCAAACTTTCATTCGTTTATGTGGATGTTGATCGTGTGATCATGGAGCCGAAAGAAGAACAAAAGTTGCAAAAGGAGCTACAAGAACTCGCTGATAAATGCCTATATCCAGTACACGAGACGATGGCAGTTATCGGTGACCTTCATATCAAATTGTCGGGAATCGTAAAAAAAGAGGGAATAGACCTAGTTGTCTGCGGTCATCATCATAATTTATTGAGCCGTTTCTTTTCATCGGTACCAAGGGTAGCGAATGAGGTTGAAGCGGATTTATTGATTGTTTACTTGGATGAGTGACAGTAACGCAGGTTTGTGCCGCATCTTTTGTAATCCCGTTTTTCGCATATTAAAAAGCCGAACGTTTGCGTTCGGCTTTGCGTATGATTGACAACAAAATAACTAACCAGGAATGGCAGATGCCTCTTGGGATAAAATAGATGCAGACTCTGCGTTTGACTGTAAATCAAAATGCACGTTAACTTGCACACCTTCTCGCTCAAAAGTGACATCATCAAAATCGGTCATAGCAATTTTGAATCCATTTCTAGCAAAAAAGCCAGTCACCATAGTTCGCTGCTTAATTTCTAGTGCAGACGCGAGTAGCTTATCCATGGCATTCTCCTTGGTTATTGTGGGGATATGGGTAGAAGATACACGCAGAACGGTATGAAATCAATTTAATATAAAGCTGCTTTCGATTAAATTTTTAATGTAAGTCAATCTATCGTTTAACCCGCGTGATTTATTCCACGCAAAGCCTTGATAATGAAACGGTATAGCATCTCATGTTGTGATAACAAGCATAAAGTTGGGGATTTTCATAAATGCTTGCCGAGGCTCTTTGAAACAATACGTTACAAAGCTTCTCGCTAGACCTCATGAGTTATCAAAGGAAAATTATAAACCTGAAAAGCCATCCTAAAGTGATTCATTTTTCAATATTTTTGATAACTCAGACCTAATAAAAGTAGATATTTCAGCTAGCTTTCTTGGTAAAGGGTTTTGATAAGGGTAGGCGATATACATGGAGCGTTCTATATCAAAATTTTGTGAAATTTGGATATTTTTGTCTATATGGTTACCTTTTACAAGGTAATTTGGAATGACGCCAACCCCAACCCCCTCAGAGACAAAGTTTATTAAAATAGAGGTGTTATCAACTTCGATAACGTCAGTGTACTGCCTTTTAATCGATTCCTTATTCGAGTGATTCTTGTAGATTAATAGCGTGTTATTATTGGCATTGTTAAATGTAGATATTAAAACATCGTTATAATCACCGATTTTATGTGCAATCAGAGTGTCATCAATAATATTATTAAGCCTAATCGCTAAATCTACATTGCTTTCTAATAAATTCTCAACATTGTTACTTGATGATATTTCAAAGTTCACTGCTGGATATCGTTCTTGTAAGCCTTTAAGTACAGAACCAAAAATAGAAGAGGCTATAGAATTGGGCATTGTAATTTTAAACTTTCCATTAATGCATTCACTCAACGAGCTAGCTCTGTAATTTAACTCCTGCAAGCTCTCTAACGTTTTGATGGCAAGCTCTCTAATGCTTTCGCCATGATCAGTTAAAACGAGTTTTCTTGTTGTCCTGTGGACGAGTGTTACACCAAGTTGCTTTTCTAATGCCGCTAACTGCCTGCTGACTTGAGCTTTCGACTTTCTAAGTTCTTTTGATGCCTCTGTAAGAGAGAGGTGTTTACAAATGGCTGCAAAGCAGATCAGCTCATTGTTCATCAATTCCATGATTGTTACCTTTTTGCAACTCTGAGTCACGTTGTCTTTTAACGGGAGGGAAAGTATAACTTGCATCAACGGAGGGGGACAATGATATTTAAAAGCCGTCATGAAATAATGGCAGACTACTATCTTAATAAAACCATATTGGATATTAAGTTAAACAAATATCCTGAAGAAATTAACTCAATCGACTTAAATAACGAAACGGAAAATTTAAAAATAAAAATTCTCTCTCGTGAAATTACTAAGTTGGATTCAGATAATTTAATTGTCGATTGCGCATCATTGATAATGACTCATTCAAAATTGACAAAAGCAATAATAAATATCGAACTTGAAAATAATTCTTTAATTTATAAAGTTAAAAATGTGAGAATATTTAAATATGAAGACTGCAATACGAAATTCGAAAAGATCCGTTTATCAGAAAGGTACATTGTATAGAATAATAAATAATATTAGTGCTTTGTATACAAAATCATTAGTAAAATTATTTGGTGAAGAGTTGAGAATCCATCATTGCAAACATAAAATTAATGTAAGAACCACTAGCGAGTTGAGTGAACATATGAAGAAAGATCTAGGTATAGATTGAAAAGTAGAGAGTTTACGTTCCTATAAAGCTAATGTAATAATTACACTTTATGGGATGGACAATACGTGCCCATAAGTGAGAACATTGAATTTTCTCATCCTTTCGATAACTTAAAACATAAGTTATCGAAAGGATATAATGAGCAGTAAATTTGCAGACAAAGGCTTTAAGCAATCGTTAGGTTGCTTATCTGATATAACTTAAACACTAGCTCATACCCAGCAGAGTTAGTATCAGAACTTCAAGAACGCCAGCCAAAGATCTTGTTAACTCAGAAAGTTGGAGAGAAATAATGGAATATCCGATCCAGTTGTTCGGTTACTTGAATGAGCAAGATGCAGAACAAACGCGTATAGTGTCGAACGTAATCAAAGATACAGTGCAGGACCTTAATCGGCTACTGCAGTCTATAAAGCAAAAAGCCAAATACGGCGTCACCAAGCTATCATCACCAATGCTAATCTTCTAATTCACAAGTTCGTATTATGGGCGCTTGTGTTGAATACTGTTGTCACATACCAGAGACAAGCTCTACTCTTCGTAAATCCTCAATTGTGTGGCTTCTATGAGCATCACATCTACCTGTACCAGCTAGGGTTACAGACTTTCCTGCCATATGGGCAGCCAGTAGCATTGAATACATGGACTTTGCTTGTTCACTGTCCAGCTTTAAAACGAAAGACCAAACGGAATCCTGGCAGTCAGCTTTTGAGCCGCTATCATGCTGTTTACTGGTTTTAATATACACTTGATGAGAATATTGTTTATCGAACATGAGGCTTGTAATTTTAGTATCGATTATTTCGCCTGCATTGCTTGCGTGTGTTGTGAAAAGAAGCACAACCAAAATCATTTTTTTTAACACTGGGGTACCTAGTTGATTAATATTAAAGTTCATAATAAATGGCTTTTATCGTTGATTTAAAAGAGTTTATCTTTGATTCTTGATAAAAACAAGGCAATTGATTTCGGTGCCTTCTCTTCGTATTGTGGGCGCTTATGTTGAATGCGATTGCATATTCGTATCCTATCAAATGTCTCTCTTTTGAGGGACAATTCAATGAAGTATCACGAAATGACTAAAAACTATATTTTTCGTGAATTTGAATGTGGTTTAACAGTCGAAGAAGCTGCCAAACTTTGTTTAAAAAGTGTGAGGACGGTCAAACAGTGGGACAAGGGAAAAGCCATTCCGCCGGAGTGTAAAAGGCTGATGCGCATGAACAAGGGTAGAGAGCTGAGCATCTGCGATGGGTGGGAAAACTTCGTAATGAGGCATGACCGCTTAGAGTTGCCGACTGGTCAACGAGTGACGCCTCAGCAAGTATTGATTGGCGTAGCGTTATTAGAATTGGGGGCTTCAAATGATAGAGAAGTCGCTCACCGAATCCTGAAGTATGCGAGAGTGTTGAAGAATATGGTGTAATAAAAAAGGCTCCGAGTGGAGCCTGTATGATTTAGCAAAATATTTAATGCCAACAACCTTGTCCATTAAAATAAGACGGGTCACGAGGCAGTTTGCGCAGCGTGCTTTCATCTTGTAAGTAACGCTTCTCGAAGTTTGCTCGTTTAGCTCCCCAGGCGGGTAATTCTCTAAGTACACTAATTACTCCTTGAACCTCTGGAGTGTCAAAACCATATCCACGAGACAAAAGATCTTCTAAAACTGGATACAAATCCTTATAAATTCGGTTTGCATCAGCTTTTGAATCTAGTTGACCTTTCATCTTCATTAAAAGAGAACCTAGAGGGGATGCTTTTCCTAACTGTTCAAGAATTGCGTTCATGAGCTATTACCTTCGCTATGTATACATTAAGTATTAACTGAATAAAGAATACAAAATAGTAATCATCAGGGAGAGTCTGGTTACTATAAAGTATCATCGGACAAACATTTTCAACGATGGTCATGAGCACAAAACTGATGCCAATGTAGGTTCGAATTTTAGAGTCGATTACATCAGCGCCCATGAAAACTGAAAATAAAGTCACAATGACGGCATATGTAATCAATGTTGAAAAGAAAGAAATTACTTGTTCTAAGACACTAGCTACCATGCCATAAGCATTTAGAAACGCAGAACCGACAGTTAAAAATGCGAATAGTACGATCGCTTTCTTTTGATTATTAATATTAAGCACGACTTATACCTAATGTTGAAATGACGAATAATTATATTAAAAAGCTCGAGCATTTTTAATCTCAATGACCACAAATAGTTATTTTTCCTACAAAAAACATCACCCTAACTACACAACTACACTCGTTCATCTCATTTGATATTCACCAAGGTGCGCATGGGTGGGTGGAATTTTTCCTGATACTAATATGTAGAAAGATACCAAATGTATTGGAACAATATTGGACAATGAAACTTGGTGATTAATAACCAATTCTACGGCGTATTATGGGCGCTCATATTGAATGTGATTGCATATGCGTGTCATATAAAATGTCTCTCTTTTGAGGGACAATTCAATGAAGTATCACGAAATGACTAAAAACTATATTTTTCGTGAATTTGAATGTGGTTTAACCGTCGAAGAAGCTGCCAAACTTTGTTTGAAAACTGTGAGAACGGTCAAAGAATGGGATAAGGGGAAATCCATTCCGCCAGAGTGTAAACGCTTAATGAGGATGAATAAGGGTAGGGAATTGAGCTCTTGTGAAGATTGGGAAAACTTCGTAATGAGGCATGATCGATTAGAGCTTCCAACTGGCCAACTAGTTACTGCACAACAAGTGCTGCTTGGTGTGGCTCTGTTAGAGTTAGGTGCTTCAAATGATATTAAGATTGCTCACCAACTATTGAAGTATGCAAGAGCATTAAAGAAAATAGTTTAATTGAAGGCTCCGGTTGGAGCCTTAATGGAAACTAAGCCGGATTATCTAAGTATGGTTTGTCTTGCTTAACATATGGCTTAAACTCAGCATGTGTTAAGAATGTCTTATCTAACTCTTCTTTAGCTCTTGGACCAGTATGTTCTCTTAGATACGCTCGGTTCTTAATAGACTTAGACTTTCCTACCAATTCAAGATGACGATCTAGCTCATAATCTTCTGAAAAATTTACATATTCTGAATCTTTCATAATAAATCCTATAAATATAATGCAGTGCAACATTGCACCTATTTGGATATGTGGATAAAAATATACATTTCAAGGTGTTCATTATGACCATTAGCGCAAATCAGTTAGTTAACTCACAAAAATGTCCAGCTTTGAGTCAGGGTTCCAACGGAACGTCTCTAGGATTTGATCATAAACTAATCATCAAAGCTGTGAGGTCGAGTACGATCTAATACACCTTATTTTTCTATTCCACTTCTAATGATTCTGGCCAAATAAAGTAAGGACCAAAACGCTTACTGTACTTGAACTCACCACCTAACGATTTTCCTTCTTCGGTTAAAGAATGTTTTCCATCATCGAAAGATAAGTAGCCCTTGCTTACACACATCTGAAGGAAATCATCTGTTTTAATCTTGAGCTTCTTGGCTAGTTTGGATGAAGTAAGCTTGGCTTGTTCTGGTTCTTCACTTTTAGCAGGGTCATTGACAGATGATGTAATCTTCTCTAACGAAATACGAACTTCATCGCTAATACGAATAATGCGTTGCGCTTCCTCATAAGAATCTTTGTAGACATCGGGGTCTTGGTCACGATCAATGAAGATGCCCATTTCGTTATTGTTTACTTGGCTGAACTCATAAAGGTTTAAACTTGTAATGATACAAGCACTTTCGTTCATGTAGCACTTTGCATGGAGATTTTTGCAAAAACTCGTACGTACAAAGGAGAGACCTTTAAGCCAGTTGATCTCATCAGGTTGTAGTTCGCTTTTGCCATAGACAATTCTGATGTCGATTTTTAATCGGTCTTTATCTTCTAAAAGCTCTCGAATTCGATCATTAAGCTTAAGAAAAGGGCTGATAAGGATCAGTCTTTCCGATGCGTTCTTGATAAGCTCTTCGAGATAGTAGTTTGTAGCACTTGTATTTAAAAACTTAGCCATTTCATATCCTTAACATATAAAACCTAGCACACATAGGCTAAGACTAAGGAAATATTGGATCAAGTAGCAAAGATTAAAAAAGCGTGGTCAAATACCACGCGTGCCAAATCCATGTTAAACGCTTTGTTATGTTCTTGGCTCCAACAATGTACTTGATACTCGCTCTTCATAAGCCGTCAGTTCTTCATCAGATACCCCTTTAGCATCCGGTAAAGCAGCTTTTGCCAATGCTTCAAAATAGTTGGACTTTATTGTGTCTAAGTGTTTTTGGGCATTTTCGACTGGACGTGAATGGTATGATTTGGGAGGCATTGCACCATAAACCGCATCCGCTATTAACTGAGGCAGTTTATTGGTAGCACAAATAACACAAACACCTATTTCTCCTTGTGCACCTATCCAGGAGCCTGTAACTTTTCTCTCTCCGCAGATGAAACACTTTCCCTTCGAATCAATTACTACCATGTTTGACCTCATTTTCCTTTTTCGATAAGAACATAACTCCCCTTAAACAGTTTGTTATGTGAATTCACACATCGTGGAACAGTTTAAAATCAATTAGCAGACGGTGTTGAGCAAAGAACCTAAAGTAATCATCTTCAATGTCCTGCTTCCCCAAAAAGGCTATTAAAGCTCTCTTTGACGTACCACGCACGGTTTCAACTACAGCCTTATAACGATTGATAAATTTGGTTTTACTTTGCTTTGGCCAATCTGACATATCGATTTCAACGTAGTATGGCCGTACGTTTTTCTTATCAACCCACTTACCCCGGGAAAGCTCGATCCTCAAAATATCATTAACAACTTCTGCTAATTTCCACGATAATGTAGAGTAGTAAACTTTAGTTTCCTCACCCTGCAAACGGAAACGTTGCTTTCCTAAGGTGTTTTCAATTCGTTGAAAAACTGTAGCATATGTATCTGCATTAACTCCTTCAAAAAACAGCTCCCTATCTCTGTCATGGGGGAAGTCGAAGTACTCATTAACGATACTTTTGAACGAACTCGTCTCATAGTTTGATTTGCGATTGTTGTCTGGAAACTCATTGGAGTTCCTTGTCCCAAGCCTTGCTTTTCTAATTCCGGGTTTACTGGAAGTACCAGATGCTTCTGAGGCACTTTCTTTCCTTAACTTAAAGCGGTTGGGGTATATCAATGGAAAACCCTCTTCAGAAGCTAACCTAGAGCGCAGTCCTTTTTTCCTTATTTTTGATGCGCTTTCAGTTTCACACCATGATTTATGGTTCCGATCAGGAAACGTTTTAAAGTAAGGCTTTCGTAAGTTGAAGTCTTTTATGTATGAGCAAGGAACCAGTGGTACCTCGCACTCATCACAGCAAAAATCTGTTTTCTCAACATTTTCCATAAAATATAGATCTTCAGCCGTGACAACTTCACCGGATTTTAGTATTCGTGCTTCATCCATTTTTACCTCCTTTCACATAACGCTTGTATACGGCTATTCGCCTCCTATTATCCGCACATTGTGCAGTTTCCTTTCGATATGCTCAATAGGTAAACTTCATAGTTTCAATGAGATAAATCTATTGCATAGGTGTTTGATTACTTATTTGAGCCTAATCACGATTTCATCGAACAGTTGAAGCATGGTGGAATTTACCCCCGTAATACCCCCGTAATACAGATTCGGGGGTTTGCTCCGCTTTTAGGTCCCTCCCGCAAAGCGGGCCCCTCCCAAAATGCTCGCAATACCGCGCACGTAATAAAAAAGGGCTCGTATAGAGCCCCATGATTAAGTTCGGTGTGGAAGTGCCAAGGTTTGGTGTCCTACATGTTCCGCTTCCTCGGTCTACGCAGACTGCGCTAGCTTCGACGCTGTGGCGAGCGGTCTAGATATGGACAGGCATGTTTTGCTGCAATATGTCTGATGGCTTTTCTCTTTGGCCGCACGTGAAGATCCTCTCTGTTTCTTCCCAAGTCACTCGATATACACAGTCGCTCAACACTTCGAACTGATACCCAATCTTTACCAAGTCCAGATGATCGAAACTGAATAGCTTGTCGCGGCCATCGTACACATCGATGTATATCTTGTAGAACGTCAGGTCACGGTCGAGTTCGGCAGCATACTTCAGCCGTTTGGCGTAGGCGATTTGCTTTGCGTATCCGGTGATGTAGAAGTCGTAATCTTCCAAAGGCCCGAACCCTGATGCTTTCTTTTTCTTCTTCGTTTTGGTTTCTGCCGTATCTACCGTTGGCGTTCCGTCAGGCAGCTGCGCTTGTACTGGTTGCGGTGGTTTAACAGGGTCGGGCGGTTGCTCTGGCTCCGGCCACCAAGCCCAAATATTGAAAACCAATCCAAGCGATAGCAGCACCACCGTTCCGACGACAGGCCAACGCTTCCAGAACGGGCGAATGTCTTTTGCTTCGGCTTCCTGCACTTGCTTGTTGGATTGCGAATGACTCTTATAGAACGGGAAGTATTCTGACTTATAAAATCGGGTAGAGGTGTTCACCACTTCACCGGCACAACCATCTTGCACTTTCTTGGTGTAAGAACTGGTTGAGCCCATGGCCGTGTTCTTTGTGCATCGGTAGGTCACTTCAATCATGTCCTTAATGTCTCGATGCACTTTGCGGATGTTCTGTGTAAGCAAGATGATATCGACACCGTAGTGACGGTGTATTGAGTACCATTCTAGAATCGGCGCGGCCAAGCCTCGACTTGGCAAGCTCATGTGCGCCTCATCGACAACATAAAGTGGCCCTTGTCCTTTTTCATTGCGCCATTCGTCCGAGTAGTCTTCAATCTGACTGAACGGGCGCGAGGTTGAACCGAAATCCGTTAAACGGCCATCCACGATTTTGATGAGTTCTCGAACGTCTTCACCAAACACCTTAACGAACCAATCAATGTTTAAGGTGATATTGGTGATGACTTTGCGGCCATCCTTAATGGCCGGAATAATGTGATAGGCAACCGCCTCATAGGTTTTACCGCCACCTGGTCTTCCTACTATGGCGTATATCATGAGCCTAACCTCGTAAACGGAATCAATTGCAGCATCAAGCGCACCGTAATAGCGGCCAGAATGATGGACAGGCATTGAGGCACACCGACCGCCGCCATAACCCAAGCCACCGTGGGCGGAATACTGGTCATGTACTGGCTCATATCGACCGGAGCGAATAGGGAGAACACACCAGAGAGCAACAGATTCACCATTGCCATGATTTGCTCAACCGCCCAAAAGAACAGGTCTTTGAGCATGTTGACCAGCGAGATTAAGAGCTGATAGAGGAACACCAACAGCTTGTTAAATAAATCGACTAACCAATCCATATTAACCTCCAAAAATAATACGACGCGCCGCAAACACTGACGTCATGATGAGCACCGCACAAATAAAACCGAACACCCAATCAAAGCTGATTTGCTCCTCAAAACTGAAGTCACCGAAGAACGGCACAGGGAGCACGAAAGAAGGGCGCTTGGCACTGGATAAGTCGAGGTCACCAAACGAGTTCACAAAGTTGTCGATGGTGTTGTGTTTAAGATCATCTAACTGACCGGACACCAAACCACCTAAACCATCGGGATAGCCCGACTCATAAAAGCCAGTACAACTTTGGGACTCGATACACGTACCACCCGTACCTGCGTCAGACGTATCTGTGTTTGCGATACCGTCTAAGGTGTCAGAAATACCGGAAATTTCATCCGCGATACCATCCATTGCCCCTGCAATTTTCTCTACATCGTCACCCACACCATTAATGGCATTGGTGTTCTTGTTCATGGCCGTGGTGATGTCAGCGTTCGCTTGTTGGATAAGGGCCTTAGTGTTTTCGTAAATCTTGTTGTCGTTGATTTGCTGCTTTTGAATGGCTTGCGTGTTGGTGACCATCGACGCATTCAGCGCAATGATTTGGTTTTGAACGTCAGCACTGGCTTGATTGATGTCGATGTTCATGTCATTCAGGACTTTGTTGACGTCCTTATTCATCCCAGTAATGGCTTTCAGAACTGCGTGTCTGTCGATTCATCGGTGTCAGGCTCTTCCACGTCTGGCTCACTGTCGGTATCCGGTGGATTCACCGTATTGGTTGAGTCGTCAGGTAATACGCTAGGGTCTTCGATGTCACCTGTCGGGTCGTCAGGATCATGAATTGGGTCGTCAGGAATAATAGGGGTGTCAGGAATAATAGGGGTGTCAGGGCCATCTTTACCCCAGAAGAGTGTGCCGCCTTCACACTGATTGCCTTTGAACTGGAACGTTCCCTGACAGATTGTGTTTTGTGTCCATTCGCCAGAATCAACGCCCGTACACAGCGTGGTATCACTAGGAATGCGTTCTAGTTCGCAACGGGTTGCGCCAAAATCGCCATAGCATGCCCCAGTAACTTGTTCACCGTAGACGTACGCCAGCCATTGAAGCAGCTTGGTTTCATCAATGGATTTTTTGAACTGGCAAGCGTCCATACAGGTGCCGTCAGGGTTTTCACCATACTCACAGGCAGGAACGATAGGTTCGCAGGTGACACTGTCACCATATTCTATCATTTCATAGTCAGCTGGACACTTAGCAGTATCATGACGGAACCATACAGTTTGAATTTTCGGGAAAGAAGAGCTGTCGGTATTACACATTATACGTAAGCCGAACTCATCGCTATCCATGTAACATGACTTAGTGGAGAAGTCTTTGTATCGAACAAACTTGTTTTCATAACAAGAGACATAAGAATAAGGATTAACTCTCATCCCCCTAGACAGCTTACAGTCGGGATAAGCGATAACATCTCTCACAGCGTAAGTAGGTTGAGCTGCGCTTGCATGCCATGACAGGAACAAGCACGAAAACAGAAGTAAAAAGAGTGATTTATTCACGTTTTCACCATTAAAAAAGGGGACCGAAGCCCCCTTATCCTCTAAAGTTTTGGCTGGCCACGTATCCGGCAATGCCACCCAAAAGCACAAAGACGATGAGTTGGACATCGTGGAGAACGGCCAACATAAACTTAAGCCTTGTTCACAGCACGCTTAGCAAGAGTGATGGATTTGTAAGCCATAGTAATGCCGACAATCACCAGACCTGCCGCGCCGATTTTGGTTGCCACACCAGATAAGTCGATAGCGGAAAACGGGTCAGAAGCACCACCTTCCGCCGCCATAGCAGGGACAGAAAGCACCGCAACAGTGACGGTTGCCACCGCTTGTTTACCGAACTTTTTAAGCGCGTTTAGACGTTTCATAACAGATTCCTCAAAGTAGTTTTATTAAACGTATTGCCATCTTGATGGCGTAAGTTGAGAGATATCCGCCAACGAACACCAAGGTTAAACCCAAGCTGAACGCTTGAGATATCTCTCCTGGAGTCAGCTGTGTGTAGCTC
This sequence comes from Vibrio sp. HS-50-1, assembly GCF_024747315.1. Lineage (NCBI taxonomy): Bacteria > Pseudomonadati > Pseudomonadota > Gammaproteobacteria > Vibrionales > Vibrionaceae > Vibrio > Vibrio sp. HS-50-1. Next base: position 834,008 of record NZ_JAMPZF010000048.1, on the reverse strand, counting down.
ATTAACGTGTCATATTCTTGAGCCGTGACCATGACATAACCACGGCATGAAGCCGCTTCAATGTCAGGAACGACAGCGAGAAAACCGTCCGCGTTAGGTAAAGCACACACAGGCATAACGAAATTCCTTATTTAGCCTTTAATGAGGCTTCAAAATGTTTCTTGATGTCGTCATCCACAGGGATGAGTTCTGTCACAATGGCACCTGCCAATGGGTCTTCTGGGTTAATCTCCAAGCGCAATTGGTATTCACGGCGAGGAACGAGAGCGCCAGTGCGCTCAAGAAGCAGGGCATATTCATGGTCAATCATCAAAGGTTGATCCCATTGAGGATTCACATCACCGGATTCACCGATAGTGCGGCGTTTGAATTTCTCCGAGTTGATTTCACGTAGAGGTCGTGACACGTTCAGTTGAGCACTATCACCACGTGCTGAGTTCCAAGTGATATCCATGCCAAGTACAAAAACGGATTTAGCCATTTGTTAAGTCTCCAATATGTGAGTCACCAACTTGCCGTAGGTATCGGGGAAGGTGAATTTAGTTCCATCACGGACAAGGGAACCGACTACGGTTTCAATGTCGCCCTCATGGAATTCGATTAAAGAGTTCAGAATTTTCCCGTACTGGCGGCGCATCCAGTGCGCAGAGGCCAGCAGGTCTAACGCCGCGCGTTTCGTCGGGACAGGTTTGGTATTGAATTTCTTTGCAGTAGAAATTGACGCAGCAAAATCATTGAGCGCGGCATACGCGCCAGCTGGATTCAGCAACACATCAACATTCCATTTTTTAAGCTCAACTTCAGAGCGGTACCAAACAAGGCCAGTATTTGCGAGTTTCTGCTCAAGTGCCTTGTTGTAGATACGCCAGTAAATGCGCGAGGTACGCGAACCAATCGAGTATTGCTCTTTGGTGTAAATCGGTTTGCCGTCTTTGCCGATACTGGCAATGGTCATGTCTTCATGAAGCACAGGGCCACGACCACGTTCAGCGGTTCTGAAACAGTCGTCACGCCACGCCTTATAAGCGTATTCGCAATCAAAAATTCCGTCGTAATCGTCATAGGCCAAGTCAACACGCGCCAGAGTTTGCACACCAAGTACATTAGTCAGCCAGTCATGCAGCGACCACGTAGGACGACGGGCAAATACATGCTTGCATCCCGTTCCGTTGATTTGGAAATGCACCGTGTCATTGTTACCGCCGATACCAACGAAGCCGCAAAAGTCCTCACCATCTGGCGAAGTCAGTTTCATGGATTCGGTGTAGAACTGAAAACCCAAGCCGCGAGGCGCAGACAACGACAAACCAAGCACTTGATTGGTGAAGATGCGCAAACAATCTTCCAAGTAGTTGCGATAGCAGATATCAAACGCTTTGTTGTACGCTTCAATTTCTTCAGACGTCTTAGCGACGGTCGGATTAAACACAGGTGGAGCAGGGAACTTAGGTGCACGGCAGTGACGCTGTAACAGTCCTGATTTGGCAAAGCCTTTGTATTCTTCATGCTTGTGCAATCGACGAACGGCGTCATGACAATGGCGTAAGTCTTTCACGGCAAACGTAAAACACAGGTAATCAATATGAACGCTTTGCTCATCGAAACTTTTAAGGATGTTAGTTGCAGTAGTCATCAAACACCCCCAAATTGATACGTTGTTCAACGGTCGTGTTGGTGATGGACACCAACTCATAAGAAGTGAACTGAGAGGAAGCCCAAGACTCAAGATGAGACATGGATTTAAGCAAATCCCATTCGTCGCAACCTTTGACCAACACAGAAACCGTGTAGTCAGGCAGCAAGTCGTAATAGATGATTTGAGCTTCGTTCATGATTACTGAGCCTCAGCGATTTTTGAAAGAAGAGCGCGCTTTGGTGCGTTTTTGATGTAAACGCGAAGATCATCAAATTCGTTTTGTGTCAGCTTGCCGTCGCTCATGAACTCGTTAAGCATTGGAGTAGCGGATGGATTTTCTTCAATCCAACGTTGAACTTGAGCGTAAGAGCTAGCAGGAACGTCAAAATTCGCGCGTCCATAGAAAACAAACGCAATAGCTATAAGCCCAGCTAACATACTGAAAGGCAGGATTGGAAAATGTACACAAACAAGCTCATTGACGCTTATAAAGAGCAGATGAACTACGTGCAATACAAACAAATCGCGCCAGACTTAGGCATAAGTCCTCAAATGCTTACTGATGTGCGTAAAGGAAGAACGTATTTAAAAGAAAATCAGATACTTATGCTTGCCGAAGCTATCGGTGAAGACAAAGAAAAGGCTCTGATTGGCTTAGCGATGGATAAAGCAAAAACGCACGAAGCGCAGACACTATGGCAGAACATAGGAAAAAAGTTTAACGGACTTGGATTATCAAGCATTTCAATGGCTTGTGCTGGATTGGCCTTAGTGATTGCAAGTCCACAGGAATCCCTATATCAGTGCGCATTATGTATATTATGTTAAATTGGGAGTGTTCGTACGCCAAATGTTGCCAATGAGCACTCCTATTCCCCTGTGGATTTGAAATTTAAGGTCTCCATCATAACCATTAAACATAATGGCTATTTACCATAAAATAGCTAATATCGATCTATCAATCTGCGATTGCTTGTTCTGCAATTAGCGTATTACTTACTAAAATAAAAAATGGCGTCTATTTTTAGACGCCATTCTGAGTTTTCCTTAATGTAAATTAGCCACCGGCTAATTTGACTGTCATGCCTTTCTTTTCAAGATGCGCTTTGATCTTGTCTCTAGCATCACCTTGAATTTCGATATTGCCATCTTTTACCGAGCCACCACAGCCGCAGACTTTTTTGAGTTCTGCAGCTAATAATTTTAAAGGTGCATCATCCAAGTCTAAACCTGTAACGATGCATACACCTTTACCTTTACGTCCTTTCGTTTGGCGCTGAATTCGTACAATACCGTCGCCTTTGGGGCGAGATGTTTTTTCTTCTTCCGGCTTAATTCGACCGGTTTCTGTTGAATATACCAGAGTCATTCTATTGTTTCTTTTGTTGTTGAGCTTGCATCGCTTTTTGCTTTGCAACTAAATAAGCTTCGATATGACGTTGAATAGCAGTTTTACTACCCTTAATCAGTTTACCATTAAACATACAGTACCAAGAGTTGGGCTGACCTGTATCATTTTGAATAGTATAACCGTTAAAGACTTCTGATTTTGCACCACCAACTTGCTGCGCTCTTTGTCCAAGGGCGGCAAACTCTTTGGGATCAATAATTGATGCGGTGTCGCACCACCAATCAATGCTTTTCTTTACCGCCGTCAAACTGCCTTGTAAGACGTGGTTCTTGATTTTAACCTTCCAAATACTGCCATCTGGTCCGCCTGACTGCAGGTTAAAACCTCTATAGTTTGAAATCGCCATACCACTGAGTCATCTGTTTAATGCGTTGATATAATCATAATTGCTACTGAGCAATATTCAAATACGGCTTGAATAAACCTTGCTCTAGAAAACAATTTCTATCATAAAACGCGCCTCGATAACGTTAATCACTTTGCACTGTTTATACAATCTTCCAAGAACTCATGGAATTTGTGCCCGTTATTTTGAAGCATTTTAGGAAACATCGAGATAGGAGTCATACCTGGGAATGTGTTTACTTCGTTTAAGTAAATCTCATCATCTTCCGTTAAGAAAAAGTCGATACGAGACAAATGGCGAAGATTCATTTGCTTAAATACCCTCTCAGATGCGTGCTGAATTGCATCTAATTGCGCTTGGGTTAGATTCTTCGCTTCAACTTCGGTGAGCGAGTGACTTGAACTGCTGTACTTTTCATCGTACGAGTAAAAAGCACCGTCAGGTGCAATAACCTCGCCTGGTTTGGTTATGTGCAGCTGGCCATTCATCTCATATGCAGCAACTTCAAGCTCTCGTGGTTTTACTGATTTTTCAACCAACACTTGGTCAGAAAACCCAAACGCATCATTTACTGCATTGGAAAGTTTATCTTTTTCTGTGACACTGTAACACCCAACAGATGACCCTTGACGAGCGGCTTTGACAAAGACTTTTCCCCATTTTTCAAACGCTTTATGAGCTTGAGCATGAGCTTCTTTATCGTTGCGCGTTAAGAATAAGTATGGCGTATTGGGAATGCCGATAGCGTCGTACCAAAGCTTAGATGTGATTTTATTGAAGCTATTGCTACTTGCTTCTGGCCCGCAACCCAGGTAAGGAATGCCTGCGATTTCAAACAGAGATTGAATATCACCTGTCTCGCCTGGAAAACCATGTATACAAGGCACAATGAAATCGATGGTTTGATTAGATTCACTTGAGCACAACTGCTTGGTATTGAGATCCAAGTAAACCAACTCACCTTGGTTGGTCATCCAACCTTCGTTTTTAATTTCTACGCGTGTAACGTGAACGTCTTCAATAAGATTTAATTGTTGTTCGACAAAGTTTGCAGACAATAATGAAATCTCGTGCTCAGAAGAGCCGCCGCCGCATAGTAGAAGAATATTTTTAATCATGAATCAATCTTTCCGTGACCTACAAAAGATACTATTTATTATGATAAACCTTTGAAGTGTGACGTACAGTAATTTTAGTGTGAGGAATTTTGTTCGAGTAGGATTTGAACAAATAAATAAGGGAGCTATTCGCTCCCTTATTTGATGTGTTAGTTTAATTTGTTAAGCGTTGGGTAAGCTGAGTTTTTAATGGCGTCAATGCTTTTAACAAATGGTCTTAGCTGCTGAAATTGAGCAGGCAAAGTCGAAATCGCTTGCTTGGCTTCCGCGCTTGTTGCGTAGTCTCCGTATAAAACTGAGAACCACTTAGTACCGTTGACGACTTTGTAGTTTTCCCAAATTGGCTGACCGTTCTGTGGCAGCTTATTTGCAAACTGATCGACTTTCGCTTGGCTACCCACAGCCGCGACTTGAATGGTATAGCCGAATCGTTGAATACCTGCTTGCTTTTTACTCGGTGGTACGATCTTAACTGGCTTCGCCTGCTCTTTTGGCGTTAGCTTGACTACTTTCTTCTCTTCAGGCTTTGCCGTCATTTTCACAACAGTTGGTTGTACGTCTTTTTCTACTACAGCGTTTTCAGACGCCATAATTGGCTTAGAGATACGATCTGATTTGTAGTCCTCTCGATAACTTTCAGAAGTTACGTCTGTGATGTAAGTTTCAGATGCACAAGCAGAAAGCAGGACTGACAAGCCGATGATTGCGATTTTTTTCATGAAGTAACAAATGCTCTGGATAAATATTACGATAAATCATGCCGATAGCAGGGCCGTTTATCAAGCATCAAATACAATAATCTGTGATTTTGATGTGATGAATAACACAAACTCCATAAGCATCGCCCACATTTTATGCAATGTCTGGTCTGAAGGCGTTTTATCAATAAATTATTCGTTTATGATTGATATGAAACCGATAGGCAAACGTTACTTGCAAACGGCTAGGAGTCAGCATGAATAAACTACATAAACTCTTTAAACCCAACTCTGTGGCCGTTATTGGGGCATCTCAAAAAGCATTGCGAGCAGGGCATGTCGTTATGCGTAACCTTCTACAAAGTGGATTTGGGGGCGCGATTATGCCAGTAACGCCGCGATATAAAGCGGTATCCGGAGTTATAGCCTACCCTGATGTGGCTTCCCTACCCTATACGCCAGATATTGCGATTTTATGTACGAACGTTTCACGCAACGAGCAACTGCTTAAAGAGTTAGATGAGAGAGGCACACCGTTTGCGATTGTTATCTCTGATGACGCTCAGCCTTTAAATATTTCATCATTGAATATTCGAGTTTTAGGACCGAACAGCTTAGGTATTATCTTGCCTTGGCACAAATTTAACTGCACGTTTTCTCCTGTTGCGGCTAAGCCCGGAAAAATTGCGTTCATCTCACAATCTGCGGCGGTTTGTACCACAGTGTTAGACTGGGCAAATGATAAGAATATTGGCTTTTCTTCGTTCATTTCGATTGGACGCGGACAGGATATCGATTTTGCAGATTTGCTTGATTACTTAAGTATGGATGGGAATACGGAAGCTATTCTGCTTTATGTGGATAATATCCAGGATGCCCGACGATTTATGTCTGCTGCTCGAGCGGCTTCACGGAACCGCCGTATATTGGTATTAAAAGCGGGCCGCTCTAAAGAGATGAATACTTTCGAACAGCAAGATGGTGATACGCTTGATGTAATTTACGATTCTGCCATCCGTCGAACTGGTATGTTACGAGTCAGCAATACGCATGAGCTATTCGCTGCGGTAGAAACACTCACGCATTCTGTGCCACTTCGTGGAGAGCGTTTAGCGATCGTCACCAATGGCGGCGGCCCTGCTGTTATGTCCGTTGATACTTTGATTGAACGTGGTGGCCAACTCGCAACACTTGATGACGCTTCCATTGAGCAATTACAAGCAGTACTTCCATCCAACTGGCGTGCTCGAAATCCGATTGATCTGTCTGGTGACGCAACCCAAAAACGCTATATTGATACCATTAACGCACTGATGAATAACGACTGTGCAGATGCGATATTGATTATGCATAGTCCTTCTGCTGTTTCTGATCCTCTTGAAACTGCTCAAGCCGTTATTAATGCAATCAAATCTCACCCTCGGCATAAGCATTTTAATATCTTGACCAACTGGTCAGGAGAACAAACGTCGAGAGAAGCGCGACTGGCATTTACTCAAGCAGGTATTCCAACCTATAGAACACCTGAAAGTGCGGTTGTAGCATACATGCACTTGGTCGAATACAGACGAAACCAGAAACAACTAATGGAAACGCCAACGACGGCAGAGCCATTGCACTCTGGAAGTGTGAGTTCTGCAAAAGAATGGGTAAATGAACGACTACTGGATAAAAATACAGTTACCTTGGATACGCATCAAACCAGCCCATTATTTAAGCTGTTCGGGTTTAATGTTCTGCCAACATGGATTGCATCTGACGACATTGAAGCCGTGCATATGGCAGAAAATATCGGATACCCTGTTGCGGTTAAGTTGCGATCTCCAGACATTCCTCATAAATCGGATGTACACGGTGTCGCCCTGAATTTAAGAAACAGTCGAGAAGTTTCCAACGCAGCGCTATCCATTCTAGATACCGTAAAGCTAAGTTACCCTTCTGCCAATGTACACGGTCTGTTGGTACAAGGTATGGCAAAGCTCGGCAGCGCTGAAGAGCTACGGATTAGTATTGCAGTAGATAAGGTCTTTGGACCTGTGATCTTGCTTGGTCAAGGCGGCTCGGAGTGGAATATCGCCCAAGATGCCGTCGCTGCACTTCCTCCTTTGAACATGACGCTTGCACGCTACCTTGTCGTTGTTGCTTTAAAGTCTGGAAAGATTCGCCTGCAGAAACACAAAGATGCGCTCGATATCAGTGAGTTGTCGAAATTCTTAGTTCGTATCTCCCAAATGGCGGTTGAGTTGCCAGAAATACAAAGACTGGATATCCATCCAGTATTGGTGTCGGGAAGCGATTTAACTATCCTCGATGCGGACATGACACTGTGTAAATACGAGGGAGATGCGCAAAAACGTCTGGCGATTCGTCCTTTCCCGGCAGAATTTGTCGAAACTGTAACGCTTCGAGATGGCCAACCTATCCTGCTTCGCCCTATCCTGCCTGAAGATGAGCCGCTGCATGCTCAATTCATTAATAGCGTATCGAAAGAAGATCTGTATAAGCGTTTCTTTTCTGAGGTTGGTGAGTTCAACCATGAGGCTTTGGCAAACTTCACTCAAATCGACTATGACCGCGAAATGGCGTTTGTTGCGGTAGCGTTTAATACCGACGGACCGTCTATCATAGGCGTAGCCCGCGCATTGATTACACCAGATAATAGTGATGCTGAGTTTGCTATTTTGGTTCGTTCAGATTTGAAAGGAAAAGGCTTAGGTAAAGTGCTGATGCAGAAAATTATCAGCTATTGCAAGATTAAAGGCACAAAGCAAATGTCTGGAATGACCATGCCTACAAACAGAGGGATGTTGATGTTAGCTCAAAACCTGGGATTTGAAGTCGATGTTCAGTTTGCCGATGGTACGGCAGATATGGTGCTTCCTTTAAATTGAAAAATAAAGCATTAGCGATAACTTTACTTCTTAGATTCGATAAGCAATGGGAACCTAAGAAGTAAAAGTTACGTTGTTACTTTAGTTTCCAATTCTTTTTCAAGTATTGAATACACCAGGATTTCGCCTCACCCATGGTATTTCGGCGCCATGCTAAGATAATATCCATCGGTTGCTCTTCTGTACCTTCGATTCGCTTCAATACGCCACTATCAATCAAAGGTTGTGCAATTTGGCTTGGTAACGTACCAATGCCTAAACCTGCAGTGAGCGCATCTACTTTTGCCGTAAAGTTGGTGACGGTCAAGCGAGGCTGTTTTTGAATGATATTAATTGAGAGCGCGGGTTGTTCGCGTGCAGTGTCTGCAATGGCAATGATTCGGTACTTTTCTCGCGCCGCCTCATCAAACTTACCACTACGCTTGTGAACATAGTGATCAGCTGCCGCTACCCAAAACATGCTCATTTTACCAATTTTTTCTGATTTGACTTCTTGAGGAAGTGTATCCAGTGATGGGCAAATCAGTAAATCCGCTCTACCTGTATTCAGCGATTCCCAGCTACCAGCCAAGATCTCTTCTTGCAGTCTGACTCGTGTTGAGCTTACTTCAGCCAATGCATCAACCATAGGGAAGAAATTGGATATAGGAATAATGCCATCAAAGGCAATGGTAATATCCAGTTCCCAGCCATTCGCCAATAACGTTGCATCGTTCACTAACTTTTCACTGGCTTGTAAAATGGCTCTTCCTCTTTCAAGAATAAGCTTACCTGCTTCAGTAAAATGGGCTTTGTGACCAGAGCGATCGAAGATAATAATGTCTAAATCTTGCTCGAGTTTCTGGATTTGATAGCTCAGCGATGAAGGGGCTCTGTCTAACTCATTCGCAGCAGCAGCAAAACTCCCTCTTCGATCAATAGCATCTAGAATATGGAGTGCTTCTAATGTAATTGGACTCTGCACATGGCCTCTCTTAATGTGATATCTATCACATTCGTTGTATTTGGATGAACTTATCAAGAACTAACGACAAATAATATAACATATTGATAACTAAAGACTAGGAATGCTCATAGCCAAAGAAGAAGATTCAATACAAACCAATAAATGACAATGGTAATGATAGTAATTATTATTTAGATCCATTAATATCCCGTTTGTTGTTACCTATTATGGATCTAAGGTATTGAAGCCAATGTATAACAAAACAATTTTGTCAGCCTCGATTTTAGTTGCCCTTTCCCAGACTGCTTATGCGGAAGAAGTTTCTAAGTTTGAAGAAGTCGTTGTGTCGGCAACCCGTACTAACCAAACCATGGATACGGTTGCTGCGTCTGTTGCCGTTATTTCTGAGAAAGAAATCGAAGAAAACATGGTAAAGGACTTGAATGATCTATTCGAGTATACGCCAGGAGTTACTGTTAATGGCACTCAACGCCAAGGCGTTCAAAGTATTAACATTCGCGGGACGGAAGGTAAACGAGTTAAAATCTTAGTAGACGGTGCATCTCAACCAGGTGTATTCAGCGGTGGACCATATTCGTTTATCAATTCTAGTGCCGTTACTGTTGACCCTGATATGCTAAAGAGTGTCGAAATTGTTAAAGGTGCAGCTTCTAGTCTACATGGTAGTGATGCAATTGGGGGTGTTGTCGCATTCGAAACAAAAGATCCGAAGGATTTCCTCAAAGATGGTAAAGACTTTGGTGGTCAAGCAAAACTTTCTTATTCATCGGAAGATAACTCTTTTAGTGAGCACGTAGCTTTAGCAAAGCGTTTCGGTAATACAGAAGCACTTGTTGCCTTTACACGACGTGATGGTGCAGAGCTACAAAATTTCTCTAAGACACCTTACGATAACTATTCTGTGGACAACCAAGATTATTACAAAAACGATCTATTGGTAAAACTTCAATCTCAATTGAATGACGCTCATCGCTTGGAGTTCTTGGGAGAAGTTATTTACAACGAGACTGACTCAGAGATCGCACATAAAAGTTACAAAAATTTCAACGCTGAAGACACAACCAAGCAAAATCGCATTGGGCTCAAGCACATTTGGTTTGCAGATGCAGCTATCTCGGATACGATCACGTCCAAGCTTACATGGATTGGTAAAGAAGAAAACGGCGTGTCTAATCGCTTTATCGAAGCCAGCCCAGGTTATCCACCTTACGTACCGCCTAGTGGTGACAACCAACAGAAAAAAGATTACGAATATACTGAAGACAAATTTGAATTCGAAACTCAGTTAGATAAAGAGATTCAAAATCACTATATTGTTTACGGAATATCGTATAAACATAGTGACATCAGTAATACCAATCGCGAGTTGAATTCCGATCCCGGCACGCCAGATACCGTTTACGTTTACACTCCGGATGCAAAAGAAGAAAGCTTTGGTTTATTCTTGCAAGATGAAATTTCACTTCTTAATGACAAGCTAATTCTGACTCCAGGTGTGCGTTACGATTACTTCTCTACTAATCCTTCCAATACCTCTGAAGAGTCATTCGAGAAGTTTAGCGACTCTGCATTAACTGGTCGTTTAGGAGCAACTTACTCTATATCGCAACCTGGCACGATCTTCGCGCAAGTGAGCCAAGGGTTTCGAGCGCCATCGTTCGACGAGCTTTATTACACCTACGATAATCCGTCTCATGGCTATATTAACCGCCCTAACCCAAATTTAGGCTCTGAAAAGAGTGTATCTTATGAGCTTGGTTACCGTCATAACACTGTAGCGTCGGTAACTGAAGTGGCGTTCTACTACAGCGATTACAGTGACTTTATTGAGCAAACTTCATCAAATAATGGTGGTTTAACTGAATTCACAAATATCAATATTAATGAAGCAAATATTAAAGGGGTTGAGCTCTCTAACCGTCTTGATTGGCATGCTATTGCCGGTCTTCCATCAGGCGTGACAACTCGTTTTGTTGCAGCATACACAGAAGGTGAAGATGGTGATGGTAACCCATTGAACAGCGTCAACCCATGGAATGCAGTGGCAGCGGTAAATTACGATTCACCAAATGCACTTTGGGGGACAAGCCTAAAAGTAAACTACACGGCTAAGAAATCGAACAGTGATATCAACTCTGATGGTGATAAAGGCGGAATCAAAGACCAAGTTGCTTTGCCGTCTGCGACAGTCGTTGACTTAACGGCGTACTACAAACCAATGAAAGATATAACCATTCATGCTGGTGTTATGAATCTGACGAATGAAGAATACCATCTTTGGAACGATGTTCGCGGTAAGACTGAGTTAAGTCGAGATAAAACGCAAGCTGAGCGTAATTACAACATTAGTGTTAAATACGAGTTCTAAACCTTAAAAACACAAAAGCCAGCGTAATGCTGGCTTTTTTTATGGCTTTCATTTCAAAAATGTAAAGAAAAGTATGAAAAATGAAAGTTTACTGTTTTGCCATCTCTTTTTTCACCATTACTGCTGCTGCAATGATAAAAGTGATGATCAGACCGAGTTCCATGAACTACCCCAATAGCTATGAGAAAATTTATAACCCAAATTAAGAGTCGGACATAGTTTAACAGCTCTATATAGACTTGCTACCTTTTAACCAGTAATTTACGATTTTTTCCGATTTGGATCAAAAAAGACGCAATTAGGCGTCTTTTTGTTATTATTGTGTAAATCAAAATTAGACGTCTGGGTAACCTTGAGGGTTGTTAGATTGCCAACGCCATGTATCACCAGTCATTTCTTCTAGAGTGCGAGACGCTTTCCAACCTAACTCATTCATTGCTTTTGATGGATCAGCCCAACACTCCGCAATATCGCCTGGACGACGTTCAACAAGTTGGTATGGAACATCTTTACCACTTGCGGCTTCAAATGCTTTCACCATTTCAAGCACACTGTAGCCATTGCCAGTGCCAAGGTTATAGACATGAAGGCCAGCTTTGTTGCCTACTTTTTCCAAAGCAGCGACGTGACCATCGGATAAGTCCATCACATGAATGTAGTCACGCACGCCGGTGCCATCTTTCGTTGGGTAGTCGCTACCGAATACAGAGAGGAACGCTCGTCGGCCCACTGCAACTTGAGAAACAAACGGCATTAGGTTATTTGGAATACCTTGAGGATCTTCACCTAACTCACCTGTTGGATGTGAACCTACAGGGTTAAAGTAACGAAGAAGTGTGATGCTCCAATCTGGATTCGCCTTTTGGAAGTCTGTTAAACACTCTTCCACCATTAATTTACTGCGTCCGTAAGGGTTAGTTGCGCTAGTTGGAAAGTCTTCTGTGATTGGAACAGAAGCAGGATCGCCATAGACAGTTGCTGAGGAGCTAAATACCAACGATTTAACTCCAGCTTCGCGCATTGCATCAACCAATACCAAAGTGCCATTCACATTGTTGTCATAATACTCTAGAGGTTTTGCTACGGACTCACCGACGGCCTTTAAACCTGCAAAATGGATAACCGCTTCTATATCGTGCGATTTTAGAACCTCTACCATTGTCGATTTATCTCTGATATCGGCTTGAATGAAGGTTGGCTTTACGCCACATACCTTTTCAATGCGATCTAAGACCGTAGACTTACTGTTGTACAGGTTATCTAGAATCACTGGCGTCATACCAGCTTCGATCATTTGAATACATGTATGGCTACCAATATAGCCCATACCACCCGTAACAAGTACTTTCATTTTATCATTCCTTCTGACGCGAATGGGTTTAGTTTAAAGCTTTGACGTTACGATTTAAACTGTCTCCTGCAATTCGCATCCCATTAATATTGCTTGGCCTTTTCCGGCTTTTTTTGCTTGGTACATTGCAGTATCTGCACTTTTTAACACTCGAGTGGCATCTCGCTCATTAACACCGACCAATTTTACGCCGATGCTAACGCCAACCTTGAGCGAGTTACCTTTGTACTCGATTGGTGTGCATACGCTTTCGAGCAGTTGTTCTGCAATTCGGGTGACGACTTTTTGGTTGGCAGGATTAACCAACATGACAAATTCATCACCCGAAAGTCTTGCGATTAAATCACTATGTCGAGTCGCAGATGTTAGACGCTCGGCTACTTTTTTCAGAACTTCATCACCTGCGTCATGGCCATAGGTATCATTAACCTCTTTAAAACCATCGAGATCGAGGTAAAGCACCGCAAATTCGTCACGTAAGTATCCCGACCGTTGTACTAATTCTTCCAACTCTAAATGGAACTTGGAGCGATTCGCTAACCCCGTTAGTGCATCGTGATGAGCTAAGTACTCAAGTCGTTCCATCTCTTTTGCACCAGAAAGATCGGTAAGAACAATGACTAGGTCGTAGAACCCATTGTCTTCACACTTAACGATACGATTAACCCTTGCAAACATCGGCACAAACTGGCCAAGATGGTTCTGTTCAATAACTTCCCCTTGCCATACCCCGTAGTTTTCTATCGATTCAATGATGCTAGGCATCATTTCCTGCAACTTGCGCCACTTAAGTGTTTGGATAAATGACTTCCCAATAAGCTGCTCCATCTCTAGCCCAACTAACTTAGTGACCGCAGGGTTAGCCATTGTGATAACACCTCGATGATTAAGAACGATGAGGCCATCTTGGCTGCTCTCAAAAACACGCCCCGCAACACGCTGCCTGCTCATGGCCTCTTCAATTTCGGTGATATCTTGAATCGAAAACAATAAGTGTCCATGTGTGGACAAACGACGACTGGTTAAACTCAACTGCTGTTCGTTGTCTGCATTTTTGAGGTGAATGTCATCGCATTCTAACCCCCTACTTAGGATTTGGCTCAGCTCATTCGGCGTTTTCGTTTTAATTAGATCACGGATATTGGCATGCTCAAGTTCCTCTGACTTTTTTTGAAATATCTGCCGAGTCGCAGTATTACAGTAAATAACACGCCCGAAGTTGTCGGTAATAACTAATGCGTGTTGAACAGATTCAATGACTTCTTCTGAAAACGCCCGCTTTTGTTCTAACATTTCTAATGAATGTTGCCGCTGTTTCTCGCGTGTTGTTAACTTGTTCATCATTTGATTGAAGGAATGTGCGAGTTCTCCAATTTCATCCTTGGAGTAATAGCGAACTTGAGTATCCGTATTTTGTCCGTGTGTCACACTCTCTATCGTATGACTCAGTTCTATAACAGGTTTGAGAACAAGCCTATCGATACTTATGTAAAAGATAGTGCCACCAGCGAACAGCAACAGAAGAAGTACAGCACCATCTCGAAGTAAAGATTGTTGGGCTTCTATGATTGGACGATGGGAAAGCGTAACCCTCATACTGCCAATGACACGACCATCGTGAATAATTGGCTCTAGAACATAAAGAAATTTGGCTGATAAGGCATAACCTAGCGCGTGTAACTTGCTTCTTTCAGTTTGATTAGGTACGGGAGCTGATACCCCACTTCCTTCAAGAACAACGAAAGGCTGATCATCTTGGTCGTAAAGTTTAACCCGCGTAACATTCGGCTGGTTTAAAAAGTTGATGAGAGTAGTTTGAGCTTTTTGCTTGTTCTTTGTCGTTAGCGCATCTTTAATTGAGAAAGAAACATTGTTAATCAACTTTCTCGTTTGTTCGACCAACTCATGCTTAGACGATTGGTATGCAGTATACGAGGTATAACCTTTTGAGATAACAAAGATAGCCGTTATAAAAACCAAAATTGGCCAAATAAGCTTTGCTCGTAATGACATATGTATTCCTGTCGCAGACAACCACTAAAAATGACAGAAGCGTTGTTATGCAATCTATTACCCATTAAGGGCGACAAGATTAACACGATGCCAATGCAAAATAACCTTAAATTCTCAAAAATTGGATGGAAAAGGAACGAAATACCTTAAAATTCGGATCAACTCAAATAACGGCAACATCTTTATGGACTAAAGTGATCTTTTTCGTCAGCCATCAGATCATAAACCTCGCTTTCATGATAGAAGAATGAAGTGAGTCACTGAACCTAGATGCATTTTCCTGCATCGTGAACCCATTGCTTGTGTAGAAATAAAACGTATGACATTGAATAAACAGCAACTTACATTGAACTGTGACATGGGTGAGAGCTTTGGCTCTTGGATTATGGGGGCAGACGAAGATGTTATGCCTCATGTTGATATGGCAAACATCGCGTGCGGTTTTCATGCTTCCGATCCTAATGTCATGCACGACACTATCACTCTCGCCAACGACAACGATGTTGATATTGGAGCACACCCGGGCTATGCCGACCTCCAAGGCTTCGGCAGGCGCAGTATAAACATGACGGGTGATGAAATTACTAACATGGTTATATACCAAGTAGGCGCTTTACAGGCACTTTGTCGGGCTCAATACACAGATATCAGCTATATAAAGCCTCATGGCGCGTTATACAACGACATGATGAAAAGTGATGCGATATTTAAATCAGTCGTAAAGGCGGCAGCTTTATTCAAAGTGCCGTTAATGATTCTAGCGTCACAGGAAAACGAAAAATACTTAGAAATCGCAGATGATTACGACGTTCCCTTGCTGTTTGAAGCATTTGCAGACCGCTTGTA
Organism: Vibrio sp. HS-50-1; assembly: GCF_024747315.1. Classification (NCBI taxonomy): domain Bacteria; kingdom Pseudomonadati; phylum Pseudomonadota; class Gammaproteobacteria; order Vibrionales; family Vibrionaceae; genus Vibrio; species Vibrio sp. HS-50-1. The sequence continues at coordinate 818,363 of NZ_JAMPZF010000048.1, read as the reverse complement.
TCAAGATGACGGATTACTTACACCTAGGACACAGCCTGATGCCGTGTTAAAGAATGAGCATGCGATACTTGAGCAAGTCCGTACGTTAGCAGATTCTGGGCGTGTCAAAACCGCTTCTGGCGGCTACATTTTACTGGAAGCCGATACGATTTGTGTTCATGGTGACAATGAAGAGTCGATCGCTCTGATCCAAAAGATCCGTCAAAGCCTATACGCGGGAGGAAATTAATGCATAAAGAGAAATTTAGTATCTCTTTGATCTCTGAGTGCAGTATTTTCATTAAGTTTGACGAGAATATCTCTGAAAATGCGGTCGGAAAACTTGCTCGAAACATCAAAGACACTTTAGCGTCAATCATTATGAACGTAGTCCCATCCTATCAAACCATCCTGATTGATTACTTGCCTTTTCGAATCAATGAAAAAGATTTAGTGCATAAACTGCATCAAATGATCCGTCAGTTTGATACTCAATCGCTCAGCCTTGTTCAACCTAACCACATCACTATTCCCGTATACTACTCCGAAGAAACCGCGCTAGATTTGTCCCGCTTTCAAGATCGTGGACTATCATTAGACGCGCTCATTTCTTTACATACTCAGGCCGAGTATGCGGTTTCAGCGATTGGTTTTGCTCCAGGTTTTGCATTCCTCTCCGATGTCGATACTCAATTACATATGCCAAGGTTAGCTACACCAAGAACGCGAGTACCAGCCGGAAGCGTGGGAATCGCAGACTCTAAAACGGCCGTCTATCCATCAGATAGTCCTGGCGGATGGAACATTATCGGTAGAAGCCCGCTTCCCCTTTTCTCTGATACGCCACCTTTTATACCGTTTGAAGTAGGTGACAAGGTCACGTTTAGTGCCATTTCCAAACAAAAGTTTATCGAGTTAGGAGGTGTTCTATGAGTTACGCTGGATTGCTGGTGGAAAAGTCAGGGCCACTTTCTTTGATTCAAGACTTTGGTCGTTTTGGCTTAGCGCATATTGGCGTGACTCAAGGTGGCCCCGTAGATGATTACGCCTACAGTTGGGCAAACCATTTACTTGGGAACGTAGTCAATTGTGCTGCGATTGAAATTACTTTGGGTAACGCTTGCTTTGTCGCACTACATAACTGCCATCTTGCAATATGTGGTGGTGATTTGAATGCAAAAGTAGATGGTGAGCCTATCTCAAATTGGTCTGACTTTATATTAAAGAAGGGGCAGAAGCTGCAGTTCGGAGTCGCAAAAAATGGACTTCGATCCTATCTTGCGGTTAAAGGTGGGTTCGATATTGCTCAGCACTTAGGAAGTGCCTCTACAGTCACGAGAGAATTTCTTGGTGGTTATGACTCAAATGGTGGCGCTTTAAAAGCAGGCGATATTCTTCCCTTTTTTCCTCATAACTTACCGAAACACAAACCAAGGCTGATGACATTTCGCTTTAAGCCGGATTACAACTTACCTATCAAGCTGAGAGTGATTGAAGGCTATCAAAATGAGGACTTTGATGAAGACGCTCGCCAAGCCTTTTATAGCAACGCATTCACCATATCCCCTGATTCAAATCGTATGGGCTATCGTCTTGAAGGAAACAAAATCAAACCGCCTTACGAAGGCGTACTGTCGGAAGGAATTGCGCTAGGATCGATTCAAGTTCCTAACGATGGTAATCCCATTGTGTTGCTCAACGACCATCAAACCATCGGTGGCTATCCTAAGTTTGGCTGTGTAGCACGTATTGACCTGCCAAGGTTGGCACAGGCGAAACCCGGGCAAAAAGTGAATTTTGTGAAAGGAGATAGACAAGGCTTGCAAGAAGTATGGTGCCAATGGGCTCAGTTTTTTGGATATTAGTACAACCTCTGAGCCCATACGTAACGGTTATGCAGGCATCCCATAACGCTCTGCTAACGCTTGCGGATAGTCTCGCTCTTGCGTGAGTTTAATCGCGTACTGCTCAATTTCTTGTTCAGACCAATGCACAGCGACAGGATGTTGGGATTCCACGTTTTGGTTAGGTTCGATATCAAACCAGAACTGAAGCATTTTTTGCGCTGCGAGTAGTGTTGATGACGCTTTTACCACTTCTATCCGCGCGTAATGGTTGTCTTCAAAGGTCACATCGGCTGCCCTGAGTACCGGATCCGTTCCAGGAATTTGCTGGGCACCAAACAGGGCTTTTCCCCCTTTGATAGCAGAGTGATAGTCGGGAATGAACTGCGCCATGTGTTTGATAGCATTATTGGTTCGTTCTGCTAAGACTTCTTCTCGCCAACCGTTACGTATCTTTGAGAGTAAAGGAACTGGCAGTTCGGGCTGAGCTGAGGACGGCGTACTCTCAACTAAGCCATCTTCAAATAGCGTAATGCCTTTCGTCATGCCGTGAAGCTGAAAATAACCATCACCATAGGGGGTCAGTTGAGCCATTCCTTTATCAGTTCCACGCGGTCCATGGAAAATAACTTCTGGCCAAAGTTGTTGGCAGTCTGCCCACTTGGTTACATAAGCGGCTTTAAACTCAACTAACCTATCACGCTTGGCACCGATGGTATTGTCAATGGATCCTGTTTCAAAACCACATGCATTGACCAAGTAGTCACATGTCATAAGATAATCAATGCCATCTCGTTCGTAACCAAGTTGCCAGTGATTACCCATCCAGTCCGCTTGTTTGAGCGTTGCTTGTGTGCATACTGAGGCGTTTGGCAGAGCGTTCAACGTTAAGTTGGCAATTGCGGCAAGGCGAAAAACACTCCAGCCATATTCCTGAACCGCCACTACTGGGTACTTTAGCGCTTCTAGATCAGCATGTTGAGCAAAAGGAATACACCACTCATCAAAGGTTGCAGGGTGACTTGGTTGAGTACGTTGTGCGAGTGCTTCTAGATCCTCTTTTGAATACAATTTGTAGTATTCGCTTGGCTCACCAAGCACTTTGTTGCTTTGATCTTTATCAACGAGCTTTTGATACGCATTTTTCACCACCTCTAGTCGAGGAATCAGTGCGGATGGATCTCCACCATCAGAATAAGGGACTGCAATGATCGTCGGGCGAATATTCAGTGAAAGCGGATATAGGCGAACAGTATCAATGGATTGTGCTAACAAATCTAAACATTGTTGCTCAGAAATCTCTCGATATAAGTTGCCACCTGCATGTAAATGGCAAATGGGCGGACCATTTACCAGTGATACGCCCCTCTCTATTACGGAAACTTTAAAACCCAGCTCCGCAAAATGAATTGCTGCTGTTGCACCTGCAACACCGCCACCAACAACAGCGATGTGCTTATCTTTGTAATTTGGAAACTCAGACTTCATTGCTTCACTAAAAATTTTATAAGGAAAATTCTTTACTAACGGTGGATTCTACTCGTGTTTGGGCTTGATTAAAATCACAAAAAGTTCATGGGTTTGCGAAATATTCAACTGCGCCTTTATGGTGCGTTAAAGTAGAAAAAAATTGCAAAAAAAGTACTTGACGACATGGTTAGGAAGACACTTTTTTGTGCCTATGTGAATAACAATCTCACTGTAAGACCCATGGCGCAAAGCCTGCAGAAACACCCCACTTTTTACCCCATTTAGTTATCCCAAAAGTTATCCACTGTTTTTGTGGATAACTAAAATAAAAGTGTCATGGAGTGTTCCACATTTAATAACATTTGCAGTGATTAAGTGTTTACTGGCGTTAACAATCTTTTCAACAAACTCATTACGACAAGTGCCAACGTAACAAATGTTGCCAGTGGTAAAGCTATCCACAATTCGGGGTGAATTTGTGCGTTCAGATCGAAGCCATATGTCATTACCGCGGCCACACAAACTTCCGCAGCGAATACGGCAACACCGCTAGCTATCAACGCCATAATGCCGTATTCGGCCCACAGAGTCGTATTGATCCGTTTTTTACTTGAACCTAATGTGCGATACAAGCGGATCTCCTGCTGACGTTGGGATAAGCTTAATCTCAATAGCGTAAAGATAAGTAGCAACCCCGCAACCACGCCTAAAAGAGCAAGAATAGTGATTGCCGATACGATTTGTTGAATCAAGTCCTGGATTTTTTCGCCCATGGTACGAATATCTAAAACAGATACCGTTGGGTGAGATCGAGACATAGACGTTAATAGTGCTTCGTTCCCTTCATCAATTCTATAACTGATGAGGTAAGAACCCGGTAGATTAGCCATAACGTCGGATGAGAAAATAAAGTAAAAGTTAGGCTTCATATCACGCCATTCAACATAACGAATGGTATCTACTACCGCATCGTAGTTCTGGCTATTAATAACAAAGCGCAGTTTGTCACCAAGTTCGATGCCCAAGTCATTTGCTACATCGGCTTCTACGGAGACACTCCCTTTATTTGTCCATTCACCCGCAAGCACATCATTATACACTGGCAGGCTGTTTCCCCACGTAAGGTTCAATTCACGACGTATTGCGTCAGAGCCTTCTCCTTCGTATTCAATCTCTTTGACGTTTTGACCATTAATCTCTGTCAATCGACCACGAATAATTGGATAAGCTTGTGACCGTGTAACCCCATTTTTATCTAAGGTTTCTAGGTAGCTATCGAGTTCGTAATCACCAATATTTAATGCGAAGACATTTGGCGCGTCTGCAGGTAAGGTTCTCTCCCAATCCGCGAGAATATCGCTGCGCACAAGCCAGATAATAGATAGCAGCATCAAAGACAACGCCAAAGCACCAAACTGCAGGCCACTGGTTACTGGCGTGCGGTTGATACGACTCAACGCAAGCTTCATGGCAGGTTGTGTTGAAATACGCGCAAACAATTTTGTGAGTGCGACGCTCACTGCAGCAAGCACAACAAACAGTACTGCAATACCAATAAGAACAATCCAAACTAAGGTATTATCAGCATAAAGCAAAAGTAATGGAACAACGGGGACTAGAACGAGCAACATTCGCTTCCAAGAACGTTGTGCTTTACCCTGCTGTAGCACTTCTAAGGCTGGAGTTTTAATCAAACCCAACAATGGTATGCCAAGGGCAGGAACGGTGATCAGGACCGCTGAGATAAACGACACTAGATATGGAGTGACGCCGTAACTAGGTAGAGGCTCGGGTAATAAGTCTTTGAGTGGAATGCGCAACAAGTACTCCAGCCCACTTCCCAACAATAACCCAACGACACTGGCGCTAATGAGCAGGATTGTGACTTGAATAAACAGCCATTTTTCAATCCATCGTCGACTTGCGCCAAGGCTTTTTAGCATCGCAATGGTTTGTGTTCGACTATTCACATAGTTTTGGCAAGTAAGAACCAATGTTGTCGCTGCCATAATGATGACAATCGCAACAGTTAGAGACAAATACTGCGTTGTTCGTTCAAAAACCTCATTGCTACGACTGGCAGTATCTTGCGTGCGCCAGCGATCGCTCGGAGAAAGCTGCGTATCATCTTGTAAGCTCTTTAGTGTTTTATCATCGGCTTGTAGAAACAGACGGTATTGAACTCGACTCCCGACTTGAATCGCTCCCGTTTTCTCAACGTCTTTTTGATGAATGTATGCAGAAGGCATTTGTTGAAATGGGTTAAAGCTTAATCCAGGTTCCATCAGCACTGCACCTGAAACCGTAAAATCGGCATCGCCTATAGTGACGCTGTCACCCGACTTGACGTCTAGTTGAGCCATAATCCGCTCATCAAGCCAGAGTTGGTTCTCTTTAACGCGACCGGATGGGTTGTTGTCTAGTACCAGTTCTCCCATTAAAGGGTAATTGTCGTCTACTGCCCTTACGGAAATCAACTGCATACCATTGTCGCTAAATGCCATCGTGGCAAATCGTGTCATCGTCGAACGTTCTAGGTTTTCAGTCGAGGATAACAACGTGTCAGGTATAGGATTAGCAGACACAAACACCGCATCCGCTGTCAATGCATCCTTCCCCTGTTTGACGATCACCTGCTCCATTCGCTCCGCTAATGCAGAAAGCGCAAAGATGCTCGCAATCACAAGAATAAGAGCAACGCTAATAGGCCAAAGGTTCCCCTGTCTTATTTCGCCGAAACTCCAATGTATTAGGCTTTTGTTTGACGAGTGTTTTATTGCACTGCTTCTTTCTGTCGATGTTGCTTCGCTTGATGATACTGCAGACATTACACCTCCTCCTTAAGCTCACCCGCTTCCATACGATAAATACGGTCACATCGACTTGCTAGGTGACCATCGTGTGTAACTAATATCAGCGTTGTTCCATGCTGCTCATTAAGATCGAATAGCAGCTCAATCACTTTGTCTGCGGTTTGATGGTCAAGATTGCCGGTAGGCTCGTCTGCGAACAACAGTTCAGGCTGTGTCATAAAGGCACGTGCTAGCGCGACACGTTGTTGTTCACCACCAGATAACTGACTTGGAAGATGATCGACACGTTTTTCCAATCCAACAGCGGTTAATAATTCGGCTGCTCTTGCTTCATCTTCGGCTTCACCACGTAAAAGACAAGGAAGCGTAACATTGCGTAATGCACTCAAGCTCGGGATTAATAAGAAACTTTGGAAAACAAAACCCAGAGAGTCAGCGCGAATTTTTGCGCGAGCTTCATCGTCAAGTTTTGATAACTCATGACCTAACAAGGTAATTTCACCTGATGTTGGTGTATCAAGGCCAGCTAACAACGTCATCAACGTTGACTTACCCGCACCGGAAGTACCGACGATGGCGATTTTTTCTCCTTTCCTGATGTCAACATTTACATCTTTGAGGATTGTTAATTGCTCTTGATTAGTAGAGACTTGTTTAGAAACCAAATTGGCTTGAACAATAGGTGCATTAAGTACAGGTGTTTGCATGATTCGTATACTTTCCTTAGTTCTATTTTTTTGTTTTTCCGCTACTGCACATGCGAGCGAAAAGCTACTTGTCTTAGGTGATAGCCTGAGCGCGGGCTATCAGATGCCGATCGAAAAGAGTTGGCCTAGCTTACTCCCTGATGCGTTGTCAGAACATGGTCAAGATGTAACAGTTATTAATGCCAGCATTTCTGGCGATACCACAGGCAACGGCTTAGCTCGATTACCGCAGCTGCTAACCCAGCACAGCCCTGATATGGTGCTCATTGAGTTAGGTGCCAACGATGGCCTGAGGGGTTTCCCTCCTAAACTTATTACGTCGAATCTCTCAAAAATGATTACCATGATAAAAGATTCAGGTGCGGACGTTGTCATGATGCAAATTCGAGTGCCACCTAATTATGGTAAGCGCTATAGCGATATGTTTTACGATATCTACCCTAAGCTTGCACAACATCAACAAGTTACCTTGATGCCATTCTTCTTGGAGCATGTGGTCATCAAACCCGAGTGGATGATGGATGATGGCCTTCACCCAAAGCCTGATGCACAGCCTTGGATTGCTGACTTTGTTGCTCAAGAATTAATTAAACATCTCTAATTTTAATGGTCTAGCTCAATAAGTTTTACTTAACTTTACGTTAATCTATTTTCAATTCCACTCATCGAGGATAGATAACAACATGCGAATAGACCCTTTAATTCAAGGTGTTGTTGCTCGCTCTGCTCACCCATACGGGTGTCATGCATCCATTAAAGAGCAAATTGAATACGTAAAACACGCCCCGCAGATCAAAAGCGGTCCAAAACGGGTTTTGATTATTGGTGCTTCCTCTGGTTTCGGGTTAGCGGCTCGTATTGCCCTCACCTTCGGAGGTGCTAAAGCTGATACCATTGGTGTCTCCTTCGAGCGCGGGCCTTCAGATAAAGGCGTTGGAAGTGCGGGTTGGTATAACAACATTTTTTTTAAACAAGAAGCAAATCACGCGGGGCGTACCGCCATCAATATTGTTGGTGACGCATTCACTGACTCTGTCCGCAATCAGGTGATTGAAGCCATTGAAACGTACTTTGAAGGTGAAGTTGATTTAGTCATCTATAGCTTAGCGACGGGTGTTCGACCTAAACCAGAGTCTGATGAGTTTTGGCGCAGTGTCATTAAGCCTATTGGTGAGTCTGTCACTGGCGCTTCAATTATGCTGGAGAACGATCAGTGGGTTGAAACCACTTTAACTCCCGCAACAGAGGAAGAGGCCGAAGCCACTATCAAAGTGATGGGCGGTGAAGACTGGGAAAGCTGGATTGATACACTGATTAATAACGACTCGATTGCACAAGGCTGCAAAACCATCGCGTTTTCTTACATGGGACCAGACGTTACGCACCCTATCTATCTCGATGGTACGTTAGGTCGAGCGAAAATCGATTTACACCAAACAAGTCACTCGTTGAATCTAAAACTTGCCAACTTTGACGGCGGTGCTTACGCAACAGTGTGTAAGGCGTTGGTGACGAAAGCCAGTGTGTTCATTCCTGCGCTAAGTCCCTACCTTTTAGCACTGTATCGAGTGATGAAGGAAAAAGGTACTCACGAACGTTGTATTGAACAAATGCAGCGACTGTTTACCACTAAATTGTACGATCAAGATAAAGTGCCTGTTGACGGCGAACGCTTAATCCGGATAGACGACTTAGAGCTTGACCCGCAAGTACAACAAGAAGTCCATGCTCTTTTAGAACAAATGAACGCCAATAACTTTAAAGAGATTGGTGATTACCAAGGCTTTAAAGATGAATTTATGAAGCTAAATGGCTTTAACTTTGAAGACGTCGACTATTCGCAAGACATTTCTATTGAGTCGCTAAAATCGCTTAAACCTTAATGCTTGTTATCTGTTTCAAGTATGAGATATGTGATAACTATTCCTAGTCCTGAACACTTTTCAGGACTTTTTTTTGTTTCAAGCCCCAGCCACCCTATACTTAATTAAAAACCGAGAACAAGATAGAGCAGTCTACATTTTAAATTCACAGGAAGTGAAACCACGTAAAGGATGACCTATATGGGGAGATTGCAAACATTAGATTATGAAATCCCTGAGTCTATGCAAAAAAGCTGGCAGGAAATCGTCAACTTACTGGCTCAAATAACGCACGTACCCACCACATTAATCATGCGTATCCATCCAGATCGTATTGAAGTCAACACATCCAGTGAAACTCAAGGTAACCCCTATCGTACTGGCGATGCTGAACTACTCGGGAACGGTTTGTATTGTGAGCATGTCATTGAGCATAAGAGCGAACTCATGGTTCCTAGTGCGCTCGAGGATGAAGAATGGTGCAATAACCCTGACATCAAACTAGGCATGATATCTTATTGTGGTTTACCGTTATTCTGGCCAAACGGAGAGACGTTTGGAACCATCTGCATGCTTGATTCCAAGAAGAATGAATACAGCGACACTTACCGCCAATTGCTCGGAACTTTCAAAGACTCAATCGAAGCGCAGCTCTCCGTCGTGTATCAGCAACACAAACTCCAGCGTCTTAATAATGAACTCAAAAATCGAGTTGAGAACCGTACTACTGACCTAGCGCAGTTGAGTTACTCCCTAACAAAAGAGATTGATCGTCGTAAGGCTGCAGAAAAACAAGTGAGCTACCAAAAAACACACGATCAGGGAACCGGATTCTTAAACCGCGCAGCACTGGAAAGTGTTGTCGGAGAGACACTCGGAACGTTGGATCATAGTCAGCAATCACTGCTCGTGATAAACATTGGCTTTAGTAATGCTCGCAGTATCCAAACCCGTTATGGCTTTGAGGCCTTTGACGAGATATTAAAAGAATTTCGGTATCGCCTTGGTAAACGAGAATCGAGTTATTTTGTTACCGGGAGGCCGAGCTCGAATGACCTTGTATTACTCATTTGGGGCAACGATATTGATATGAAATTGCGTAAGCTACTGGATGATATCACCAATATTGGCTTGGGAAGCTTTTATATAAAAGACACAGAGGTTCACCTCAACTCTTATATTGGTGTTGTACAAGCCCACCAAACCAGCAATGCCAAACAACTTCTTCAAAATGCATGCTATGCCATGCTGCTGTGTAAAGAGTCTGGCGAAGCGTATAGTTATTTTTGTGAAAGTCATTCGAATGAGCTAAACAACCACAATCAATTGGAAAGCTACTTATTGCAAGCGGTAAGAAATGACGACCTGATGCTGTACTTTCAGCCCAAAGTTCATCCCCATACTCACAAATGGATTGGCGCAGAAGCATTGCTGCGCTGGAGACACCCAATACTGGGCGACGTCTCTAACGAAGCATTAATACATATGGCCGAACAAAACGGGCTTATTTTTGAAGTTGGCTCTTTTGTTCTTCGTACCGCGATAGACAAAGCGAAACAGTGGTCGGAGTTAATTGATAATTTCAAAATTGCCGTTAACGTCTCTCCAATTCAATTACAAAACGTGAACTTTGCAGAGCAAGTGCAACACCTACTCGAATCCTTCCATTTACCAGCACATTTTCTTGAACTCGAGGTGACCGAGAGCGCTTTAATTGCCGACGAAATCGTAGCACGCACAACGCTAAACAAATTGCACGAACTAGGTGTGACATTGTCACTTGATGACTTTGGTACAGGGTACGCCTCTTTCAGCTATTTGAAGAAATACCCATTTGATGCCATCAAGATTGATAAGAGCTTTGTCCAGCAAATGGAAAAGTCGGACGATGATCGTGCGATCATTTGCTCTATCATACACATAGCTAAAAAACTGGACCTCCAAGTGGTTATTGAGGGCATTGAATCCCCCCAACAAGAGCAGTTTCTTATTGGTGAGGGTTGTGATATTGGGCAAGGCTTTCTCTATGGTAAACCGATGCCTTGTAATGAATTTGAGCAAAGTTTGTTTAATCAGCGTCTTTCAGGCGGACAATACGCCTACTCTTCCTAAGCATTCTCTTTACTAAGGTGGCGGTGGTTTCTATAATCGCCGCCCGCTTCTATTAAAAGGCCAATATCTTCATGGATCAGTTGACTGCCACGCTTAAGAAAATTGAAAAGCAGAACTACCGCGCTTATCAGCAAATCAAAGGTCAATACGACTTCACTGATTTCACTTTGTTCATCGATCACGTACAAGGAGATCCGTATGCTTCCGCGTCACGTTTTCGTGCAACTCGCGCCTGGTCCTTGACTGGTCTGGAATGGTTAAAAGACGAGTCCCCTGCTTTTCAACGAGCAGCACGTGACTTTATTGCGCGCAGTTTTGAGCAGTTTGCTAAACAAGAAAACTCCGTATCCATTTCATTGAATGGCCAAACTGTGTTGGATAGCACCGCAGTATTGTTTACCGAGGAAGGTATTGAACTGCGTTTTCGAGTTAACTTGCCTGCTGAAGGTCGTTCAGTGTTGGGGAAAAAAGCCAACAACATACTGACTTTCCATTTGCCTAAGTTTATCCGTCGAGCGACCTTAGAACGTGAACTCGACAAAGCAGCATTGATTGAGCATTGCCAAGTTGTTGAAGACCAAGATGCCCTGCGTGCACAGTTGGAAGCCAATAACCTAGTTGCGTTTGTCGCAAATGGCAGCATTCTTCCTCGAATTGCTGGCAACTGTGATCTCCCAATGAAAGAGGCGGTTGAGTTCAAGGCCCCTGAATCGCTGCAAGTGACTTTACATGCACCAAACAAAGGCCATGTCACGGGATTAGGGATTCCAAAGGGCATTACGCTAATCGTTGGTGGCGGTTTCCACGGTAAATCTACCTTACTGAATGCGATTGAGCGTTCGATTTACGACCATATTCCAGGAGATGGTCGTGAATACATCGTAGCTGATGAAAAGGCAATGAAGATCCGCGCCGAAGATGGTCGATGCGTGCATCATTTGAACCTGTCGAATTACATCAACCATTTGCCAATGGGTAAAGATACAGCGGACTTTTCGACTCAAGATGCATCAGGCTCAACATCACAAGCCGCTTGGCTTCAAGAGTCTATTGAAGCGGGTGCGAGCACGTTATTGATTGATGAAGACACCTCTGCGACGAACTTCATGATTCGAGATGAGCGTATGCAGGCATTGGTGGCAAAAGGTGATGAACCAATTACCCCTCTTGTCGATCGCATTGGTCAATTGCGAGATGATCTCGATATCTCTACCATTATCGTTATGGGTGGTTCAGGCGACTACTTAGACGTTGCCGACACAGTCATTCAGATGCACGACTACCAAGCGGTTGATGTGACAGAAAAAGCGAAAGAAGTGATCGCTCAGCACCCTACTCAACGTCATAACGAATCGGAAGAACGTTTACAAACCTTCCCGCCTCGCGCCCTGAATCGCGTTGCTTTGATGAATATTCTCACTGACGGTAAGTTCCGTGTGAATGCGAAAGGCAAAGAGTCACTTCGATTTGGCAAAGAGTTTACTGACCTTAGCGCTTTGGAACAGATTGAGTCCGCTGATGAAGTCAACACGATTGGCTGGTTATGGTTCCAAATCGCTCAGCTTCCAGGCTGGTGTAATCATCCAGCGAAGGAAATTGAAGAAATGCTGTCTGGTGAGTGGCATGCATCGCTCCCTAAACAAGGGGACTTAGCCAAACCACGCACACTAGACGTAATGGCTGCGCTTAACCGCATGAGAAAATCTCAGTTTAAGCCATCATGCTAGTTTTGATACGCTGATTGAGACAATCCAATGAAAAAAGGCAGCTAATAGTTAGCTGCCTTCCTTTATCTTTATTCATACCGAATCATTCGTTTCTCAGTACATTCCACGCTTCACAAAGAATTCTAAACCTTTCTGCATCACCATTCTCTCTATCTGGGTGCCAACGAAGCGCGAGTTTTCGCCACTGCTTTCTAATTTCTGCGGGTGTTGCATCAGGGTTAAGCTCAAACAGTGAGAGTGCTTTTGTTTTATCCACGCTGACTGTAGACGAACCACCAATGAATTTTTGATAAGTGGTCCAAAATTCATTCAACAATCGACGCACTTCATCTTCGTCCGCTTCGTAGTTGCGCCAATCCAGATAATATTCACGCAAAGGGTCGTTAATATCAACGATATGCCTCGAAGCTTCTAACGAAGACATCAGCTGGATATTCATCGCTTCAACTTGCAACCAGGCATCTGGGTAAAGCGTTTCTTGCAGTTGGTATAGCGCGTTCATGATTAAGAAATTTCGTTTGAATAAATCCTTATCAGGAGAATCATCCAATTTCGAAATGTAGCCCTGTTCACTCAACTTGCTTGCTAAGGTGTGAACTTTCCAATCGGAAGGCTGCTTTCTAAGAATTTCTAGCATTGGCCAAAGCAACGGGTTTTCTATTGCGTGAGTCTCAATACTACTGACCGTGCGTTGTCCTTCCATTCATCCTCTCTGTTTTTAATATTGAAGCATCACACTAATCTCAGAGAAAGCTGCTCATCTGTACTGGTAAAAATGCTTGCTGACGCGTGTTTCAGGCCCAATTTCTGTGGCACCGAATTAAGCGTGGGTATCATTTTGTACCATAAACAACAAAAGGCCGATAGTCATCAACCATCGGCCTTTGTAAGGAGATCACGTAAAGGTTAAATAACCCCTAGTTCACGTAAACGTTCCATAAGGTAGCTATGTGCGGTGTAGCGCTCTGACAAAACCACTTCTGGCTTTGGATGCAAGAACAACGGCAATGAAATACGCGACTTTTCTTGACGGCCACCCGTTGGGTTGATTACACGGTGAGTCGTTGAAGGAAAGTAACCGCCCGACGCTTCTTGAAGCATATCACCAATGTTGATGATTAAGTTTCCGAAGTCACAGGGTACATCTATCCAATCACCTTCTTTGCTCTTTACTTGCAGTCCAGGCTCATTAGCGGCTGGCAGAACCGTTAGTAGGTTAATGTCTTCATGCGCGGCAGCACGGATAGCGCCTGGCTCTTCTTCGCCTGTCATTGGCGGGTAGTGAAGAACGCGTAGTAATGTTTTGTCGCTGTTATTGATCATTTCTGACAACGCGATAGAAAACTTCTCTTGAACGTCCTTAGGTGCGTACGCTTCAACCCAGCCTAATAGCTCCTGAGCAAATGCATTCGCCCGCTCATAGTACTCTAAGATTTCAGCTTTAAGTTGCTCTGGGATCTGGCCCCAAGGGTAAACATGAAAGTACTCTTTGATGTCTTTCACTTTGTGCCCTTTCGCTACTTCAGACACAGAAGGTGGGAAGTAGCCATCTTGGGTGTCTACGTTAAAGTGAAAATCATTCTTTTGATCTGAACAGAAAAACTCATGCCAGTTTTTGTAAATTGACTCTACAAGCTCTTGTGGAATCGGGTGGTTTTTCAACACACCGAACCCTGTTTCGCGCAGAGAGGTAACGAACTGTTGAGCAGCATCGTCAGCAAGATAATCGACAGTTTCCAGTTTCATGGCTTTACTTCTTTTTTATTAGACTGAATCACGGATTCTATGGATGGGCATGTTGTAAATCAAACTTTAATGAAAAGTGCACGCGCAAACGTTTTAATGTTGAGCAGTTTGGCAATAAATCAACATTTTCAGTGATCAAAAACACCATCAAAATAACAATTGCACACCGTTCAATTAAGTGTAATCATTACCCAAGTCTATGGAGTCCCACTGTAAGATAAATTGAAGGATCAAGTAACTCTATGAAAAGCACCTCGACACTCTTAGGATTGACGATTTTTTATGCCATCGTGTTTTTATTTTCTGCGTTAGAACCTAACTCACGTGCCGTTTGGTTTGCAGAGATTATCCCAGCAATTGGTATTCTTGTTGCTATTTGGGCAATCTCGATTCGCTATCAATTCAGTAATACGGCTTACTTTTTAATGTTCATCTGGCTCTGTTTGCACACTATCGGAGCGAAATATACGTTTTCCGAAGTACCATTTGACTGGTTTAACGACATGATTGGTTCAGATAGAAACAACTTTGATCGCGTTGCGCACTTTTCGATTGGCCTTTATGCGTATCCGATAGCTGAATACTTGATACACAAGAACAAGTTCAACAAAACGTTCTCTTGCTGGTTTGCTTTGTTTGCGATCATGTCGCTTGCAGCAGGCTATGAGATTATCGAATGGTGGTATGCAGAATTGGCTGGTGGCGATGAAGGAATCGCCTTTCTGGGCTCGCAAGGTGACATATGGGACGCCCAGAAAGATATGTTGTGCGACACCGTTGGTGCAGCGTTGTCGCTGTTTTTAATGTCGGCTCAGCGTCGATTCTCTCAGCCACTCTAAATAAGGGTTAAACCCATCAACAATTGGAACCTGTACGATCTGTGCTACTTCATATTCGTGCAGGTTTTCTATTTTCTCTTCCACCAATTCATAGAGCTCTCGGCGAGTTTTGATCACCAGCAACCATTCGTTGTCAGTACAAATCTCCCCTTTCCACACATAGTGACTTTCAATAGGCATCGTTTGAATACACGCGGCTAATTGGGCATCTAGCAAACCTTTAATGATCTGATCTCGATTTTTTTCGTTGCTGGTTGTGCTTAACACCATGCAGTAGTCATGTTTTATACTCATTTTCTAGCCCTTCATTATTTCATTGTCACTTTGCCGCCAATCATTTTGTAAGCGGGCGTTCCTCTCACTAGGGTATCTCTTGCAAACTCTTGCCCGCAACTGGGACAGATGCATGGGGTTTGTGTGAAATCGTCAACAATGCGCTCTTTGAAGCATTTGACCAGTGCGCCTTTTCCGCCTTTACGGTACTTGAATAGTTGAGTTTTACACTTTGAGCAATAGATATCGACAGTTTTCGTCGGCTGTTTCTTATTCGGTTTCGCCATGATTATTTTCTATATCAGGTTTTACCCATACGTTATTAAAGTCAAACCAACCTAAGGCATTACACTTTGCATTTTGTAAGGCACCGCTGTGGTCTTTATTGACACCCAACCAGCAGTGAAACATCGGAATCACCTGACAACTTTTTACCAACTGACGTCCTAGCTCACGTGCAGGGAAGTCTGGATAAACACCAGCACGCCACTGATCAACGAGCTTCGCCCATTCGCTAAAATCGTAACCAGAACTGAATTTCTCAATATCACTGTAATCCAGAAGCCAGCCAGCCAACGCGTCATTTCGATTCGTTGCAATGCCCATGGCTTTCACCCAAATATCCACTTCCTCCGGTGCGGGCGGTTGAGAATCATAACGAATAAACTCGACCTCTATACCGTGCGGTTTTAAGAGTGTCTTGATGGCCTTGGCAACTACTGGAAACATCGGATGCTTTTTCTGATACGCCACGTAAATCACCTTATCAGCCTGCGGCACGGTTCCCGCCTCTGCTGGCCTAAGGTCAATCCAACCTGGCTTAAGGCCAAAGGCTTGCAATACTCCCAGTTCCATCACTTTATCCTGAGGAACATGAGCATAAATTTGGTGACTGTTGAGAGTTTGTGATAGGAATTCTGCCCAGCGAGGGTCTTTTGCAATCCCGGTGTTTTTGTTTAGTAATAGGAATGTACAGCCAGGATCAAGCTCGACCTCATCAGATGAACCTTGTTTATCCATCTTTGGCTTAGACAAGCTTGGATAGACCATTGAAGAGTACGCTTCATCAATTACCCACACCTCAACTTGGTCCAGTAAGGGACGAAAGCCAAAGTAGCCATCAAAAGCAGTCAAAATGAGACGCTTATCATCATTCATTTTAACTTGGAACGGCCCAGTCCCTATTGGTTGTCTATCGAAGTTTTCTGAACGCAAAGCGCTTGGTAGCAAAATTTTTGCTTGCGACTCACTCAGCGCCAAAGGCAGGTAGCGATCAGGACGGACGAGTTCAATATCGACGGTCCATTCCTGTGGTGAAGATACCTTTTTTATATGAGAAAACAGGTTCAGGCTACTTAGTGCAAGCACACTTTCAAGTACACAACTGGTTGATAACGGTTCACCATTATGAAAACGCACTCCACGACGAAGATAAAAACGCCAGTGCGTATCAGAAATGGCTTCCCATGTGTGGGCTAAATCTGGCTGAAGTTGTTCATTTTCATCAAGGCGAGTTAGCCCGCTAAAAATTTGTCTGGCGATGTGCTGTTCTGAACGCCGCATCGGTTTCTGTGGGTTTAACATCGCCAATGGTCGATAATATGGCAAACGTACCACCTGTTCGCCCTGCCGATGCTGAAGCCCTAAATAACCCTGAATAACCTGCGTTAATCGAGCCGCGTCGTTATCAAGCGCATCTAGAGCCTGGCCAATTTTCCCTTCGTCGAGATAACGTCTGGCGAGGTTTTCACTGACATCGCTACGATTACGTTTGAAAACGAGTTTTGAGAGTTTTCCTCGACCCGCCGCTGGATGCCATTCAATCCAGCCCTCCTCTTCTAATTTATTGAGAACAATACGGGCATTGCGACGTGTACAAAACAGCGCTTCGGTAATGTCTTCTAGCTGAACGTCCGTATCGTGACCGGCGAATTTTTCAAACAGTGTTTCGAACTGAACACGTAAACGAGGGCTACTCATAAAGAGGAAATTCTTATCTTATTGTTGATAAGCTAAGTTTCCTCATTTTTATCAAAAAGTGCAAACGTCACGCAGTAAATTATTGAATATCGATGCCAATTTCTCGTGCAAGATCGGCAAGTTGTTCCTCATTATCCAGCTTGATAGACCATTTACACTCTGCACCATGAGATAAAACAACGTTCGCTCCTCTACCCAGTAACTGGATAGAATCGGTTTGCGCTTGTAAGGTTACCATTGCACTGCCGGAGAGCTTAATCACGATTTCACGCTGGGTAGCAATGATTTTTCCTAATGAAAACTCAATCACCATCTTGCTTTATACCGACTTCGTTTTATGTTGCTTCACTGCGATAGTTAAGCGACTGGTACACACTAATCGGCCTCGTTCATCAGTTATGTCGATTTGCCACACTTGTGTTGAAACGCCAAGGTGTACGGGTTTTGCCGTACCAATCACATGACCACTTCGCATTGCACGTACATGGTTCGCGTTGATATCCAAACCGACACAGTAACTCCCCTCATCGACAGAGAAATTTGCAGCTAAAGAGCCTAATGTTTCTGCGAGTACAACAGAAGCGCCACCATGAAGCATTCCTAAAGGTTGATGAGTAAAACTACATACAGGCATGGTTGCTGTAAGGGAGTCATCCGTGAAATCTGTGTATTCAATTTGTAGGTGCTCGATCAGGGTATTTTTTGATGTAGCATTCAGAATCTCTATGCTAACGGGCTTTTTCCATATACTCATTGTTTTACTCTTAATTTCACAAATTGGTTTGTCGGATTGTAACGATTTATTAGAGAGCTAGCATAGACTTTACTTAGGTCTAACTTCAAGGTGTAACATCTTGGCCTCCTTGCCAGTTGATGAATAATTTGATCCATGCATCGTGTTACTATTTGGGTATATACTATTGCTTCAAAACAAAAATAATTTAGATGGAGCCTATTATGAAGGTATGGATGAAAGCCTCTGCTCTTTTAACTATCGCGGGCTTAACGGCATGTAGCGCATCACCGACCGGCCGTAATCAGATCCTGATGTTTTCAGATCAAGAAATGTCATCGCTTGGCGCCAAATCTTTCGAACAAATGAAGAAAGATATCCCAATCAGCAAAGATCGCAAAACGAATGCCTACGTACAATGCGTTGCCAAACACATCACTGACACCATCCCTGCGCAAGCTGGATTTAAAGATTGGGAGGTGGTTGTTTTTGATAGTGAACAAGTCAATGCGTTTGCTCTACCTGGTGGGAAGATCGGCGTTTACACCGGGCTTTTAGGTGTCGCGAAAAACCAAGATCAGTTGGCAACAGTCATTGGTCACGAAGTCGCTCACGTCCTTGCTGACCACAGTAATGAACGCCTTTCACAAAGCCAGTTAGCAAATGCGGGATTGTCTCTGGCAAACGTTGCTATAGGAGCTTCCGAGTACAAACAGTATCAGCAAATGACGATGGCGGCACTTGGTGTCGGTGTCCAATACGGTGTTATTTTACCATACGGTCGTACACAGGAATCCGAGGCTGATATTGTCGGGCTTGAGTTTATGGCAAAAGCAGGCTTCGACCCACGTCAAAGTGTCGATTTATGGAAAAATATGAGTGCTGCATCCGGTGGCTCTCAACCGCCTGAATTCTTCTCAACTCACCCATCGCACAGTACGCGTATTAAAGATTTACAAGCAACCATAAATAAGTTGCCTGCGTATAACGCGAAAGCGCCAAAATGTGGCTAAACTTCTGCTACCAGTGTCTATTTTTCGCAAAAAAGCTCCCTAGGGAGCTTTTTAATGGGTATAAGGAATAGTTTAAGTACCCAGTATCTGTAGTGGCAAGCTCAACAGGCTATCTCCAAGGGTAGCAAAATACCAAATGATAGCGACAAAACCACCGACAGAAACCAAGTACCAAGCAAGTGAGAAGAGTTGTCCGTAACGGGTTAACGGCAATAAATGACTATGATGTCGACCTCTCCATTCCATGACCACTTCTAGCATCCCCATTAACAATAAAAACCCTAGCAACGTCAGCCCGAAAGAATAGCTGATAAAAATACCCAACAAGGCAGCAGCTATACTGCCGACTAATCCAACCCAAGTGTTCATCGAGAAGGTAATGCTTTTGAGTACATGACCACCATCTAGTGGCAGAATAGGCAACAGATTAAACAGGTTTAGTAACGCGTTAAACACTGCTAGGCCAGCGAAGAGCACCTCTCCAGTCATCCAATAAAGCAAAGTAAACGCGATGCTAAGAACTAAACCAAAAAATGGTCCCATAATCGAGATAACCACATCTTGCCAGCGTGTGTTGATCTTTTCATCACTCAGCGCTAAACCGCCAAGAAATGGAATCAAATAGATGCCCTTGGTCTTCATTCCAAAGTACTTCATCGCTCTAATATGGCCATACTCATGGAAAACTAAACATGCGATCAAAGCTAACGCGAACTCGATAGAAAATAGCCAAGAATATGCAGCAAGACTTGCAGATGCTAACGCCACTTTGATGACTTTCGCACTCTTGAGTGCTTTCATTCCAAGCGATACTAGCCCTATCACACTTAAACGCTTTTCTGTTGGCGGCTCAACTTCTGGTACTTGGCGTTCGATGTCTTTTTCATTTCGGCAACCTTCGCTAATAAGCTCATCGTTAATTGTGACCTTGTAACTCAATTCAAACGGTTGCCATGTTAATGAACACTCCAAATGGCATACCAGGACTTCCTCCCCAGCAGAGAGTCTAAACTGGTGAAGGCAAGTGTCTGCAACATTATCACTGGCATCTATTTGGGACACCAAGGTGTTATCCCAATATAACTGCTGCCAACCAGCCATCGATCCTTCGAGCCTTAACGAACGACCTAAAAATTCAACATTCAGTAATTCCAACACGATTCCTATTGCGTCTATTGAATAACAACAAAGCGAGGCGCGAATTATGCCTGCTAAGTACAGAAACGGCAAAGCCCGCTATCTCTTGGTTTGAATGCCATTTAACCATAAAGCCCGTAAAACAATTCTGGTCGTACCATTCTCTTAAAAAATATAACGATAATACATGCCCTTACGAATCACCGTTTGACCTATGCATCATATTTAAAACGCAAAATACGCTCAAACTTTGACAAGCTATTAAACATACAATTAACATTACATTTACATCACAGTTGTATTTCACGTATTAACAACTGGTGTAAGTATCACACAACAATTACAAGGACTTCGGTCCAACACTATGACACCCTAGGAGGGTCAAGGATGAACAAGAAGCACTGCTCTCTGCTTACAATTTCAATATTGTTTGCGTGTAATGCCCATTCAGCGGGCTTCCAGGTAGCTGAGCATTCAGCATCTGGTCTTGGTCGAGCATTTTCAGGTGAAGGAGCGGTCGCAGACAATGCCAGCGTTCTTGCACGAAACCCAGCAGCGATGACGCTTTTCAAAGAAGCTCAATTCTCGGGCGCGTTATCTATCATCGATCCTGAAGTCGATGTGTATGACACAGTTAACAAAGAACATGCAAAAGATGTTGCCCCTTTACAAGTCGTGCCAGCGGGTTATTACATCAGCCCTATCAACGATAACTGGGCTTGGGGTATCGGTATGTTCACCACATACGGTGTTGCTACTGATTATCCAGATGATATTTCTGCGGGTGACATGGCAGGTGACACTTCCCTACTTTCAGTAAACATTAATCCTAATGTTGCTTACCGTATTAACGAGTCTTTCAGTGTCGGTGGCGGTATCAACCTAGTGTACGCGGAAGCGGAGCTGACTCGTCACAAAGGCGCACTCGCCCGTATTTTAGGTGGTAATAAGTCCGATAACCTTGTCGGCATGGAAGGCGAAACTTTTGCTTGGGGTTGGAATATTGGCGCTTTGTACGAGCTAAATGAAAACAACCGTTTTGGCTTTGGTTACCGTTCTAAAGTTGATCTAGATTTTGACGACGGTGAGTTTAGTAGTTACGACTCAGGCCGAGCTCCATCACCAAAAGTGGATGGCCGTTTAAAAATCTCTCTCCCTTCAATTATCGAATTATCGGCTTTCCATCAACTGAATGAACAATGGGCAGTACATTACGGCTGGCAACAGACCGATTGGAGCACATTTAAAGAACTGAAAGCGACGAGCCCTCAATGTAATGATGGAACTGCTGGTCAATGTTTCTACAAACCAGAGAAATACGAAGACAACAACCGTTATTCTATTGGTGCAACTTACACCCTCAATGCGGATTGGACATTCCGTGCAGGCTTTGCATACGACGAACAAGCAGGTGAAGCCACATTGAGCATCCCTGACAGTGACCGTTTTTGGTACAGCGCGGGCCTAACTTACGCAATGAATGAGAATTTAACTTTCGATGCAGGCTTTGCACTTGTTAAGAGTAAATCAGGCTCTTTCACCGAGACAAATGCTCAGGATGAAGAGATCAAGTTCGACTCTGAAGGTACTGCTTACATCAGCGCGGTACAGATGAACTACACCTTCAAATAATGGGATTACGGAGTAAACCAATGAAACACACGTTTAAATTATCAATGCTTTGTTCTGCAATCCTTCTTGCTGGTTGTGGTGACAATACATCAAGCTCTGGTACTTCCGACAAAGTTCAATTTGAAGATGAAGTCCAAGCACTGCTCGACCGTGGAACATCTATCAGCTTTACGCTTCAAGGGGCGAATGCGGATGTACCTGCGCCCTCTTACTTATTAATGGACACAACAGATGGCACGCTTGGTCTGCCAACTGACGGTGATGATGCCTTAACCAACCCTAGAGCCTCGATGAATACGATGGATGGATGGTCAACGTCTATGCCAATCGTTCTGAACTTTAAAGGCGATGGTTTTGCAACGGGTATGCTGCCGTCTGGTATTAAAGTCATCAAGATTAATCAACGTTTAACCGAGTGGGATGGTAAGTCTAATCCAATCGAAGACGTTCTCGTTCAGAACCAAGACTACGTTGTTCAAGCAAAAGGCAACTCTCTATATATCCAGTTCATGGATGCGCTTGATGAGTCAAGCGAGTACATTTTTGCAGTAACACAAGATGTTACAGACGTGAATGGTGAGCCAATCGGTACATCAGCCAGTTACGCGACAGGTAAATCGAAAGAAATCGTTTATGAAACTGGTGCTCTTGCTTCTATTCAAGCGGTGACACAAGCGGTAGAAGGCATTTTTGGTATCGCCAAAGTAAACCCTGACGACATCGTTTACTCCTCATGGTTCAGCACTCAGTCTGTAGGTGACACTTTGGCGGCGGTTAAAGGTGTAACGGCAACCGGTTTCTCAACGGGTGCAAATACACTAAACGCCGTTTACAAAAACGATGCGAACGAAGGTTCAGTAGATTTATCAACAGCCTACACAATGACACTTGGTGCAACCCAAGACTTTAGCACTGCGCTAGACGCTGACGATGACTTTAGTAAGTACGTTAGTGACCTAGACGCGGCAAAAACGGCAATTAAAGGCCTTTATGCGAAGTCAGGTTCCGATGTAAATGTGACTCAAGGTGTGGTCAGACTGCCTCATTATCTAGAAAAAGGGGCAAACTGGAACATGCAGCCAATGGTATCTGCGATGCCAAGCCTAGCGAAGCTAAGTGCAGCACTGGCGGATCCGAACGAGCAAGCGAACATGGTCCAGCAGCTATCAACCGGCGTTTTCGCAAATAACCCTGTTGACGTGACAAAGCTTGCAACCGATCCTACAGAGCAGCTAAAACTGGTGGGTGCTAAACTCACATTAAGCGATGGTACCCAACTCGACAGTGAACGTACTGTGACTCGCTACTCCCCAGTTCCAGTCGTTAAATCGGTAGAGGATGTCGAAGTACTTGTCTTCACACCTAAATCTGGTGTCGCGACCGACGTTGTGATTTATCAACACGGCATCACTTCAGCGAAAGAGAATGCGTACGCGTTCGCGTTCAATATGGTAAAAGCAGGTGTGGCTGTTATTGCTATTGACTTACCTATTCATGGCACACGTAGTTTAGATGAACAACGTTCCGCAAATGCGAATGTACTGGCTTATCTAAATCTTTCCAACTTAGCCGTTGCGCGTGACAATCTACGTCAAAGTGTTCTGGATGTGTTAGGTTTGCGCGCTAGCTTGGTAGTATCGGCGCAAGGCGGTCTTTTAGCTGGAGGTCCTCTGCAAGGCTTCAACCCAATGACAGGTTCAAAAGTCAAAATGCTAGGTCATTCACTTGGCGGTATTGTGGCTACATCTGCCGTCGCAGCAGCAAACAATACATTGGGCAGCCCTACTGCGGATGCGCTGTACACCTTTAGCTCTGCATCAGTACAGAACTCTGGTGGACAAATTGGTAATTTGTTACTAGGTTCAGACAATTACGGCCCTCAGATCAAACATAACCTCGCTTATGCAGCATCAAAAGACTATGCGAATTACGCTGATGCATCATGTGCGGATCTAGAAGATAAAACATGTTACGAAGCATTTGAGGCTGCGGCAACGGAAGCTCAAGTAGCAGCGCTAGAAGCAGGTTTTTCACAATTTATCTACGCGGCACAGACTACACTAGACACTGTCGATCCGTTCACAAACGCTTCAGATTTAGTGGCATCTGGTTCACTAACGACACCATTCTTTATGACAGAGGTGGATGGTGATAGCACAGTACCAAACAGCGTTCCAAATGCACCATTCGCGGGTACTGAACCGATTGCTAATAAGCTAGGGTTGAAGACTGTGAACAGTACGGACACTACTGTGAATGCAACTGCGAGCTTTGTACAGTTTAATGCTGCTGCATCGCACAGTACTTTTGCTTCGCCAAATGGCACTCTGTCTGATATTGACCATCACGTTGAGATGCAAATGGAAAACACAGACTTCTTAATGGATGACACTTTAACGGGTGTGACTAATACTTCCGTTCTGAAGTAATCGTATTACCTCTCTTACCAAAGCCCAGTTTCGACTGGGCTTTTTCGTTCTCTATCATAAAAACCGTCCCGTATATCCTTTGCTATAGTTAAATCGGTGCCGTACCTAACTTACTTGTTTGAAAGGAAAACTCTATGCGCATATTCACTATAGTGGCCACTGCTTTACTTCTTGCTGCATGCGGAAGTAGCCAATATCTTATGTCGACAAATGAAGGGAAAATTATTACTTCTTACGGAAAACCAGACCTTAACGAAGAAACGGGTATGTACGAGTATGAAGACATGGATGGGAAAGAAATGAGCATTTCAAAAGATCAAATTGTGCAGATTATTGAACGCTAGCAATATGCCCTCTATGTATTTAGAGGGCTCTCCCCATACTTCTGAGCGCAGTTAATACTCACAACGAACCTCTAACTTCCTCAAGAAATGAAGCAACCAATTCATCATTCAAAGCAATCAATGCATTTTCTTATATACAGGTATTATTTGTTTAGCGAATATTTTACATCTTCACCCTAATCAGGTTGGAATATTGTAAAATCTCGGCTTTAATTCGCTAACACCCTTTTATTTCTCAGGATAAAGTGGATAATACCGCCACAAAATAACATTACTAAGGTGAGTCCTTATGTCTATTGAAGCTACTCTGCTTGCGCGCTGCGAGTCAAAATGTGAACTGTGTTCTTCTGAATCTCAACTAACAGCATACGCTGTCCCACCTCACGGTAACGTGACCGTTGATACTGCTATCATGGTTTGTGATAAGTGTCTGGGTGAGATCGATGAGCCAAAAGACATTAACCACTGGCGTTGTCTAAACGAAAGCATGTGGAGCCAGGTTCCTGCAGTACAAGTGACAGCATGGCGCCAACTCACTCGCCTAAACTCTGAAAGCTGGGCTCAAGATGCTCTTGACATGATGTACATGGAAGAAGAGCAAATGAACTGGGCGATGAAGGGTATGTCTGATGATGACAAAACGCTGGATTGCAACGGCACTGAACTTAAGAAAGGTGACGATGTAACGGTAATCAAAGACCTACCAGTTAAAGGCACTAACCAAGTAATCAAACAAGGCACAGTGATCCGTGGTATCAGCCTTGGTGATGATCCGAAACTAGTTTCGGGCAAGGCAAATGGCGGTCAGTCAATGTACGTGATCGCAGAATACTGCCGTAAGAAGTAATATCGTATTACTCTACAAGTCAAAACGGGGCACTATTAGTGCCTCGTTTTCATTTCTAATGAACACCAATTTGGAATAAGCTCCTCTACTCCGGTATTGACTCCGTATAGAGTTCTAGCTCCGTTATTCGCGTTTGAGCAGCTAAAAAAATACCGGCTTATAAGCCGGTATTTTCATTCATTATTTCAAGATTAACGGTACATACCGATATCTTTTTGAATGTGAGCTGACAAATCTTCCGCATAGTAACTGCGTGGTGCAGTATTATCTACGAATAGAATGTCTAGTAAGTGAGCAATCAGTCCTTTGAAGTTAACCGCGTAGGTTTTCTTATCCATAGAGGTTGGTAAAGCTACATTTGTCATTTGCATTGCTTGTGCCATGATTGCCTCTCTTTAAAGCAGTAGTCTGTTTTGTTGGTTGTATATTAGTCAGTTTCTTATTGTTTAAGAAATGACAAATTTTACCTATTCGGATTAGATTATCTAATAAAACAAGCCCATTACAAACATCAAAAATACAAATGAATAATAACAGCATAAATAGTCATAAACTGTCTAATTATGTTGAATAACTTAACGTTACCTGCATAAAGCCATCTCGACTAACAACATATTCTTAACATTAAGTTTCGTTATTTATTTTATTTTTAGCGCTTTACTTATATTTTTTGATTAGTAATTTTAACGCTAGAGCGACTGTTCGACTTATTTTTGAGGAGCGATGCCACAACCGCTGATGTCATCACAACGATTAAGAATGTGAGTGACCACGTTGTCGGAATCTCATACTCTGTTCCCACCAATAACATCTTTACACCGATAAACATCATGATCACCGATAATGCTGGTTTTAAGTACACAAACTTGTCTAACATCGCTTGCAGAACAAAGTACAAAGATCGCAAACCCAACAGTGCAAACACGTTCGCGGCTAAGACTAAAAATGGCTCTCGTGTTACCGCGAATATGGCAGGTATAGAATCCAGTGCAAACATTACATCCATCACTGCAATTACACCGACTACGATCAGCATTGGTGTTGCCACCCACTTACCAGCTCGCTTTAAGATTAAGTGATTTCCTTGGTAATCATCCGTAACTGGCAATATCTTGCGAATAAACTGCTCAGGATATGGGTTAACCTCTTCTGCTTCACCTTTGTCGCGAGCAAGCTTAATACCTGTCCAAATAAGGAATGCGGCAAAGAGGTACAACACCCAGTGGTACTGCGCAAGTAACTGAGCACCAACCGCAATCATGATAGCCCGTAGAACTAACGCACCAATCACGCCCCAAAGCAGCGCTCGCGGACGCAAATGCTCCGGCACACTGTATTGTGCAAAGATGATGGCAAACACAAACAAGTTATCCACGCTTAGCGACTTCTCTAGTAAGTAGCCTGTTAAGAATGAAACCGTTGCTTTATCGTTCGTATAAGTGCTGTGCGGTGCGTAGAAGTCCCAGAATAAATAGATAGAACCTGCAAAAACAAAGGCAAGTAAGAACCAGAAAACACTCCAAAGGATGGCTTTTTTCATCGTTATAACGCCACCACGCGTTTGATAGATATCAAGCGTAACAAGAACAAGCGTAAAAAGACCAAAAGCACCATACATCGATAATGATTCTTGAAGTGGTGCCGATTGGCTCAATTGGGTGGTACTTTCGATAAGAGACATGCTTCCTCCCATGGCGGAAGGACATAGTTTGGTGACCTTCCGCAGACAATAACAACAAGCAGTCACATAGTAATCATGTGCTGCCAGTCAATGAATGCGTTGGTCTCGTTGAAGTGTCGGCGTGGATGAATCACGCAACACCTTTACTTACCGGATAAGCTGATGCTTAACGAGATGACGATAAGTAAACTTGCGCTAACTACTCCCCAAACGCCGCAATGATAACGCCGAATGTAACGCTTTCCAACAAAAAAACTTTGTCCAATCGAAATAAAATTCTTATTAAAAATCAGAAAGAAATATAAAAACAAAGGAATTGGTTCAACCACGTGAACTTTTGTTATTAGACGTAAAGATCAGCAAGTGACTCAAGATGATACATTTAAGATTCAGAGCGTTGTCTCTGAGAACATAGACACAAAAAAGGAGCATAACTGCTCCTTTCCTAACTTCCGTGTTATTAGCAATTCAAAAGCCGCTCAAAGGTACAAAGTAAACTAACGTTGACCAAATTGCGACCCAAGCAACCACCACTGCCGTATCTGTCCAATCTTTATTCCACATACTGCCACCCTCATCATCGCATGTAGCAATTGAAGGACAGCAAAATCGATACCAATATCTACTATCTGTGTTGCTGTGTATAAAGTTTGTGACTTTGATTCAAGCAGTTTGGCTCATCGGTCAGAAGTTCAATAAAACAGTCTGCCATGGATAAGTTGGTTACACGCCCCTCGCCTTTCATCTCCAGTAGCGCATCGTAACCTTCTTTCCCTTTCATGGTATAAGCGGAGGAAGTGCCTCGATACCAGGTGTCGTCTTGAACGTCGACCCATTGTTGACCATCAAAAATTGCTAATGACTGAATTCTTTCACCTTTAGGGGCATCAGCTCGGTACTCAAAGTTTAAATTGTAAGTGTATGGATAACTGCCAGAGCCAGTACCTTCCACATCATTGTTGAGTGCATTGTTTATGGCGCCTTCAAGTGCTCGGCGAATAGCACTGCCTTTTACGTCGTAAAAGCCGATCGGAACGGCAAAAGGCAACAACCGTCCGGCAATATCTGCCACTGTGATGTTGCCAGGATTCAATGATGTTCGCACGCCACCCGCATTATGAATCGCAAATTGAACCTCATGCCCGCGTTTATTTAGGCTGTACAAAAATGAACGAGCAACAGAAGAAGCCAGCTCGCTCTCACCAAACTCATCTGGGATTCGCACATGACGCTTTTTGGTGTCAATACTGGCAATGACTTGTGACTGTAACTGCCTTACCCTAGGGATGTATTTATCACTTAGGATCGCTTGAGTCTCTGGGTGTTTCTTACAGACCACCACATTTGGTTGACCATGGATAAAGTCACACGCGGTTTCGAATACGCCTTGGTCAAGCTGTTGATTTAGTGTCGAGTCCCAAAAAATACGTCGGCCAAGTAACAGTTCATTTTGACCACTCAGCATGGTTGCTTTGCCGTTTTCATCAAATTCAATGACGCAGTGCCCCATAGTCAAAGCATGAAAGCCCGCTTGCACAACGTAGGTATCTTTTACTTTGACACCATAAGGGTCATCTTGCCCTAAACCTATTGATGAGAAATCGCCTTGCAGTCGGTGGCTATGTCCACCAACAATAATACCAATCCCCTCAACTTGTTCAGCCAACTCTAAATCACCTTCATAACCTAAGTGGCTCAGAAGAATGATATTTTTAATACCAGAGGAGTGAATTTGTTTTACGGTCGCCTTAGCGGTTTCAATTGCAGACTTAAATGGCGTATCTACATCTGGGTTCGCGATATCGCTCATTTTATCAATGGATAATCCGAAAATCGCAACCTGCTCACCATGAAACTCTTTGACGATGTATTGTGCGCTTTGTGTCTCCGTTTGATAGCTATACACATTGTTGCTATCGCTGACTCGGTGAGGCTTTTGAAGCGATTCATTTGATAGATCCCAGTTACCAGCAAGCAATGGAAACTGAGTGCGTTGACAGAATAAGGCAACAGGTTCATTACCCATATCCAGTTCATGGTTGCCTAACGCCATCGCATCAATCTTTAACGCATTCAACAAATCGGCGTTGGCTTTACCTTTAAATAATGAGAAATAAAGTGTGCCTTGGAAACAGTCTCCAGCATGGAGAAATAACATCCCATGCCCTTGACGTTGCGCGTCGTCTCGTAGCTGCTCTACTCGGGTTGCGATGCGAGAAAACCCGCCAGCACTCACGTATGGCTCTAGCGTGAGTTCTTTGTTGATCTTAAGCTTTAACTGTAATGACGTTGGCTCAAAGTAGGAATGTGTGTCATTGATGTGTGCCAGTTTGATTCTCACTGGCTTATGATTGTTATTCATCTTCATCTTCTCTCTTTTCATTCCTTATAATAATAAGAAGTGAATCATGACAGAATCATGAATTTTATGAAACTGTGATTTTTTGATTTCATGTTTAAGTGATCACGATGCTATCTACACTACTTTTGAAAGCAAGCGTCGCTTGTTGCGGTCTCTATTCAGTAAGGGGCTCTCGTAATTTTGTGAACTGAGCTTAACTCCAATATTTCGAATTAATATATGCTTAGGAGTAGCAAAATAACTCTCTATAATTCAAATAATTGCAAGGAGGATTGAGATGAGACTAGAACGCATCGAAATCTCCGGGTTTAGAGGCATCAAACGCCTTTCACTCTCTTTTGACGAACTCACTACGCTCATCGGTGAGAACACGTGGGGCAAATCATCATTGCTCGATGCCCTTTCTATCGCGCTACCTGCTAATGGCTCATTATATCAATTCGAACTAAAAGATTTTCACGTTGATTACTCAATTTCTCATCCACAAACCCAACACTTGCAGATCATTGTTTGCTTTAAAGCACAAGACAAGAACGAAGTAAAAGCTGGGCGTTATCGACGGATAAAACCTGCATGGTGCACAAACGAAGATGGTGAGCAGGTCATTTACTATCGAATTAGTGCGTCTCGCGACGAGTATGATATTAAAACTGAATACGCATTTTTGGATCATAACGGTAAGCCGAAGAAACTGCACCACTCTGAAAAACTCGCCGTAGAGTTGATGACTCTTCACCCTGTTATCCGCCTACGAGACTCCCGACGCTTCCCAGATTTAAACCACGTCAACGGCGACAGCAAAAATGCTCGGATTGAAAAACGAATCAACAACACCTGCCGACGGCTATTGGCGATGCCTGGGCACGTAAACAAGGGTGAGATTCGCAGTAGTCTCGATTCAATGCAAACACTTGTCGAACACTATTTTGCGTTCCGCAGCGTCAGCAAAGGTAACCCACGAAAACCTCGTGATGGTCTTTTTTATACGAGCCCTTCCTCTGATAAAGGATTAAGTCAATTCCTTAAGGAAACAAATGATAAACAAAGCCGTTTGCTTTTAATGGGGCTTCTCAATGCTTACCTTCAAGCAAAAGGCCCTACCGATTTAAGACGCTGCGCAAGACCGATACTGATCATCGAGGACCCTGAAGGCCGACTACACCCAACTCATCTCGCTAGAGCGTGGTCATTATTGCAGTTGTTGCCAATGCAAAAGATTTTAACTACCAACAGCGGTACGTTACTTGGCTCGGTTCCACTTTATTCAATCCGACGTTTGATTCGCTTGTCAGACCGAACCATTGCCAAAAGTTTAAACTCTGCCAAGTTTGGTAGAGATGAGTTACGCCGAATTGGTTTCCACATTCGTTTTCATCGCTCAGGGGCGTTGTTTGCGCGGTGTTGGTTGCTCGTAGAAGGCGAAACTGAAGTTTGGTTATTTCATGAATTGGCTCGTCAATGCGGATATGACTTAGCGGCGGAAGGAGTTCAAATCGTTGAATTTGCACAGTCAGGACTAAAGTCACTGATCAAAGTGGCAAAAGAGTTCGGTATCGACTGGCATGTTGTTACCGATGGTGACCCGGCAGGTAAAAAGTACGCGCATGCCGTTAGAGCGCAACTCGATCATGATCAGGAAAGGCATAGACTTACAGAGTTACCTGATCGAGATATCGAACATTTTCTATATAATCATGGGTTTGAACTTTTCTTTAAGGACATCATCAAAGTTCCTCATGATCACCCTATCCCAGCTAAAAAAGTAGTAAACCGTGTTTTGAAAAAGCATGCAAAACCGGACTTAGCTTTGGCCATTGTCTCCCACTGTGAAGAGAGAGGTATGGAGTGCATTCCTGTACTTCTGCGTTGGACACTTAAGCGCGTTGTCACCATGGCAAACGGCAATACATGAGTTAGAATATTTCACACTCACACCTTGCCTTGTAATACAAAAAAAGCACACCAAATTGGTGTGCTTGTATCAAACATCATTAATTTTGATTAAAGGTATTGAGAGGGATAAAACTCAATACACAGTGGATACAAATAAGATCGGGGGTTCACTACTGTGCTTGCTCAGCAAGCGTAGAAGAAGTAGTGCTTGATTTCGTATGCAACCAAAGTCCAGTCGCTTTCATTAGATAACCAAACACACCACCTAGCAGCAAAGATGGAATGACAAGTTGCCAGTTTCCATCAGCGGCAAATGTTGCGCAGGAACCAATAAAAGTGCCTGGAATGTACGCGAGCCAAGCCTGTTTCGCTTGAATACACATGAAAAATGCCACAATAGCGGTAATCACATAACCGATAATTTCCAAACCAACGTAAGTTGAACCGTGGATAATTACCATTGCCCAGAATACACCCGTCATATTAGTGATTAAGCTGATACCAAGTCCTTTCAATCCGCTAGTTGGCGCAGCAAAGTAGCTCGTGCAACCTAAAAAACCAGCCCAAGAAAGCAAACCTAAAGAAATGGCGATCCAACCCCATACGCCAGATAAAATTCCAGTAGTGATAGAGATAGCTAAAAGTGTCGTCATGGTAGTCGTACCTGCTTGGCTATTATCGTACTCATATGGCTCAATAACTGCCTTCATACATTGAAATCAAGGACACATGTTAGATACATCAGTCTTGTTTATCGGTGACAATGATCACAATAAGGTTATAACAATTTCATGACTTGCACTAAAAGTTTGACGCAACCGATAAATCAACAGATTTAGGGAATGAGTATTTCTAGTGCTAGGTAAAAAGGATGTGTGTTGGATAGCCCCAATACTGTACATAGAAATATGCCACTCACCATTAAGCGAGTGGCATTGCTGTGCTTCTAGAGTTTATTGCGTGTATTGAGTAGTAACTTACAATACCGAAGGTTTACCTTTCATCATTCGCAGACCTTCTCGTTTAATGCAGTCGACTAGTGGGTTTTCTGCCATATCAGCTCGCCATATAAATGAAAGTGTCCTTTCCATTTTTAGCTCGGGCACATTTAACGCAACAAGATGACCCGCTTCTATATATCGCTCTACATCTAAATACGGTAAACAAGTAAGGTACTGGCCGTTAGCAACTAAACTGCGTAACACCGGAACGTGCTCGTACTCTCGCCACACATCCAAATCTTCAATTAGATGATGAATAGAGCTATCAAATGTTTTTCGTGTGCCAGAGCCATGCTCTCTCAACACCCACTTCGCTTGTTCTAACTGCGCGAGGCTTACAGATTGATTGCGAGCAAAAGGATGATGAGATGCAGCGACAACAGTAAGATGGTCTCGGCACCAGACTTCTTGGTGCAAACGGTTATCGTCACAACGCCCCTCGATGATCCCTAAATCATATTTATAATCTAATACGCCATCAATAACCCCTTTTGTACTCTGCACACCAAGGGAAATACGCATTTCTGGAAAGTCATTATCAATGATACTGATAAGGTCTGGAACCAGATGCTCTGCCGGAGTTTGACTCGCGCCCATGCGAATCTCACCGCTTAACAAATGTTGCTCATAAAAGCCCATTTCAATCTGCAGTGCGTCTTGTAATAAGCGTTTTGCTTTTGGTCGTAACCACATACCCCAATGGGTTAACGCCATTTGCTTGCCTTGCCTCTCAAATAAAGGCCTGCCAAGCATTTTTTCTAATTGCGCAAGCGACATACTTGTCGCTGATTGTGTCAAAGCCAGTTTCTCTGCGGCCTGGCTTACACTGCCGGTATCTGCAACTGCGTCAAAAACCGCTAATTGCTTAAGTGAGTAGCGCAAAGTGTCCTCCATTATTGGTGAGTATTTTTCATACCCTCACAATCGTTAAAAACATGCCCCAATAAGCAATAGAGTTCATTTTACCTAGCCGCATAAAGTTATCAATTAATTTGATGAGGTTTCTAAATATTATCAATTTTACCTACCAAACCCTTCTCCTTATTCTGACTGTGCGGTTCGGGAACACCGCAAGCCTCAATGGCTTTGAGACTGAAGTCATTGAGGCTTCTAAATAAAAACAACAATTTCATTTTTGAGTTAATAACCAAGGAGTTTTTATGCGATTACAAATTAAGGAGTCAATATGGCGGTGACCAGCTCTCAAAATCACCAGTACTTTTCTCCAAAAGAAATGATGGCTGAAGCGGAAAAATTTGCGTTAAGTAAAGCAAACAAAACCAGCAGTATGACACTGAGTCTTGCCATCATGGCGGGCGCGTTCATTGGATTGGCGTTCTTGTTTTACATCACGGTGACTACTGGCAGCGCTGGCGCTGGTTGGGGCTTAAGCCGTCTTGCTGGCGGATTAGCATTTAGTATGGGCTTGATCCTCATCGTGATCTGCGGCGGTGAACTATTTACCAGCTCAGTTCTTTCCAGTATCTCATGGGCCAATAAGCAAATCTCGTTCGGAAAAATGCTTTCTATTTGGGGCAAGGTTTACGTTGGCAACTTCATTGGTGCGATGTTCCTACTTGCGCTAGTTACTGCAGCTGGTCTTTATCAAATGGATAGCGGTCAATGGGGGTTAAATGCGCTTAACATCGCGCAGCACAAGCTTCATCACACTCTCATTCAGGCGTTTGCGCTCGGCATCCTTTGTAACCTATTGGTCTGCCTCGCGATTTGGTTAACGTTTAGCTCTGCAAATGCAATGACAAAAGCAGCAATGACAATCATGCCTGTGGCCATGTTTGTCAGCAGTGGCTTTGAACACTGTGTCGCGAACATGTTTATGGTTCCACTTGGCATTGTTATCGCGAATTTTGCACCTGAGTCTTTTTGGGCCTCCGTCGGTGTGCCCGCTTCACAGTACGCAGACTTAAATATTGGCCACTTTATTACCGCTAACTTAATTCCTGTCACGCTTGGCAACATCGTCGGCGGAGCGGTTTTAGTTGGTCTTGCAAACTGGTGTATTTTTCGCCGACCAGAACTAAAAGCAGCGAATATATCTTCTATCACAACGACTACAACACTCTCGTCAGTTAAGGATTTCACCATGAAAAACGCATCTTTTGTTAAAGACATTATGAACCCAAAACCAGTTACCATCAGTGCAGAAACACCGATAGCAATCGCACTGGATGTGCTACTTGACAACAACGTAACTAGCGCACCTGTTGTAGACGTACAAAATCGATTGGTTGGTTTCTTCTCTGCTCACGATGTGATGGTAGAACTATGGTGTGAGGACTACATTCCGGTGAAAGACCAAAAAGTCGTCGACATCATGAGCCGCGATGTGGTCGCAATTGATGCCGGTGATCGTCTCGTTGATGTTGTCGAATTCCTATGTATCGATAAAGAGCAGTTGTACCCAACGAGCAGCATGGGCATCGCCACTCGCATGACGTCTCTATCTTTAGAAGAACGCGCAAAAAGCATCAAAGTGAGCAAGCCACAAGTACTTCCTGTACTTGAAAATGGCCAGATGGTCGGTGTTGTTACTCGTACTGAAGTATTAAAAGCACTACGCCCGATTTTTGGTGAGCGTTTAAACCTAGTAGAAAAAAACGAGTTAGAAACAGCGTAATTCATTAAACGCTTGCAACGTCTGTTGGCTTTCAATCGCTGTCACTGACTGGCTTGCCAATGTTGTCGATTGTGATTGAGGTAATAAAAAAGCGCTCTTTCGTTGAAGAGCGCTTTTACTGTATCTAAAAGAAGTTCGTTACTTCTTAACGCCTTCGATATGAAGTTCCATATCAACATAGCTTGAAGCACCCATTACTGGGATATCAAAGTCAGCAAGCTCAAGGCGAGTGTTACCAACGAAGCCAGCGCGCTCACCACCCCATGGGTCACTACCTGCGCCAACAAATTCAGCTTCGATAGTAATAGGCTTAGTAACACCGTGTAGCGTTAGATCACCAGTTACATCTAGCTTGCCATTGCCTTTATCAACCACTTTTGTGCTTTTAAAGGTCGCTTCGCTGTATTTGCCAGCATCAATGAAATCACCACTACGAATGTGCTTGTCACGTTCAGCGTGGTTGGAGTCTAAGCTAGTTGTATCAACAACAACATTCACTTTTGAATCAGCAATGTTGTTCTCATCAAAAGAAAAGTCACCAGAAAATGTATTGAAACGACCTTTGATGAAGCTGTAACCCAAGTGACTAACTTTAAAGTTAATTGAAGCGTGAGCACCTTTGGTATCGATGACATAATCTGCAGCTTGCGCACCAAATGGTAGTGCCATAGCGATAGCTAATCCTGTAGCGAAGAGTGACTTTTTCATTTTGAAGCTCCTAACATTTTTCTTAATGTGTTGTCTTTATCGATAAAGTGGTGTTTTAGCGCAGCAATAGCGTGCAAACCTGCTATCAGGATGACGGCCCAAGCTGCGTAGAAGTGAATTTCACCCGCTATGTCTGATTGTCCTGGGAATAACTCTCCCGCTCCTGGCACGGTAAACCAATTAAACACTTCGATACCGCGTCCATCAGACGTTGAAATGAGGTAACCTGAAACAAAGATGGTGACCAACAGCAGGTACATAACACCATGCGCTGCTTTAGCAGCAAGCACTTCGTAAGGTTTGCCTTCTACCTTTGGTGACGCCGTAACATGTTTCCATACAATGCGTGCCAAAGTTAAAATAGCGAGTAAAATACCGACAGAGCGATGGTAATGTGGCGCAGTTCGATACCATTCGCTGTAATAGCTAAGGTCGACCATCCACAAACCCACTGCAAATAGACCAATAATGCACAGCGCAGATAACCAGTGCATCACGCGTGCAGTAAGGTTGTAATTCTTTACCAGTGTATCCATCTCAAGTTCCTAGATATATTTCCTAAGTTAATGTTGAGCAAGAAACACTACATTAACCTATTTACGTCATATGAAACAGATTATTTACCATCATTTACATCCAGCCAATGGCACCGTATCTATCAAGTTGTTCGAATTTTTTGAAGGAACTTTAAATCGTTTATAAAACTGAAACTTACAGCTTAACTTCTTGTTCTATCTCATACAGCTCTTCGGACACTTCTAACATTCTACGTTCAACCAGTGACTTTGCATCTTCCACCCCCTTGTTGTAATAAATTGGCCCTAGCTTTTCTGTAATGAAATCAATAAGAAATTCACTATCGAACTGGCCAATCTCAACATCTAGTTCGTCCTGCATATAATCTTGAATGGCGGTTGCCAGCGTTTCTTTTTGTGCACGTTCTAACTTTATCATCTTTGCCCTTTTTCAGAATTTTGTTCTATGTGTGCTTCTATCGTCTTGCTCTCTTAAAGAGTAGGCGCGATCATTTGTGAGAAATTTGGTGTTTAGATCAAGAAGTTGCCGAAGTAAATTAGTCTATTCTCAAAAGACTATGCTAACCTTTTGCAGTTCGTTTTGTTAATTATTAAGGGATATTCTTTGCTACTCGACCTAGTGATTCAAAGTGTTAATGATTTTCAAGACGACTGTCTTAAGCTGTGTGAAAAGCATTACCCTGCGGTACATAACCAAGGCATGAGTGAGCATCATCTTGGTCTCGCGTTTTCAAGAAGAATGGAACACACTTTCCGTCACTTCGGATACAACAGCGTGGTAAAACCAATTGAAGTTTTAAATACTCCGGACCTGCCTCATCACTATCGTATTTCATCTGAAATAGGCACGGTTTGGGTCCTGAGTCACCATATGGTCAGTGCGGGAAAATCTTGTCGAGAAAACTTACTCTCATCAATTACGGAATGGCAAAGCGAATATGGTTATGCGCTGCAACCGAATGATCTACTCTTTTTAGTTTGTGATCATTGGATCAGTCGCAGTAAAACGAGCCGAGAGTTGCTTCATTGGTGGATGGGTGAACTGCCCGATCAGATCAACGAATACACGGAGCAAGGCATCACGCTGTACACCAGCGAATCACAGCTCACGCAATCGTTAGACACTCGATTTGGCATTAGTCCTTGTTACATTAAGTTTGGTCATCCTTTACGTCGCTCGAACAAACAACAGTTGGTCAGAAAATACTTACAACTGTATGCAGTACTACAATGGTAACATCAAATTGCAATAGGAAGATTGTCAGTCATTTCATCAATTTGTTTGATATCACTCGACAAATCTAATCATCTCTTACCATCATTCTTGCTTGAGTTCATGAGCCCACTTAGATTCACTACCAATGAAATAAAAAGTTAGCGCGATAGCGCTGATGTAGAAGCATTGATTTAGGTTGTTGTAACAATGATGAGCACCTCGCAACTCCTTAGTTGTATCCGCAAACAAGCCGACGGGCAATATATTGCGAAATACGCAAAGCTCACTCTTCGAAGTGTCTTTCAACCTATATATAAAAAAGATATTTCTATCGTTGGCCTTGAGGCACTAGTAAGAATTACCAATGCTAATGGCGCCATGATCAGGCCAGATCAGTTTT
Source organism: Vibrio sp. HS-50-1 (assembly GCF_024747315.1). Lineage (NCBI taxonomy): Bacteria > Pseudomonadati > Pseudomonadota > Gammaproteobacteria > Vibrionales > Vibrionaceae > Vibrio > Vibrio sp. HS-50-1. The sequence goes on along the minus strand of NZ_JAMPZF010000048.1, from coordinate 780,441 downwards.
TCCAATCAAAAACCATTGCCGCTCAAGACCTACTCAATGTTGAACGCTTAAGTCGCCTAATTCATATCAAAAACTTTGCCCAATCTCACTTTCACAATAAACAACTGTTTCTTAATGTATTACCAGAAGCAGCAAAAATACTAACCAGAGACATCACGTACAATAGGCTGCTAAAACAAACCATTTATCAATCTCATTTAGTAAATGAACAAATCGTCATGGAGTTGCTTGAGTTGAACGTAGAAGACGAGTCCTCTTTGTCGCAAGCAGCTCGTGAATTAAGTCAAGGCGGGTTTAAATTGGCGATCGACGATTATGGCGTCAATGCATCGACAATTGAACGAGTTAAAGGCGTTCGTCCAGACATAATAAAAATGGATCGCTCGTTAATGCTGAGATACGAAAATGGTGACTGGAAAGCTCTAGTCGATGCATTATCACTAGCAAGAACGTTGCGCTCTAAAACCGTTATCGAAGGAATTGAAACCGAGCATCAACTTAACTTAATGAAAAAACTCGGTTTCGATATGTATCAAGGATACCTACTCGCTATCCCGCAAACGTTAGACGTTTATGAAGAGGCAAAAACAGCCTGACTATGTAAGAACAAAAGTTTGTGCGGTTTAGCGAGAGTTACGTGATTTACCACGGTTCTTATGAATAGCTAATTTTGCTTTTAGCTTACGCTTCTCTGATGAACGGCTTCGACGGCGTCCATTACCATTTTTCTCAGGCTCGACTTCTTCTATAAGGCTTGGCTCGAAGCCTGCCAACCATTCTTGCGGTAGGCGTTGATCAAGCAAATTCTCGATAGCATGCAATAAATATTCTTCTTCCCGACTCATTAGAGAGACAGCTAAACCTGACTTTCCTGCACGGCCAGTACGGCCTATACGGTGGACATAATCTTCGGCTTTAAATGGCATATCAAAGTTCACCACTTGCTCTAACTCTTGAATATCCAGTCCTCGTGCTGCTACATCTGTCGCAATCAACGCACGCACCTTACCTTGTTTGAACTCATCCAACGCTCTTTGACGCGCACCCTGTGACTTATCCCCGTTAATTGAAACCGCTTTTATGCCATCTAACTTAAGCTCTTTTGCTAGCTCATCGCTACCTTGCTTAGTTTTTGTAAATACAAGCACTTGCTGCCAATTGCGCGAGCCAATCAAGTACGCCAATAATTCACGTTTACGCTTTTTGTCTACCGGATAAACCATCTGTTTTACTGTTTCTGCCGTCGTGTTTGCTGGTGACACTTCAACTTCAATCGGCGATTCCATGAGTTTGTACGCAATAGTCTTGATTCGCTTTTCAAATGTCGCAGAGAACAACAGAATCTGTTTTTCGGCGGGTAAACGTCGGAAGATGCGTTGCAAGTCAGGCCAGAATCCCATATCTAACATACGGTCGGCTTCGTCTAGAACGAGCATACTGGTTTTGGAGATGTTTACGTTGCCATTAAACAGATGATCCAAAAGGCGGCCTGGTGTTGCAATCAAAATATCAGCGCCCTCTTCTAACTTCCTCTTTTGTACGCCAATGCTTGTACCACCATAAACACACACAATGCGAAGTTCGGTTTGTGCAGAGTACTGATTCAAATTATCAAATACCTGCTGCGCAAGCTCGCGTGTTGGAACCAAAACCAATGCTTGAGGCGTACCGTTGAGTTTCTTTTGCTGAACGGTTTGTATAATAGGTAAACCAAACGCAGCTGTTTTCCCCGTACCAGTTTGTGCAGCAGCAAGTAAGTTCTTTCCTTCAAGGACATGTGGAATAGACTTTTCTTGCACTGGTGTTGGTGTCACGATATTTAGATTGCTTAGCGTCTCGATTAGCTTTTGTTCAATGCCTAAGTCAGCAAAATTAACAGACATGTGTAACCTCATTATTTTTGGAGCGCAGAGTTTACCAGAGCCCCAATAGCCATACTACTTTTCTATCTCATTGGGCTGAATCAATAAGATGTTGCTGAAAATCATACGACTGGCGTAAAACGTCTCGATAGAGTGTCGAGAACTTCTCTTCCAATTCTGTGTAATCACTCTCAATCACTTTAAATGTTGTAGTAAGGTCAGCCATTCTCGGGCTTCTTTGCGACATTCGATGTAATGCAAATTCGATATTATCCAGGTCTTGGTATGACTGAAGCCATCGACCGTGCCACATCCGGCTGTGGAGCACCAAAAAACGCGATGGCAAATGTTCATCAACGTCACGGTTTACTCGCTCGTATGCCGAGTCGACAAAGTGTTCGAGAGATACGGCATAAAAGTCGTTCCAGTGTTTTGCGAGACAATGGTCCCAGAACATATCGAGAGCGATAGGGGCAAAGCGCCGCGCAGTACCTTTGAAGTGAGGTTTGCATTCGTTAACAATAGGATGGTGATCGGTAATGCGGTCAACAAATCTATGCAATTTGATGCCGTTCGAGATATCACATTCATACAGCTTGCTTGGATCCCCTTTTACGAAGTCTCCAAGCAAGTTTCCCAATAAATGGCTGTTACAGTGGTCTGCGATATGCAGGTGGGCTAGAAAGTTCATCCGACGCCAGTTTTGGCCTTTAAGGCTTGGTGTGACATGAACCTAGTATAACGTCTATTACGACGAGATGAGAGTGTTCCGCTATTCGGCTTCGTTGTCTGAGCCAACGTATTCCGACAAGATAATGCCAATTTCAAGCGCATCTAGCAGCTCTAGGCTCTCATCGTTTTGGTATTGGTCGCTCATTGTGACCTCCTTTATTTTAAGCTCTCTTGCTTGTACTTGCTGACGGCTTGGCCTTGCCATTTCCACGTCAACAACTCCTTTTTATAGTCTTTATATGACACATTCATGACAGCGAGAAGTAAAGATTTAAAAACCTATGAGCAGAATCAAAAGTAAACGTTTGCAACCAGATTTCATATCTACTTTAGCACTTCAGAGAAATAGCTCTTTTATCAATATTTATGTCAATTTAAAGATATAACATACCGTTATAGGCGTCCTTAGATCTCATTTCTTAAACTAAATTTAGTTTTCGTTACATATTTTGCTGATTAACTTCGCATATTTTGTTTCGATATAGCAATAGATTTGGTCAATATCTTTTATCTCTAATGGAGCTTTAAATGAGAGAAGTTGAGTTTAGAACGATAGACAGGCTGTTTATCAAGATGTCTATCAACGACAAAATGTGGGTTATATTCCTGCTGTTTTTAGTAGCCCTCACTTCTGTGGCTGGAAGCCGCTACTTCAATGAAATACAACAATTTAAACAACAAGCGATTTCTGCTAGCGAAGCGAAACTTTCTGGTATTGTTGACGCTCAACCAGGTCATGTTCCACAAATTGACGGCGTATCGAAATCAAGTCGCGTAAGCGAGAGCTCTTTTGTTGATGGCTCTGTCTCCGCTTATGCAAAGTTGCATTCTGGCGAAGTGATTAAGTTGACTCAAAACGTATCCGCGCAATACGAATCTGCAAAGTCGTCAGCCTTAACCTCTCTGTTACTCAGCTTTTTATGGGTTGTTCCTTTTGCCCTTTTCTCTTACTGGGTTGCGACCTTTATAGGAGGCGCCCTGTGGGTTTTATATACGACAACCGAAAAAATTGGTGAAGGTGATTTAACCTCTCGCCTTGGTTTTCATCCTGGCCGAGACGAGTTTGGCACCATTGGTTGCGCGTTAGATAAATCTATGGACACCTTAAGTGAACTGGTTAACAGTGTGAAAAATAATGCGGCTACATTGAGTGAGACATCTTCTGCATTCGAAAAAGATATGCAGTTGAGCGAAACGCAGATATCTCATCAATATCAAACACTCGATTCCGTCGCGACAGCAATGGAAGAAATGACAGCCTCTGCAAAAGAAGTATCCAGCATTTCCCAACAAGCGACGATGCAATCCGATCAGGATGCTCAAAAGATCGAGCTAAGCAGAAATCGCGTGCAAAATGTGATTGGAGAAATTGAGACGTTATCCAGCTATATTGAACAGGCTTCCACATCAGTAACCAATTTAAATGAAAACACGACGCAGATTAATGACGTTATCACAACGATCAATGCCATTTCAGAACAAACCAACCTATTGGCTCTGAATGCGGCAATTGAAGCGGCACGCGCCGGAGAGCAAGGTCGTGGATTTGCTGTGGTTGCTGATGAAGTGCGTACATTGGCAAGCCGAACTCAACAGGCAACAGTAGAAATTCAAGCCATGATTGAGAAACTACAAGCCGAAAGCCAGAACATTGCTTCAATCACTGATCGAACCGTTCAACAAGCGCAAACCAGTAGCCAGCTTATTGATGAAATTGGTCATGATGTGACGTCCATTGCTGAATCCGCACGCTCATTGATGGACATGAGTATCCAAATTTCCACCTCAGCAGAAGAACAAAGCGCAGTCGCCAACGATATTGCATCAGAGCTTTCAGAAATTCGCAGCCAGTCGAGCACAATCAGAGAAGTTGCAGAGCAATCTACCGTAGGGGTAGCTAGTCTCACTCAGGCGTCAGTGTCTCTTGGTGAGGTATTACAACGCTACCGCACAGCATAACTTTGCAGCATTTATGATCAACAAGGGCTCCTCAGGAGCCCTTTTCTTTAAACCGTTTTCAGCCGTTATCGTCGATATTTTCTACTACACACAAGTGGATATTTGAAGTGAATCTCAAGTTCTCGCTGTACCTGATGAAATAATGTTCATAAACAAAGCGTTCCGCTATGCTTAATCCTGCCAATTCCAATTTGCTGCTGGAAAACAATATGAATAATTACAAAGATACAAAAGACATCGAAAACCTAAGTTGCCCTCTCTGCCAGGGGGATGAATATCTCATTTCATCGGATGGAGAGAAATTCACATGCGCTGCTTGCGGATTTCATACAAAAAGCTTCTCATCCATCCAATGCCTACATCAAACCCCTTACCTACAGTCCAAACTTAAACATATCCATAGCTTAAGTACGGTGTGCCATTAAGAGATTAAACAGAGCAGCTAAATAGCTGCTCTTTTAATTCATCTAAATGTTGAATGCGAATTACGCGTTCATCATCAACACGATTGATTGCCTCACCATTAAATAGCTGTACGGTTTTAATGCCAGCGTTTAATCCCGCTTCTACACCTTTAGGTGTGTCATCAATATAAAGACAGTCGCTCGGTAAAAAGCCCATGCTCATTGCACTGTACATAATTAAGTCAGGTTCAGGCTTCCAACTATTCGCATCGAATGCAGAGAACACTTTCCCCTGGAAAGCATCGAGCAATCCTGTTAACTCCAATGCGTATTCTATTTTATCTTTCGGCCCATTGGACGCGACACAATATTCGATATTATGTGAATCTAAAAACTGAATTAATCGCTTTGCGCCATCCATCGGCTGTAAGTGGCGAACAAAAAGAGACTGGACTTCTTCACGGTATTGCGGCTCTAAGACATCAATAGGGACTTTGATATCTTTCAGCTCTTTAGTATCTAAAAGGATGTCAGCGAGCTTTCCTCCTTTAAAATGAGAAACGCACTCTTCCATCGTTAATTCTGCGCCATGCAGGTTAAATACATTGACGAGAGCTTGGCAACACAATCGTTCACTATCGACCAACGTACCATCACAATCAAATATCACGCACTTAATATTGGTAATTGCCATAGCCATCTCCAGACATCTTAAAGGCTAATGCCCTAGCTGATTTTAAAAATGTTGGCTTAATCTTATTTAAGTTTGGGATTGTTGAAACGACGAGCTTGGCATTTCATGGAAATAGAGGGGAGCAATTACAGTTTTTCTAAGCAAGATCACCTATCGTCATCTTGCTTTGCTTTTTATGCATTTGAGTGCGCAAATTAGCTTTCAATAATCACCGAATCTAAAAGCTTGTGTTCGGTACTTAGTCTTTTAGCAAGATCCGCCACAAACGAACTCTTGTATTTTGATTCAGAAACCGCGATATCAGAGATAAGCGTGTTTCCTTCAAGGTGGCTAATAATAGCGGCACCAATTGGAGCTCCAGCTTTAAAACCAACATATAATTCAAAATCTGGCGTTAGAATTATCTGAGTGAGATATTCCACAATCATATCTTTATCGTACTGTTGATCCCAACGCTGAGACTGCAGGACAGAAAACATGATAGTAAGTCGGTGAAAATCGACCAGAAAAATATCGTCAGAGCTAAATTCAGAATTACTGTCAAGTAGCGTGTCTTTGTCGACCACTTGATAGGTTGCTTGTTCTAGTGCTTTGAAATAGACATCACGCCCTTTCAGACTCTCTGGTGTTGGAAATTCAACTTCAACCAGATCATACAGCCATGTATTTTTACGCTCGATACTGGCTAACTGTTGTTCATTCATTTTGATACCTTAGTTGCAAAACGAAATGTGCAAAGTGTTTCATTCTCACATAGAGTGAAGCTTAGACAGAGCGACAAGCGATATAAAGTCATATTGGGAGAAAGTATGGTCACTCTAACTCATCATTTCGTTTAGAGCAGTACATTAGCATGAAGCCCACAACAAACCTAGCGTACGTAGACCTTTCCTTGGCTAAATTTTGTTTTAGTTGCAAACCTCTGATAGATTTCATCAATATCTTTCCTAGTTAAGGACAAAAATAATGAAAAAGATGCTGTTAAGTGCATTGCTTGCTACTACGCTGGTTGGTTGTTCAGATAACGATGTTGCTGATGTAGGACTCGGTTGGTTTACTTTGAAAGACATCAAAGTAGGTGAATTAAAAGACGAGGTTGTCACGGGGGTAACGTGTCATATAGCTTCTATCGAAGCCGATTTTAGCTTAGCGGATCCAAGTGACAGCTCAATATCATGTCGTCAGACAGGCGAAATCACGCCGGAAATGATTGCAAAAATAGATAAAAGTAAGTCTGGCGAAATTGTATTTAAGAAGTCAAAAAGTATTTTCTTCAAAACAATGAAGGTTCGCCGAATTTATGATGCAGACAACCAAACCTTACTCTACCTGTCTTACACAACAAAAGAGACAGACGGTAGCTTTAAGCACAGCCTATCGACGGTTCCACTTTGGGGCACCAAGGCTTACGTTGAGCCAACTGAAGTGAAAAAGTAACGCAGCTAATTTTGGGTAGCTCCAAGCTCGTTGTTAAAGAGAATAACCGATCAACAATCTGAAAAGCGACCAATTGCAGTACTATAAGCATCAGTAATTTAGGCTATCTTGGTCGCAATTTCTCCAGCTCGCTGATTTTTTCAGCGGGCAAACTTCTTTGTAATAAAACGCCACGATTTTCATTTTTTTGTGATACAATCCCGCCTCTTTTTTTTCTCACTCAAGAACAAGCATGAAGTTTCCTGGTCAGCGTAAATCTAAACACTACTTCCCAACTCACGCTCGAGATCCATTAGTAAACCAAATCCGACAAGCGCCTAAGCTATATCGCCCAACTATTGTTGGTGTCGGTCAAACCATCGTAGATATCGAAGCGCGTGTAGATGATGCGTTTTTAGAAAAATACAACCTAAGTAAAGGACATTCACTCGTTCTTGAAGAAAGCAAAGCAGATGCACTTTACGAAGAACTGGTTGAGCAAGGCCTAATCACACACCAATACCCAGGTGACACGATTGGCAACACGCTCCACAATTACTCAGTATTGGCGGATAGCAAATCCGTTTTGCTCGGTGTGATGTCCAAGAACATTCAAGTTGGTTCTTTTGCTTACCGTTACCTTTGCCGCACCTCTTCACGCATGAACCTCAACCACCTACAAACGGTAGATGGTCCTATTGGTCGTTGTTATACCCTGATTTCTCAAGATGGCGAACGCACATTTGCTATCAATGAAGGTCACATGAACCAACTACTTCCGGAAAGCATTCCTGAAGAGATCTTTGAGAAAGCATCAGCTCTAGTTGTTTCTTCTTACCTAATGCGCGGTAAAGAAGAGGATCCAATGCCGAAAGCGGTACAAAAAGCGATCGACTTTGCCAAGAAGCACGATGTCCCTGTTGTACTGACTTTAGGCACAAAGTATGTTATCGAAGGTAACGCGCAATGGTGGCAAGAGTACATTCGCGAGAACATATCTGTTGTTGCAATGAATGAAGAAGAAGGCGCGGCATTAACAGGCGAAACAGAACCGCTAGCGGCTGCTGATAAAGCACTTGAGTGGGTTGATCTTGTTCTATGTACTGCTGGGCCAAATGGCCTATACATGGCAGGTTACACCGACGAAAAAGTAAAACGAGAAACCACACACGACATTCTTGAAGGTTCAATTGAAGCCTTTAATCAATACGAATTTAGTCGTGCGATGCGTAAAGGAGATTGTGAGAAGCCAATGAAGGTATACTCTTACATTGGTCCTTACCTAGGTGGTCCACTAGAGATTAAGAACACCAACGGCGCAGGTGATGCGGCGCTTTCTGCTTTACTGCATGATATGGCTGCAAACTCTTTCCATCAAAAAGAAGTGCCTAACTCAGAAAAGCACGAAGTACGCTGTTTGACTTACTCATCACTTTCTCAGATCTGTAAATATGCAAACCGAGTAAGCTATGAAGTGTTGACGCAACACTCTCCTCGCCTATCGCGAGCACTTCCTGAACGAGAAGATAGCTTAGAAGAAACTTACTGGGATCGTTAAGATCACAGCTTTAAAGCTAAAAATACATCAAGGTCACCATTTGGTGGCCTTTTTGTTTTGATCTGGCGCAGTAAATAGTAGATTTTGTTAGTATGTAGCACAGTATAGAGCAGTAAACTCTTTACATACCGAATCGAAACCGTACCATCACCGAGCAAACGTTTGCCCAACAATAATACTTGCTCCAACTCAGATTGTTTTTCAACACTACCTGCGAGTCACTTTAGGGATTATCCATGCAGTCAGATATTGAAATTTGCCGAAACACACCACTTTCTTCTATTGATGTTATTGCGGAAAAAGTAGGGTTACTACCCGAAGAATATGACACTCACGGGAAGCACAAAGCCAAAGTCCATCCAAAATGTTTGGAGCGGCTAAAAGAGAATGATAACGGTAAGCTTGTGCTTGTTACTGCGATCACTCCTACCCCACTTGGCGAAGGAAAAACCGTTACAACTGTCGGACTGGCGCAAGGTTTAGCTAAGCTTAGACAATCCGTTATCGCATGTATTAGACAACCTTCTATGGGGCCTGTATTCGGTATTAAAGGCGGTGCTGCTGGCGGTGGTTATTCCCAAGTTGCTCCAATGGAAGAACTGAACTTACACCTTACTGGTGACATCCATGCGGTGACGGCGGCGCATAATCTAGCTTCAGCCGCGCTTGATGCTCGCTTGTATCATGAACAACGCGAAGGCTATGATGCCTTTGAAGCACGTACTGGATTAAAGGCACTTAAAATCGATACGGCAAGCATTACTTGGAAACGAGTAATGGACCATAATGATCGTGCACTACGTAAAGTCAAAATTGGGCTAAATGAGCCAGGAAAAGTCATCAATGGATGCGAACGCGACGAAGGGTTCGATATTTCTGCCGCGTCTGAGTTAATGGCTATCATTGCACTGGCTAAAGATTTGAAAGATTTACGTCAGCGTATTGGGAAAATTGTCGTAGCGTACGATTTGAACGGAAACCCGGTAACCACTGAGGATCTGCAAGTTGCAGGAGCAATGGCAGTGACATTAAAAGAGGCCATAGCACCGACACTGATGCAAACTCTGGAAGGTGTTCCTACGTTGATTCACGCAGGCCCGTTTGCAAACATCGCCCATGGAAATTCATCTATTATTGCCGACGATATCGCACTAAAACTATCAAGTTACACTGTAACGGAGGCGGGGTTTGGCTCGGACATGGGATTTGAGAAAGCGTGTAACATTAAAGCTGCCGCCGCCAGCAAGGCGCCAGATTGTGTAGTGATAGTAGCGACATTACGCGGCCTCAAAGCAAATTCTGGACACTACGATTTACGACCAGGTATGGCCATTCCAGATTCCATTTTTAATCCAGACCAAGAAGCATTGGAAGCGGGATTTGAAAACTTAAAATGGCACATTAATAACGTCCATAAATATGGCATTCCAGCTGTTGTCGCTATTAACCAGTTTCCGCAAGATTGTGAGAAAGAGCTTAAAATACTTAAAGAGCTGGTTCAGAAATTTAATCCGGAAGTTAAAGTCGCTATCAGCACCGCTTTTGCGCAAGGCGGGCAAGGCACAACTCAGTTAGCTCAACATGTTATTGACGCTTGTGCCCAGCCTACAGAGTTTCGTCCTTTATACAGTAAAGAACAATCGTTACACGAAAAACTTATGGCTGTGTGTGAAGCTGGCTATGGTGCCGCCAATATAGAAATGAGTTCCCTTGCTACTGAACAGCTCAACCATTTTGAAAATCTAGGTTTTAACAACTTAGCGGTTTGCATAGCGAAAACTCCTCTATCGATAACAACAGATTCCGCTGTCAAAGGCGCGCCGACAGGTTTTACAGTCCCTATCCGCGAGTTACGTCTGTGTGCTGGCGCTGGGTTTGTGTATGCGTTATCAGGCACGGTGATGACTATGCCAGGTTTGCCTGATAAACCTGCATTTATGAATTTAGACCTTGATAATGAAGGAAATATCGTCGGTCTCTCTTAGTGTAACATCAACGTATAGTTGACTATAAAGGAAGCACGTTTAAAGAGTGAGTGGTTTACTTCTATATCCACTCACTTTGGACAGACGAAGAGGCGTACTTGATTATCTCTATCTTACTGTTTTATCTCCACTTTACATTGTAAATCCATACTTATTTTCTCCCCTTCCCTATAATCTTGCGCCAATTTGATGCACGGCCTACTTAGCACTTCACCAATGTGGTGCAATTGCCTTGCGATGAACTTTTAACCCCTTTGATTTTTAAAGAGATATTCTATGGCTCGAATCTTGTACTAAAGTTTGCAGTAGTAAACACATCAGCACATGCACTTTCAAAACCTCTGCGCTGTACACCACTTCCTCCTGGTTAGCACCGTTTTGATGCATGCAAAAAAGGGAAAGGGAACAATATGGAAGACGCACTCGCCGTAATTTTAGCTGGAGGGATGGGGTCTAGACTCAGCCCACTCACCGATGACAGAACCAAGCCAGCAGTACCTTTTGGCGGAAAGTATAGAATTATAGATTTCACACTAACCAACTGTTTACACTCAGGTTTACGTAAAATCCTTGTTTTGACCCAATACAAATCTCATTCACTTCAAAAACACTTGCGAGATGGTTGGTCAATATTCAATCCAGAGCTTGGCGAGTACATTACTGCGGTTCCACCTCAAATGCGCAAAGGTGGTGCATGGTATGAAGGAACCGCTGATGCGATTTATCACAACATGTGGTTACTATCGCGCAATGACGCGAAGTATGTGGTTGTGTTATCCGGCGATCATATCTATCGAATGGACTACGCCGCAATGCTTGAAGAGCATAAAGAGAAAGGTGCTAAGCTCACCGTTGCCTGTATGGATGTTCCCGTAGAGGATGCTTCAGCATTCGGGGTAATGGGCACCGCAGAAAACGGGCTAGTTACTTCATTTATAGAAAAACCAGAATGCCCACCTACCCTTCCAGGAAGCAAAACCAGAAGCCTCGTTTCCATGGGGATCTATATCTTTGATATGGATGTTTTAAAAGAAGCACTCGAAGACGACTCAAAACTCGATTCATCAAGTCATGACTTCGGAAAAGACATCATACCTAAGCTGATTGATACGGAATCCGTTTATGCTTATCAATTTTGTGGCAGTAAAGGGCGCGTTGATAAGGATTGCTACTGGCGCGACGTGGGTACCATTGATTCCTTCTATGAAGCGAATATGGATCTGCTAGAGCCAGTACCACCAATGAACCTATATCAATCCAATTGGGCGATTCGTACTTACGAGCCGCAGTTTCCACCAGCTCGTACCGTATCGTCAGCCACGGGCAATGAAGGTATTTTTATTAACTCCATCATTGCTACCGGTGTCATCAACTCCGGAGGCTCAGTACAGCATTCCATCATTTCCTCTAACGTACGTATTCAAGACAGTGCAACGGTTGTCGATTCCATCATTTTTGATGACGTAGAGGTCGGTGAAGGAAGTCAGTTGGTCAACTGCATAGTTGATAAACATGTTCGTATTCCGCCACATACTCAAATTGGCATCAACAAACTAGAAGATGCGAAGCGATTTAAAATCTCAGACAAAGGTATTGTCGTCATACCCGAAAGTTATCAATTCGATTAAACGACAAACCATCGCAACAAAAAAGCGCACGATCATCATCGTGCGCTTTTGTTTAAGTGCCTATTAACGTTAGGCTATAACAAATAATACATAATAATTAGATGTTACATACCGTTGACCAGCTACCATCTGTGCCCGGCTCAGCCGCTGTCCACCAGTTCGCTTGGTAAACCACACCGTTGTGGATGATCTTATCACCTTGGTTAGCGTGGCTTGGGTTACCAGCCCAATCCGTTTGTGGTAGAGCTGGGTATGTCACTAAACCTGTCGTATCACACGTACCTGGTTCAGTAGTACCACCATCACCCGAGCCTGCATTTAGGTCGCCAATTGGTAGTTCTGGCTGTTCAAACTTGAACGCAAACTCTTTACCACCAGAAATCACTGAGTAGTTAGCCGGACCAGAGATTGGTAGGTAGTAAACCATATCAAGCTCGTAAGTACCGCCCGCTGGTAAATCTTTCCAAGCAGGTAGAGAGAACGATACGCGGTGCATTACGCCATCTAAGCCACCGATGTTGTTTGCACGAGTATGTCCAGAAGCAATGACTTTCAAACCGCCACCAGATTGATCTTTCGCATTATCAGGAGCTGATACTGGGATATCAAACTGGAATTCAGTACCACCAGGGATCGCTTGACCAGTGTTGTTCGTAAACGTGATCTTCGGATTAATTGGGTAGTTTTGGTCGCCAACCTTAAAGCCGCCAACGCTGACTGTAATGTCTACCGCTTCTGTTGGTGTTGGACCCGTCGCAACTTTATTGCCGTAAGGTGTTGCAGACTTAAACTTGTCGTAGATAGCTTTGGTCATAGTGTTACCCATGTGGTACTCACCATTACCAGCTGCACAAGCTTGTTCAGTTGCATCTACTGCCGTACGATTACCATTTGCATCCAGTACGTAACAGTTGTAGTCGCCTGCCAGTTCCCAGAACATAATACCGCCGATTTCTTTATCGATAACGTAATCAGCTTTCACTTCGATAGAAGCTTTATCTTCCGTAGATAGGAACACGCTCTTCTCTGCGTTCCACAACCAAGGCGCTACAGCAACGCTATCGTAATGACGTGTATATGTACCAACAAACTTATCCGAAGGATCGTTAACTGGATCAAGACCGTACGCGGCTGCGTAAGAGCCCCAGATACCATTTTCTAGGTTCTTCGCATGCCACATTGGGTTAGAGCCAGCGCCCATTTCGTTGCCTTTAGGGTCGGTATCGTGCCACATATTGTCGATACCAATAGCACCGTGACCACAGTTGTTCTTCTCACCTTCACCGGTACCTGGTTGACACTCAGCTTGGTTTGGCAGTGCTGCTCGGCCCCACAGACCATTTTCACCACCAGTAACACCTTGCCAACCACGAGTGTAGTAAGGAACGCCGATGTTGATACGACCTGCTGGCATAGAACCACGGAAATAGTGGTAAGCCCAGTCTGTGTTCAAGTAACCGATACCACCGTATGCAGCAGTGCCGTATACGTTCCACTGCGCTAGCTCCGAGTCTTTACCTGTATCGAATAATGCTGCGTTGTGACCAACGTGATCATTCCAAGCCCCATGCAAGTCGTAAGACATGATGTTTACGTAGTCTAGGTACTTAGTTACATCGAAGGTTTCCATACCACGCAGTAGGTAACCTGAAGATGGTGCTGCGATAGTCAGCATATAATGAATGCCATCTTGCGCGGATGCCGCGTCAAGTTTCTCACGCAATACTTTCATCAGCTCTTGGTAAGACGCCCATAGATACTGACGACGTGGTTCCATGAAGTCTTTGTCGTAAGGGTTACCAGCACCAGCCATTGATGTTGGGTATTCATAGTCAATATCCAGACCGTCGAACTTGTACTGACGCATCATTTCAACGGCTGAAGTTGCGAACTTCTCGATGCCAGCATGGTTAATAGAACCATCTGCATTCGTCGTCATGGTGTAGAAACCACCGTCAGCCACACGATCGCCATTCGTATCGAAGTGACCGCCCGTTTCAGCCCAACCACCGATAGAGATTAGCGTTTTAACATCATGTTTTTGCTTGTAAGTCGCTAGCGCACCAAAGTGACCTTTAAAGCCAAGAGCAGGATCTACCTCAACGCCAGGCCAAGTTTTACCCGTAGCAGGGTTGTTAGGGTCATTAACGTCACCAACGTTTACTTTACCATCAGAACCAATGCTCACAAACGCGTAGTTAATGTGAGTAAGTTGCTCCCAAGGAATATCTTTAACAAGGTAAGTAGATTGAGGGTCCTCACCTGCGCGCCAGCTAGTAAAGTAACCAATCACACGACGTGGGTGATCGGCGCCCATTTTCTCGCGACCTTCTTCGTCATAAATAGAACAGTAAGGAACGTCTACACCCGTTGTTTGATACAAGCCATCAGGGCGGCAGTTAGATGTCACCGCGCCACCGTTTACCGTTAACGTCGCGAGTGCAGAATCTGCAGTTGCTCCGGCATCATCGGTTGCTCTTGCATAAACACTTAGCGAACCAGCTTGTGAAGGCGTTACATCAAGCGTGTATGGTGCAGTTGTTGCGGTGCCAGCAAGGACACCCGCCACATAGAAATCAACTTTAGCAACGGTGCCATCCGCATCTGCGGCATTCGCAGTCAGTGTGACGGAGCCACCCAAGTCAATAGAAGTCGCAGAAAGTGCAACATCCACTGTCGGCGCTTCGTTACCAGGTTGTGCTGGTGCCACAGTTAACGTCACAGCACTTGCTGTGCTCACTGCACCCGTATCATCATACGCCTTAGTAGAGAATTCATGCTGGCCTTCAGTCGCTGTCCATGACGCAGCATAAGGCGCAGACGTTGCCTGACCAACTAATACGCCATCAACAAAGAATTCTACTTTGCTAACGGTTCCATCGGTATCTGCTGCATCTGCAGCTAGGTTAACAACATCCCCCGCAGTCACAGAAGCCGACGCAGAAGGCGATGTCAGAGTAACAGTCGGGACTTCATTCTGAGGTGGATCAACCGGCCCAGTGCCATCACATGCGCCAAGTGTTTCCCACTCGCCCCACTCACCAGATTGCGCTGGGTTACTGTTTTGCGTCCAGTAACGTGCTTTGTAAGCATTACCTTCATGTTGAACTTGGTCACCACCGTTATAAACTTTTGATGATTGCCAAGTTTCTAGAGGGGCACAGTCAACCGCTGCGTAGCTATTGAAGGCCATAAGACAAGAAGCGGTGAGAGTGCTTAGTGTGAACACGCTTTTCACTGCGTTGCCGTTTTTAAGGTGCATAATCGCTCTTCCTTAAGTTATTGTTAAAACAATACTAAATGCGCTAAACAAAGCGCACTTATACTTTTATTTCGACGTAAAATAACTTAAGTACAAGTTGGTGATTTCACACTATCTATTTACGAGTTTTCCACACCGCCTCGCAACAATCCACTAAATACTTGCAACAACGTACCTATTATTTGGCACCAGTAACTAATTTTATAAATCAAATAAATATGTCACTCGCAAATTAATAAAAAAGGCAAAAAAAGTCGTTATTTTGAAATAAAGATCACTAAGCCTTTGTTGACCTTGGTGTTTCATTAAAATGTCGCTTGTACTCGCGACTAAACTGTGATGGGCTCGTGTACCCGACCAGTCTCGCGGCATCATTAACACGTCGCCCCTCCAACTGGATTAACTCGCGCGCTTTATTAAGTCGAACTTTCTTAATGTATTGCAACGGAGATTCAAGCGTGACATTGCGAAATGCTTGATGGAAAGCAGACACACTCATGTTGGCTTCTTCAGCCAATGCTTGTACGTTCAACTGTTCATGATACGCTTGATGAACACGATTCAGTGCTTTAGCGACCCTCGCGTAAGAGCCTTCTTGGTGTGCTAAGTCAAATAAAACATACCCTTCTTTGCTTACCAAAGTGCGATAAACAATTTCCTCAAGAAGTAGATCACCGAGCATGACAACATCCAGCTCATTACACAACGCGCTCATTAGTCGCTTGCATGCATCCAGCATACCTTCGCTCATGTGTACCGATTTAAGGCCGCAACGGGTAGTGTCCAGGCACTTATTACTGAATTTCTCAGCCTCAAGTTTTTTAACGAGCTTATGAAGAAGCGTTGGCGAAATATCTATCGAGATGCCAAGTAAAGGCTCATTGTTTGTCGCAAACGCTTCGCACTCCAGGGGCATGGGAACTCCTACGACAAGGTAATCATCGGGCCCATATTGGACAGGTGTATCACCGATATGAATGTTCTTATGTCCTTGCCCTAAAACAATAATTCCAGACTGATAGACAAACGGCTGGCGATGATTTCCTTTGCTACTGCGATAAAACCATACGCCATCTATTGCGGTTTTCTTCATACCTTCTAAGTCATGCAGTCCCTGCTTTTCAACATATTGCTGCATGATATCTGCGAGAGTGTGCATTCGAGCGCTCCATCAATGACCAACGAGTTTGGTCTCTATTATCATTTCGTGCACTATACTTCCTCTCGACTTTAACTTTCTAGCTCAAGAGCATCAATTTTGTAGAAATAGGCAAATTATTTGCAGAAATCGACCTGTTAACGAACATTAATCAGGACTAATATGCACGTATTCAATCTCCTTTACTGGAAGCAAGAGGGCTAATAATGAACTTTTCTTATGTAAACCCAACCAAGATTTTCTTTGGTCAAAAACAAATCGCTGCAATCAAAGAAGCTATCCCATCCGACCAAAAAGTTTTAGTGGTATACGGCGGTGGCTCAATCAAAAAAAATGGCGTGTACGACCAAGTCTCAGAAGCACTAGAGGGACATGAATGGCTAGAGTTTTCTGGTGTTGAACCCAACCCAACTAAAGAAACACTCGATAAAGCGGTCGCAATGGTAAAAGAACATGGTGTTGACTTTATTCTTGCTGTAGGTGGTGGTTCAGTCATTGATGGCTCGAAATACGTAGCAGCAGCATCTAAGTATGATGGTGATGGTTGGGATATCATGATTGGTAAACACCAAGTCACTGAAGCGACGCCTCTAGCTGCAATTTTGACACTGCCAGCAACAGGCTCAGAGTCAAACATGGGCGCAGTTATCACTAAAAAAGAAACTCAAGACAAACTTCCGTTCATGTCTCCAGCAGTACAGCCTAAATTTGCGGTGTTAGACCCGGATGTAATGAAAACATTGCCAGAACGCCAGTTGATCAACGGCATTGTTGACGCATGGGTGCACGTATGTGAGCAATACTTGACGCTTCCTACCGGCGCAATGGTTCAAGATGGCTATGCAGAAACACTGCTGAAAACCTTAAAAACACTCGGAGAACAGTTTGCCGAGCGAGACGACGATATGTGGCGCGCAAACTTAATGTGGTCTGCTAACCAAGCATTGAACGGGTTAATTGGTAGTGGCGTTCCACAAGACTGGGCGACACATATGATCGGCCATGAATTAACGGCTCTATGGGGCGTCGATCATGCACGTTCTCTTGCAATCGTCCAACCATCGCTACTTCGCAACCAAATGCAATTTAAACGTCCTAAGCTAGAGCAAATGGGTCGCAACGTATTTGGACTTGAAGCTGGAGACGATCTTGCTGAACGTACCATCGAAGCGATCGAAGCGTTTTATCATCAACTTGATGTCGCAACTAAGCTAGAAAACTATGGTGAAAGTCGTGAACAAGCGATCGATGCCATCATCGAACAACTCAACAAACACGGAATGACCGTTCTCGGTGAAAACCAAGCGATTACTCTTGAACGTAGTCGTGAAATTTTAGAACTCGCTGTTGCCTAACAGCAAAAACAGTTCACTGCCCTTTCTAGGGTTTAACGGTATTGTGACTTAACGGTCACAATACCGTTTTTTTATGCTATTTTGTAAGCTTCATCACGTTCAAATTCGGGAACTCCTCAAAATAACGATTAATCCCTACAAACTCATTGATCGTGTAGGTCAGTAAAGAGACAACTGTCTAGCTTTACACAAACAAAAATAAAATTGAATTCAAAGGTCTAACTTACTCATTTAATGGACCTTTTATTTGTTGTAGTTATCCACTACATTAGCTTGTCTGTTCGAGAATCCATTTTATGTGGCTAGTTGTTGTAGTATTAGCATTCATACATATCATCAGTATCCGTAAAGGTCCTAAGTGGCTTTTCTACGTATCCAAACCATTACCAGTGCTCTGTATGTTAGGGATTTTAATCCAGTCTCCTGCCTATCATATGCCATACACGCATTGGATTTTGGTTGGCTTATCGCTCTCGTTGCTTGGTGATCTACTATTAATGCTCCCTAGAGATAAGTTTATTACCGGATTAGTGCTCTTCTGCTCTGCCCATCTTTCTTATAGCTACGGTTTTACCATCATGTCCGCTTGGCATTTTACGCCTTGGCTCCCTATTGCTTTATTTGGACTCGGTGTGTGTTTCTATTGGTTGTTTCGACCGGACCTTGGTCAAGAAAAGCTCCCGGTTGCCAGCTACATATTGGTATTGATGACCATGTGTTGGGCTGCTATCGAGTATTATTTGAGTGGAAAAACACAATCGTCCTCATTTGCAGTGCTCGGAAGCTTTATCTTCATCGTTTCTGGTACCGTCTTAGCTTTTGAACGCTTCGGGGGACGATCCGTATTTTCGCGACAAGTCGTCATGGTGACCTACTATTCCGCACAAACATTGATGGTGATGTCTGTTGTTGCCATCGTTGTTCGTTATCCGTATCTCAGTTGAACTGCATTATTAGTAATAGCTTCTTAAAACATTACTTTATCAAACACTAAAGTGAGCAGGTTCTTAATCTTAGAACCTGAATATAAGCTTGTTCTTAATGAAATAATGCGCACAACTTGCTATTGTAGAAGGATATTTTTCCTTTATAGCGTACCCCTTTGAAAGAGAACACTCCCGTAGTTGAATTTAGCAACGTAAACAAGTGGTATGGCGATTACCACGCTCTAAAAGATATTAACTTCTCCGTGCATTCTGGCGAGATCGTCGTTGTGTGTGGCCCTTCTGGTTCAGGAAAATCAACGCTCATTCGTTGCATCAACCATCTTGAATCGATTCAAGAAGGTCAACTTCATGTGTTTGACCAGCCTTCTCACGCAAAATCTCTCAAGCCCGGTAAAATCGGCATGGTGTTCCAGCACTTCCACCTTTTTCCTCATTTGACTGTACTGGAAAACCTCACCTTAGCGCCGATTCGCACACTGAAATTGTCAAAACAAGAAGCTGAAAAACGCGCACGACATTACCTCAAACGAGTCAATATTGAAGAGCAAGCGAGTAAGTATCCCATCCAGCTTTCTGGCGGTCAGCAGCAACGCGTCGCGATTGCCCGTTCCTTATGTATGGAACCGGACTTACTCCTTTTTGACGAACCGACTTCGGCGCTTGACCCGGAAATGATCAACGAAGTGTTGGATGTCATGGTTGAGCTGGCACAAAGCGGAATGACGATGATTTGCGTCACGCACGAAATGGGATTTGCCAAAAAAGTAGCGAACCGCGTGGTATTTATGGATGAAGGCCAAATCGTGGAAATGAACTCACCGATCGCCTTATTTGAGACACCACAGCATCCACGAACCCAAGCATTTTTGAACCAAATTTTAAGTTACTGATGATAGTTCGCGTAATCAAACCTGTCCTTCAAGCTTTACTACAAATGACGCTCCTCTTCATCGCGATTGTGTGGGTGTTAGACTCTGGTGCCGACGCTATGGGGTATCAATGGCAATGGGAGCGCGTACCTGATTACATCGCTTTTTATGAAGATGGCGAATGGTGGC
This sequence comes from Vibrio sp. HS-50-1, assembly GCF_024747315.1. Lineage (NCBI taxonomy): Bacteria > Pseudomonadati > Pseudomonadota > Gammaproteobacteria > Vibrionales > Vibrionaceae > Vibrio > Vibrio sp. HS-50-1. The sequence goes on along the minus strand of NZ_JAMPZF010000048.1, from coordinate 760,422 downwards.
CGGCAGAACTTATCGATGGGCTATTGGTCACGCTTAACATCTCGGCCATTAGTCTATTCTTCACCTTAGTGTTGGGGTTGGTCACCGCGTTACTAAGGCTTAGCGATTCGAAAGTCGGCAATGTTATTGGTACCACTTATGTCGAAGTCATACGTAACACGCCGTTGTTGGTGCAAATCTATTTACTCTACTTCGTGTTTGGCCCCGTGATTGGTTTGGACCGATTCAGCACCGCCGTTTTGGCATTGTCCCTTTTCCAAGGTGCCTACACCGCGGAAATATTCCGTGCAGGTTTAAACAGTATTCCTAAAGGGCAATTCGAAGCAGCAAAAACTCTCGGGCTGTCACCGTTTTACACCTACAAAGACGTGATTTTGCCTCAGGTTTTACAGCGCACATTACCGCCATTAACCAATGAAGTGGTTTCTTTGATCAAAAACTCTTCCATTGTAAGCGTGATGGCGATTTTTGATTTAACAACACAGGCACGCAACATCGTCTCTGAGACGGCGATGCCGTTTGAAATTTGGTTTACCGTGGCAGCAATTTATCTTGCTCTCACTCTATCACTTTCTGGCTTGTCTGCATGGCTAGAACACAAACTCGGAGCCAGTTGGCGCAAATTATAAGGAGATAACATGAAGTTATTCAAAGCGACCATTACTGCATTATTAGGGCTAGCCATCGCTATGCCTACAATCGCGAAAGAAGACGTTGCCACTCCCAATGTAGCTCAAATCAAAGAACGAGGCACTTTGCGCGTTGGTATGTCAACATTTGTACCTTGGGCAATGCGCAACAAGCAAGGTGAGTTAATCGGTTTTGAAATCGATGTGGCCAAACGCTTAGCACAAGATTCAGGTTTGAAAGTGGAATTTGTACCGACTGCATGGGATGGCATTATTCCCGCACTACTGGCGAAAAAGTTCGACGTGATTATCGGTGGCATGTCGGTCACGCCTGAGCGTTCCAAAAGCGTGTTGTTTACTGAGCCCTACTCGCACTCTGGAGTTCAAGTGGCAGCGAACAAAGAGCTGGCTTCAGGTTTTAGCGAATTCTCCGATTTTGACTCACGACGCGTAAAAATAGCGGCTCGTCGCGGTGCGTTCACCGTTCAAGTAGCCAGAGAAACCTTCCCGAAAGCGAAGATTCTGCAATTTGATGATGACGCTCAAGCGTTCCAAGAGGTGCTGAATGGTAACGCCCATGCGGTCATTGCTTCTAGCCCAAAACCAGAACATGAGACAGTGAAACACAGCGACAAACTATTCCTTCCATTCTCCGAGCGACTCTCAAAAGGTAACGAAGCCTTTGCGGTTCGCCTAGGAGAAGAAGATAAAAAAGCCTTTTTCAATAAATGGATTGAAGAAAGAACCCAAGATGGATGGTTAAAACAGCGTTATGAATACTGGTTCTCGACATTAGATTGGCAAGATCAAGTCGCGCGAGGCCAGTAATCTAAATGGCTCGTGGTCTTCGCGAGCCTATACTTTCCAATCATCCATTTTACTTTTTCATCATCTATCGGAGTCAAATTTTTGGGCGAACAAACCACCACTCGCACAGTACCCACTAATTCCAACACAGGTTCCTTTCTATCGCGGTTAAACACGCTAGATTGGGTACTGCTTATTATCTGTGGTATTGGTGGCGTTTGGCTGTACCATCGCTCCACTGTTGGTGTACATTATTTGTGGCAGTGGAAAGAGGCGTTTGAACTACTTTTTACGCCCAGAGCCGATGGTGGTTTGCCCTACTTCTTCCAAGGTTTGATTTCGACGTTAAGGCTCAGTATTTGGGGCATCAGCTTCGCGTTAGTGCTTGGCACGTTGCTAGGCTTAGCACGCTTCTCTCGCTCCGTTTGGTTGCGCACACCTGCAAACACATTTATCCAGTTGGTAAGAAACATCCCACCGTTGGTTTTTGTTTTTATTTTCTACTTTTTCATTTCTAACCAGTTGATCCCGTTACTCGGTTTAGAAGATATTCTACGAAACTATAACGGCGAACCAAATGCGCTACAGAGCTTTCTTTTTGGGCCTTATAACCTTTGGGAAAATCTTGCCTCTGGCGTGTTATGCGTCGGCCTACTCTCTTCTGCCTACGTTGCAGAAGTGGTGCGTGCAGGTTTACAAAGTATCGACCAAGGACAGTGGGAAGCGGCAGATTCATTGGGCTTGTCTCGGTGGGTGAAATACCGATTCGTTATTGCACCGCAAGTGCTCAAAGTCATCACCCCAGCACTTGCAGGTCAAACCATCTCTCTAGTGAAAGACACCTCTATCGTTTCACTGATCTCGATACAAGAAATGACGTTTGTTGGTACCGAAATGGCAAATTCATCAGGGTATATCTTTGAAATTTGGCTCATTGTCGGCCTTGCTTACTTTTTGATTTGTTTCGGGTTGTCACTTATTTTTCGCTACATTGAAGCAAAATCGGAATCCATTTCAAATTAACTCAACTGTATATGTAATTAGACACATTTGAATCTTCAAATCAGAATTGCATCCTGTTACATTGAAAAGATGCTAAATTTTCGGCGTTTTTCATGGAGTTAAAGAATCAATCGGACTACGAGCGATACATTAAGCAAGATAATCTTGGTGAATATTACGTAGTTCTCAATCAATTCACTTTTCACAGTGTTTATCAGCCGATTTTTGATAAGCACCAGCGTATTATTGGAATGGAAGCTCTACTGCGAATTCGTGGCATTGATGGTTCGTTAATTCATCCTGATGTATTTCTGGCCAACAATGGCCTCGATCCCTACTTTCGATTGTGTGTTGAGTTTTTATCCAGAGCAATGCACATTCGAAATTTTGCACGCTGTTTCGCAGGAACGCCTATCAAACTGTTTCTCAATGTCATGCCTCAAACCCTACTCACCCTAACCAAAGACATGGGCTTTAAAGACAACGGCCTGCTTTACAAGCGCCTTGCCGATTTGGGTATGACCCCTTCTGATGTGGTGTTTGAAGTAGTCGAAGAATCATGCGGTGATACTGATTTACTGATCAAAGCCGTGCAGTTAATGAGAGCGAATGGCTTTATCTTTGCTATCGATGATTTTGGCGCTCAACATTCTGATATCGCACGTGTTCAGCAGCTCTGCCCTGACATCATAAAAATCGATCGCTCCTATCTACTTGATTACTGCGCCGGAGAAACCTTTTCCATACATAGCGCCGTTGAGCTCGCGGCTCATATGGGAGCAAAAGTGATCATAGAAGGGGTAGAAGAAGACGTGCAGCTGCAAGCGATGTATCAACTTGATTTGGATTATTACCAAGGCTTTTACTTAGGTAAGCCTTGCGCCATTCATCACTGGACCGATAGCCTAAACATTGAGACGACAGTGCATTGACACTACCCCTTACGATACAGTAAAACCAAAAAAGCGCCGATATATACTCGGCGCTTTTGGGTTTTGCTTGGCGATGACATGCCTAGCTAGGTATTAATTTGCTTAGAAAAAGTCAATAGAGTTACGTCCGCTCTTCGGATCACGAGTCGCTTGCGGCTTTTCAGCTTTCTTACCTTTCTTCGCCGATTGCGACAGCGCGTTTTGTTGTGCTTTCCGCTCTTTATGCGCTGCTTTTCGGCCTGTTGACTTAGGTCCAGAGCCTTTAGCTGACTTGCTTTGGCGAGATTTCTCTTTACGTGCAGATTGCGCTTCTTTCTTCGCTTTCTTTTCCGCTTTTTGCTCTGCCGTTTCAGGTTCAGTTACTGGCGCATCGCAAACCACAACATAATATTCCTGGTTAAACTCAAAAAAGTCACCATCATACATCTTGCGGCGCTTACGTGTTTCTAGCTCACCATTCACCGCGACGTAACCTTCTTCGATGATATGCTTTGCTTCGCCGCCACCGCTGACCAAGTTCGCGATTTTAAAAAGCTTGTACAGTTCGATCGGATGCGCATCAACGTCGATGCCAATCGCTTCGATCTCAATCTCTTCGCCTTCTAAATACTCTTCGTGGTCGTAATCTTGGGTCATGTTACTTACTCTTACTATTTGATGCCCTGAAGTTTAAACGCAATGCTTAAAAATAGAAACCTCTGCCGATGCTCAATCACTGATTAGCCTTGGCATTTGAGCACCTCTTAACCCATTTAACTTGCTGCTCGTTAGCTTGTATGTCGAGGCTTGGCTCAAACGAAGCTGCAATTACGCAGTCTGAAGGTATATACTCTTCAAGTTATTGTTGAAAAGAGCGAATACTTTGTCTCAACCAAGCAGAATTACCTTTGTCACGGCTAACTTGTTTAATTTTGTCGCACCTCCTGATGCCTACTATGATTTCGAAAACATCTACTCGTTAGAGCAATGGCAAGACAAACTTGCTTGGACGCAACGTCAAGTTGAAAAACTGGAAGCTGACGTGATTGGCTTACAAGAGGTGTTCAGTATTGAGCAAACTCGCGCATTCTTTTCAACCATCGGCTACCCCTACTTTGCGACCGTTGACACCCCACATGTAGAGGATGAGTACATTTACTCAAGCCCTGTTGTGGCAATCGCATCTCGGTTTCCAATCGAAAAAGTACAAGCTGTAGAATTTGACTTAGCAACGCTTGAGCCTTTTGGAGTAAGTGTTGCTCCAGAGTTCAGTCGAAAACCTATCTATGCCCAAGTCATACATCCTGTACTCGGTCATATCGCCGTTTACGTGACGCACCTAAAATCTCAACGCCCAGCCGACTCAGAACAACCAGAAACGTCTAGCACGATTATTGGGCGCTGGTTATCCACCCAGCAAAGAGGTTGGGAAGCAGCGATGTTAAGAGACGCGATGCAAAAAAGGTATAGAAAGGAGCCAATGCCAACGGTGTTAATGGGTGATATGAATCAACCTATCACTCTAACCAGTGTTAATAGCGCATTGGTATCCAATGCTGGTGACAGCGTCACTGAATTGCAACTCAAAGATGGATGGTCATTACAAAGTGACACTCTGAAGGATGAACGCCCCGCTACGCATTATCATTTTTCCACTGGGAATGTGCTCGACTATATCTTGCTCTCTCAAGAGTTTGACACCTTATCAGATATATCGGTTGCCGAGGTTGTTGATTATCAGGTGTCTAACCAACATCTGATCAACCCGATTTATGACAGAGATAAAAACGCCAGCGACCACGCATTTGTGGCGCTGACGGCTGAAGTAAAGCTTTGAGTAACCTGTTTAGTGACGTTTAACAATTTTACGTGGAATCAACTCAACACCCGGTTTATAACGTTTGGCGGAAGCGTTGAGCGCTAACTCCATTGCGCTGTCCGCGATCAACTCAAATTGTTGAGGTAAAGAGTTGATTTTCACTGGCAAGAAGTCCAGCAGTCGATTATCACCAAACGTCGCTAGGCGAACTTTGCTCATGAGTTCTGGCTTTTCGAGCATCACATCCAACACACCTTCTAACAGTGTGTATGACGTTGTGACAATGGCATCTGGCAGCTCGTTCTCTGCTAGCCATCTCTCTAAGACTTTCTTACCTTCTTCTCGGGAGAAGTGCTGCCCATAACCCACTGTTGCCGTTTTGCCACCTTGTTGAGAAGCGGATAGAAAACCGAGCTCACGCTCTTTTGAAACTTGAAGATCTTGCAATGCGCCGATTAAGCCAATGGACTTTATATCCTCGGACAGTACTGATTGAGTGAGTTCAAGTGCGGCGTCAAAATCTTCGCTGATGACACAACAAAAGTGCTCATCATCCATTGGGCGGTCTAGCGCGATAACTGGCGTACCAGAATTTTGCAACTTAAGATAATACTCGTTTGCAGTGGGCATACCACTTGCCACAAACAACGCATCAATGCGACGACTGACTAACGCTTCCGCCACCTTTTGCTCTGTATCAGGATCATCATCAGAGCAGCCAATTAAAATTTGGTACCCTGCTTTACGCGAGTTTTGCTCAATCAGTTTTGCAAGACGCGCATAACTGGTGTTTTCTAAGTCTGGGATGATAAGCCCAAATGAGCGTGAATTACCTGCTCGCAAAGAAGACGCCGCATGATCTGGCTTATAATTGTATTCTTCTACAATGGCCATCACTTTCTTCTGAGTCTTCTCGCTGATGCGGTATTTCTGCGCTTTTCCGTTAATCACATAGCTTGCAGTTGTCTTAGAAACGCCTGCTAATTTGGCTATTTCATCCAGTGTCATATTCTAAACCTTATTCTGTGCGCGCGATCATATTAATACATCAGCGATCTTTCGATAAGTTGAATTATAAGCTGAACCGATTCAGTATAAAAGCTGAAAGGATTCAGCAAAACTTAAAAATTGACGTAGATCACCTGAATACACAACAAACCAATTTGTAGGCTAGGCTATAGGACAGCGGCAAAGGCTCGTTTGTTAACGTCAGTTTTTAAAATGGTTTTTCTGAGTCTTTTAAAAAATTTACCAATAAGCTGAATCGATTTAGCTTGGAAGATAGAAAGGTTTGAGGAGTGATAAGCGCTCAGCAGAAGCAGCGTTCAACTTCTCACACAGAATACATTTTTAAATTGATACCTTAAGGCTGGAGAAGCACCATGCTTAAGCTAAATAAGAACGACATTACCCTCTCGCAATCAGCGACAGATAAGTTTGCAGCAATAAAAAGTATTGCACAGAGTCTGACTGATAAAGGTCTGGTTGAGCAAGGTTACGTGGAAGGCATGCTAAACCGTGAAAACCAAAACTCTACGTTTTTGGGGAACGGTATTGCTATCCCGCACGGCACGACTGACACTCGCTCAATGGTGAAAACAACGGGTGTTGCTGTGCACCACTTTCCACAAGGTGTCGACTGGGGCGATGGTAACACGGTATTCGTCGCTATCGGCATTGCAGCTAAATCTGATGAGCACCTTGGCATTCTTAAACAGCTAACGAAAGTGCTAGGCGCTGACGGCGTAGAAGAACGCCTACGTAATGCAAAAAATGAAGACGAGATTATTGCCCTGCTCCACGGTGATGTTCAGCTTGAAGCAGACTTTGACGCCTCTTTAATTCAACTTATGTTCCCTGCGAGCGATATGCTACAAATGAGTGCTGTTGCTGGTGGTCTTTTGAAAAACACGGGCTGTGCTGATAACGAGTTCGTCGCAGATCTCGTTACCAAAACACCAACTCACTTAGGTAATGGCCTTTGGTTAATTGGCAGTGACAAACATGTAACTCGTACAGGCGTGTCATTTGTCTCGACGGCAAACGACTGCGAATATGAAGGTCAAAAAGTGCGTGCACTTGTCGCATTTGCGGCATGTAACAATGCTCACCAGCCTATCCTAAAAACGCTTTCTAATATTGTGTTTAACAATGAGCACGGCAAGCTTTTAGATGCATCAGTAGAACAGATTCTTGCTTTGTTTAAAGGTGAAGAAGTCACAGCCGCATCTTCAGAAGAAGGCAATACCGCTGTATTTAAAATCAAAAACTCTCATGGTTTACATGCTCGTCCGGGTGCAATGTTAGTGGCGGAAGCGAAAAAATTTGAATCCACCATTCGCGTTGCCAACCTAGACGGTGATGGCAAAACAGTAAACGCGAAGAGCCTAATGAAAGTCATTGCGCTTGGCGTTAAGCACGGCCATCAACTTCAATTCACTGCGGAAGGTCCTGATGCACCACAAGCCTTGGAGTCTATCGGGAATGCTATCGCTTCTGGCCTTGGTGAAGGTTAAGGAGCCGATATGACGAACAAAACAAGTAAAGTTGTCACTATTACGCTCAACCCGGCATTGGATTTAACAGGTTCAGTAAATGAGCTAAACGTTGGTTCCGTGAGCCTAGTGCAGCAAAGCAATCTCCATGCTGCAGGTAAAGGTGTCAACGTAGCAAAAGTGTTGAGCGATTTAGGCGCAGATGTCACGGTTACCGGCTTTCTCGGTAAAGATAACCCAGAGCTATTCCATCAGCTTTTCAATGACATCGGCGTTAAGAATGAGTTTGTAGAAGTACAAGGTGCAACTCGTATCAACGTCAAGCTCGTTGAGGCTAGTGGCAACGTTAGTGACATTAACTTCCCTGGTGTTCAAGTAACGGCTGACGAAATTGCTCGCTTTGAGGAGACGCTATTCCGTCTCGCAGAGACTCACGATTACTTTGTGCTTGCGGGTAGCTTACCTGGAGGCGTAACCGCCGAACAATGTGCTGCGTGGATAAAAGCACTGCATCAACAAGGCAAAAAGGTGTTGTTCGACAGCAGTAAAGCCGCATTGAAATCAGGTATTGAGGCTCACCCATGGTTGATTAAGCCTAACGATGAAGAACTTGGTGATTTTGTTGGCGAACACCTAGAAACACCAGAACAATGCCAAGCCGCCGCGCAAACACTGAGTGACAAAGGCATCGAGAACATTGTTGTGTCGATGGGTGCTGACGGTGTGATGTGGCTAAACCAAGGCGAATGGCTTCGTGCACAACCCCCTCGAATGAATGTGGTAAGCACCGTTGGCGCTGGCGATACGCTAGTTGCTGGCTTGTGTTGGGGTCACATGCAACTGATGCCGAAAAACGATTTATTGCGCTTCGCTACAGCACTTTCTGCCTTGGCAGTTAGTCAAGTCGGCGTAGGGCTAACCAGTCAGGAAGAGCTGGAGAACATCAAGCTGCAAACTGAAGTTAGCGAGCTTTACCCTATTACAAACTTAGAACAAAACTAAGGAACAGAAGGTTATCGTATGAATATTGCCATTATTACTGCCTGTCCGAGCGGTGTTGCAAATAGCATCCTTGCGGCAGGGTTACTAGAACAAGCAGCCGCAAAATTAACCTGGAATGCCAAAATCGAATGTCAATCAAGTGTGGTTGAACCTACACCGCTGACGGAAGCTGACGTTGAACAAGCAGAAGTCATTATCATTGCGGCAAATACTAGCGTGGATACTTCTCGTTTCGTAGGAAAAAAGGTTTACCAAGCGGAAATCAGCGAAGTAGCAAAAGACGCAACTACGTTTCTCCAGCAAGCGGTTGAAAACGCCACTTTACTTGAGAAAGCAACCACACTTGCAGCCCCTATCACTCCTGAAGTAACATCAGCAGCAAAGAAAATTGTCGCAATCACCGCTTGTCCTACTGGCGTTGCGCATACCTTTATGGCAGCAGAAGCGCTAGAAGAAGAAGGCAAACGCCGTGGCCATCAAATCAAGGTGGAAACTCGTGGTTCAGTTGGTGCGAAAAACCAACTGACAGATCAAGACATCGCAGACGCTGATCTAGTGATCATTGCTGCAGATATCGAAGTGCCACTTGATCGCTTCAACGGCAAAAAGATGTACCGCACGAAAACAGGCCCAGCTCTGAAGAAAACAGCCGAAGAGATGGACAAAGCATTCGAGCAAGCCACGATTTACCAACATTCAGGTTCTGCAAATTCTGCTTCGGCAGCAGACGAGAAGAAAGGCGCTTACAAACACTTGATGACAGGGGTATCGCACATGCTGCCTGTGGTTGTCGCTGGTGGTTTGATCATCGCCCTATCGTTCGTGTTTGGCATTGAAGCATTTAAAGAAGAAGGCACGCTAGCTGCAGCATTGATGAACATTGGTGGTGGCTCTGCATTCGCATTGATGATTCCTGTGCTTGCGGGTTACATCGCGTTCTCGATTGCTGACCGTCCGGGTCTGGCTCCTGGTCTTGTTGGCGGTATGCTAGCAAGTTCAACGGGTGCTGGTTTCCTAGGAGGTATCGCAGCTGGCTTCATTGCCGGTTACGCGGCGAAGCTCCTTGCGGACAAAGTAAAACTCCCACAATCGATGGAAGCGCTTAAACCAATTCTGATCATTCCATTTGTGGCAACACTGTTCACAGGCCTTGTGATGATCTACATCGTAGGTGGCCCAGTTTCAGGCATCATGAACGGCCTGACTGACTTCCTAAACAACATGGGATCTGACAGTGCAGTTCTGCTAGGTATTATCCTTGGTGCGATGATGTGTTTCGACCTAGGTGGCCCAGTAAACAAAGCCGCTTACGCATTTGGCGTCGGTCTATTGGCTTCGCAAACTTACGCGCCAATGGCAGCAATCATGGCAGCTGGTATGGTTCCTGCGCTAGGTATGGGTTTAGCGACCTTCATTGCGAAGAACAAATTTGAACAAAATGAACGTGAGGCAGGTAAAGCATCTTTTGTATTGGGCCTGTGTTTCATCTCTGAAGGCGCAATTCCATTTGCCGCCAAAGATCCAATGCGTGTGATTCCATCTTGTATGGCAGGTGGCGCGCTTACTGGTGCCCTATCCATGCTGTTCGGTGCAAAATTAATGGCACCACACGGCGGTCTGTTCGTACTGTTAATCCCTAACGCCATTTCACCAGTGTTAATGTACTTAGTGGCTATCGCAGCTGGTACAGCAGTAACTGGCTTTACTTACGCTTTCTTAAAAAGCAAAGCAGAAGCCAAACAAGAAGTCGCGGCTTAAACAGAATTACTCCGCTTAACAATGCCACCCTCGAATTTGGCATTCAGCACCTCCCTTTAATTCCGGTTAAGGGAGGTGTTTTTTATTCCGCAGCCGGAACGGCAACAATGTCTACTTCCCCACTGTTCATATCCACCGTCGCTTTATAAGTACTATGCGGATCACCGTAATGTTTAAAGGTGAAGTGGTATACATTGGCTGGCGTCCACAAAGCTTTCGAATCAGCGGGCATAATGTCATAGCCATCTTGCTGATAAAGCTCTGTCGCCATTACATTCGCAATTGCCGCCTGCTGGTTTGAGTCACGATCCACCTTTGGCTCTAAAGAAGGGTTACTCGGGTAAGATTCACCGTTGTAACTCATGAGTCGATATGAGCCATTACTCCAAACGATGAAATCTTGCCAGCCATTGCTGTAACTATCTGCAAGTACAATAGGCGTGCGAGTGACAGACATTCGATTGATAACGTTCCCCTCGTTATCAAACATATAAGCTGCACAACCACCGCTGCCACAGAAATAACGGTCTTGTAGCAATACAATGTGTTCTGCATTGCCATCGCTGTTTAAGTCGGCGCTACCCGATATATAACGTAGATTGTCTTGTTCGAGTGAAAGCCCTTCAGGCGCTAACACCTTGTTATCAATCCAGTTGGAGATGACTTCAGTGCTAACGCTGTTGATTTTAGGAACGGCTTGCTTAGCCTCTTCTGTAGTCATACTGTCTGTCGTAGTACAGCCGACCAAGGTGAAAGAACCGACGAAGAAGAGTCCGTGTAATACGCGCTTGTTCATGTTATCTCGCTCTTTGATGTATCGTTCCATCAGTATACGCATGATTTGCATTGCATTCGTAAGAAAATCATTAGAATCAAGTAAATGAATGGATTGGTGTACATTGGTAAGATCAAAAAAGCCCTGAAGAAGACCTTCAGGGCTAGGCAGGAAGCTGGCAAATAGCCAGGAGTCCCTATGCAGTGGTCGGTTTTACCCTAAACAGAATCGCAAACATTACTGGCACTACAATCAGTGTCAGTACTGTAGCAAAACCAAGACCTGCCATAATCGTTATTGCCATCGATCCAAAGAAGGCATCGAAGACGAGTGGAATCATCCCCAAGATGGTCGTCAGAGCAGCCATACTTACCGGACGAACACGACTGATCGCACTATCGACAATCGCGAGATAAGGCTCTTTCCCTGATTCCAACTCAAGGTTAATTTGATCAAGCAACACAATACCGTTTTTCAAAATCATGCCACTTAGGCTCAGCAAACCAAGGAATGCTGTAAAGCTGAACGGCATATTAGTGGTAAGTAAACCAAAGGCAACACCAATGATCGCCAACGGCACGGTGAACCAAATGACCAACGGCTTTTTAATTGAGTTAAACAGCAAAATAGTAATGATGAACATCAACAAGTAACCCATCGGCAACGAACCAAACAGACCTTCTTGCGCATCTTTCGATGATTCATACTCACCACCCCATGTGATTTCGTAACCTTCTGGAATATGCAGTGCCATCACTTTAGGCTGCACACGCGCAAACAAGCTTGCCGCCGTGTCGTCGCTCAACACATCGTGGTCAGCGAGCACAGTTAACGTGCGCTTGCGGTCACGACGCTGAATTAGCGGCTCGCTCCAATCCAATTTAACGCCATCAATCACTTGGTCGACCGGAATATACGTTTGCAGTGATGGGCTCCAAATGGTCACGTTTTGTAGTGATTCAAAGTCCACGCGTTCTTCTTCAGGAAGGCGCGTCATAATTGGCAACGTGTGTGTACCATCACGTAAGTAACCCAACGTGCTACCACCAAACGCCATTTGCAGTGTGCTTGAAAGATCTTCTTTCGAAATGCCCAAGCGACGAGCTTTAGACTCATTGAAAACAGGCACAAGCTCCTTAGTACGCTCTCGCCAATCGTGACGAATGTTTCGGGCACCAGGGTCGGTATGAAGGATGTCTTCAACTTGCACCGCTAAATCACGTAAAACTTGTGGATCGGGACCAGTAATACGCGCTTCGATCTTAGACGCTGGTGAAGGGCCAAATTCCATCAATTTAAATTGAAATGTCGGTGCATCAAACGTCTTCGCAAGGTTAGCATCTAACTTGTGCAACAAACCGAACATGCTCTCACGATCAGTGGCGCGAACTTGGAACTGGGCGTACGCTTCGTAACTTTTCTCTGGCTGATACGTAAGAGCAAAACGCTGCAAACCCTGCCCAATTGAAGCAGAAACAAAGTCAATATCGTCTTGCTGACGAATGTAGCTTTCCACTTCTTCGGCTTTTTTGATCGTTTCGCGGATATCCGTACCTTCTGGCATCCACATATCAACGTAAAACATCGGCGTGTTCGATGGTGGGAAGAACTGCTGTTTTACATTACCAAATGCCACGACAGCACCCACTAATAGCGCGACCATGCTAGCAACCGTTAGCCAACGGAATCGCAGTGCGAATTTCAGCGATGCGCCAAATACAACAAACAGCCAACCTTTGTAGGGATCTTCTTCGTTGGTATCTTGGCCCTTGTCCTCTTCTTTCAACAATAGATCTGCGAGGAATGGCGTCAGCGTAATAGCGGTAATCCAGCTCAAAAATAGTGAGAAACACAGCACCCAGAATAGAGAGCCCATGAACTCACCCGTTGCATCTTGCGACAAACCGATAGGTGCAAAAGCCGTAATCGCAATGATGGTTGCGCCAAGCAAAGGCCACTGTGTTTGCTTTACAATATCGACGGCCGCTTGAACTTTAGTGCGCCCTTTTTTTAGGCCAACCAAGATGCCTTCCACGACCACAATCGCGTTATCAACCAGCATACCCAGAGCAATAATTAACGCGCCAAGAGAAATACGGTGCAGCTCGATATTGTTGTAGTTCATCAAGATGAAGGTACCGAACACCGTCAATAACAGCACGACGCCAATGATGACACCACTGCGTAAGCCCATCGTAAACAGCAGAACGATGATAACGATCGCCACTGCCTCTGCTAGGCTAATTACGAACGCTTTAACGGACTCATCCACTTCATTGGCTTGGTTGTAAAAGTAGTTCATATCGATGCCAGCAGGCTTGATAGACTCAAGGCTCGCAAGCTCCGCATCCAAACGTTCGCCAACCTCAACCACGTTCACACCTGACGCAAACGAGATACCGATATTAATTGCTTTTTGACCGTTAAAGAGTACGACGTTGCCTGGCTTCTCTTGGATACCACGAGAAATCGTTGCTACATCTTTTAGACGAATTAGGTTCCCAGTGTCACGACCATGAATGATCAAGTTTTCTAGCGCTTCTACGGTGTTTAAGGTACCACTTGGACGAATGACAAGGCTTTCGCCATTGACCATCACTTCCCCTGCTGAAACCACATTATTTTGTTGGTTCAACAAGCTCGCAACCACGTTCATGTCTAAGTTCAATGCCGCAAGGCGGTCAAGAGAGATCTCAACAAACAGCATTTCTTGTTGATCGCCCGTGATATCCACCTTTCCTACGCCATCAACCAGCTCGATTTCACGAGTCAGGTAATCAGCATAGCGTTTTAGCTCGACATAATCGTAATCGTCACCAGTGAGCATCAGCATCACGCCATAAACGTCACCGAAATCATCAATGATCTGCAAAGATTGTACGCCCTGAGGCAAAGTTGGTCGCAAGTCATTAATTTTACGGCGCATTTCATCCCAAATTTGCGGCAGTTCATCAGGACCATAGTCCATTTCCATACTGACCGTGATTTGAGACATACCATCAGAAGACGTAGAGGTAATTTTGTCTATATAAGGAAGCTTTCGAATCTCTTTTTCTAAAGGGTACGTCAGCTCTTCTTCAACCTCTTTCGACGTCGCGCCAGGGTATGTTGAAATGATCATGGCATCTTTAATCGTAAATGCCGGGTCTTCTAGTCGTCCAAGCTCCAAAAACGACGTTAGACCACCAACAGCAAGGATAATAATAAACAACCAGCTGATGACTTTATTTTTTATTGAGTACTCAGCAATGTTCATTATTGTTTATTCTCCACAACATCCACATGTTTCCCTTCACGTAATTTACGTAGGTTTGAATTAATCAGAACGTCGCCTTGCTTAACTCCTGACGACACAATGGCTCCGTTGCCATTCACTTGGGAAATCATCACAGGCACCCGGGTGACAACGTCACCCTCTTTTTTCCATACAAAGAACTCATTCTCTTCGCTGCCCGCTTGAAGCGCCGTCACTGGAATACTGTAACCATCGATGGAGGTAATCCCCGCTTTCACCATATCGACCAGAACACTGACGCTGGTTCCCGGCAATATCTCTGGTTTTGGCTGTGGCATCGTCAAATACATTTCGTAAGTTTGAGTTTCGGAGTTAGGCTCACTTGTGTGCTCTAAATAGTCCAAAGCAAATGTGTCACTAATGCCGGAGAAGGTTGCTCTAGGCTTGTAACTCATGTTGTCTGAATTTGGGTCCACCATAGCGAGAACATTGTCGGAAAGCTCAATACGCACGTACACCAAATCGTTTTGATATAGGTTCAACACCGGCTCCCCAACTGCCACACGTTCAAAACGCTCTTTGAAAACGTCCGACACTTTACCGGCAAACGGGGCGAATAAACGGGTGTAGTTCAATTGATTGGTGGCGTTATAGAAATTAGCCTCTGCCAACTCTTTATTAGCCGTTAGCTCATCAAGCTCGGCCTTTGAGATCATCTGACGTGCGTGTAGGTCTTCGCCGCGTTTGAGCTGACGAATCGCCAGTGTATATTGCGCTTCTGCGTCATTTACGGCTTGCTTTTCTTTACTGTCATCCAACTTTGCGATCATTTGGCCTTGCTTAACAACGTCGCCCGCTTTCACCAACACGTGTTGAATTTCTCCCGCGCGGCGGAATGCCATAGGTGTTTGCTCTGCTGGTACAACTATTCCTTTAAAAGCTCGATATTGGCTTTGTACCGGCGCATCCACAGAGATAGTCGACACAAAAAGCGGCTGCTCGACGACAGCTTGGTTTTCATTTTTGCAACCCGTTAAAACTGCAAGCGCAATTGCAGAGATCGTAAATAGAGATCGTTTCATTAAATGCCTCCCTCACGACCCCAAGCTTTCACGACTTGTCCTTCGACCAGTCGCTCAACGCCAGCAACAACAACGTAATCATTGTTATCAAGCCCTGCTTTCACACCTCCAGAGGCATCAAGAGACACTGTGACTTTATTTACTTGCTGTGTGTTTCTGTCCATTACCCACACTTCGCCTTGCGTCTCTTTTTTGTTTACCCAAGCAGATTGAGGCAACGTCATCGCGTCCGATAGATGTTGTTTAGCTATGTGCACCTGCCCTGTCATACCTGTTAGCAAATTGCGATCTTCTGGTCGAGTGATGGTTACGATCGCCTCATAACTGTTGGTATCGATATTTGGCTGAGTCGAAATTTCTTTAAATTTTCCAGGGATACGTTTTCCTGGCTCGCTATCCATCGTCACCCACATATCGGAGTTTTGCAGTGACTCAAGTGATACGGATTCCGCATAACTGACTGGCAGTGTGAACGACACATCTAAGGTCGTGTTATCGATAAGATTCAGGATCTCTTGCTTCTCTGCGACCACTTGAAACGGGTTAACATAGGTGTATGACACGATGCCATCAAAAGGTGCGTGAATCTTGGTATAACTCAAATCTGTTTTGGCTTGTTCGTAGTTTGCCAATGCCGCTTTATATTGAGTTTCTTTCTGGTCGTACTCATCTGTACTAATCAGCTTTTTTCCATAAAGGTTTTTCGCGCGCTCCCATTGCGTTTTTGCTAACGCGAATTGTGCTTGAGAGGCGTCTAACGCAAGCTGAAGATCTTTAGGGTCTAACGTTGCAAGCACTTCACCTTTTTTTACCTCTTGGCCCATGCGAACAAGTAATTCATCGACCTCACCACCAACCTGAAAAGAAAGCTGTGCGCGATGTGTCGCATCAATACGCGCTAAAAAGGCATGCGAGTCTTCAACTTCTAGATCTTTCACCGCCAGTAATTTTACAGGTTTGATTAAAGGTTCAGACGGCTCGGAAATGGCTTTGTTACACCCAGTTAGCATGCCAGAGAGACTTAATGTCACCACAGCACCAACTAAAGTGCGCTTTAAATATTGTTTTCGCACCCGCTTTCTCCGTAGGTTTTATTTATTACACAGCTGTGCAGTATATGCAGAATTTGAAATCGATCAAGATATTTTCCAGGTGGAAAGCAAATTAATTAGTCAAAGCGTCCGGTTTCTGGTAAAAGTAAGCGCGTTGATTAATATTCGGGAAAATTCGAACTATGAATGAAAGAAAGCAGGGGCGTAGAAGTGCTGAAGCCGCAGAACAAACTAAGTGTCTGATCCTTAAGGTGGCAGCAGATATGTTTTGTGAACTTGGTTACGAGCGTGTCTCACTGCGCAATATCAGTGAAAAGGCTGGTGTTTCACATAGTTTGATCCGTCACCACTTCGGCAGCAAAGAGAAGATTTGGCAAGCGGTTAGCGACGCGATGGATGAATTCATGCAGTGCTATATGGCTGAATTAATCAATGAGATGCCTGAGAACACACCTTCGAATAGAAAAATTTATCTGTTCATGGTTCGCATGCTGGCATTTGCGCTCGTTAATCCTCACCCAGTACAGATGATCGCTGATGCTATTCGCCAAGGTGATGATGGTGCCCTGCTGCAGTATTTCTTAAAGTCAAAAGATGAGTTTGCTGCGATATTTACCGGAATTTTTGAGCAGTACAACAGTGAAAACCCTAACGCCCAATTTGATCAGTGGGAATCAAAGTGGCAGATGTTGATTTTTGCACATGGTGCAATCAGTCTTACTCCGATGATGCAAGAGACATGGCCTGACATCGCTGATAATCGCGAAAAAATGCTGATCAAACATTGGGAGTTGTTTAATACGATCATGGCGTCTCAGTTTGGGATTGCAAAAGAAGACATGATTCATCCGGAAAAACTTGAAGATATCGTTATCGACATGTGTTGTACAATCGACAAAGCGGTCGGATAAGGCTGCAGAAACTACGATAACTTCCAAGCGTATAAATAAAACCGATATACATAAAAATGCCGAGCTAGAAAGCTCGGCATTTTTGCTTGTTTCTTGCCTCACGAATACGCGAAGAATGACAATAATGGGTAACCTAACCGCGGTAGTAACGTTGCGGTACAAAAGGCATTTTCTCAACCGTCATTGGTAGCATTTTACCGCGTACTTCAGCGAACAATTCGGTACCAATCACAGCAAGATCAGCACGCACATAACCCATTGAGACAGGCTTACCTGCATTTGGACCCGCAGTACCGCTGGTTACAACGCCAATTTTAACGCCATCAGCATCAAACAATTCCGCGCCTTCACGGACTGGTGCTTTAGTTTGGCCAACCAAACCGACACGCTTGCGCGCCACATCTTTGGTCTCGATCTGCTTAAGAATAATATCCGCACCTGGGAAACCACCTTCACGTTCACCGCCGATACGACGAACCTTTTGGATGCCCCATAACAAGCTTGCTTCTACAGGCGTAGTTGTTGTGTCTAGGTCGTGACCGTATAGGCAAAGACCACACTCAAGACGAAGTGAATCACGAGCACCAAGGCCAATCCATTCAACTTCCTCTTCCGCGGTCAGTTTACGTGCGAGTTCTTCTGCCTTGTCAGCAGGAACCGAGATCTCGTAACCATCTTCGCCAGTGTAGCCACTACGAGAAACAATGCATTCGGCGCCTAAAATATCGACTTTACGAATATCCATGAACAGCATGTCAGAAACTTCTGGGGCAAAGCGCGCCAATACAGCTGCCGCTTTAGGGCCTTGGATCGCAAGCAGAGCACGGTCTTCGATAATGTCTAGCTCAACACCAGATGGCAAATGCGCTTGTAGGTGTGCAATGTCTTGTTCTTTGCATGCCGCGTTCACAACCACAAAAAGATGATCGCCTAGATTAGCTACCATCAAGTCATCCATGATGCCGCCCTCTTCATTAGTGAAGAACGCATAACGCTGTTTACCAGACTCAAGATCCACAATATCTACTGGCACTAATGTTTCTAGGAACGCAGCTGCACCGTCACCAAGTAGGCGAAGTTGTCCCATATGAGAAACATCAAACAGACCTGCGGCATCACGAGTGTGTAAGTGTTCCTTTTTTACGCCTAGAGGATACTGAACAGGCATATCGTAACCCGCGAACGGGACCATTTTGGCACCAACTTCAACGTGAAGTGCGTGTAGTGGTGTTTTCAGTAGTTCTTGAGTCATTTTCGTCTCCATTTAGATAGACCCGAGAATGCTATCGGCATTCGATGTGTTTCCAATAATAAACATGGCTCATTCTATTTTGCACGAACAAGACGTAGATCGACTTGCAAAAGTGTGACTCTTAACATTTTAATCACAACAAATCGTACAAAAAAGCGCTTTAATGAGTATATACTCATCAAAAAAGCGCCTTTTCATCATAACGACCACCGACAGCAATCGTTTGCTTTCACTATAGGAAATTTACAACTATTTATCACTATTTGGCTGTCACCCACAAAATGTGCGCATCTTCCTCGCTAACACTGGTCAACATATGTCCCATGTTCGCATCGTAATAGACGCTGTCGCCCTCGCTTAGAACAACAGGTTCGTAGAACTCAGAATAGAACATGACCTCACCAGATAAGATAAGCAGAAATTCTTCACCATCATGACGAACCCAGTCTTTGTATTCATCAAAACTGCGAGCACGAATTTGGCTCTTAAACGGCATCATTTTCTTATTGGAAAGTTGAGTAGCGAGCAGTTCATGTTCATAGGTTTGCGTTGGGTGTGGTTTGCCTTCATTCTTCTTGGTAACATCCCTACGCCCTGTCGCAACCTTTTTTCTAGGTGGCTCAAAGAGTTGCGGCATATCAATTTGTAAGCCAAGCGCCAATTTTTGCATTGCTTGAAATGTCGGAGAAATCTGCTCATTTTCTATTTTACTCAGTGTAGAACGAGCAAGCCCTGTTCGCTGACTGGCTTCTTCTAGTGTAATACCAAGTTTTGAGCGGATATCCTTGATACGCTGACCCAGCTTTAACGGCTCGATATTTTGATCATTTTGCTCTTTCGCTAACGTCATCGATGGGTATTCATCGTAAATACTTTCTGCCATAAATCCCTCTATAGATATCCTTATTTTTGTCCTACTCGCATTGTGCATGAAGCACATAGTGGATAAAAGTCCACCAAGTGAATTAAACCGTGCTCTTGTTAACAATTTTTGAAATTTTGTTTCCTATAGGAAATTTTTGGTTGATTGTTCCCGCTGCAGGCGCTATGTTACCAACTTGTTAGATGTAGAGATGCATATTTCCGTAAGAGATTGGTAAAGGAAACACGCAATCCGACGGAGTTTTTGCCCACATTTAGGGCCGGATGTTCACTCTGTTCTGCTATGCAGTTCAGCTGTTTTGAGGACAAATGAACCACAACCGCAAATCATAATTCATCTATTGCGGGTTCATTTTAAGATTTGGAAGGTCAACTACCATGAATAAGAGTTACCCTAACCACAGCTTGGAAAACTTTTTCTCTACCAACCTCTCTGCGACAGATGATGCTGTCTTTGCTGGAATTCAGGCGGAATCCGCTCGCCAAAATGAACAAATCGAACTTATCGCTTCTGAGAACATTGTTTCTAAAGCGGTAATGCAAGCTCAAGGCACATGCCTAACAAACAAATACGCTGAAGGTTATCCAGGTCGTCGTTACTACGGTGGTTGTGAGCACGTAGATACAGTGGAAGCCATTGCCATCGAACGTGCGAAAAAACTTTTTAATTGCGAATACGCAAACGTTCAACCTCACTCAGGCGCTCAAGCAAATGGTGCGGTGAAACTGGCTCTTCTTCAACCAGGCGACACCATTCTTGGCATGTCTTTGGACGCTGGTGGCCACCTAACGCACGGTGCACGCCCAGCACTTTCTGGTAAATGGTTTAACGCAGTTCAATACGGCGTTGATCGCGAAACACTGGAAATCAACTACGACGACGTTCGTGCACTTGCAGTAGAACACAAACCAAAGATGATCATCGCAGGTGGCAGTGCTATTCCACGCGTTATCGATTTTGCTAAGTTCCGTGAAATCGCTGACGAAGTTGGCGCAATTCTTATGGTCGATATGGCGCACATTGCTGGCCTTATCGCAACAGGTGCACACCCTAGCCCATTGCCACATGCGCATGTTGTGACAACCACAACACACAAAACATTGCGTGGCCCTCGCGGCGGTATGATCCTGACTAACCACGAAGACATCATTAAGAAAATCAACTCGGCCGTATTCCCTGGCCTACAAGGCGGCCCACTGATGCACGTTATCGCAGCAAAAGCGGTTGCATTTGGAGAAGCGCTTGGCCCTGAATTTAAAACTTATATTGATTCGGTGATCAATAACGCAAAAGTCCTAGCGGAAGTATTGCAAACTCGCGGTTGCGACATCGTAACTGGTGGCACAGACACGCACCTAATGCTGGTTGACCTTCGCCCTAAGGGCTTGAAAGGCAACAAAGCAGAAGAAGCTCTAGAACGTGCTGGGATCACATGTAACAAAAATGGCATCCCATTCGATACAGAGAAGCCTATGATTACATCGGGCATCCGTTTAGGAACGCCTGCGGGTACAAGCCGCGGCTTTGGCGCTGAAGAATTCAAACTCATCGGTAATTGGATTGGTGACGTACTGGATGGTTTGGTGAACAACCCAGAAGGTGACGCAGACGTTGAAAAACGCGTTCGCAAAGAAGTTAAAGAACTTTGCAGTCGCTTCCCTCTTTACCAATAAACGATTTTTTAAAAATCACAATAATTCCTGACAAGTTATTTGGAGATTAAGCAATGGACAAAACACTGAAGTTTACAGATAGCCACGAGTGGGTACGTGACAACGGTGACGGCACAGTAACACTTGGTATTTCTGAGCATGCGCAAGAAATGTTGGGTGACGTAGTATTCGTTGACCTACCAGACGTAGAAGATGAAGTAGAAGCAGGTGAAAGCTTCTCTTTGGTTGAGTCTGTAAAAGCAGCGTCAGATATCTACTCTCCTGTTACCGGTGAAATCGTAGAAATCAACGAAGAACTAGAAGACAGCCCAGAGCTAATCAACGAAGAACCGTACGAAGGTGGTTGGATTGTGAAAGTGAAGCTTTCAAACCCATCTGAGTTGGATGACTTAAAAGACGCGGAAGAATACCTAAACTCTATCGAAGAAGAGTAATTAGGATGTGACGAAAGCTGTTCCCTAGCCTGTTTAGAGAGCAGCTTTTTTTCTAGGTTCGGACGTATAATTAAATGTGTCACTAACGACCATTTCCGTTACCCGAGCCAAGGAGTAGGTAAAGGACAATGACTGAATTACTTCAAAGCCTCAGCACACAAAATGAGTTCGTTGGACGCCACAACGGACCAAGCAAATCAGACCAACAAAAAATGTTGGATGCCATCAACGCGATAAGCCTTGACGCCCTAATCGAAGAAACCGTGCCTGCACAAATTCGCCTAGAACAACCAATGACGTTGGCAGAAGCGAAAAGCGAAGCAGACATGCTAGTGACGATGAAGCAGTTTGCTAAACAAAACCAAATTAAACGTACATTCATTGGCCAGGGCTACTACAACACGTTTACTCCAAACGTCATTCTACGTAACGTGCTAGAAAACCCTGGCTGGTATACCGCTTACACACCTTACCAACCTGAAATCTCTCAAGGTCGCTTGGAAGCACTTTTGAACTTCCAACAAATGATCATCGACCTAACTGGTATGGAAATCGCGAACGCCTCATTGCTAGACGAAGCAACAGCAGCGGCAGAAGCAATGACTCTGTGTAAGCGTGCGGGTAAAAGCAAGAGCAACGTATTCTTTGTGGCTGACGATGTTCACCCACAAACGCTAGAAGTAGTAAAAACTCGTGCAAAATTCATCGGCTTTGAAGTTCTGGTTGGTTCGCTAGAATTCCTACCAGAGCAAGACGTGTTCGGCGCACTAGTTCAATACCCAAGCACAACAGGTGAAGTTCGTGACCTAACGGACATCATCGCAAAAGCGCAAGCAAACAAAACGCTTGTCACTGTTGCGACTGACCTGCTTGCTTCTACCCTATTGAAACCTGCTGGTGAAATGGGCGCAGACGTAGCAATTGGCTCTGCACAACGTTTCGGCGTTCCTATGGGTTACGGCGGTCCACACGCGGCATTCATGGCAACGCGTGACAAACACAAGCGCACCATGCCAGGTCGTGTGATCGGTGTTTCTATCGATACTAACGGCAACCAAGCACTGCGTATGGCAATGCAAACCCGTGAGCAGCATATCCGCCGCGAAAAAGCGACATCGAACATCTGTACCGCTCAAGCATTGCTAGCGAACATGGCGTCTTTCTACGCAGTTTACCACGGCGCAGAAGGTCTACGCACTATTGCTCGCCGTACACACCATATGACTGCGATTATCGCCGCTGGCCTAACCAAAGGCGGCTTTGAACTTGCTCATAACAGCTTCTTCGATACCATCACCATCAACACAGGTTCAAAAACAGAAGAGCTTTACGCAAAAGCACTTTCAGCAGACATCAACCTACGTCTACTACCTGGCAAGCTAGGTATTAGCTGTGACGAAACAACCACGGTCGCTGATGTAGAAGCACTATTTGCAGTCTTTGGTGTAAAAGAAGACGTAGCAGCACTATCGACGGAAATCGCAGGCAACGAGTTTGCGGCAATTCCAGAAGCGCTACGCCGCACAACAGAATACCTGACTCACCCTGTATTCAATACGCATCACAGCGAAACGCAAATGATGCGTTACCTGAAACAGTTAGAGAACAAAGACTTCTCGCTAACGCACGGCATGATCCCACTAGGCAGCTGTACGATGAAGCTGAATGCCGCGGCAGAGATGATTCCAATCACTTGGCCTGAGTTTGGTTCTATCCACCCATTCGCGCCAGCAGAACAAGCGGCGGGCTATGCAGCACTAGCGAAAGATCTAAAAGAGAAGCTTTGTGAGATCACAGGCTACGACGCATTCTCAATTCAGCCAAACTCTGGCGCATCGGGTGAGTACGCAGGTCTTATCGCGATTCAACGCTACCACGAAAGCCGTGGCGAAGGTCACCGCAACGTATGTTTGATCCCTAGCTCTGCGCACGGTACAAACCCTGCGACGGCGTCTATGGTGTCAATGAAAGTTGTGGTTGTTAAGTGTGACGAAGAAGGCAACATCGACATCGACGACCTAGCAGCGAAAATCGAGAAGCACAAAGACAACCTATCAAGCATTATGATCACTTACCCTTCTACGCACGGCGTTTACGAAGAGAAAGTGAAAGAAGTGTGTGAAATGGTTCATGCCGCTGGCGGTCAGGTTTACCTAGACGGCGCTAATATGAACGCGCAGGTTGGTCTAACATCACCAGGCTTCATCGGTTCAGACGTTTCTCACCTAAACCTACACAAAACCTTCTGTATCCCACATGGTGGTGGCGGTCCGGGTATGGGTCCTATCGGAGTGAAATCTCACCTAGCGCCTTTCCTACCTGGCCATATTGAAGACGGCGTAGAAGGCGAAGATTTTGCAGTATCAGCAGCAGATATGGGTAGCGCTTCTATCCTACCTATCTCTTGGGCTTACATCGCAATGATGGGCGAAGCAGGCCTAACAGATGCAACAAAAGTAGCAATTCTGAACGCAAACTACGTGATGGAAACACTTCGCCAACACTACCCTGTTCTTTATCGTGGCAAAAATGGTCGTGTAGCGCACGAATGTATTATCGACATTCGTCCACTGAAAGAAGAAACAGGCATCAGCGAAGAAGACATTGCGAAGCGTCTAATGGACTACGGTTTCCACGCACCAACTATGTCGTTCCCTGTAGCGGGCACGCTAATGGTTGAGCCAACGGAATCGGAAGATCTAGAAGAGCTAGACCGCTTCTGTGATGCGATGATCGCTATCCGCGAAGAAATGGAAAAAGTGAAAAACGGTGAATGGCCACTAGAGAACAACCCTCTCGTTAATGCGCCACACACGCAAGTTGACCTTTCTGCTGAAGAGTGGGACCGTCCTTACTCTCGAGAGCTTGGCTGCTTCCCTTCTAAAGCGACCAAGTCTTGGAAGTACTGGCCAACAGTAAACCGCGTAGATAACGTATACGGCGACCGTAACCTAATCTGCTCATGCCCAAGCATCGATAACTACGAAGATTAATTTTTGGTAGCATCTAAATAGACAAAGGCGAACCGTTTGGTTCGCCTTTTTGTTTTTGGTGTGCCGCCCTAACATTTGTTGATACATCAAGAAGGAATGATGGCTAGTTATTGTTTGCACAAAAGTGATTTAGAAATATTGTAACTTCTGAGAACCTTTGAATTAGCACTAATATCTCAGAACCTTAAAAGCTTGTTGGAAACTCCTCATGAACACTATGTTATGCAGGTAATGTGTAGTTTCTCAGTTCAGTTGCAGTAAGTCCCATTTATTACCATAGAGATCTTGGAACACCACCACTGTTCCGTATTCTTCCACACGAGGCTCTTCATTAAATACAACACCATTTTTCTTCATCAACTCATAGTCACGCCAGAAATCATTAGTTTGCAGGAACAAGAAAACACGACCACCTGTTTGATTTCCTACTGCGTGCGTTTGCTCCGGTGTACTCGCTTGAGCCAAAAGAAGGTTTGTACCATTGGAGTTTGGAGGAGAAACTTGAACCCAGCGTTTACCACCACCTAGGCTGGTATCTTCAACCAGGGTGAATTGAAGTTTTTGAGTATAAAATTCGATAGCATCGTCGTAATTTTCAACGACTAGAGCAATGTTTCCGATTTGCTGCTGAACAGTTTTGGACATGATGATTTCCGCTATGTCAAAACGCTAATTGTACGCTATTTTGAGGCTTTTCTAGAAAGCACGTAACGCCTTGCAAAAGTGTAAGGCACACAATACGAATGTTTACGCACAGCGCCTTTGTCACTAGAACCTACAAACAATCAAGCTATTACAAGTGTCGAATCTTGATTGAGCAACTTATTAAAGCCTTAGCTATAACTCAAGAGCAAACCTCTAACCTAATAACGAACGCTGCTCGTATGCCACGGTATTATAGTTCTTCTAGTTTTCCCTTAGCTAAATCTTCTCGTTGCTTAAGGAACATGAAGAAGTTTGCCTCACTGATAAACGGGTTACCGCTTGTGCCTAGTTTCTTCCTATTTTCAAAAAGGAAATTTTTATGTGGATGGTTCGAAAGGTTAACGTTCACAATAGGTGCCTGTAGTGAAATTTTTCTAATTTTCTCCATGCTACTCAGGAACTGGCCAATAACTTCTGGATCATTGCTATTTACGCTATGCCCACCAACGATAAAAGCACGATATTGTTCTCCATTATCTTCAACAGTGAAGTCTAAGGAATAATCACCTTCCGTGTGGCCAGGTGTGAGATAGAACTTAAACTCATGTCCACCAATAACCATAGAGCTATCGCTTTTTATCTCTATGTCTAAATTTGGAGGAAGGAACTTGTTCTCACCTTCGCTTTTGTTTGATTGCTGTATAGATAGTTCATGAGAGCTTTTGGTCATCACGACTTTGGAACCATACTTCCCTTGAAGTAACTGGGCGCCTCCGACGTGGTCAGAATGCCCATGAGTTACCAATATGTGCGTTATTGGCTTATCTTTTAGCCCTAGCTTATCTAGGTTGATAGGTATCCACTCAGAGTAAGGGAAATCAAGCGTATCAATGATAACGAGTCCGTCGTCTGTAGCAATGGCATATGATGAGACCCACTTGTCTCCTACATAATAGACATTATCAAACATTTGAAATGGTTCTACATAACCGTTCTTATCATTCATTGCTGGAACATATTGACTTAAGGAAGCAAAAGACGAAGCACTGAAAAGTAAACCTACAATAATTTTTTTCACGAAATCACACACAAATATATCCTTAATAATTTCTTATAGAACCTCGCGGATGAGAAAGCTCTAAACGATTTTCAGAGGCAAATACAACTGCAAATACTTTCTACTTAGCTTGAGTTTTAGCTGACCGAATCACTTGTAAACTCGAACCCCATTAACTGCCTATGTATCTCATGATTCTTTTAGAGGTTAAATAAATGAACTCAATTGAAGCAGAGTCATGAAGCTTCACTTGAGGTTACCGGCACAGCACAATGTGATAAACCTCTTTCAAGCAAACATTTGAATGCGATTTTTCCAATTGAAGACATGTTCAATAAATGCATCAACTCTTGCAGGCCTTTTATCACGGTCCCGATACATAATGAATACTTCTTTACCCGCGCATTGCCATTCTGGCAACAAAGGCAGCAGGTTATGTTGATCATGATTTAGCTCATGAAAGTAATAGGTTGGAATCCACGCAATTCCTAAACCATGAATGACGGCGTCTCTAACTAGTAGTACATCATTTGAAGTGAATTGAAACTTTAGCGGATGGTCAAATGTTTCATTGGTGATTTGATTAACTAATTTCCATTGGCTGTCGTTGTTTACCGTAATTAGGCGATGATGGATAAGTTGTTCTGGATGGGTAATCGGTTGGTGTTGTTCTAAATAGCTTCGTGATGCACAAAGCGCAAATGGAATCGACCATAATTTCTGAGCAATCCAGTCTTGTTCAATAAGATCACCAAGACGAAAACTAACATCGACACGGTTAGATACAAGATTGATTTTTTCATTCTGTACATCTAAATCGATACATATCTTCGGATGTTGCTCTGCAAATTCATAAACACACCGCTTTAACCACATCTGTGTCATGTTAATTGGCGCTGATATTTTGATCGTTCCGCTTAAAGACTGACGCTCAGTTGCAATTCTCGATGTCACATTATTTAAGCTAAGAAGTAACGGCTCACAGAGTTGATAATATTTTTCGCCATCAGTTGTTAGCGCAAAGTGGTGTGCACTGCGGTTAAATAGTCTGCAATTTAAGTTTGTTTCCAGCCTTTTTAACTTCCGGCTTAGCGTGGCTAACGGGATATTAAGACGCTCAGATGCTTGTGTTAGGCTTTGATAGCGAGCAACAGAAACGAATAACAAAAGGTCATCCAAAGAGTGACGTTCCATATTTGGGATTAACCCTCTTAAATTTGGCTATTAAAAATCAAATATGAAATATATAGCATTATCGCGTCAAGTTAATTTTTATCAGGAAGATCTATGTCTAAGCATTTATCAATTTGGTGCGGTGTTGTTGTCGCTATCTTTTTTTGGTCTAGTAACTTTAACGTAATAAAGGCTATTAATAGCGATGTCTCTCCTTTGGATTCAGCGACGTTACGGTTTTCCGTTGCAGCTTTAATACTCTTGTTGATAAGGGGTACCAAACGCTCTCCATATGGAGCCAAACTCACACAAAAAAGCATGTTGTCGTTGTTTGTTATAGCGACCGTGGGTGTAACTATCCAAAACTTCTCTATTTTCTCTGCAATGAGCTTTACTACCCCAGTTCACGCAGCTGTTGTTCAGGCAAATCTACCACTTGTCACCATCTTGTTGTCGAGCTTTATTCTCAAGACTTCCATTTCGGTTAAAACTATTTTAGGTGCACTAATCAGTTTTTGTGGAGTGGTAATCGTCATTACAGGCGGAAATATTCATTCTATTGGCAGCAATAGTAATATTGGTGATCTATACATGTTATTTGCTTTAATTAGTGGGTGTTTATACACAATTCTAGCGAAGCGTTTAACATCTCATATCCCAGTAACTCAGCAGTTACGTTGGGTGTTAAGTATTGGTGCCATTCAAATGGTCGCTATAGCGATTTACCACGGCGACTTTAGCCGTAGCTTAAATGCAATAACATTCAAAGACCTATCACTAATAGCGTACATGAGCCTGTTTGGCACTTTGATCGCTTACTACTTTTGGATGAAAGGTGCTATCGTTCTTGGTCCAGATAAAATGTCTCCATTATTTAATATTATGC
This sequence comes from Vibrio sp. HS-50-1, assembly GCF_024747315.1. NCBI lineage: Bacteria > Pseudomonadati > Pseudomonadota > Gammaproteobacteria > Vibrionales > Vibrionaceae > Vibrio > Vibrio sp. HS-50-1. The sequence continues at coordinate 731,948 of NZ_JAMPZF010000048.1, read as the reverse complement.
CGGTATTCACTCTACTGATTTCGTTCATTTCTGGTGAGCAGGCTCAATGGGAAAATGTTTTAGGCGTCTTTATCGTTGCGGCTGGTGTGTATATAGGTAACTCAGCGCCTTTTGCTCGTTTACGGAGGGTGGCGGAGCAAAAATAGACGCCAACCTTAAGTCGAATTATTTAGCGCAATACTTTGTTAATTGGCATAAGTTTTCTTGGTTTCCAATAGGTACACTTTTTCGCTTTCGTCGTTCACTCTTTTATCTAACTTTATTGAGTGCATGTCGAAAATCTTCAATCTTTTGCTAAGAGCGTTTTTTATTATGTGAAAAACAGAGGAGAATGACCATGAAAAAACGACTCAACTATATTGAAGTAGCGCCAAAGGCAATAGAAATCCTGTACGCTCAGGAAGCTTACTTCCATGAACAATTTAGCCAATCAGAAACCATGAGCATGATCATATGGGAACTGGTTAAGTTACGCATATCGCAAATCAATCAATGTGCATTTTGTATCGACATGCATAGTAAAGATGCGCTTAAGTTAGGTGAAAAGCCGGAACGCATATGGGGGCTTAGTGCATGGAGAGATATGCCATTCTACAGCGATGCAGAACACGTTGCACTAGGCTGGGCTGAATTACTAACTGCTGGCCTACCAGTAGATGATGATACCTATCAGCTGACCTTGAATACCTTCGGAGAAGAAGCTATGGTCAACCTAACAATTGCGATCAACGCGATCAATAGTTGGAACCGAATAGTTAAGGCATTTAAGCCAAAGGTTGGAGACTATAAACCTAGATAATTCTATCTGACAGTTTTTACTTATAAGTCGCTGCTTATTCCTCAGCTTAATATGATGAAAAGTACATGTATATCACTTTCTCATTTAAGTTGAGGTTAAATAGGATGATTCATTTGAACTTAGAATTTGATATTTTAAAACCTCAAAAGGCTTTAGCTGGCTATGTTCAAGCCATTTGGTCAGCATCCGTCAAACCTGATACGACGCAAACCGTACGTAAACAATTACTCAGTGATGCTGGTACAGGTGTGGTATTCATTTTACAGAATGAAGTACAAATGGATGGTGAGTGGCAAACGCCAGGGGTTGTCCTACTACCTGTGAGCATTCTGGCACATCAAGTCTGCCTACCGCCAGGCGCGGTGATGACTGGCGTACGCTTTCATCCTGCAGTTGGTTATCAACTATTTGGTAAACGCCTAGAACAGCTATTGCGGATTCAAGATGACCACCCTTTGGCTTCTTCTGTGCTAGCAACATTTGAGTCTCTGCAAACAGCGCGTTCGCCGTCTGCAAGGATTTCTACTTTGTATCGCTGGGTTCAAGCACTGATTGAGGAATATGAACCACAATACGTCCGCCACATCATTGACCAGCCTACAGGGACGCTCAGTCAGCGCCAGAGAGAGCGCAATTTTCAGAAATGGTTGGGGATTACTCCTAAACATTACCAACGTATTAAACGAGTGAAGCACACTTTAGAACTACTCCGAGCGCAACCCGATCTTACTTTATCGGAGTTGGCGCTGGAGCAAGGTTTTTCTGATCAAGCACACATGACTAGAGAATGTAAGCAGATTGCGCGCATGACACCGAAGCAGTTTCTCCGAAAGAGAAATCTCTAAACCTTTTTAGCTTTGTACATCAAACCCAGTTGATTCAGAATCAACCAAGCACTTGTTATGATGTTCGATCATATATCACCTACTTTTTAGATCGCTCATTCCAGCTTGATGTGAATTTGTTAGCTCGCTTTTGATGCCGCGTGCTGTTCTACCATAAACGCGGTCACTTCTTCGTTTAAGCAAGATTTGCTGATGTATTGGCGTTGTTTACCAAGGTGAAGGATAAAGCCCAAATCAGTATGTTCGAGTTGGTCGATATCATTGATAGTTAGGTAGAGTCGGTAATCATGCTGTTCAACACGGCCACAGTATTCAGTGCCTCGGTCAGTCAAGATTCTCAGCACTAGCATAGGTCGAGCCCCAACGTTGAAGTATTCTCTCTGAGTGCTTTTCTAAGGTTGTTAGGACTTTTCTTACTGGCTCTAGAGCGTTTGAACTTCCTGTTTCATTAAGTGTAAAATTAGTAACGCGCCAACGAGCGGCCTGAGTCGTTTTTGCTCCTCTTATCCAACGTAACTTTTCTTTTACTCGCCAAGCTTTCGCTGTCTCCAGTTCATACTGCTCTAGTTCAACTAAAGCTTGTACTTGCTTATCTGTCATCGGACTCTCAGCATTCTTTAAAACCGCCCAGCGAAGAGCTTTTGGCATGTCATTGTTTTCCGAACGTCATCAACAGCTCGTGTATATAACTGCACAACATGGAACCAGTCGACAGTAACATTCGCTTTCGGAAACTCATCTTTGACAACAATCAAAAAGGAAAGAGACATATCGCAAACCACCTCAAGGACTTGCTCACTTCCTGCACCAGGATTCTCAATATAGGTTTTAAACTCTGTGACTGTTTTCTTTCCTTTCCCTGGTGTAGCAAATACAACGGGGAAGGTTTTACGAGCCATATCGATGAAAACCGTGACGGAATTATGTCCACGCTTTGAAGCCGTTTCATCAAACCCAAAGGCTTGGAGAGATGAGAGGTCAAGGCGCTATAAAGCTTGCTTCGACCACTAGCCAAAGCCGCTTATCTATCACTTCCATAAACTTGGCGGCAGCGTGAACGGGCACTCCTCTTATGAGAGTTAAAGCCAATTCTTCAAATAACAACCTTGCCCAGGCACATCGATGAGCCTTACAGTGAACTCGAGGTATTTTCGCTGTGATATCGCAATGGTGCTGAAAAATGAGATGGCGCCATGTTTTCTCTTTGAAATCATGGGCAGAGCAAGCTATTCCACACTCTGAACATGAATAAAAAGTACCACGTTCTGCTCCGAGTTGTAGATGAAACTCAAAAGGAGAGTGTTCTGTATTCAGGGTTTGGTCGATAAGTTTCCAAAGGGCTTGTAACCCCAAGCCGAGCAGAAGAGTTCAAAGGGGGTCAGGGTCGGGTATTGTAGTAATTGTTACTTTAGAGGTGAGTATTTTAACTCAAATCCACACCAAACGTCGAAGAACCACAAAACTTTAGTACTAGATTCGTATGATCCATATTCGTGAAGATCATAACACTGCGCGTTGTTTTATTGGTTATAAACAACAACCATTTGCGCGTTGGCTATTGTTAACTTGTCTTAATGATAAGAATGCAGAATGAGACAATGAGTATGCAAGCTTACGAAGTGGACGTGGATAAGTACTTTAACGAATAGTTCGCTATTTTTTACCAGAGCGAGTGTGCTTATGTTGAACCCATGAAAGTAATAGACATGTCATTTACATTATTTTTTAAAGTATGCCTAGATATAAGATTTGACATGACTTATTTTGAGAATTTCGGCGGTCCTAGGCTAGAACTTGAGAGCATTAGGACATAGTATCGTCTCACGTGTGGATATGGGTTGACCTATGTACAATATTGGCAAACAAATGACTAAAATACCGGTTTTCCTTATGAGTGCCACAATATTATTGCTCTCAACAGGTTGTAACGCAGATATGTTTAATTTCTTCAAATCAAAAAAGTTTCAATACATACTTAGCTCAGAGATCACTGGTAGCTTATACTTAGACGGGAAAGCGTTTACTAGCGAGGTGGTTTATCTACACACGGCTTTTTCTAAAAACCGTTATATCACCGAGACAATTACGTCAGAAAAGGGGGATTTTCATTTCGAACCCACATACCACTATCAGACGTTTAAAGAACCTGCCCTTCATGAATCCTCTAGCTACATTGGCATTTACATTTTTGTAGATGGCAAAAAATACTACTTACTAGAGGCTCGCTTTTCTGATGTGAAACCCTATGAATTTATTTCAGATAATCTTCTTGATTTAAATTGTGAGATTAATTCGGACGAATATCATTACTTTTTCAAAAATAAATTTGTTGAGAATGGCCTCGATCTTGAAATTATTAGTAGGTGTGATTTGAAAGGATTTTCTGAAAAAATATTACTAAACAAGGACACGTAATGGCAAAGTTAACACCAAAAATGGCTTCAGAAATAGCGGATATTCCTTACAAAGCTTATGAAAATAATGGCCGTTTTATCATGCCGGGAGAAAACAGTTTTTCAAATCACTTTTCTTTTTCTGAAAATGATGTATTTGATGGTTTTACAGGCGGTGTAGCGGGTTTATCCAATGTACCGGTATTGCGTAAAGTTATCCCTGGCTTGATGAGAACTTCAGAGGCGTTTGCAGTGGTTGGCACTGGTAAAGGTTCAACATTTGAGAATGAAATTGTCATTTCAATTCGAGGAACACAAAATGCTAATGACTGGATCACAAATGCGAATATAGGGGTGAAAGGATCACCAAACGGTTCGCCCGCTCATGCTGGTTTCAACAATTGTTTTCAAAGTATTAGCCCCAAGTTGAAGCAGTATATTATGCAGATATATCCCAAACCAAAACGTATACATTGCGTTGGGCACAGCTTAGGTGGAGCACTCGCATCACTTTGCGCTGATTGGGTGCGTCGTGAGATGAAGATCAGAACCACTTTATACACCTTTGGCGCTCCTAGAGTTGGTCTGGAAGCATACGCACGCTCATCGGAAAAGCTAAACGATGGTGTTTATCGATGTACGCATGGTGCTGATCCTGTACCAAAAGTACCGCTTTGGCCATTTATTCATGCTCCAATCTCGACAGGCGAGTACCGCTTAGACTCTGGCACTGGGTTAAGCATATCAGCCCATTTGATGGCAAGAAACAAAAATCCGGGTTACCTAAACACTGCTTCCTCGGATTCTTGGGTAGCGTTGAAGAGGAAATCGAATGACCACTTATTTACCCCTATCCGTCTAAAGTACGAGCAACGAAATCAAGCTTCTTTTTCGGAATATTGGGCCGATAGAATACAGGGCGCACTTATCACCTATTTGAAAGATGTGGCTCTTTTGTCAACGGTAACGATTCAAGCAGGCGTGATTGCTGGCTTGACCTTTTATGATTGGCTTTCAAGAAAGCTAGAATCCGTAGCAAAATCATCTAAGCGCAATGAAGAGCAACTAAAAGGCTTATTAGGCCATATGCTTGTTTTTGCCGGTCACTATGGGACCATCGTTGAAGACCTATCCGCCCGATTCATTAGATGGGTTTTCGAAAAAACCATTGGACGACTAGTCAGAGTATCTAAACAAGCGATATCGTTGCTAAGTTAGCCTAACAATTGCAATGGCATAGTAAAGTGATTCCTTAGTGAGAGGTGAACTCATCACCTCATAAGTTAACTGGTGACATTGACATAATGCCGCTAAATGGGATTTTTATTAAGCACTTTTAGATGAGACTTTCTAACCAAATCGGGTCGCGATTTATCGATACGAATTTGAAAATGATGAATTTTTCACTATTTTCAAATTCGTGATTAGGAGCCAAAATGTAGGTTTACAGTTTCAACTGTTTTTGGATTTTCGTTGAAAAATCAAATTAAATAATTGATATTAAATAGATTTAATGAAAATCAGCTTTTACAAAACCCGTACTGCGCCTCCTTCCAAACTGATGATGCAGGTTCAATTCTCGCTGTACGCTCCATTCTTATAAGCTACTTTTCCTAAAACTTCGAACGCCTCCCATGGGGCTCGAATCGAAATTCCATGTATAGCCCCCTCAAATCGAATAAGTTCCTTCCGCATAGAAATTACCTTTAGACGCATAAGCCCAACACTGGTCACATGAATTTTATTAGGGAAAATCCAGCAAACTAACGAATGTCAAATCTTTGCCGAACCTAATAATCGAGCAAAAGTGCTCTAAAAGTTGGCGTCATCACTTCAGGATCACAATACACTATCTCCTTGTCACTTTTTTGGTTCTAACTCCGCAGCATACTTAGGGAGATTCCTAGTCTCGTCTAGGCTCGCGATGTATGGACTCCCTCCCCCAGGAGGGATCTAGAATTTATGGTTTCAAAGCCTAAATTAAGAAGTCCGTACATGAGAAAGTCTACTACCATCGCCATTGATTTAGCAAATAAGACCACAAGAACGGCTTGGGCGTTGCTTCATTATGGCAGTAAATATCAAGCGCCTCTAACTCACGTGTAGTAAGTCAAATACGTTACTTACATCTTGATATAGCGAAGAGCAGGCTTGAATTCTTTGGATTATTTCCGCGCTCGCGAAATTGCATTAAAGTGCTAATACATCGAGGGTCGAGTTAGCTACTCATTAAAACCCGAATATACGCATGCATCTAATCTATTTTTGCTAAACAAGTTGTAATAACTAGGCAGTCCATATACTGGAATGACGCAACCCAAAACACCGAGTGTAGCGGTTCATATTTTAAGTCTGAACCAGAGCTACCCCATAGGCATCAAATCCTAAGTTCAAAAAAGCAAACCCTTTGCCTCGCCTCTTCTGTTAATAGGAATTTATTAGTTCGCTTTTGATGCCGCGTGCTGTTCTACCATAAACGTGATCACTTCTTCGTTTAAGCAGGATTTGCTGATGTATTGGCGCTGTTTACCAAGATGAAGGATAAAGCCCAAATCAGTTTGTTCCAGTTGGTCGATTTCATTCCATGCGAGGCTGCGGTCAACTTTACCGCTTTTGTAGCGCACGCCATCTGCATTCACTTCAAACACTACTTTGCTGCCACGGCTTGAACTGATGGTTTGACGCCATAGCCACCAAGTTCTTTTGAAGTAAACGCTACATGCTTCAATCACACTCAATACGATAAAGAACCAACCGACATAACCGTTTGGTAGCAGTTCAAACTCTAATAAAACCACACCAAAGATAAGAAACAGTATCCCTTTTAGGTACGCTTGTGGGAACTTAGTTGGCTGGCTAGTTTGATCATAACACTCAGCAAAGAAAGGTTTGTCGAGTATGTATTCTGTAGTGAATTCGAAATCTTTAGACATGTATGGTTACTTCAAGGCTTCTGTAAATGAGTAATCTTGGTTGCACTCTCGCAACGCCTGCATTGTAGCGCTTCTCGGGATTTATCTTTAGTCCTTTTGATTCTGTTTTGTAAATCAATGATACCGCCACGCAAAAAGACCTCGGTGCACTCGCCAAGATCAAACAAGGCGAACCATTTGGCTCGCCTTGTTAATTAATGGCCTGTGTTAAGTAATGACCTATGTGACTTCTTGAGTTTTCTACTTTAGAGGGTCGTTGTCTGGCAATGCACTGTGTATCCATACTGCCAGTCGGTGTTTGATGCTTGCGCCGTCTAGCTTACTTTCCGGTAGTGGTGTTATCTGTTTTGCATCGACCAAGAATAGGTAAATCGCTTTTACTCTCAGAGGTTGTGGTGACTGAGGAAGGTCAAAACCTTGTAGCTTCGCCATCTTCCCACCAATCTCTAGTGCCTTCTTAACCAATTTGTCTTCATTGTGAAGCTTGGAGCTTTTTGACATTGATAAATCCTCTTCTTCGCTTCGGCTAAGAATACATGAAGTGTCACGTATGGCGTGTTAGTAAGCTCGCATATTGATAAGTTTATGCCTTACTACCGAGTGGTCGATTAAAAAACAACCTTTTCGCGGCATGTTTTCTGTGTATGCTTCCGTGCAGAACATCCGAATGGGCTTGGGCGCAGACTCCGAATGATTTATTTAGGACAAAGATCATGTTCACCGTAAACGAGCCACTTCGGCAAATATGCGGCTTCTGGAATTGTCCAGCCATACTTATCGTATGCCAATGCAGCAAGACCAGTCAGTTTTAGAGAAACATTCCCTTTTGGCGAATAACGAACATCTTCATTCATGTAGAACTGGTAATGCGTCTCTAACGCATCTCTCAGTGCTTCTTGATAATGTGCCTCATCGCCATCTATAATGGCAACAAACACATTCACAAATGGAATAAACAAAGAGTGTACATATGGCACCCTGGTTGATTCTAAATATTGCGGGGAGGATTTCTCCATCACAGTTTGCAATAACTCTGGTAACGCTGATGAATTGCTAAATACACCGCTAACGAACTCGACCAGCGCAACATCGAAAGGATCTTTTAAACGCACTAACGACTCATCCATGATGGTCATCAGCTCTACGCAGCGCCAATCTCTCGCGGCCATCGCTAAACAGATTTCATCCAACCAAGCATCCATCGTTCCCCCTGCAATAGAACGGTTACCTACTTCCGAAAAATGTCGGTGCCCAACGGAGAATTCAACAACGTGGTCTGAATGATTGGCCAGTAAGTATACGTTATTCAGTAACTCAAGCGCTCTTTTTATATAAGCTGGCGAGGCCTGATGTTGTCCGTATTTTGAAGCAGTGAAGAATGCATCAAGCGAATACCAAGCGTCGCCTTTCATTCTTTTGAGAGGTTGCTGATAAAAAGATTGTTTTTCATCAAGCATTTCTTCCCAGAAGTTGTAGAAATCTTCATCTTCCTCACGAAAAATACGCAATTTTCTTTCTTCAGGTATCTCTAAATAGTGATTTTTCATTTGTTCCATCGTTCCCTAGCCTCGCATTATAAGTTGTTCTAATTTTTTGCCGTGATGATATTCATCTTCAAAATCAATCCGTGAATGATGCCGAAGTTGATTTATAAAATCAATTTATAATCAGTATGTTGCATCGAAAGTTAATGCTTAATTGAAATGAATCGAAAAGCCGAAAAACATTTGAAATATAAGGCTACCGCACAAGCCGCGATGGGTAAGCCAGAACGTACCTGTCCATAAACAGTGGACGACGAAAACTGACTTTGTGGAGTAAAGATAGACAGATATTCACCATTGTGTTCGCCTTTCTTTTTCTGTCGCTTTCGATAATACTCTTGCGCAATATTACTCAGCTGGAAAATTTTATGCCTCAAGCAAACTCTGTGGTCGTACTCGACTTTGAAACCACAGGTCTCTCTCCTACTTTAGGTGATCGCGCAATAGAAATTGGTGCAGTAAAGTTAGTCGATGGCGAGGTTGTCGATAGTTTTCAGCAACTCATGAATCCCGGCTTCAGAGTGAGTTCTTTCATTGAGAACTACACCGGCATTACTAACAATATGTTGCGATCGGCACCAAGCTGCGAAGAGGTAATGGCGTCATTTAGTGAGTTCATTGCAGGCGAAAACCTTATCGCTCACAACGCGTCCTTCGATAAACGATTTTTAGATGCAGAGCTTGAACGAATCAACTGTAGTTATTCGGGTGAGTTTGCTTGCTCCTTACTGGTAGCAAGACGGCTCATTCAAGATGCCCCATCACACAAGCTAGGTGAACTTGTTCGCTATAAAAATATCGACAACGACGGTGTTTTCCACCGTGCACTAGCCGATGCGCAAATGACAGCCAAGCTTTGGCTCTTAATGGTCGAAAGGATAGAAAACTCAGGTATCGTTAAGCCAAGTTTTCAGTTGATGCAAACGGTTAGTAAAACAGCAAAAGGAAAAGTCGACCAGCTACTCGCCAAAAGCCGTGCTTAACCCCCTCCTAGCTAAAAGCTGATTCTCGTCTCTTAGACGTTTAAGTGATTTTCGATGCGATATTGGCTATCCCAGTGAACTTCCTAATCTGAATGCGGCAGTTCGCTGGTCTCACCAACCAAACTGGCTTACTATGCCAGGTACCTAAAACGCTTTGTGAGTCACTCATGAGCAGAAAAAATAACAAAAATCTCAGTATTCTTCTTAAACTCAACACCTTTATTGCACCTTATAAATGGCGGGTTGCGGCGGCTTTGGTTGCCCTTGTCGCAACGGCAAGTTTGACGTTATCCGTAGGCTATGGAGTACGTATTCTTATCGACCAAGGCTTTGCTCAACAATCATTGCAAGAGCTTACCAATGCGATTCAGTTTATTGTCGGTGTCACACTGTGTATTGCCATTGGGACGTTCTTTCGCTTCTACCTTGTATCTTCGGTAGGTGAGCGCGTCAGTGCGGATATTCGCCTTGCGGTGTTTAACCATGTGATTACGCTGCATCCGAGCTATTTTGAGACCAACAGTAGCGGCGATATTATGTCGCGCCTGACTACCGATACCACGTTGCTGCAAAGCATTATTGGTTCATCGTTCTCGATGGCGATGCGTAGCGCTTTGATGTGCTTTGGTGCCATCATTATGTTATTCGCTACCAACGTTAAGCTCACGTTGATCGTACTTGCTTCTGTGCCTTTGGTTCTGGTTCCGATTTTGTTTTATGGACGACGCGTGCGTGCGCTCTCTCGCCAAAGTCAGGACTCAATGGCCGATGTCGGCAGCTACGCAGGTGAAGCGATAGAACATATTAAAACCGTGCAAAGTTTTAGCTCAGAACCGTACGAACGAGCGGCTTTCGCTGTCGAGGTGGAAAAAGCGTATGAAGTGGGCAGACAGAGAGTAAAACAGCGCGCGATCCTAATCTCTGGCGTTATTGTGATTGTGTTCAGCGCGATTGCAGGCATGCTTTGGGTTGGCGGCAGCGATGTGATTCACGGAAAGATGTCTGCGGGAGACCTAGCAGCGTTTGTGTTTTATGCCATTATGGTTGCCTCATCAACTGCAACCATTTCTGAAGTGATGGGTGAACTGCAAAGAGCCGCAGGCGCTACCGAACGGCTGATTGAGATCCTTCAAGTAGACAGCGATATCAAAGCGCCAAGCAACCATTTGCCTATCCGTGCCGACATGCCTGCTGAGGTTAACTTTAAATCGGTGAGTTTCAACTACCCTTCTCGCCCAAATCAACCAGCTATCAAAGAGTTAAATCTAACCGCTGAACAAGGAAAAGTGTTGGCGTTGGTCGGCCCTTCTGGTGCAGGTAAAACAACACTATTCGAACTGCTGCAACGCTTTTATGATCCGCAAAAAGGGCAAGTGTTGTTTGGTGGTGAAGATATTCGACAGTTCGATCCAAACGAGCTTCGACGCCAAATGGCACTCGTACCACAACAGCCAGCGCTGTTTAGCCATGATGTTTTCCATAATATTCGCTACGGTAATCCTGAAGCAACGGATGAACAAGTCGTCGAGGCTGCGAAAAAAGCCCATGCCCATGAGTTTATTGAGAAGCTTCCCGAAGGCTATCACAGCTTTTTAGGCGAGCGCGGCGTTAGGCTATCGGGCGGACAAAAGCAGCGTATTGCGATTGCTCGTGCAATTCTAAAAGATCCAAAAATCTTACTGCTAGACGAAGCTACCAGCGCCCTTGATAGCGAAAGTGAACATCACGTTCAGCAAGCACTTGAAGCACTGATGAAAGGACGCACAACTCTGATCATTGCTCATCGTCTTTCAACTATCCAGCATGCGGATAAAATTGCGGTGCTCGACAATGGCGAGTTAGTCGATGTTGGTAACCACCAATCATTAATGCAAAGCTGTGAGTTGTATCAGCGACTTGTGGCATTGCAATTTAAGCACTTAGAGTAATGCCTAGTTAAGCCCTCAAGAATAAGCAAAAACGGACCAAGTGACTTAATGCCAACAGCTTAACGATGTTTTTGTGTCATTCAAGCGAGCCTTGGCGAGACTAGGAATCTAATAGCAACGTGCTGAGTGGTTAAAGAGACAATTTTGACCATAAAGAGCTAGGATAGAAGATCCTATATCACGCACCTTCGTCGCTGTACAAGATGACGAAATATAAAAAGATGCCACTCGTAGTTAAACGAGCGGCATTAAACCAAGTGGTTCTCCTTTTAATACAGGAACTCAGGTAAGAATCCAGTAACCAGCGTACTCTCCCCTCAACTAGAAACACTCATCTCCACGTACCATATAAAACCAATCAACTTCATTTGTAACAAATTAGCTTTCAAAAATAGGAAATCACCACTGTAAAAGTTCACCGCATTTTATCTTGCTGCCTATGGTTACAATGTTTTTGAAATCAAAGCCTTTAAACCAAGTTATAAGTAAGCGACACCGAGATGAACAGTGAAGCGAAACAACTTTTTTATCATTTATGTCAGCAATACGATTCGCTTTCTCAAGAACTAGAGTCTCGCGCGTTTCCTGAGTTTTCCGAGACCATCACTCATCCGCTTGGACACTGCTTTGTCCGTTGCCCTGTTGGCAGTCAGCGCTTTTCCATTGTTGCAGTCAACTTTGCGCCCTCCGTTCGCGGGCAAGGCGTGCTTACTGCATTTATCGACTACATTAAAAGCAATCCATACCATTACCAAGGCGTTGAAGTCGCTATCATTGAAAACAAAAGCTTAGCAAAACGACTGTTGTCTCTTGGATGGAAGTATAAGTCTCTGTTTGGCAAAATTTTCTTCGCTAGCAAGCCGACCCTAGTGAAGGACTTTCAGTCTGCGTAATAGTTATTACGGCACCGCATCGGTACCCAAAGTAAAAACCATCACTCAAAATCCGTAAGCATATTGAGAAAAGTTTGGCGGTCTTCCGTTGTACTACCTCGATGGGCAGTGTATTCGACGTGCACATTCGGGCTAGCGTTGGGTGATAAATTGATGCCCCACAGCGCGTTAATTTGGTTTGGAACGATGGAGTAACGCACGTCAACAATTCGCATTTCGTTATTCGGGTCTTGCGCTACAAAACCATTTGAAAACCAACGGAAACGTTCGATGTCTTTCGCTTGCTGCGATTGCGGATCGAGCCATGGAAATTGAGTCTTCACATTGAGCTTTGGTGTGGATTCGCCTGGGTAGATTTTTATTGAACGCCCCACTCTTACCGCATCCACATAGTAGTTATCTTCCGTTTCATAAATCACTTTCCAGACCAAAAGGTTCCCGAAGGTTGGTTTTGCTTTTAGCTGCACAGCGCTGTGCTGTCGCTCTTGGACGATTTTCCATCCGGCCGCTTCTGCTCTATCTCGTTGAATAACCCCAAGAGTCAGATAAGCCAGAGACCATAGAAATGCGACACGCGCGTAATTTCGATTTCGCTTCAGTGCGGCAAACAAAAGCAGGATCAAAATAGGAAATGTGAAAGCGGGGTCGATAACCGAGATTGTGTTCCAAGCATAGCGTGTGTTGCTTATCGGCCAAAAAAGCTGAGTCCCATAGCTGGTGCAAGCATCTAACAGCGCATGGGTGCTATAACCAAGGGCACAATAAAACCAACTCTGTCGGAAGTTTAGCCCTCGTCTTTTTGCAAACAATGGATACAACACTAAAGCACAGAGAAAGCTGCCAAAAGGGATAAACAACAATGAATGGGTAAAGTGTCGGTGATATTCCAAAAACAGCAATGGGTCAGTTGATGAACGGATAAGTACGTCCAAATCCGGCGCCATCCCTGAAACCACGCCTAACACGCCAGCAGCCACAATGTGCCGCTTGTTACTCGCAGACTGTGGCAAAGCAGCGCCCAGTAAACCTTGCGTTAACGGGTCCATTATTTACGCCCGCAACGAAAATGTAGCCAAGATAGAAAGCATATGCGCTTCAAAATAGACTCAAATTTAAAAACCAGAACGCTCTCCGACATAAATTATCCGTATTTAAGTGGATTGGAAGACACACCTTAATGACGTATTAAAGTGTTCGAAAACAAATACTTTGGTTTTAGTGTAAGAAGAAATCGCCCTATTCGCTAGTGAGAAGCGAACCTAAAGCGAGGCTCATGGTGTACGTCAAAAGTCCAAAACTGCGGATTTTACAGATGCAAAAATAAAACAAGGCGAACCGAATGGCTCGCCTTGTTTACTGAACGATTAACGACAAAAACCTTAGTCTTGAGGGTTTTCTTTCGCGTTGATTTCAGCGTAAGTGTGCAGAAGCTCTGTCAGAGTTTTCACCCAAACAAAAACATCCGAAGGTGTATTTTCAAGTAGTTTTTCCACTAGTGCACAGTGTGTTTCTAACGTGATCGCCTCTTCCAAATGGAATGAAATCGCATAGAAATGCCAAAGAACCAGTCGCGTCATTCGCTCGCTATTTTGCTTCGCATTGCCTGAGTCATCAAACGCTTGTTGAATTTCGCTCAGTGCGATTGCTGTCATGCGTAACATGGCATCAAGACGTGCAGACAACATACGGTCTTCGCTAGCCACTTCTTCTTGATCGAAAGTAAACAGCTCATTCATCACGTCTTCTGGCACCATTTTACTGATCATGCGAGCACTAAACTCTTCCAGTTCATGACGAGGCATGGTTACAAGACAATCGAAGGTGTAATCACGAAGCATAAAATCACTCTAGGTTGGAAATCAATTTCAGCCACGCATTCTAAATACTGAAATCTCAATTGCCAGCGTTTATTTCTATTGAGCTACCGAAAAACTACAGAACACCGTTGATCGCGATACCAACACCAATACGCTGCTGATTATGATCATAGTCAATCAAGCTCTTACCATACCCCGTCGAGTACTGTGCGTATCCCTGAAGTTTGCCCCAGATCGGAAATGACACCCCTAATTCGGCAAAGCCTTTATGCGTTTGGAAGTTCTGGCGGCCTAAGAAGGTAAACTCATAACCATTCCATTTGTACGCACTCGATAGCTCAAAGTGCCCCATGTAATCTTCGATATCCGGGTTATCATCACCTTTAGGATCATTCGGAGATGTTTTTTCATCCTCAGGTATACGCCACCACGGTTGAAGAGAAACCGCAAAATTGTCTTTCGCAAAGGTTAAGTTGGCGTAAACACGATTCCAACTGCGCGATAACTCTTGTCTCTGCCCATTCGACTCATGTTCAATACCAAAACCTAACCAAGTCGAACCATCAAGTGGCTTCCAGTCTGTCGGGGTATAATAAAAAAGCTCAGGACGATAATTGGTTTCACGAAATGGACGCGATGCTGCTCCTGTATACACCTGCCAAAATGACTTTAGCGTCATACCAAAGAACAAACCATCCCCATCAAACAACAAATCGTCGTAGTTCATTGGCACTTTAAAACTAATTTGGAACTCCGCTTCTTCCTTACGCAGCTCATCTCCGTACTTAGTGTCCGCATAAGCACGCTTATTTACGCGATCACTGTAAGTGAACGGCAAGATGTAGTTAACACGATGCGCCACCAAACTAAATGGTTCAAAGGCGTTTTCTCGTTCTGATTCCAAACGTTTGTCGACCAAGCTTTCCTGAAGCTCCTCAGGTTCTTCAATTTCTGGATCAGCGGGCACTGTACTTGTTACTGCATCGAGCTCACACTGCGCGCGAATGCTCTTTATGGTTTCCTCACCTTTGCTTTGCTTGATTTTGTCTAGCAAACATAAATCATAAGCACTGGCTGTTTCTCCCATCGCAACTGGCGCTGCCAATAAGCTCAGTATTGATATCCCTGCCACTTTTGAAGCCATCTGAAACCCTTAATATTCTTTATGTCAAACCAGATAATTTTAATTTTTCTTGGTAAACCGCTTGCCATTCTGGCGTTAAGGCAATGTTAAATGTTCGCTGACTTTACGTCTTGGATAAATACGACAGACCTCAAACATATCGGCCCACTATGAGCAACGCGCCAAAAACGACCAAGAGTTGAGCATCATAAATAACAACAAAAAAGACTCGTTTGCATGATGCTCATATTCCCTATGCAAAATACTGGCTCGCCACTTTGATTGCAAACCCGGCTATGAATAAACCCAAGCCGTAAGCCAAATGCGCCAATGTGCTTAGAAAACGGGCTTTCCAAGGTGTTGGGGTTTTACTGGCAGCAAAACCAAATCCTAGACAAGGTTGAATGACAAAAAATGGGAACACCAACGTGACCACACCAGTGGCTAAGCCGGGCACTAGACTAGGCTCTACCAACCAATGATGCCCAAAAGCAGCAATGTGAGCCAAAGCGAAAACAACACCAATGGCATAGTGTAAAAACCAACCGAGTGCTTTTTCTCCCGACATCGGGTCTGTTGCCATAATTGGCGCATGCATAAGCTTTCCTTTGGGCATATATAAAACCCAGCGCGCAACCAATGCATAGTTTAGTGAGGGAATACCAAACACTCTCCTTTGTAGCCAAGCCCATAAATCCATTACCAAAGTCGCACCAATCCCTAGTAGCGCCGCTTGTAATCCTATTAAAAACAGCATTTTTCGCTCCTCAAGTTTTTGATTTGTTAAGGTCTTAGTTGCATGCTACAACTTAAAGCCAACTTGAAGTCAATGAGGAATAATATGGATATTGCAGAAGTGGTTAAAAAATCAGGATTGCCGACCTCAACGCTCAGATACTACGAACAGTTGGGGTTAATTCGCTCGATAGGAAGGAATGGATTGAGACGTCAATATTCGCCAGAGGTACTCAATAAACTCAACTTAATTAGTTTAGGGCGTATCGCTGGAATATCACTTAACGAAATGGCGGAAATGTTGAATCACTCAGAAGGTTCAAAACCATACATTGATCGTGACTTACTGGCGAAAAAGGCGCTTGAGATTGATGAGCAAATAACACGTTTGAAAGCGGTGCGAGACAGCCTAAACCATGTTGCCTCCTGCCCTCATGAGTCACATATGGACTGCTCTTCATTTCAGAGGCTTATGAAGGTCGTAAAGCGTTATGTCCCCAAAAAACCGAGATAAACCACTCTACTTATCCTTGATTTAAAAGGAAGCAACTCGCGGTTGTGAGTTACTTCCTCTCATATTACTTAGCTTGCGCCTTTACGTACTTCTTCACTTTTTTCATCGCCATTTTTTGCTTTAACGGTGAAAGGTAATCAATGAACAAGTTACCAGATAGGTGATCAATTTCATGCTGCATCACAATCGCCAAGAACTCATCGCTCTCGATTGTAATCGGGTTGCCATCGCGGTCCAATGCAGACACAACAACTGATGTGTAACGCTCTACATCGGCGTAGTATTCGGGAACAGATAGGCACCCTTCTTGACCAAGCGCTTTGTTTTCTCCGCTCACCACTTCTGGGTTGACTAAGATTAAAGGATCATTGCGTTCGTCAGAGATATCGATGACAACAACCGCCTCTTTTCTACCCACTTGGGTTGAAGCTAAACCGATGCCATTGCCCGTTGCGTAAAGTGTTTCTAGCATATCGTCGATCAACGTTTGTATTGTCGATACGTCAGTGACTTTTTCTGCTTTTACTTTAAGCCTTGGGTCTGGAATGGAGAGAATTTCGAGGACTGCCATACTTACCTTTCGTTATCTGTAAATCGTAATTTCCGGCGAATTATACACACGTTTGGGCAGACATAAACATGTTGAGTTTTCGTGGAAAGACCGTTTCGTCTAAAACATTCGATTTTGCTTGAGACCAAAGAGGCAAAAAGAAAGAGAAAACAATAACGCCAGCACGATATGGCTGGCGTCTTTTTTACGTATCTATCTTTAAGCGTTCGTTATTTGTGAGTTACGCACTCTTTTGCGCTTTTAGCAAAACCTTAATCGCCATTTTTTCACCACTCTTGAAAATAAAGTACCCGAGACAAACGGTTATTAACGTTAATACAACGATAATAATACTGAACCAGCCTAGTTCCGCTATCAATTCAAATATAGAGATGCCCAAAAACATTAAGATGAGAGAAAACACCACTAAGCTCGATAAATTCCAAAGCAGCACTGAATACCATCTCGTTGTCGAAGGCATTATATTCCCTGTTTTATAGCCAAAATAATATCCTACACTCATCGCTGGTATTAACGTCCCAAGAAAGCCGACACCGTTCATTTCTATGCCAGAAATGTACTCAATAATAAATAGCAGTATGGCCAAACAAACTGATGCCAGACACAAAAGCGACGTTACAAAGAGCACCGAGGGAGCGTTGTTTTCTGTTGAGTAATTATTTTTCGATTCCACTTTCATTTCCTTCCATTTATTTCAATAAAATCAGACTTTAGATCATGCTGCCGCTTGGACAACCTAGAGAAACCACGCCGCCATAACTCGTTGTGGGTGTAGCTACCATGACTAAATCAACAGGAAGAAACACAACGTCCGTTGCTAACGACAAAGGAATGTCAATCAATGAAAGTGGATATAACGCGATGGAAGTAATATCAGATCTTAAATAGCAAGGTTGTCGTGCGACTGATAACGCTGTGCCTGAAAACGGCTTTCCGTATCCGCCACCAGCATGCGCATCTATAGACGAACACCCCACCATTAAAGATGCTGACACCACAAGAAATACAACTTGTAGCTTTTTAAATATATTTATTTTCATTTAACCTAGATTCCAACTAACTATTATTTTTTAAAACTAAACCCTCTCTCAAATTGTATATTCAATGAATTTACTCATATGGGCCCAGTGCAACCATGTTAATACGTTCTATGTATTAGAAACAATTCATTTATTTCCAATAGCACCCGTGAGTTCATGCGACGTGACTAGAATCGCACTTAATTTTTTATGCAAGCACCAAGTTAAGCTCAACCTATTCGTTTTCCCGTTGGAGTCGCGTACCTTTCATCTGATGTAAAAAAGCCGCCAGAACCATTTGGCTCTGGCGGCTTTTGTTTTTATCGAAAACTCGATTACTGCTGTAGCTTAGCTTTGGCTTCTACTACTTTGGAGAAGTCTAGGCCCAGCTCTTCCACTGCTTCTTTAATCAGTACAGGATTTTGCATTACCTGCGCCATTAACGCTTGAAGCTGATCTTGTGGCAGACCTAGTTGGCTGATAGTTGCCATTGCAGCCAGAGGGTTTTGAGTTAACGCCTGAAATAGCTCGTTGATTTGCTCGTCGCTAATATTGTTTTCTTTCAACATCGCAAGAATCGGGTTCATCAAATTACCTTTAAATACTATGTAAAACAGACCCGCAGTTTACCACTGGGGTTTGTTAGTTTGCACGCAGACTTTAACCACCACACTACCATCGACCAAGTTATGGTCGAATATTGGTGAACGTTGCGGTAGTGACTCCATCACTTTGCGATGAAAGCGCTTTTATATCCGCGTTAAAGTAATATGGATTAAGTGACATTTTACTCTCGGCTGGTCGCGCGTAGTAAAGCTTGGCAGGCTGTTTTGCCATTTGTTGCACGTACAAATACCCGACCAACGCATGTTCAAACTGGTGGTAACCATTTCCCCAATGGAACGCTTTGGTTGATTTAGGATTCAGACCAACACCTCCGTATTGATGATCCACCCACACGTCCATAAAGGTGGGTAACGTGTATTGAAGCGTTTCTTTCATCGAACCATCGACAAGAGAAACCGTCATCGCCGCTTGATCGAGTTCAGCCCACTCCCAAGACGAGCTGTAATGCTTGTGCGGTCTTGATTGCCAAGCAGGAATGCTCTCTTGCGTCCATTTACTCTGCCATTCTGGCGAGAAGAACGCTTTGACTTGCTCAAAGTTTTGCTGGTATTGCGCTTGTTTAAGCGTATGTTTCATTCCTTTGAAACCAAACTCTGTCCAATTGGAATTCTCCAACAACTGACCAGTGAGATACGTCATCCAATACGCTTTGATGGTGTGTCCAAAATCATTGTGCTTCGCATCTGGCATCATTACCGCTTTGTGGTGTATCGCGCCATAAAAGCGCTGCTCTTTGTCAGAGTGGTAGTTATCTAGCATCACTTGCGTCAGCCATTGCAGATCTTGCTTCCACTTGGCTTGCGCTGGTTCTGGTAAAAGTGGCGCCGTTAACAACAGGTAGCCATTGATTTGGTCAAGTTGAGCGACTAACTCTTGCTGCTTCTCACTTTCTCCATCACCATCTTTCAAAACCCACGCCAGACCGCGATCATCGCTTCGTCGGTATTGTTTAAATATAAACGCTTGCTGGTCGATAAGTGCTTGTTCAACCTTTGGATCTTGCGTCAAGTAGTAGTACATCGCCAAGCCCACCAAAGCGTAAGCTTGGTCTTGAGAAGTTCGCTGTTGCCACTCCATCCCCGGTTTTCCACTACGCGTAAAGCTCACGAAGCCGCCGTTTTTCTCATCTTGTAGATGATCAATCAGGTAATAGGCACCTTTCTTTGCCAGCTCTAATGCTTGCTTGTCACCCGTAAGATGAAAAAGCACGCCATAAGCGTAAGTTTGGCGCGATTTCATGCGGGTGTATTCGCGATCGAAGTGCGGGCTAATCCACCCTTTGTTTAATTCTTCACACGGCTTTTGTGGGTCGAGAATGACACCGTTATCACAACGAAATGTCGGAAAATTCCCCGCAGGTTGCCCATGCGCGCTTTCCATCATCCAATATGGGGCTAGGCCATTCGTCACATGGTTTAACCAATCATCCCCCGAAGGCAGGCCTACATCAGCAAAGCTGCTCATGCTCGTCGTTGCGAGCAATAAGGTAAGATATTTAAAAGACATAACACTCAATTAAGTTATTGAATTTTATCCAGTATAAATAACTCCCTTTACGCATATTGTTGTCGTGCTCACAATAGCCTTACGCATTTGTTTGCATCAATCATCTTTCAGCCTTGTTCGATGACTGAGCCGAGAATAAACGCGACTCTGTCTTCGACTGACATTTTGGGCACTTCGATCAATTGATAACCAAATTTGTGATAAGCGTTGACCATCTGTTGATACGTAGCCACCGCTTCAGAAAAATCTTGCTTTCGCTCTTCGTCGTTGCTGAATATCGACGTCCACGGTGGAAAAATGAATACTTGAGAATGATAACGAAGCGTCTGGCAATGCGTGATGAGCTCATGCGAGATTGGCAGTTGTTCCAACTTACTGTAGCCATATACGTCCACAATACTGCGATCAAAAAACACATTCCCTTGGTGGACATTGAAAGCTCGGTAATTGCTCACTTCTACCTTCATCATTTCGTCTCGAAAAGCTTGTTTGTCATTCCAAGGTAATGCTGAACCGTGATTCGTAACCTGCCTTTGTATTACGTGACGACCTGTTTCTGGCGAGCAGATAAAGCCTTGTGTTTTTAGTTGTTCGATTACCGAGGTTTTTCCTGCACCGGGACCACCAGTGAATACGATGAGTTTGTTCAAAATCTTTTCCTTATTTTTTGTTTGAGTGAAGTAATGCGTGTACAGCCAAGAAAATTGGCATGATCGGGCCTTTGAAATTGTAATTTGGCACGCCAGCGTTAAGCGAGATCGGCAGTGGAAAGTTTTGGGATAGAAATGAGCAGTGAAAAATATTGATGAAATGAAAGCTTAAACGGCGTGTTCAGCGTTTATGAAAAACGGAGGAATTTTGAGCGAACCAAGCTTGCCCAAAAAATTGGGTTGGAAAATGGAGAGATTGGTTCAGCGGGTTAGCGCGTCAATTGGCTTTCTATATCAAGAAGATTGCACCTAAGCCTAAGAACGCAAAGAAACCGACGACATCGGTAACGGTTGTTAATACTACCCACGGCGGGGTCAATGTTAAACTTCTTCAACGTGAATGGTATCAACGTCCCCGATGCCGCGGCCGCCAAACTATTGAGGAAAATTGCACAACAGATAATAAGCGCCAATGGCCAAGAGTCAAACACCATGTAGACGACACCCGCGATGACTAATCCCATGATCAAGCCATTAATGGTGGCGATTTTTAACTCCTTATTCACCAATAGCTTCAAGTTACTTTGGTGCAAGTGGTTCAATGCGATACCCCGAATGGCCACCGCTAAGGTTTGGCTACCTGCGATGCCGCCCATACTCGCCACAACGGGCATTAAGATAGCAAGCGCTACAACTTGCTCGACCACATTATCAAAAATACCAATGATGGCAGAGGCAACAAAAGCGGTCAGCAAGTTAATCACCAACCAAAGTGCTCTTAGCCTTGTCGCCACAGTTAATGGTGTGAACAAATCTTCTTCACTTCGTACGTTTTCTGCCACTACAGCTTGTAGGCTGAGTTCACGCAAGGTAATCGCGATGGTCGCCATCGACAAAACGCCCATAATTTTGCCACCAGCCATGATAGGAAACCAATGCGCGCCACCATCAATCGAGACCTGTTTACTGACGCTTTGAATCGTTTGGATATCTTCCAGAATTGGCGTGACTGCGGTCAAGTCTGTGAGTTTGGTATGGTTCTCATGCAGCAACAGGGTTTGAGGTTCTATCGTCCCAATAACGCCTCCGACATCGCGCACAATGGTCAATCGCACCGGGCTTTGTCCACGTTTTAACAACTCGTTTTTGATGCCTCCTACGCTGTTTTTAGGATTCGCGACCAAAAAATACGGCTCGGCATATCGCCCTACTTTGTTGTCTTCATACGACAATGCTTGTTGAATGTGCGCGACCGACTCTTCACTTTGGTCGATAAGGTACTCATCCACAAATTCGGTCGGTAGAAAGTCTGCAAAGATGATCAGTTCCGAATCCGTGATGTACGCTAAGCGTTCATGTTGCAGCTCTTTGTTGAGTGATTGATGAATGTGCTTGGCGGTGTCGTATCGCAGCAAATTTAATACCGTCCAGTACTTCTCTGGCGGCACCGCTTCTATCACGCGTTTACGATAAGCAATGTTGACCGACTCCAAAATGTTCGCGATTTGCGCTTCCTGATAGTCTTTCAAAAAACTGAGGTCTTCGGTCGACTCTATCGCTTTAATGATCTCGGCAAGCAAATGAGGCACTTTGCGATTAATTTGTAATTGGCTGGAATCTATCATCATTGTCACCGATTTCCTTGGACATCACGTTAGTGTCAACACGATGTCTATTATCTAAAGGCATGAGATCCTGATGTTAAAATTCTAGGCAATGGCGCGCACAATTGCGGAATTTATATTTTGCTCGCAGAAACAGAACGTCTTTGCATAAGGGGATGGTATAAACTTTTAGTGTGCATTAGGCGCATTTGCCTCGTTTGATAATGGAGTAATCAATGGCACCAGTATTTTTTCTGACTCAGCAAGCAGCCTTACCAAGTCGTAAGGTGCTTCGTAAAGTGATTCAGTTTGCGACAGCGCTGGCTCAACCCATCGTGGTATTGGTGGAAGACCACCGCCGGAGTGAAGATCACGCGTTCGCGCACTTCCTTAGTTTCAACTCTGACCATATAGAAAAGAGACAAGCTGAGTTTGAAGCTTGGACATCAAAATTCAAAGACTTCGTTATCGAACTTTGTGAAGAAGAGGAAGTTGAAACGCCAACACTCTCTTACGAGCATTTCAAAAGGAGTCATTGGATTGTTCAAGTCGCGAAACGGCTTGTCGACGACACAGATTTACTGCTCGTGGGGCATTTTAACAAGCACGACATTCAAACCTTACTCACCGAGCTAGCAAAAAACGATTGTGATTTATTGCTATTAAGTGAGCGTTCATGGCCTTCTCACGCCAACATGCTTTGCGCGATAGATCCGCTTCATCGCGGAGATGCAAAATCAGTCGTAGATAGAGCCATCGTATCGCGAGGCTCAAAGCTAGAAAAAACCTTGAGCGGAAAAATGACATTAGTTTACTGCCGCTACGTTGCGCCTTATCTGTCTCGCTATCGTGCAGAGATTTTGAGCAACCAAAAAGCAGGTATTACGGACTTTATTACTGCGCAAAAGTTAACTCGAGTACCACTACTGCTGCCAGAAGGAAACCCTGAAACGGCGTTACCAAAAGCAGTTAAGCAATCACAAGCGGCAATTCTGATTATGGGCGCGTGTAAGCGAAGCATATCATCACAATTTTGGTCTGGCAGCACTGTAGACACGTTACTTGATCAACCGCCTTGTGACCTGCTGTTGGTCAATAGCACGAAGGGTTGATCAGACTTCCCCATTCCGCCGCATCTTAAATAATATCACGCGCAGTTATTGGCTCTTCATGGTCTCTAACTGCGCGGCTTCATGTTCCGCGTTCAAGGCTCGTTTCTGCTGCTGTTTAACCTCATCCCAACTGCGTCCCGATTCAATCGCAGATACACGCTGCTCGTATTTAGTGCAGGCTCTTTCGAGTACTTTCTCAGGATCTATGCCCTTTTCTCTTTCCAACGCTTTTAATACGTTAAGATAGTTCCACAACACATCGCCTAACTCGTCTTCCAAATGACAAAGGCGGTCCTCACGAATCTCTTCACGGACTTCATCGACTTCTTTGCCAATGGCCTCCAGATAAGTCTCTACGCCTTTAAACCAAGTGTTGGTTTGGTCATATTGAGATTTTCTCGTCGCAATTGCGTACAACTCATCAAATTTCTTCATTATCTCTCCGTAGAACGAGTTTTTATTTACGCCTCTTTAGGACGAATAAACTTCCCTTTTGCCGTCACTCTAACTTCATTATTGACCAGTAATTGAGCCACCAGTTGATATATACCGCGGCGTTCACCTTCACAGTGTGCAGTAATCGTGACGCGCTCATCTAGCTCAATAGGTGCATGGTAGCGCACATCCAACTGCGCGGTAAGGGCTTGAATGTCTCTAAATAACAAACAGTGCGTCATTGCACCATCGAGCAGCGAACTCGCAATGCCACCATGCAACAGGTCTGTGTAACCTTGATGACGCGGTAAAACGTGAAACTCTCCGACAACAGAACCATCGGCTAGGCACTGGTAGTTCACAGCCAAAGAGTTCGGATTCGCATCGATGGAAGAACAAACCGCACATTGATAATGAGATTCGTGAGTAGAATGAAAGTGACTATTTGCGGACATGTTAAGTACTCGGCTTGTAAAAAGGAGTAATTAGCATATGCCAATTATTAAAAAGAAACGGCGAGTAATCTTTGTTTGCACGTTGTAGGACCAACAACCTCATTGTCCATAACGTTAAATAATCATTTTCATAATTAACGATAATTTCCAGTGTGTTTAGAGTGGCGATAAGGTTTGCATCGTGATTACGCAACGTTATGAAAGGCGACTTATGAAGTTTCTCCACACGATGATCCGTGTTGTTGACCTAGACAAATCTATCGAATTTTATACAAAAATTCTGGGAATGAGCGTTTTGGATCGTTTTGAAAACCAAGAATACCGTTACTCACTGGTGTTTGTTGGTAGCCCAGATCAACCAGATGGTGCGACCATCGAGCTCACTTATAACTGGGATATCGGCAGTTACGACTTAGGTAACGCATTCGGACACATGGCGCTTGGGTGTGAAGACATTTACGCAGCTTGCGAACAAATCAAAGCGCTTGGTGGCAACGTCACTCGCGAACCCGGTCCAATGAAAGGAGGAGAAACGCACATCGCCTTCATTAAAGATCCCGACGGCTACCCAATCGAACTGATTCAAACTAAACAATAACGAGGTTTCCTATGACAGACGCATTATTTCAACCGATTCAACTTGGCTCTCTCTCATTAAAAAACCGCATCGTTATGCCTCCGATGACGCGCTCTCGAGCCTCTCAACCGGGTAATGTTGCCAACGACATGATGGCCACCTACTACGCTCAACGCGCCGAAGCGGGATTAATCGTTGCTGAAGGCACGCAAATTTCACCAACGGGTCAAGGCTATGCGTGGACTCCGGGTATTTATAGCCCAGAGCAAATTGCTGGCTGGAAAAAAGTAACTGATGCAGTGCACGAGAAAGGCGGCGTTATCTTCGCGCAATTATGGCACGTTGGTCGTGTGACTCATCCTGACAACATCGGCGGCGAGCAACCTATTTCTTCTTCTGCGCTCAAAGCAGAAAACGTGAAAGTATTTATCGACAATGGCACAGACGAACCTGGCTTTGTCGACGTGGTTGAGCCGCGTGAGATGACCAAACAAGACATCAAGAATGTTATTGAAGAATACCGCCAAGCCGCATTAAACGCGATAAAAGCTGGGTTTGATGGTGTCGAACTTCACGCAGCAAATGGCTACTTGGTTAACCAGTTTATCGATTCTGAAGCGAACAACCGCACCGATGAATACGGCGGCTCAATTGAAAACCGTCTGCGTTTTCTTGGTGAAGTGGTCGAAGCGATGACGCAAGCCATTGGCGCAGATCGTGTTGGTGTTCGCCTTGCACCATTCACTTCGTTAAACGGCACCGTTGATAGCACACCTGTCGACACCTACACCGCTGCTGCTGCGCTGCTTGATAAACTCAATGTTGTTTACATTCACATTGCAGAAGTGGATTGGGACGACGCGCCAGACACTCCACTCGCCTTTAAAACCGCAGTTCGTGAGGCGTATAAAGGCACACTGATCTATGCCGGTCGTTACAACGTAGAAAAGGCGCAACACGCGATTGAAAGTGGCTTAGCCGACATGATCGGTTTTGGTCGTCCGTTTGTTGCAAACCCAGACTTACCAAGCCGCATCAAGCATGGCTACCCACTGGCAGAACATGACTCTGCCACATTGTTCGGCGGCGGTGAAAAAGGCTTAGTGGACTACCCTGCGTATCATGCGGGTTAATTCATCTGCGTAAAGCTGATTCGCAACTCACGACAAACCAATAGCTAACCCAAAAGAACCTTGCTCTTCCCCCTGTGACGCCAAGATGGAGGGTTCTTTTTAGGCAAGCCACCAAGGGTTAACGTCTTTGACAAGATGTACAACCTCGGCACGCAGAGCGCGTCGTTTTACTTAGTAAACTGCGTTGTACTTTACAGTAGGCATTTTTCAGTGCGCGGCGGCCTGAAAACCAATCATCCGGTTTAGTGAGGATTAAGTAGCCGTTAAACCTCTTAACCAACTCGATTCGGTTGTTTTCGATAAATCGGCTATCAAACTCGATTTCGAAGTAATCCAACGCTTGTTCGATACAAGTAAAGCTGGCAATTTTTTCCTGAATCGTATTCTCTGTCATCGTTTCTTTAGCGTTATCGTTTTCAATGAAGTTTATGTGTCTCGCGCTTTACGTTCTTTGATTTAGCGCTTCTAACATCACTCTTTCTGGAATTTCCATATTGAAATTCAATTTGGGAATTCGTTATTTCCCCAGCCTTTTTATTTTGATAATCACTTTAAGACTCTGATTTAAAGCAACATTATTTCTGGTTCATATTTTGCTCTACTTCGTTAAACGGAATGTTGGAGGGACACGATATGACTTACAGAGCGGAAGTAGACGGATTAAGAGCGATTGCAGTCACGTTGGTGATTTTGTTTCATGCAGGTGTTGAGCAGTTCGCTGGTGGCTTTATTGGCGTCGACGTATTTTTTGTTATCAGCGGCTATTTGATCACCACCATCGTGATTAACGATTTGGAAAACCAGAAGTTCAGCCTCGGTGATTTTTATGAGCGACGCATTCGCCGCATACTTCCCCTGCTACTGGTGGTGATTGCCGTCAGCTACTTGATGTCTTGGTGGCTGTTTTTGCCACAAGCACACAAAGACGTTGGTCAGTTCGCAGTCTCTTCTATTCTTTCTTCATCCAACATTCTTCTGTATTTAAAAGGCCACAATTACTTCGGTTTAGAAGATCAAGCCAATCCGCTGTTTCACACTTGGAGTTTGGGCGTTGAAGAACAATACTACATTGTCATTCCTTTGCTACTCATGCTACTCGCTCGTGGCAAAAACGCGTTTTTCCTGACTTTTTTTGTCGCGGTATTTGCGCTGAGTTTGATGACTATTGTCTATGCGAGCAACGATCCTGATTTCACCTTCTACATGATCTTCTCTCGTGCTTGGGAACTGGCAACCGGTTCATTACTCGCATTAGTAATGAGAAAAACCCAAGTTCAGTCCAACGATACGCTGGCAACCATTGGTATCGTTTTGATATTGGCCTCTGCACTTTTGTTTGAAAAATCGCAAGATGGCGCGGGTATCACTTTGCTGGTGCCGGTCATCGGTAGCGCGTTAGTGATTTTGTTTGCCTCTAAAGACAATGTCTGCGGTAAATTACTGAGCCTAAAATGGGTCGTGTTCGTCGGCTTAATCAGCTACAGCTTGTATTTGTGGCATATTCCGCTATTTGTGTTTTACCGCTACATGCTGGATGCAACTCAAGACGTCAATATCCCGATTTACATTGCCGCTCTTTTTATACTGTCTTACTTCACTTGGCGCTTTGTTGAAAAGCCGTTCCGCAGCCGAAAAGCCATGAGCATGCGCACTGTCTCTGCGGTTGTTGTGTTGTTGACGCTGCCCTTGCTGATGTTCGGCGTTATTGGCCATCAAAATGGTGGTTTTCCAGAAAGAAGTGCATTTTTCGAGGCCATGCGCGTGAACAACGGTTACGGTTTAGATTGCAACGGCAACACCGACGTTAACGATGTGTGCTCGTCTGCGCCGCAGCCCACCATCGCTGTGTTAGGCAATAGTCACAGCATGGTTTACGTGAAGCGTCTGTCCGAAGTAACACCAACTGGCGTGGTGCAACTTACTCAAGATTCCTGTGCAGTCGGTTATGTCGACATCATCAAAGATGCTGGATCAATTTCTTGCCGACAGTTCTTCAAACAGGCAATCGATACCATTTTGCGTACCCCTTCTATTCGTCGCGTCGTTATCTCTTCCAACTTCAATAAAGAGCTTTCACAAGCCGATTATGAGGCGTCATTAACTGGATTGTTGAATGAACTGGAAGGGAAAGAAGTGGTCGTTTTCGGCCCAACGCCTTCTGCACCGTTTGCGGTAGGAGAATGCCTTTGGAAAGCGCGTTTGTTTGGCGAGACAGAAGAGTCCGCATGCGATTTCTCTCCCAAGCGACATCACCCTCAAAACGTGGCGAAGTTAGTGAACTACTTTGAGAAATTTGAGCACGTTGAGTTTGTCGACTTGACCGAGGCCATTTGCAGAAATGGTGTATGTCGAATGAAAGTTGGTGCGAACAACGCCATGTATACCGATGACAGCCATTTATCTTACAAAGGTGCTGAGTTGGTGCTTGGGCATTACCACAACAGTACAAATGAAGCGCAACAGTTCACTTACGACCGACAATAACCAAGAGAATAAACTTTTATGCTTCAGCGCTTATCTCAGGTAAGCGCTGAATATTTTAAAGCAAGACAAAGCCAGCGCGTCTATTTAAAAATGCGTGGGTCAAACGCGAAATCGAGCTTTTCGGCTTTCTTGATGATCTCTTTCATTTTGGGATGATTTGGGTTCACCACGTAGTTTTTATCACGAGGTGAAATCGTTGAAGGCACTTGCAGTGCGGCAAACTCGGGATGAGGATCATTGAGAAACTGGTCACCAATGTACTGTGTAGACTCGCTCGCCGGTATTGCTCGCCACGTCACTGGAAGATCTTCTTCATCTAAGGTGGCGATGAGGTATTCTGGCATTTCAATACGATATAAATCGTACAGTTTGGTGATAGCAGGATCGTTGTTTACGTGAACAAACACCTCCAACGAGCAGAGGGATTCCGATTCAGAGAAGTAGAGGGCTTCGGTTCCTTTTGAGTTCCATCGCCCTCCAAATAACTTTGCGCCAACGGGACTGAATGGCGTGTCAGCAAATTTCTTTTGTGTGAGACGATAGAGCTTCATATTACGAGAACACCCCGTGCTCTAAACGGCCGATCAAATCTTTTACGATTTCAAAATCAACCGTAGTCGAGACCATGTCTAGCGGCCTTTTTCCACCTAAGCCGTACACATTCTCTCTCATCCATTTTAACGCGCGCTCTTCGTCGTCAAACAACTCTGTCGCGAGTTTCAATAACATCGCTAATCGATAGATTGCATCACTCTCTTGAGTATTAAAACGCTCATCATTTTTAAGACGACGCTTAACTGTACTAACAGGAATCAGTGTCACATGTTGGAATTCACTTTGAGAAAGCTTTACTCGATCAACAATGTTCCGGTATACCTTGGGCTCAAAGCCTTTGTGAACCGCATCAATACGACCCGTTTCAGCATCTTCAATACCTAACATAAGCCAGAAATTGGCTTTATGAGATTGTTTCGGCTTAAAGCTTTTTAATGCTGCAGTTGCCATATCAAGCTCCTATGGTTCATATGGTCTAGTCATTATGGTTCAAATGAGCTCAATTTTCAATCAAAGTAACAATCAAAGTAAAAAGACAGGTAAAGAAAAAGGCGAGCTTTGCGCCCGCCTCTCTTACTTATTCATCAACTTTGTTTACGCATCTACCGATTTGCATCGTTTCACTTATTACAAGTCAAAACGGTCGGCGTTCATGACTTTCGTCCATGCAGCGATGAAGTCGTGGATGAATTTTTCCTGATTACCATCTTGCGCATACACTTCTGCGTATGAACGTAGAATCGAGTTTGAACCAAAGACAAGATCCACACGGGTTGCCGTCCACTTCACAGCGTCGGTTTTACGATCACGGATTTCATATTGATTAGCACTCACTGGTTTCCACGTATATGACATGTCAGTAAGGTTCACGAAGAAATCATTCGACAAAGTGCCTACTCGGTCAGTAAATACGCCCTCTTTTCCACCGCCGTAGTTGCTACCAAGTACACGCATTCCGCCGATGAGTACCGTCATTTCTGGCGCCGTTAGCCCCATAAGCTGAGCACGATCTAATAAAAGCTCTTCCGGCTTAACCGCGTAGTCTTTCTTCAACCAATTTCGGAAACCGTCAGCAACAGGCTCAAGAACTTCGAATGATTCAACATCCGTCATCTCTTGGGTGGCATCACCTCGGCCTGGCGCGAATGGCACAGATACATCATGACCTGCGGCACGCGCAGCCAGTTCAATACCTACGTTACCAGCAAGCACGATAGCATCTGCAACACTACAGCCCTCTTCTGCTGCTATTTTTTCTAGCACAGCAAGAACACGACTTAGACGCTCTGGCTCGTTTCCTTGCCAATCTTTTTGCGGAGACAAACGAATTCTCGCACCATTTGCGCCACCTCGGCGGTCAGAGCCACGGTAAGTACGCGCACTATCCCAAGCCGTGCTTACTAGCTCACTAATGGATAGGCCACTTGCTTCGATTTTTGTTTTCACTAAATCGACATCGTAGTCTGTCTTACCTGCAGGCGTTGGGTCTTGCCAAATAAGATCTTCGCTTGGCACATCAGGTCCGAAATAACATGATTTTGGTCCTAGATCGCGGTGTGTCAACTTAAACCAGGCACGAGCAAAAACGTCATCAAAGTACGCTGGGTCATTTTGGAACTTTTCTGCAATCTTGCGATATTCAGGGTCCATTTTGAGCGCCATATCGGCGTCAGTCATGATTGGATTGTAGCGCTTAGAACCGTCTTCAACATCGACAGGCTTCTCTTCTTCTTCAATGTCGATTGGCTCCCACTGCCACGCACCTGCTGGGCTCTTCTTCAGTTCCCAATCGTACTTAAATAGTAGGTGGAAGTATCCGTAGTCCCATTGTGTAGGGTGTGTCGTCCAAGCACCTTCAATACCGCTCGTTACCGTGTCACGGCCAATGCCACGTGTTTTGTGGTTAATCCAGCCAAGACCTTGTTCATGAACGTCTGCGGCTTCGGGCTCTGGACCAAGGTTTGCGGCATCACCATTACCATGACACTTACCGACCGTGTGACCACCCGCTGTGAGCGCGACAGTTTCTTCATCGTTCATTGCCATTCGCGCAAAGGTCACACGCATGTCATGTGCTGTTTTGAGGGGATCTGGGTTACCGTCCACCCCCTCAGGGTTCACATAGATAAGACCCATCATTACCGCAGCAAGCGGGTTTTCTAAATCTCGCTCACCAGAGTAGCGGCTGTTATCAGCATCACTTGTGGCTAACCATTCTTGCTCGGAACCCCAGTAAGTGTCTTTTTCGGGATGCCAAATGTCTTCTCGCCCAAAGCCAAAACCAAAGGTCTTAAAGCCCATGGATTCATACGCCATGTTACCGGCAAGGACAATCAGATCGGCCCAACTTAATTTGTTGCCATATTTTTTCTTAATTGGCCATAAAAGGCGACGAGCCTTATCGAGGTTTGCGTTATCTGGCCAAGAGTTGAGAGGAGCAAAACGCTGGTTGCCTGTCGCAGCGCCGCCACGTCCATCCGCGATACGATAACTACCCGCTGCGTGCCATGCCATTCGGATCATTAAACCGCCGTAATGTCCCCAGTCGGCAGGCCACCAGTCTTGGCTATCAGTCATTAACTCTTTTAAGTCTTTTTTAAGTGCTTCGACATCTAGCTTTTTCAGTTCTTCTTTGTAATTAAAGTCCTGGCCAAATGGGTTGGTTTTGGAGTCGTGTTGATGCAGGATGTCTAAGTTTAAGGCATTCGGCCACCAATCCATCACCGACTTATCTGTAGATGTTTGCCCACCATGCATAACTGGACATTTACCTACCGAACCGCCGTTTGTGTTGCTCATATAATGCTCCTTCGTATCGTGGTTGTGGTAACCACTCTATGTTATTCAATAAATCGAATATCCACCTCAAACAGCGTAGTTCATACACTGAATTTTTAGTTAACGCCAAGTCAAAATTTCCATATCTCGGCTAATAAATAATTGTTATCAAACATGTACCTATATGCAGAAAATATGGATAGAGATCAGTTTAAGTCCATACCTGAATACTTAATCCCAGACAGCCTCGCCATGTTGTGATCCCAGGTCGCTAAATCATGATGACTAAATTCATTCAGAGCGTGATGACCACACGCCCTTGCCATGACTTGCATGAGCTCGACCGAGGATTCGAAGAAATTTTTCAGTTGCTGAGATGATTTTTCGATATCGAGACGCTGCCTCAAATCGGCATTTTGCGTTGCGATCCCCGCAGGGCAATTATTGGTGTTACAAATCCGGGCCGCGACGCAACCGATCGATTGCATCGCACTGTTTGCTATCGCCACTCCGTCTGCCCCAAGTGCCAACGCTTTGACAAAATCCGTAGGAACTCGCAACCCACCAGTGATGATTAATGTAACACGGTCACTTGCGCCTTTTTCATCTAAGTACTTACGCGCACGAGCTAACGCAGGAATAGTTGGCACGCTAATATGATCACGGAACATAGTTGGCGCCGCGCCCGTGCCACCACCGCGACCATCTAAGATGATGTAATCGGCACCCGCATCGAGCGCAAATTGTATGTCTTGCTCAATATGGTTTGCACTGAGTTTAAAGCCAATTGGAATGCCGCCAGTGATGCCACGGACTCTGTCAGCAAACTTTCTGAAATCGTGAGTAGTATGAAGGTCTTTAAATGTTGGCGGTGAGATTGCTGGTTGGCCTTCGGGGATACCTCTCACCTGAGAGATCTTACCCACATTTTTATTTGCTGGAAGATGACCACCCGTGCCTGTTTTGGCGCCCTGCCCACCTTTAAAATGAAAAGCCTGAACATTAAGAAGCTTAGATTCATCGTAGCCAAACTGAGCACTGGCAAGCTCATAGAAATACCGCGAATTTGCAGCTTGTTCTTCAGGTAACATCCCCCCTTCACCGGAGCAAATCCCAGTCCCTGCCAACTCAGCACCTTTTGCTAGCGCAATTTTCGCCTCTTCCGAAAGTGCGCCAAAACTCATGTCCGATACCAACAAAGGAATAGCGAGCTTGAGCGGCTTACGCGCGTTTGGCCCCACAATCAACTCGGTAGACACGGGAACGTCTTCTAACAACGGCTGTGTCGCCATTTGCGCCACAATGATTTGTATAGCATCCCAATGTGGTAGCAAGTGCCTAGGAACCCCCATTGCTGCCATCGGACCATGATGACCGAGTTTAGAGAGCCCTTCTCTCGCTAATTGGTGGATAAACTCTAGGGTTGCTTCTTCTTGAGTAGCGGACACAGTCGGTTTGTCACTTTTCTCTCGTTTTTTCTCAGGGCCTTCTTTGCCGACTTGCTCAGAAGAAAAACGCTTATGTGTTCCATCACAAAATGGGGCATTAGAGGTATGCTTGCACTGGCAGAGATACGCTTCTTCATCTTTTTCCGCAGTAAAGCTCATTGGCTTTAAGCCTGTTCCCGAATGCGACCCATCGCAATAAGGTTGATTTTTAGAACGTCCACATCGGCAAAAGTAATATTCTTGCCCTTCGGTTAGATTCACTTTAATCGGCTTATTATCGGCGATGATTGGCTTGCTCATGTTGCCCCCTATTTATTATTGTTAACCACGCTTTCTCGCTGGCTTGCAATAAGCGTAGAACAGGAGCGGAAAGAGCGTCAGCGAAACCAGAGTAAAATACGCGATTGTCGCTTGCCTCACCTATACTCTTTATGGGTCTCATACACGTGGAGGCTATATGACAATTGCAACCCGATTAGATGAATATTTGACTGAGCATAACATTCACTTTCAAACCGTGAATCACAGCCACAGTCATAGCTCGCTACAAAGTGGTGTTGCCGCAGGTGTGCCTTTAATGAATATCGCAAAAGGCGTCATTCTTGAGGATCATGAAGGGCATCATATGATGGCGGTCTTACCTGCCAACAACAAAATCAGTTTGTCGAGATTAAACGATGAATTTAACGCTACTTTCCACTTAGTGAAAGAGCGTATGGTTTACCGACTCTTCACTGATTGTGAGCACGGCGCGATTCCACCGATTGGTAGTCCTTACCACATGTCGACCGTTTGTGATGAAAGATTAGCAAACTTGGAACATGTCTATCTTGAAGCCGGCGATCATGAAACTCTGATTAAGCTAGATAGAAAGGCATTTAAAGAGCTAATGAACGACTGCAAATACTTAAGATTCAGCAGTGAAGTTCTGCATTAAAGTTCCAAAAATCTGTCGACATTTCGTGAAAAAGGCTCTTTCAAAAAGAGCCTTTCTTTCTCTATTGGCAGCGCGTGGTGGAAACTTCCCGACCTTAGGTAATCCGCAATTCAGAACACATAGAAACAAAAAACGCCCGTTTGAGCGGTTTTTAACAATCCAACCACTATCGAACAAAAATCTTTTGTATCGCTTTTATCGCCATAGCTCTGCGACGCATTAATGCCCCCGTCCTTGGTAGCCATTTCGGCGTGTGGAGTACGGTTTTTGCGTGGCTAAAGGTTTTAAACCCTTCCACTCCGTGATAATGACCAATGCCTGATTCACCAACGCCACCGAAAGGTGCATCTTCAGCGCCGACGTGTAACACCGTGTCGTTGATGCCGACGCCGCCACTGTGCGTGTTGCGCACGATATGTTTGATGGTCGATTTGTTGTCCGACATAACATACAGCGCAAGTGGTCGCTGGTGCTGATTAATGTAGTCAATCGCTTCCTCAACGGTATTGTAGGGCTTGATGGGTAGAAATGGCCCAAATATTTCCTCTTGCATGATACGCATATCTGCCGACACATCTGTGATCAAATGAGGATACAAAAGCCTTTCCTGTTGAGGTGACGCTTCAACAGTATGGAGGCTTGCGCCCTGAGCTTTGGCATCCTCAAGTAGCGCAGTCAAACGATCATACTGTCGTTGATTGATAATATGGGTCAGCTTTTGATTCTTGTTGGATTTCAAATAGAGTTTTTCAAAACGTTTTAAGAACAGCGTGATGAACTCTTCGACGCGTTCTTGTGGTACAAACGCGTAATCAGGCGCCACACAAATCTGGCCGGCATTGATGCATTTACCAAACAAAATCGCATCAACGGTTTTCTTCATGTCTGCATCTTCTGCAATGATCACCGGAGACTTCCCACCCAGTTCTAACGTCACTGGAGTCAGGTTTTCAGCCGCTGCTTTTGCCACAGCGCGACCAACATTTATCGAGCCAGTAAACAAAAGATGATCGAATGGCAGTTGGCTGAATGATTGTGCAACGTCCGCTTCACCTTCAAATACTTCGACATATTCAGACAACTCGCGACAAATATTGACGATGACTTTATTGGTTTTGGGCGTAAATTCGCTGAGCTTCATCATCACACGGTTACCTGCGGCCAAAGCAGTAACTAAAGGCGCAAGGCTCAAAATAACAGGAAAATTCCACGGCGAAATGATCCCGACCACGCCGAGTGGCTGATACTGAACGGTCACTTTCGACGGAGCAAGCAACAGACCGGATTCACGCTTACTTGGTTTGCACCACTTTTTTAGCTGCTTGAGGGTGTAATTGATGTGCGAGACCGTCGGCAAAACGTCGGTCATGGCGGTATCAAATTCGGAACGATAGCCAAAATCGTCACTCAGCGCTTCCACCAATGCTTGTTTATTCGCAATCAGAGCTTGTTTTAGCAAGACAAGGCGCTGCTTACGTTCATCCAGACTAGGATAAGGTTCGGCGGCATACTCTGCTTTTAAGCGATCAAGGCTTTGTTGTAACAGGTTGTCCACTTCAACCTCTGCGATTGCGTTCATGATGCTTCTCCTAACCTAGTTTCAACCAATGACGCTCCAAATTAACACGAGCGCAACAATGTTACTATTGTAGCGCTCGCGAAATTAGAGTTCGAACTCTGATTAAAATATCAGTGGGTTTGGAGCTAAGTCAGACGCAACTCATAAATGCCGAGCCGTTGAGAGCGGTCAAGCGTCTCGAACTCGTGATCAACGTATTCTTTTAATGTAGCACCAGCACGCTCAGCAATATTGATGCTGGCAATGTTATCTTCCATACAGTGGAATTGGATGAATTGCGCGTGCCCTTTCTGCTTCAAAAAAGGAATCAACACCGCGAGTACTTGGTCGATCACTCGGTGTCCTCGCCCATTGTTGGCAAGCCAATAGCCAATCTCAGTGACGCGTGTGTGCGAATCCACACCTTTTATGCCAATAACACCCGAAAACTGCTCATCAAAATAAATCGCGCACCAGTGGGCATCTAACGCTTTGCTGTTCACGCGCTGAGAGATGTAGTTCACTGCTTCTCTGCGGTTGGTCACAAAGTCCGTCCAAGGCAAATAGCCAGAGAGGCTGTTTCGATACGTGTTCACCACTTCCAGTAAAACGGTCGCGTGTTTGGTGGTAAGAGGCTCAATTGAGACCCTGTCTGAAACAGAAAAACTGGCCTGCATGCTATTTCCTTGATACGCCTTTTGGCACATGACCTCATCCATCCACATTATCCCTTTTTCAGTAAACACTACTCACAAATCCTACCGCCTCATTGCGTTAAGAACAAACTTCCATATTCGTTATTTCAAACGTGCTTAAAAGGATGGTTATCTCGTCTAGTCTGTTTGTTCAATCAACGTAAATGGCGTCAACGATTCCACATCCACGTAATGCCTCCACACATGTTCGTAAAGGTGGTGCTGATTTGCAAACGGGGCTAGTCGCTTTGCTTCTTCAAGCGTACACCAACAATACTCTGTGTGTTCTTCGTTAAGTACAACCGATTGGTTAGGTGGACAAAATAATACGAAGCATGGAATAACCATGATGCGGTTATTTTTTGCTTCGTAGAACTGTTCTAGAAAGTCTGCAGTATGTAACTCAACATCGTCAATTTGCGTCTCCTCTTTCAGTTCTCTGAGAATAGTTTGCCATCCGGTTTCACCGGCCTCTACACCACCAGCGACATGGCACCAATAACCACCTTTAACACGTTTGAGCAACAGCATTTTATCGACGCCATCAATTTTAGAAATGACAACGCCAGAAGTATGCGTTGCTTGTACTGGGATCATGTATACTCCTTAAATATCTAGATATTTCCTAGATGCGCTCCATGCGCGAATGAAAGATAGGGTTGCTTGAGAACCCATAGTCTACTGCTTATTCTCACTCTCGGCAGATGTGTTTGAATATCACGGATCATTTTGTGAGTTGAGTATGCTAAAGTGCGATCTGTCGCAACAAATGAGCAGTAAAATGTCTAATTCATTCAACACTCTGGTTCCCATTGGTGTGCGCTTTATGGTGCTCTCCGCATTCGGTTTCGCGCTAATGTCTGCCACAGTAAAGCATGTCAGTCTTCATGGTATCCCTGTATTTGAGATTGTTGCAGCGAGGGCACTCGTCTCACTTGTTATCAGCTATTTAGATGTTAAGCGAAAACGAATTTCTGTATGGGGCAATAATAAGCCATTACTGTTTGCGCGTGGCGCAGTGGGCACCATGGCATTGATGTGCGTATATTATTCGGTGACTACCTTACCTTTGGCAGAAGCGACCATATTCCAATACATTCACCCAGTATTTACTGCGCTCCTAGCCGTCTTTTTCTTGAAGGAACGCATTCAACCATCGACGTTCCTTTGTATTGCCTTGTGCTTACTCGGCATCTATATAATGGTAAGTCCAGAAACAGGACAAGAAGCAGAGCGCACTTTACCTATGTTTAGCGTAATGATTGCAATCTTGGGCGCATTTGGTAGCTCAATTGCTTATGTCATTGTTAGAAAACTTAGCCAAACTGAAGATAGTTCAGTGATCATTTTCTATTTCCCTCTGGTTGCTCTGCCCGCTTCACTCTTACTGATTGGCAATGATTTTGTTATGCCCGACCTGTATCTAACTTTCATGTTGGTTTTGGTTGGTGTATTCACCCAAGTTGGGCAATTGGGATTAACCAAAGCAATGCAAACTCAGCAAGCGGGCAAAGCGTCTGCTTACTCGTATATTCAGATCGTATTTTCTGTGTTGTTAGGCATCATTTTCTTCGGCGAAATCCCGCTCATCTGGACGTACATCGGTGGTGCACTAATTGTAGCGGGCGCACTCATTAACGTATTTGGCCACCATTTGCGATTGCCATTTGTTAAGCGCGGCGCTTAACCCTTCAGCCCCAAAGCGAGATAACACTAAAACGTAAAAAGCCAGAGTCGACTCTGGCTTTCTTTTTATGTTTAACCTGACGTTAAGCGGATAATTTTAATCCAGCGATACCGGTAACAATAAGCAGTAAACTCAGCAATTTTATCAGCGTCGCGGGCTCGTTAAATATGTAGATACTGACGATTGCCGTTCCAATCGCTCCTATACCTACCCAAACGCCGTAAGCGATACCGAGTGGTAGCGTCCTTAATGCAATTCCAAGTAACCAAAAGCTCAACACCATAAACGTAACGGTAAAGCCAGATGCCGCCAATTTGGTAAAACCTTGTGAGTATTTTAGTCCGACAGCCCATGCCACTTCGCATAAGCCAGCAATGAAGAGAATTCCCCAAGCCATGTCATATTTCCCAACGAGATGGGGTCGTCCCCGAGAAAAGATAGAGCGGTGAGGTCGTCCTCACTTCTTTGTGACTCGCTATTATATACAGAAAATTGAACGTAAAAAAATAAGGCCCTGATATTTCAGGGCCTCTTTACATAAAAATCGCTAGGGCTTAGCGATGATGAATACGGTACCATCCGTCAACGTAAAGCTAACCTCACTGGTTTTCTTTCCGATACCGGATAAACTGCACTCGTTATCGTTATCACACGGCGTATTTGAAATAACATTCCACACGCCATTCATCAAGCCAGAACCAGTAATAATCGCCGTCCATGTTTTACCATTGTTGATTGATTGTGTAGTAACTTCATCAGATGGTGGTGGCGCCTCTTCTCCTACATAACTTGCTTCCACATTCAAGTTACTGTAGCTGCTGTAAGCGTACACACCAATATGCCACGTTCCTTCATTCGGAGAAGTAATACTACATGCTTCATTACTGTTGCCACTGTATGAGCGACAATCGTAGCTGGTTAAACTTGGTTCACTTCCCAGCTTAACGTAAAGATCCGCATCGCCGTTTGCTCCCGATGTGGTAACAGTAAAATCTGAACTATTGGTAGGCACATCAATCGTAAAACAATGCCACTCACCAGTAGATGAAGAGTCTATGTTGCTGGAAACACCATTGTTTAGGGCGATAGCCTCACACGTGCTAGATGGTGGCTCGACGACTCCGCCATCAACTGAAACACCGACCTGAGCAAAAGCATCGGCTACATCATTCGCCGCCACGTTTAAGCTTTGGGCGGCCGCCAATACACCCGCAGCTGCAGAGTCAAACGTTTCGCTTGGCGTCCAGTAGTTCTGGTTAGCATACGCAAAAACCTCGAACGCTTGTCGCGTTCCCCAATTGTACTCAACCGCCAATAGATAAAACGCTTTATTAAACACACCACTTGAATAATGCACATCCATGCCACTCACATACTGAGACGCGTGATCAATTGAACGACCATCAAGGGGCGGATTATCCATATAGCGCAACGCCGCATTGGCAGCCTTTCTAATATCGTACCCAACTTTCCAATCGTTAGAACCACGTGAATAGAATTCAGCCGCCTCACCTGCCATATCTGAGAAAGCTTCATTGATTCCGCCTGATTGCTCTGAATAAATCAGATCAGAGTTTTGTTCTGTAAATCCATGGCTAACCTCGTGCGCTGAGACATCTAAACTCACTAAAGGATAGAAATAAGTAGCACCGTCGCCAAAAGTCATGCTCGAACCATTCCAAAAGGCGTTTTCATAGCGTTTGCGGTAATGCACTCGCATTTGAAGCTGAAACGTTAAGGGCGCGGTATTCAGCCAATCTTTGTACATGTCGTATACCACTTTGCCAAAGTAATGCGCATCGTTTAACGGGCTGTACGCTCCATTAATTTCTTTAACACTATTGGTTGGACAAACGAACGTATGCGTATTGCCAGACGTCCTACCATTCAAGTTGATAGTTTTGACCACGCCAGGAATGTCCATCAAACACGTATCACCAGATTGCTGGACTAATAGAGACTCAAAGTCCACACCATAATGATAACGACCAATTTTTTGGTTTCCTCCTGGACCATTCGCTTCTACGTGCGCTAACCCCTCATATTGCAGCAAAATGTTTCCTGTTTTAGCATCAACAAGAAAGGTGGGACGTGTAGGCTTACCTCCATGCTCATTATCAGCAAAAAATTGGACAATATAAGCTAAGTGCGCCACGTCACTTTTATCGACATAAATACGCAAACCTTGGCGCTGATTCTCTATTTGGTATCCGTTTTCACGGTACGGCTTTTGCGTTGAAGACATTACTTGAGAAAGCGACAATTTAGGCACCATATCATTGATGTCTCGGGCAATATCCTTTACGAGAGTGCCGTTGATATGCTTGATTTGGCCCTGTTTATCACGATGTACGACAATTTGCTTGCCCCAAATCGGGACGCCTTTAAACATCTGCTGATAACGACTATGCGTACCGCCGTTTTTACCTTGGTTGGTTTTCAGCTTTTGTACACGATTTCCATTTTGTAAACCTAACACACGATCTATATTTTGTGTGGCTGCAAGGTTGCGTTTTTCTAAAGCAACAACAAGACCATGGTTTTGCTCTAGCCGTTCGGACTGAGCGGCGGATAAAGATGTTGAAAAAAGAAGTGGTGAAGCAAGCATTGCCGTGACAAATAGCCTGCTCTGATAGTTTGATACTGAACCCATCGGTTAGCCCCCTATTTTGCATCAATAGCAAAGCCAAACTGACCAGTTCTATTTGTTTGTTTCTCACCCAAAAGTGAAGTCAAACTTATCGTAATTATCCCGCTCATTGATTTTAGCACACACAATCATACAGCTTATGTTTTAGTGCCATTTCATCTATTAAAAGCGACACCGTTTTTTAACAATTTGAATATAACCTTTTGGTGTTGAAAGTGTTGTGTTTATTGCACAAATCACACAAAAACCAATTGAACATGTAAATATGAAAACATTTGTGTGATTGATATCGCTTAAAACAATTACTGATGACTTTAATATTCAGCCGAATCAATTATAAGGTATGACGTACCCATGAAAACAATCAAAACCTCTATTGCTCTCCTTGTTGGCGCCGCTCTATTATCTGGATGTAATGACGACACTGAATACGTCAATGTTCAGCCTAAAGAAGTAAAAATAGCGACTTACAACCTCTCTTTTGACCGTGCAACTTTTGAAGCTTTAGTGAGTGAAATGCAAATTGAACCAGCGCAGCAAACTGTATTGGTTACTGCCTATTTAGACGGTTCTATCGCCGCTGAAGACAAAACCACTGCGGAAAAAGTCATTCAAATTCGGAACGTTGCTGCGATTATTCAGAAGAATCGCCCTGACGTTCTTATGATGGCGGAATACAACAACGACGGAACAGGCGAAAACAAAGCTGCCCTTGAAGGCTTCCAGAAGAACTACCTGTCTGTCGCGCAAAGCATCAATGGTGCAGGCGGTGAAGCGAACCTTGAACCTATCGAATATCCTTACGCGGAGTCTTACTCTACCAACACAGGTTTGCTAAGCGAGTTTGACCTCGACAACAATGGAACAGCAGGTCAAATGCCGGGCGATGCATGGGGCTTTGGCATGTACCACGGTCAATATGCCTTTGCCCTAATGTCTAAATACAAGATTGATACGGCAAATACGCGTACGTTCCAAGCGTTTAAATGGAAAGATATGGAAGGTGCGAAGATTCCAACCATTACTATCTGTGACGGCTCACAAAAGATTCCAGATGGCATGAAGTGTGGTGATGAGTGGTACTCTGCAGAAGAATGGGATCAAGTACGCCTATCTTCTAAAAACCACGTAGATGCACCAATTATCATTCCGACTCGCAATGGCGAGGAAGTTGTGCATCTACTGATGTCGCACCCTACTCCACCAGTATTCGACCCGGGTAAAAACAAAGCGCAAAACGCAGCCGAAGTAGAGTTCTGGCATCACTACATTCAAGGTAAAGACTATTTCTACGACGATGCTGGTAAGAAAGGCGGCTTAGCGAGCGGGGATAAATTCGTAATGATGGGCGATCAAAACCTTGATCCAGTAGCCGGTGACGGTATTAGCTCTGTAATGCAAGAACTGCATAATGATCCATTGGTTAACCAAACCGTGATGAATGGCGAGCTTTATCCGACAAGCTTTGGTGCAGCCGAACACGCTGTTGACCGCAGCTCCACTCACCCATATCCGAATCGCATCACTTCGACGTTTGGCTTGGGTGTAGATTATGCCTTGCCTTCTGCAAACCTAAATGTGGTGGACTCTGGTGTATACTGGTCAGCTTCTTATGAAGAAGGTCGTAAGCTATTTAACGATGCGCGTATCGGCAAGTATGGTGATGGCAAAGATGTGTCTTCCGACCATCGCATGATCTGGATTAAAGCACAGTTCTAAACTGTGTCATTTAAATAAAAAAAAGCCAACCACAAGGATTCGTGATTGGCTGTATATATTTGTGAACAAAGTGGTTCACTAACAACGTCAGTTGGCTAGGTGACCCTCGGCTTAGAAAGGGTCACTCATACTAAAGCATGAGACGTGCCAACTTTGTAGTGCACAAAAACAGGTTGTTATTTAACCACTTTCATTAAAACTTCACCAATAGCCACTGTTTGCTCACGCAATGAATTGCAATTTGCAAATTATAATTAGCATTTCGCAATAAACCCTACCGTTAACTTTTGTTCTATGGCTTCCTAGCCAAATCACGTGCGAGGATTAATGCGAGTCCGAATACTTGTAAGAAGAGCCCGATATTCTTGTACCAAGCGATCTTTTCATCTTGCTTTGCCATTACCTCATTGAGCTCTACATTCTCAATGTAATAGTCATCAATGCGATCTCTATACGAAGCTTGTGCTTGGTTTATCTTTGACATTAGCTGAGGGAGTTTATCTATTTGTATTTCATCCGATTCGTGATGAGTCCAAGAGGATAAGTGCCCTTCCAATATCTGTTCTATCTCCGAAGGTATCGCTGCGCTCTGACCTATGTGCAAGTGAAGCAGCAACGCCTCTCTTTTTCTTTCTAGAGTTTCAACGCTATTCCACGCGAGTTGGATGGAATACAAGTTTTCCGCCTTTTGCTCTGCGAGTTGCGAATACTGTTTGCCAAGCCTATCAAGGACCAAGCTAGTAAGAACGATCGCGCCAATATTCAGTACTAACCCAATCAGAACGAGTACCCATGGCGGCGGGATATAGCTACGAAGACTTACCATAACTTATCGTACGGAAGATAAATCATATTCAACACAACCAGCGAAAGTATCACTAGGAATGTCACCTGCATGCCCCTAACACGCCTTTTTAAGTCCTCTTTCAATATACCTCGAGCATGGATAATTCGACCGATCACGAAAATAATGCCTGTGAGATGTATCCAGGTTGGGTAAGCACTATTGGATTCTAATAGTGCCATTAGAATCAGAGTAATGGGGATATATTCTGTCGCGTTACTCTGTGCACTACGAGCGATTTGGAGAGCCTCTACTCCTCCGTCAGCATAAGCAACCTGATTTAAGCGACGCTGCTTAATCACTTGAACGGCCAACCAAATAATCAGTATTGCAAGAATGCTAGCGTATAGAGCTGTGATCATATGTCGTCCTTTTTGATCCGGTTTTCATTATATAGCGTGTCACTTGGCTATAAATATAGCGGTATCCTAATGATAATGTGTCAATTAACCTCAAATTATGCTTATAAGAAAACGAGTAAGAGAATACTTTATGGAACTAAAAACGCCCTCGAATAGAGGGCGTGAGAGTGAAATCGTGAATATTCAAGAATGGTGCACTATAAAGGATGATTGGCCAGCTTTTTACGCTTATGCCCTTTGACAATACTTTCAAAGATTGTAAATAACAGCCCCACCCAAATAAAGGCAAAGGTCACTGCTTTAACTTCATCAAACAGTTCACCGAAAAACATGACAGCCAAAACAAACTGCAAGCTTGGTTCAATGTATTGCATTAAACCAACTGTCGATAAGTTTGTTATACGTATCGCGATAGAATAAAAAATCAGTGGTAAAAGCGTGATCGGTGCGCTGCCAAAGTACAAAAGCAATGTTGTGATATCTACACCTGAAGCCAACTCACCCACTGTCCATTGTTTGTAAAACAAATACGCCACGGCAACTGGAGTCAATAGCAGCGCCTCAACAAATAAGGTGGTGCTCCAGTCGTATGTTATCTTCTTCTTGTACAACCCATACAAAGCAAAGAACAACCCCATCGTTAGTGCGATAACAGGTAACTGGCCATAATGAATCACTTGATACATCACGCCAATTGTTGCTAGCACAATTGCGATGAGTTTGCCTTTTGAAAGCTTATCTCCAAGAATAAACACGCCTAGCGCCACTGACACTAACGGTCCAATAAAAAAGCCTAAGCTTGCATCAAT
Source organism: Vibrio sp. HS-50-1 (assembly GCF_024747315.1). Classification (NCBI taxonomy): domain Bacteria; kingdom Pseudomonadati; phylum Pseudomonadota; class Gammaproteobacteria; order Vibrionales; family Vibrionaceae; genus Vibrio; species Vibrio sp. HS-50-1. The sequence goes on along the minus strand of NZ_JAMPZF010000048.1, from coordinate 687,226 downwards.
GACTCGATGGTGAGTCAAAGCCCAAGTGAACGCACTCCATGAAATACACATCAAACTGCTCGCGACAAACGTGTACCACAAAGATTTTTTGTCACACCAGATTTCTTTCCAATTCGGTCCTCGACGGGTTATACCAAGCACAATTAAAAAACTGACCGGAACTGAGCCGATGATTCGCCATGCCAGCAACTCATCCATTGAAGCATTCGGTAAATAACGATAATAAATGGGTAGCAGCCCCCAAATTACAAAGGAGAATGCTGCCATAAAAGTGCCATAACGAGTGTTATTCATAAAACTATCGCTCATCTAAACGAATAAGTCAGCGCAAACAAATCGCGCTATGCATAATAAAAGGAACGCGATATCCCTGTGAGTTTAAGATGCTGAGGGCATTACTGGTTCAACGCTTGTACTACTGCTGTAAACCCACTCACAAAACACAACATAAGTGCTCCAAACCGAATTTTTTCTTTTGGTAACGATTGGGTGGTTTTCATCGCGAGCCAATACCCAAGTGCTGCCGCAGGTAATAGCGGAATAGTAATCACCAAATGGTGTAATGTGAAGAAACCAGCGGGAATTTGAACAACGAGCGAAATGATGGAACTGAAAACAAAAAATGCCGATAGGTTACCACGTAACTGATTCGCTTCTTGATGTTGCAACAACAACGCCATCGGTGGGCCTCCAATCGCCGAACTGGTACCAAACAATCCAGAAAAGAATCCTGCTAATGTCATACGCGCTGGTGTGGGTTCAACCCGAAACGGTAAAACACTCACCACAACCGCGAATAACACCAAAAAACCAATCCAAAGTGTAAGGGCTTGAGTCGAGACAAAAAACAGTAGCAAGCCGCCAGCGACCGATCCGGGCACACGCCCAATCAATGCCATTTTTAAACCGCCGATTTCAACACTACTGCGGTGCTTCATCGCATTCATCAACGAAATAAATAACGCGACTAAACAGATTGGTGCAGGCACATACTCCGGCGCCCAAAGAATCAGTAAAGGTGCGGCAACAATTGCCAAGCCAAAGCCTATTGCGGTTTGTACATAAGAACCAAGAAATATTAGCCCTATCGCAAGCAAGTTTATCGAATCGAATTCCATTTAGATTATTCTTATATTTGAAAGCCAAACACGAAACCAAAGCACATTCGCACGATGAATGCGTCGAGTGTGTTGTGATATGAATCTCGCGTAGCATTCATCAAAGTGAACAAAAAGACAATCCATTTGTGCGGTTTGCCGTCACTTCTTTTCGTCTTTCATTCAGCCAATGTACGTGTATGCTTATATCTAGGCGAATTCATGCTCGACTGTTCATGCAGCATTTCTTCCACGGAATTAATGACTGCTCAAAAACGGCCGCATTAGACCTTTGACCCCTCCTCCCGCTCTATATAGGCGTAGTCGATTCTCACTACATCGGTATAGCACTTTATGACTCATCGCTTTATACTATTGATCATTTTGTCATTACCGTACTTATTTACACAACAACAAGTGTACGGTCAGTGTTACTTTTTCTACCTTTAACTTGCTGTGAAAATAATATGAGAAAACAAACTGGATTTACTCTAATAGAGTTAGTCGTAGTTATTGTCGTGCTTGGCATTCTTGCTGTCACTGCCGCACCACGCTTTTTAAACCTTCAAAGTGATGCGCGTGAAGCGCGTTTAGAAGGCATGAAGGGCGCGATTGCATCAGCGCTTGGTGCCGGTTATGGGAAAATGGCGATTGCAGGGTTGGAGAGCAAAGCATATGTTGCAAATTTTGATAATAAATTCACCAAAGCAGAGCTGCCTTTCGAAGGCTGTACTATTGGCGCCAACAAGCGATGCGTCTTCTTATACGGATACCCTGATGCAGATGAGACTGCTTTGGGGTTGCTTGTTCATGAACTTGAACATCAGTACGGTACAACAGATTGGAAAATTGAGGCTTTTGAAGATAAAAGGCTCGTAGCGATAATGGCAAGAGATGACAAGAGTGCGTCAAAAGAGAAGTGCAGTATCATTTATGGTCCACCACTTAGAGAAAACCAAGACTATACTCTAGTAATTAATCATTGTTCTTAAAACAACAGGGCTGCCCATCGGCAGCCTTATTTTTAATCTTATCGGGTTTGTTTACGCAAAGTTAAATACGTATTTATCCATCATATTCACCATACGGCCAATCTCTGGCTTGGTAATCGTATCATTTGCGCCAAGAGACAGTGCTTTCGCTCGGTTATCCTCACTCATCAATGATGAGAACATAATGATCGGCATTTCATGAAACGCTTCAGTATCGCGTAGTCTCTTCACTAAGTGCATACCATCCATTCGAGGCATTTCTACGTCCGTAACCACCGCATCTAACAGCTCTTTAACTGGCAAGTTTTCTTCTTTCGCGACCTCGATTAAGCTCATTAATTTCTCATGAGCCTCACCACCGTCTTTACAAGTGATCACATTGTAACCTGAAGAAGCTAATGTATCTTGAATCAAAGAGCGAATAAATGCTGAGTCATCCACCACCATGATCGTTTTAGCATTACGCTTACCCACCATTCTCTGGTTTAGATCTACCGACTTATCCCCTTTCACATCGTATTTTTCCATACTCAGCTCTGGGTTAATATCCGCGATGATTTTTTCAAAGTCGAGAATCATGATCAGGTTGCCTTCTTTGCGGACAACTGCCACTACACAATCTTGTTCGCCCGCTTCCAAAAACTGACTTGGTGATTCCACATCATTCCAAGAGATACGATGAATACGTGAAATACTATCAATCAGAAAGCCATTGGTCATTTTGTTGAAATCAGTAACGATAACAAACTTACGCTCTAGGTCCTGGCGTGTTGGTACACCTAACCAACCAGCTAAATCAACTAAAGGCGTCAATACATCTCTGGACGAAAACACCCCGATCATGTGAGGTTGTGCGTTTGGATAATCGGTTGTCTCTGGTACGCGAATCACTTCTCGTACTTTCGCAACGTTGATGCCGTAATAACAAGTTTTTGTGCTGCCATCCGGCAATGTTTTTTCTAAATGAAACTCGATGATTTCAAGCTCATTGGTACCACTTTCTGTCAAAATGGTGCTGGTTACGTTACTCATAAAGCCAATTATCCAACCAAAATACGCATCAGAAAAAGTTTGATGCAAACGCCATGAGAAGCCATTCTCAGGCTAAAAATCCAAGCATCCTTTTTAGTCGTTACAACAAAGTTTGTAAACCACCAAAAGGACGGCCAACGCACATTTCCATATCAAACTGTGAAAAAATGTCTCATTTTTGAACAGGATAACATGAGTTAACTTAGTGCGACCTTACCTTCCCACTTTTAGCGGCCATTTCGATGAAAAGTTTAGGGTTAATATTGATGTTTTTCGTTGGCCTATCACTATACCCACACATATGAAATCCCTCGTGTATTGGCGTATTCGACAGTATCTTATTCAATTGTGCTCAGTGAATTTCAATTATAGAAAATGTCATTTTCCTTTCCATCAGAAAGGTTTTTCCTACAATCCCTCTTAATACAATCATATTGCGTTGGGCGGTATGACAGTTCGGATAGTAGTGAGGCTCCATTTGAATAATGTTCTTATCATTGATGACCAACCACTTTACAGCGAAGCACTGACTTCTCTTGTTGAGAGCGTAATCAACACAGCCGAAGTCATTCAGTCGAAAGACAGCGCAGAAGTAATGGACTTAGTTCGAAATACAAAAATTGATTTTATTATTCTAGACGTTGTCCTTGGTGATCGAGATGGTATGCGTTTGGCGAAGAATATTTTAGCAACGGGCTATCAAGGTAAATTACTTTTCATTTCTTCACGCGACTATTCCAGCCTTTCTAAAGCGGCTTACGAGATGGGAGCTCATGGTTTCTTGAATAAAAACGAGACAAAAGAAGCTATTGCTGACGCGATTGTGAGTGTCTCACGTGGGTACTCTATGTTTAAGTCTACTCACGCTCCTTCTACTGGTGATGTCACGCTATCCAATCGCGAAGCCATGGTGTTCCACTACTTAGCTCAGGGCTATTCAAATAAACGTATTTCAGAACAACTATCGCTCAGCGCTAAAACCATCAGCACTTACAAAACTCGTATTTTGAAAAAATACCATGCAGATTCATTGATTGAATTACTGCATACGATCCCAAGCGCTGAAAACATTCAATGCGATCGTTAGTTCTTCATATATTTTGCAATGGCATCGGTTAATATCTGATGCATTGCGTCGTGACGATGGCTTTGCTTCATCTGAAGTACAACCTTTGGCCAGCCGTTGGGGTAATAAGATTCAGGAATACGAATAAAACGGTATCCTTCGATTGGCGCCTGATACTCCAGAAAAACCGTCGCCGCCTTTTTTTGTTTGAGCAGCTTTAGCACACTACTCACGTTATCTAGCGCTGCAATTCGATTGATCACCATACCGTGATTTTCCATTGCTCGTTTTGCAAGCTGCTCTTTCTCTTTCCAACCGATAATTTCAAGCATAATAAATGGCAGTTTGGCAGCCTCTTCAAGAGTGGTGATCCCAAGCTCTTCCGGAACAACAACCACAGCAGGCGCGTAGCCAATAAATTTCTGATGGATAGATTTTGGCAATTCATCATTGAAGTAATGAAGCTGGGCATCCACTTTGCCTAAAAGGATTTCGTCCACCGTATATTCCGTGATGGTTGCGACAGTAATATGAGCTTTAGGAAACAGCGTCATTAAATCCATCGCCAACAAGTGTCCAAATGAGTACTGAGCCGTTTGGGGTAAACAGACCGTTATATCCTTACTGTATTTTTCTGGTTTGAATTCTGATCGAACTAAGCATGTTTCTAAGTTATCTAATGCATCTGCTATTTTGGGTAACTGACGCATCAGAAAGTTGGTGGGTTCTAAATGATGTGGGTGACGAATGAATAGTTCATCACCAAGCTGGATGCGTAAGCGAGCAAGATATTTACTGATCGACGCCTCACTCTTGCCCAAGGCTTTCGCTACGGGTTTAAGCTGACGATGCTTTTCTAGCAGAACCAGTATTTTTAATAGGTTTAGATCAAGGTCTTTGTTCACGATACAGTACCAGTTGGGTCTTATGCTAATCAGCAATCAAAGGAGCATTATGCATTGCTCGACTAATATAAAAGACCAAGGGTACTGCTTGGTCAAATTTATCAAACAGTTATGTCATGGTTATGTATTGTTGTCCTCAAACACGCTGTTTTTTCATTTCATATAACTCTTCATCTGCTCTCACGATCACCTCTTGCAGCGTTTCATCCTCTTCGCGCACAGCAACACCAGTACTAACGCTGATCTCTATATCTAATGTATTTAAACGATTGTGTTTAACAACGCTACGGAGCTTTTTCGCTAACATGGAAGCTTTGCTCATGCTGCATCCGGGCAAAATGACAATAAACTCATCACCACCAGTCCTGACTAAGTAGTCACTGTTCCGAAAAACCTTTCTCATTGAGTCTGCAATAATAACAATGACTTCATCGCCAACATGGTGTCCGTAACGATCATTAATCTTCTTGATACGATTTCCGTCAATCGCAATGATAGAGTATGGTTCAACCTCCATTAGATGTTTAAACCGCTCTTCTTTAAATACTCGCCGATTTAATAATCCGGTCAAGTCATCTTGCGTTACATCACTCAGAGCATTTTCTAATTGAATTTTGCTCTGTTTAGATTCATTGGCTTTTCGATAATAGGCGAACGCTACGACAGAATAGATGACAAGAATAAAGCTGTAGTCCACCACTATTTTACTAAACGGATATTGGTAAATAACAAGATTATTATTGTCGGCAACATAGGATTGAGTGTAAGCAAAATGAGCTAAGGGGTAGCTCGGAAAGTAAATAATTATCTGCTTATTTCCGTTACTAACCTCTACGTCAACGGCTTTGCCTTCATTATAAAGCGATGATAAATACAGTTGTTCCGAAAATTCTCCGACAAGCTTCCCTCTATAGTAGACGGGACTCATGATACTTAATGCCATCTCATCTGAATACGTGGTTTTGAAGGGCTTAGAGATAAGAACTCGGTCGGAGAGCTGCTCTTTCCACGCGGCAAGAATACAAGCGTAATTCACTCTGCACCATTCTATATCAAACGTCTCTTTAGATCCCTCTAGAGCTGGGATTGGTCGTTCTAAGATGAGTTTGTCACTAGTGTAAGACCGAAAGTACAATATGGCGTCTTCTCTATCGTAGACATTGGACAAATGAGCTTCTGCTTGGTGTAGTGCTTTACGAGCAACAGTTTCCAAATAATCTAGGTTTTTATACGGCTTTAAAGCATAAATTGCATCTTGAAAACTGAAGTCAGTCAGTACTTCTATTTGTTCGATACTGAAGTTTTCATACTGCGCCAATTGAGCTTCGGTCAACAAGCCTAGCAGAATGACCTTCTGCTTTGTTTTTGCTAAATTGTTAGCGTACGTATTAAATTGCTTCTCCTCATAAGAGATGAGTACAGCACCAATCATGGTCACCGATACAATAAATAACAACATCGCAACCGCAAAAGAAGAAACAAAACTTCTTACATTCATAACACTTTATGTTCCTACTACTTTTGCAAGTTCAATAACATTATTCACATTAAACTTATCTAGAAATCGACGTTTCTTGGTACTCACGGTTTTATCACTGATAGCCACACAGATAAGCATTTGATCACCAAAGATCAAACAGTTCAATTTTTTCATATTTTTACTTCAAAATAGTGATTACCTCTAACGGCATGGGCTTATCAATGTAAAAGCCTTGGCAGATGTCTATTCCACATTCGCGCATGGTTTTATAGGTTACTTCGTCTTCGACACCTTCGGCGACAATACGAATATTTAGGTTTTTCGCTAAAGCACAAATGGCGATGACAATGCTTTTCTTTTTCAGGTCTTCACTCGCTCCGTAGACAAAAGCGCGGTCAAGTTTGATCTCGTTAAAAGGTAACTTTGCCAACTTTTCAAATGTAGATGAGCCCGTACCAAAATCATCAATTGATACCGTGACACCTTTCATTCTGAGCTTGATGAGGTTTTTGTAGATAGATGTGCTAGCTTGGAAAGCTTCCCGCTCTGTAATCTCAATGGTGATTTGTGAAGGGTCGACACCACTTTCCGAGCATTGTTGAATAAAACGATGCGAGAAGTCAGGGTCGTTCAAGTTTTCGTGGTCGACATTAATCGAGACCTTTTGGGTTAATCCCCTATTGTTGATGTCATAGATTGTATTAATCAGCACTGATTGAAAAAGTTCAGAAGACAAATGGCATCGTTTTACGATCGGAAGAAAGTGGTTTGGTAACAACACGCCATAAATGGGATGCACCCAACGCGCTAACGCTTCATAACCTAAAAGCTCACCACTGTGTGCGTCTACCAAAGGTTGGTAATAATTCTTCACTCGCCCCTCACCCAAAGCAAACAAAAACTCTTGGTCTTGCAGTAAGATAGGTTGAGCAAACGCTGTTTTTCGCGTTCTTTCATCTTTTATTTGGTTGAGGAGTTTAACCACTTGCATTTCGTCGTACGGCTTAGGCAGTTCTCCTAATATCTCAAAACTAAACCCTTCGCACATTTCTCGTACTGCCGAGATGATGCTCTGCTCCAACAAACTGACTAGCACGACTTGCCCGTGATACTGAATTTGGTCGAATACTTCCAAGATGTCGATACCGCCTTTTCCCGGCATCTGGAGATCGCAAAAGATCACATCAAAATATTGCTCTTGTGCACATTGACTAGCAGTGTCCACACAATTGAATGTACTGACTGAAGCGCCACTATGACCCAATATTTGGGTAAGTATCTTGGTTTGTAGAGGATGACCATCAATCACCATCACATTAAGCTGTGTATTCATTTATCTCTATCCAATAGTCTATATTTTCGATCTCCTGCTCGATTGGTTAAATTAATCCTGCCACTCGCTGATCAAAATCGACCAGCATTACTCAGCCTCAATGTAAAACTCAGTCTGCTTGTCTGTTCTCAATAACTGTCACTATCAATGAGTTAAAAAAGAAACTACTGGCAAAAATGTGGCAACGGACAACGCTGTAATACGACTTATCGTACTGAGCATAAAGCCTTACTCGGACTGGGCAGTCAGATTAATTTGTGTCGGCTAAAAGTCAAATTTCGACCAATAGCGAAATGAAATATAAATTACTGATATAAAGATAAAAATTTGAAATAAGTCAGAAAAAACCGACAAAACAATCCACCTTTGACTACACAATATTTGCGCTTAATATCTCACCAAAGTGAATACTTGTTGTAAGTCCGTTGGCGAGCATACTCAACAAATGTTTGCTTGCTCGTTTGTAAACCGTGGCTTTTTGTCTCCATCTTGAATGCTTCGCCTTCATTCCGTGATAAACTAGCTCATTAACACGAAAGAAACGCTCAACTTTGCGGTACAGAGCCACAAAAGTAAGTACGGTTTTAACACACTCTGTCTAAAACTATGCTGCTCGAAGCTCAAATTACTACTCGTACGCCCGTTGGAGCAGTAAGAAAATTAAGGTATTAAATTCAAATGGTTAATAACTCAATCCAGTGGTTTCCTGGCCACATGCACAAAGCACGCAAAGAGATCGAAGAAGCAATCCCACAAGTGGATGTGATCATCGAAGTACTGGATGCTCGTATTCCTTTCAGTAGTGAAAACCCTTTGATTTCTCAAATCCGTGGTGACAAGCCGGTCGTTAAAGTCTTGAATAAGCGTGATTTGGCCGATCCTGAGTTAACTCAATTATGGATTGAGCACTTGGAGCAAGAGCAACACGTAAAAGCAATGGCAATCACGACGTCAGAACCGCAAGAAGTGCATCGAATCATGGAGCTTTGCCGTAAACTTGCCCCACACCGTGAAGAGATCGGTAAAAACATTCGTACCATGATCATGGGGATCCCAAACGTTGGGAAATCGACAATCATCAATACTCTAGCTGGTCGAACGATCGCGGTGACTGGTAACCAACCCGCGGTAACACGTCGTCAGCAGCGCATCAACCTGCAAAATGGCATCGTTTTATCCGATACACCAGGGATTCTGTGGCCAAAAGTGGAAAACCCACACAGTGGCTTCCGTTTAGCTGCTACTGGCGCTGTAAAAGATACTGCGATGGAATACGACGAGGTTGCGTTTTACACCATTGAGTATCTAGCAGCTCACTATGCAGACAAGCTTAAAGAGCGTTACCAAATCGAAGAGCTTCCTGAATCAGATATCGAGATCATGGAAGAGATTGGTCGCCGCCGTGGTGCACTACGCGCAGGTGGACGTGTGGACTTGCACAAAGTATCAGAGATTTTGTTGCACGAACTTCGCCAAGGCACACTAGGCCAAATTACACTAGAGCGCCCAGAAATGATCACTCAAGAGCTGATTGAAGTCGAGATTGAGACCGCTCGTAAAGAAGAAGAAAAAGCGAAGCGTAAAGAAGAGCGCCGCAAGCGCTATCTACGTAATAAGCGATAAACTGATATTATCTTTTCCCAATCATATTTTAAGGCGCGATTTTCGCGCCTTTTTTGTTATCTAATGCGCCCATTTTTTCACTTTTCAAACTTTATATTCTCATACAAAATCCAGACATGAAGCACGAAAAAAACACCGCAAAATCGCCGTATAAACTTTAAGCACAAACTAGTTTAGACCCCGGGCCCCTATAGAGTTACAGCCACCATCCAACCCTCAAATGTCGAGTTTGCAAGGGTCTGCAAACTTATGCAACCTGGTTAGTGACACTCTCCCCAAAATCCGCAATATGAATAAGTGTCAGCGCTGGCGTTTTTCCATATGAAGAAGAGATTTATTATGAGTGAAACTATACAAAGCAAACCACTTCCTTCCTTTATTGAGGAACGCCTAGATTTTCATATTCAAGATCTAATTGAACCGAACGAGAACAAGAAACACCTTGTTCTTGGTAAACGTCCAACGTGTAATGCCATTGTTATGCAAAGCAATGATTACCTTGCACTGTCTCATAACAAGGAGATTCAAAACGCGCATCGTGATGCGATTTCTCAACACGATGACAACGTCGTGATGTCCGCGATTTTCTTGCAAGATGATGAATCAAAACCTGCATTTGAAACTCAACTAGCCAGTTTTGTCGGCATGCCTAGCTGTCTGCTTTCTCAATCAGGATGGGCTGCGAATGTCGGTTTATTACAGACTATTTGTGCACCGAACATACCTGTGTATATCGACTTCTTTGCGCATATGTCTTTATGGGAAGGTGCACGTATCGCAGGAGCACAAATTCATCCGTTCATGCATAACAACACCAACCACTTGCGAAAACAGATTTCACGCCATGGTTCGGGAATTATTGTTGTGGATTCGGTTTACAGCACTATCGGAACCATTGCTCCTCTACGTGATATCTACGAAATAGCACAAGAGTTTGACTGCGGCTTAGTTGTGGATGAATCGCACTCGTTAGGTACGCACGGTCCGCAAGGCGCGGGGCTACTGCAAGAGCTGGATTTGACTCATATGGTGGATTTTGTAACCGTAAGTCTTGCAAAGACATTTGCTTATCGTGCTGGCGCAATTTTAGGGGCAGAAAAGCTGGCGAAGACGCTTCCATTTGTCGCGTATCCTGCCATTTTCAGCTCTACCGTGTTACCGCAAGAGATTATTCGGTTAGAAAAAACACTGGACGTCATAAAAAAAGCCGATGACAAACGGGAAATTTTGTTTAAAAGAGCAAAGTCTCTAGCCGTTGGTTTAAAACGTATTGGGTTTACTATTCGCAGTGAGTCGCAAATTATCGCGCTAGAATGTGGCAACGAAAGAAACACTGAGCGAGTTCGCGACTTTTTAGAAGAAAGGAATGTCTTTGGTGCAGTTTTCTGTCGCCCTGCAACAGGAAGAAACAAGAACATCATTCGTTTTTCTGTCAATGCGGACATGACTGCCGCCGAAGTCGATCACGTTCTTTCCGCCTGCCAACAAGCGTTTGTTCATCCTGATCTAGATTTTGTATAAGCTAGAGTGTAGGTAAAAATAAAGAGCTCAGCAGTTTTGCAGGGCTCTTTATTCGGATTCGCATTATGAGCAACTCGTCTCAAGATAACACAATTGCGAGTGATTAAATCCAGTTTGCAATTTTGTCGAATAAGCGATTTTTATCCGCTGGTTTTACGATAAAGTCAGACATGCCAGAAGAGCCTATTTTGTCCAGCGTAACAGGTGAGCTATCCCCAGTATGCGCAATAATAGGTACCGACGCATAGTTTTTATCCGAGCTTCGAATTCGCCTTGAAGCTTCTACACCATCCATGATGGGCATCTCAATATCCATAAGAATGAGGTCAACGTTCTCTTGCTCTAATGTATCCAGTGCTTGCTGCCCGTCTTCTTTCTGAATCACTTCAAAGCCCTGCTTTTCGAGTAACATCGCGGTAAATTTTCGCAAAGATTCGTTATCATCCACGACCATAATTGTCCGCTTATTTGACGTATCTAAAGCCACTGAGGCCGTTGGTGTCGACACATAGCTTGAGTCATACAAGAGACGGTCAATGGTTGGCTTAGTATTCAATAACCAGGCTTGAGTCTCCACCCAAATAGGCTCATATGCCGCTTTGCGCGCTCTCTGTGTCGGGTGATGCTCAAAAAGATAAACGATACGAGCTTCCGTGAAAGACAGAAGAGATTCTAATCTATCCAATTGGTTTGCTCTTGCATCCAAGCTCTCAAGATCGATAAAAATCAGGTCGAATTCGAACTCATACTCTTTCTTTTTGAGCACTTGATTAACATCTAAGATCGTTGATTCAAAACCCATAAAACGGCTAATGTCCGTCACTTTCGACACAAGAATATCTTGATTAGTCACCGTTAGGATGGTTTTGAGTTTGGTCAAATCGTTTTTAATTTCAGTCACGATATCAGATGTGATCGGCGGGAAAGTTAACGTGAACTGAGACCACTCACCTAGCTGAGACTGGCATTCAATGTTACCTCCAAAAGAACGCATCACTTTTTTACAAAATGGCAAACCCAAACCATAGCTGCCTGACTTACCAGTTGTGTAAAAGTCCTGAAATATATTACGTAGGACATCAGGAGCAATACCAGCACCATTATCGGTTACAACGATTTGGTTTGAGTGCTCCATGCTCGTCATGGACACATGTATGTGGAAATCTTCAGATGTGCGGTGATGGAAGGCGTTCTTGAAAAGGTTATACATAACGTATTTAAGTAAGGTATCGCTACCAAGAAAATCAAACTCACTTCTCGCATCTAGGGATATAGCAAAGCGATCCGTCGCACGCTTATAACTAAAGCTTTCAATCGCTTTTTCAACCACTGAATGAGCAGAATGCTTTTGAAAACTGGATCGCGAGACACGGTTTTCGTCTATAGATGTCAGAAGTAAATCTATCGTCTCGTTGCCCGACTGGATGATGTTCATCGCGTCCTCACTAACTTCACGCAGCAGGGTGACATCCTCTCCGCTCATCAGATATTGGTCTTTCTCTGCTTCTTTTTTATTGGGTAAGACTGATTGGATAACATCGATTGACGTGCAAAGGCCACTTAAAGGGTTACGCATTTCATGCGCAATTCCGGCCCCGAATGACTTGGCCAACGACACTTTCGCTTCGTGCTCTACTTGGTTCCGAAAGTAGAATAAATTGCCAAATACATAAATAAAGAGAAAGATTGGCACATGCGTCCAATCCATTGTTAAATCGAGATGAAACCCTTTCGCCACCCAAGCAAAGAACGTCGCTAAACCTATTCCGGCAAAAGTTTGAGCGAACATAACTCTTGTGACATGAACCAATAGAATGTGCAAGAAAATCGCGGACATAAATGACATGACCCAAACATTGGACCAATCATTCATCAGTAACATATAGAAAAAGAAAAACGGTAAACAGATCGTTATCGTCACTTGGTAGTAAATATGGATATATTTTCGCCACGTTGACGACAGGCGATTTCTAAAAATGATACCAAAGAACAATAGTGAACAAAACAATCTGAGCGGCAAGTTTTCATAAGCCTGTGGGAAAACAAAATCCCAAACAAAGTAGTACAGCGGAAAGCCAAGAAACCCCATCCAACCAACGAGAGTCAGGTTGGGTTCTGCATATTGATAAACCTTACGTATCGAGTCCATATTATCTATTTTGCCTACTCCGCCTGACGTCCCAATAGTGTGATTTGCATTCATTCTTATCGTTTTATTATTAAGTAATTATATATTACTTAACGCTTATAAGCAGCGCGAAATGGCGCAAATATTTCGCGGCGCTTGTCTTTAATTTCAATCTTTTAAGATAGCGACACTTGATTTACAACCAAATAAATGAAGTTGCATATAGTTTAGTGTAATTTTGCGATAATCGCGTTGTATCCTAAGGGATGTTAATCTCATATACGTTCGAGACGTTTAAACAGCGCCTTTGGCTCGAACTTCCAAAGATTTAACGACAGCATTCACTGTGGATGTAACGCGGTGATGAACAATTGGCTTGGAGTGTGTTATGGAACCTTTACAAATAAAAAGCGTAATTTTTGATGTGGGAAATGTATTAGTACGCTGGTCTCCGGTAGAGATTGTTCGCTTAACATTTGGTCACTCAGTAGAAGCGGAAAAAATGGCCCAGTTGCTGTTTTCATCACAAATCTGGAAAGACTTAAACAAAGGAATCATTTCCGAAGAGGAAGCCAAACTGTGCTATCAACGTGAGCACAAAGTGACAGCGGAAGAAATGGACCGCTTTTTTTACTACGTAAAACATACACAAATATTACTTTACGGCAGTGTCGAACTGCTAAAAAGAATAAAAAGTGCAGGATATCGCGTTTATGCGCTCACAGACAACGTCAACGAAATTGTTGAGCATCTTCGTGCTACCTATGAATTCTGGCCGCTGTTTGACGGTACAATCATCTCTTCTGAAGTGCAGTTACTAAAGCCACAAGCTGAGATCTACCAAGCCCTACTTTCAACATATCAGCTTCAGGCCGAGGAAACGGTATTTCTTGATGATATGCCATACAACGTCGAAGGGGCCCGAGCGGTAGGCATGGAAGCAATTCAATTTGAAAATGCTCAGCAATGCGAGTCAGAGCTAAAAGCCATGGGGCTTTGCTTTTGAGTCGCCCACTGAAACACAATACTTTAGGTACAGGCACAAAAAAGAGCAGCGTTGATGCTGCTCTTATTGTTAAGCTAAAACGTCAGACTAGGAGTAAATAACGTTTTCTTCTATCCCACTGACTAATGACTGAGCATTCTTCCAACGGAATACCTTCTCCAATACTTCTGTACCACCTGGCGCACGCCAAGTTCGCTCTTGACATTCTTGACCTCCAATATGGCGGTAGAATTCAATTGCAGAAATGTTTTGTGATACGACTTCTAGATAAAGACCAGTGTCTTTAAAGTACTGTTGCTGCCATTCTGCGACAGCAAGTAATAGCTGCTTGCCAATACCACGACCGCGGTAGCTGTCATCAACATGCAGTGCGTCAATAAAGGTTCCACGCTCGAAATCATGGTTGCCAAACACACAAACGAAGCCGAGCAACAAACCACCCTCTTCCGCCAAGACAATGTGCTGGTTGAATGGTGGGTTGGTCAGACGGGTTTGCCAGATCAGTAGTTTGTCGTCAATCGCCTCTTTATCAAGATAGTTATCACTAAGAATGCCACGGTAATGACGCTTCCAACTATCCGCATGAAGATGCGCAATGCGCTCGTAGTCCTTATATTCCGCTAATCGTAAATCCATTACGTATTCCTATTTTCTTACATTTTTTACTTCTTTATAGAGTCTCGGCATATTCCACCTTTATAACACTTGTTTCTTGGCAGATTTTATACACCTTAAGCCAGAGCTCATTTTTTAATACTACTCATTATTCAATTAAAAGCAAAATATCCCATCAAGTTCCTTAATGTACATCCAAAGGAACAGTCACATTTGTCTAACTTTAATTTGACTTACACGTGTACGCTGATATTCTGGCGAACAGTTGTTAGCTCAAAGTTAGGAATACACCTGTGACTCAAAACAAACCACCCATTATCTGGTTGAATACATTGATATTTTCTTCCAGTTTTGTTCTGACTTTTATTGTAATGCCTTGGTATGCATATCATTTTGGACTGGGTTGGGAGCATCTAGTTTGGGGAGTGATGGCATTCAGTTTTACGAATCTTTCTATTACAGCAGGCTATCACCGACTCTGGAGCCACAAAACATACGAAGCTCATCCAATTTTACGTGCTATTTTTGCGATTGGAGGAGCATTTTCTTTGCAAAATAGTGCATTACACTGGTCTTCTGATCATCGTGTACACCACAAGCATGTCGACAATAACGACAAAGATCCTTACTCAGCGAAACGTGGCTTTTGGTATTCTCACATTGGCTGGATGTTACGCGACTACAACAAATCGCAGGAAAACGAATACACCAACTGCCGCGATTTAAAACGTGACAAAATCGTCATGTGGCAACATAAGTACTATGTTCCACTTGCTCTACTCACCAATATTGGCTTTCCGGTCGCTCTTGGAATTATCTACGGCGATATTTGGGGTATGTTATTAGTAGTTGGTGCCGCTCGACTCTTTATGAGCCACCACACGACCTTTTTCATTAACTCACTTGCGCATGTTTGGGGAAAACAGACTTTCACGGACAAAAACACCGCTCGCGACAACGGCGTGTTAGCCTTTTTCACATTTGGTGAGGGCTACCACAATTTCCATCATATCTTCGAGAATGACTATCGTAATGGTGTCTATTGGTGGCATTACGACCCGACCAAGTGGTTGATTAAGTCATGCTCTTGGCTAGGACTGACATCTAAATTACGCACAACGCCTACATTTAGAATTGAAAAAGCTCGCGCAACTCAACTCTTGAAGAAAGCAAAAGAAAAACTGGGAGCAAAACCGAATACGCAGACGATTCTCGATCAGTTACAACACGAGTTTGATGCGCTAGTTCATCACATGCAGGAATATTATGAGATGCGCAAGGAAGTACTCGGTGCAAAAACAGCCAGTGTAGTAAAAAAATACGAGTGCTCTGTGACCAAGATAAAGTATCAGCAAATCAAAGCGGAGTTCGAGCGGCAACAACGCAGTTGGAACCTCATGGTGCGCCGATACGCTTAACTTAACCCATCCTTACGATTTAGCTTCGCTTCGGCGAAGCTTTTTTGTTGCAAGGATTATTACCCTCTTCCAACTCACTGAGTTGTTTCTTTTTCTCATTTTGAATCAATTCCCTCACTATTTATTCAAATTTCTGGTCATATTTTCCTTCCTGCAAACAGCTTCAAACCAGCACATAACACTTAGAAAACCAAATTCCAACAATACAATCTAACGAAATTAATTATTAAATTATTATTTGTCTCAGATCATGCAAGCCCCATATTTGTCTCGTGCCACAGTTAAGAATTCTGTAAATTCCTTGTCATAAACTGAAACAGTTTCTTTCTTTTTTTCATAACATTCGGAGATCCCTATGTTAGAGCTCTTAATTGGCTTAGTTGTCACCATTGCTGTGGGTTACTTTATCGTCAAAGGCTATAAAGCAGCGGGCGTGTTACTGACGGCTGGTATTGCTTTACTTCTTATGACTGGCGTATTGGGGCATGACGTGCTGCCCTCAAAAATCACCTCAACCGGTAACATGGTGACAGACGCGCTAGAATACGTGAAATACATGCTACAATACCGCGGCGGCGGCCTTGGTATGCAAATCATGTTGCTATGTGGCTTCGCTTCCTATATGACTCACATCGGCGCGAATAACGTTGTAGTGAAACAGTTCTCTAAACCGCTTTCTGTTATCAAGTCTCCTTATGTCCTTTTGGTAGCGGCTTACATTGTGGCGTGTTTGATGTCTCTTGCAGTAAGTTCTGCAACCGGCCTTGGCGTACTATTAATGGCGACATTATTCCCAATGATGGTCGCGATGGGGATCTCTCGTCCAGCAGCGGTTGCAGTTTGTGCCTCTCCTGCGGCAATCATTCTTTCTCCAACCTCTGGTGATGTGGTGATCGCCGCCGAAAAATCTGGCTTGGCGCTTGATGTATTTGCGGTACAAACAGTGTTGCCTGTTTCTATTTGCGCAATCATCGTGATGGCTGCCGCGGCTTTCTTCTGGAACAAATACTTAGATAAGAAAGAAAATACGCCAATGGAAAAAATTGACGTATCAGAGATCAAAGCCGATGCACCAGCGTTTTATGCGGCACTGCCATTTCTACCTATCATCGGCGTGTTCCTATTCAACGGTCGTACCATTCCAGGACTTAGCCTAGACATTTACACTATTGTGGTCGGTTCGATTTTCCTTGGCGCTCTGATCCATTACGTTGTAAATAAGTTTGATGGTAAGAAATCACTGGAAGATTTAGATTCTTGTTACGCTGGCATGGCTGACGCGTTCAAAGGCGTTGTGATGCTTTTGGTTGCAGCGGGGGTTTTTGCGCAAGGTCTAATGTCTATCGGCGCTATCGATAACCTACTTCACCTTGCAGACAATGCAGGTGCAGGCGGTGTTGCTTTAATGCTTATCCTTACTGCATTGACAGTTGCAGCAGCGATTGCAACGGGGTCTGGTAACGCACCTTTCTATGCATTTGTGGAGTTGGCACCATCTTTGGCTGCGAAAATGGGACTAAACCCAGCGTTCCTAATTATCCCGATGCTTCAAGCATCAAACCTAGGTCGTACTATCTCACCAGTGTCTGGCGTAATCGTTGCGACATCCGGTATGGCGAACATCAGCCCGTTTGAGGTTGTAAAACGTACATCTATTCCGGTTCTTGCTGGTCTTATCACAGTTATAATTGGTACTATGGTGCTTGTTCCAATGAGTGCCTAACGGCATCGCCAATATTGCTTATCGACAAGGCCCGGCTTCTAGCTGGGCCTATTTCTTTCATCTCTCCAGTGTCATTATTCTTTCTGTATTGCTTTGTAAATGCATTTTAATTGTTACTCAACTCGTGACATATTTCTCGGTTATTACATCGCTTCTTCAGAAGCATTTGCTTAATATCTCAACAGTTTATATAAGAACTGAATACATTAAGAAAATGGGATTTATTATGACTGCATTTATTGTCTTTATCGTTATTGTCCTGCTCATTGTGGTGTACGCCGTCAGTATCTACAACAAGCTCGTTACTCTACAAAACCGTTTCAAAAACAGCTTCGCTCAAATAGAGGTTCAATTAAAACGTCGATACGATTTGATTCCGAACTTAGTTAATACTGCAAAAGGCTATATGGAACACGAAAAAGAAACATTTGAACGTGTCATCCAAGCTCGTAATCAAGCAATTGCTGGCCTGAAAGCAGCCAGTGACGCACCTGGTAGTGATGCGGCAATTAGCCAACTAAACCAAGCAGAAGGCATGCTGCAAAGTGCGTTGGGCAAACTTAATGTTGTAGTGGAAGCCTACCCTGAGCTTAAAGCGAATGAAACCATGAGTCAGCTTCAAGAAGAATTAACCAGCACTGAGAACAAAGTTGCGTTTGCTCGCCAAGCATTTAATGATGCGGTAACCAGCTACAACACATACAAACAAACGTTCCCGCCCGTGTTGTTTTCCAACGCATTCGGATTCCAAGATGGCAAACTGTTAGAGTTTTCTGACAGTGCTGAAATACAAGCGGCCCCGAAGGTTGAGTTCTAATGGATTTCTTTGACCATCAAGATACCGCGCGTCAACGCACTGGGCTTTTGGTGTTCCTGTTTTCCTTAGCAGTTGTCACCATCACTGGTTTGGTAAGCGTATTATCGATTGGTATCTATTACGGAGTAACAGGCGAACACTTTGATCAAGAAACCGCACTTACCTACGTCTTGTTGTGCTTTGCCGGTGTATTGCTGGTTGTTGCGATAAGTTCAACGGTTCGCTTATCCGCCCTCACCTCCAATGGAGGCCGAGGTGTTGCTGAGAGCATAGGCGGCAAGCTGATTTCCTCAAACACCTTAGATGCAAAACATAGACAACTGCTCAACGTTGTGGAAGAGATGGCAATTGCATCTGGTATTCCGGTTCCTCCCGTCTATGTGATGCAGGAAGAGCGCGGTATCAATGCTTTCGCAGCAGGAATGAGCATTGATGATGCCGTCATCGGCGTCACACAAGGCGCACTGGATAGCTTCACGCGAGATGAACTACAAGGTGTCATTGCTCATGAATTCAGCCATATCTTAAACGGAGATATGCGTTTGAATACGCGTCTTATCGGCGTACTGTTTGGCATCACTTGCATTGCACATTTTGGACACTTGGTCTTAGATAACACTCATCATACGAGTCGCGTATCAAGAAGTTCTTCCGATTCCGATAAAGGCTTTGCGGTTATCATGCTGATTGCGATTATCTGTTTGGTTCTGGGCTGGATTGGCACCTTGTTTGGCTCGATGATCAAAGCCGCAATCTCTCGTCAACGTGAATTTCTCGCTGATGCCAGTGCCGTTCAATTTACTCGAAACGATCAAGGCATTGCTGGTGCACTCAAGAAAATTGGTAGTCATATGGCGGGTTCTTCATTGAATACAAAAGCAAGCGATGAGATGAGCCATATGATGTTTGGTCAAAGCAAACTCTCCGGCTTTTCTGGCCTATTTGCGACTCACCCTCCACTAGAAGAACGGATTCGCCGAATTGAACCTGGTTGGGATGGAAGTTTTTCTCAAAGTTCGCATCGTCCAACGACAAGCTTTGAGAATGATAACGTTAGTGGATTCACATCAGGGACATCGACACAACCGGAGAAACCAACCACTGCAGAACTCAGCGAAGTAGGTCAACAACTACTTAACCAACTTCCTTCCGAACTTGTCGACATCGCTCGTGAACCATATAGTGCGCGCTTTATTGCTTTTGCCTTGATATTTGATGGCAGTGAACTCCAGCGAGAGATGATAAAAAGTCATATCCCAAATGTGTCTCAAGCACAATTATTACCATGGCTAGATTATGATTTGCCTCTTCATCTACGCTTTCCATTACTCGAACTCTCCATCCCTGCCTTGAAATCGCTGAGTGAGGGTCAGAAAAACAGACTGTGCCAGGTGCTACGTGAACTCTCTCAAACTGATGACCACTACTCACTCGCAGAATGGTGTGTCATCAACTTATTGGAGAAACAACTACTCGAATCGTATGGATGTACAAAACAGATCCAGTCTTTAAAGCAATTAAAAGAGAGTGTGTTTTGGCTACTGCGCGAATTGGCTTGGGTTAGTCACTCTCAACCGGAAGACGCTCAACGTGCATTTAGCAGCGCCCTAACTTGTTTGGGCTTTAATGATGCAGAGTTACAACCCGCAAATAAGAACTGGGGCCTAAATCGCGCCGCTTTAGAGCTCCTACTGCAGCTCAAACCGAAAAGTCGTCGCTTGTTCGTAAAAGCGTGTCGATTAGCGATTGAATCGGATGGAAAGGTTACCGTTGCGGAAGGAGAACTCTATAGAGTAATCGCCTGCTTCTTAGAAGTTCCAGAGCCGCCACTAACAGTATCAGTCAATACAGGACAAACCCTACCGAGCCAAACACAACAAGCTAACTGACTTTGCTTTAAACAAAAACGCCAGCACTTTTGCTGGCGTTTTTTCATTATGTTTTCTGATTTGACGATTTACGCTGACTTAAATCGATCAGGGATCTTAGTGATACTCTCTCGATAACTAAACCATAAGTAGGTCACGGCGAGAGAGAAGAATAAATACGAAAGTGCGAATACGATTGGAGATGTAATTAATTCAGCCGACATTCCCCACATCACACCAACAACCGTTATCGTCAACTTAGAAAGCATGCCGCAAATTAGTAAGAATAAAGCAAGCTGTGGAAAGCGCGAGCTACGGAATGCAAAGAAATAACAGCTCCCTACCGCTAGAGAAGCAATAGATAGACCCAACATAAATGAATGGATGTGATCTGCAGATGCGACACCAGCAGATACCGAAGCCATGAGTAATAGGAACAGTTTCATAAGTCACCTCACAACAAGTCTAAAAAAGCATCCCTTCATAAATGAAATCTCATTTTTCGCTATATTCTGCTCCTATAATCTGCAATTACAAGTGACTTTTTTGTTCACTTAATGCACAAAAAACCTAATCAGCTCTAGTTATTACAAAAGGTTAACAATTTAAATTTAAGAAACCCTTTACATCCAATACTTACGGCGATAAGACGATATTTCAGTCATTTTTGTTACAGGGAGTTAACACGGTAACATTTTGAAATTTTTTATATGAAATGTGAGCTGTGCACTCAACTGCGCACTGAATTCTCTGTTTTGACTAGTTCCTCGTTCCTTACAACAAAACCATCACTTTTTGATAACACTCCAACCACATACAAAACCATGAATTCACATCCGCTTTTAATGTTTCAAATTATTTTATCAGTAACGGCAAAAAGAGATTCCAATCACATATTTATTGGTTATAATCCGCGCTCATTACGTTAATCGTTGAAAAACGCAAACTAATTTTGAGAAAAAACATCTTTAAACCAACCCTCTTTGCGGCATTGCCAACAAGAGGAAAAACTGAGAATTAAAATGAGCAAGATTGATAAAGCTATGCGCATCCTGTTAGCAGGGTTCTGTATCAACCTTTGTCTTGGCATCCTGTATGCTTGGAGTGTATTCAACAAGGCACTGGTAACTGAATCAGGCTGGAGTGCTGCAGAAGCTTCTGCACCTTATGCAACTGCAACCATCACTTTCTCTATCTGTCTTCTTGTTGCAGGTATTCTTCAAGACCGCATGGGTCCACGTATGATCCTTATCCTAGGTACTGTTCTTACAGGTCTAGGCATGATCGCGTCTGGCTTTGTTGACACTCCACTCATGCTGAACATTACCTTCGGTGTGATCACAGGTGCAGGTATCGGTTTTGGCTACGCATGCCTATCACCTTCTGCAATGAAATGGTTCCACGCTTCGAAGAAAGGCATGGTTAACGGCATTATTGCGGCTGGTTTCGGTCTAGCGGCTATCTACCTAGCACCAGTAACATCATCATTGATCGACAGCATGGGCATTCAAACGAGCTTTATGGTTCTTGGTGTTGGTATCCTAGCAATTGCAGTTCCTCTTGCAGCAACCATCAACAACCCACCAGCAGACTACACACCTGCTGAGCCGAAAGTAAAAGAAGGCCAAGCACCTAAAGCGGTGAAAAAGTCAGATGACCTAACTTGGAAAGCAATGTTGAAAACGCCACAGTTCTACTCTCTATGGATCATGTACGCGTTCGCAGCTTCTGTTGGTCTAATGATCATCGGTAACATCACGACAATCGCAAGCGTTCAAGCAAACTTACCAAACGCCGTTTACCTAGCGTCTATTCTTGCTGTATTTAACTCAGGCGGCCGTGTTGCTGCGGGTATGCTTGCAGATAAAATCGGCGGTGTTCGTACGCTTCTACTTGCGTTCGTCTTACAAGGCGTAAACATGGTGCTGTTCGCAACGTTCGACTCTGAGTTCACTCTGATCATTGGTACTGCGATCGCAGCGGTAGGTTACGGTACACTTCTAGCGGTATTCCCTACTCTAACGGCCGAGTTCTACGGTTTGAAAAACTACGGTACTAACTACGGTGTGCTTTACACTGCATGGGGTATCGGTGGTGCAATCGGCGCAGCAGTTGTTGGCTTCTCTATGACGAACGGCGAAGGCTACACCTTGGCTTACACTATTTCTTCAGCAATGATGGCAGTATGTATCGTACTTGCGTTCATCACTAAGCCACTGTCTGAAGCGAAAGTAGCGCAGCTAAAAAACGCATAATTGCGAATTGATTTGATAGCGAAAAGGCTTAACCTATGGGTTAAGCCTTTTTTGTTATCGGTCGTTTATGGAAAGCCCTATCGAACTTGCACCAGACTACTATCTAGAAAACTTCTTTAAGCTGACTCACCACACAGTAACCTGGTACAGCGATTTACTGACCGAGGAAGAACACGCTTGGCTTTGCTCGTTTGATTCCTTGAGCAAACACGCCCAATGCCTATTGGTGCGTTTATACAGCCGAAAAGGGTGTTGGTTTCGAAGTGATAAGCTGAGTTATCAAGAAATACCTTCTATCAATGAAGCACTGGCAGAATTGAGTCAACATGAGTTTGTGGCCCTTTCCCCAACACTCTCTCATCAAGAGTTAGCGTCTAACTTACTGACGAAACCGGAGATCTCTGCACTTTACCCAGAGCTACCGAAGTCATTAAAGAAAGATGCCCTTGTAGAGCGTTTAAGCAACACGGAATTTGATCGTTTTGAGCAGCTTGAGTTTACGATCATCAAACTCAATTCCGCCCACATGATCGACGTTTTACTCACCCTATTTTTTGCCAACACCCATCAAGACTTAAGTCAGTTCGTGCTTGATGACTTAGGTCTACATCAGTTCGAGCAATACCAATTGAGTAAAGTGCGCCGTTTCTTTGATTCACGTGAGCAAATAGACCGCTTAATTGAACTGAGCCAACTAGCCAACCTGTACTGGCAATTTGATCGAAAAGACAAAGCGAACCTCGACTTATTAATTGAGGCAATGCCTCATCCAGTTAGTCACCATTACGTAGATCGTAAACGCGAACACATGTTGAATGACATTGCGCGAGACTATGAGCGTATTAATGAGCTAGAGACCGCCCTATCTCTATTTAGCCAAACTCAGCTCACTCCGAGCCGAGAACGACGTGCACGTATCTATGACAAACTGAACCATGATGATTTATTTAGTGACATTGTCACAGAGATGCTGCAGTCGCCAATTGATGTGTCTGAGCTCGAAGTCGCACAAAAACTTGAGCAACGGTTGAAGCGAAAACAAGGCGCGAAAGTACCAAGAGTAGTGAAGCCACTCTGCTCCGAATACCATATTGAACTGGATTTATCTCAACAACGAGTCGAGCTTGCCAGTAAAGCGTATTTTGAGTCCTTAGGCTGGAATGTGTTTTACGCTGAAAATGCGTTGCTCAACTCGCTACTGGGGCTTACATTCTGGGATGCGATTTTTGCTCCTATTGAAGGGGCATTCATTAACGCTTATCAACACCGTCCTTTAGATTTATATCACTCGGATTTTGTTACCAAGCGCCAAGCTTTGATAGACACCGCTTTTGCCGAACTAGAAGCGGGCAAGACCCAGACGTTATTGGCAAAATACGATGAGAAGTTTGGCATCAGTAATCCATTTGTACATTGGAATTTAATAAGTAAAGAGCTACTCGAAACAGCGCTCAACACTATCCCAACCAATATGCTGATGGCTCTGTTCAAAATACAATTGAGCGACCTTAAGCTTTACCGCAATGGGATGCCGGATCTCATTGCTTTTAAAGAAAATGAGTTCGAGTGGATTGAAGTGAAAGGCCCTGGCGATAAACTCCAGGATAACCAATGGCGTTGGATCAAAGAGTTTACTCGCCTTAATGTCCCGTTTGCGGTGTGTTACGTCGCAGCAACTTAACTTACTCTATATAAAGAGCTTGGTGTTTGTTCACTCAAACCGCCCCTCGGTTATCGCCCCTTGCTCTTTTTTCTAAACATTTTTTCGTTTCTTCACGATCGCTTCACGCTTCTTCACACAAAATGCGCTTCTACTCACTAAGTTGATTTGAAGAGGCAAAATAAAATGAACAAAACACTTCTTGCGTTACTTGTTACCTGCTCAGTTTCGGTATCTGCGGCTCCTTATGTAGGTCTGGAATATGGACTAGGCACCACTGACCATGATTTGGAACCTCACTTTTCAACTGACAACGTAACACTCAACCCTGAGCTTGAAGACGGTATTTTCTCAGGTTTTATCGGTTACGCGTTCAATGACAACTGGGCGCTAGAGTTGGGCTACAGCCAATTTGACCTTGATGATAATCGTTCAAAGAACCTTGGTATCAAACAAATTGATGGCAAAGATTACCATCATGAAATGGATTGGGATACGTCAATCAAAGCCAAGCAAGTGTCGTTGGCACCTGTGTTTAACTATGCATTAAATGACAAATGGACAACAAAATTCAAAGCGGGTCTAACGTACACGCAATACGACACCAAAGTTTCGAAACATCAAGAATACGAGCTTGTCGCGAACGACGATGTGGAAATGAACAACACGCTTTTCCACAACACAGAGAAAAACAACGAGCTAGGCGCAATGTTCTCAGTGGGTGCGGAATACAGAATTTTCCCGCAGCTCACCATAGGTGCAAACGCAAAATATCAACTAGACCGATACGCGAACACTGCATCCTTTAACGTAGGCACAACTTACTACTTCTAATTTAAGGGGACGATAATGAAAAAAATGATTTTAGCATCCATGTTTGCCCTACTTTCAAGCTCAGCTTTCGCCGCGTTTAATGGTCCAGAAATAGGCGTAATTAATTCGGTGAAAGAGGCGCACAACGCAACCGACGACAGCGCAGTCATGTTAACCGGGCACATTGTTCAATCTCTTGGTAACGAGACTTACTTGTTCAAAGATGAGACTGGTGAAATCGAAGTGGAAATCGACAATGAAGATTGGATGGGGCTAGACGTTGGTCCAAACGATAAAGTGACGATTCGAGGCGAAGTTGACTCAGAGTGGACAACCAAGCAGATCGACGTAGAGACCATTCAAAAGCTTTAATTCGCCTGACACCTCAACACAAACAACACAGCCACATATTGGAGGCTGTGTTGTTTATGGGCCGTGAAACTACTAGTTTAGCTGACCAAGCAAGGACAATCTTCCGGCAAGACTAATCGTATACTCTTAGACTGAACATCAAACCGTATTGTTCTCGAATGATATGGTTCGCCATCTAAATTGAGCGGTAGTGGATTTGGGAAGTCTATCTCCAACCAGCTTGCTCTTGTGTGTTTTACAAACTCACCTTTCTCGCTAGGATTATTGATCTCTTCGATAACTTTTGGCAGCTCATGAGGCAAGAATGGACGCACCAATGTTAGATCCATCAAGCCATCATTAATCATCGCCTTCGACGCTAACTCTTGTCCACCTCCAGCTAAGCGGCCATTGCAGAAAGCGCCAAGCAACATTTCTCCCTGATAAGCCCCGCCTTCAATTGTTATTGTTCCGTCATAAGGTTTAAAGCCGAGCGCTTTTACAACACCAGTTAGTGTATAAGCGCCGCCACCAAGAAAGTTTTTAAGTTCAACAGGCGTTTCTGCCGTAACTTCTGCGCCAAACCCTGCTGTTGCCACGTTAATAAAGTAGCGATCGTTAGCCTTGACACAATCGACCAAAGCAGACTGCCCTTCTACGGCGAGAGATAAAGAAGCCTTGATAGAAGCTGGCACTTGGATCGCGGTGGCAAAATCATTTGCGGTACCAAGAGGGATAATGGCTAACTCAGGGCGTTTTTCTTCTTCAATTTGGATAATCGCAGAAGCCGCCTCATTGACGGTCCCATCGCCACCAGCGACAACAATACGTTCAATCCCTTCATCAACCGCTTCTTTCACCAAGCGCGGCATGTCTTGAGATTCCCAAGTCACTCGCACTTGCACATCGACGCCCTTGTCTCTCATTTTCATGATTGCATCTCTTAACTCTGGGTTCCCAGCTTTTTTGCCGTTAAGGATGGCACGTATTGTCTTCTTCATTGCACTTCCTATTGGTTGATGACTTTCCCTGCTTGTTTAATCTGTGATCGCAACCATTGATGAGCACTGTCGTTTGTCCGACTAGGATGCCATATTGTGCAGAGCTCATAGGTTTGTTCATCAAATGGCATAGATAAAGATTTAACATGATAGGTGTTGCTGAACAAGTTGATCATCGACTCGGGCATTAAACCAATATATTCACTACCAAAGATAACAGGTAGCATTTCCAACACGCCAGAAGCTCGATACTTTATCTTTCTTTTGTCCAAGTCGACAATATCATCGGCGTTTAACAAGCTCTTACGACTCTGCCACTGCGAAACCACCACATGTTCTTCTTCAAAAAATTGTTCAGCCGTAATCTCGTTCTTTAAGCGTGGGTGCTCCTCGCTACACACCACCACCAAGCGCTCAGTAAGCACAGTTTCAACTTTTAAAACTGTTCGTGCTCTTGGCGCGATATCAATGATCAAGTCGTAACGTTGCAAACGCAGATCGCTTTCAAAATCTTCTGTAAAGAGTGGATGAACCTCTAAAGCAATATGTGGTGCCAACTCACGGATCTGTTTCATAACTTGAGGGAGCAACTCAAAACTTGCAACAGAGACACAAGCAATGGAAAACACTCGATTCGATACTTTAGGGGCAAATTCGCTAGAAGCCGCCAGAGTTGAAGTAAAGTTTTGCACCGAAGTAAGCAACGCAGGGTAAATATCCATAGCAAAAGAGGTAGGTTCTACCCCCTTGGTACAGCGATGAAATAAAGGTTCGTCATAAATATCACGAAGGCGTGCCAACGCTTTGCTGACTGCGGGCTGCGTGATACTGAGACGTGCTGCCGCTTTAGATAAGTTCCCCTCTTCATAAATGGCAATAAAGATGGGGATGAGATTAAGATCGGTCGGTTTCATGCTATTAAATTTTTCGAAAATCACTTTTTCTATTTTAATCTAACAGCATGATAGTTAACGTAGCCAAGTACAAGAAATGGGCGGTACGACCTGTTTTAATGAGTTTTAACTCAATTTTGACGTACTCCACTCACCGCGTAAGTGAGTAGCTAACGTGCAAGCCAATACTTACATTAAGATTTGCCTAAATATGGGGTAAGAAACTCGCTGACTTCCTCGCCGCATAAACCAATTTCTACCTCAATACCGGCTTGTTTTAGAATCTCGATACCTCGACCACTGTTGCGCGGATCTGGATCCAACATGGCTACGACGACTTTGCCAATACCGGATTTTACTAATGTCACCGCGCAAGCTGGCGTGCGACCTACAAACGAACACGGTTCGAGCGTAACGTATGCCGTCACCGCTTCTAACGAGCCTTGATATGCATTCAGCGCTTCTACTTCCGCGTGGTTGCCACCAATAGCTTGAGTATGACCTTCTGAAACGATTTGATTGTCTTTCACTAACACGCAGCCAACCGGCGGGTTGGGTTGACATTCAGGAAGCGCATTTTTGGACAATTCCAATGCGCGGCGCATAAACTCTTGGCTCATTTGAACTCTATTCTCTAATAAAAACGGGGCGCTATATTAGCGCCCCGTTTTATTCATTGCCATCTCTTCCAATGACTTTGTCCAGTTCTGGTAACGCTCGCGGTATACGGAATTTAAAGCGTTGTTGTTTGGTCTGGATCTTGCGCCACATCGACTTCATTAAATGAGCGCTATTTTCACCATTTTGCATTCGCGACGCACTTTTTTGCCACGATTCACTCGTATCGGCTTTGGTCATTTCCAGCTCTGCCGTATTTAAACGCAATTGTTTGTACAATACGGTCCTTGCTTCAGACCAACGTTTAGTCTTTAACAGACGGTGGAACGTCAACCATGCTGGTGTCGGTCTGTTGCGGTAGTAACGCTTAATGGCTACCAATGAAATAATCACAAAACCCAGCAATACAAGCGTGGATACAATCCATGCAAAGTACGTTTTGATGAAGGATTTCAACGTGTGCTTCGCGGCAAATGTTTTGCCCTCTAACACCACCGTTTCCACTTGCTGAGTCTTACTGTTCCACCAACGGAACTCATAATCTGGCAGGGTTAATTCACCACCTTGTTGAATCACGTACACGCTCTCTTCTGTGCGTGTTGACTGGTAATCACCACGTGTTTGCGTATCTGTCAGACGGTGGGGTTGAGGATACGCTTGGTAACGGGTTGTTGATTCTCCTTTCAACAAGTCTGGTAGCAACACAGATAGCGAATCTTGAGCTGAAATAGTGATTTTACGCGTGATTGCATCCCCAGCTTTGAGTGACTCAGTGGAGGTTTCCCACTCTTGTGTTACGTCTACGTGCGTTGCAGAAAACCAAGGCGTATCACCGCTCAACAATCCCGATGGCAAGACAGTTTTGAACTTAATCGGCTGCGTGTAAAGTGTGCCTGACACCTTCTCGCCGTCCGGCGCCGACACCTGAACGCCCACAGCGACAGGTGGAATCACAAAATCACCAGTTGCTTGTGGATACAAAGTCACTTCCCAGCGTTGACGCGACCAAGTTTGTCCGCCCTTGTGCTCCGTGAAGTTAGTGGCTAACTGATTACGCTGTTTGGCGATAACATTGGGCATTTCAATACTGCCAATTCGCGTCCCCCCCGTAAACCAGCGCGGCGTTGCCACTTCGATGGTTAAAATGACTTGCTCATTGACACTAAAACTTGGCGTTTTACGCTTTTCTCCAGCCGTTGGTTGTTGACCAACCCACGCTTGCAACTCAACACCATGATTGCGTTGAAGATCGTAAATGTCCTGAGCGAAAACGTGACGACTTACGAACAGACTCAAACAAACCACTAACCATGCTACTATCCGTGCAGGAAGTGCAAAAGAGGTAACGCGATGGACACTCATCATCATTGGGCAGCCTCCTCTGTATTGTGTTCCATTGTCGTAGTTGAGCTACCCGTTGTTGGCGAGCGTAATTGAATTTGAAATTTAGCCCGTAAGAAATACTTCGGATCCGCTTCGACTCGCTTTAGCCACTTGTCGGCTAATTCTTGGCTACCTAAGATGTCGTCTGCGCTTAACGTCTCTTTAATCATCAACTCTGCTGACGTTTGTTCATCCGCTCCTTCTGCGGTTTGAGGGTTGTCGCCTAGCTCGGTTGACGCCTCTTGCTCTGTTCCGGCTTGACTTTCACTCATCTGATTTATCTCATCGACGATGCCAGCAATCACTTTCAAGTTGTGCTCAACATCAGGTCTTAACGACTCGCTCAACGTTGGCTTGCTGGCTAGGGATTTTAACAAGTCACGAGCAGCCAAATATTCACGCTGGCGCGCCAATGCGCTCGCCGCATTGTAAAGACCGTAATCTCTAACCTCTTCGGACGGGTCGTTTTGCATTTCCAAAAACGCACTGTGCGCGAGCTCAAACTCGCTAGCGTAGTAGTACGCCGTGCCTTTGCGTAATGGATCGACAAAGTGTTTTGCAGCTTCTAAATACGCTTGTTGGTTGAACAAACGCTGTCCTTGTTGGTCTGGCGTCAGCCACAAATCCCACCACCATTGCGCCACCTTGTCGAAGGTCGTCACTTTTTGCACAACTTGTGGCTGCTCGGCTTTCACAGAAATGTTCTCCGCCATTGCACTGGTCGGCATCAACAGTGTACCGCTCACCATTGCAATCACGCACCACTGCACTAACCACCCTTTTCTAAACCACAGCATCATGATCAACGCGATTGGGAACAGCAGTTGATAACCCATGTCTTTCCAAGGCATTGAAGATTCGCCATTAAGCTGCATATTGCGCTCAACGTATCGATTCAGTTGTTCGATATCACTGTTATCGACCGTCACTTCCACCAATCGACCGTTGGTCTGGCTGGCCAGTTTTTGCAGAGAATCCAAATCCATCGGGTTGTTACTCACGATGTCTGTATTCCCCGCAGCAAGAATTAACAGTTGATAAGGTTTGCCTGCAAAATACGCTTGGTATTGCTTAATTGTGGCCGGGTTCACGCCGTCGCTCACCAACAAAACGGTGGAGCCTGGTTGACCTTGCAATTGTTGATCAATTAACGGTAGGGCTTTTTCAGCAAGCTTACCTTGCACGGGCATGATTTCTGGCGTAATAGCCGCCAAGAATGGGTCAAATACTTTGCTGTCTTGAGTCACAGGCATCGCCACATGAGCACTGCCCGCAAATACGACTAAACCCGTTTTTCCGCCTTTTCGCGCGACTAGCAAATCGCGTATTTTCTGTTTGGAACGCTCAAGGCGGCTTGGTGGGAGATCTTTTTGCAGCATCGAGTCGCTGTTATCAAGCACCACAAGCATAGAGGCTTTATCTTCGCCAAAGGGAGAAGATTCTCGTTGCCACGTTGGGCCTGCACAAATCACAATGGCGATGAACACAATCAGCATCAAGAGCTTAAGCGGCAGTTGCTTACGCCAGCCTCGCTCACCTATCGTCAAAGCATTGCGTAAATGTTCGGGCAGAATATCCTTCCAGCTTGGCTTGCTTTCTTCTCGCCAGCGTAACCACACCAAGAAAAACATGGGGACCAAAGCCAGTAACCACAGTGGTCGAATAAAATGAAACTGCGTAAAGAATTGCGTCCAACTAAGAGAATCAAACATCGCTCTCTCCTAATGATGATCGTGTAACAGCCCTTCTTTTGAGTGTTGCGACGCTGAACGCGAGCAAATGCATGATGACCACTAACGCCATCAAGTAATGATGAAGGCTTTGTTTTGGGCGGTATGTAGTGCTTTCGTAAAGTTGAGGTTCCAGTTTGCCAATTTCGTCGTAGGCAGCCGATAGTTCATCACGGTTGAGTGCTTCAAACGCTTCACCGCCGGATTCTTTCGCAATGCGATGAATCGTGTCCATATCCAACGCGGTTTCACCTATCGTTTCCGGATCGCCCATCGCAATGACGTGTACTCTCACGCCTTTGGCTTTCGCAACTTTCGCCGCATCAATCGGTTCAACAAAACTGCCCGTGTCGTTACCATCGGTTAATACAATCGCGACTTTTTCACGGTTTTGGTCTTGTTCTAAAGCACTACGCGACTTATCGCTTTGCTCAAAAACTTTAATCGCTAAGCCAATCGCATCACCAAGATGGGTACTCTGCCCTGCCATTGCCACATCGGTTTGGTTAAGCAGTTCGAGCCACACTTTTTGGTCTGCGGTAAATGGCGTTTGCACGAAAGCAGCATCACCAAAAAGCACCAAGCCTAATCGGTCACCTTTACGAGACTGAACAAACTCCGACAGCACTTCTTTTGCCGCATCAAGACGAGAAATTTTTTCGCCTGTACGTGAGGTGAAATCTGGCTCGGCCATGGAGCCCGAAAGATCCACCACCACCATCACATCGCGGCCTAAACTCGCGCGAACTTGAGGCTCGCCTAACACGGTGGGTTTTGCCATCGCACACACCACCAAAAGCCATGAAAGAATTAACGTTGCTCGCTGCCACCAACTCGGGGTCAACTGGCTTGCACCTTCTGATGGCGTCTCGCCAATCGCTTCCACCAGCTGACTAAAAAACGGCACTTTGATCGCCATTTGCTTAGTGCGATATGCGGGCACCAAGTAGTACACCACCAACGGCAAGGGCAAAACCAGAAACCACATTGGGTGAGCAAATTCAAAACCAGACAAACCAGTTATCGATGCAAGAAGATCATTCATGTTGACCTCCCTGATGTGCTTTGCGTTTCAATCGTGGTGATTTATTTGCCGCGCTTTTTTGAGCATCACAACGGTGCTCACTCACCCAGTTTTTCGCACGAGCAATAAGCGTTACTCGCTCTTCGTTGGTTAGCGTAACGCTTGGGTCAACAATACTTTGTAGCCAGCACTTTGAAAGCTCATCGTTAAAAACCATTTGCGAGTTTGCTTGAGAATCTTCGGTTTGCGGATACAGCGCATCGAGCTTGCGCAGAAAGGCGGTATCAAACAATTTCGCGTTGCGGCTATCAATATGAATCAGCACTACTTTAAGCACAGAGAACAATACTTTTGGCATGTCTTTGTCGCTCGATTTGATTTGCGAAATCGCCAGTAGAGCTTCTTTTCGGTAACGATTATGCCACCATTGCCGAGCCAATCGATATACGACATACACCAATGCAATGAGCACAACCGCCGCTAAAATTTTCCAGCCAATAGTTTGCGGGTACCAACTCACGCTGGGTGGTACAGCCACATCATGCAGCTCTCTGAGTATGTAGGTACTCGGAGGCGTAGGAAGATCACTCATTTAACGCCCTCCTACCAGTTTTTGGAATTGTTTAATGTGCTCACCTGTCGTATCGAGTTCGATGTGCGGAAGGTGTTTCATCGCCATAAGTTGAGAGAGTGATTGACGCTGTAAGCTAGTTCGAGCCTCAAGCTTTGCGCTCGCAGCTTCTACCTTTGCTTTGCTGTCTAAATTGAGTTGATACTGCCCATCACCAACCACCCATTTCGATTTTGCCAAATCGTCTGGTAGCGCTTGTTCTAATGGGTCACTGACCATCACTGCAAGAACATCGTTGTGCTGTTGTAGCTGTTTAAGGTGATCAAGATGGTGCTCCTCGCAGTCGCTCCAGTCGCTGATAAAAATCAAAGTGGATTGCTTGAGCTTCATGCGTTTAATAAGCTCAATCCATTGACTGAACGTTGCTTTTTCGGAATTGCGGGAGTCCACATTGAGCGATTGATTGGCTTTAGCGAGACGTTTAAGTTGCGCCAGAAGATCGTTTTGCGAACGCTGTGCCTTGCTGTGAAACAACGCCTGCTGGGATGCGATGACAAAACCGACTCGGTCGCCATCTTTTAATACTCGCCACCCACACATCGCTGCGATCTCTGCCGCGACAACTGATTTCATTACTTGCGTCGAAGCAAAAAACATTGTGCTTCTCTGGTCGACACACACGATTACGTTGCGATCTTTTTCTTCTGTATAACTGCGTACATGCGGCTTACCCGTACGCATCGTAACTTTCCAATCAAGGTTACGAATATCGTCACCCAATTGGTAATGGCGCAGCTCTTCGAAGTTCAATCCACGACCGCGAAACAACGAATTGTGTCGGCCAGAGAGTACGCTACCCGCCTTTAGGTGAGGAAGTAAACTGAATGATTCTGCTTGTGCTTGCAGACGTACTAAACGAGCGTAATCGCAGTACAAACGGGGATCCATCCCCTGTGATTTTGGCGCAAGAGTTGGCTTAGCCATAATGCCTCCCACTTACCCAATTTCTACACAATCTAGCAGCTCTTGTACGACTCGTTGGTGATCGACTCCGTCTGCTAGTGCGTCGTAGGTCAAAGAAAAACGGTGGCCCAATACAGACGGAACCATGGCACGCACATCGTCAGGAGTCACATGGTCACGTCCTTGCATCCACGCATACGCACGAGCGCATTTGTCGAGTGCGATGGAAGCACGAGGACTAGAGCCAATCTCAATCCATTTTGCTAAGTTTGAATCGGCATAACGCTCTGGCTTACGAGTCGCCATCACTAACGCAACGATGTAGTTTTCCACTAGGTCCGATACCACGATGTTTGGTAACTGACGGCGCGCTTCTAGCACCACGTCTGGCTCAATGTGTTTTGGCGTAATAATTTCGCTGCTGGTTTCCGCACCCAATTCTTCACTGCGCACCAAACGAATGATGTCACGTTCGGCGTCATCTTCTGGATAATCGACGGTAACCTTCATGATAAAGCGGTCCATTTGCGCTTCTGGCAGTGGGTACGTGCCCTCTTGCTCTACTGGGTTTTGCGTTGCAAGCACCATAAATAAGTCCGGCAATACGTGAGTTTTATCGCCTACCGTGATTGTGCCTTCGGCCATGGCTTCAAGCAGTGCCGCTTGTACTTTGGCAGGTGCACGGTTGACCTCATCAGCAAGTACAATGCTGTTAAAAATGGGCCCAGGTTGAAAGTGGAGTTGCGGCTTACCATCCAGCTCTTGATAAACCTCAGTACCCGTCACGTCAGATGGTAAAAGATCCGGCGTAAACTGGATTCGACCAAAACTGGTGTTTAACAAGTTCGCCAAAGATTTTACGGAACGTGTTTTTGCCGTTCCCGGTAAACCTTCTAGCAGAATATGCCCATTTGTTAATAACCCGATGACTAAAGCTCGAACCACGTGGCTTTGTCCAATGACGCTTTTTTCTGTTT
The DNA here is from genome assembly GCF_024747315.1 of Vibrio sp. HS-50-1. Classification (NCBI taxonomy): domain Bacteria; kingdom Pseudomonadati; phylum Pseudomonadota; class Gammaproteobacteria; order Vibrionales; family Vibrionaceae; genus Vibrio; species Vibrio sp. HS-50-1. The sequence continues at coordinate 652,363 of NZ_JAMPZF010000048.1, read as the reverse complement.
GTTCGATGAGTTCTTTTATCGCTTGTTGTGCGTGGTTCATAGGATACCTTTTCAATGGTTTAAGCCGTCTTTTCGATATTTAAGTATAAGAACAAATGAAATAACTTAAGGTTATATTCACTATGTTATCTTTGCGGTTCTTGAGATTGGAGAAGTTGTGCAAGACCAACCAACATCGGTAACGCATAATCAAAGAACATTTTGATTCCCGAACACAAATAGTTTAGACCACTCTCACCATTCGGCGTTTTGATCAAACGGTTTTTTGGGCACTCACCCCAACAATAAGGCAAGTAAGGGCATTGCTTACAATACGTCGGCAATGAATCGCGTTTTGCCATGCCAAAAGTATATTGTCTTGTAGAGAAGGCCATTTCATTCAGTGAGTGTTCATGAATGTTGGCGAGTTTGTATTCTGGATACACATAGTGGTCGCAACTGAACACGTCGCCATTGTGCTCAATCGCCAACCCTTTGCCACAAAACTCCGCCGTCACGCAAAGCTGAGACGGTTTCCCCATTACTTGCGCCACCGCGGTTTCAAACAGATTAACCAGCACACGGCCAAGATCGTTATTCACCCACTCTTCAAAGGTCGCCATTAAAAAGCGTCCCCAGTCTTCAGGATCGACTGACCAATCCGTTACAATCGACATTGGATGCCCCGGTTTAGCCAGATCACTGCCTTTGGTTGGGATCATCTGTTCGTTCCAAAACTGCGGCGCGGTTGTTTGGAAGTTGTTGGCTTCTACCACCGGCGCAAACTGAATATAAGTCACACCCAATTCTTGGGTTAAAAATCGATATACTTCGAGCGGGTATTTCGCATTGTGACGATTCACCGTGACCAACGCGTTGAATTTCACGCCATGCGCTTTGAGCTTATCTACCGCTTTCATCACGAGATCAAACGTTGGCTTACCGCTGCGGGTTTTGCGATATTTGTCGTGCAGCTCTCGTGGTCCATCAATCGACAAGCCAACTAGGAAGTTGTGCTCTTTTAAAAACGCACACCACTCATCGTTTAGCAAAATGCCGTTGGTCTGAAGGTCGTTTTCAATGCGAACGCCTTTCGGCTGATATTTCTTTTGCAAAGCTACGACATTGCGGAAATAGTCCAACCCAAGCAGCGTCGGCTCCCCGCCCTGCCATGAGAATACAATTTCTTCGCCATCCTGACTTTCGATATAGCTTTTCACGAACGCTTCCAGTGTTGCGTCGTCCATTTTTGGCTGCTTTTCTTGGTGCAGTAGATTTTCTTTATGCAGATAAAAGCAGTACTGACAATCGATGTTGCACTTTGCTCCACCTGGCTTTGCCATCACATGGAATCGACGGTCATACGCGCCCAGAACAGGCGCTTTAGACGCCGTTTTAAGAGGAACAATAGGCATAGTAGTAGAATGGCGAGGGGAAATCTTACTCATACGTTTCTCACTATTACATATACCCAAATAACCTCGTGAGCGCTGTACAGCAAAAGTGAAGCTATTTGGGTATATAGCGCTCCAAAAAGCGCTATATAATCTTAATTTACTTAGAAGACTTAGGTACGAACGAACCTGCTTCCATACGAGGCGGGAATTCTTTGAATGTACCCATCACCTCTTTCACTGTATCCATTGCTGGCATCATTAAGAATGAACGCTCGTACATCCAACGAGAATAACCCATGCCTTGATCGCCTCGTTCAAATGGATCAATGCTCAAGTCAAAGATCAGTGGCACACGAAGTTTAGTGAACGGCTTACGCCATACATCCATACCCGTTTCATTCTCTTGAATCATAAAGTGGAACTTGTACTTTCCTTGGCGCAATGCCACAAGATCGCCGTCGTCGCTCCAGTAAACGAACTCATTTCGTGCGGATTTGTCTGACTTACCCGTTAAATATGGCAGTTGGTTGTAACCGTCTAGGTGAACTTTGTAGTCCATATCGCCAACTTTTTTGCCTTTTAGTAATTCGTCTTTAACTTTGGTATCACCTGCCGCAGCAACTAGTGTCGGGAAAAAGTCCTCTAATGACATCATGCCGTTGAATGTTTTACCTGCCTCAATTTTTCCAGGCCATTTAATCAACATTGGCACACGGAAACTCCCTTCCCAGCCAGTGTTTTTCTCTGAGCGGAACGGTGTCATCCCAGCATCCGGCCACAAATCAACCATAGGGCCGTTGTCAGTGGTGTAAACAATGATTGTATTGTCATCCACACCTAACTCTTTGATCTTGTTAAGTAGCTGACCGATTTGGTCATCGTGCTGCTTAACACCATCCGCGTAGAAACCAGCGCCTGTTTTGCCTTGGTATTCTTCAGGAACATGTGTGAAGTTGTGCATGCGAGTGGTGTTAAACCAAGTAAAGAACGGCTTGTCCGCTTTTACTTGCTTTTCTATGAAGCTCTCTGCGGCATCAAGAAACTCACCATCAACATTTTCCATACGCTTACGCGTTAGTGGACCGGTATCTTCGATTTTGCCGTCAGCGTAAGAATGGATAACGCCACGAGGGCCAAATTTCTTCTTGAACTCCGGCTCTTTAGGGTAATCCACGTTCTCTGGCTCTTCTTCTGCGTTCAAATGGTATAGGTTGCCGAAGAATTCATCAAAACCGTGGTTGGTAGGAAGATGCTCGTCTCGGTCACCTAAATGGTTCTTACCAAATTGTCCAGTTGCGTAACCCATTTGTTTAAGCACGGTTGCAATCGTCGGATCTTTTTCCGAGATACCTTCCGGAGCGCCTGGTAAGCCCACTTTTGATAGACCTGTACGTTTTGGCATTTGACCAGTGATGAATGAAGAACGGCCTGCTGTCGAGCTTTGCTGTGCGTAGAAGTTAGTGAACTTCGCACCTTCTTTAGCAATGCTATCGATGTTTGGCGTGTTGTACGCCATCATGCCTTGGTTATAGGTACTAAGGTTCCAGTAACCAACATCATCACCAAAGATGACAAGAATGTTGGGTTTGTCCGCTGCATGTGCAACTGCAGATGCAGCGCCTAATGCTAACGTACATGCGTTAAGTACGAGTTTTTTACTGCTCGTTTTGGTCGCATTTTTCATATTATCTCCAAGAGTTCGCTAGTGCGTAAAAAACGGTATTCGCTTTTCAATACCATTGTTGATATAAGATAAAGCACTAATTTCAGGCGATAAATGCAGTCAAAATTAGTTAACCTATAAATTAAATTTATGAGTGACGTTATGGACTTGAATTTGATCCAAACTTTTCTTGTTGTTGCGGAGTTTCAATCTTATACAAAAGCCGCGGAACAATTAGGGCTTACACAACCTGCTGTGAGCGCTGCAATAAAGCGTTTAGAGCAAGTCGTAGATAAGCAATTATTCGTTAAAAAAGGACGAGGTATCGCACTAACCTCCACCGCTTATCAATTACTGCCGCAATTCCAGCAAGCGGTTAGTATTATTGACAATGCGATATCTGATAGAAATCATTTTGAAGTGTGTTGTTCGGAAATTTTGTTGCACATTATGGACCCGATAAAGAACACTATTTTTTATGAATCACCACCCGAAAAATTCCTATTATTTGAGCTGTTAAGACAACAAAAAGTCGATCTAGTAATCGATACGGTGATCACGAAAGATGCAGCGTTTATTATTGAAGATGCCTATGAGGAAGAAGCCGTGGTTATCTGTCGTGAGAACCATCCCCGTGTACACGGCACGCTCACAAAAGAGCAATTTTATGAGGAAACTCACTGTTTATTTTCAGGAAAATGGAACAACATGTCGGGGTTCGAGCAACTAGCAAAGGAAACAATTCAAGAAAGAAAAGTCGACTTGATCACATCTTCGCTAGCGGGCATGGCGCTGTATGTCGCCCAAAGAGACAGTTTAGGGATCGTGTCTCAATCTTTTGCAAACAAGTGGAGCAAAGCGCTCAAACTTCAAATTTTGCCCTGCCCCATTTCGATACGCTCTATCCCTTACAAGTTCGTCTACCATAAGCGAGAGGTAAACAACCCAGCCCACATCGCTCTACGTGAAAAAATCAAAGCCAACTTAACGGCAGCCCACTACGAACCAATTTGTTTATAAATCTTGTCAATTGAAGCGTTAGGCGTTTTCGTCATCAAGCTTTCTACAAACCTTAATAGATAGAATTTTACAGATAAAAAAAGAGGCTCACTTTAATGAGCCTCTTTCTAGATGTGGAACTTCACTTAGCTTTTCTTACTTATTTGGGTTCTCTTTTAGTTTCTCCATCACTTGATCGAGCGAGAAGCTTGCTGCTTTTTGCCTTGGTGGGAACTCTTTAAACGTTTCAAGGAATCTGCCTACGTAAGCTTGCGCAGGAACAAGCATGTAAGCACGGTCTAGCATCCAATCGTAGTAAGTGTTAGAAGTGATATCAGCCACTTCGTAAGGATCCATACGCAAGTTGAAGATCTTAGGAACACGAAGTGTGGTGAATGGTTCAGCCCAAATACGCAACGTACCTTTTGCTCGTTGCTCCATAAAGACCAGCTTCCATTTGTTATAACGAAGTGCAGTTAAGTCTCCATCATCTGAGAAGTAAAAAATTTCTTCACGTGGGGCCTTATCCTCTTTACCAGTCAAATATGGTAGGAAGTTATAGCCGTCTAGGTGAACTTTGAATTTCTTACCATTCGCACTATAACCTTTGAGCAATTTCTCTTTGATATTGTCATCACCCGCGGCAGCAACGAACGTTGGCATCCAGTCCATGTGATGCATGATATCATTCGAAACAGAGCCAGCTTTAATTTTACCCGGCCAACGTACCATCGCAGGAACTCGGTACGCACCTTCCCAGTTGGTATTTTTCTCTCCACGGAATGGCGTTGTGCCTGCATCTGGCCACGAGTTCATGTGTGGGCCATTATCGGTGGAGTAAAAGACGATTGTGTTGTCTTTAATACCCAAATCATCCACTTTTTTCAGCAGCTGACCTACATGATTATCATGCTCGACCATACCATCTGCATACTCGCTGATGCCTGTTTTTCCAGAGTTCTCTTCTTTCACATGAGTACGGAAGTGCATACGAGTTGCGTTCCACCAGACAAAGAAAGGTTTTTCAGCCTTGACTGCACGATCCATAAAGTCGAGTGCCGCATCTAACGTCTCTTCATCCACGGTTTCCATGCGCTTGCGAGTTAGAGGTCCTGTATCCTCAATTTTGCCATCAGCGTACGAACGGATAACGCCGCGCGGACCGAACTTTTTACGAAACTCAGGATCTTTAGGATAATCGACGTTTTCTGGCTCCTCCTCGGCGTTCAAGTGATAAAGGTTGCCAAAAAATTCATCGAAGCCGTGATTAGTAGGAAGGTGCTCATCTTTATCACCTAAGTGGTTTTTACCAAATTGCCCTGTCATATAGCCCATCGGCTTCAGCATTTCGGCAATGGTTGCGTCCTCTTCCTTCAAGCCAAGATCAGCACCTGGAAGCCCCACTTTACTCAAACCTGTTCTAAGAACGGTTTGGCCCGTAATGAAAGTAGAACGGCCCGCTGTACAAGATTGCTCACCGTAATAGTCAGTGAACATCATGCCTTCTTTGGCGATACTGTCTATATTTGGTGTTTTGTACCCCATCAAGCCAAACGTGTAAGCACTGAGATTGGACTGGCCAATATCATCACCCCAAATGACGAGAATATTTGGTTTCTCTGCTGCGATACTGCTACTTGTCGCACCGATTAAAGCGGCGGCAAGAATCGCTAATCGGCGTTTAACGCCATATTTCGCTGTCATATAAACCTCTGTGTGTATTAGAAAAGTGCTTCCTGCAACAGAATGTATAGTTCACAAATGGCGGATAAGCGAATTTACTAAATGAGAATTCTTTCTATCTTTGCCTAACATTACACCGTTATTTGTAGCTAATACGCACTCCAATAGCACTTTAGTTCAGAGCGCCATCGCATCATTCATCACTACTGGTAATCTCAAGTATTAAGATTGTCTACGCATATCACAGTGCTCATAAAGTACCTGATTGCTTTTATATAAATATTAATGATAATACGTTTTACTACTATTAATAATTAAGGTACCCGTGTGCTTGACTCCAAGGTTTCAAATGGAAAAACTTCCCAATGCCAACACAACGGCGTTCACCATAATGATGAGGAGCTATTACTAGATAAGCGCACTCACTCTGTGGTACTCAATTACTTGCCAAACAAGAAATCTGTTCAGTTAACAAGCATTCAATTTAAGCTGCTGCAAACTCTCACTCACCATCAAGATCAAGTGCTTAGTAAGCATTTTCTTTACGAAACAGTACTAAAACGTGAATTTACTGAACATGATCGAGCACTCGATATGCACATGAGCAGAATGAGAAAGCGTCTAGTTCACGAAGGCGTTCCAACAGACAGAATTCAGACAGTCCACCGCCAGGGTTACATTTTCAAGCGCTCAGACAATCAACAGAAAAATTAACGCTAATTGACCCAACTTTTGGTAATTGAACGCTTATTTTGCTTTAATTAATGCAAATTCTAACCACGTAAAATAACTCAATGAATTTGCGCTTAATTTTTACACTTTGCATCGCTACTTTGTTTGCCGGCTGTGCAACTTATGCTGGTCTTAACTATGATCAACTGTTTGGTCCACAGCTCGTGCGTGAACGCACAGTTGACGTGGAAACCCCTCAAGCAAACTTCTTCCAAAGCGAAGTTAAACCCATTATGGATAACCGCTGTGTCGTCTGCCACGCGTGCTACGATGCACCATGTCAACTTAAGCTCTCTTCCGTTGAAGGCATTGACCGCGGTGCGAGTAAAGCACTGGTATATGAAGGAACAAGACTCACAGCAGCAGCACCAACACGCTTATTCGAAGATGCCGAAACAACCCAAGAGTGGCGCGATGCGGGTTTTCATCCGGTACTTAACGAACGTGATCAGAGCATGGCGGCTAACATTGATGCAGGCCTCATTGCACGTTTGCTACAACAAAAAGAACGCCACCCGCTGCCTGATCAAGTCCAGTTAGAAGGTTTTGATTTTTCGATAGACCGAGAACAAACCTGTCCAACAATTGAAGAGTACGAACAGTACGAAAAAGATAACCCAACCTGGGGAATGCCTTTTGGTATGCCAAACCTATCAAACAGTGAATACCACACACTGATGACTTGGCTGGAAAACGGCGCGATAATGAACGTTCACCAACCAATTAGTGAACAAGAGCAAGCTCAAATTGACAAGTATGAAACTTTGCTCAATCGCACTGATCTAAAAAATCAACTGATGGCTCGCTATATTTACGAGCATTTGTTTTTGTCTCACCTCTACTTTTCAGAACTCACTGAAGATCCTCGATTCTTTACGTTAGTTCGTTCTTCTACTCCACCGGGGCAACCAGTAAAACGTATTTCAACACGTCGCCCGTACGATGATCCCGGGGTTGAGCGCGTGTTTTATCGAATTATTCCAGAACAAGGGACGATTGTAGATAAAACACACATGCCGTTTGCATTAAACAAGCAACGTATTGAAAACTGGAACACATGGTTTATCGATGCTGATTACACGGTTAATCAACTACCGAGTTATGAACCTGAAGTTGCTGCAAACCCGATGACATCATTTATCGATCTTCCGGTTAAATCACGCTTCAAGTTTATGTTGGACAATGCGCAAAACACGATCATGGCTTACATTAAAGGGCCAGTTTGTCGTGGCCAACTTGCATTGAATGTTATCAATGATCGCTTTTGGATATTCTTTCTAGATCCAGATAAAGCAGATATCCCTGAAGTAAATGAGTTTTACCGATCTCAGGCTGATAACCTAAGACTGCCAGCAGAGCAGGAAAGCAACACGCTGCCTGTTACCAACTGGGTTAAATACGCGCGTCAGCAAGCTCGCTACCTAGAAGCCAAGTCTGAATTTACCAATAACTGGTTTAAGGAAGGCGAAAACCTATCCACCGACGTAATTTGGGACGGTAATGGCACCAACCACAATGCGGCATTAACGATTTTCCGCCACTTTGACAGCGCGTCAGTCGTACAAGGGTTAGTTGGCGAGCAACCGAAAACGGTATGGATTCTTGACTACGCGTTACTAGAACGCATCCACTATTTGCTCGTTGCTGGGTTTGATGTGTACGGCAACTTCGGCCACCAACTCATGACACGAATGTTCATGGACTTCTTGCGTCTGGAAGGCGAAAGTAACTTTATCTCGTTGCTGCCAACCGACATGCGTCATGAACTGCAATCAAGCTGGTATAAAGATCAAAGTCCACAGTTAAGTGACTTTTTACAACGCAACGTGAACCCATTTAACCAACCAACCAGCGTCGAGTACAAAACTAACGATCCAAAAACAGAGTTAGTCGAGTTGCTTAGAGAACGAGTCTCAGATGTTCTTCTTCCGCGCTACGAGATTAAAGATACTGAGCTTTCTGCTCAAAGTGAAAAACAGCTCCAACGTATTGGCCAAGTTCGTGGAGAAGGCCTGAAAACCGTTCCGCAAATCACCATGCTTATGGTGAGAAGCCAATCTGGAAAAGATGAGTTATTCACCCTACTTCACAATAATGCACACACGAATATTTCTAGCTTGTTTGATGAAGAAAGCAACCGCGACTTTGCTAACGATGATATGACCATCGTACGTGGCGTTGTGGGAAGCTACCCAGCGGCATTTTTCTCGATCAACGAAAATCAAGTAAAAGAATTTGTCGATCAATTTAGTGCCATCCAAAATGAATCCGATTACGTTAAGTTGTTGGATAATTTTGCGATTCGCAGAAGCTCAGAAAAATTCTGGCCGTTTAGCGATCGTCTGCACAATTGGTACCGTACAAAACAACCGATCGAATTTGGATTACTTGACTATAATCGTTTTGAGAATCGATGATGATTTAAGGGGGTTCTCATGGGTATCCGAGATAACATTGCCGCTCTTGAACAACAGATTTACGTTGCTTGTTCTGAGGGAGACTACGAAACGGTCAACATGCTTGAGCATCAACTCGAATACTTGCGTGGCAAAGTGGAGCATCCTTTTGATGACGACCCTTATGCCCTAGACACTCGATTCGAGTGGGAAGATGACATGACCGAATAGAAAAAACCTCCGGCTTGCCGGAGGTTTTTGTTTTTGGGATGCAATTGATTTACTTCGCCATCAACTCATCAAGAGCTTGAATTGATTCAGACACTTGAGACGCCAATTGATCTTTACTCGCCATGTAGGTTTCTAAAGGTTGAGGCGCTGCTTCAATTGCTTGGCAAGAGTTCATTAATGCCGTAAGCCCTAAACTCCCCGCGCTACCTTTTAGTTTGTGAGCAAGGTTCTTCACTTCTTCACTGTCATTACCACCAGCAGACGCTTGCAGCTTGCTTAGTACATCGGCACTGGTCGTTCTAAACAGATTAATGATGTGCAACATCTTCTCTCTGCCCAAGATTTTCATATCGGACTCAATCACGCTCGGGTTAATGATGACCACATCTGATTCCTCTGTTTTAGGGACTTGAACAACCTTTGATTGTATCGCTTGTTCTTGAGACGAAGTTTGATCAAACGGGGTACAGTCGGCATTTTGTGGCAACAACAACGGTTTTCCATCCAGCGCATCCTGAATCAATGCCGCTAGGGCTTCTTTTGCCAATGGTTTAGGTAAATACCCGTCAAAACCTGCAGCTAAATAGCGCTCAACTTCTTCGGCAAAAACGTGTGCAGACACTGCGATCATAGGCGTAGCAGCAAGGGCTTTATTGGCTGGTTTGTTACATTCAATTTGTTTCAAACGTTGGATTAACTCGGTTCCATCACAGTCTGGCAAGTTGATGTCGACTAAAGCGATATCAAAATCCTGCGTGCTGATCAGTTGCTCTGCTTGTGAGCCGTTTTCTGCCATCACGACCTGGTGGCCCATGCTTTCTAAAAAGCCTTCCGCAACCACTCGGTTTACTTCATTGTCTTCTACCAACAAGACTTTCGCTTTCACTTTGCAGCGCGCGGTTGCCACTGCACCGGTTTCAACAGGTTCACTTTCCTCTAATAGAATGGAGAACCAGAATCGACTGCCATGTCCTTCTTCAGAATCGACTTCTAAAATACCGCCCATCGCTTCAATGATTCGTTTACTGATGGCAAGGCCAAGCCCCGTTCCTCCAGTTTGACTCATCCCACCTTCGGCTTGCGTGAAGGCATCAAACAACGTTCTCTGATCTTTTTTGGCAATACCTATCCCGGTATCTGATACTTCGAGTAGGACTTGCGACTCATCCTCTGGGTTGAGGCTAACGTAGATATCAATTTCACCTTCGTCAGTAAATTTAATCGCGTTTCCGACAAGGTTGTTCAGCACTTGACTGATTCTGGTGACATCCCCTTTCCAATAGCGACTTACATCACTTTCAATATGATAGGAAAACAACAGCTTCTTCTCTTGAGCTCGGCTGTTCATTAACTGGAAAGTGTCTTCAACCATTTGGTGTAAATCGAAGCCCATGTGGCGAATCTCTAAATGCCCAGCTTCAATCTTGGAGTAGTCCAGCACATCATTCAGAATCGCGAGCAACGTTTTACCACTGCGGTTGATGATTTCCGCATAACGCTTTTGAATAGGATTAAGGCCGGAGTCAATCAACAGACGTGCCGTTCCGAGCACCCCATTCATCGGCGTTCTGATCTCATGGCTCATGGTCGCCAAGAATGCTGATTTAGCTCGACTCGCTTGCTCTGCTTGCTTACGAGCTTTCGCGTGATTCAAAACCTCTTCATTCAAACGGCGGTTCGCTTGTTTTAACTGCGAAGTGCGTTGCTCAACGAGCTCTTCCAAATGCTCTTTGTGCTCTTCGAGCTCTCGCTTGGCTTGAGCTTCTCCCTCTGCGACCACTTTTAGCGCTTGCGCTGTATTTCGAGCCGTGATGATAGCTTGCCCCATATGCGCTAGCTCATCTTTGCCTTTTACCTCCAGCTCGACGGCTAAGTTACCCTGCGCCACAGAAAGCAACGCAGCAGAGTACTCTGCCAATCGCTTAACCACAGAAAGGTATACAACACGCCATAAAATCAGCACCAACACAATCAAACCAACAATTGAAATCACCGTTAGAGACCACTGAGCGAATTTCAGCGTGCTCGTCAATTCATCCACAGCGACGGTTGTCGTTTTGTTTGAATCATCAACCAATTTGTTTACGGTACCATTCAGCTCCGAAAACAATTCCAGTGTCTTTTGCATCAGTTGTTGAGATTGTTCGTTATTCTCATACTGCTGCATCAAAATAGTGAACACGACCTGACGCTTACCGAGCTCTGTTAGTAGTTGGCTCATTTGTTTAGAGCGAGTGGGATCTTCCACGGCAAGCACACGGCGCTTCATGATTTTGAGATTACTTTCAAAATCACTTTGCACCTGCTGGATGCGCTCAATATTGGTTAATGTGCGAGCTTCTTCAATTTGATTCAGCATTTTAAAAGCCAATAAGTGCAGCTCATGCAATCGCTCCGTCAGATCTAGATCCACTTCCACCAGCGCATCTAGTGCCTGATAAACTTGCGATTTTTTATTCGATTCTAATAAGTCATAGATGTGTGTGACGTTAGCAACGGCAATGGTGCTCGTGTTCTGAACTTGCGTGCGAGTTAGCTGTTCCAACTCTTCACTCAGTAAGCGCATCTCTTCGACACGAGTATCAATCTCTTTTGCCAGCCACAGCTTTCTTTCAACCGAAACACCAAGTTCTGCCAAGTTGTCGATAACGTTCTGGACGTTACTCTCGAGATCTTCTAGCAATTGAGAATCAAACGACTCACTCCCCAGCTCTTTGATATGAGTAAGCAATGATTCGAGCTGTTCGAAAAGCACACGCCCAGACTCTTTTCTTTCCTGCTCGTTTCTTGCGTTTGATAACAGTTGTACAGACGAAATGATGCGAGTACTCAACTCAGAGACTTGCCTCGCTTCAATCATGGCGGGAATTGCAGAATCCACGACATTTCTTTCCGTCTTGGCAACTAAAGAAAATCCAGACACACCAATAAGTGCCGATAACATAACCAGCATTGCCATCGCAATGAAAGACAACAAGAGTTTACGACCGATGCTTGCGGTTGCTAGCAACATATTTTCATGACCTTAATGTTCGTGTTCAGCGACATATTACGTTATATTTTGCAGTGTTTACTTAATCTATGCCAACGAACTTCATTTCATGGTTAAAAATCAACACGCATTTCGCACAATTTTCAAACATTCTGCAGTCACATTAGCCCTCGTCGCTTCTTTACCAGTGGTTGCAGCAGAAAAAGTATGTGCCATTTACCCTCACCTAAAGGATTCATACTGGTTATCAGTAAACTATGGAATGGTGTCCGAAGCGAAAAAAGAAGGCGTCGAGCTGAGAGTCCTTGAAGCGGGTGGCTACCCAAACAAAACGCGTCAAGAGCAACAACTCGCACTGTGCAGCCAATGGGGAGCAGATGCGATTGTCCTTGGGACCGTGGACCCACAAGCCTATGAACATTCGCTTAAGAATTGGGTCGGAAACATTCCTGTCTTTGCTACTGTGAACCAACTCGATCTGGATGAAGAGCAAAGTGAGCTGTTAAAAGGTACGGTCGGTGTTGACTGGCACTGGATGGGATACGAAGCAGGAAAATATCTGGCTGCTCGCCATCCAAAGGGATCAGGAAAAACAAACATTGCCTTACTTTTGGGGCCGCGTACTCGTGGAGGCACGAAGCCCGTGACTGCCGGATTTTATGAAGCGATCCAAGGAAGTGATATCAACATCGTTGACTCGTTTTGGGCAGACAACGACAAAGAGTTACAGCGTAACCTGGTTCAACGTGTGATTGATATGGGAAATATAGATTATATCGTTGGCAGCGCGGTTGCGATTGAAGCCGCTATCAGTGAACTGCGTAGCGCAGGCAAAGCTGAGGAGATCGGCTTGGTTTCTGTGTACTTAAGTCACGGTGTTTACCGAGGCCTATTGCGTAACAAAGTACTCTTCGCGCCAACAGATAAAATGGTGCAGCAAGGCAGGCTTTCCGTCATGCAAGCAGCGCATTACTTAAGGGGAAAAGAGTATGACAAACATGCCTCACCAACGATCAAACCACTGACTCCGAAGACACTTCATGACGATACGATCGAAGAATCGTTATCTCCGTCAGAATATAGGCCGACATTCCGTGTTAAGGCTGTTGATTGAAAGACAAAAAACGTGTTCTATTGAATAACAACAATTTTAAAATCATACAAACGGAAACATCTTGATGCAAAAAACCATTCGTACCATGCCAACCCACAAACATGTGGCTTTGGTTGCCCATGACAACTGCAAACCTGAGCTACTTCGCTGGGTAAAAGAAAACAAAGAAAAACTGCAGAGTCACTTTCTTTACGCAACAGGCACAACCGGGCACATGTTGAGCAAAGAAACTGGACTGGCGATTAAGAGCATGATCAGTGGCCCAATGGGCGGTGACCAACAACTTGGCGCGCTCATTTCAGAAGGTAAGATCGACGTTCTCGTTTTCTTCTGGGATCCGCTAAACGCCGTACCTCACGACCCAGACGTTAAAGCGCTTCTTCGTATTGCTAGCGTTTGGAATATTCCTGTGGCAACGAACCGAGCCACCGCTAAGTTCCTGTTTAACTCCCCTCTTCTTGAGCAAGAAGTAGATATTGAAGTACCGGATTACGAAGCGTATCTTGCTGAACGCATGTAAGCTTTGATTCCAACCGAATAACGTAAAGGCGATACTGAGTATCGCCTTTATTGTTTCTAAAATTCAGAACTCTGCCTTCAACGCGAAGTGATGATCGGATAATCACCATTGACGAGCTCTTGAACAAATGCGGACCCAGCGCCAGTGTGCGTAATCCAAACTTTCTCTTTCGCACGCGTAATCGCCACGTAAAACAGCCTGCGCTCTTCTGCGTGAGGGAATTTGTCTTTGGACTCGGTCAATGCGCCATCAATGTGAATTTGCTTCTTCTTCGCAGGGAACTGCCCCTCATCCACAGAAAGAATAATGACAAAATCAGCCTCTCGCCCTTTACTCGCATGGCAAGTCATAAAACGAATATCGAGATTAGGAAAACGTCGCAACCAATCGTCATACAAGTCGGGCTTATGATAATGATTACGTCCTAACAATAAGACTGACTTGGTTTGCTTGGCTTGTTGATTCAATTGATCCAAGATCTTTTCAACTTGGTTACTCGGTGCGGTATGCACACTCTTCTGCTTACGTTGCTTGTGGCTATTTAGTGTTTTCGGCAATTGCGATGGGTTTTGCTGCACAAAAGTGTTTGCCACATCGCCAATCTGATTGTTGAAACGATAAGTCGTATCTAGATGATGAACGGTAGAGTGAGCAAAGCGCTCTTTAAACCCAGTGATAAGATCGACGTCCGCACCAGCAAACTGATAGATGGCCTGCCAGTCATCACCAACCGCAAACAACGTCGCACCCGCTTGTTTCTGAGTGGATTCACACAGTGCTTCAATCAGCGCTAAACGGTCTGGAGAGATATCTTGGTACTCATCGACCATAATGAAGCGCCATGGAGAGACAAATTTCCCTTTATTTACATAATCTGTCGCACGACTGATCATGGTAGGGAAATCCACTTGATTGCTTTCTTTAAGCATTTTCTGCCACGCCGTAAAACATGGCCAACACAAGGCGAGTTCGCTGTTTAAACGAGTATAGTCTTGGTGATTTACCAACTTTTCTTGCACTTGCTTTTTGGTTAGCCCTACCGCAGCTAAGTGAGACAACTGAGAGTCTAGCCACGCGATCAGTTTTGGGTTTTCTGAGTGACTTCCTAACTCATCGTCCCCTTTTAAATAGGCAATCGGCCATTTGTCTAAATGTTTTTGCCAACGTTTAAAGTTAGTAGGCGTCATCCAATGCTTTTTCAGCCAATCTACACACCATGCCGTTCGCTGGTTGTCATCTAACGCCAACGGACTGATCTCAACAGGCTGTTGCTCAACTTGATTAAGTATATATAAGCCTAGTTGATGGAACGTATTCACACGCACACCGTCTGCGGCCATGCCTACTTTATCCACTAAACGCTCTTTCATTTCAGTCGCGGCATCACGACCGAAAGCCAGCATAAGCAACTCTTCTGCTTGAGCCTGGTGGCTTTGCAACAAGTATGCAACTCGAGCCGTTAAAACACTGGTTTTGCCAGAGCCAGCGCCAGCAAGGACTAAGTTGTGATCATCGTTAAGCAACACCGCATATTGCTGGGATAAGTTTAAAGGCGAAGATTCTATGCGATTAAACAGCACTTCCCAATTCGGACGTTCTTCCTCAAGCCAATCACGATTACGCTCACCAAGCGTCGCAGACGTATCAATAAGCCAAGGTTCGATTTCCGCCATGCGATTCGGCATCCGCATTTTGGCTTCTTCTAGAGTGGTTTTCATTTCGCTTAACTCTTGGTTAAGACTTTCCACCCAGGAGACCACTTGAGAGTGCGATAGATAGGCAGGAAGATGCTTAAGTTTGTAGAGCTCTTCTTCCCACTTAGGTAGATACTCAGCCAGTTTTCGGCACTGAGTATTGTGCCATTCTTGATACTGACGAACAGCTTCAAGAGCAAACTTACGGCATTGTGGCCACGGTAGCCCTTGTACTAGCCAGCTTTGTTGTTTGCCTTCGTGCTCGTGAGCAAAAAACTGCAAAGAGCTCCATAACAACCCACGCTTTACGCTAACTTTGCCATTCCAGATCGTAAAAGGAATATGTTCTTCACTGCCTATTGAGCTTAATAAAACACTGTTCTCTTTTATTTCGACGTGATGGTACTCATTTTGAATAAAAAACTGTGCTTTGCTAGTGGCAGTGAGCTGCATGAAACGTGCGCCTTTTAATTTAGAAGTTGTCGATTTATATCATTTTAAGGTGCCAAATTGTAGCAATGGCGAGCACCTAAGTAAGCATCTTCTTTTATTCTTTAATAAAATTCACATTACTGTCGATTTAGTAACCTAAAGCTCATTCTATTTGAAGCTGACTTTACAATTATAGACACATTGCGTGGCTGCTTTAGTATAAGTCAATGACATCCCTGTTGATTTTATCAGCAACAACGAATTTTTCTTAAAGTAAATCATAAACGCGCTATAGTGGGTTTGGTAGTATTCCCCCGTTCTTCATCGGAAACATAAGGCGCATTGTGCAAGCAACTTCTAAATTTCGGCTCTATTGGGCAAACAAGACCATAAATTACAGCGTTCTTATCCTAATCACCTTACTGGGTGTGGTTATCCCGACTTGGTACTTCGAGCAAAACACGCTGATCACGCCGCTAATATTGGGCGTTATTGCTGCTGCTTTGGCAGAGAGTGATGATAGTTTCACAGGGCGAATCAAGGCGCTGATTCTGACCTTTCTCTGTTTTGCGCTCGCCGCTTTCTCAATTGAAATCTTATTCGACACCCCTTGGGCATTTGCATTAGGGTTATTTATCTCAACCTTTGGTTTTATCATTCTTGGAGCGATAGGTCCTAAATATGCGAGCATTGCTTTTGGCTCTTTGCTGATCGCCATTTACACCATGCTTGGCGCACATGAAAGTACTAACATTTGGTTTCAGCCACTGCTGCTTTTAACTGGTGCTGCTTGGTATTACTTCATGTCGATGATTTGGCAGATATTTTGGCCTCTTCAGCCTGTACAACAAAGCTTAGCCAATGTGTTCTTCCAAATGGCAAATTATCTCGATGCGAAAGCCAAGCTTTTTCACCCTGTCACCAACCTAACGCCACAGCCACTTCGGATTGAAGCTGCCAAGTGCAACGCAGCGACGGTGATGGCGCTAAACGCTTGCAAAGCCACATTACTAAACCGCTCGAAACGCGGCCACATTGATGGCCCTAGTGACCGATTCTTAAATATCTACTTCATCGCTCAAGACATCCACGAACGAGTCAGCTCTAGCCATTACCGCTATCAAGATTTAGCAACTGAATTTGAACGTTCTGATGTGCTGTTTCGCTTTAAATATCTTTTGGAATCTCAAGCCCAAGCGTGTCGCGATATTGCATTAGCGATTCAGCTAGGGAATGAATACTCACATACCGATCAGTCCATCTTGGCCTTAGCTGAAGTGCAAAATTCACTTGCTTACTTAGAAGAACAAAAGCAAGGACACTGGAAACGTCTGCTAATGCAGTTAACATATTTATTCAATAACTTAGCGACGGTAGAAAAGCAACTGAATAACATTAACAACCCAGATGTTGAGGGCCTAGAGGAAGATACGCTCGCCGATACTAACCCGCACACATTAAAAGCCATGTGGCAACGTATATCCGCGAATTTACACAAAGATTCGATGCTGTTTCGACACGCATTGCGTATGTCGATTGCCTTGACGATTGGTTATGGAATCATTCAAGTATTCAACATCGACCGAGGTTACTGGATACTCTTAACCACTCTCTTCGTGTGTCAGCCGAACTACAGCGCAACACGTCAAAAACTGACAGCGCGAGTCATAGGCACATTAGCTGGTTTGTTAATTGGCGTACCATTACTGACTTTCTTCCCTTCTCAAGAAAGCCAGTTAGTATTCATCGTTATTTCTGGCGTGATGTTTTTCGCCTTTCGGATGAACAATTACGGATACGCAACCGGTTTTATCACACTACTGGTCCTCTTCTTATTCAACCAGTTAGGTGAAGGTTACGCGGTTGTGCTTCCTCGACTAGCTGATACCCTCATCGGGTGTGTGCTTGCTGTAGGAGCCGTGCTGGTTATTTTGCCAGATTGGCAATCAAGAAGGCTGCACAAAGTCATGTCGGATGCGATAGATGCTAACAAACAGTACCTCGATCAGATCATTGGTCAGTATCGAATTGGTAAAAAGGACAACTTGAGCTATCGCATTGCTCGTCGTCAAGCCCATAACAGTGATGCCTCACTTTCTTCTGCCATCAGTACAATGCTTGCGGAACCTGGTAAATATCGTGCTGCCGTTGATGAGAGCTTCCGCTTCTTAACGTTAAATCACGCAATGCTGAACTATATTTCTGCTCTTGGTGCGCACCGAACTCGCATTGAAGATGAGTCAATTCATAAGCTCGTTTTAGATGCACACCGCTGTATTCATCAGCATTTAGACGTCCTCCATAAACAGCTTCACCAGCATTGCGAAGAGTGCGATTTATCTAATATTGACGACGCAGGACTTGAGCAACGCTTGAATGAGTGGCGAGATGAAGATGATAGTTCCGCTCGCATGGTACTGCAGCAACTTCACCTTATCTATCGCATGCTCCCAGAGCTACATTCACTTGCCAGTAAGTTTGCAGTGAGGGTGAACTAGTAACACACGCATATAAAAGGGAAGCGAATTGTCGCTTCCTTTTTTCTTTCTACTTTTCTATCCACCCCAAAGTGGGTAATTATGTACCTTCATAGGAAAAATCTGACGTATCACTTAACACACCTTGACAATGTTCGGACAAAAAGCAATCGATCAAATTCTAATCTATCTAGATTGAATAAATATGTTGTATCCAAAGGACGAAGAATTTCGGGAAATGAAGGATAAACCGAATTACAACGAGGGTATTGAGATGAACGCACAACAATTTAATGAACTTAAACAAAAGCTCAGTGATTTAACGGCGAGTCAGTTGAAATCATTACAGGGTGAGATAAGCGTAAAGTTAAACAAAACACAAAACCCAGTACTTTCTGTTGAAGAAAGAGAAATGCTTTCTAAACTGTTTGCTTAATCAAATCATTGATATAAAACACTTGAACGTTTTATAAACTCCACCTATGCTCTCATTAGCATAGTATTGGGAGTGGTGATATGCCTGTATCAGGAATTCAATCTGGGCACCAAATTCTTCAGATGTCACAGCAGATGGCTGAAAAAGCCGCGCATGGTATTAATGATAATTTAGGTAAAGTGAAAGAAGAGATCGCTTCTCACAACATCGATTTGGCTAAAGTGGCAGATGTCGCAATAACCGCTTCAACTCCTAGCCTCCCTTCTCAAAAAGTTGAATCACTCATCAACCTTACGCAAGCTGCAGGTTACAACCGAGTGGGTGCGTCCGTCATTGAGAAAAACAATGAAGTCATTGGCAGCTTACTCGATATTCACGTCTAAAACTTCTTAGTTCCGACCTGTCACTACAAATCCGTAACAAGCCCTCTTTTGCTACCTAATGTTGTGCTATTTCGATTCAATAAGTCTCGATAAAAACCAATAACTCCCAATAAAAACGGACGCCTTGTTAAAGCCGCCCGTTTTATGTTGAATCCAAATTTATCCGTTATCAATAACACCGTGATTCAGCAATGACTCTACAATCTCATTGGAGCTAAGACCGTTGAAGTCTATCGATGTACCTAAGTTTTCCACAACAATGGTTTGCTGGACATTTGCATCCGTCGTAATGTTCAGAGAAACATTTTCTGTTGATGCGTCGTAATCGGCTTGAATGTGCGCAAGTAAATCATCAATACCTGCCGTTGGATCATTCAAATCAGCGATCACGTCTTTGAGGTCAATGGTGTCCTCATTAACGCTAAAGTCAGTGATGGTGTCAATCGCACCATTATCCACCGTGTCTTCTGTCCATTTAAAGATATCGCTACCCGCACCACCAGTCAGAATATCAGAGCCTAGTCCGCCGATAAGCACGTCATCTCCATCTCCTCCTAGGATATAATCATCTCCCGTACCTGCTGCTAAAGTAATGCCTGCATCACTACCAATAAGATAGCTGTCTTCACTTTCAGCTGACTGATCAATATCTTGACTATTTAGTGTAACGTTTAGATTAATGTCTAATGGCGTTGAATACGCTTGGTCACCATTTGATGCAGTAGAAACCGCAGTCAATGTAATATCGTAATCTCCCGGGATCGCATTATTGATGTGTAGCGTATCAATTTCATCTTCTGGAACAGTCCATGTTGTACCATCAAAGCTGATATTCGATGTTGTGGCCTCACTCGTGATAGTGGCTCCTCTTGGCACGCCTGTGAGCTCTAAGGCCAGTACTTCATCGACATCGGTCAACGCAGCCATAATACCCACCAGCGCGATGCCTTGACGGCTTGCACTTTGACTCGCACTAATTCTTTGAATGTAACTAAAGCTCTGATCAATGGCCAGGTTTGGTACGTCAGCGACAGGCGTTACGTTAATATCAAACGTTTCTGACGTTTGTAGTGAGGTACCCGTTAAGTTGTCATAGAAGATACCGTTGTCATCAGCGGTAACGGTAAGCGCAATAGAATTGCTGTTCACGTCACTGGCATCAATAAATACACCGACATCCGGATCCGTCGAAGCGAAAAGACTATTAAGCTGAGACAAAGTCCCCATCAGTACAGTTTCACCTGCTAAACCAACGCCTTGAGTAATGCCACTCCCCGCCGGGACAACGACACTTATATCACCCTCATCGATGCTGAGTGACACCGTCATGATTTCATTCTCATGAACACCTGCAAAATCAACATCGGTAATTTCGATACCTGAGATTTTTTGATCCGATGACTCCACAATCGTATTTGTGACCATTGAGCCATCAATCTCCGGAGCATCGTTAATCGCCTGCACTGTCATCACGGCTGAGCCACTGACGGTCTTCGGATCCGAGACGCCATTGGTCATGCCATCATCCGTAATATCGTAATTAAAGCTTACATCCCCGTAAAAATCAGGAGCAGGTTCAAAGCTCCACTCCGTTGAGCTCAGTTGAGTAAGCGTCCCTGCTGCAGGGTCGACAAGCGTAACATTGCTAACGGTTAAATTGTCCGACTCAATATCAACCGCATTAACCAGCAAGTCCGCTGCGGTCATAATAACAGCGCCGCTGTCTTCATCAATACTTGTCAGCGTCACTTCCGATGTTGTTGGCGCATCATTCACCTCTGTGACTTCAATTACAAATTGGCTGCTATTTGAATTGAGTGTTTCATCGACACCGCTAATCACAATCCCTTCGTTGCCTTGGTCATCGACAGAGATGTCGACATTGACGTTACCAAAGAAGTTAAGCGCTGGGTTAAACTCCACTAAACCATCAGCGATAGCGGCGTTAAGGTCAGATACGGTTCCTTTCAGTTCAATTGAACCCGTACCGTCTCCAGAAACCGTCAATCCGTAATTGGCAATAATCGATGGATTGAGCACCAAGTAACCGCTATCGACAGCAATATTCAAGACATACTCTGCGGTAGGATCATCAAGTACCGCATCCACATCCGAAATACCAAATGTATCCAGCAGGATAGCGTTGTCTTCTGGTGTTTCAACGTCAATGACATTCGCGAACTCCGGTCGATCATTCACCGCTTCAACATCAACAGCTACGTCAAACTCCTCGGCTGAACCTAAACTTTGGCGACCATCGAGCCCGGTATCAACCGCTTGCACTTTGAAATGCAGTGACCCTCCCCATGAGTTATCGTTTCGATCACCAGAATTAAAGACCACTTGATCCAAATCTTGAGCATCGATTTCTAATACGAAGACGCCATTTCCTTGGTCAGTAAACACCGTTCCATCAGGTAATGAAACACTCGCCCCATCAGGGACATTTGAAATCTCAACTCTCAGCGTCTCTGGATCATTTTCCTGGTAGGTTGCGCCATCTCCGATGGACTCTTTGTTATCAACCACCAACGCATTGACGTTGATAACAATATCTTCTCCCTCATTCCCCGCAGCTGAAGTATCAGGATTCACATCAACATCATCGCCAATAGGATTCACAACCAGCGTAAAGTTATTAGTTCGCTCAGTTGGTACTTGTAACAATTCTTCTTGGATGAACACGGTAATTCCAATCTCTGCCTCACCACTGAAGTTTTTCGGCGGTTTGATTTGGATGTCACTCAAATCAACGGATGTCTGAGTAAGGTCTTTTAGCTGAATACTCCATTCTCCTCCGCCGTTGTTCTTAACAACATAATCAGAGGAATTGGATTGCACGACAAAGTCATCAGGGATCCCTGTTAACTTGAGTGAAACGAAACTTTCAGAGCCATCATTATCGTTTAAGCTGATCGAAACCCCTGAGCCCGATTGATTCAACGAAATTAAAGTATCTTCGTCACCAATCACCGTGATTGGCTGCGTCGGATCGGCACCTGTAATGGTAATGTCATCAACGACTGGCGTAACTTCAAATGTGACATCGTCAGTGAAGGTTCTCACATCTATATTATCGCCAGAGTTATTCAAGATAGACTGATCAAACACAGCTTCATCAGTAATTTCTCCCTCGATATTAATCTTGACGGTATTTTGGCCACCACCTACGGGGTAATTTTCTTTTGGCTTAAACAGAACATTGTCAAGCGCACCAGCTAAAATCTCAGCTTCATTAAACTCAATACTGGTTCCTAAGCTGTTACCATTGGCATCAACAAACTCACCTAATGTTGTGTCATCAAGCTCTAACTTGATGTTCGTTAGTGTTTCTCGACCACCTTGAGTGTTGTTAAATTGATCGGCAAAATCAACACTCAAGTTAAGTTGGATTAAGCCATCTTCGTAACCGACACCATCCGCCGTGGGAACGTCGTTATTTAGATCAGTTACAGGTTGTTTGTTTGCATCCAAGCCGAAAGTACCAACGATATCTACTTTTACATTCGGTGTGACATCGCTATCCAACGGCTGATCCCCGGCTGAACTCGGAACGTCTGCAACCGGTAAAACCTGAACTGGAAACTGGACATTATTTTCTTTTTCATCACCGGACTCAGTGTCTTTAGTGACGAACCGAATTGGTAATTCGAAATCACCTGCGTAATCTTCTGCCAAGTGCATCGTCAAACCATCAAGGCCAGTAATATTTCCACTCGCATCGATATGGGCTTGGAACACGTATTTGCCATTGACAAAGTCGATATCCGTCCCCGTAATCACCAAACCAGGAGGAATGCCAGGAGCTGAAGGATCGACGATAATAGTCAAGACATCCTCCACGCCATCTGCATTAATCGCATCAACTTTCGACGTTAACTGAGCACCAAGGTTGATAGAATTATCTTCCAACGCTTGAATTTGGACATCATCAGCCACCTGAATCTCTGCCGCTACACTCATTTGTGGTGTGAGAACGGTAGGAAATTCAAGTGTCACATCCGTTTGGCGCATGACAGTCGCATCTTTTTCGTTGCCCAAATCTTCGCCCAAATCATTCACTTCTGCGTAAATGGTTAAGCCAATTTGAGAGAGACCGCCGTTATCGCCATCGTCGCTGTCATCATTTGGTGTTAAATCAAGACCAGACGGCGCTTTAATTGAGAAGTTATCTTCATTGGTTACTGTCCAACGACCTCCACCTTCATTTAGTGCACCGACGATAACCAATTGGTTGAGGATCTCAGGGTCCACATTGTGAAATTGAACAACAAGTTGAGTCACCACTTCATCAGAAGACGCATCAAACTCTTGATATTTAATGATATGAGCACCAGATTCACCCCCCATAGAAGTGTTGATCGTAAAGTCAATGTTACCTTGATCGTCTGACTTCACGATATCGGTAGCACCACCACCATTTTCAGTGACAAGCAGACGGGTTTGGTCATCTATTGCCCCCGTTTTATCCTCTGGCTCAACGATTGGATTAACTTGGACATTCACCGTACCATTGATGGTTTTCTCAGCGATACCTTCACCGGGATTCGAAGCGTCAACATATTCATGGTCAATCTCTTTCACAGTGACGGTCGTGGTCAAGTCAAAGTCAGTACTTGAATCCTGCTCCAACTGGACTTGAACATAGCCACTTTGAGAGATTTTAGCGGAAAAATCTTGCTCTGATTCACCGGCTTGCGGTGAAAGCGTTAGTGTTCCAGAAACAAGCGTTTGTGCCACACCATCTACATAGACCGTGCTGCCTGGAGGAAATCCAGAGATGGTTACATCACTAAAGAATTCATCGGTATCAGGGCTTTGTACGAGCGTCGGTTTCCAATCGATGTCAAAGCGCGTATCTTCATCTCCCTCAGATCGAACAACGTAGTTATCTTGAGCGTCAATAACGGGTTCGACCTTGATCCTTACCTCTCTTTCAATCACACGACTATGACCATCATTTTCGGTAACAATGATCGTCCCTGTAATCGCAATGTTTTCGGTTGAAGAGGCTTCTGGAATAATTTGAATACCGGAATTAAAATTCAGCCCAGTGATGTTTGCTTCGTAAATCGGTTGACCGTTACCATCATAGCCAACAAAGGTGAGGTCAACGCTTGAACCGTCTGAATCTACGACACGAACACCATCGGGGATGTTGGACAGGATAACAGTAATGGCTTCTGAATCATCCAGAGGTCTATCGGCAACTTCACCTGATACAACCGAGAAGTTGAGGTTTACAACACCATTCTCTTCAATAGTCGTCTCTATCCCGGCCACATCTCCGTCTACGAATCGGTTCCAAACGTTCCCCGCGTCAATTAATACCGTGTCTGGTATGTCAGCAACACCTTTTACACCAACGATGACAGTCTTACTGCCCAGTGACAACACATCTTCTGTCGTACCGGTAGACAATGATGCTGTGTCTTTCACAATGCCTTCGACATTGAAAGTAAAGTCATCATTGCTGTGCAACGGAGGAAGAACTTCGACGTTCGCTAATTCAGACTCTGGCACTTCGTAATAAAGTATATTGCCGCCTGAATCGGTCACTTCTACTATCTGACTTGGGTTTGCTGAGTCCAGCCACACCAGAGTAACCCCATCAATTGAGAAGTTAGAAATGCGCACAAATAACGCTTCAGAACCATCTAAGTCCGCTGATGGTTTCATGGTGATCACTTCACTTAATTGGAGTGGGTCGTGATCAGTGACAGGGTCTACCGTATTTTGAGTTCGAGCATTATCCTCAAACACATTAATTCGGTTTACAGTAAAACTACCTTTATCCGCAACTGGGTTTACATCAATAATGATGGTTTCGGTTTCTGAGCGAGCGGTATCTTTCCCAAGCAGTGGATTGTTGTTTTCCGTCGTAATAGCGGTGACATCAATTCTGATTTCGCCCGAGAAGTTATCTATCGGATCAACTTGAACTTCATCAATTCGGCTTGCATCCACCAGATAAACACCACCGGATTTTGGTATCGCACTACCATCTGAATAGACTAACTCTGCGTTACCTTCTCCTTGTGTAAAGACAAGCTCGAACACAATGCCTTCAGGGTTACTAGTGTCTTGGGTTTCAGCCGTGATGTTAAGTGCGACATTGTTTCCATCTTCATCAACCGAGTAGTGAAATTCACTGTTTGCCGTCCACGTTGCAATATCTGCAACGGCAGCAACTTCAATGTCTAAACGACCATTAATCGTATGATCTGGCGTACCATTGTTAAGAATTTCCACGCGGATACGAGGATCGATACCAGAAGCATCGGTTGATGTATGACGATCTGGTACGAAGTACAAGTTATCTAGCGAGACAAGCTCACCATTGAATGACTGCTCAACATTTGATGCGTCGAGAACAACCGTATTGCCCACAGATGTTAATTCAATGTAGTTGCCACTGCCGTCTCTGTAGTAGAACGTACCGTTGTGAGTATCAGCATCTCGAATAGTGATGTCACCTAAGCTCTCGTTACGGTCGATATCATGTAAATTGATAACCAAGTCGACTTTCGCAGGGCTAACATCCAGCGTCGACAAGTTGTCCTGAGTATTTGCAGAGTCAACGCCCACAACGACACCATCACGCCCTTGGTCTTCGAACGCAGTAACGGTAGACGTGTCAATTTGCGCATTGCGGTCTCTTATCGAGATATCCACATCGGCATCTGCGATATCGCCATCGCCATCGGTTGCAACAACGTTTATGGTGAAATCAATCGAGTCGGTTTCGGTATGGTCAAGATCGTCATTCGGACGGAATGACACACTGCCATCGGTTCGAACAACCAAACGACCGATTTCAGTATCCACTCCGTCAAGAACCTTGTGAACGAACACAACTTGGTTGCTGCCGTTTAAATCAACAGAATCGGAATCAACACCGTTTTGCTTGAAGTAAATGCCTGAATCATCAGCCGAGAATGAAGTCACTTGTGCGCCGTCAGCACCAAGGTCATCATCCCCCTCTACAGGGTCTCGGAATAAACGAACCGTGCGGCTGCCTTGTCCCTCAACACGCGAAATAGATGCATCGTGCAAGGTTGGAACATCATCGGTAATCGTCACTGGTAAGTTAATACCGGCCGTATCGCCATCGACATCGGTCGCAAAGACTGGGAGATCAAGTATGAGTGTATCTTCGCCTTGAGTTGAGTGATCTAGCGCACCCTCAAGCGTAAACTTGTAAGAGCCGTCAGCGTTCAAAACTAGCGTGAACACTGAGTTACCATCAGGTGTTTGACCTTGATAAGTAAAGTTGTTGTTGCTTACCGCGGTTTGAACTAACGTCACCGCAAGACCACCTGAAGTGACTCCTGGTATCGGGTTAGAAGTAAGATCCAGCTGATAAGAGACAACGGTATCTGCCCCTTCCACCGTATCGAAATTGCCCGTTGCTTCTAGGCTGTCTTTGTTGGCTGCCTGGGAGCCGTTGGCAAGGTCATCCTCATCTACAGCCAAAGCATCTGCTGATTTAATTTCGGGAATGTCATCAACTACGGTAATTGGAAGATTCAGTGATGATGACGTGTCACCATCAAAGTCTGTTACTGTAATTGGAATATCAATGACAAGGTTGTTTTCACCTTGAACAGCGTCATGGTCGATTGGTCCCAACAGCTCAAATTGGTAGCTGTCATTATTCGCATCAAGAGACAGCGTGAAGATCTTAGTTGATGTGCCAGTAATAACCGCTTCGTAACTGGTTACTCCACCATTGGTGCCTACTAGATTCAACTCGATGCTGCTGCCGTTCGACGTTAAGCCTGACACGACGGCATCGAGGTCTGAAACTTGGTAGCTGACAATCTTGTCTGCACCAGCAACGACCTCAAATCCGCCGTTCAATACCGTAGAATCATTACTTGTCGTGTCAGAGCCACCGGAAAGATCATCTTCATCAACGGTTTGTTGGCTAGAGTCTGTCACTTTCACAATCGCTGGAACATCGTCCACCACGGTGATCGGCAAGGTGATGTTATTGGACACATCGCCGTCAAAATCGGTCGCGTTGACTGGGAAGTTGATGACTAACGAGTTTTCATCGTTACCCGCAGGATGATCAAGTGCACCCAACAGTTCAAATTCATAACTGTCTGCTGAACCATTTAGCGTCAGTTTAAAGACGGTGTCCGTCGTACCTTGTACATAAGCTCGGTACTCAATCACACCATTTGAATTTGAAAACTCAACCAACTCAAGCGGTTGACCACCTGAGGTAAGTCCAGAAACAGGCGACGTTAAGCTATCCAACTGGAAGCTAACGATAGAGTCGGCACCATCAGTAACGTCAAAGTTGCCACCAATGATATTGGATTCTGGCGTGTCGTCCGAACCTTGGCTCGGAATATCATCCTCATCCACAGACAAGGTACTACCAGAGCTAATAGCATCAATGGTTGGCTTGTCATCTACGATGGTCACTGGCAAGGTCGCAGTGATGATATCGTTGTCGCCATCCGTGATCTTCACAGGTAGATTCAACAAAATCTCATCAGAGTTAACCGCGTGATCTAACTGACCAGATAACTCAA
The DNA here is from genome assembly GCF_024747315.1 of Vibrio sp. HS-50-1. Taxonomy (NCBI): domain Bacteria; kingdom Pseudomonadati; phylum Pseudomonadota; class Gammaproteobacteria; order Vibrionales; family Vibrionaceae; genus Vibrio; species Vibrio sp. HS-50-1. Next base: position 624,686 of record NZ_JAMPZF010000048.1, on the reverse strand, counting down.
AGTCGTATTTACCATCTTGATGAAGTGTCAACGTGAAGACCGTCACTCCACCCGGAGTTTGTCCCACGTAAACACGCGCGTCAGCAGTTGAAGCACCAACGTCTTGAGAAAGTGTTACCTCTTCTCCACCCGATTTCAGATTCGGGATAGGATTTGAGCTCAGATCCAATTCGAAAGCATCAATACCATCTGCGCTAGTGACTTCGAACTCACCTGATACCGTTAATGGCTCTTTCGTTCCATCAGAACCAAGAGGTAAGTCATCTTCGTCGACACGTAGACTTTCAATATTGGTAACAACTGGAACATCATCCACAACGGTAATTGGCAATGTGAAGGCTGGTGAAGTATCACCATCATTATCTGTCGCCGTCACAGGGAGGTTAATAACAATCTCGTTTTGCTGATTACCATCGGGATGATCAAGCGGCTTCTGTAAATCGAACTCATAGGAGTTGTTCGTTGCATCCAGCGTCAGTTCGAAAACCACTTCAGCAGGATTGCCAGCAACACCTTGGTATACGTTCACGCCATTTGCGCTAGAAGACAGAACTAAGGTGATAGCTTCACCATCTGAAGTCAGTGACGCAACAGGCGTGGTCAGGTCACTCAGCTGAATAGAAGCAACTTGGTCAGCACCTTCGGTGATATCAAAAGTACCTGAAATAACAGTATCTTCTGCACTTGCAGCATCCGTACCTGCTGGTAGGTCATCTTCATCAACGGTTTGTTCGCTGCCTGCTAGCAAACCATCAATGGTCGGAACATCATCCACAACCGTAATTGGTAAGGTGATGTTGTTCGACACGTCTCCATCAAAGTCAGTCGCGTTTATCGGTAAATTGATGACCAGTTCATTTTGGCCATCAGCATTTGGATGATCGAGAGGAGCAAGCAAATCGAACGTGTAGCTGTCATCAGAGGCATCAAGGGTCACACGGAATACTGGTGTCGTCGTGCCATCAATACGAGCTTCGTAAACTGAAACGCCACCTGCGTTTGATACTTCAACCATAACCAGAGATTGACCACCAGAGGTCAGGCCTTGTACTGGCGTCGTCAGGTCAGAAACGCTGTACTCCAAAATGCCATCAGAACCATCAGTCGCGATGAAGTTACCTGCAATGCTGTTCGACTGCGTACCATCAGATCCGACTGTTGGGATATCGTCCTCGTCAACCGTTTGCACACTTGTTGCTTCGATGCCACCAAGTGTCGGTTTGTCATCAACGATCTTGACAGGAATTGTCTCAGCAGACGTGTCGCCATCAAAGTCGGTTGCGATGATTGGGAAGTTCAGTGTCAGCTCGTCACTATCTACCGCGTGGTCGATTGGACCTTCTAGCGTGAAGTTATAAGAGCCATCGGTATTCACTGTCAGCGTAAAGACCGCTTCAGTCCCCGCTGTCGCTTCGTAAGTAAAGCTGCCATCAGCGTTTGCGGTTTCAGTCAGCGTGACTGCCACCCCTTGTGATGTGAGTCCAGCTACTGGTGTTGCAGAAGCATCGAGCTGATAGCTCACTACTCGGTCCGAGCCTTGTGTGGTGGTGAAGTTGCCATCGATTGAAATCGGGCCAGTCTGATCTGAGCCAATCGTACCTAAGTCATCTTCATCAACGGTAATCGCATCAACATCGGCAATGGTCGGTTTATCATCCACGATGGTGACTGGGATCGTTTCTGTGGTGGTATCACCATCAAAATCCGTTGCGATGATTGGGAAGTTCAGTGTCAGCTCATCACTGTCTGTCGCATGGTCAATTGGCCCCTGAAGCGTGAAGTTGTATGAACCATCCGTATTCACGGTCAGCGTAAATACGGCTTCAGTTCCTGCTGTCGCTTCATAAGTGTAGCTACCGTCGCCGTTTGCAGTTTCCGTCAGCGTCACTGCCACACCTTGCGATGTTAGGCCATCAACTGGCGTTGCAGCCGCATCCAATTGGTAGCTCACTACCCCATCAGAGCCTTGCGTTGTAGTAAAGTTGCCGTCGATTGAAATTGGATCTGAGCCGTCAGAGCCAATTGTCGCTAAGTCATCTTCATCCACGCGGATCGCGTCTACGTCGGTGATGGTTGGTTTATCGTCAACGATGGTGACAGGCAGTGTTTCTGCTGAGGTATCTCCATCAAAATCTGTTGCGATAATCGGGAAGTCGATTTGCAGGCTGTCGCTATTCACCGAATGGTCTAGTGGACCTTGCAGAGTAAAGGTGTAGCTGCCATCTGGCTTCACCACCAATTCAAATACGGCATTGCCATCTGCTGTGGCAGTGTAAGTAAAACTACCGTCGCCGTTAGCAGTTTCAGCAAGCACGACAGGCTCGCCATGAGAGGTCAACCCTGCTACTGGATTTGCGGTTGCATCAAGCTGGTATTTAACAACACTGTCTGAGCCTTCAGTTGTGGTGAAAGAGCCCGACATAAACGCATCATCGTTTTGGTCTGAGCCTATTGAGGCAAGGTCATCTTCGTCTACTGTTAGTGGGACAACGTTATCGATGGTTGGAACGTCATCAGTAATCGTGACTGGAATAGTCGCGGTTGTCGTATCGCCATCAAAGTCGGTTGCAATGATTGGGAAGTTCAGAACTAATTCATCGCTGTTTAGCGCGTGATCAACCGGGCCTTCCAGACGGAAGTTGTATGTACCGTCAGCATTCACATTCATGGTGAAGACAGGATCGCCATCCGCGGTAGCCACGTAAGTGAAGCTACCATCAGCATTCGCAGTCTCTACCAAGGTAACAGGCTCACCTTGAGAAGTTAAGCCTGCAACAGGATCAGAAGTTGAATCAAGTTGGTAGCTCACCACACGGTCTGAGCCTTGGGTAGTAGTAAACGCGCCTTCAACAAACACAGCGTCAGTTTGGTCTGAGCCAATTAAATCATCTTCGTCGACAGCCAGAGGCACGACATTATCGATGATTGGTGCATCATCCGTGATCGTAACTGGAATGGTAGCTGAAGTTGTATCACCATCAAAATCGGTGGCAACAATTGGGAAATCAATCGTCAGGCTGTCGCTATTTACTGCATGGTCAATCGGGCCTTGCAGCGTAAAGTCGTAAGTACCATCTGTTGCGACGTTTAACGTGAATACTGGATTGCCATCTGCGGTCGCAACATAGGTAAAGCTGCCATCACCATTCGCGGTTTCCACCAGGGTAATCGCCTCACCTTGAGAGGTCAGCCCCGCAACAGGATCAGCGGTTGAATCCAGTTGATAGCTCACAACTCGGTCAGAGCCTTGAGTGGTCGTAAACGCACCTTCAACAAACAGATCGCCGCCTGGGTCTGAGCCCACACCGCTAAGGTCATCTTCATCGACACTCAACGCATCAACCGCTGTAATAGTCGGTACATCATCAACAATCGTGACTGGAATGATTTCAGTTACTGTGTCGCCATCAAAGTCGGTGGCTATAATTGGGAAGTTCAGTGTCAACTCATCACTATCAACCGCATGATCAATTGGCCTTTCAAGCGTGAAGTTGTAAGTACCATCAGTATTCACAGTCAGCGTAAAGATCGCTTCAGAACCCGCTGTCGCTTCATAAGTGAAACTACCATCACCATTTGCGGTTTCTGTTAGCGTTACCGCCACACCTTGAGATGTTAAACCGTCCACCGGTGTTGATGAAGCATCGAGTTGGTAGCTCACCACACGGTCTGAGCCTTGCGTGGTTATGAAGCTGCCATCAATAGAAATTGGATTACTTTGGTCTGAACCGATTGATGCTAGATCATCTTCATCAACCGTAATGGCATCCACATCAGTAATAACTGGCTTATCGTCCACGATGGTGACAGGGATAGTGGCATTTGTGGTGTCGCCATCAAAGTCGGTTGCGATGATTGGGAAGTTGAGCGTCAACTCGTCGCTATCGACAGCATGATCAATTGGCCCTTCTAGCGTGAAGTTATAAGAGCCATCAGTGTTCACTGTCAGTGTAAAGACCGACTCAGTACCTGCTGTTGCTTGGTAGGTAAAACTGCCATCACCGTTTGCGGTTTCAGTTAGCGTGACTGCAACGCCTTGTGATGTAAGGCCGTCAACTGGTGTTGCAGAAGCATCGAGCTGATAGCTCACTACTCGGTCCGAGCCTTGCGTGGTAGTAAAGTTGCCATCGATTGGAATCGGATCAGTCTGGTCTGAGCCAATTGTTGCTAAGTCATCTTCATCAACGGTAATCGCATCAACATCGGTAATAGTCGGTTTATCATCCACGATAGTAACTGGCAGTAAGATTTGGCTTGTATCACCATCGAAATCTGTCGCAATAACGCTAAAATCAAGGGTTAAGCTGTCGCTATCTGCCGCATGGTCGATTGGACCTTCCAGCTCAAAACTGTACGAGCCGTCGGTATTCAAAATTAATGTGAAGACTGCGCTGCCATTTGCCGTTGCGCTGTAGGTATAGCTGCCGTCTGCATTTTGCGTTTCGGCGATGGAGACGGTTTGCCCTTGAGATTGTAGGCCATTTAAAGGATCAGCGTTTACATCCAACTGATACTGTACGACGCCATCAGAGCCCTGAGTTGTCGTGAACTGGCCTTCAACTAATGTTGGCTGTGATTGGTCAGAGCCTACCGAACTTAAATCATCTTCATCGACGGTAAGAGCAACAACGTCGTTAATGGTTGGCACATCATCAGCAATGGTAACTGGTAGAACAAGTGAACTGGTGTCACCGTCAAAGTCCGTTGCAACAATCGTGAAATCCAAGGTTAGGCTATCGCTACCCACAGCATGATCGATCGGGCCTTCAAGACTAAATGAATAAGAACCATCAGGGTTCACTTGTAAGGTGAAGATAGCGTCCCCTTCTGCCGTTGCAGAATAGGTAAAGCTGCCATCTGAGTTGGCTGTTTCCGTCAGAGAGATAGATCGACCCTGTGATTCCAACCCATTGAGTGGATCAGTTCCGCTCTCTAATTGATAACTTACAACTCGGTCTGAGCCCTGAGTTGTCGTGAACTGGCCTTCAACTAATGTTGGCTGTGATTGGTCAGAGCCTACCGAACTTAAATCATCTTCATCGACGGCCAGCGCATCAACGCCATCAATCGAAGGAACGTCATCTTGAACTTGAATGACAATTTGCGCCGCTTCTGGTGTGTTCGAACCTTCAGTAATCGAGGAGCGGTCGCCATCCGCATCTACCGCGTAAACTGGCAGTGAGAAAGTGAGCGAGTCATCGTTAGCACCCGTATGGTCGAGTTGTTCATACAAGTTGAATTGGTATTCGCCCAATACAGGGACATCAATCGCCACATCAAATACTGTGATACGCACGCCATCCAGCTCGATGAAACCCTCGTAAGTACGCACGCCGTTACTCTCGGACGCTAATTCTAGTTGAACAACCTGCCTTTGAGATTGGAGTTCTCCACCAACATTAAACTCTGTAGGTTCCAACTCATAATGGTCAATGATGTCACTACCGACCGCTGTCGTGATCGACCCAGTGCCACTTGTTACTACCGCGCCTTCCTGTGAACCTTGGTCAACACCCGCTTCGTCTAAAGACAATCCCGTCACGTTTTCAATCACTGGATTATCGCCATCAAGGATGGTTAACGTAAAGGTGTTGCTTGCCGTATCTTGGTCGAAATCGACGATTGTGGTTGGCAAAGAGAGCTTAATCGTATCTTCACCATTTGTTTGTTCTAACGGCTTAAATTGCTCAAATTGGTAGGTACCATCAGTGTTAAGATTGATAGTTAAAACGGTTTCATTAGAGCCAGCAATGGACAAGGTGATAGTGCTGCCGTCTTCAGAGAGTACCGCCTCTGTTGCCTGATTATCACTCAATAGGCCATCAAATTGACTAAGTCCTTCTTGATTAAATGTGCCCGTTGCCAATTGATCACTACCAATATCAACAAAGGTGCCAGTAATCGGAGTAGAAGAAGATTCAACGTTTTCGAAAGTAACGTTTTGCGGCGCCGGATCATCGCCATCAATAACGGTTGTCGTGAAATCGATAGGTGCTTGAATACTGTTACCACCAATATCTGCGCCTGTAATGTCAAAAGCGATATTGATTTGATCACCGGAGATGGAAACTTGACCATCAGCAACAGAAGCGACATGGTCAATGCCCTGGCTAATCGTGGTAACGACCTCTAACTCTAAATCACGGCCTAAAGATGTCGCTTCGATCTCTATACGAAGCACTTCGTTACCTTCTTGAGTGCCGATAATGGCATTTTGCGCTTCGTCATAAACGAACGCCACTGGCTGACCAGCAGAGGTAATATCACTATTTAGCTCGGTTAACAGAGACTCTAATGAGGACGTTTCAGGTACAAATGAAGCGGTATCAAGTGCGAGATCCCCTGCTTCAACCAGCACACTAGAAGAAATGGTTTGCGGATAGCTTGATAGAGAAATTGAGCCTTCTGTTACGCTAGATTGCAATGATTGTCCGCCATCGGCAAAGATAGTGACATCTAAATCATCAGCTTCATCGCGTTCTTCTACACCGCTACGAGTCGCTGACGTCTCAAAAAAGGTGGAGGCAAGTACTTCCGGATTATTATATTCAACGGTCACATAGCCAGCATTGGCTGAGCCTTCAGCGCCAGCACCAGCAGCCGTTGCTTCCAAAATAGCAGTCGGGTCAGCACCATCTAAAATGGCCTGTTGGATGGCCGCGACATCATTAGCGTCAAAGTTAGCACCTTCGATAGCTGTTGGATCGAAAGTAACCTGGCCATTAACTGGAGATTGCAGCAAGGTTTCTGGTTGTTCAAAAGAAGGTTCTGGAAGGCACGCGACACAATTAGCATCAACCAGATACAGCTCATTATGTATCTGTACATCAAGAGAAGCGTTATTTTCAGTAATGATCACTTCGCCAGATATTAACTCATCCCCCGCTTTTATAGACCTGACTTTTCCATCCAGACCTAAAACCAAGACTTCACCTTTGACAGCATTTACAATCGCGTTCTGCGGCACGGTTTGCGTACTCATCTGACCTCCGCTAATGGCCTACGTTTCCCATTAACCTTTTTAGATAGTTTTTAAATGATTTAGTGCGGCATACTGCACACCTTTAGACGATTAGACTAAGTATCAACTCATTAAACAATCGATAAATGGCGCACTAATGAGCAAAGTAAGTAAAACTTACTAGTAGTCACAGAAATGTGACACATGTCCTAACACCGCAATATCGATTAATTATATGAAATTGATATCTTATTCCGTATAAGTGTAGTCGTTTTAAAAAAGAAGATAGATGAAAACGCTCAGCTAAACGCCAAACTACCGGTTGCAATCAATAATGGAAGAAAAGCAATAAGAATGTTGTATACACCTGAACGTGATGACAACTTAATCAATATCGGTGACGAGAAAAACGTGACGATTAAATATTGAATGACATAAATCGTTGGACAAAATATAACCATAAAAATGTGGCTCACAATATGAATTCCCGAGCACCACGAATTCGGCTTTGTCCTGATATACAGTAAAAAAAATACGAGCAAGCTAATAAGAAAATACATAAACATCACACTTGAAAATAATTATCATTTTCAATAATATGTAAATATTCCCCCACTTTCAATGATGTGAGAGCTATTAATACCATCGTTATTATCAATCAACACAATAAGTAAAATTATCAGTAATTCCCGTCCTAAACGTTTGCGTAATCGCTAACCTTCTCTTAACCTTGATTTGAGGCTTTTATCACGGTTTTTCCATTGATATAGTGCGTCCATACAACAAAAAAAGACCATTCGAGGCATGGAGCTTCCTCATTAATCTCAAGATGAGAAGAATTGGTACCGACAAAATTCGGCAGATTTTAAGAGGGTCAAAAAATGGACATGAATATGGTTGAGATTTTAGGTTATGCAGCTTCAATCATGGTCGCAATTTCGCTAACTATGAAAGATATTGTTAAGCTTCGTATCCTTAACTTTATTGGTTGTGCGCTATTTACTGCTTACGGACTAATGATTGATTCTTGGCCTGTAGTATTAACTAACGGTTTTATTGCTTGCGTTAATATCTACTTCCTAGCAAAAATGCAACAGGAAAAAAAAAGCCTAGAATCTAGAGCCTAAAAAGCAATAGCATTCGAACAATAAAAGCCCGCGAATGATAAGATCGCGGGCTTTTTGCTTTTAATGCGCTCTCATTTTCTGCACATTCATCAATAGCTCTAGCGAACCCAGTTAAGTGCTAATGTTTCTCGACGAGAGAACATGTCTACATGCGATGAGATTATCGCCTTCACTGTGCTCAGTTTCTCTTCGGAATCCGCCTCACAAATAATGGTCAAGCTAGACTCGCAAAGAGCAAACTCCGCTTTTCCCGTCGGGAATGTCACCAAACCGCTGTTTTCATTCCAAGTAGCAGGAACCTTTCGTCCAAAATGCCGACAAAGCGTCACTAAGTATTTGTCAGCGTGTTCGCTATCTATTCGGGTACTTTCTTTAATCATGAATTTACTCGTGTTTTGAAGCGCCCCCTCTCGGGAGCTCTATTAGAATTGATAAGCAGCAGAAAGTTTGAAGTTGCGACCCGGCTCGTAGTCATCAAGCGTGAAGCCACGTGCCGTACCCGAACGAGACGCATGAGAGCTGTACAACTCGTCAAATACGTTATCAATACCAAAGGTCACCGACAGTCCATCAATATTAGACGGCACCCATTGAGCATATAGATTATGTACATCATAGCTTGCTTTCTTTGGCTGACCATCAAAGACGTTGTCTTCCTCTAGAACAAACATTGAGTTCCACCCGAAGATCGTTTCTAAAGCGTCTGACTGGTAATCCAAAGTTAGAGCAATACTATCACCCATATCAATGCTACGCCCATTACCCCCAGCAACAGGGCCACCAGTATTCTTGTTTTTGGTGTCCGACTTAGAGTAAGAAAGTTTGCTGTTAAACTTGTCGTAACCATAAGAAGCACTTGCCTCAAAGCCTTTAATCTCAACATCACCTAAGTTGTAAATCAGGTAAGTTTGAGTCGCGTTTTGGTACTGGTCTGCAATGTAATCATCAATTTCCGTTTGGAATGCCGTAATATTCGCTCCAAAGAAATGCTTATCAAAGGTTTTATCAAAACGGACACCACCCTGTGTGTTCAACCCCGTTTCTGGCTTTAGTCCATCCTCTAAAAATGCAACGTCTTGGTAAGCAATAAAGGTTTCCATCAGCTCAGGGCCTTTGAATAGAGAGCGTGCGCTCGCAAACAACGCCCAATCCTGAGTGACTGCCCATTCTGCTGCTAGGGCCCAGGTCACATCATCATAGTTACTCGTCCCCGTTTCAGCTTCACGTTTGTAATCATCAAAACGCATACCTGCGGTAACAAAGAAAGCATCAGAGAAGAAGAACTGGTCTTCTACAAACAATGCGGTTGAAATGGCCGATTCATCCATGAACTTACGACTACCGTAGTAACTTGAAGATGTCTTATCCATGTAGTCGAAACCATAGGTGATTCGATTATCAAACTCACCTAACATAACATCCGACTGGAACTTACCATTCAAACCAAAGTTTTGGTTTTTAGCGGTGTTCTTCGATAAACGGTTCGAAGGCCAGCGAGGAGCCATAACGCTCTCATCCCGTTTAATTTCTGTCTCGGTATTATAAAGTGTGACGTTACCTTTATGCTGTTCGCCTCGCAGCTCGTAACTCAAGGTAACGGTATCTCGGTCATAATCCGTAGGAATAAGTAACGTGCTCGATAAGCCATTGTTCGCACTACCCGACATATCAGGACGCGGACTGTAATCACCACTGTCTCGGTACATGTCATAAGAGAGCTCAAAACGATGGATGTCGTTTAGTTCATACCCCAACTTAGCCAGAATGTTGTAAACATCACCCGCAGCGCCATAGGTTTTGTTGCCGTCACCATCTTCAAAGTCATCGCGCGTAACGTAATGGCCATAAACCATCGCATCAATGTTTTCGGACAAAAGCCCGTACAGTGTCAACGAGCCTTGTTGGTTGTCGTTGGATGCATAACCGCCATAAACACGAGCACCAAACTTTTCATCGTAACGAAGTAAATCGCGAGCGTCTTTCGTTTCAAAATAAACTGAGCCGCCTAAGCCATTTTGAGTCACAGAGTTATTACCTACCTGGATATCGGCAGATTTGAGAATGTCAGGGTTTAGCGTCAAGTTACCAATGTGATGGAACATGCTCGCATGCTGAGAAGCACCATCAAGACGAATGTCCAAATCGGTTTCGCTCAAACCACGAATGGTAATACGTTGATTCACAGAGTGTGTTCCACCAACATCCACACCGGGAATATCGCGCAGTAAATCAGACATATGATCCGCTTGCTTCAGTGACATATCGTCTGCAAACATCGACTCGGTATTGCTAGAAACTTTTGTTCCCCATACAACGACTTCTTCAAAATGTGACTCGGTATCTTGAGCTAAAACAGGGTTTGATAGCGCCATTCCCACTGCAAGGCAAAGGCTTGAAAGCTTGATAGATGAACAAGCAGGGCTTTCCATAACTTCATTCCTAAATATTAATGATAATAATTCTCAGGTATAATAAGCATGAGTTTTATAAATACAAAGGCGATTTGATTATGCGAAATCGCACAAGTGTTATGAGGAAGTGTCAAATGCAGGAAGTCACACCAAAACGAACTAGAATTGCCAAGATAGCTTTAACCCAAAGGCTAGAGGCGACAGAGAAACAATGGATTGTCACGCAAGGCCAACCTTGTCAAACTCAACTGGCAGAAGGAAAATTCCTATCATATCAGTACAATGATCAAATCTTTGTTCATGGTGGACGTTGCCTAGAGCTCGTTGATTCACATATTGTTTCTACTGCACACGCCTCACTGTTGGTCACTATTCTTTTAGAAGGTAAGCTCTCGTTTGGCTATGACGATTTGCAATTTGATTTAGACGCAAGCGACGGCCCTAAAGGTGTCGTGGTGAACCTACTCAAACCTGCAAACTTTCGTCGTTCACTGCTCAAAGATAACCTCATTAATAAGATCAACATATTGGTTAAGCCCCAGTGGCTAGAGGCTCGCCTTGACCAAACCTGTCGTCATCGGTCCTTTTTTAACTCTCATCAGGCGTTTCATCCTCTAGAGCTTAACCAGGCGTTATGCGAACTAGCTGAAACGCTGACAAGCCGAGAATCACCACAAGAATTCCAAGATAAGTTGGAAGTTGAAAGCTTGATCTATCAAATTTTGCATCAAGCGACTGAGCAAATCCCCAAGAACTTCAGTGCTAATAAAAATAACCTTGAACGGCACACAGATGGTCGAATAGAGGATATTGTTAGCTATATAGAAACTCACCTTGAGCAAGAACTAGGCTTAGAAAAGTTGGCAAGCGTGTTTTCAATGAGTGTTTCAAACCTGCAGCGCCGATTTAAACAATCACTCAATATGACCGTAAATGGTTATATTCGCTTTCGGCGCCTTGAGATTGCGAGGCAACATTTGGAACGTGGCCTAGTGACGATCACGGAAGCTGCTTATGAAGCCGGATACCACCACCCTTCCAACTTCACCTGCGCTTTCAAAAAGGTATTTGGTGTACCACCGCATGAAGTGATAAAAGAGTAAAGAGGCCCTAGGTAACTAACTGTTATTTAGGAGTGTCTTATCTACAACATCGGTATATACTCGCCTTAAACGTTATGGAGGTTAAACATGAATATTGGTGCTGTCGCAAAGCTTACTGGGCTTTCATCTAAGTCGATTCGATTGTATGAAGACAAAGGGATCATATCTCCACCAGCGCGCAGCGACTCTGGCTATCGCGAATATTCAGATAATCATATTCAAGAGCTTAACTTAGTATCACGCGCAAAAAACGCAGGCTTTTCATTGCAAGAATGCAAAGAGTTTGTGCAACTTGCCCATAATCCCAACCGAAAAAGCAGCGAAGTAAAAGCAAGAACCATGGATAAGCTGAGAGAGGTTGAAGAAAAAATCGCGCACCTCATGGAGATTAAAACGCAACTTGAAGGTTGGGTTTCTTCTTGTCCGGGAGACGCTGAAAGCCGATGCCCAATCATAGACGAGCTCACCAAGTAAACTCGCCTATCTATCCTCATTGAAGAATCGCTTTCATTAAGCCCTGAGGTTGGATTAGTGGTAAGTACACATGCGCTTGCCGTTTAATTCGATAATATTAAACGGCGTTTCGTAGATATCCTCTAGCGTAGACGCCTGAATCACCTCTTCCACCGCACCACTTGCCACAACTTTGCCTTGCTTAAGCGCCAATATGACATCCGAGTAGCACGCTGCGAAATTAATATCATGAATTACCACCACCATGGCTTTGTTCATGTCATGAGCTAACTGCTGCACGACTTTCATGATCTGAAGAGAGTGTTTGATATCTAGATTGTTAAGTGGTTCATCAAGAAAAACGTAGTCTGTATCTTGTGCAATCACCATGGCAATAAACGCAAGCTGTCGCTGACCACCACTTAATTCATCCAAATATTTGTCTTGTATACCTTGTAAATCTAGATAGTCGATCGCTTGTTCAATCACCGCATGATCTTCTTTGGTCAGATTTCCTTTGGAGTATGGGAAACGGCCAAAAGAGACCAACTCTTTCACGGTAAACCGCATGGTAATCGAGTTGGCTTGACGAAGTACCGCCAGCTTTTTCGCTAACTCTTTAGTGTCCCATTCCGCAATTTCCTTACAATCAATGACAACACTACCACCATCCCGCTCCGTTAAGCGCGAAGCCATAGATAACAGCGTGCTCTTTCCCGCGCCATTCGGGCCAATAATGGACGTCACTTTGCCCTTTTCAAACTGAGTATTGGCCTCATCAACCACTTTATTTGAACCGAAGGCCTTCGTTAATTTGTCTATCACTATCATATTTATACAACTTTGTTTTTCAGTAGTAGGTATAAGAAATACGCACCACCAATAAAGTTAATAACGACACTCAACGTCGTCTCAAAACTGAACACGTTCTCGATAATCCATTGCCCAGCCAGTAACGAGCTGATGGAGAGAAACGAACAACCAACCAATAGCGTTTTGTGTTGGTAACTTCGGAACATTTCTCGGCTTAAGTTGGTCACCAGCAAACCAAAGAACATGATTGGTCCCACTAGAGCCGTAGAAATAGCAATCAGAACCGCCGAGATAATGAATACATTTCGCGTCACCTTAGGTACGTCGACGCCCAAACTTTTCGCATTGTCTTGGTCGAGCCAAAACACATCTAAAGTGTGATGCATACTAAATAGCAACCAACATGCAAACATCAAAGCTGGTGCACTAAAGTAAACCAAATTCACTTTGACATTATTAAAGCTGGCGTAAAGTTTCGATTGAACGATTGCAAACGTATTGGGGTCCATCAGCAAAGAGAAAAATGACGCCGCATTGGAAAATAGCTGACCAAAGATCAAGCCGACCAATAGCAACGTAATTAAGTTCTTGCTTCCTTTAGAAAAGTAAAAACCAAACAACAATAACGAAAACGACACCATTACAATTACGGCAATCGCGAAATTGACGTACAAGTTAAGAACTAAAGTACTCAAACCACCAAAAATCAGCACGATCAAAATTTGCGTCAATACATACAACGCATCAAACCCCATGATACTTGGCGTTAAAATTCGGTTGTGCGTAATGGTTTGAAATACAAGTGAAGACTGAGCAATAGCCACACCCGCTAGCACTATCGCCAATACTTTAGGAACTCTACGAGATAAAAAATACTGGTAGTTGTCAGCCGTTAGCCCAATACCAATAAACAAACATGCAAAAAGTACCGCAATGCCACCTAGCAGTAGGATTTTCGTTGAATCACGCATGTTGCTTACCTCGCAACAACATCGCGATGAATACCACACCACCCAATATGCTGATCACGATAGAGATTGGCATTTCATGAGGGAAGATAATCAAACGACTCACCAAGTCGCAACACAACACTAAAGTCGCCCCATACATGGCCGTAAGCGGAATGTTCTTTTTGAGGTTATCACCATAAAAGTGACTCACGAGGTTCGGCACAATCAGACCAAGGAATGGCAGCTGCCCCACAATCATCACGACACTTGCCGACATGATGGACACCAACAGCACGCCAATCGTGACAACCTGCTGATAATTTAACCCCAAGTTAACCGCGAAATCTTTTCCGATACCCACGGCTGAAATCCTTGCGGCAAAAAGGTAGCTGAGAATAGCCATTGGTACCGCGATGTACAGCAGTTCAAAATCACCACGCAAGATGTTGGCGAAGTTTGCGACTGTCCAAGCATTCAGACTTTGAAGTGCATCGTATTTGTAAGCGATAAACGTGGTCATGGATTGGATGACATTGCCGAAAATAATCCCGACAAGAGGCACAAAAACCACACTCTTAAATTGAATGCGCTGAATAAAGAAAATAAACGCCAGCGTCCCAAATACCGAGATGCCGAATATGAGCCAAAGGTGATTGTCGTTGCCAAAGAAAACCACGCTCAGTACATAGCCCAGCATGGCGCATTCGATCGTACCGGTTGTAGAAGGTGCAGCAAATCGGTTCTGGCTGATTTGCTGCATAATAAGGCCTGCAATACTTAAGCCTGCACCAGCAAGCAGTATGGCGAATAAACGTGGTATACGGCTGGTAAAGAAAAGCTCTAACGCTTTCTCATCACCCGAAAATAACTGTTGGGGCGTCATGTTTGCCACCCCAACAAACAACGAAACCGTGCTTAAAACCACAAGGGTTAGCAATAACTTTTTCAAAGTTAACCTCTGCTATCTTGGATTACAGTTCAACGGTTTGCTTGATCTCACTGACCATTTTTTCTGTTGCAGTCACACCAGACATCGACAAGTACCACGCGTCCACATCTAAATAAGTGATTTTGTGATTCTTATATGCGGCGGTTGCTTTGACTAAGTCGTTATCCATGGACTTACGAATATCGTTATCTGGCGTGCCTTTTAACGAATTGCGGTCAACTACGAGTATATTTTTCGGGTTAGCTTCACGAATAAATTCATAAGAAATAACATCTCCGTGAGTGCCCGTTTTCACGTGTTCAACCGTTTCCAAGAAACCGAAATCGTTATAAATCACACCAAATCGCGATTGAGATCCAAACGCACTGATGTTGTCACCCATGCTTAAAATCGTTAACGCATCATTGTTATTTGATTGGTTGTAGTCACGAATTGCTTTGAATTGAGCATCTAGCGCTTCAATTTTCTGCTCTACTTTTTCTTCGATATTGAAGATTTTACCAATATTGCGCCACTGTGCTTGCGTACCTTCCCAGTAACCTTGATTCTCTTTCGCAGCAAAAACGACCGTAGGAGCAATTTCACTCAGCTCTTCATATTTCGCAGACGCTCGCGGACCAACCAATATCAAATCTGGTTTTTGCATGTAAATGGTTTCAAAGTCAGGTTCAAACAAACTACCCGCAGAGGTGTAGTTATCTTTGCTGTATTTTGAAAGGTAGCTAGGCAGATTAGAAGAGTTAGAGACTGCAACAGGATCGATACCAAAGTTGTCCAGCGCATCTAGCGGACCAAAGCCAATCACAACCACGCGTTCTGGTGATTGTTCTAGCTCGGTTTGACCCATGTAATGGTCAATCACAACCTTAGCAGCGAAAGAAGGAGAAACAGTAAATAGCGACAACATAGCCGCACCGACGAATTTTTTCATTTTGTTAAGCCTTAATGAGATCTATTATCATGCGCGTTCGCAATATAACGTTACTCTTTACTGCATTCAACAAAATTTAAGGTACTTTACATTAGTTACGCTTATTCGAGATCCAACTATATCAAAGACTTATAAAAACCATTCATTGCAATATCTAGGTGTATCATTCATGCGCTTCGATAAATGCTTTGAGTGCAAGCTCATCAATAATCTCCAACCCGTTTTCCGTTTTTGCAATCAATCCCTTTTCAATCAAATCTTTAACTGCACGTCGATAAACACGACCAGAAGTACCAA
Source organism: Vibrio sp. HS-50-1 (assembly GCF_024747315.1). Taxonomy (NCBI): domain Bacteria; kingdom Pseudomonadati; phylum Pseudomonadota; class Gammaproteobacteria; order Vibrionales; family Vibrionaceae; genus Vibrio; species Vibrio sp. HS-50-1. The sequence goes on along the minus strand of NZ_JAMPZF010000048.1, from coordinate 608,691 downwards.
ATCGCTCAGCTTCTTGATTTACTTTGTCAAAGCCACCGAGCAATGTGTTGGTTTGATTACGGACGAAAAGATCATACGCAATATTATAAGTAATGGGATGCAATAACCGATTGGTATAGATATCCATAGAGTCTTGATAATCTTCGGCCAACGCTGAAGCAAAGAACACCATCATTTCTGGATGCTTTTGTAGCGCTTCAGTTAGTTTTTGGATGCAGATGACATCAACCTGCATGTGCTCGTCTGCAATCACGTTCCATTGGCAAGGAGTCTGAGTGAAGTACTCCATTTCACCATAGATATGGTAGTCGCAGTTTGCCTCTCCTAATTGAAAGCGTCGCCCATTCGCGGCCAATATGCTCATTGAAACTCGACCTACCGGCACAACATATAAGTACTGAAGTTGCTCACCTTGACGGAGAATTTCTTCCCCAGCATCAAAGTAACGCGTACTAATTTGACACTGATAGATCATCTCACGAAAGGCAACGCTCTTTTTTTCAAGGTATGTTTTGAAGCGGCCAGTTGGATACGGGCTGATTTTCATTCTCTGCTCTCTCAGAAAAGTTACTGACAACTATCTCAGGTGGATTGTACCCCGTAACACCAAATAAAAAAGCGACAGTGGCCTGTCGCTTTACATTCATTGATTTATAAGAGTTGCTGAAGTTAGTACGGACTATCTCTGAGCAATCAGCGCTTCTAACGCCGTCATTGCAGCAAGCTTCTCACCTTGCATCATTACTTTCGCTTCATCAACGTACTGGCCAACCCCTTCTTTCACATCTTGTTGATACAAAACGACGTTATTTAAGATCGAAGCCACATGAAGGCCACGTAACCGGCCAACGGCAAGCAAAGCTGAGGTTTCCATATCTGCACCTAAGACGCCCTTCTTGTTCCAGTATTGGCATATCGCATCTTCGTCATCGGTATAGAAACTGTCGTGAGAACGTACCACACCGAAATGATAACGCGCCTCTTGTACTGACAGGTAACGCTCAACTTCCTTTAATAAGGAAAAGCTTGCGTACGCCGGATAAGCCGAATCCACATACGCTTTGGAGCCGCCTTCATCTCTTACCGCACCTTCGGCAATGATTAGCTCGCCAAGCTGAATACCAGATTGCATCGCACCTGCCGATCCGACACGTACTACATGAGTCACACCGCACTGTTTTAGCTCTTCAACTGCGATGATCATCGATGGAGCGCCGATGCCTGTACTGCATACTGAAACAGGCTGGTCTTTGTATTTGCCAGTAAAAACTCGGTACTCGCGATTTTCCGAGATCATTTCTGCATCATCCAATAATGCGGCAATACGATTAGCTCGGTCTGGCTCACCACATACAATGACGAGAGGAGCGATTTGTGTTTCATCAACACCAATATGAGGTTGTTTCGTCATTTTTCGTTCCTTATGCTGCAGCTTGAGCTAAGGTTTTATCGCCATTGCGCTTGGCGCTACGGGCCCATTCACGCGTACCATTGGCAGCAATGAACATCAAAATCGCATACTGAACGGACATCGCATAAACACCCTGTGTCGCGTAAATGCCAACACTGATGATGTTAATCACAACCCAAAGGATCCAGTTTTCCACATATTTACGTGTCATCAGAATTTGTGCAACAACAGAAAGTACTGTCATGGTTGCATCCCAAAACGGGAACGCATCAGGTTCAAGTACCGGATCAGCCAAACCTGCACCAAAGAGATTCAAGCTATCAACAGCAATATTTGCTAATGCAAAGAAAAAAGGGTCGATGTAGATGGTTAACAACGCGATAGACACAACGCTAATAGAAGCAGTGGCGATGAGTTTCTGTTTGTTTAACCAGCGTACTTCCAGCGTTTCACCTTCCGCGTTTGGACGAGTCCACGCATACCAACCGTAAATGTTCGCACAGAAGAAAAACAGTTGAAGAAGTAATAATCCGTATAACTGAATTTGGAAAAAGATAACGGCAAAAAGAGTGACATTCAGCAAACCGAATAAGTAGTTGATGGTTTTTTCTTGGCTAGCAAACCAAATGCAAAGCAATCCAAAAACCGTACCGAAGGCTTCGATCCAACTCATTGCGTAACCGCCGCCTATTGGAATGTTAACCAGGGTGTTGTTTATATCGAGTAAGGCAAGTAGGTCCATGTCGATGTCCTTTATTATTTTGTTTGGGAATATGCCTATATTAGGGCGTGACACCTAACAAAAAGGAGGACATTTGTCCCCCTCTTGATGCACTCGATCATAATTCAGTTCAATATTTGCTTAAAAGCAATAAATGACTCAATTGAACCGCTTGGAAATTAACGCGCCTAAGAATCCAAACCTAAATAGCGCTTTTTGAATGCGGAAGCTGATGCAAATAAAGCTGACGCCAAAAGTGTAATAACAAACCCAATTGCGTACTCGAATGCTTCATTCACCAAGAGCTGATAACAGCTCACAAAAAAAATCAGTATGACCGCAATAACATTAACTCGGTGAAACCAAGGATGCTTTACGGAGAACTTAGCGTAACCTTTTGATAACATTTAACTAATCCGCCAGACAACAATTAATATTTTTATTTATAATCAATGGTGATAGTAAGGCTTTATAGTATAAAGAGAAACGACTTTTTTGATTTTTTAGCTCAACATCACAGGTCATCTAGTGCTGCTTGACTTTAATATCTTGACACTTTTTCGTTCAACTAAGGTAGGTTCTAATTGCACGACTTGCGCTTCTGTTGATTTATCATCCAATTTTCGGACAAGCGTTTCCACGGCAGCTTGCCCAAGACGGTATTTAGGCTGGTGAATTGTGGTGAGTGATGGCGACATGAACTTCGCGATATGTATGTCATCGTAACCGATGATTGAAATCTGTTCCGGGACTTTAATATTGAGCTCATTTGCGGCGTTAATCACACCCATCGCCATCATATCATTGGAAACGAAAATCGAGCTGGGTAAGGTGCCTCGCTGCGCCATTTTCATAAATGCTTGATATCCGCCTTCACATTCGAAGTCCGATTCAATTATCCAGTTAGCATTAAATTCCAAGCCAGCTTCGTTCATCGCACGTTTGTAACCTTCGTATCGCATTTGTGCTTGGTGTTTAATCAAAGGGCCGGTGATACATCCTATTTCTGTGTGGCCGCAATCAATCAGGTATTTCGCCGCTAGGTAACCGCCACGAAGCGAGTTATCTTGAATTTTGTCGCTCGTAAACAGCATCGGCCCCCAATCCATCACCACGACAGGGATATCAGGATAACGCTCAAATACATCAATACGCTCTCCCTCTAGCGAGGAGCACATCAAGATCAAACCATCGACACGCTTTTGCAAAAGCGTATTAATGGATTGGCGCATGCGTTCGTTATCACCTTCGGTATTGCATAAAATGAGGCTATAACCTTTGTGATAGCAACTGCGTTCGACGCCTTTTACGACTTCGCCAAAGAATGGGTTGGTTGAAGTTGTCACCAGCATACCAATGGTTTTGGTACGATTGACTTTGAGGCTTCGCGCCAAAGCAGATGGCGCATAGTAGTTGAGCTCTTTTGCGGCATTATTGACGCGTTCGGAGATCTCTTCACTCACAAAACGCGTCTTGTTAATAACATGGCTCACTGTTGAAGTGGAAACCCCTGCCAGTTTTGCGATGTCTTTCATCGTCGCCATGTTATTACTCCTAATTGATGAGGCGTTTAAGCCCTATTGTGCAGCGAGAAACGCGTCCACCTCTTCGCGAGTTGGGATCGACGTCTGCGCGCCAAAGCGGGTCACAGAAATTGCAGCCGCCGCATGTGCAAACTTAATTGCTGATTCTAAAGGTAAATCCTCTAACAGGCCAGTGACGAATGCCCCATTAAACGTATCCCCTGCTGCGGTGGTATCGGTCGCGTCAACACGGAACCCCGGGATGAGCTCACCTCTACCATTTTGACTTAACCAAACACCTTTCGCACCGAGTGTGATCATGACAATTTCGATACCTTTGCTATGAAGCACATTCGCCGCTTCTTGCGCGCTGTCATTATCCGTTACCGTTACCCCCGTCAGGACTTCAGCTTCGGTTTCATTTGGTGTAATGACATCAATACAAGCAAGCAGTTCGTCTGACAGTTCACGAGCAGGGGCAGGGTTTAAAATGACGTTAGTTTTTGCATTTTTCGCCACTCGCGCGGCTTTCTCAATGCCGCACATCGGCGTTTCCAATTGCATCAGCAGGTAATCCGCTTGGCGAATGCGATCTAAATCTGGCTCAATCGCTTCTGCTGTCAATTTGGCATTCGCTTCTGCTGAAATACAAATGCTGTTTTCACCACTATCCGACACTTGAATCATCGCAATGCCAGTTGGGCAGTTTGGTTGCATCTTCACACCAGTGATGTCGATGCCGTCCATATTGAAGTTTTCACGAATATTGATGCCGAACGAGTCATCGCCTACACAAGCAATAAAGCCAATATCAGCCTTGAGTCGAGCTGCAGCAACAGCTTGGTTGGCACCTTTGCCACCTGGGATAACTTGATAGTTGCGACCATGTAGCGTTTCGCCAGGGCGAGGGAAAGAAGGCACTTGAAGAACATGGTCAGCGTTTACACTACCTAACACCACTAACTTATTCATACGGTTATCCTCGGTTCTGAATGAACCCTTTTTTGAAAAACTATTTTGGAAAATACATTAGATGACTTTAACTTCTCTTCCTAACGAAAGAGTCACGATAAAAAGTCAAAGGCATCTATACCCTGCATTTTTAAGTCACTTGGGTATGTTTGCCCTCTCCTCCTAAACGACAGATATAAACGGAGGAGAGAGCAAAAATTAGGACGCTTTATTGAACGTCAAACTTATTTAGTCACTACTTTTAGTGGTACCGGAATGTATTCTTCTACTTTTTCACCTTTCAAGACTTTGTCAGCCGTTTCAACACCTAAAGCACCGATAAGATCTGGTTGCTGTGCGATGGTTGCTGCTAGTTTGCCACGGTTAACTGCGGCAATGCCGTCTTCCGTGCCATCAAAACCAACGATAACGACGTCTTTACCAGAAGCTTGAACGGCGCGAAGTGCACCTAGCGCCATTTCATCATTCTGTGCGAACACCGCTTGTACATCAGGGTTAGCCGCGAGTAGGTTTTCCATCACGTTTAGGCCTTTAGTACGGTCAAAGTCTGCTGGCTGGCTGGCAAGAAGATCCATATCGCTCCCCTTCACGGCATTCATGAAACCTTCACCACGCTCGCGCGCCGCCGATGTGCCCGCAATACCTTCAAGCTGAATTACTTTTGCTTTTTCGCCAACTTTTTCCATGATGTAGTGGCCTGCCATTTCACCACCGATCACGTTGTCGGACGCGATGTGACTCACGACTTCACCACGGCTTGCGCCACGGTCTAGTGTCAATACAGGGATCTTAGAACGGTTCGCCATACGAATCGCATTAGACACAGCATCAGAATCCGTTGGGTTGATAAGAATAGCTTTTACGCCGCGAATACTTAAATCCTCGATGTTCGACAATTCTTTGCTCGGGTCATTTTGCGAGTCCAGTACAATTAAGTCGTACCCCAATTCTTTCGCTTTAGCTTCCGCACCGTCTTTCATCGTTACGAAGAACGGGTTGTTTAGCGTCGAAACCACAATCGCCATCGTATCTTGGGCTTGTGCCGCTACTGATACAGTGGAAGAAAGAAGTGCAGCAGAGATAAGAGTTGCAAGTTTTTTCATCGTTCTAGTCCTTTGTGTAGGGTGAGCCAGCACACGCCCACTGGCTCGGTTTGTATTCAGGATTTAATGGTTATGGATTATTTGTTTTTGTTGTCTACCAGTACTGCGAGCAAGATAACCACTGCTTTGGCAATCATTTGGTAGTATGAGGAAACGTCTAGTAGGTTAAGAGCGTTGTTTAAGAAACCGATGATCAGCGCACCAATTAGCGTACCCATGATGCGGCCTTTACCGCCCATCAAGCTGGTACCGCCAAGTACAACTGCAGCAATCGCATCTAACTCGTAACCCATACCCGCTGTTGGCTGCGCCGAAGACAGACGAGAAGTCACGATGATGCCTGCAAGCGCTGCCAGCATACCGCAGATGGCGTACACACCAATCTTCACTCGGTCTACATTGATACCAGATAGACGAGTCGCTGATTCGTTGCCACCTAGTGCATAAACGTAGCGACCAAAGCGAGTGTGGTTAAGTAGGTACCAAGCCGCAGCGAATACAACTACCATCAACCAAACAGGTACTGGAATACCTAGCGCGTAGCCGGTACCAAACCATGCAAACGCATCAGCTGTGTCAGTAAAACCTGTCGAGATTGGACGACCTTCGGTGTACACCATAGTCACACCGCGTAGTAACGTCATGGTAACCAGCGTAGCGATAAAGGCCTGTACTTTGCCCTTCGCAATGATGATGCCGCTAATTGCACCTAACGCTGCACCTGCGACTAAAGCAGTCGGAACCGCCACCAGCACCGGGACTTCAAGCGCAATCATGCTTGCCGCAAAGGCACCACATAGCGCCAGTACGGAACCAACACTCAAGTCGATGCCTGCGGTTAAAATAACCAGTGTCATACCTACCGCGATAATGGCATTCACTGAGGTTTGACGAAGAATGTTGAGAATGTTGTCGACCGTAAAGAAGTTCGGGTTCAAAAATGACACAACAACAATCAAAAAAATCAGTGCTATCAGTGATTTTTGCTCAATCAACCACTCTTTTGTGAACAACTTCTTGTTGCTAGCTTCGGTTGGTTTGCTCATGGCATTAGTACTCATGCTGCTTCCTCATTGATCTTTTTGCCTACGGCACAGGCGAGTAATTTTTCTTGATCGGCGTCTTTCGCATCGAATTCGCCAGTAATACGACCTTCATGCATAACCAGAATGCGGTCACTCATACCGAGCACTTCTGGCATCTCGGAAGACACCAAGATGATGCTCATGCCTTCGGCTTTGAACTTGTTGATGAGTTGATAAATTTCTTTTTTCGCACCGACATCGACGCCACGTGTTGGCTCATCGAGAATCAGAACTTTAGGTTTGGTCATTAACCCTTTCGCGATCGCCACTTTTTGCTGGTTACCGCCGGATAAGTTACCAATGATTTGGTCGCGCGTAGGGGTTTTGATATTAAATAGCTTGATAAAATCTTCCACGGCAATCACTTCGTCGCTATGTTGGATTTGGAAGCCTTTAGTCAAATGATTGAGAGAACAAAGTGACATATTCTCCTTAACCGAGAGACCTAACACCAAGCCATCGCCTTTGCGATCTTCAGAGATGTAAGCGATGCCATTTGCTAAGCCATCTTGTGGGCTAACCGGGTTAATGGTTTTGTTATCAAGGTTGATAACACCATGCTCACTTGGCAACGCGCCATAAATTACTTTCATCAGTTCGGTGCGGCCTGCCCCCATCAAACCAGAAATACCCAGAATTTCACCGCGTTTCAGCGTGAAGCTCACATCGTGAACGCCAGAGCCTGTCAGGCCAATCACTTCAAGGCAAGTTTCGCCATGCCGCACATCAATACGTGGGTATTGCTCTTCTAATTTTCGGCCAACCATCATTTCAATTAGGCCGTCTTCATCAGTGTCTGCTACTTTGCATTCACCGATAAATTTACCGTCACGAAGCACGGTAATGTCGTCACAGATTTCAAAGATTTCTTTAAGACGGTGTGAGATGTAAACGATGCCGCAGCCCTGCTCTCGAAGCTCGTTGATCACTTTAAATAGTGACTCCGTCTCGGTATCGGTCAGCGCGTCGGTTGGCTCATCCATAATGATGACTTTTGATTCAAACGAAAGCGCTTTCGCAATCTCCACCATTTGTTGCTCACCAAGGCTCAAATCACCAAGCAACGTTTTTGATGAATGTTTAACGTTAAGGCGTTGAAGCAACTTGTCTGCTTCTTCATACATCTTGCCCCACTGAATACGCCCCATCGTGCCGGTAAATTCACGACCTAGATAGATGTTTTCAGCAATCGTTAGTTCAGGGATCAAGTTCAATTCTTGGTGAATGATGCTGATGCCCGCTTCCTGTGAGTCACGCGGCCCTTTAAACGCGGCAGGTTGGCCTTGATATTGGATGCTACCCGCATCCATGTGATAGATGCCAGTCAGCACCTTCATCAATGTTGACTTGCCTGCTCCATTTTCTCCCATGAGCGCCATGACACGGCCTGGGTAAACATTCAGGCTCGCTTTGTCCAGTGCTTTTACGCCCGGGAACGCTTTCTCAATGTCGCTCAGTTGTAGAATGGCTTGAGTCATAATCTGTCCTCAATATCTCTGGCTTAAAAAACCACACCCGCTTGAAAGATAACGTTCGCGTATGGCGAGCATTCGCCAGTTCGAACGACAGCGCGGCTTTGTGCCGTGCGTGCTTTAAATGCTTCATGTGACACGTAGCTGATCTCGATAGATTTACCCGTTTCTTCGCTCTCTTTGCTCAGTTCGTTAAGCAATGCTTGATGCAAAACAGGGCTTACATCAGAAAACTCTTCCGCAATGATGACCCCTTCGATTTGCGACTCAGATAGAATCACGCGAACAGTATCAAGAAAACTTGGTACGCCATGCGTTAGCGCCAAATCAATTCGCTGTACATGCTCAGGGATTGGAAGGCCAGCGTCACATATCGTGATCTCATCGGTGTGGCCTAGCGTCGCCACCAAGTAAGAAATATCTGAGTTAATTAGGGTACTTTTTTTCATCTCATCGACCTTTCGGTTACACGTTCATACAACCATGAGCGCCTGTTTTAAAGTGTTTTCGTTATTAACAGAAAACTCATCGAAACGTTTCGATGAAATAATAATTCGTTGTGGTAATTTGACCAGAGTGAGATCGATAAGGTGTGAGAATGATCCGTAATTAACGGGTCATCGAATAGTAAAAAGGTACATGAGTCACATTTTGCCATCGAAACGTTTCGATAGCTGGTTTAATCGACACTTGAAGTGAGGCTTTTAAAGACAGTTGAAAAAGAGATACGTCCCATTACTGAGAAACACTTTAGTTAAAGAGATGGAAACCTTACACATCATCACAGTTCTTGGATGGTTGTCTGATTTTGGAGAACGCTCACCTTACAATCTGGTTACAATTTGCAAAACACATCATCCGTTCAGTACCTTATATGGTATGCGACGTTTGTAGGGACACAAACGGAAACTAAAAGCCATAATGAAGTTAAGCAATCGAGTCATCTTGCTTGTCGCGCCAGTGATCTTATTAAGCGCGCTGGTATCAAGTTATATTATTTACAGCATTCAAAAAGTAACGCTCATCAAGCGAGAAGACAGCTATATCCAATTGCAAATGGAAAAGCTCGCAGGGCAGTTCCGACAAGCCAACATATTCCTCAATAGTTATGCATACACATTAAGCAAAAGTGATGTATTGCAAGACTACTTGGTGAATCATAACAATCCGTATCGTGAGCGCGTGTTATTTAACCGACTCGATGAAACCGCAGATGTGTTAAGCCATGGCTATACAGGCGATGCAAGCATGGCGATTCTCGACGGGAAACAAAACCTTCTTTATTACACAGAAAATAAATACTACGAATCATCAGGTGTAGTCGACCCGAAGGTATTGGATTACATCTCGCGAAGCTTTAGTACGAGAGAAGCGTTTAACCATACTGGCTTTATTTACAATTCCAGCGGGCAAAGTATTCTTCTGCAATACGAACTCATCGACAAACGAACAGGGACACAACCTCTAAGCTTTGATCCGCAAAATGTCTTTTTCGTGGTGGTATCGGTATCGCTCGAAGCCTTCAATGAGATCAAGCACGAAATCGAGTTCGACACGCATAGCGTGATAACTTTTGCCGACAAGCCTATTTATCTCGATATTCCTCTCGCTCAGACGATTGAACTATTGCCACACTTTTATGCAGTACTCTCCCCCGCTGAATATTTGATGTGGAATAAAGTCGATAAAGTGTGGCTAGAACTAGCCCTTTCCTTTGGTGTGGCGGCGTTTTGCACCATCACCTTAATTGTTTTGGTTTTGTATCGTTATGTATTACACCCCGTTTCTCGCCTCGATAAACAGCTACAAGAGCTGGAAACAAATCAACGCGGCAACATTGAAAAGCTAGAAACAAACGATGAAATAGGACGCTTATCCTCACGCTTTTTTGATATGTATGAAGAGCTCAACGTCATATATAAGAAGACAAAACGCCTGGCTGAAACGGATCACCTAACGCAACTCGCTAATCGCCATCGTTTCCATGAACTTGCAACTCGTGAACTCGTCTCCCCTTCGCAGCATTTGTGGGTCATTTATGTCGATCTCGATAACTTTAAGTACGTTAATGACAAATACGGGCATGAACTGGGAGACAACTTATTAAAGGTGTTTTCATCACACATCAAAAATGTCTGTCAAAAATTCTCGCACGACTACGATAGTCCCTGTTTTGCAGCAAGATTGTCTGGTGACGAATTTGCTATTTTATTGAGCTCAAATCAGGATGCACAACGCCTACCTGACTTGCTGGCCTCAGAGTTGCTAAAGCCGATTAGCAATCTCAGTCCATCTTGGAGTAATTCATTCCCCGTGACTGCGAGCGTAGGTATCGCTCAGTACCCTCAAGACGGTACAGACGTCGCGAAATTACTCTCCAGTGCCGATGCGGCAATGTATCAAGCCAAACGAGCCGGGAAAAACCAGTACGCTTATTACTCAGCTGCTCTCAATGTTGAGTCTCAAAGACGCAGTCAGCTTGAGCGAGCGCTCAGAAAAAGCAACGTGGAAGAAGAGTTCCATCTCGTTTTTCAACCCTATATGAATAATCGGGACAACGAGATTGAAGGACTAGAGGTATTATTGCGCTGGGAAGCGGAAGGCATTGGTCCCGTGCCTCCGAAAGAGTTTATCCCAATCGCGGAACAGGCGGGCTTATTTGATAAAATTGATCGCTGGGTTTTCGCCAACGCTACAGCGGAATATCACCAATTAAGAAATATTTTTGGCAAAGACATTGTCCTTTCGATCAACCTCTCTTCAGCAGAGCTTAACTCCATCGAAATGGCGAATTATATTCATGACCAAGCAAGCAAAAACGGTGTGAAACCAGAATGTATTGAATTAGAAATAACAGAAACCTTTGCCGCAGAACAACAAGGTACAGCATTACTTGATGAGCTGTCGAAGCGTGGCTATCGTCTCGCCATTGATGACTTTGGCTCTGGCTATACATCGCTGACTCAACTTGTCCAATATCCAGTTCAAAAGATCAAGTTTGACCGAGAGTTCCTCGTTACATTGATGAAAACCAACAACGGTCATGTGATCAAACCCATCATCGATCTATGCCACGCTCAAAATAAAACGGTCACCGCAGAAGGTATTGAGCACAATGTGATGCATGAATGGTTATCGTCCTACCGCTGTGACTATATGCAAGGCTATTTATTTGGTAAGCCAATGAGTAAGGAACAACTGAATTTGTGGTGGCAATCCGCAAATGACGATAGCCGCTTCGATGGTTCCATAGTAGGTTCAATTACTGTTCAAGGGACATCTTATTAAAGATTAAGTACAGAAGCCATGTATGTGGCTGCTGTACTTATATAATATAGAAACAAGACTTTACCCTTAGTTTCAATAATATAAGCAACCACATAAGTTCGTACGTTAATTTTTGGTATTATTATTTTTCGATGAAATCTCTCAGTTATTTAAATATTTAATCAAAACGATAGAATTACTTTTTGGTAAGTTTAGTTCTGTTTTTACTTCTTTAATTGAAGACATAAGGAAATAAGTAAAAGCTGACAAACTTTACTTTTGTACTGCTGATCACCGGCTTAAATGATTCGTGTAGAAGCTCATTTGTCGGCTCCACTTAGACTTAGCTTTATCACTTGTGAACAGGAAATGCCCTTCTTCTCGGTATTTATCTACCTTTCTTATCCATCTTGTTGTTTACCCACTCACTTAAAATGCACTAACACACATAACGAGTTGACGTTACGATTTGTTACGAGTCAAATCACAAATCTAAACGTAGGCTGAATAGACGTACAAAAGACAAACACATTGAAATAAAAAGAGTTTCTAATCTAGAAAAAATAAAACGTCGTTTTTATAAATTCGCCATCTCACAAATATCCTTAAACACAGTTTTATTAATTACGCATATCAGATATTATTTATGCCGAAGTTTATCGAAACAATCGATTAACTTCATAATTTATTTGAGTTTCAAACAGTTAGTTTTTAACTTGAAAACTTATCGTTAACCCAATATTAAGTACCTAAGCGTACAATAAGAAACATTGGGAATAGAATTATATTGATGTGCATGTTGTTTTAACGAATGCATGAAGCAATCGGTAAATTTGTAACACCATAGAGTTTTATTTAGCCAAGATGAAAAAGTTAATTTTATTATTTATATGGACATTTCTGTCTGCCTCTCCTTTTGCCTTTGCAAAACAAGCAGATAACGAAGTCAAAAGTCACATACCACAGAATCAAATTGAACAAGTGTTCAAACAAGCAAAGTTAGATGGCGTAGTAGACTTTAAATTGTTTCGTGACGCTTACATCGCGTACAAAAAAACACCCGATAGAAAGAAATCAGTACTAACCATCATCGACTATAGTAAACCATCGACTGAAAAACGCTTTTATGTGGTTGATTTAGATAAAAAGAAGCTTATCTACAATACTTATGTTTCTCACGGTGTGAACAGTGGAAAGAAAACAGCGACGCAGTTTTCAAACGTGGTGAACTCGCGTAAAACATCGCTGGGTACGTTTTTGACTGACACCACCTACTACGGATCAAATGGTTATTCACTTCGATTAGATGGTCTAAGCTCAGGGTTGAACGATAAAGCTCGCGAGCGTTATATCGTTGTGCACGGTGCCGACTATGCTAACCCTTCTTTTATCAAGAAGAATGGTTACCTTGGGCGCAGTTGGGGTTGCCCTGCACTGCCAAAGAAGTTGTCTCGTGAGATCATTAACACCATAAAAGGCGGCAGTGTTATTTATGCAAGCGCATAACACGGGTGCAAATCATGTGGGGAAGAATGCTCTATTTCTTCCCTAACAAATAATCGGATTGGCTCAAGCTTCCTTGTCTCATGACTCTCTTTACCTATTTCTCCAGTTTTCGCTTGCTTCAACGCTAAAATTATTTAGGTATTAGCTTATACCCAAATAACATCAGAAAACTCTGTTCATCCCTCTTCCATCTCGTTAGTATACGCTGAGTTGGTCAGACACCGATTTTCATTGTTATCATAGTGTCACTAGATTCCGTAGTCATAGTGATAGTCTATGACGTTATATGTTTAGGGTTACTTCTTGCGTTATCTACACCGTATATTATTGATGCTTTCATTGTCCCTATTTTCAGGGTTCATCGTTGCCTCATATGTGTATACGTATCACCACACTAAACATTACACCTCTGAACGCTTGCTTAAACTCGCGCAACAAGACGATTTTGAACTAGCACACAGCGAATTCCATACATTTGCCTCTCCAAGTTCTTGGGGCTCAGAAGGTTATTATCTGCACATAAAGCGCGAGTTGTTAGCACTGGTTTCCTGCCGCCGAACATCCGCCACTGATGGTGTTTTATCATCAGATTTTACTCCTGATTATTTTTTACTTGTTGCTTTCTCTTCCCCACCACTATTGGAACTGGCAAAACAAGCATCTCGCTTACCTCTTGATGGTTATGGCGGGCTGATGAGTAAACGCTCTCTCTATCGACTTTCAGGAAGAAAAGAAGCCAATTTAATGTACGTCTTTACTCATGGTCGCAACGCCTTCCCTGTTGTTTAACTTTTTATGACATACAGAGAACACGGAAATGTAACGATGAGGACCAATACGCTCATTGTTACTAGAACCAATTTGAGGTCCATATAATGACAAAATTCGCTACGACTATCGCACTAGCATTACTATTTGCAACGAGCTCTGCCTTCGCTAACACGGAAGCAAAACCAGAAGAAATGAGCAATGAGACTCTGCTAGAGTGTGCCAATGTTTCTAATGCACGTATTGCGGTTCCTGAACACAGAGCGATGTTCAGGCACTACCTAATGTCTGAAAGAAACTACAGTTTCAGTCAGTTATCTTCTGCTGAGCTTGAATTTAAAGCAGCAGATAAGAATGAATCCGAAGTAGAAACTATCTACAAATCTCAGTGTAAAGAGGTTGGCGAGTACCTATATAGCATTGGCTATTAAATTCGAAACCCTAACGACACTAAAAAAGAAAGGCGCATACATTGCGCCTTTCTTTTTACTGATAAAAACCAGCCGATTAGATGTCTAATCTATATACAAGCTTAAAAGTGCAAATCAAAGTAAACTTACTGGGAGAACTCTGACACATCCTTGGATTTACAGAACGCTCGACGTGCTTTAACAAACAAGAAACTAAGCACTCCCATCGCAAGAGTAATCATTGGAGCCGCCATTAATAGCATTGTGATCGCTTTGCTTATATTCTCTGGTAGCAAAGGAAGCAATAAACCAAAACCGCATAATATCAGCGTCCATAAAATCGCACTCAGCCACGCAAAGTAATGGAATTTACTAATACGTTTCACTCGCAACCCCATCATTAATGGCAATAGGGAACGAACAACCGGAATAAACCGCGCACAAAAAAGCGCAATCAATCCATGTTTACTGAGTAATGCGTCGACCTGTTCCAAACGCTTTTGAGGAACCGCGCTCACCCAACCTTGAACCTTAGGTAAGCGATTTAGCCACTTGCCTTGTAAGTAAGCCGCCCAACTTCCCAACCCCGAACTAACAGCTATCACCAACATAATCATAATTGGATCAAGGACGCCAACCGCCGCCAGCGTACCGGATAATACGACGACACTGTCGCATGGGAATGGCGCAGCAGGAATAAAACCACTTTCCAAAAAGATAAGCGCAGCAACAACAAAATAAACCAATCCTGCACCGCCTGGCGCCATTAACGCCGTAAAATCTTGATGCCAAAAGGCACTCAAGACCTGAATTATCGAATCAAACATAAACCGCTCCTAAGCATAACTAACCAAAAATTGTAAAAACATGGAATGTGTTAGCGAGCATGTATAAAGCGGTATATGAGATTCGATTCTTTCCTCGCACCGATTCTGTATTTAGAATGAGTAAAAATACTTTCAACACAACGACCTAAAGCCTCATTGCCGATGCGTTTTAGTAGCCCCATCGAGTGAATTGCCGAACGATGTGTCCACCAAACTACAGCAAGCGTTTCAAACCATTCGAGTTCTACATCGTCGTTCGAGCTCGTTTCCTTAGAATGGCTAACCCTCAATATATTCCGGCTGTTTAAACTCGGATAGTCTTGTTGTATTGGAGAGGCAGGGTGTTCTGAAAAGTGCTTCGACTTAGCGTCAACAGCAATATTCTGGTTATGAAATGAAAGAAAATTTGGGTATGAGTGCGCCATACTCATGCTCGGAGCCAACAAGCAGAAAAGTAGTCCGAGTAAAGCAATCAGAGTCGTACGCACAAAGGTAACCAAAACCAAAATAATAAGTTCTTTTAACCCTGTGCGTAACGATTGGCAATTAGTATTCTTAATCGTTAAGAATACTAATTATTTTTCACCGTAAGGGTAGTTTTCAAACATTTTCGCAATTTCTTCTTCAATCAGAGACTCTCTTTTCTCAGAGCTCATAGACTCAGATAGTTTCCTGCTTGAAACACCTTTCCACACAACCTGATTAGCCTTTGCATCAACAAGCTCTACCACCAGTTTGCCATACTTACGTTCTTTGTATCTTTCCGGGCTTGAAGTGATCACGCCAAAGCTATTCCAACCATAACCGAAACTCACCGAAGACCCAGAAGAGACAAGCTCGGACTCTTCGACGATATCATGATGAACGTAAAGGTCCCCTCCACTATTCACTTTAATTAGGCCCTTGTCTTCAAGCTGTTCAGCCAATCCTTGTTCAATACGTCGACCATCAATACTCGTAGGGGCTTCTGCTTGGGCACCGAAATCAAACGTTCTGTAAGCTGAAAAATCGGCTTGCTTATCAACATCCGTCGTTACGGTTGTACAAGCAGACACGAGCATCATCACCGCCCCTAATATCAAACCTTTCCACATGTTAAATCTCCTTTGGTTAAGCTGACTGTTTCAGCGGAATTACGCTAGTGCTATACATACGCTTCAGCAGTAAAAAGTAATCATTTCAATATCTAGTCTTGACCATGAAACGTGACTGTTCAATAAACGCGATTAACCTTTACACTGACAATCTTGAATCTCATCAATGCCTAAACGCTAGTAGACAGTGTGTTTGCCCCTAATTAGCAGCCATCGATTTTAGAAGCGGAATCGCTGACCCTCCTGAAAAACAGAGACAATGGACACTTTAACACCAAGACGCTACTTTTTTAGGCATCTGACAAACAATTGATGAGAAAAGACTTTTCTTTTTCGTTCAGTGTGGCATATTACCTGAGTCCTATCGATGCGCGGGCATCGTATAATGGCTATTACCTCAGCCTTCCAAGCTGATGATGCGGGTTCGATTCCCGCTGCCCGCTCCAATCTCTTTTATCTCAATCTACTCAAAAGAATCCGATGGCGGAGCAAATAGACAGCGCCAACGTTGTTTCCACGTTAAATTTGGTCGTGTTACGTCATAAAACATATCTTTCCATTCTGCAAACGTCACACGAATGGGATTAAAGCTGTTTACAGGTTTAGAAATTCCATACCTAACGGTTTCCACTTCTGGTTCAAACGTTCCAAACATCCGATCCCAGATAATCAACACTCCCGCGTAATTTTTGTCGATGTACTGACGGTTTATACCATGATGAACACGATGATGAGATGGCGTGTTAAATACCCACTCTAGCGGTCCAAGCGAGCGAATTGATTGAGTATGAACAAAAAACTGTAAGCCCAGATTAAACAGCACAACAAAGACGACCCACTTAGGATCAAAGCCAATAATCACCAAAGGCAACCAGAAAATCCACATTCCCGCTAACGGATACATCAAGCTTTGACGAAACGCGGTGCTGAAATTCATTCTCTCCGAGCTGTGATGGACCACGTGCGCAGCCCACATCCAACGAATACGGTGGCTAGCCCGATGAAACCAGTAATAGAAAAAGTCTTGCAGAACGACAAGTAGCAAAAACGCTGAAACGCTCATTTCGATATCAAACAATCGCCAATCAAACCACCACAAATATAACTGAGCAATCAGTAAACCCGTGAGTATGTCTGTCGCTTGGTATAAGCCCGCAAGTACAAAATTACATACAACTTCCGGAATATAATACGTCGCGCTTTCAGGCAAACGTCCCCTTCGTTGTCCAAACCAGTACTCTGCAACCATACATAAAAAGAAAACTGGCGCCAAAATCATCAGAAGTAATTCAGGGCGTTCCATCAACTGTGTCCAATCCATTGTGTTTCTACCATTTTGCATAGTGGTCTTCAGTAAGACCTATGACTTCTTCTAACTGATGTTTGATACCATTCCCATCAACGATGTAGCCAGAGAAATAGCCGATATATTGACGAAAATTGCTTTTGAGAAACCAAAAGTTCTTCTTTTCTGAACGTCGATTTAAAGGCGTGAATACTAGGTCAATCCGTTTATCTTCCGACGTGATATGCCACCTTTGTCCTTCATCATTTCGTGAAAATTGAAACTGAACAGGCTGTAAAAAATGCCGTTCACCATTAATCCAGAATACATTTTCACAGTAGCCCGTTTCATTGACACCCGCAGCTAAGTTCAGCCCCAACCGTCTGCCGCTTTCAAAGCAATTAATACTCGCCCACCGCCAGCTTGTCTCCCGTCGCATGTACCCAGCGGAAAAGTCGTAACCAGCAGCCACTTCTGAAAGATCTTGTTCCTTTCCTAATATGAATAAATTGCCATCTACCGTTAACGCATTATGCTTCTGCGTATAAGTCCAACCCGCATAACCGGTTGGCGTACATAACATTAATGGCAAACTCATACTTTCTGGACGTAAGTAGAGATCAGCATTGACAGACTTTGTCACAAAGTGGACGTGCCAAATACCATTCTGAATAGAAAACTGAATACTTTTGTCAGCAAGATGGGCATGACTAGACCAACTGGAAGGCTGAGTTTGATAATCAATATTAAAAGGCTTTAACCACTGCTGCTCCACTAACTCATTATTTTGAATGTCAAACAGATAGCAAAAACCAGATGCTAAATACCTAATATCCGCAATCGCAACCCCAATCACGTAGTTAGGTGTGACCAAATTAACGAACTGAAACTGCTTATAATCACAGTAACGGCGCCACTTAGACGCTGGCTTATCCATCTCATCAAGGTAGGTAAACTTATCTAACTGTAAAGATGTGGGAATCCCATCAAGATGGCCAAACACTGGTAGACCGTCTTGCTGCATAAACGAGTCCAGAGTCTTAAGCTCATGCATATTTTTATCTTTTTCGAGTCAACACGCTCAGATGTTAACACTACGTTAACAAAAACAATTTGCGTGACAGCACAACAATATCGACTAATTTGGCTTCGGCTCGCTATATGTGAAACCGATCACTCAACTATCCACTCATGTCACTCACTTAATCTTCCTCATCAATACGACCAGAAGTTGGAAATTGAGCATTCTCATCCGCAGGAAAGACCATTATAGCCATTGAGAATTGGTCAAAATCACTATTTAATGGGAATAAATTCATATAAACTGATTGCTTATTCATATCAAGGAAGAGATCTATGTCACACATACACGATACTATTGTTGCGTTGCAACACAGTAGCCCGGCTCAAAAAGAGTTTTACCAAGCTGTAGAAGAAGTATTAACTTCTCTCGCTCCAGTCATAGAAAGCAATAATAAATATAAAGAACAAGCGATTATCCAAAGAATCGTAGAACCAGAACGTCAAATCATGTTTCGAGTTCCTTGGGTCGATGACGCAGGGAATGTGCAAGTAAACAAAGGCTACCGCGTCGAGTTTAACTCCGCGTTAGGTCCATACAAAGGCGGACTGAGGTTCCATCATTCAGTGAACGCGAGCATCATAAAGTTCCTCGGCTTTGAACAGATTTTTAAAAACGCGCTTACTGGCCTTCCAATTGGTGGCGGAAAAGGCGGTTCAAATTTCGAACCGAAAGGAAAATCTGACGGTGAAATCATGCGATTTTGCCAATCATTTATGAACGAGTTATACCGCCACATTGGCCCTGTTACCGATGTTCCTGCTGGCGATATCGGCGTCGGTGCGCGTGAAATTGGTTATATGTTTGGTCAATATAAGCGATTGACGGGCCGCTACGAAGGGGTACTTACAGGCAAGAGCCTTCTTTGGGGGGGCTCACTTGTTAGGAAAGAAGCAACGGGATACGGAACCGCATATTTTGCGGAATGCATGCTCAATGACCGTAATGATTCACTCAAAGGCAAAACTTGCCTCGTTTCTGGCGCAGGTAACGTCGCTATCTATGCAATTGAAAAGCTATACCACATGGGAGCAACCCCGGTAACATGCAGCGATTCTCGAGGCACGATCTATCATGAGCACGGTATTGATCTCCAGCTCCTCAAGCAACTTAAAGAAGTGAAAAGAGCAAGTTTAGAGGAATATTTAGACACTTACCCTGAAGCAGAGTATACGCCATTGGGTGACTATCCTAATGAAGGGCATGCTGTATGGCGATATCAAGCTGACGCCGCATTCCCTTGCGCGACCCAAAACGAACTGACGTCAAACGATGCTCTTGCTCTTATCGATAATGGGTGTGTTTTGATTAGTGAAGGCGCAAACATGCCAACCACTCGTGATGCGGCCAATATCATCGTGGATTCCGAAATGGCTTATGGGCCAGCGAAAGCAGCCAATGCAGGCGGCGTTGCAACCAGTCAGCTTGAAATGGCACAAAATGCCAGCATGCAAAACTGGACCTTTGAGCAAGTCGATAGCCAGTTACAGACCATCATGAAAAACATCTTTATTAATGCAAACGAAACCAGTCGAGAGTTTGGTCAGCCTGGTAATTTAGTTTTAGGCGCAAACATTGCCGGCTTTAGAAGAGTCGCTGATGCGATGATCGAGCAAGGCATCGTTTAGTTCACAATAGCCAGCAGCCGGACTGCTGGCTTAACACTATTCTGCGATACACTGCGCTTTGAAGAAGAGCTTTATTTAATCCGCAATAAGCGTCGTCACTTCAGTTTTAACCGAATTGGCGATAAAACAGTTCTCATGAGCCATGTGGTGCATTTTTTCTAATTGAGATCGTGTCGGTTGATCACCACCAGCAAATGTTATCTTAGGGTTTAGTGTTACCTTAGACACCCATTCTTTTCCATTTTCACCTTTTGTCAGCTCTCCTACTGCTTCATCTAGGTAGCGATCGACAACGTAACGTCGTTTCGCCGCAATAGAGAGAAAAACAAGCATGTGACAACTGGAAAGTGCCGCAACAAATGCTTCCTCCGGGTCAACGTTTTCTTCTACAGATAGTGGCAACGGCACTACGTGTGGAGATGGTGACGCAGGGACTTGCAACCCTCCATCAAACTTCCAAATGTGCGCCCGACTATACTGATTATCACTGAATACTTCGTCAGCTTCGCGATGCCATTCGATTAAAGCGGAATGCTTACTCATTCTAACTCCCTGATTTTCTCATTGACAAATCAACACATCCATTCACGTCATAGTAAACCACAACGAAACAAGGTAAGGAACGTATGAACTCAGAGAGGTTACAAAATTTGTTGAGGATCGACGTTTTTTTTCTGTATGTCATCCAGAAGTCGATTAGCCTGATGGATGTTAACTTGTAATCGGTTGATTAGCATCTGTAACCGCTCAATGTCAGGAGTTTGCTTCGCTTTGAGCGTGTTTTCTAGCGCCTCCGTTTGTCCAGCTAAAATCGGCAAACCAAGGTTCAATGCCATACCTTTTGTTTTATGCAACGTGTCTTCTAGAGACGCGAAATCTTCAGCCATAAAATAATCAATAAGTTCATCAACCGATGATTCGAAATCGACAATAATACTTTTTAGTAGCTCATCTATCGCTTCCGGCGCTTCTTGCAGAGAAATGAGCATCTCTGAACTGGATAACTCTTCTTCTGTCAGCCGTAACTTCTCTATTGGCTTACGCTGCAACTGGAGAACGTTGTTGTCATTCGTTAATGGTAAATTCTCTTTTGGTTCGAGCCTCGCAGCAAACTGTTTAAGAGCGTCCGAAAAGCTCTCTTGCTGTAGCGGTTTTGTAAGCACATGATCCGCTCCGGCTTCAATAAAGCTATCATGCGCCTCACGAAAGACATCTGCCGTATACGCAAAGAGTAATGTTTTGATACCTAACTCTTGTCGAATCACACGCGTCGCTTCAACACCATTCATCTCAGGCATGTGATTGTCCATTAGAATCAGGTCATATTCGTTATCTCTCGCCTTTTTAACCGCCACCAATCCGTTTTCAGCAACATCCACTTCATGTCCCAACTTTTCGCAAAACCCTTTCGCCACAATGGCGTTCACTCGGTTATCTTCAGCAAGCAATATCTGCAAATTGTGTGTTTTCTTGCGCGTTTTTGGTGGCTCTTGTGCCTTTGGAAGTTCGCATTCAACCCAAGGAATGGGCAGTTCGACGATGAATTGACTTCCGACGCCCTCCACACTTTTCAATGTAATCTTGCCATCCATCAAGCCAGTTAATTTTTTAACTATTGCCAAACCAAGCCCTGTGCCTCCAAATTTTCGGGTAGTTGAAGAATCGGCTTGCTCAAACGAGTTGAAAACATGTTCTTGCTTGTCTAGCGCGATACCAATACCAGTATCACTCACAATCATCACCAAGCAATGATTTACCTTATCAAGTTCTGTTCTGATTAACACATGCCCTTCACTGGTAAACTTCACCGCGTTGCCAGCAAGATTAAACAAGATCTGTCGTAAACGTGCGCAGTCTCCGGTAAATTCAACGTATTCAGGCACTTCATTTTCCACGATCAATTCGATATTTTTTTCATCGATGAGCGGTTTTATTGCGCTACACACAGGAGAAATGACTTGATCTAAATTGAACTTAGCCTGTTCAAATTCCAGTTTGTTTTCTTCAACTTTAGAGAAATCCAAAATATCGTTGAGAATCGTCATCAAGTGTTGGCCAGAATCAAGAATGACTTTCACGTACTCTTTAGTCGTCGGCTCTTTAGTTTCCTCTGCAATCATTTGAGAAAGGCCCAATACACCATTCATCGGCGTTCTTAATTCGTGACTCATTGCGGCGAGAAAACTTGATTTGGCTTTTGCTGCTCGCTCGGCTTTATTTCGCGCCTCCTCGATTTCGAGGTTTAATTGTTTCAAGTTGTACATTCGATATTGCGACTGATACAAGAATGCACTGACTAACAACATCACGGCAATAAAAACAAACAACCAAGTAAAACGCGCTTCACTTTGGGCAATATTGAGCAGCCGATGCTCCGCATCCTCGATAAAAACAAAGTATCCATGATCAAGCAGTTCATTCGTGAGTAGTTCTATCCTTTTGTCGCTCGCTTGAAGCCGATCTAAGAAATTGGCTTCACTTTCACTCTCAACTACGTTTTGTGTCAAAAGCAGTTGGTTGAGAAACTCAAAATAGTGATGCCCACTCAACGTCTTTCGGGTATCGGTAGAAATATCTTGCTGATATAAGTTGAACAGCATTAATAACGCGTATTGATTCTCCACCTGAACGCCAATCAACATATCGAGCTTCAGCGTTGTATCAAGCACACGTTTTTTGAATAGATTGAGCGTATCCTCAACTTTTTTATGATTGGGCGTCACAGGGAACCAAACTGACTCCCTTGATGAATTTAGCAAGTTCTCAGCTGCGACTTCTATATCCACTAAAGATGTCGTCAGTTCATAATTCTTCCTATCTTCAACCGCATATCGATTCACGATAACATCGCGCTCTTCAATCAACTTGTGCCCAATATCCGTCAACTCCGCGTGGAATTCTTGTGCACTTTTTGAATTCACATGTGACATGTACGCCAATACACAACACGTCAGCATGGCAATAAAAAAGCAGATATTAACCAGTTTGAATTTACTCATTTTCCAACACCTCTAAAATCACGGGTCTGGGTGCTGTCAAGGACTGCAAGAACGCTTCAATATCAGCGACACTTTCATCGCTCATCGTAATTCCGAGCTGCGTTTTCGCCATAATCTGTATCGCCTCAGATAACTGGTCAACTCGTCCGTTATGAAAATAAGGGCTTGTTAGGGCGACATTCCGTAAACTGGCGACTCTAAAATAGAATTGTTCTTCACTTTCCGTCGTAATCAGGTGCCGTCCCGAATCCTCTACTACTGGCTTATCTTTGAAATAGGCGAACCTTTGTATCATCGCTCCGCCAATATTTTTGCCCTGATGACACTGTACGCAACCTGAAGACTGAAATGTTTTCCACCCCCTAATTTGCTGCTCACTGAGGACATGGGTGTAACCCAGTAAGTAGGCATCGAATGGTGCACCTGGAGTTTGGAGCCCTTCGACAAACTCCACAATGGCGGACTTAATATTGTTAATATTAATCGGTAGCTCACCATCACGACTAAATAGCGCTTGATAACGTTCGCTTCCTTTCACGTACTGCTCTATTGTTTGCCAGTTTGAGTCCATTTCTATTGGATTGTGGATTGGCCCATCAATCTGAGCCATCAAAGTGTTTTCGGTACCATCCCATAAAAAACGATAATTTAACGCTGCATTAAACACTGTGATGGAATTTCGAGTTCCATCACCTTTCACTCCTGTAGAGACGGGGGTATTTTCAGCGCCATTGGTTTGCAAGTTGTGGCACGTCGCACAACTGATGCTACCGTTTGAAGATAGCTGAGGATCACGAAAGAGATGCCAGCCAATTCTCGCCAGCTTAATATCTACGACAGGGTCACCTTCTATCGGCTGAACTAACGAAATATCACCTAGCACCTTAGCATTTCTTGCGATTGTTGCTTGGCTCAAAATGAGTGCCACAACAACTAATGTGATTATGCTGAATTGCCTCATCAACTGCATACCTTACACTTGCCATTAGTATGAAGTTAGTTGCATTTTTAGGTTTTTTCCATTAATGGAAAACGGTTACCAGAGCTACACGCGGAGGGACTTTTATTTAAAGCTCACATAAGGAGCAAATGACGAAGGCGAGTAACGAAGAATTGACTCGCTTCGTGGAGTTATGTGTGCATATTGAATTCTAGATTTAGCTTATAGAAGCCAGCAACCTTTGAACCCAAGTAATCTCACCATAGGAGATGAGTTCGAAGATAGTAAAGAAAATGGCACAGATAATGGCCAGTTTGATCAAGCGTTGAACAATAAACATCATAATTACCCATCATTTTTTCGCAGTTTACTATTACAAAAGAAGTTTAGATACAGAAGAAAAGCACTAGTTACACTAATAGACTGTTTTATAAAAAGATTTATACCTTTACTAGCTGCACGATTAAACCGTAATTTGAATGCGCGGTACGTTATTGAGCATTTTAATTGCAAACACGAAAATCTAGTAATTAGAGCAAACGTTTCACTTACCATATCAGCTCAGCAAATCCTTCATTTTATCTCTATAATTTGAATCTATATCAACAATTTCTGTTAGAACATGTCGTACACTTTCAGTGAATTAACATCTATAACTATTTTTTAATGAAAACACTTCGCTTGTTTAACTTGAATCTTCGCTATAAAACCGCCTTATACTTTTCATTAGGACTGCTGGGCATGGTCATCAGCTTCCTTTTTATTAGCCGTTATTTTTTCCTGTATAGCTTAGATGAGCTCGAAGACATGGAAATTAACCATGCGAATCAGCAAGCACTCGCTGTCATCGACATGATGGTGAGCCAGCAAGAAAGCGCCTCATACGATTGGGCGTACTGGGACGAAACATACGATCTGTTTGTTGATCGTGATATTGCGAAATATACCGAGCGAAACCTTTACACAGAGAGCATTGATGCGTTAAACCTCGATATGATGGCGTTTATCACGACTAATGGGCAAACCCTGCTCTCCTTAACTCGTGAGGATAACCCCGACACTTCTTCAGAACTCACCGCTAAAATGGCGAATCAACCTACTCTTCAAGATTACATCAAGTCCATGAATCACAAGCTTGATATCCATAGAGAGAGCATCTCAGGGTTGTTTAAAATCAACGATACTATTTGGGGTCTTAGCCTCAGCCCAGTTAGAAATAGTGAAGGCGACCGCCCTTCTAACGGATGGATGCTTTGGGGAAGAAACCTATCTTTGCGCTTTCCTGGAGACTTTAAATCCATTTTAACTGCGGAAAACTCATTAGAGACGCAGATGGTAAGTGGATCAGACAGTAGTGAGATGCGGGATATAGAGAAGACCTCGCGGTCAATAACAAAATGGGCCTCACTCTCTGATTTATCTGGTGAACCAATCGCATGGCTAAAAACGAAAACACAGCGAGAGCATTATGCGAAAGGTAATACGCTATTCATGTACCTGTTTGCAACGGTTGGCGTTGTGGCATCAATCATCGCTGCGGGTACCTACATCACGTTTAAAAATAAGGTCGCCACTCGCTTTAATCATTTTGCTGAAGGAATAAGCGAAATCGCCTCTCAATACCAGCTTGAAGGCTTGCATTCTGTAAAAGTAGACGAATTAGAGTTAGCGACAAAACTGGTACAAAAGCTCTCTGAAAATACATCGTTAACCCAACTGCAATTGAAAGACTCGATGGAAAAGTTTGGTGCTCTATACCATAGCTCCTCACTAGGCATGCTAATTGTTATCGATCGTAAAATAGTCGATGTCAACCAACGAGCGTTAGATCTGTTGAGCTACAGCAAATCGCAATTGATAGATCGTCCTCTAGACACCTTGTGCCCATCGGAGGACGATGAATGTCGAGTTGACGCAATGTTCAGAGAGCTGAAAAACGGTAAAACACAATTCGAAGCGCAGGTGCTCGATAGCAATACAGAAGAAATCGACTGTTTGATAGAAGCCACGCTCATTCAACATCATGGTCAAAGTGCGCTGATGTTGTTGCTTCAGGATATGAGAGAGACAAAACAGCAAGCAGAAATGATCCAAAAGCTCACCGACTTTGATCCGGTATCCGGTTTCTGTAATCGTCCTGTCATTCTCAATGCACTGCACGAGCTCGTAGAGACACGGCCAAACCATTTTTCGTTTGTGTACATTAACAGTAAGACTCTCAAGCAAATTGCAGGGGTATACGGTCACCTCATTTTTGATGAAGTGATTCAATACATCGCATCCGCAATACGCGAGCAATTAGGTGCATTCCAAATAGGCCGAATTAGTGAGCATGAATTTATAATTTTGATTCCAGATATCGAGCACCACCAAAAAGCGATAGATGCTACCAATCGATTACTGAATCATTTGTCACATAAGGTCCAGCTCTCTGGGATCATGATGTCATTAGACAGTAAAGCGGTGATGATGGACCTAAACATTACTCACCAATCTGTCGAGCATTTGCTGCTTGCAGCACGTTTCTCATCGCAATCCGCTAAGGGTCGTCACTCTCACGAAGTATTAGTCATTGATGAAGAACTATCAGAGCAAGCGGAAACGTCCATGGTGATCAATCGCGATTTAGAAAATGCCATTAGACAAGATGCGATTAAACCTTTTTTCCAGCCTATCGTGGATGCTAAAACCACTGAAGTCATTAGCTTCGAAGCACTTGCTCGTTGGCAACATCCAACATTAGGGATGATTTCACCAGAAGTATTTATTCCGATGGCAGAACAAGGAAAACTTATCGTCGAATTGGGAGAGTCCATTCTCAAACAATCGTGCGAATTTATCAGTCGGCTCAATGGAGTTCGTCATGCGCAAGGTTTGTCGATGTTAAGCGTGCATGTGAACTTAAGCGCGCAGCACTTTTATCATTCAGGACTGATGCCCTACCTAAAAAAAGTGATGGCTCAATACAACCTCTCTGCGGGCCAGCTTGTGCTTGAAATTACCGAAAGTATGTTGATGGGCGGAGAAATAGAATCAATCCAAAGCATTCAAGACATCAAGCGACTTGGTGTTGGACTCGCTTTGGATGATTTTGGTACTGGATACGCATCATTCAGTAGCGTATGTAATTTTCCATTGGATATTGTGAAGCTGGATAAATCTTATATCGACGAGATTGAAACCAATGACAGAGCAAAAACACTGGTAAGAAACATTGCTAACATGTCTCAAGAACTAGGGTTAACTATTGTCGCCGAAGGTGTTGAAACCGCGAGCCAAGTACGCAAGCTTAAAGTTTGGAATATTGATGAGTTGCAAGGGTTTTACTTCCACAAACCGATGCCTGCCGAGCAAGCACTCGTTCAATTTTCTCGCCACGTAAACAGTTAGTCTCTCTCCTCTAAAACACATTAGGAAGGCAAAGTGATTACCGTCACTTTGCCTTTTTGTTGAACCTTTTCACACCAGACGCCCCACGATTAGTGACTACCGATATTCATATTAGGGCCCGTTGCCTCAGATGTGCCATGATAAATGCTGATATGACTAATTCGAGTGATCAATTACTTATTTGCACTAGTATTACTGCGTATATACTTGAATTAGGTTTTCAAAAAGTCCCTGTGACCGCACAAGGAGGACTGCATGAAACGACTATGGATATGGGTCTTACCTTTACTTTTGTTTGCTAGTCAAGCAGTGGCCAATACTGTCTGGATTGTTCCCGTCAAAGGCGCTATAGGTCCTGCTACCAGCGACTATTTGTCTCGTGAGATAGAAGAAGCGCAACTCAACGGTGTCAGTTTAGTGATCTTAGAGATGGACACTCCTGGCGGCTTAGACAGCGCAATGAGAGATATTATTCACGCGATTACCACCTCCTCCACTCCAGTTGCGACTTGGGTTGGCCCGTCAGGATCTAGAGCGGCTAGCGCAGGGACATACATTTTACTCGCCAGCCACGTTGCCGCCATGGCTGAAGCCACTAACCTTGGCGCGGCAACACCCGTCGCGTTGGGTGGTGCCCCTCAGCCCCCTTCATCGGATGATGGCAAAGATCAAAACGCGGAAGAAACGTCAGAAGGAACCAACGAAAGCTCAGAGAAAGTTCCCGCGAAAACCGCAATGGAGAAAAAGGTGATTAATGATGCTAGAGCCTATATTAAAGGCTTAGCAAAGCTTCATGGCCGAAATGCAGAGTGGGCAGAGAAAGCAGTGAGCGAAGCAGCGAGTTTGGACGCCACAGAGGCATTGGAATTAAACGTTATTGATTATATAGCCAACTCACCAGAGGATTTAGTCAAAGCCATTGATGGACAAACTGTTAAAGTTAACAATCGTGATGTGACATTGTCACTGAAAGATCCCGTATGGATTGAAAGAACCCCCGATTGGCGAGCAGAAATGCTAGCCGTTATCACAAACCCAAACGTCGCCTACATCCTGATGCTCATTGGCATCTACGGTTTGCTTCTTGAGTTTTACAACCCGGGCATTGGCTTACCCGGCGTGTTGGGTGGTATTTGTTTGCTCCTCGCCATGTACGCCTTACAAATGATGCCTGTGAACTACGCTGGGCTTGGTCTGCTGTTACTCGGAATTGCACTGATGATCGCGGAAGCATTCAGTCCGAGCTTTGGCATTTTGGGCTTAGGTGGTGTTGTCGCCTTTGTGCTCGGTTCCATCTTCCTCATGGACAGTGAGTTGCCAGGGTTTCAGATCGCCCTTCCTTTAATTTTCGGTATTTCTATCTTTTCTGTCGCGCTGATCGTGTTGACGGTCGGCCTGCTGCTCAAAATACGACGACGACGTGTGACAACAGGTTTAGAAACCTACCCAGGGAAAATCGCTGTTGTGAGCGATGACTTTATCGATGGCGAAGGGCGCGTTCAACTTGACGGTGCGCTATGGAGAGCCAAAACCAAAGACCATCAACAACTCAAACAAGGTGATCATGTCACCATTGTGAATGTGAAAGGGCTGACCTTAACCGTGATGCCTGATGACCGGCAAAATAAATAGGAGGCGCTTTATGATGCTCTATACTGTTGCGGTGATCGTGGTGCTGTTGTTCGCACTTGCGACCCAAATGTTTAAGGTTTTGAGAGAATATGAACGTGGGGTTGTATTCTTTCTTGGTCGCTTTCAAGAAGTAAAAGGCCCTGGCTTAATCATTCTTATCCCATTTATCCAACAAATGGTACGGGTGGATTTACGTACTGTCGTTTTGGATGTGCCGACACAAGACTTGATAACCAAAGATAACGTGTCTGTGCGCGTCAATGCGGTTGTTTATTTTCGCGTAGTCGATCCTCAAATGGCAATTAACAACATTGAAAGTTACAGCGATGCCACCAGCCAGTTAGCGCAAACCACGCTGCGATCAGTATTAGGCCAGCATGAACTGGATGAATTACTTTCAGAGCGCGAGCGTCTCAATAAGGATTTACAATCCATCCTCGATCAACAGACTGATGACTGGGGCATCAAGATTGCCACGGTTGAAGTCAAACATGTTGATTTAAATGACAGCATGGTCAGAGCGCTAGCGCGTCAGGCTGAGGCAGAACGTAACCGTCGTGCGAAAATAATTCACGCTACCGGTGAGTTAGAAGCTTCTAATAAATTAAAAGAGGCAGCTCAAATGCTCAACGAAGCGCCGAATGCGCTGCAATTGCGTTACATGCAGACACTCACGGAAATCACGACAGACAAAACATCGACTATTATCTTCCCTATGCCGATCAACCTTGTCGAAGCCGTCAGTGATATCGCCGAAGCGGTAAAAAAGAATAAAGAGACACAAGACAAATAAAAGCCATACTCAAGGAAGTAAGCTGTTTAACGTTACTTCCTTGCTTTAACTTGCTTGTTTTCGAAGAGCATTTAGTTTCTCTTTTAGTGTTTGGAGCACTCCCGCTTCATTACCGACAAACCTGTGTTAAAACAAGCTCTCCACGCAGTTTCGACATCATCGTCGTATTCAAAATCACACTCTTGAACCGTTTCGATAAGGCTTTCAAACCAAACATCAATATCCTGAGGTTCAATGCCAATATCGGAACTCGCATGCTTCTTACCATATTTCTCCACCATCTTGTGCGCCTCGTTAGAGGTATCGGCCATCATAAAAAACACGATAGATCCTCTAAGCATTCGCACCTGTTGGTGCATGTCGACACCATCAAACTTTTGTCTAAAGCTTGTACTTTTTGACCATAAATTCTTGTAAAACAAGTCGAAAAAGCCTTGGTTCGCGATACAACGTTCATAACTATCGTTGAAAACTTGAATCACGTTCATGTTGCTCTCCATCACTCTCTTAATATGAGTGTAATTTAATAATCATCAAAAGCATCTAAATGATGATGCCTAACCCTATGAAGCACGCCAATTTTCAATAAAAAGTAAAAAGTGATTCAAATAAACGCCCTCTTATCAATGAAAAAATATCCCGTATTATGAATCCATATTCGAGGTACGCATGGTTGTCGATGCTAAGCGCATCCTCATTTGTCACAAAAATAAAAAGGATACAAACGTGTCTCATCAAATCATTACTGATCTAAACAGCCGCTACACTGCGAAAAAATACGACGAAACCAAACGCGTTTCTCAAGAAGATATGGCAATCATCAAAGAAGCACTCCGTCTTTCAGCGTCTTCGATTAACTCGCAACCGTGGAAATTCATCGTGATTGAAAGTGATGAGGCCAAGCAACGCTTCCACGATACATTTGCAAATATGCACCAATTTAACCAGCCACACGCGAAAGCCGCATCACATACGATTCTGTTTGCGTACGATCCAAACTTCACCAAAGAGAAGTTCGCAAAACGTGTGGATGCCGAAGTAACGTCTGGCCACCTACCGGCGGAAATGTACAACAACTTTATGGGCGCCTACGCTTTTGCCGATGCAAATACGGATGAAAATGGCTTCAACGGAAACTGGACAAAAGCGCAAGTCTATTTGGCACTAGGCAACCTACTACACACATTGGCTCGTCTGGGTATTGACTCAACGCCGATGGCAGGTGTAGATCCAACACTGATTGGAGAAGTATTCAAAGAAGAATTAGAAGGCCATGTCTGTGAAGTTGCACTGGCGATTGGCTATCACAAAGACGGGGAAGATTATAATCATGGTCTACCAAAAGCTCGCCTTGCGATGGATGACGTAATTACAACTCTATAATCGACCGTTTCCTTAGCTTAACTATTTAACTCATTGTTTAAACCAAAAAGAGCCGCACTAATGTGCGGCTCTTTTTTAGCTTGGCTTCAACTCTACTCTAACTTTATGCCACTTGCTCGGACTTAAAGTTACCAAGCAATGCATCGTAAAGCTCGTGGTCACTTAACACACCAACTAACTGATTGTCCTCCACCATAAGCAGAGGCTGATTGCTGCGCTGCTTAAGCTCAATCGCTTCTCGCATACTGATTTCCGGGCTAACCTGAACCAGCGAATTTTCGTTTACCTCATCAAGGTTCGAAGAATCGCTCTTCCATTGAACCAACGACTTATCTGTACCCGCTAAGCTTAAGCCTTTGCTCTCTTGGGTCACCCAAATATCTTTGTCAGGGCAAATTAGAACACGCTCATCTTCACGAACTAAGTCGTCACGCATCAAAGAGCGTCCCTTAAGTACGTTCAATGGATTAGTGTGGGCAACAAAGTCAGCCACATAATCGTTTTCTGGAGCAAGAATGATCTGTTCTGGCTTGCCGTGTTGAATCAACTTTCCTGATTCCATAATGGCGATGTTGTTACCGATTTTAAGCGCTTCATCCAAGTCGTGGCTCACAAAAAGAATGGTTTTGTTTAGCTTTTCTTGAAGCAGAATCAATTCATCTTGAAGCTGAGCACGAATCAATGGGTCAAGCGCTGAAAACGGCTCATCCATTAACAAGATATCTGTGTCCATCGCGAACGCTCGCGCTAGGCCAACACGCTGCTGCATACCACCAGAGAGCTCGTGCGGGAATTTCGTTTCCCACTCAGACAAACCGACCATTTCGAGCTGTTCACGCGCTTTTTTACGGCGCTCTGCTTTGCCAATGCCTTGCATTTCTAGACCAAACGCAACGTTATCTAATACCGTTAACCATGGCATCAATGCAAACTTCTGAAACACCATGGATACGCGGTGAGTACGAAGGTGGCGCAACTTCTGTTCGTCACAGTTAGAGAGCTCAACCATGTCGTCGCCGTCTTTAATTTTCAGAGAGCCACGAGAAATTTCGTTCAGCCCGTTAACTGTTCGCAGCAAACTTGATTTACCCGAGCCTGAAAGCCCCATCAAAACACAGATCTCACCCTGTTTCACGTTCAGCGAAACATTATCAACCCCAACCACTTGGCCAGTTTCGTCGATGATTTCTTGTCGAGACTTGCCTTGGTCTAGTAGTGCTAACGCTTGTGACTGCTGCTGACCAAAAACCACATCAAGATTTTGAATAGTAATAGCGTCCATGATTAAGCCTCCTTCTGGTTTGGTGCTTTACACAAGCGGTCAAGAATGATGGCGACGAGTACAATCGCTAAACCCGCTTCAAAACCTTGCGAGATGTTTACGGTATTGAGTGCACGTACGACTGGCTTACCAAGTCCATCAGCACCAACAAGTGCCGCAATGACCACCATAGAGAGAGACAACATAATACATTGCGTAACACCGGCCATAATACTTGGTAATGCCGCAGGTAATTCCACCTTAAACAGCAACTTCATGCGGCTTGCACCAAATGCTTTGCCCGCTTCAAGTAGCTCCTCCGGCACTTTAATAATACCGAGGTACGTCAATCGAATTGGCGCAGCGATAGCGAAAATGATGGTCGAGATTAGGCCAGGGACAATACCTAAGCCAAACAGAACCAAGGTTGGAATTAGGTAAACGAATGTCGGTACGGTCTGCATCAAATCGAGGATTGGTCGCAACAAGGTGTATAACCAAGGACGGTGTGCTGCCATAATGCCCAACGGCACGCCAATTAATACGGAAATCGTTGTCGCTGCAAACACAAGGACAAAGGTTTCCAGCATTTCTTGCCAGTAACCAAGGTTGAGAATTGCGAGCAAGGCCAACACGATGAATACAACAAGCGGAATGCTGCGGTGTAAGAACCAAGCAATTGCCGCCGTCATAATGATTGGCGCTGCAGGTGGCATCCATTTAAAAATGTCCACCACGAAAAGAATGATCGTTTCAAGTGTAATAGAGATTGCATCGAAGAAACCCGATGCATTGATGGTTAACCAATCGACGCCAGTTTCCATCCATTGGCCCAACGGTAGTTTGTTGTCCGTAATAAAATTCAAAATAAAACCTTTGTGTTAATGAAGCGGGCATGACTGCCCACTTTCTTTTTCAAAAAAAACGCGCTTAAAAACTGCTTAATTAAGCGTTAGTTTTTAAATAATTTGTAATTGCTGTTACTGCGTCTTGACCATCCACCGTCTTAACGCCTTCTAGCCACGCTTCAATTTGTTCTTGGTTTGCGTTCAACCATGCTTGCGCTGCTTTCGACGGTTTCTGCTTCTGGTTGAGAATCGCTTCCATCAATTCGTTTTCCATTTCTAGGTTGAATTCTAGGTTTTTCACTAGCTGACCTACATTTGGACACTCAGCAAGGTAGTTTTTACGTACGTTTGTGTAGACATTCGCGCCGCCGTAGTTAGGGCCGAAGAAGTCGTCACCACCCGCTAGGTATTCCATTTCAACGTTGCTGTTCATTGGGTGCGGGGCCCAACCTAGGTACACAATCCATTGGTTGCGGCGCGCAGCACGTGATACTTGAGACACCATACCAGCTTCACTGGATTCGACTAGGCTGAAGTCTTTTAGGCCGAATGCGTTGCTATCAATCATTGACTGAATTAAGCGGTTACCATCGTTACCTGGTTCAATGCCGTAAATGCGGTCTTTAAATTTGTCGGCATGTTTTACTAGGTCAGCGAAGTTGGTCACGCCTGCGTCATAAACGTATTTTGGAACCGCGAGTGTGTATTTTGCGCCGACGAGGTTCGCTCGTACGGTTTCAACGGTACCTGCATCACGGTATTTCGCGATGTCACCTTCCATCGTTGGCATCCAGTTACCTAGGAAAATGTCGATATCGCCATTGGCCATAGAAGAGTAAGTAACAGGTACCGATAGTAGATCGGTCTTCGTTTTGTACCCCAACCCTTTTAGCAGCTCAGATGTCACGGCGGTGGTCGCCGTAATGTCGGTCCAACCTACATCTGCAAAACGTACCGTTTCACATTGGTTGGCATAAGCGCCTGTTGCTAAAGTACTTAGTGCGATTGTTGAGAAGATTTTTGTCATCTTAGACATATTGAATTCCTTGTAATGATTACTGACTTTTTTCGTTTTTATGAGATCGAATCGAGATCTCTTTTTGGCGGATGCATTCGTTGCATCTCTTGCCAGTTCGGTGCAATCCAAACTGGTGCGTTGTTCGACGTTTCCAGGGCGTTATCCAAAATCATGTCCGCGGCGCGTTCTGCCACCATAATAGTTGGCGCATTTAAATTACCGTTCGGAATGGTTGGGAAAATAGAAGAGTCCACCACACGTAAGCCTTGAATACCGCGTACTTGGCATCGCTCATTCAAAACCGCTAATGGGTCATTGTCTGCGCCCATTTTGCAGGTACAAGATGGATGGTAAGCACTCTCGACATTCTGCTTCACCCATTCATCAATTTGCTCATCCGTTGTGATATTCAGACCCGGCTGGATCTCATCACCACGAAACTCATCCATGGCTGGCTGATTGAGGATCTCGCGAGTAAGGCGAATACAATCACGCCAATCCTGCTTATCTTGTTCAGTGGAAATGTAGTTAAACTCAATCTTCGGCTTATCATTCGGATTCGCAGAGACAACTTCGACCGAACCGCGACTTTCGGGCTTGTTAGGTCCAACATGCACTTGGAAACCATGACCGTCAAAAGCAGCTTGTCCGTCATAACGCATTGCCGCTGGCAAAAAGTGATATTGAATATTTGGCCACTTTAGTCCCTCACGAGAACGGATAAACGCACATGATTCAAAGTGGTTAGTAGCCCCAAGGCCTTTGCGAGTTAATATCCACTCAGTGCCAATCAAGCCCTTGCTCACCAAACCTAATTTGCTGTTGAGCGTGATAGGTTGCTTACAGTGATATTGGAAGTACACCTCTAAGTGATCTTGCAGGTTTTTACCTACCCCTTCCAACGGATGTTTCACCTCAATGCCCGCTTTCTCTAATACTGCTTTAGGGCCAATGCCTGAAAGTTGTAGTAGCTGCACAGAGCCTACCGAGCCAGCACTCGAAATCACTTCATGATTCGCAAAACATTGCTGAACTGAACCTGATTTTTCAAATTCAACACCAACCGCTTTCTTGCCTTCGGCGCCTGTTTCTTCTAG
Source organism: Vibrio sp. HS-50-1 (assembly GCF_024747315.1). NCBI lineage: Bacteria > Pseudomonadati > Pseudomonadota > Gammaproteobacteria > Vibrionales > Vibrionaceae > Vibrio > Vibrio sp. HS-50-1. The sequence continues at coordinate 573,177 of NZ_JAMPZF010000048.1, read as the reverse complement.
TAAAACGCGATGAACCGTCACTCGCTTCATTAGGGTGAAGTTTTTGCGTTTTTTAGCACGGCTTAAGTATGCATTAGAGGTTGAAGCGCGTACGCCTTTGTCAACGGTCATATGCATTGGGCCAAAGCCCTCTTGCTGATAACCGTTGTAATCTTTTGTTTCTGGGTATCCCGCTTCTTTGCCTGCATCAATAAAAGCTTGGTACAGCGGATTGAGCTTCATATCGTTGCCGTTACATGTGCCGACTGGACCGTTATCTCCTCGGTATTCATCTGCGCCACCGACCCAAGACTCTGCCTTACGGAAATAAGGCAAACACGATTGATAATTCCAGCCTTTCGCGCCTTCCTCTTCCCACTGGTCAAAGTCACAAGCGTGTCCACGAACGTAAACCATGCCGTTGATAGACGAACTACCGCCCAGAACTTTTCCGCGAGGACAATGAAGTTGACGGCCATCCAATCCTTGCTCTTCAACTGTCTCAAACTGCCACGCGTATTTTTCAGTGTTCATCGGGTAAGAAAGCGCCGTCGGCATTTGGATAAAAATACTTTTATCCGACCCACCCGCTTCGAGTAATAGGACCGAATATTGACCACTTTCACTTAAGCGATCCGCTAACACACAGCCGGCCGAACCCGCACCGACGATGATATAATCGTAGTGTTGTTGCATTTGATTCTCCTAGGAGTTAATACCAATCACAGTAGATAAGTGAACGAAATTAGCGTAGGAAAAATGCTTGAGAACAAGGCGGAAATTTTCGATAAGTAGTTAGCCTACAATCAAAATTGACAACGCAGTTATCGAGCATTTTAACAAGCTAAAGTGGTCAGTTATCTACTACGATTGGTATCATTTATAAGGGCTTTCGAAGTCGCTTAGCTGAACCAGAACACTCTTCGTTTGCGTGTAATGTTTAAGGGTTTCGACACCGTTTTCACGACCAACACCTGATTGTTTGTAGCCACCAACTGGCATTTCCGCAGGTGAGTCACCCCATGTATTCACCCAACAAATACCAGCTTGAATTTGATGAATCACGCGGTGGGCACGAGATAGGTTTTGAGTAAATACGCCTGCTGCCAAGCCATAATCGGTGCCATTTGCACGCGCAATCACTTCCGACTCATCACGGAATTTCAGCACTGACATTACCGGACCAAAGATTTCTTGCTGAACGTGGCTCATGTTATCATCGCAATCGACAAATACGGTTGGAGTAACAAAGTTACCATTGGCTAAGCCATTCTCTGTTACTTTGTAACCACCAGTCAGTAACGTCGCGCCACTCGCTTTCGCGGCTTCAATCGCTCCTAGTACTTTCGATTCATGATCTTTAGAGATCAGCGCGCCAATTTGCGTGTTCTCATCAAGCGGATCGCCGACAACTAACAACTCAGTGCGAGCTTTAAGTTGTGCGATGAAGTCATCATAAATACCTTCATGAACAAACACGCGTGTACCGTGCGTACAAACTTCACCTTGCGTGTAGAAGTTCGCCACCATGGCCGCAGAAACGGCATCGTTTAACTTTGCATCATCAAAAATAATCAGTGGAGACTTACCACCCAGCTCCATCGTTACTTGTTTTAGTGTCTTAGCGCTGTCACTCATGACGACTTTACCGGTGCCTGATTCGCCCGTGAACGATACTTTTGCGATTTCAGGATGCGCCGTTAGCATCTGCCCTACTCGGTAATCCCCTTGTACGACATTAAATACGCCATCTGGCATGCCCGCTTCTGAATAAATTTCTGCTAGCCTAAGCGCTGTTAATGGTGTTTCTTCTGATGGTTTGAAGATCATAGCGTTGCCCGCAGCCAGTGCTGGCGCCGATTTCCACATCGCAATTTGAATTGGATAATTCCAAGCGCCAATACCTGCGCAAATGCCCAATGGCTCGCGACGTGTGTAGAAAAACTGGTCTTCGCTGAGTGGCTGCTGTTCACCTTGCAAGCTTGGAGCAAGACCCGCATAGTACTCAAGAACATCGGCACCTGTTGTTATATCAACCGCGATAGCTTCTTGAATTGGCTTACCAGTATCTGCCACTTCTAATGCAGCCAGCTCGTCATTACGCTCACGTAAAATGGCAACGGCTTTGTGTAAAATACGGCTACGCTCGATCGCAGTCATTGCTGACCATGCAGCAAAACCTTTCTTTGCCGACTCAATCGCCGCTTCGAGATCGTCTTGGTTCGCTTGTTTAATGTTGGCCAATGGCTCACCATTCGCCGGATTGTAAGTGGTGAAGTGCTCATCTGAACACCCGTTGTACATCGCACCATTGATATAGTGTGCTTTCATTTCCATTTTGAAGACCTGTGACTTTTATATTTTTTCAGAATAAAACGTAAGTTGTTTGTCGAGATAGTCGTTGATGATGATTCTCGCTCTTTCTGCATCAATGCCTTGCGGGTTGAGCGTTCCGCGCAGCCAAATACCATCGATAAGTGACGCAATACCATGAGCAACCAGTTCGGCCTGCTCTGCATTTAATAATGCTTTGAGTTCTTTTCTTAGGTGGGACAATAAACGTCGTTCATTGACACGCTGCAAACGCTTAAGCTGCTCGTCATGCATTGAGTACGACCAAAACGCCAGCCAAGTCTTCGCAACTTGGTTTTCTGCCTGATAGCCGACAAAGTTACCGTCAATGATGGCATTAATTCTCTGATGATGAGCATCGCTTGGCAGCTCACGCAACTTCTGCGTGATGGTGGACGAAAGCTGACGCAAGATCTCTCGCATCGTTTCCTCCAACAATCCATGCTTACCACCAAAATAGTGATTGATAATTCCCGTTGATACACCTGCTTCTTTACTGATCAACGAAATACTCGCAGCGTGTAAACCGACTCTATCAATCACTGACATTGTCGCTTTCACCAGCTGTGGTTTTCTGATTTCAGGCATCCCCACCTTTGGCATTTTGCGTCCTTGTTATTTTTAATTGAACGGTTAGTTAAATATAAAATGCCTGAAAATTAGTTCGAACTCAAATCATTTCTTAAGAAAAAGGTTATTAACAAAGGAAGGAAAGTTGATGGTGTACGCAAAATTTCTATGCGATAACTTGTCGTAAAAGTCAAAGATGCGTTTAAAAACCCAAATAAAAACACAAACAAACCAACAACTTATTGAAGCATCAATTTTTAACACACCTTTCATAGAATTGTTTTTCGTGCCACAAAAATCCACACCAGAAAAATTTTACATCGACCACTAATCATTTCACCTGTATCGGCTTTGTTTGTATAAAAAACAGACATACTCGTGTGTTATAGCTTCGTATACACAAGTGACATTAGTACTTTGAAAATGTGGGAGATAAAACGAGTAGATAATACTGAACGCTATGAGTATGTAATTCGATACTCTTAAGTGATTCTGAAGTAATCAGTAGGAAGGGTAAGTTCAGGCTCACCGTTTGATGAGCCTGCATTCTTGATTTTATTAGGTCAGCTTGCGCCCTTTCACGCAGTTACGTCCATCCGCTTTAGCTTGATAAAGTAATTTATCTGCCTGATCACAGAGTGATTTAAAATTCATCTCACTATCTTCAGTCGTCACAACACCAAAACTACAGGTCACTCTCACTTCTTCATTCTGTTCCGTGACGAACCCATGTAATGATAAAGCGCTACGTAATCGTTCAGCGGTAATGAGAGAGTCTTCATGATCGGTATTGGGCATCACAACAACAAACTCCTCACCACCAAAGCGTGCAACAATGTCATTTTCACGCACCGTCTCTTCTAGCACTTTGGCAACACCTGTTAGTACGGCATCACCGAACACATGTCCATAGGTATCATTTACCTGTTTAAAATAATCTACATCGATTAGCGCTAAACTTACCGGCCCCGACTGCGGCTTCTTTGGCACCATTTTCTGTTTATCGAGCTTGCTATCCACCCATTTGTTTAAAGCTAGGTAGCCGTACTTAACTTGCTCGACTTGCTCAGACACAAAATGCTGGATCTTTTCTTGCTTAGATTGAGGCGTCGGCTTTTCTTTGCGTTCACGTTTCGTCTCTACGGGTTTAGTGAACCAATCTTCTAAAAAACGGCGATTGAATAACCCTGTCAACGTATCTGTCTTTGCTAGGCGGCGCATTCTTAAACGTGATCGATTCACAACAAGGAATACCACTGCCATCAAAAAGAGAACACCAATGAGTGCTAGTAGCGCTTCACCCAATAGATAAAAGGTACGACGGTTATTTTCCAGTTCCATACGCTGCAACACGTTGTTCCAGTTGAGATCTTCGTTCTCATATTCAAGTCTTTCTAGCTCAAATAGCGTCTGCTGACGCTCAAGATTTTCAACTTCTCTTTGGTTGCTAAATTGGATGAATTTATCGTGATAGTTGCCGTAAGTTTTATACGCTAATTTAAAGTCATTGCTTCCCGCGTAGGCCATGGCAGCCACTTTTAGTAGTTCCATTTGCTGTTGCTTAACATATCGGCTCTCGATAATTTCCGGCAACATAGGCGCGATCATCACTAGAAGTGTCTCAAACTGCTTCTGTTCTAGCATATATTCGGCTTGCAACAGCTTAAATGTAGCTAAGTAGGCGCTAGAGGTTTCTCTATACTGTAAGTTCTCCGCCAACTTTAAGTGGCGAACCATCTTATTTTCTTGGTTCGTCTCACGGTATAACGCAGCAAGCTCGAGGTTAACTCGAAACCTAAAGCGCCCGTCACCAATGATTTGCGCGAGCTTTAGCGCTCTCTGATACGATACAATCGCCTCTTCGTATTGGAACTGTGCCTTATGAAGCTTTGCTATCGTTAAGACGCTCAGCAGCTCATTGAACGACATGCGTCTATCCCTAAAATAACGGTACGCTTGTTCCAACAATGCTTCTGAACGGTCATAGCCCTGAATTTTGACCAGTACGTCACCAAGCTCTAGCGCCGCCCGTTCGACCAATCCTTGAACGCCAGAGGACTCAGCCGCATCCATTGACGACATAATTGCGGCATAGGATTTTTTAAACTCGCCCTGCTCATCGTAGTAACGTCCTTTTAGCAACAGGATCTCCGACTCGAGCTGCTTATCGCCATTTTCACGCGATGTTTCCAACAAACTATCCAACGAAGAAAGCGCGGTATCGATATCGCTCTTTCCGACCATAGTTCGCATCTGAATCAACTTAAATAAGAGATACTCATGGCTTTGTGGACGCACAAGTTCCAACCCTTTTTGTGCGACGTTTTGGCTCTCTTCCGCGCGCCCAAGTAGCTCTAGAACCGTGGACTTTGCAAGCCAATAACGTACCAGTAGCTCTGTTGGTTGATTTTGTAGTAGAGAGTCTTCTTCTAACGCCTCAATCAAAGCCAAAGAGCTCTGAGGTAATGCGTAAATTTGATTTTCAATGCCTTCTAGCGACTGTAAAAACTTACCTTCTTGTTCAACCTTTTCTGCGGATGCCTGAATAGAAAGACACAGACACCCCAATAGTAGTGGCATCGTCCTAAGCGAATGAAATAGTGACATTATTGCTCTTCCCTAATGGGTAGTTACTTCAGTGTAATAGAGAATTCTGGTTATTTTATTATTAAGGTAGCTGAAGGTTATTCAGCCAGCCTCATATTCCCATGTATTTTGCGCTGAATAATAAATCACCATCTTTAGATGTCGAAATGGTTTTCGGTCACAATATAATCAATAAGAGTGTTTTTCATACCCCAAGAAGCAAAATCTCATCAATGAGACAAATAATTGTCTTGATTGTGAATTAATGTATTTACATAAAAATTAACACGAGAGCACTTATTCATACCAAAAATACAAAAGAGTTGTAAATGTAATCGGTACAGCAGCCGTTGCTAAAACATCCATTAAAAATTATCGATAGAAACAATATAAGAAAGGAGGAAGGAAGCGGACAATCAAGCTCGCTCCCCTTTTTAAAATGAGGAGGGGCTACATTCGCATTCCGCCATCGACTTCGAATACTCTTCCAGTCACGAACTCATTGGTTAACACGTATTTGATGGTCGAAGAAATTTCATCAGCAAGACCTAAGCGTCCGACAGGAATCATTTTAACTAAACGCTCCATCGCTTCAGGTTTTATTTGGTCCGTCATGGCAGTCTTGATGACACCCGGAGCAATCGCTACTGAGCGAATTCCGAAACGCCCTAACTCTTTCGCCCACACCGTCGCCATGGTGGCTACCGCCGCTTTGGATGCAGAATAGTTAGTTTGACCAATATTCCCCGCACGCGCGACGCTAGATATGTTGATCAGAACGCCTTTGCTATCGGTGTTCAGCATTACCTTGCTCGCTTCGCGGCCACACAGAAAAGTACCTGTCACATTCACATCCATAACAGACTGAAATTGTTCCAGCGACATCGCGTTAACCTGACCATCTTTAACTTTGATGAACATGCCATCGCGCATAATGCCTGCGTTATTGATCACGCCATTGAGCTGTTTGAAATCCGCTTCAATTTGCGTAAAAGCAGCGCACACTTCTTGTTCTTCCGTCACGTTCGCTACATAAAAACGAGTGGTGACGCCGAAAGATTCACACTCCGCTTTCGTTTCAGCCAGTTGGTCTGAATTGAGGTCGATAAGCGCAAGGTGAACACCGCTTTCCGCTAGCGACAGCGCCATTTGTTTACCAAGCCCCTGCCCGGCCCCCGTGATCGCAATAACCTTATTTGCTAGATCCATAAGCACTCCTTAGGCCTGATTTTGCTTTTGGTAGAACTCAAACAAGCTTGAAAAATCTTTTTGTCCGTTGCCCTGACCGTTGTGAAAATTAAACAGGTTACGAGCCAAGCTGCCCATTGGCGTTGATGTTTGACTGGCAACCGCCGCTTCCATCGCAAGACCGAGATCTTTCGCCATTAACTGACTCATAAAGCCGCCCTGATAACCATTGCTTGCAGGCGTGTTTTCCATCACACCTGGGCACGGGTTGTAAAGCTCTAGCGCCCAGTTACGGCCTGAACTTTGCAGCATGATGTCAGACAGCACTTTGGGATCGAGTCCGTTTTCCATGCCTAAATTGAGTGCTTCACAAGTGCCGCTCATCAAAATGCCCAACATCATGTTATTGCAGATCTTCGCCACCTGACCGGCTCCGGCATCACCTGCATGGAAAATGTTTTTGCCCATGCGGCTAAGCACCACCTTGGCTTGAACAAAGTTCTCTTGTGAGCCGCCAACAATGAAAGTCAACGTACCTGCCGCTGCGCCCGCAACGCCACCAGATACCGGTGCATCAACAAAGCTGATGCCAAGCTGCAGCGCCTTTTCGCCAACCAAACGAGCGGTCGCTGGATCGATAGTCGAAGAGTCGATTAGCAGCGTTCCAGAGTCTACGCTATCTAAGATCCCGTCTTGACCAAGATAAACACTTTGAACGTGTTGGCTAGCAGGTAGCATGGTGACCACCACGCTCGCACCTTGAACGGCTTGTTTTACCGAATCTGCACTCGACGCACCAAGTGCGGTAAGTTCTGCCACAGCGTTTGGATTCAAATCAAACACTTCGACGTTCAAGCCCGCTGTGAGTAGGTTCTTAGCCATAGGCGCGCCCATGTTGCCAAGGCCAATAAATGCAATTTTATCCATGTCGTATTTCTTCCTTGTCTAAAGTGCCACAGTGGCAACCGAGGATGCGGTCAGTGGGTATTCTGCTGAATCAATTGGCGCGAAGAAGCGTTCCAAAACTTGTGGCGTTACGTCAGAAACCGTGCGATGTTGCCAAGTCGGTTGATTGGTTTTATCGATAATCAGCGCACGAACCCCTTCCCTAAAATCACCTTCTAAGCCACAACGTAACGTCAGATTAAATTCCATATCAAAACACGCTTTCAAAGAGAGGTTTTGATACTGCGTTAGCTGCTGATAAGTGATATTGAGCGACAACGGACTGCCATAATTCAATGCTTTTTGCGCATTGATGAACCACTTATCATCAACGTCGGCACTGCTGATTGCGCGAACAATCGAATCTAAATCACCCGAACAAAGCTGCTCAATCAATCCCGCATATGGCATCAACATCCCTTCGCTTGGCTCGTCCACTTGTACCGAACGTAGCGTAGTGGCGATTTTTTCGTTGATGTTTGCTTCACCTTTCCAACTTACCGATGCGAGCAGATCCAACAGTGCTTGTTTGCTTTCTGGCTTTGCAATCCATTGGCTTAATCCCAACGCTTTCATGTCTGTCGCGTTGATTTGGCAAGCCGTCAAACTCAGAAAAAGTGCCAAGTGTTTTGGCAGCTGATTTAGGAAGTAGGTCGCGCCTACGTCTGGGTAAAGGCCGATTTTAATCTCTGGCATCGCAAAGCGTGTGGTGGTTTCTGCTACGCGATGACTTGCGCCCATAAATAAGCCCACACCGCCGCCCATCAGATAACCATGCCCCCACGCGATGATCGGTTTTGGATAAGTGTGAATAAGATGATCACAGCGATATTCGAGGTCAAAGAAGGTTTCCATCGCTGAAAACGCAGAATCAAAGTCTTGCTCTTTGTTTTCAAGTGCACGGTAAATCGCTTGAATGTCACCACCAGCACAAAACGCTTTTTCACCCTTGGCATGCAAAAAGACCGCGACGATACTGTCGTCCATTTGCCATTCATTAAGCTGTTTGTACAACTGCTCAATCATCACGTAACTCAGCGCGTTGAGGGCGGCTGGATTATCAAGCTCCAACACACCAATAACAGAGTCATCCGCGCACTCCAGTTTTGAAACATTTACTGTACCTGTCATTTGGCCTCCACTAGCTGTTTGTCCATTGTGGCTTACGCTTTTGCAAGAAGGCGTTCACACCCTCAGTCTGATCTTGTGTATTGAACAGCTGTAAAAACAGTTCACGCTCCAAAACCAATCCAGCCACGTGAGTTTGGCTGCGTCGACCTTGAATGAGCGTTTTGCACGCTGACACAGATTTCGGTGATTGACCTGCAACACGCTGCGCTAGTTCCATAGCCGCTTCGAGTGCTTGACCTTTCGCCACCACCTCTTCGACTAAACCAATTTTTTCCGCTCGCTCGGCCGTCACTCGTTCGCCACATAGAATCATACGCTTCGCCCAACCTTCACCTACCAACGCGGTCAGGTTTTGTGTCCCACCCGCGCAAGGCAACAAGCCGACCGATGCTTCAGGAAGTGCCATTTGTACTTGTTCTTCTGCGATGCGAATGTCACACGCCATCGCCACTTCCAGACCACCACCCATCGCATAGCCATTAACCGCTGCGATAGAAACCCCATCGAATGCAGACAGCGCTTCAAACGCTTCACCAAATGCGAACGCCATGTCTGCTGCTTGTGATTTATCACCCGATGCAAAGTTGTTGAGATCCGCTCCAGCAGAAAAGAATTTCTCGCCTTCGCCCGTCAGTACCAACGCATAAATAGAGCGATCATTACTGAGTTCAATCGCCAACTCTTTGAGCTGATTTAGGGATTCAAGCGTCCAAGTGTTCGCTGGCGGATTACTAACCGTGAGTTTGGCGATATGCGCTTCGCGCTCCAATTTGATTTGTGCCGTCATAATCTTTCAGTCCTTTTTAATTTCTTTAGGTAAGGCTGTGTCTCGCTTTCTAGAGCAGTTCAACGCCTTCCGTTAGTAATCGTCTTGCGACGATCAGACGCATGATTTCGTTGGTGCCTTCAAGAATTTGGTGAACACGAACGTCTCGGAAATGGCGCTCAACAGGATATTCTTTGATGTAGCCATAGCCGCCATGGATTTGCAGCGCCTGATCACACACCTTAAAACCCACATCCGTTGCAAAGCGTTTCGCCATTGCGCAGTAGGCGCTTTTTTCTGCGTGTTTCGCGTCCAGTTTGGCGGCGGCGAGTCGCACCATTTGGCGCGCTGCCACCAGCTCTGTCGCCATATCAGCAAGCTTGAACTGCAACGCTTGAAATTGCGCCAGTGAACGGCCGAACTGTTTACGCTCGGTCATGTATTGCTTGGCTTCGTTCAGTGCTTGTTGCGCAGTACCAACGGAACAAGTGGCGATATTGATTCGACCACCATCAAGGCCAAGCATGGCGAACTTAAAGCCTTCTCCCTCTTCACCCAACAGATAGTCAGCCGGAATGCGGACATTTTCGAAGGTGATCATGCGCGTTGGTTGGCAGTTCCAACCCATTTTGGCTTCTTTCTTACCGTAGCTAATGCCTTCGATGTCAGCAGGAACGACAAACGCAGAAACGCCACCCGCCCCTTCACCGCACGAACGCGCCATCACGACGAGAACATCTGTATCACCCGCGCCAGAGATAAACACTTTTGCGCCATTGAGGACAAACTCATCGCCGTCACGCACTGCACTTGTCGTCAGCGAAGCGGCGTCCGAACCCGCATTTGGTTCGGTTAAACAGTAGGAAGCGAGCTTTTCACCCGAAATTAGATCCGCGCTAAATTGCTGCGCCACTTCCGCTTTGGCAAAGCTGGTAATCATCCACGTCGCCATGTTGTGAATGGTCATAAACGCAGTAGTCGCGGTACAACCCATAGCCAACTGCTCGAAAATGATCGCCGCATCCAAACGAGACAATCCCAAACCACCATGCTCTGGCGGCGTATAGATGCTCAGAAAGCCAAGTTCACCTGCTTGACGCAGTACATCTTTAGGGAAGTGATGGTTTTCATCCCACTCGGCCGCATGCGGCGCCAACATTTGGTCTGCAAACTGCTTTGCTACTTCGGCAAACGCGAGTTGATCTTCGTTTAATTCAAAATCCATCTTGAAGTCCTAAGGTCTAATTCGTTGCATTTGTATCCGAGCCAAGCCCTCTAAAGGGTTGAAAGGCTTGGCTAGAGGTGTCGCTACTTCTGTGACTAGCTCAATTGAATGGTCATGTTTGGACCGCTTGGAATGTCATCTTCAAACCAACGCGCAGTTACAGTTTTCGTCTCGGTGTAGAAGCGAACCGCTTGTTTACCGTAAGCATGCAGGTCGCCGTAGAAGCTGCCTTTCCAACCCGTAAATGAGAAGAACGGCAATGGCACCGGAATCGGCACGTTGATGCCTACGTTACCTACTTCGATATTATGTTGATACTTTCTCGCGGCAGCGCCGTTCGCCGTGAAAATAGACGTACCATTACCAAAACGGTTCGCGTTGATTAGCTCAATTGCCTCATCTAAATTGTCGACTTCCATGGTGAGCAGCACTGGACCGAAAATCTCTTCCTGATAAATCGACATGTCTGTCGTCACATTGGTAAACAGTGTTGGACCGACCCAGTTGCCGTTCGGGAAGCCAGATACTTCGCAATCTGTCCCATCCAGAACACAATTCGCGCCTGACGCTTTGCCTTCATTAATCAGATTCACCACGCGCTGCTTCGCTTGTGGGCTAATCAGTGGGCCATAACCGGCGGTTTCATCATCCCACGCGCCAGGTTGAACCTGAGCTAACGCCTCTTTAAGCTCTGGAATCCATTCTTTGGTTTCGCCGACAAATACCGCCACCGAAATCGCCATACAGCGTTGGCCTGCGGCACCGACTGACGCGCCAACTAGGTTATTGATGACTTGCTGCTTGTTTGCATCTGGCATGATGACCATGTGGTTCTTCGCACCCGCAAATGACTGCACGCGCTTTAGGTTGTCCGTACCCGTTTTGTAGATGTACTCACCAACTGGCACTGAGCCAACAAAAGAGATCGCACGAACGACTGGATCAGTCAGAATGCGGTCGACTTGCTCTTTGGTGCCGTGAACAATTTGCAAAACACCTTTCGGGGCGCCTGCTTGTTCAAATAGCTCTGCCAATTTCATTGCAGTCAGCGGAACTTGTTCCGAAGGTTTTAGAATAAAGGTGTTGCCACAAGCGATCGCCATTGGGAACATCCACAATGGAATCATCGCAGGAAAGTTAAACGGTGTGATGCCAGCACAAACACCGAGCGGTTGAATGTAAGAGTAACCATCAATATTGGTTGCGACGTTTTCCACCGTTTCACCCATCATTGAGCTACAAATGTTCGCCGCTTGTTCTACGACTTCAATCCCACGCCAAACATCACCTTTTGCATCCGCTAGGGTTTTGCCTGTCTCGCTCGAAAGCAGTATCGCCAACTCATCGTGTTGCTCTTTTAGAAGGTGTTGGTAACGCAGCATCAATCTCGCACGCTCCGGCGCTGCAACTTCTTTCCAACGCTTGAATGTTTCTGTTGCGCTGGCGATCGCCGCATTCATTTCCGATTCCGTGGCACAAGGTACTTGCGCAATCACTTCGTTGGTTGCCGGGTTGGTTACATCTAGCCATTGTTTTGAGTCGGAGATGGCGAATTCACCACCGATATACTGCTTTACTTGTTCTGTCATGATGACATCCTTGTATTTTTCAGCGTTTCACTGACTACTGTGAGTAATTGAGTTGAGAATGATTTAGCAGATTTCAATCGCGATTGCGGTAGCCTCGCCGCCACCAATACAAAGCGATGCAACGCCGCGCTTACCGCCCGTTTGTTTAAGAGCGTGAATCAAAGTAACGAGGATTCGGTTGCCACTTGCACCAATTGGGTGGCCTAATGCACATGCACCGCCGCGAGAGTTCACTTTGCTCGCGTCCAGTTCGAGTGTCTTCACCGCGTATTGAGTGACAACAGCAAAGGCTTCATTGATTTCCCAAAGGTCCACGTCTGATTTGTCCCAGCCCGTTTTTTCCAGCAGCGTTTCAATCGCGAATACGGGTGCGATGGTGAACTCATCAGGCTGTCTTGCATGCGTGCTGTACGCGACAATTTTGGCTAGAGGTTGAAGGTTTTCCTGACGGCCAAATTCACTATCAACCAGTACCATTGCCGATGCACCATCAGAAATAGAACTGGAATTTGCTGCCGTTACGCCGCCATCTTTGGCAAACGCAGGTCGTAAGGTGGGAATTTTATTGACGTCGAGTTTGCTCGGTTGCTCATCGTCTACCACCAAGGTTTCGTCGCGTCGACTTTTTACGTTAACAGGCACGATCTCTTCTTTGAACAAACCTTGCTCAATCGCTTGCTGCGCACGAGTCACCGACTGCTGCGCCCAGATATCCATACTTTCACGGCTGAACTGATACTTTTGCGCGGTTTGTTCGGCAAAGACACCCATCAATTCGCCTTGGTAGGCATCCTGCAAACCGTCATAAAACATATGATCAAGCACTTGCTCATGGCCTAAGCGGAAACCATCACGCGCTTTCTTAAGTAGATAAGGAGAAGACGACATGTTTTCCATACCACCAGCGATAACCGCGTGCGCGTTACCAGATTGAATAAGATCATGTGCCAGCATGACGGTTTTCATACCCGAACCACAGACTTTATTCAGTGTCGTACAACCGATCGATTGTGGCATTTCTGCTTTAAGACTTGCTTGTCTTGCTGGCGCTTGCCCCACGCCAGCGGGTAAAACGCATCCCATTAACACTTCGTCTATTTTTTGCACATCGAGTTGGCTTTCGGCTAGTGCCCCTTGGATGGCCTTCGCACCGAGTTCCGTGACATCTGTTGAAGCTAATGCACCTTGAAAAGAGCCGATAGGCGTTCGCTTGGCGGCAACAATCCATGTTTCATTTTTCATTCCATTAACCTTTTGTTGACGTTTACGTCATAACTATACTAACATTTACGTTAACGTCAAGTTTGCGGTTGTTGTTTGTTCGAGTGATTCTTTTATTTCGAGTAAATGCGAGTGATATCAAGGCTCAAGAGTGGATGTTGTTTATTTACTTTAACGTTAACGAATTGTATATTCGTATGAATGTTATACGAAAGTCGTAAGGTTAAGGAATGAACACATTTAAGATCAGCGAGCTCGCGAAAGAGTTCGACATTACTACCCGAAGTATTCGCTTCTACGAAGATTTAGGTCTCCTAACTCCAGAACGTAAAGGCAACACTCGAATCTACAATGGTCGCGATCGAATTCGACTAAAACTGATTTTGCGAGGTAAGCGATTGGGCTTTTCTCTTGCAGATATCAAAGAGTTATTTGAACTCTACGATACCGATCAAAGTACTGAGCAGTTGAACTATATGATTCGGTTGATCGAAGAGAAGAAGGCAGCATTGCAACAGCAAGCAAACGACATTCAAGCGGTAATGATGGAGTTAAACGCGGCACAGTTGCGATGCCAAAACACACTGAGATCCATGAAAGGCGAAAAAGTCACCTGACACCTCAGCATTGGGATGTAGGTGACGTAAAGGCAAGGACACGCAATGAAATCTACCTACTCTTCCCTGAACTTTGTTTATGACGAAAATACCGATTTGCTTCGCGAGCAAATCAATAGTTTTGCTGCAAGAGAAATTGCGCCGCTAGCGCAATCTATCGACCAATCTAACGACTTTCCAAACCATCTTTGGTCCAAACTGGGTGACATGGGTCTTTTAGGCGTGACCACCAGCGAAGAGTTTGGTGGTGCGAACATGGGTTATCTCGCCCACGTTATCGCTATGGAAGAGATCAGCCGAGCATCCGCTTCGGTTGCGTTAAGTTACGGTGCTCACTCCAATCTTTGTGTCAACCAAATCCACCGCAACGGCACACAAGCGCAAAAAGAGAAATACCTACCTAAGCTCATCTCTGGCGAACATATTGGTGCACTAGCAATGAGTGAGCCCGGAGCAGGTTCCGATGTAGTCTCTATGCAACTTAAAGCGGAACGTAAAGGCGATATATTCCTGCTAAATGGCAACAAAATGTGGATCACCAACGGCCCTGATGCATACACCTATGTTGTCTACGCCAAAACCGACCCAAGCCAGCACTCCAAAGGCATCACGGCGTTTATTGTGGAACGCGGATTCCCTGGATTTACTCAAGCACAAAAACTCGACAAGTTGGGTATGCGCGGCTCGAATACGTGTGAGCTGGTCTTCCAAAACTGCGAAGTCCCTGCGGAAAATATTCTCGGCGAAGAAAACCAAGGCGTGAAAGTATTGATGAGCGGCCTCGACTACGAACGTGTGGTGCTTGCAGGCGGCCCACTTGGCATCATGCAGGCGTGTATGGATATCGTTGTGCCTTACATTCACGACCGTAAACAGTTCGGTAAATCCATCGGTGAATTCCAGCTAGTTCAAGCAAAAATCGCGGATATGTACACACAAATGAATGCCGCTAAAGCGTATGTTTACGCTGTCGCTGCCGCTTGTGATCGCGGTGAAACCACCCGTAAAGATTCTGCTGGCGCGATCCTCTACAGCGCAGAGCTGGCAACCAAGATGGCACTGGATGCGATTCAACTACTTGGCGGTAACGGCTACATCAACGAGTTTGATACGGGCCGTTTGTTGCGAGATGCCAAGCTGTATGAAATCGGGGCGGGCACGTCAGAAATTCGCCGCATGCTTATTGGTCGCGAATTGTTTAACGAAAGCGCCTAATATCAGCCCAGGCGTTCTGACTCAAAAACATTTTCTTACTCAACCTAAATAAAGACGGGTGGTGACACCCGTCTACCGAATGGAGATCGGCTATTTATGGCTTGTTTGACGACCAATATTAATACCCATTCAGAGCAGTATCAGGAAAACTACCGCTCTATGGCATCACTCGTGGATCAACTCTATACCGTGACTGCGCAAATCGAAGATGGCGGCGGTGAGAAAGCACGCGAGCATCAGCAGAATAAAGGCAAACTTCCGGTACGTGAGCGCATTCTTGCCCTACTCGACCCCGGCTCATCTTTTTTAGAAATCGGTCAGTTTGCTGGCTGGGATGTGTATCCAGATTACGTTCCATGCGCGGGCGTAGTAGCGGGTGTTGGTGTGATTGACGGCACCGAGTGCATGATCGTCGCCAACGACGTGACGGTAAAAGGCGGCAGTTACTACCCACTTACCGTGAAAAAGCACTTACGCGCACAGGAAATCGCAGAGAAGTGTCAGTTGCCGTGTGTTTACTTAGTCGACTCTGGCGGTGCTAACCTACCCCGCCAAGATGAAGTATTTCCAGACAAAGACCATTTTGGCCGTATTTTCTATAACCAAGCTCGAATGTCAGCCAAGGGTATCCCGCAAATTGCGGTGGTCATGGGGCTATGTACCGCTGGCGGTGCTTACGTTCCTGCCATGTGTGACGTTTCCATCATCGTCAAAGAACAAGGTACGATCTTCTTAGCTGGCCCTCCTCTGGTAAAAGCAGCAACAGGCGAAGAAGTCAGCGCGGAAGATCTTGGTGGCGCAGACGTTCACTGCCGTACGTCTGGCGTAGCCGATTACTATGCTGAAAATGATCACCACGCGTTAGAACTGGCAAGACAAGCTGTCTCTCAAATCAACCACTTGAAACCCGTCCAACTCAAGCAAAAAGCGCCACAGGAACCACGCTTTACTGCGCAAGAGCTGTACGGCATCGTCGGAACCGATCTTAAAAAGCCGTTTGATGTCAAAGAGGTCATTGCCCGAATTGTTGATGATTCACAATTTGATGAATTTAAAGCCTTGTTCGGTGAAACCTTGGTCTGTGGATTTGCTCATATTCACGGAATGCCGATTGGCATTGTCGCTAACAACGGCATTCTATTCTCGGAATCGGCGCAGAAAGGTGCGCATTTTATTGAGCTGTGCGCACAGCGTAAAATTCCTCTGCTTTTCTTGCAGAACATCACTGGCTTTATGGTCGGTCAGAAGTACGAAGCCGAAGGCATCGCTAAACATGGTGCGAAAATGGTAACTGCTGTTGCGTGTGCAGACGTGCCAAAGTTTACCGTGGTTATTGGTGGTTCGTATGGTGCAGGTAACTACGGTATGTGTGGCCGCGCCTATGATCCAATCATGATGTGGATGTGGCCGAACGCGCGCATCTCCGTTATGGGCGGCGAACAAGCGGCTGGCGTAATGGCGCAAGTGACCCGCGATATCAAAACGCGCAAAGGTGAAAGCTGGAGCACTGAAGAAGAGGAAGCGTTCAAACGTCCTATCGCGCAGCAGTACCAGACTCAAAGCCATGCTTATTACGCCAGTGCTCGCCTGTGGGACGATGGGATTATTGATCCTGCAAAAACCCGTGATGTTGTGGGTATTGCTCTATCTGCTGCGCTTAATGCACCAATACCAGACAGCAAATTTGGCATCTTCCGTATGTAGTCGGATACAAAGCAAAACCCTAACTCCTCGCTATCCATCAATGATGAATAAAGTGCTGATTAGCGAGTATTGGAATATCAGACTGAAATGTCAGACAAAGGAAGTCACATGACCGGACTACTGCTTGAAAAAGACAGCAATGGCGTTGCCTGGTTGAGCCTGAATCGGCCAGAAAAACACAACGCGTTTAATGACGCATTGATTGCCTCACTAATTGAGACACTAGAACAGCTCGAAAAGGACGATTCTCTCCGTGCACTGGTGTTAAGTGCACAGGGAAAACACTTTTCTGCGGGAGCAGATCTGGGCTGGATGCAATCAATGGCAACCAAAACCGAAAGTGAAAACCTGCAAGATGCACAGCAACTAGCAAAACTTTTGCATACGCTGGATACCTTCAGTAAACCAACGATTGCCATGGTGCACGGCGCAGCATTTGGTGGCGCGCTTGGGCTGATCTGCTGCTGCGATATTGCCATTGGCACACCTGAGAGCAGCTTCTGTTTGAGTGAAGTGAAACTCGGCTTATTGCCCGCGACCATCGGTCCCTACGTAATCCGAGCAATTGGACAACGACAAAGCCGACGCTACTTTTTAACTGCCGAGTTGATTGATGCCGAAACCGCGCTATCGATGAACATTCTTCACCAGACCGACTCTCAGCCAAGAGAAGCCGTCAACCGCATCATTGATCACCTGCTTAATAATGGTCCGCAAGCGATGCAGGCAGCAAAAGCACTCTGCTTACGTTGTGATAGCCAACCTATCGATCACTCATTAATTGAATACACCAGCCAAGCCATAGCAACCGCCCGCGTGTCCAGCGAAGGACAAGAAGGGCTGACTGCGTTTTTTGAAAAGCGCACCGCCAATTGGAGGAATCATGTTTAAAAGAATACTGATCGCAAACCGCGGTGAAATTGCCTGCCGAATCATTAAAACCGCAAAAAGCATGGCTATCGAGACGGTTGCCGTCTATTCCGAAGCGGACCGCAGCAGTTTACATGTTAAACAAGCGGATTTCGCTGAATTCATTGGCCCAGCTCCGGCGAGTGAGTCTTATCTTGATATCGATGCGATTATCGATGCAGCGAAAAAATGGCAAGCCGATGCTATCCACCCTGGGTATGGTTTTCTTTCCGAGAACCCGAAACTAGCCAAAGCGTGCAGCGAAAATGACATCGTCTTTATTGGCCCTTCCACCAGCGCAATTGAGGCAATGGGTTCAAAATCTCAAGCCAAGGCAATCATGTCAGAGGCGAACGTGCCCTTGGTTCCCGGCTATCACGGCACAGACAACAGCGTTGAGCACTTATTGGCTGAAGCAGAGAAAATCGGTTATCCAGTGATGCTCAAAGCAACCCAAGGGGGCGGCGGTAAAGGCATGCGAGTGGTCAACAGCGCCGCCGAAATGCCCTTGGCCATCGACGGTGCGCAGCGTGAAGCGCTCTCAAGCTTTGGCGATAAGCAGCTTCTAATCGAAAAATGCATATTGCAGCCTCGCCACGTTGAAGTTCAGGTATTTGCTGACCAACATGGCAACGGTGTTTACCTTTCTGACCGCGACTGTTCCATTCAGCGTCGTCACCAAAAAGTAGTCGAAGAAGCGCCTGCTCCCGGTCTTAGTGATGAACTGCGTAAACAAATGGGTAAAGCCGCGATTCAGGCCGCTCAAGCGATCGACTATGTTGGCGCTGGTACGGTTGAATTCTTGCTCGATAGCCGAGGTCAATTCTACTTCATGGAGATGAATACCCGTCTGCAAGTTGAACACCCTGTCACTGAATTGATCACTGGCGTTGATTTGGTTGAATGGCAATTCAAAGTCGCAGCTGGCGAGTGTTTACCTATCTCGCAATCCGAAATCACCCATAACGGACACTCAATCGAGCTGCGAATTTACGCCGAAGATGCCGACAACGACTTTATGCCGTCGACTGGACGCATTGATTATTTACAAGAACCCATTTCGGACAGCAATGTTCGACTAGCATTTTTGCGCGTTGATAGTGGTGTGACCCAAGACGATACCATTAGCGAGTACTACGATCCGATGATCAGCAAACTGATCGTCTGGGGGCAAACACGTGATATCGCGCTCAAGCAGCTTAAGCAGGCGTTAACTCAATATCACGTGCGTGGAGTGACTACAAACATCGGTTATCTGCATAGCATTATTTCGCAGCCAGCCTTTGCCGAGATTGAGCTTGATACAGGTTTCCTCGTCACACATCAACAAAGTATAAATGAGCAGCAAAACGTGTCGGATTCGATCTGGCTAACGTTGGCGGCGGTTGCTCGCTGGAATGATCTCATTTCAAAATCAGACAGCTCAACGTTACCCGCGCCAACCTCACAAGGTTTTAGGCTGTCAGTTGACAACGTTTATCGATTTAACTTCACGGATGCCAATGCCAACCATCAAGTACGCTTGCAACAATCATCGCAAGATACAGGGGCTCAGCATCTTAACCTCTTCACTGTCCGGTGCGGCGAGGAGTTGCATCAAGTCATCCTGCTTGAAAGTGAGAGCCAGTTTATCGTCGATATCGATAGTGTGCGTTACACCTTTAATGCGCTCAACGACGAGCAAAAGACGACGCTGTTTTATCTTGGTCAGCAACGCACATTCGAACACCAACCAAGCTTTGAATCAGCAAAAGGCGAGGATGATGAGCTAAGCCCAACCGCGCCACTTAACGGCATAATCTCTGCTGTCATGGTGAATAAAGGCGACGAAGTGGCGGCTGGTGATCCATTGTTAGTTCTCGAAGCGATGAAGATGGAATACACCATCACAGCTCCGGTAGCTGCAACTGTTGATGAGATTTTTTATCAGCATGGAGACCAAGTACAGCATGGTTCGATACTGCTGCATTTAGCTTCGATACCCGAAAATGTCTCTGTCGATAAGGAGCGTGAGTATGCTACCAGCGAAGGTTAATATCGTCGAAGTCGGTGCTCGCGATGGCTTACAAAATGAAACGGCAGTGACGCTGGTCGATAAAATCCGTTTTATCAATCAGCTAAGCAACAGTGGTTTAAAACATATTGAAGCGGGTTCTTTCGTCTCACCTAAATGGGTGCCACAAATGGCCGACTCTGCTCAGGTGTTTGCGGGTATCACACAGCAACCAGATGTTGTTTACAGCGCGCTTACTCCCAACCTAGCAGGGTTAGAACGTGCGCTGGAAAGTGGTGTAAAGCAAATTGCAGTCTTTGGTTCCGCTTCTGAAGCGTTTAGCCAAAAGAACATTAACTGCAGTATCGCTGAAAGTCTCTCTCGATTTGAGCCAGTTATCGAGCTTGCAAAGCAGCACAACATTCCTGTGCGCGGGTACTTGTCTTGTACCATGGTGTGTCCATACGAGGGAGAAATAAAACCAGAGCAAACTACCAAGGTCGCGAATGCGCTTTTTGATATGGGATGCTATGAAATATCTCTGGGCGATACTATCGGTAAAGCAACGCCTAATCGCGTTGTCGCCATGCTGGATTCGCTGTTAACGCAACTGCCAAAAGACGCGCTCGCGGTACATTTTCATGACACCTATGGACAAGCGTTGGCCAATATTTACCAAGCCTTGTTAATGGGCATCAACACCATTGATAGTGCGGTTGCTGGTTTGGGCGGCTGCCCTTACGCGAAAGGTGCCAGTGGCAATGTTGCAACGGAAGATGTGCTTTATCTTTGTGAGCAACTTGGGATTGAAACAGGCATTGATCTTAAAATAATCAACCAAGCAGGTTGGCAAATTTGCCGAGCCTTAGGTAAACGGCCGATGTCGAAAGTGGCGTTAGCATTGGGCGATCCAAACAGCTTGTAAATTGCTCAACCCACGATACACAATTACAAACGAGCATGTTTAATAACATGCTCGTTTTTTTGAGCCGATTTAATCTAACCGAAACACTAAACAGAGGCGTGCTTTTCCTCTGCAAGGGTATGGCATCCCCACTTCGCGATCATATTAAGCAAATCACTTTTCTGAACTGGTTTTGTCAGGTAATCATCCATACCTAATGCGATACTTTTTTGTTGCTGCTCTTGCATCGCATGTGCGGAAAACGCAACGATTGGACACCAAGGAAACGCACCACTTTCCTGTAACTCACGAATGTCTTTTGTCACGCCAAAACCATCTTTGTTTGGCATAGAAATATCGGTAATCACCAAGTCCGGAGAAAGCTGTTTATAAAGTTCAACGGCTTCAACACCATCTTCCGCCAACGTCAGTTTAACACCTGTGTCTTGCAACATTTTTTCAATCAATATTCGATTGATATGGCTGTCTTCTGCGACTAATAGGTGCAGGCTAGAAAAGTTAGGGGTCTCATCTGAGGAAAGTTCTCGACGCTTTTGTGTCTTAGTAGAAAACAGAGCTTGCAGTTTATGCTGCGTGACCGGTTGCGGCAATAAACGATCCCGCTCGCACGACCAAGCATGCCCTTCCTCCATCACGCAAGGTGCAAGAAACATTACCCGTTTGGCGGCGGATTCTATCGCATCAAGCTCATAGAGCGCATCTCTATCTT
This sequence comes from Vibrio sp. HS-50-1, assembly GCF_024747315.1. Lineage (NCBI taxonomy): Bacteria > Pseudomonadati > Pseudomonadota > Gammaproteobacteria > Vibrionales > Vibrionaceae > Vibrio > Vibrio sp. HS-50-1. Next base: position 551,553 of record NZ_JAMPZF010000048.1, on the reverse strand, counting down.
GAGCATTGTTTACACTCGCGAGGATACGATCAAAACCATCCAATTTTTTACCCAAAGACTGCGCAGTTGACCAGTCGTTGGCATGAGTAACTTCAATGCCAATCTCTTGAGCTAAATGTATCAAGTGTTGCACGCGCGGTTGATAATCATCAATCAACAATAGTCGATTTGCACTCAGCTCTATCGGATCGGAAAGAAGCTGACTTTGCTTAGGCAACTGCAAACTAAAGCTAAAACACGACCCTTTGCCAAAATCTGAATGCACACAAAGCTCGCCGTTGTACATGCTGATCAAACGTTTTGAGATTGCCAACCCCAAGCCTGTACCTTCATGACGTCTTGTCGCGGAGGTATCGACCTGCTCAAACTTATCCATAATATGAGCCAATCGGTCTTCGGGAATACCAATGCCCGTATCACTCACGGAAAAATCAAAACCGTGCTCACTTTCTCTGACTTTGAGTAGCACATGGCCTTCATCCGTGAATTTCACCGCATTACCGATCAAGTTAAGCAAGATTTGATTAATCCGACCTTTATCACCGACCACGACCGTATTCATGGCCAATGGCATATCAACCAACAACTTGAGGTTCTTTTTATCCGCCTGATAGGCACACAAAGCGGTGCAACTCTCGACGAGTGAACGCAAATCAAACTCCTCTTCAACTAACGTCAACTTGCCCGCTTCTACTTTGCTGTAGTCGAGGATGTCGTTAATGATCGTCACAAGGTTGTTGGCAGATTTGTGCAGCAAGAGTAATAACTCCCTTGGCTCTCGACGGTTTTCGTTCTCAAGCAATATCTCGCTGATCCCCATGATCGCGTTCATTGGGGTACGAATCTCATGGCTCATGTTCGCCAAAAATTCCGATTTGGCTTGCATCGCCTTTTTCGATTTATCTAAAGCAGACGACAGACGCCTCTCCATCCTGCGCCTGTCGGTGATGTCACGCTCTACCGCAATAAAACGTAACAGCCCGCCATCTTCATCAAACACAGGAGAGAGCTCCAACTCGACCCAATACGGGTGCTTCGACTTGGTGTAGTTGAGTATTTCAACCCTAATAGGAGAGTGCTTACGGACACTTTTTGAGAGCAATGCCACCGTATTTGGATCTGTGTCTGGCCCTTGGAGTAACTCGCCCGGCGATTTGCCAATAACTTCTTCCAACGTATATTCGGTTAGCTGTTCAAACGCAGGGTTTACCCATGCAATAGTGCCGTCAGGGTGAGTAATGATAATGGTATCACGCGCATGTTCAGCAACCTCAGCAAGCTGCGATATTTTGGCCGATAACTGTTGCTGGGTTTGATGCTCTTGCTGAAGTTTAGTTTGCGCTTGCGCTAAAGAGCGTGACATTTGGTTAAACGCTTCGCCAACACGTGTAACTTCGTCATTGCCTGAAATCGAAATTTGCGAACCCGGACCTTGCTGTGAAACCTTGATTACTCCAGTACGAAGAAGATCGAGCCGCTTCATCAAATAGCTACCGAGAGCATACGAAAACATGGCCACCAGCGACATTTCAATAAAGGCGATAACCAAACTTGCTTGAGTCGCAAATGAAAGAACTTGATGTACATGTTCAACATTCACACCCATTTCAACCTTACCGAAAGCCTGCTCTCCAAGAGTAATCTCCTGCGCAACATCGTAAACTCCATCGGTCACATCAAACGGTCTCACACCAGTATCAACACCGCTGTAATCCCCCTGTAGCGTCAGCTCGACGCCATCTTGGTTAACAATACGAATATAAGCCAGCTCGCGCTCACTCACGACAGAACGAGCAAAACTGTCTAGATAGGCTAAGTCCGTCGCAATCACCGCATCTCTCGACGCCTGAGCAAATACACTCACCAAGTGTTGGCTCCCAACCTCGAGGCTAGTCTCGTTGGAACTTTCCAACCAATTAAGCCCACTAATGATGAGTACACCGAGCGCAAGGGCCTCAATAAGAGCAATGCCAAGTATCGTTTTCGAACGCAGCGTCATAGGACAACCATTTATCTTGAGATTCCCAATTGAACAACATCTTGCCAATCTTGGTCTTGTGCAAGCTGTAACCCGTCAATGTTGAGTAAAGTAAAACTCTCCTGTGCTTTTGGATCGTCATTAAGTTGCGAAATTGCCTTTCGTAAGGCAAGAGTAATCTCTTCATCGACATTATTTGAAACCGCAATAGCATGAGGCGTATAACCAGCAGTTGTATAAATGATGCTAAGTTGGTCTTTTATTTCACTCGGTAAGCTCTCAAAGGTACGCTTCACGCCACCACCAGCAATGTACAAACCTTTAAGTACCCCCAAATAGACTGAGTCGTGCGAACCGACGTATTTAGGCGTAAACTTGATGCCTTTCCGCGCCAACTCTGATTGTGTGATGATAGAAGCAGCAAATGCTCGTGGGGCAGGAAAAGCGATGGTCTTGTCTTGCAGCTCATCAAGGGAAACCGACTTCCCTCGCCTTGCTACAATAATGCCTGTGATGCGCTTATTCTTCGCTCTTGCTAAAGCCGTATAACCTGGGTTTTGATTCACCAACGTAAAGTGATATGGGTTCATGTATGCAATGTCGTAGGCTCCAGCCATCAAGCGTGCTTCGAACGTGGGAATATCACGTGCCGTGGCAAACTTAATCTCAACGCCAGCAAGATCTCCCCAGCGTTGCAGTAATGGCTGCCATTGTTGCACTAGTTTGGTCGCCGACTGTTGCGGTACGACACCAAAAACAATGGAAGGTTGAGCAACGACAGAAGGTGACCATGTGCATAACACCATAAGCAACGTAAATATTCGCTTGTGAAGCCGCCAAATCAACGTCTTTAGTTGGGAGTTCAACAAAATCATCTCCTTATGTTTGTCTTTCGTTAAAGATAGATAGCTATCTGAAAGATTGCGAATTATCGGATTAAATTGCCTCGTGTCTCAGATACCATTTATACTCAAATGAACACCTACAACAGGAGCAGGTAAATGCTTATTACATTTCGTTGCCATAGCCACTCGAACGTCACTATGTTTGGCGATATTGCGATAAAGATGATCAAAATGATGGGGCATAGTGGCTCAGTACCAGGGTCAATTTCCGCTCAAGACATCCCTGATGCTCTATCTAGATTGACCTCCGCTCTCGCAGCACAAGAAGCGATAGAGCAGAACAACAGTCAAGCAATGGAAGAAGATGAGGAGCAAGAGGAACAAACGGTCAGTTTAGGACGCAGAGCATTTCCACTTATTGAGCTTTTAAAATCGGCTATTAAAGAAGAATGCGAAGTGATGTGGGACAGCCAATAAATGCTCCAAATCAAGCTGTGGAGAGGAAAGCAACATCCAATCTATACTTTCCTCCCCTGCTAAAAGGAACTCACCCAATTCACTTCACTCCTCTATTTGAATGACTCTTAACGAGTGCTTACTCAAAACTAACCTATTGAATATAAATCAGTGATAAGCCTCTGATTTTATAATAAAAATCCCCTATTGACTGAAACACTCACTTATCATTGTGGCCTCAACTGCAAACCATTAATGGAATGATTGTTATGTCAGAACTGACTCGGATGCGCTCTGGAGAAACCTATAATTGCCTGGATGAAGAACTAAAGCTAATGCGCGCCAACACTGCGCAGCTTGTCTTCCAATTTAACCACGAGCCAAACCCAGATATCCGTAGACAACTATTGGCGGAAATGGGCGTCCAATTAGAAAACAGCGCCTGTATAGAGCCACCGCTTCAACTTACCTACGGTTGTCACTTGTCCATCGGGGAAAACACCTACATCAACTGGGATGCCATTATTCTGGACAATGGACAGGTTGAGATTGGTGCGAACGTCATGATTGGGCCTAGAGTGCAAATTTACACAGCCGCTCATTCACTCGATACACAAAGACGCTTAGCCGGAGATGAGATCGCCAAACCGGTCAAAATCGGCAATAACGTTTGGATTGGTGGGGGCGCAATCATACTGCCAGGCGTGACCATTTGCGATGAGGCCGTCGTCGGCGCTGGCTCTGTCGTAACCAAAGATGTTGCGCCAGGCGATCGAGTTGCTGGAAATCCGGCGCGCTCCATTAAACCAAAAAACTGAAGAAAGTCGCTATTTTGCCAAATGTTCGCGAATAATGTTGGCAAGCAGATTGAGAGCATGGACGTATTTGTCATTGAGCTCAAAAGAAGCGTTAAGACGAATACAGTGATCGTATTGTTCTGTCAGGCTGAACATCTTTCCCGGTGCGATGCTGATATTGTCTTTTAGCGCTTCTCGATATATCTGCAAGGCGTCGATATGCTTGGGAAGCTCTAACCAAATAAAGTACCCGCCGCTTTGGCTTAACACTTTGACTTCTTCAGGTAACAGCTCACTAAGCCGATCCGTCATCTTACTTTTACGTTCAAACAGCTTTTTCCGTAACTGCTTCAAATGCGATTCATAATTGCGGCTTGTTAAATAGTGCACCAATGTCATTTGTACTGGTGCACTCGTCGCTAACGTACTCATTAACTGTAACTTTTGTACCTCTAGCGCCCGCTTTCCCGCCGCAACCCAACCAATACGTAGCCCTGCGATTAATGATTTTGAAAACGAGGAGCACAACATGGTATTGCCCGTGTCATCAAACATTCTTAGTGGGTAAACCGAGTCATTCCCGGCATGCAGTTCGCTGTACACATCATCTTCAATCACTGGCACGTTATATCGCTGTGTCAGTTCAATCAGCTTTTGTTTTTTCTCGTTGGAGAGCGTAAAACCCAGAGGATTTTGGAAGTTCGACATCAGCCAACATGCTTTCACATCGTGTGTTTGCAGCGCTCGTTCCAATGAATCTAGGTCAATACCCGTGACTGGGTCTGTTCTTACTGAGAGCGCTTTCAAACCTAACCGCTCTAAGGATTGCAATGCGCCATAGAATGCAGGCGACTCCACAACCACCCAATCTCCCGGTCTTGTGCAGGCTTGCAAACTGAGCGTTAACGCCTCCAGCGCGCCTGCCGTAATGACAATTTCATCGGGTGAAATTTCAATGCCTTTCGCAGCATAACGCTTCGCGATGATGGTGCGTAATTGTTCGTTTCCTGGAGGTAAGTTATCAAAGGTGGTGGAAATCGGCATATTGCGAGCGGCTGCGCTCATCGCCCGATTCACGTGATAGCGTGGGTACAAACTTGGATCTGGATAGGCAAAGCCAAAATTGATCATGGATGGATTTTTACTCGCCTGCAGCACATCAAATATAAACTCATTGATGTCTACCTGCTCTGTCCACGAAACCGCGGCTGGCGCTTGGGGTTCATTTGAACTCTTAATATTGGGAGCGACTCGATAACCAGAGCGCGGCTGTGAGGTGACCCAGCCTTGAGATTCCAGAATTTGATAAGCGTGCAATACCGTCATCAAGCTCAAACCCGAGTGTTCAGATTGGCGACGCAGAGAAGGCAGTTTGTCACCCGGGTGCCATATCCCCGATTTTATCTGCCTTTTAAGCTGTTCCACTAACTCTTGATACTTCGCCAAACGCAAACCCCCTTCCATAAAGCCGAATGCAAAATAATAACACTTCAATATTTAATCTGTTATAGGTTTATAGTCACTGTCTGTACCTACTTCCCTCATTCCGCTCCTTTTAAAATAGCTCTCTCATAAAACTTAAAAGATCAAAGGAAGTTTAATGTTTGGCCTCGACGCATTTATGCTTGCACGGATACAGTTCGCCTTTACGGTATCCTTTCATATTATTTTCCCCGCTATCACCATAGGTTTGGCCACCTATCTCGCCGTGCTGGAAGGCTTATGGCTAAAAACACGTAATCCCGATTACCAAAAGCTCTATCACTTCTGGTCGAAAATTTTTGCAGTTAACTTTGGGATGGGCGTTGTATCTGGTCTTGTCATGGCCTATCAATTCGGCACCAACTGGAGTGGTTTCTCCGACTTCGCTGGTTCTATCACTGGCCCATTACTGACTTATGAAGTGTTAACGGCTTTCTTTCTCGAAGCTGGATTTCTTGGCGTGATGCTATTTGGTTGGCGTCGCGTCGGCGAAAAGCTGCACTTTTTTGCAACCTCGATGGTGGCGTTAGGCACGATCATTTCGACCTTCTGGATTCTCGCCTCCAACAGTTGGATGCAAACGCCACAAGGCTATGAAATTGTCGACGGACGCGTGGTACCAACCGACTGGTTTGCTATCGTTTTCAATCCTTCATTTCCTTATCGTTTGGCGCACATGAGCATCGCGGCTTTTGTCAGCTCTGCACTCTTTGTAGGCTCGTCAGCAGCTTGGCATTTATTGACAGGCAATCAATCGACTGCGGTAAAGACCATGTTTTCGATGTCGCTCGGGATCTTAGTGTTCCTTGCGCCACTCCAAGCCGTGATTGGCGATGTGCACGGGTTAAACACCTTGGAACACCAACCCGCCAAAATCGCTGCCATCGAAGGACATTGGGATAACAGTGATGGCAAACCAACCCCATTGATTTTGTTCGGAATGCCAAACATGGAACAAGAACGCACAGACTATGCCTTAGAAATTCCTGTTCTAGGAAGTTTGATCCTACGCCACAGTTTAACTGAGCCAATCCCGGCGCTGAAAGACTTCCCGAAAGAGGAACGACCGAACTCACCTATCGTCTTTTGGTCATTTCGAATCATGGTCGGACTAGGACTTCTGATGATTTTTCAAAGCTTCTACAGCATGTGGTTACGAAAAAAGAACACGCTTTATACCTCGCGTTGGTTCCTCAAGTTTTCATTGTTTATGGGGCCATCTGGTCTTATCGCAATACTCGCTGGCTGGTTTACGACAGAGGTTGGTCGGCAACCTTGGATCGTGTATGGCGTACAAAAAACGCGTGATGCGGTTTCTGCACACGGAGACCTACAAATGAGCATCAGCCTGCTGTGTTTCCTTGTTGTATACAGCTTGGTATTTGGTTTTGGTTATTACTACATGATCCACCAAATCAAGAAAGGCCCCGATGCAATCGAACACGATGAGCACGACATGACGACCGTTTCAGGCCGCATCTAGAATTTGTCACAAAGTGAAGGTAGAAAATATGCATTTTGATTTATCCATGATTTGGTTCGCGATCATCGTTTTTGCCACTTTGATGTACATCATCATGGACGGCTTCGATTTGGGTATTGGAATACTGATGCCCTTCATCAAGGATGAAAAACAAAAAGACGTCATGGTCAACAGTGTCGCGCCTGTTTGGGACGGTAACGAAACTTGGATTGTGCTTGGAGGTGCATCTCTATTTGGCGCTTTTCCCATGGCTTACGCAGTAATTATTGAAGCGCTAACCATCCCTTTAACACTGATGTTGATTGCTTTGATCTTTCGTGGCGTAGCATTTGAGTTTCGCTTTAAAGCATTGGAAAACCACTTAAAGTTCTGGGATCGCTCTTTTATGGTCGGCTCGATTTTAACCACGTTTTTCCAAGGCATCGTTGTTGGCGCGGTAATTCAAGGCTTTGCGGTGGAAAACCGCGTCTTCGTAGGTAGCCAACTAGACTGGCTCAGCCCTTTTCCCATCTTTTGTGGTTTGGGTTTAGTCGCAACGTACGCACTGCTTGGTAGCACATGGCTCATCATGAAAACGGAAGGTGCACTGCAAAACACGATGTACCGCTTCACTAACAAAACTCTACTGGCGATGATCTCCGCATTAGTCATTGTGAGCGCTTGGACCCCACTTGCTTACCCTGCCATTGCGGAAAGATGGTTTTCTCTGCCTAATTTGTTCTACTTATTGCCCGTACCTGTCATTACTGGGCTGGTATGTTTGAAGATTGCTGACTCCGTTAAAAAGCGTAAAGAGCGCAGCCCTTTCGTGATGGCGCTAGTGATCGTGATTCTCGGGTTCGCAGGGCTTGGCATCAGTATCTGGCCAAATATCATTCCTCCTAGCATATCAATATGGGAAGCAGCGGCTCCTGCAAGCAGTCAGCGCTTTATGCTCGTTGGAGCGGTGATCATCATCCCGATAATTCTGGCTTACACCTTTTGGAGTTACTACGTCTTCTCCGGAAAAGTAAAAGAAGGCGAAGCGTACCATTAACGAGTTAATGAGGAGTGAGTATGAAAATCAAAAATTGGTGCCGCCAGTGGGCTTGGATGGTTGGGATCTGGGCGGCCAGTGTGCTAGCTCTGGGGTTCGTATCAATGCTGTTTCGCGTCATGATGACCGCTGCAGGGTTAAAATCTTAGCTCGGCACTTTTAAGTCAATAAAAAATGGAAGCCTCTAGATCTTGTGTAAGAGCTAGAGGCGTTTACATTCAAGTCCGACTTTTCACGTGTGCAGACAATACGATAGTAGATTCAGAACCGCGAGCCACTTCAAAATAGCCACCAGCGCGAGATAGCTGGCGAGCCATCAGTTTTTCTTTGCCCAGCTTTTCAAACCAATAAGGTGCCAATGAGCACTGAGCTGAGCCTGTGGCAAGATCCTCTGAAATACCGATTTTAGGTGCAAAGTAACGCAGCACATAGCCACTATCAGAGCTTTGAGCCGTCACGATGACTGCATGAAACTCATCAATTTTAATCAGCTCATCAAAGTTAGGCTTATAGTGAGCAACATCATCTTCGGATTCGAGAACAACAACCAAATCACGCGTTGTAAAAGCATCTACGGGGCGATTTGAGAAGCCTGAAATATCCAAGGGGATTACATGAGGCTTTGCTTGCCAACTTGGCATCACTATCCGATACATTCCATCCAGTTCAGTAACGGTAATATGACCATATTGGCTTTTTAGAATGACCTCATTCTGATGATAGTTGGAAATGATTGCAGCGCCTGCGCCCAAACTTCCGTGTCCGCATAGGTTGATCTCTCCTTCTAGGCTAAACCAGCGAATGTGGTAGTCACTGCCAGACTGAACCACAAATGATGTGACAGGTTGAGCGACCTGATGAGTGATTTGAAGTAACTCAGAATCACTCAGCCAGTGATTTAGTTCGACAACGCCACAAGGGTTACCTTGAGCCAATTCATCACAAAATACATCATATACTTGCGCTTTAATCATCCATCATCCTTGCGGTTTAACGCTGCACTAAGTTGTGAACAACGCTATCATTAACCCGAAACCAAAAAATGACAAGCCTCGGGAGTCCCTCTCAAATGCTTTGTTAGTCTTTTTATGCATCTATCTTGGCTAGTTCAACCGTAAAACCCATGTTTTGTAACCGTCTACTGTGATGACGCAGGTTTACTTTTGAAAAAATGGCAAGTGCACTTCACCTTTCTTCTTGTGCATAATTGCGAGAACAACTCTATGTGTACGCGGTGACTCATCTTTATTAAAAACAATACTCAAATAAGTATCGTCTAAGTGTTTGTTAACTTGTGCAAGCACTGAGTTATCATTTAACAAAAGCTCAGTTGCAACCGTTGCTTGTGAAAATAAATGACTCAATACCGAAGATGCACCATATTTTTTAACATGAATAAAAGCATTGCATTGAGAAAGTAAGTCGCAAAACTCTATTCGAGTTCCTATACCTTGAGGGTAGATCCATTTTTGATCTAAAAGGGCAAAGTTTTCACCATCTGCAATTTTATTGAGATACTCACCTTCAGTAAGAGTTCCGTATGGTGGGAAGTCGATTTTCGACCTAGGTAAATGTTTGAAATACTCATTAACCGAATCACTGAACTTTCTTTCAACTCTATACCATTGAGAATCATTTAAGACGAATACATCACCTTCTAACTCTACTTCTCCATTAAGACAACGAAAAATTGACCATGACTTGAATCTCAGCAGAGTTATAGGCGTAAACTTGTTTGCGCTTTAATGTCTCCACGCTTGTAGGAAGCTTCAACTTGGCTTCTTTCACATACAACTCCAAATCAAGCTCAGGGTGCAGACAAACTGAACAACCTTTTTTGGCTCTTGTTGTATAAGCAAAACCTGAAAAGTCCCCATAATCCATTATTTCAGGGCATGCAATCCAAATTGAATTATAAGCTTGGGAACTAAACTGTTGAACAATCTTGTCATTTAATATTGAAATCGTTTCTGGATCAGTTACAGCTTGTATAAAATCGACCCAAGGGTAATTAGACAAATACTTATCCGAAGCATATGCAGACATTATCCTATCAGCAATTTTAGGTAGCTCCTCAAGACTTACTTTTGTATATAAGGATACAGAATCGTAACCTGAAACAATTTCTAGTTCATCACCTTCAGTATCAACAACTGCAGATATTGACTTTAGAATTTCGTGATCAAACTCGAAGTCAAAATCTGAAACGTTCGTATTTTTTGAAGTTTGAGAGCGTGTCTTAAGTGCAACTTTGTCTAATGTTGACTTATCTATTGATTTGATTTGCTCTGAATCACCAATATTGAGTGATACTCTCAGTCCGAAGCCACGCTGAATTACATGCTGAAAAAGTAATGACTTGGCGTGTCCGAATGTAAAAGCGACTAACCTTCCCTCTGCTTCTACCAAAAACACTCCACATATGCTCTCAGCATAAAACATAGAATCATCAACGTCAGGGTGGATGGTAAAAATATCGCTCCATTTAGGCTTAGATCTAGCATTTTTAATGTAAAGACTATTGGAGCTATCGTTTATGCTAACCTCTATCTTTCTAGCATTTTTCTTAGGGTTGATTATATCGGCCTCTTCGTAGCCTTCTTTGATCAAATATGCAACGACATTAAGCTTCATTTCATCCCTCACCACTCCTACACATAAGCAACTAATATCTCATCAAAGTTCTCCATATGGTATGACATCTGTCATAAATATTACCAATCGTAATGAATAGCTTTATCCTATTAAATCCACTAAATGGCTTTCATTAAACTCTGATAGCTTTTGCAGCTTTAGACTGGCTTCATTAAACTCTTGGTAGAACTTATCAGGTTGAGGTATCACGACTGTTTTTATGTTTGCTCGTGTTGCCGCAAGCATACCCGAATAAGAGTCTTCAAAGGCAATACAGTTACTTGAATCTACACCTAGTTTATTGATTGTTGAAAGGTAGACATCTGGCTCTGGCTTGCCCTGTTCTACATCGTCTGAGGATGATATCGCGTCAAAGTAACTGGCAATACCGAGTTTGTTCAAAATCGTGGGAATGAGTTGATAAGGTGAATTAGTAGACAGCCCTATCTTAAACCCTTTTTCCTTAAGCAATTTGAGTGTTTCTGTAACACCCTCTAATTCGCATCCTTTTTCAATTATTAATGCCTCCACTTTATCCACAACAGCATTCTCTACTTCTTCTAGGCTCTTTTCTTGCCAAGGATTACGTTCATACCAAAACCTTGTTACTTCATCTGTCGTCATCGTTGCAGTCTGCTTTGACAGTACTTCGGTTACCTGGACGCCAACTGATGAAAACACCTGCTTTTCCGCTTCCTTCCACAAAGGTTCTGAATCAATCAGCAACCCGTCCATATCAAAGACCGCAGCGTATATCATTGGTACATCCTCAGTAAGTTCTATTCGTTGAGTAAGATTTGTCTATTCAACCAAAGCATGGCTTTGCATATAACGAGGGAGAGTATCACATTTGCCTGTGGCTATCAGAGCCAGTTCGATGACTCATCTTTAAACCTCAACATGACCGATGTTCATGGCTACTTTCAACGCTTGTTTATTGAGATTAAATGCCTCCCAAGCAACAACAACACGACTAGTGAGAGGGATATCATCAATCTCGGCGACTGTCGCGGAATCATCGAGATGTTCAGCCAGTGAGCGCGGAACGAGAGCGATACCTAACCCGGCCTGCGCCATGGCAATCGTCGTACGAAGTTGCGGTGCTGCGAACTGTGGTTCGAGCCTTACTCCTGCGTCGGCAAAAAGTGTGCTCATGCCATCAAACAATGCGGGTCCAGTCTCTCGTGGAAACAGTAAAATTTTATGGCCTCTCAACTGTTTCATCTGGATACAGGGATATTTTGCCAGTTCGTGCCCCGCCGGAATCACAGCGACAAACGGGTCGTTAAACAACACCTTGTGCTCAAAAGGCTCACTGGCGTAACAGGGTAGCCGCATGATTGCGAGATCAAGTTGTTTGCTTTTTAACTGAGCGGCAAGCTCTGGCATTGACAGTTCCGCCGCCTGTAAATGAACCCCATTCTCTTGAATACGCCCCACCCTCTCTAATACCTTAATGCAGGTTGATGTTGACGTCGCGAACCCAATTTTAACCTGCGTATTTTCACCACGGGCAATCTGTCGGGCTTTTGCTTTAGCGCGTTCCACATCAGCAAGAATATTTACCGCATCCGTATAAAAGACTTGCCCCGCATGGGTCAGTTCTACCCCTCTAGACAAGCGCTTAAATAGGTCCACACCAAGCTCGTGCTCTAACTTTTTGATTTGTTGACTTAAAGGAGGTTGCGCAATCCCTAACTGTTCAGCGGCTCGGGTAAAGTGACGAGTCTCGGCGACCGCGACAAAATACTTCAGGTAGCGAAATTCCATATATTTTCCATATCAAAATAAATCTTTTTTATATTGGATTTAGCACCGTGTAGAAGTCAATCTAAATATACTCTTCATTGCATAACTGGTCTTACTCATGCGTGGATTTTATAACCCTCTATGTGCTTGTTCGCTTGAAGTAGCGAAAGAATTTTCTGAATACCATCACGTTACCGGAGATGGTGAGATTTATCAGACTTCGTTAATGAGTGCTTTGATCGCTGGTGTTTACGAAGGCTCAACAACCATAGAAGAACTGCTGAAACATGGGGATTTTGGTTTAGGTACATTCAATGAACTGGATGGTGAGTTGATTGCTTTTGATAAGGAAGTTTTTCAACTCAAGTCGGATGGCTCCGCAAACCCGGCAGATCTGGCGCAAAAAACGCCCTTTGCTGTCATGACTTTTTTTAAGCCTGATATCGAGCTGCCACTGACATCGCGCATGTCACGTCATGAAGTCCATAGCCTCATAGACGACATGGTTCCAAGCGATAACCTATTTTGCGCAGTGCGCATTGATGGCGTTTTCGATTCAGTTCGTACTCGCACCGTACCTAAACAAACACGCCCTTATCGGCCAATGCTTGAAGTGGTCAAAGAACAACCAACGTTCCGCTTCACGCATAAGCAAGGCGTGGTCGCCGGCTTTCGCAGTCCTAAATATACGACTGGCATCAATGTACCCGGCTATCACGAACACTTTATTACCGATGACCGCCAAGGAGGTGGTCATATTCAGGATTACAGCATTTCGTCAGGGTTCCTCCAGATTGGCAAAGTCTCGCGGCTAGTGATTGATACACCACTATCGACAGACTTCCTCAGTGCCAATTTGGCTCCAGAAGATATAAATACCGCCATAGAAAAGGCGGAAAAGTAACAAAGTCAGGCAAATGATAAGGACAACAAATGCAATCCAAACCTTCAAATAAAAATGGAGCTCAGTTGATCGCTCAACAGCTAGAGTCTCTCGGCATTAAGTACATTTTCGGTATTCCCGGTGCAAAAATCGATCGACTGTTCGATGCGATTGAAGACACTAACATCCAAATGATTCCGGTACGTCACGAGGCTAACGGCGCGTTTATGGCGGGCGTTATGGGAAGACTAACCGGCAAAGCAGGCGTCACAATGGTTACGTCAGGTCCAGGCTGTGGAAACCTAGTTACAGGGGTGGCAACAGCAAACTCCGAAGGCGATCCGCTGATTGCTATCGGTGGTGCTGTGAAACGAACTGACCAGCAAAAACAAACACACCAGAGCATGGATACCGTCAGTATTTTTCGCTCTATAACCAAGTTCAGTGCTGAAGTGCAGCATGTGGACGCCGCAAGCGAGATCATGGCGAACGCATTTCGTATCGCAGAGTCAGGTCGTCCTGGGGCTTGCTTTTTGAGTCTCCCCCAAGATGTTTTATCCGAGCAAACCCAAACGGACATTATTGTCCCCTCGCCTTACACACAGCATGGTTGCGCAGACATCGCAGCAATCGAAGAAGCGGTCAGTCGAATCAGTAAAGCAAAGCGTTGTGTGGTTTTACTTGGCCTTCACGCGAGCCGCAGCCAAAACGCTGCTGCTATCGCCCGATTTCTTCAAAATACGCAGCTACCCGTTGTCGGCACTTACCAAGCCGCCGGAACGGTAGACATCAACTACTATCACCACTTTGCTGGTCGTGTTGGTTTATTTAACAACCAACCCGGCGATGTTTTACTGCGTGATGCCGATTTAATTCTCACCATCGGCTTTAGCCCAATAGAGTATGACCCTGAGCTTTGGAACAGCCACCGCAACCCAGTGATTCATCTCGATATTGAACCGGCAGAATACCAACTTAATTATCAGCCTTGTGTTGAAATCGTCGGAAACATTGCGCAGTCATTAGACAAAATGGGCAGCTATATCTCTGAATATGCTCGTCTTTCCCCAACGGCACTTTCAGTACTGGAAGAGGTAGCACTGCAACGGCAAGTGATCAAGACCTATCCCAATGTCTATAACAAGCAAGGGTTTCATCCACTGGCACTGATTAAAGCCATGCAATCTATCATCACACCAGATACCACGCTATGTCTTGATATGGGGAGCTTCCACATCTGGATCGCTCGTTACTTAAGCTGTTTTCGAGCTCGCCAAATGCTGGTGTCTAACGGCCAACAAACGATGGGCGTTGCACTGCCATGGGCCATTGGTGCCAGCCTACTAAAACCTGGTAGCAAAGTGGTATCGATATCGGGAGATGGCGGTTTTATGCAATCGAGCATGGAGTTAGAAACCGCGGTTAGACTGAACTGCAATATCGTCCATATTGTGTGGGTTGATAACGCCTACAACATGGTAGAAATGCAAGAGATCAACAAATATCAGCGCTGCTCTGGTGTGAAATTTGGACCAATTGATTTCAAGGCGTACGCCGAGGCATTTGGCGCGAAAGGCTTCGCAGTGACTAGTCAACACGAATTGCTACCGACATTGAATAAAGCCATGGACGTTGAAGGACCAGCAGTGGTGGCTATCCCCGTAGATTACAGCGACAACGACAAACTGATGTTGCCGCGCACAGAGAAAAATCAAGATCCCGTTTTTGTAAGTTTCGAAGGAGAAATCGCATGAGAGGATTAAAAAATAAAGTCGCACTCGTCACTGGTTCTGCCAATGGTATTGGTTTGGCCATCGCAAAACGTTTGTATGAAGAAGGCGCAAACGTCGCTCTTGCCGATTGGAATGAAGAGCAGTTGGCAAACGCCGTTGAGGGCTTTGATAAACAGCGCGTGTCTGCGCATTCCATTGACGTTTCTGATCCAGACAAAGTCGCAGCACTGATTTCTGATGTTGTTACCCGTTTCGGTAAACTGGATATTTTAGTAAACAATGCTGGCGTACATGTCCCTGGTTCAGTGATTGAAGGTAGTGTGGAAGACTGGAAGAAGATCTCTGGTGTAAACATTGACGGCGTCGTTTATTGCGCAAAGTTTGCGTTACCTGAACTCTTAAAAACGAAAGGTTGTATGGTGAATACCGCGTCCGTTTCTGGTTTGGGTGGTGACTGGGGTGCCGCATTCTATTGCGCGAGTAAAGGCGCTGTGGTCAACCTGACTAGAGCGATGGCATTGGACCATGGTGCGGAGGGTGTAAGAATTAACGCCGTATGCCCAAGCTTAGTAAAAACCAACATGACGAACGGCTGGCCGCAGGAAATCCGCGATAAATTCAATGAGCGCATTGCGCTCGGCCGAGCCGCCGAACCTGAAGAAATTGCGTCCGTCGTGACTTTCTTGGCAAGTGATGACGCATCTTTCATTAATGGCGTAAACCTACCTGTAGACGGCGGTGCCACCGCATCAGATGGTCAACCTAAAATAGTATAAGCATTAACACTGACTGAGCAGAATTTTTAACTGTAAGGTATCCACGCCAAAAAAAGAGCCGAGTTTGTACTCGGCTCTTGTGTGTCTGTTCTTAAGCCTGCGACGTTGCTAAACCTGCCGACGCGCCGCCTAATAACACATGATTAAACTCCATTCGAGATTCTTGGGCTTGTTCAGACAGTTCTTGCTTCTTCTGTTGAGCCAACTCAAGCGCTTCGGTTAGTTGCTGTAGCTCTGTTTGCATCTCTTCTGGTAAATGATGGTCCGAAAACCCAGATTCACAGCTGTGTTCTAAGGCAAATGCGCGAATTCTCTTACGCATGCTCATCAGGGCCGCCATTGCTTCGCGCTCTTCTTCAGCCGCCTGTTGAGCTAAGTCTTTAAAGCGCTCAAATTTCGCCAAAGCCATTCCCTCTGTTGACCAAGGGTCAATTTCCGGCAGTTCTTCAATGTTAATGGTTGGCTCTTCGTATTCTGCTTGATGTTTAATATCTAGGCTCGCCGCGCGAACAAAGGACACCATCAACATCACCGAGATAACTAACAACGGTAAACCTCCCACGATCGCAGCGGTTTGTAATGTCGATAAACCTCCCATGAACATTAGGACGGTTGGCAGAAAAGACAAAGTAAACGCCCAGAACAAACGGTTCCAGCGCATCGGTTCTTCCGTCACATCATTTTGAACCACAGACGCAAGAATGTACGAGATAGAGTCAAACGACGTCGCCGTAAAAATGATACACAACAGTGTAAAAACACCAATAACGATTGGCCCTAACGGTAATGTGTCTAGCGTTGCAAAAATAGCCGCCGGTGCGCCCGATTCGTTGAGGATTGCGATGACATCAAGCTCACCCGTCAATTGCAACGATAAACCGTAGTTACCTAAAACAATGAAGAATAAGAAACAACCTAAAGAACCGTAAAATATAGAACCTACGACCATCTGTTTGATCGTTCTTCCACGCGAGATACGCGCAACAAACAATCCCATGCAAGGAGCAAAGACCAACCACCATGCCCAGTAGAAAATAGTCCAGTCTTGCGGGAAGTGTGTATCTGTAAACTCACCATAACCACCAAACGGCTCCGCCCAGGTAGCCATAACAAAGAAGTTAGACAACATACGACCAATAGAATCTAAGCCTGTTTCTAACATGAATACGGTTGGCCCAACGGCGAGTACAAAGAGTAACAAGCCCATCGCACCCCAGAAGTTAATGTTACTAAGGAATTTGATCCCCTTCTCAAGCCCTGCATACGCGGAGTAACCAAAAATCGCAGTACAGAGAAGTAATACAGCCACTTGGCTGAAGGTATTGTTTGGAAGACCGAAGATATGATGTAGACCACCGTTGATAAGAGGCGCTGCTAAGCCAAGCGTAGTCGCCGCTCCACCCAACATACCAAAAATAAACAGCACATCAATAAACTTGCCAATACCACCGTTTGCACGCTTTTCTCCTAATACAGGCATTAACGCACTAGAGATTTTCAAAACAGGTTGTTTGCGTACATAAAAGAAGTAAGCGATAGGTAGAGCAGGAATAAGGTAAATTGACCAAGCGATCGGTCCCCAGTGA
This sequence comes from Vibrio sp. HS-50-1, assembly GCF_024747315.1. Taxonomy (NCBI): domain Bacteria; kingdom Pseudomonadati; phylum Pseudomonadota; class Gammaproteobacteria; order Vibrionales; family Vibrionaceae; genus Vibrio; species Vibrio sp. HS-50-1. The sequence continues at coordinate 534,115 of NZ_JAMPZF010000048.1, read as the reverse complement.
AACAGACCATAAGTCGCGGCCCAGCGAATAGCTTCTTCACTGCCTGCTTCCAACTGAAATGGTGGTGATTGATAGTAGTATGCCCACTCGATACACCCCCAATACAGAATACTTGCGCCAATACCTCCACAAAATAGCATTGCAGCCCATGAGGCGTTACCAAATTCTGGTTGCTCGTCGGCTTCACCAAGTTTGATTTGGCCAAGATCGCTGAACACGGTGTAAATCATAAAACACATTGCTGCGATACCCAGTGCGAGGTATAACACACCAAGCTTATCGGTCATGAAAAATTTGGCCGAAGCTATCCAATCCGCACCTTGTGTGGGAAATAAAATTAAAGGTATAACAACGCTGAGTAAAAGAAAGAGTGAGCCTAAGAAGGTAGGCTTATCGATGAGAGAAAATGATTTGTCCATATTATATATCCTTATATTTTCAAAGGACATGATCTACATTTCTCACAACTTCGCCAATTCACAACACTTATCGTTACCACAAGAATAATTGTCTTTAAAATATGCATTATGTGACGCTGATTTTGTATTCATTATTTGATGCCATAGCGTTTAAATACGGCAGCTTTTCTGCCACACCATCCAGCGCTCTCTACCTTTAAAAACCTCAACACTGTTTGCCACCACTGAGGATTCCACAAGCTTAAACGCCGGTTCTAGATAACCCTCCAACTCCCCACTTCGCAAACAAAATGGAGGGAAGCGAGAGTGGTAATCATCATCTATAACGAAATAACCAATTAACAAACCGTCTCTTGGCAGCAATTTATCCACCATAGCAAAATAATCTGGCCACTGGTCTCTCGGTAGTGCAGCGAGAAAGGCACGCTCGTAAATCACATCAAATGAGTGCGTAGAGTCAGCGTTAAATACATCCCCCAGCACGACTTTATCTTTGTACTTGCCTAACGTCGATTGCGCCATTTTTACTGCTTGTTGGCTGTAATCCATCGCGATCACATCATGCCCATATTGAATAAAAGAGCTGAGTTCATAAGCAGCACCACAGCCAGGGATAAATACAGATTGACCGCTATGAAGCGCGTTTTCTAGGTAAGCTTTTAGCTCTTGAGGTGTGGTTTTGGCATCCCACGGCATGGTGCCTTGGGTAAACAAATTATCCCAAAACTGTTGATTGATGGTCGGTGCCTGCTTCATTTATCGCCCTCCTGATTGTACTGGCACAAAAAGAAAGGGATACGCAGCACAATGTGGTATCCCCTCTCCTAGCCTTTGATTTTTACGTTGTTAGCTTTTTATAAATGCGTTTTACAATGATGGGTTAACTGCGCAGGTCATTGATTAACGGCTGCTCCGCTTGGTTCGGTACAAACTGGACATTGCCTTTCAGTTTAGTGACAGACTGGAGTGTTGCTTGAATGTCCTCTGCTGATACATGAACATCATGACAGCAGAAAGTAATGGTATCGTTGAAGCCATCACGCTCAATTTTCAAAGAACCTTTAATATCGTGGCGACGACAGACTTCTTGGATCTGATGCGGATAAACAAACAGGCCTTTCACTTTCACCGCTGAGTCCGCACGCCCCATCCAGCCTTTAATTCGCGCATTCATGCGTGGCGAATCCGAGCCCGTTTCTAGGTATGCCGATAAATCTCCCGTTGCGTAGCGAATCAGCGGAAACTTCTCATCGAGCGATGTCACGACCACTTCGCCGACTTCTCCCGGTTGTACAGGAATGCCATCAGGATTAACGATTTCCACGATGATATCTTCGGCAATCACCAAGCCTTGCTCGCCAGACACTTGATAAGCAATCAAACCAAGCTCTGCACTTGCGTAGGCTTGAGAGACTGCAATGCCTTTGTCCTCAAACATCTGTTGCATGTCTGCGGTGACCGCTTCACCAGAGACCAGCGCTTTGGTAAAACTCGGCGACTCATCGTATTGTTCTTGGTACTTTTGTAGCAACGTCAGCAAGTAAGAAGGCGTGCCCGTATAACCCGTTGGCTGCAGCTGTTTAATCGCTTCAATTTGTGCTTCGGTATTCCCGACACCCGCCGGAAATACCGCGCAGCCACAAGCTCTTGCGCCACCATCCATAATAAATCCACCAGGCGAGAAATGATAAGAGAGCGTGTTATGCACTAAATCGCCCGCACTAAATCCAGCCGCGTGAAACGCGCGCCCCATACGCCAGAAATCCATCTCATCCGTTTGTGCCTCATACAACGGCCCCGGTGATTGGAATACACGCGCCATCTGACCAATCGCAACACTATTTAAACCACCAAACGGCGGTTTAAGTTGCTGTTGGTTTGGCATATTGAATTTGCGCGTAACCGGAAACTGGGTAAGCCCTTCACGATTATTTGCCAACGTAGGCTCTAACTCAGCAAAATGCGCCGCATAATGTTCGCTGTTGGCTTTTGCACTTTCAATCAGTGTCGGCAGACGTTGAAACAGCGATTCTTCTCGTGCCTGCGGAGACAACGATTCTTTCGCATCAAATAGTTCGTTCATCCTTGCTCCTTATAACCAACGCTTACGACGTTTGTAAGATTTCAGATTCTTGAAGCTCTTGCGATCTTCATCGCCGCCGCCAAGGTAGAACTCTTTCACATCTTCATTGTTTAGCAGTTCGTGCTTGCTGCCATCCAGTACGATTTTGCCTGATTCCATGATGTAACCGTAATCGGCCGCTTGAAGGGCAAAGTTGGCATTCTGCTCAACCAAAAGCATGGTAATGCCTTGATCTTTATTAATCTTGTTAATAATGCTGAACACCTCCTTCACCAACAGCGGCGAAAGCCCCATCGACGGCTCATCCAACAAGATCATTTTCGGGCGAGCCATCAGTGCACGACCAATCGCTAGCATTTGCTGCTCACCACCTGACAAATAACCCGCTAGACCGGTGCGCTCTTTAAGACGAGGGAAGTAATCAAACACCATTTCGATGTCTTGCTCGACTTCGTTGTCCGTGCGCGTGTAAGCGCCTAAGCGAAGATTTTCTATCACCGTCATGTCTTCAACAATTCGGCGCCCTTCCATAACTTGGAAGATGCCCGAACGGACGATCTCTTCCGGGCTTTTGTTGTCTATGCGCTCGCCCATGAAGTTGATTTCGCCGCGCGTCACTTCACCATCTTCGGTTTTCAACAAACCAGAAATGGCTTTTAACGTCGTGGATTTACCCGCACCGTTGGCGCCCAGTAAGGTCACAATCTGCCCTTTTGGAACTTCTAAGCTCACACCGCGAAGTACTAGTATTACTTCGTCGTAGACGACTTCAATGTTGTTCACTGAAAGCAGTATTTCTGCCGGTTCGATATTCGTTGCTAATTCAGCCATCAAGCTACTCCTTGCTAGGGTGAGAGTGTTCTCTCACCCATCCTTATTTTCAGTAAGCTTTGTTATTAATAAGTCGTCGATTAGTAACCTAGCCAATCGTCACGACGTGACAATGTCACTTGGGACACTTTCTTAATATCGACTGCGCCGCCGTTGTTGTTACCCATAAACACGTTCACGGTTGTTGTGCCACGGTGATCTTCCGGCTTCCAGTTCGCAGGTACACAAACACCTTCTAAGCCTTGTGGGACCCAGTTGTCATGGACATACATGCCCTTCTTGATGTTTTCACCCGTAATGCCACCGTTGTCTTTCGCCCATTCCATCGCTTCTTTCATGTAGAACGCAGAACAAATGCCGCGAATGTAGTGGTGAGTTCTAAACTCGCCCGGCTCTGATTCAGACTGTTTAGAAATTTCACGAACCAGTTTCATGCCTTCGTTATCGTCTCCCCAAAACGCCGTCATGCCAGGGAAAACGTAATCTTTAAGGCCGTCACCCGCCGCTTCAAGTACTGGCTTGTCACCGCCCCAAATGTTCGCCATGTACTGGAACTCAGTACCAACCGTGTTGCAAGACTTCACTAGCGAGATAACCGAGCTACCGATATTGGCAATGTAACCGTAGTTGGTGCCAGACTCTTTAAGTGACAGACACTGTGCTTTGAAGTCCCCTGGTTTTAGTGACACAACGACTGGGTTTTGCACTTCAAAACCAAGCTCTTCTGCATATTCTGCACACGCTTCTTTTGGTGCATTCGGGAAGGGGTGGTTATCACCAATGTGGGTAAATTTCGGCGCACCTTGGTTACCCTTTGACTCCCAATCTTCTTTCGCCCACTTCACCAGTGCACGACAGGCATCCGAGTACGATGCACCATAGAAGAAGTTGTAAGGCGCTGGTTTCGCGGTTTTAGGGTTCTTGCCGGTTGGGTCAGTTAAGTGACCAGAGTAAGAAGCAGAGAACACCGGCACTTTGTCTTTGGTCACAAACGAGATCAGTGCTTCGGTATCCGCAGTCCCCCAGCCTTGCAGCGCAACCATGTTTTTGCGCGCCACCCAACGTTTGTAGTTGGAAATGGCTACTGGCACCTTATACGCCATGTCTACCGTTTCAAATTCGAGCTCAGTACCGTTAATACCACCGTTTTGGTTAATCCAGCGCAATGCGTCTCGCACGCCAGAACCATAAGGCTTACTCACATACGCCGTTGGTCCGGAAAAGTCGACCAATTGCCCGACGAATACAGAGTCTTTTGCCCAAGTTGCGGTAGTAAACAGTGCCGAAGATAGCACCAACGTTGTCGCTAAATGTCCTTTGTTCATAACTCGTTGTCCTTGTTATTGAGGTATATTCCACTTAATTACACGTTAATAAGAAAACGGATAGTGTTTCCAATATGCTCGAATCTGTTGCCAGCGATGCGATAACCCTTGAGGTTCGAAAATAAGGAACAGCATGATGACCAAGCCGATCGCCATTTCTTTGAAGTAAGCAAGCCCATCAACGAACGAAGTGTTATTGCTAAACGCAGCCAACCCCGTCACGCCAAACTCCAACACTTCTGGCAGTAATACGATAAATATCGTGCCCATCAATGTGCCTTTGACGGAACCCAAGCCACCAATGATGATCATTGCCAAGAACTGGATAGACATCATGATGGTGAAACCTTCTGCTGATACGAACCCTAAATAATGCCCGTAGAGTGCACCCCCGATGCCTGCATAGAACGCACACACACCAAATGAGAGCAGACGATACTTGGTTAGGTTGATACCCATGATTTCTGCCGACAGGTAGTGATCTCGTACCGAAACAAACGCGCGACCATCACGAGAACGGATCAAGTTCGATGCCCACATGTACATAAAGATCAGCGCAAACAGAGCAATGTAGAAGAAGCTTTCATCGGTCGTAAACTCAAAGCCAAACAGATTGATAGGATTTGCACCAGCACCATATGAGCCGCCACTGAACCAGTCTGCACGAGCAAAGAAGTCCTCTAAAATAAACTGCGCAGCCAAAGTCGCAATCGCGAGATATAAGCCTTTAATTCGCGCAGCCGGCAGACCAAACAGCATCCCCACAATCATGGTTAAGTAACCCGCAAGCGGAATCGCAAACACGACTGGAATATTGAACTGGTTATTCAGCCAAGCCGATGCAAAGGCACCAAAGCCAAAGAACGCACCGTGACCTAGGGAAATTTGTCCGGTAAAACCAACCAGAATGTTTAAACCCAGCGCCGCGATACCGAGATACGCAATCTGAATAAACAGGTTAAGAAAATAGATATCCAATACCAAAGGCGCAGCCAACATGGCGATGACACCTGCAATCGCAAGGCTTCTGATGGTTTTGGTTTCAAAAATTGGCGTATCACTTTTGTATGTGGTTCGAAAATCCCCACATGGGCGCATGCTAAGTTGAGCCATGTTATTTCTCCTTAAATACGCTCGATATCTTTGGTACCAAACAGGCCGTATGGCTTGAAGGCAAGAATGATTAACAGCACATAGAACGGTGCGATGTTATAAAGGTTACCCACTTGCAGGTATTGGCTATCAAAAAACTCAGCTAAGTTCTCTAGCACCCCGATGGTGATGCCACCGACAATTGCGCCGACTACAGAATCTAAGCCACCTAAAATAACGGCTGGGAAAACTTTGATACCAATAATGGATAGCGCGTCAGATACGCCGTTAACGATCCCGATAACAATCCCTGCTGTTGCAGATACCATGGCCGAAATAGCCCAACTGATGGCGAACACTTTCTTGATGGAAATGCCAAGACTCTGCGCGACTTGCTGGTTAAATGCCGTTGCGCGCATCGCCAAACCCATTTTGCTGAATTTGAAGAACCAGTAGAACGCGCCCATGATGAGCATTGAGAAGATCAAACTCAGAATGTAAGCAAACTCAACATTCAAACCACCAATATTCACCACGTTTGTTTCGAACACTTGCGGATACGATACAGCCGAGACACCAAATATCCATTTCATCAATGCTTGGAAGAACATAGACAGACCGATGGTCACCATGATCACAGAGATAATCGGTTCACCAATTAACGGTCTGAGCACAATGGTTTGCACGGCGATACCGAACACCATCATGAACGCGAGCGTGAGTAAAAAGCCGATAAAAAATGGCAGTTGCAGATGAACAAGTGCCGCCCAACATACCCACGCGCCAATCAGCAAGAACTCACCCTGAGCGAAGTTGACCACCTGGGTCGATTTGTATATCAGTACAAAGCACATGGCGACCACGCCATACAACATGCCAACGATCACGCCATTAATGACGAGTTGCAGTAATAAATCCGTATTCACTATGCGATCCTCCGTTGTTCGCTATCCACCAGTGTTGGCTCATGTTCAATAAGCGTTTCAATCACTAGCGACGTTTGAATGCGTGTTTTGGTGCCATCCTGATAAGTGATCACCGTATCCACATCGACTTTTGGATCGTCGCTGTAGATGGTTTCGATGATGTCTCCGTATTTCTCCGCAACCACACCACGGCGCACTTTACGCGTACGAGTTAGCTCGCCATCGTCGGCATCCAACTCTTTGTAAAGTAGAATGAATTTGCTGATCTTCTGTGCATCCGGCAGTGATTCGTTCACTTTCAGCACTTCTTCACGAATCGCTTGATACACTTCTGGTTGAGCGGATAAGTTGGTGTAGTTAGTAAATGCCAAACCGCGCTGCTCTGCCCACTTCGCAACAATCGCGTAGCGAATACAGATGATGGCGGATAGCCAAGGTCGACCTTTGCCCACCACTACGGCTTCTGCAATAAACGGCGAGAACTTGAGTTTGTTTTCAATGAACTGCGGAGAGTAGCGGTCGCCATGGCTGGTTTCCGACATATCTTTCAGACGATCAATCACCACCAAGTGGCCAGAGTCTTTAAAATAGCCCGCATCGCCTGTGTGCATCCATCCGTCTTGTACGTCTTCGTCATACGCTTCCTGGTTGTTCAGGTAGCCAGTAAACATGCCCGTACTTTTCGCGATGATCTCACCCACGCCATTGCTGTCTGGGTTGATGACTTTCACTTCTGCATTGTCAAACGCGACGCCGACGGAATCGTAATCCACGTCATCGGCTTGGTGGACGGTGTACGCACCACACATTTCGGTTTGACCGTAAAGCTGCTTGAGTGGTACGCCGATCGCTTGCAGATAACGGAAAGTATCAGGTCCCATCGCCGCACCACCCGTCGCAGCAGATGCTAGATTCGAGAAACCTAAGCGGTCACGCAGAGCACGTAGCAAAATCCATTCAGCGAGTTTTGAACGTTTACCCTGCTCCAACGCTTTATTCGCTAAGCTCATGCCCAGTTTGTACATCTTCTGCTTAAACGGTGTGGAATCCATCATTCGTGCAGACACGTCTGCCACAATGTTTTCCCACACTCGCGGCGCAAGCAGCACGAAGTTCGGGCCAATTTCGCGCAAGTCAGACATCATGGTTTCTTGTTCTTCCACGAAGTTAACGATTTGACGAGAAATCAACGCCTGACCAACCACATACACCTGCTCCATAATCCAAGGCAAAGGCAGAACAGAAACGTAGTTGTCGCCTGGAGAGCGCGGGTCGGCACGCAGATAAGCCGCACAGTGATCTAAGAAAGTGCCGCTGTGTAGCTGAGCCAACTTTGGTTTGGAAGTCGTACCCGACGTGGTACAAAGAATCGAAAGATCACTGCCTTTGGTTGCCGCAACCATATTGAGATATTTATCCGGATCCGCTTTGTCGATCAGTTGACCTTTTTTATAGACCTGCTCAACATCAATCAGTCGTGGGTCGTCGTACTTGCGCATTCCACGCGGGTCACAATAGATAATGAATTCTACGCTTGGGATCTCATCACCGAGCTCAAGTAGCTTATCGCATTGCTCTTCGTCTTCCGCAACCACGACTTTTGCTTTGGCATAGTTGATGAGGTACGCCACTTCTTCGTGCATGGAATCTTGATAGATGCCCAGCGAGAAACCTTTGATCGCATGTGCGGCCAACTCGCCCCATACCCATTCCGGGCGGTTATCACCCAGCAAACCAACAACGTCTTGCTCACCAACACCTAAATCTTGAAGTGCCAGAGCCATCCACTTCACTCGATTTTCATAATCTTGCCAAGTGAACTCTCGCCAAATACCAAACTCCTTTTCACGCATTGCGACTTGCTCGGGCCAGTGCTTGGCATTGTGCTGCAACACTTTTGGAAAGGTATCTAAGCGGGTTATATCTGCCCAATCATTATGTTGCTGTGCCATTATGCACTCTCCTCTAATGTCGGTAGCTCTTCGCCTAAGTACGCTTGTTTCACATGTGGGTTGGCCATCACTTCTTCTGGCTCGCCCATCGCAATGTGTTTACCAAAATCCAACACCAATACGCGGTTAGAGATATCCATCACCACGCCCATATCGTGCTCGATCATGATGATGGTGATGTCTAACTCTTCGTTTAAATCCATGATGTAACGCGCCATGTCTTCCTTTTCTTCCAAGTTCATGCCTGCCATTGGTTCATCAAGCAGCAGTAACTTAGGTTTTAAGGCAATGGCACGAGCAAGCTCTACACGTTTACGTAAACCGTAAGAAAGTGTGCCAGCGGTGGCTTTGCGAATGTGCTGAATTTCAAGAAAATCGATTACGTCTTCTACGTATTTACGGTGCGCCATTTCTTCTTTCTGCGCGTTAGAGAACCAGTAAAGTGGTCCTGTGACGAAGTTGTTTTTCAGTAGGTGATGTCGACCAACCATAATGTTGTCGAGTACCGACATATGAGAAAAGAGTGCTAAGTTCTGGAAGGTCCTTCCCAACCCTAACTCAGCTCGTTGGCTAGGTGTTCGTTTGGTTACATCATCTCCAGCGAAGATTACAGAGCCTTTGTTTGGTGTGTATCGACCAGAGATGCAATTGAGCATTGAGGTTTTACCTGCACCGTTTGGACCAATGATTGAAAAGATTTCCTTTTCATTCACATGGAAGCTCACGTCAGTTAGAGCTTTCACCCCACCAAAAGCCAATGAAATATCGTTTACCTGCAACAGAGGCGATTCCGATACCATAGTTGATCTCCCTTTCGTTATTTAAGTGCGTTCCATTGAGCACTATTTGATCAAACCTAACTTTGATACTGGTAACCGCTTTTACACCTATGCATCAACTTTGTATTCAGTTTACGTAAACGTCAATTTAAAATCAGAATAGTGCTTGAAAGATTAAGTTGCAATCGAGTTCATCGAGAAAGATTTGAACTAACGCAAACTTTAAGTAAATAAATTGTTAATAAAAATTATTCTCAGACGACTACATATTCGGATAGTTAGGGCCACCACCACCTTCCGGCGGTGTCCAGGTAATATTTTGACTTGGATCTTTGATGTCGCAGGTCTTACAGTGGATACAGTTCGCCGCATTTATTTGCAGCTCTGGCTGCTCCTCCCCCTGTACGATTTCATACACGCCAGCCGGACAATAGCGCTGTGCTGGCTCTGCATATAATTCAAGGTTCTGCTCAATAGGAATCCGCTGGTTCGCCAGTCGTAAGTGGCATGGTTGATCTTCCTCATGGAAGATATTGGATAGATAAACAGAAGAGAGGCGATCGAAACTTAACACGCCATCAGGCTTCGGATAGACAATTTTATTGCTGTTTTCCGCCAATAACAGAGACTGATGATCAGGCTTATCACAGCGGATATGCCACTTAGCTTTACCTTTTAACACGTTATGTTCCAGCAGCGCTAAGCCACCGCCCAGCCACGATCCAAAGCGGTGAATGCCACTTGAGAAGTTACGTGCTTGATAAAGCTCTTCATACAGCCAAGACTGTTTGAAGAGCTTTTGATAATCAGCAGTAACTGACTGACTCTCAAGGGCTTCACATACAGCTTCGGCGGCAAGCATGCCTGATTTCATTGCGGTGTGCGTGCCTTTAATTTTAGCGCCGTTAAGCGTTCCTGCATCACAGCCAATCAACAAACCACCAGCAAACTGTTGCGTGGGAAGCGAATGGAAACCGCCCTTGGTGATCGCTCTTGCGCCATAACTAATGCGTTTACCATTTTTGAGGTATTGCTCAATCAACGGGTGATGTTTAAAACGTTGAAACTCATCGAATGGACTCAAGTGCGGATTCTTATAATTCAAGTCAACAATCAACCCAACGGCAACTTGGTTTCCCTCTAAATGGTAGAGGTAACTGCCACCTGTGGCTTCGTTTGATAACGGCCAACCTAATCCGTGCACAACTAAACCTTGCTGATGCTGCTCTGATGGGATTTCCCACAGCTCTTTAAAACCGATAGCGTAATGTTGAGGCGTTTTCTCTTCAGCAAGATTAAATCGGTTAATCAATTGCTTACCAATATGACCCCGCGCGCCTTCAGCAAACAGGGTAAACTTCGCTCGCAGTTCAATACCAGGTTCGAAATTGGCTTTTTGTTCGCCATTTTTATCTAACCCCATATCGCCCGTGATAACGCCACAAACACGGTTGTCTTCATCAATGATGGCTTGGCTGGCGGTAAAGCCTGGGTAGATCTCCACCCCTAAGTTCTCGGCCTGCAACGCCATCCATCGGCATAGATTGCCCAAGCTGATAATGTAATTACTGTCGTTATGTAACGTGTTAGGCACAGCCCAAGAAGGCAGCTCATGACCATTAATTTCATTGCCTAGATAGTAGGTTTTATCTTGGTTTACTTTGGTATTGAGTGGAGCGCCCTTCTCTTCCCAGTCGGGAAACAGTTCATCCAAACTTCGCGTTTCAAACACCGCACCCGATAAAATATGCGCTCCAACTTCAGAGCCTTTTTCTACCACGCAAACAGAGAGGTCTTGTTCTTTTTCTGCTGCTAATTGTTTGATTCGGCATGCCGCAGACAAACCTGCGGGACCAGCGCCTACAATCAGAACATCAAATTCCATGCAGTCTCTTTCCATGATTGCATTCCTTTTTCTTTGCATGTTGCCAACTTGTTAAGCAACAATATATTTAAAGTTGACGCAAACGTAAAGGTAAATTAACATCATTTTAAAGACGTCATCACATCGTCTTCACTGTAAACACATAGTCTTCACTGTAAAAAGGAATCTAACGTGAAAATACTAGTGCCAATCAAAAGGGTCATTGATCCCTACATTAAAGTTCGCGTGAAAGCGGACCATAGCGATGTTGAAACCAATAACGTCAAGATGACGATTAATCCATTTTGCGAAATAGCCGTTGAAGAAGCCGTACGACTAAAAGAGCAAGGTATTGCAGATGAAGTCATCGTTGTCAGTGCTGGCGGTAGCCAATGTCAGGAGCAACTACGTACTGCGCTTGCGTTAGGTGCCGATCGCGCTATTCATGTCGATACTGAAGACAAAATAGAGCCATTAGTCGTCGCTAAGCTGCTCAAAGCTCTGGTTGAGCAAGAACAAGCACAGCTTGTGATTACGGGTAAACAATCCATTGATACTGACAACAACCAAGTGGCTCAGATGCTGGCAGCCCTACTTGACTGGCCTCAAGCAACTTTCGCTTCCGACGTTAAGATAGAAGATCAAAAAGTTCAGGTCGTGAGAGAAGTGGATGGCGGCTTGATGACGGTTGCGATGAACTTACCTGCTGTGATCAGTACTGACTTACGCCTGAATGAACCGCGTTTTGCCTCTTTGCCTAATATAATGAAAGCCAAGCGCAAGCCGTTAGATACAATCACACCTGACAGTCTGGGTGTTGAAGTGGTATTTAGCCAAACCATTCAAGAAGTCACACCGCCAGCGCAAAGAAAAGGTGGCATCAAGGTTGAATCTGTCTCAGAGCTTCTCGATAAGCTGCGTAACGAAGCGAAGGTGATTTCATGAAGAACTTAATCATAGCAGAACATGACAATAACCAATTACATGCGGACACACTCAAAGTGGTTAATGCAGCAAAACAAGTCAGCCAAGACAATGTTTTGATCGTAGTGGGCCACCAGTGTGAAGAAGTCGCTCAGCAAGCTTGTCGCGTTGATGGTATATCAAACGTAATTTGTGTCGATGATGAGCAACTTAAGCATCAATTTGCCGAGAGTATCGCACCTATTGTAGTGAGTGTTGCTGAAGGTTTTGACGCAATCTGGGCTAGCTCATCATCAAAAGGGAAAGATCTTGTACCGCGAGTAGCAGCGAAGTTCGGCGTTGGGCAAATTTCTGATATTGTCCAAGTTATAGATGAAAACACTTTTATCCGCCCTATTTACGCAGGAAACGCATTTGCCAAAGTGACCACCAGCGACAAGGTTCGCGTCATCACCGTGCGCGCGTCTGCGTTTGAGCCGGTTACTTGTCACAACCAAGCTGATATCGAGCATCAGCAAGTCACCATCTCAACTCCATTGGTTGAATTGGTTTCTGTCGATAAAACCGTGTCAGAGCGTCCTGAATTAAGCGCGGCAGAGGTGGTTGTGTCAGGTGGACGCGGAGTCGGTAGCAAAGAGAACTTCGCATTGATCGAACAAGTCGCCGATAAACTGGGGGCTGCCATTGGCGCTTCTCGCGCGGCGGTTGATGCTGGGTTTGTAGCCAACGATTTACAAGTGGGTCAAACCGGTAAAATCGTTGCACCTAAGCTTTATATTGCGGTCGGGATCTCTGGAGCCATCCAACACCTTGCAGGAATGAAAGAGTCCAAAGTGATTGTCGCGATCAACAAAGATCCTGAATCTCCTATCTTTGAAGTTGCCGACTATGGATTGGTTGGTGATTTATTTGAGGTACTACCTCAGCTTGCCGAACAACTTTAAACAATCAGATAAGGGGCGAACACTGCTATGTTCGCCCCTTTATTTTGTTTTGGTCATATTCAAAAAGAATTGAAATTAGAGGGACCTATGCAAAATTCTGCACCTATTTGGTCACCATCTGCTGAGCGCATCTGCAATAGCAACTTGCTACGATTTATCGAGACGGTTAATGCGCACCAAACCGAAGATATCTCAATCAATAATTACACGTCTCTACACCAGTGGTCCATTGACCACAATGACGAATTTTGGCGACATACCTGGCATTTCTGTAACGTCATTGGAAATATTGGCTCGCAAGTCAAAAGCCTTGGTGCTCCCAAGTGGACACATACAGATTCTACTCAGAGCCATGTCAATAGGGACACCGTATGGTTTGCTGACGCCACGCTTAACTACGCAGAGAACCTCCTATCTCAGGCCGAACAAACACCTGAACGTGAGTTTATCGTTTTTACTAATGAACGCGGTGAACACAAGCAGCTCACTGGTACACATTTGCTCGAACAAGTGTCTGTCATTCAGCAATGGCTAATCACTTGTGGTGCTGGCAAAGGCGATGTCGTTGCGGGTTATTTGCCCTACCTTCCAGAAACCGTTATAGCCATGTTGGCTACTACCAGCCTTGGCGCCATTTGGACTTCAACCTCTCCTGATTTTGGTATCGATAGCGTCGTAGAGCGTTTTGGTCAGGTCAAACCGAAAGTTCTTTTTTGCTGTGATGGCTACCAGTTCGGAGGCAAAGCTTTCGATATGACGGACAAAAACACCACTCTTAGTAGTAAGTTAAGCAGTACCTCCGAAGACGCTACTATTAGCGTATGCCAAATCGAATATTTACAAAATGCTAAGAATGCTAGCACTTCTGACTTTGTGTATTGGTCTGATATTACTCACCACTTTTCTCCAAAACCAGTTCAATATCAATCAACACTGTTTAATGACCCGTTATTCATTTTGTATTCTTCTGGCACAACGGGGCAACCTAAGTGTATTGTCCATTCCGTGGGCGGAACCCTGCTCAATCACCTCAAAGAACACCAACTACATTGCGATATCAAACCACAAGACAAGGTTTTCTACTACACAACATGTGGTTGGATGATGTGGAACTGGCATGTTTCCGCTCTTGCGAGTGGTGCAACCTTAGTGATTTACGACGGTAGTCCGGTTTACCCTGATCACTCCGTCTTATGGCGATTAGCAGAAGAACATAGCGTGTCGCTGTTTGGTACTTCAGCGAAATACTTAGAGGCACTGGAGCATGCGAGCTACTCTCCCAAGTCAGAACATGACCTGAAGTCACTCAAAACTCTGTGCTCAACTGGTTCGGTGCTTTACCCAGAACAATTTAATTATGTCTATCAGCACATCAAGCAGGACTTGCATCTCGCTTCTATCGCTGGCGGCACGGATATTTGCGGGTGCTTTGTACTTGGAAACCCTATCTCACCAGTTTACAAAGGTGAATGCCAAGGCGCAGGGCTGGGAATCGACGTGCGTGTTTTGGACGACGAGGGAAAAACCATTACACAGCAACGCGGCGAACTGACTTGCAATAACTCACTACCTAACTTCCCTATTGGGTTTTGGCACGACAACGGCGAACGCTATCACAACGCTTATTGGAGCAAGTTTACTGATATCTGGCACCACGGCGACGATGTGATGCAAACCGAACATGGCGGCTTTATTTTTTATGGCCGTAGCGATGCGACATTGAATCCAGGCGGCGTACGAATCGGCACCGCTGAGATCTATCAGCAAGTGAACGCGTTACCCGAGGTCGAGGACTCCATCGCCGTCGGCAAGTTAAACCAGCAGTCTGAAGAAATCTGGTTACTAGTAAAACTCGCTCACGAGGTCGAGTTAACCCAACAACTCACCGATTCAATTCGCCAAACACTAAAATCAAAATGTTCACCACGCCATGTGCCACGCCAAATTTTTGCTATCAGTGATATTCCTAAAACGCGATCAGGCAAACTGGTTGAACTAGCCGTGAAACAATTGGTTAACGGACAAGCTGTAAAAAACATTGGTGCTATTGCTAACCCAGAAGTGCTGGAAGAAATTAGTCAGCTTAATTAATAGTGACAATTGGTTAAACAAGAAAAAACTTAATCATTACGCCAAATTTTGTAGCCGACCTCTCGCATTGCTCTTCCGAGCAGGTGGGAGGCGACTGGTGCCGTGAGAACGATAAACAACATCGTACCGATAACTCGGGAGATCACTGTGACTTCAGGAATTGATAGGGCAACCGCTAGTAGTAAACAACTAACTCCGACGGTACCGGCTTTGGTTGCAGCATGCATTCGGGTATATAGATCTGGCAACCGCAACACACCTAAACTAGCGCTTAGGATCAATAACGTCCCTAAACATAAAAACAGCCCAATCAGCACATCCATTATTCTTTCTCCTTCCTTTTAACGATCAAACGCGCAAATGCGATTGTGCCAAGAAATGCGACCAAACCTAATGTAATGGCGATATCTAACAAGGCATCCTCACCACTGTCTAAGGTGTAAACCGTAATAAAACCGATGGTGATAAATGTAATCAAATCTAACGCCACAACTCGGTCAGCCAGCGTTGGTCCTAAAATTAAACGGAAGAAAGCCATAACAAAACTGAGTAATAGCCCTGCATAGGCAAAAGTGACACTTATTTGCAGCCAACTATCCACGCGTCACCTCCAAAATTCGATGCTCTAATCCGTTTTTAATTCCACGGATAACTTCTTCATGCTCAGGTGCAAACATGGCATGAACGATAAGATGCTTTTTATCAGGCGTAACGTCCAAACTGAGTGTGCCCGGGGTTAACGAAACCATATTCGCAAGTAAGGTGATTTCAAGGTCGGAATCGACGTCCAAAGGGACATAGACGATATCTGGCTGGCTCAAATGCGTTGGCGTCACGACATCCCACACGACTCTTGCAACCGATATGATCATTTCATAAGCGAAGTACACCAGTAACTTTAATGCCGACGCAAAACGTCGAAAGTAGCTGGTTTTTAATCCAAATGGTTGGCTCAACCGTAAGGCAAAAAAACCGACCGTAAACCCGACAATAAAATTCAAACTCGAATAGCTGCCGTTTAACATCATCCATGCTAATGCTAAGAAAAGATTGAGGAATAGATAGATCATAGATTTCCTCCCAATACCGCTCGAATGTATTCATTCGGATTTAACAGTTGTTCAGCAGCTTGAACAGAAAACTGATAAAAAGGCTCCGCCACCAAGCCTATGATCAACGTGAACATGGTCAATACGGCAATTGGAACGCAATACAACCAATGTACTTTGACTTGCAGAGTCTGTTCTGTTCTCTCCCTAACCGGCTTTTTCCAGAATGCCTCACTCCAAATTTTCGTCATCGAGTAGACGGTAAGCAGCCCCACCAACAGCGCGGTACCGGCTAACCAGTAATATTCAGCCTGTAAACTCGATTTGATCACCAAAAATTTGCCCCAGAAACCAGAGAGCGGCGGAAATCCTGCCAGAGAAAACGCAGGGACAAGAAACAAGAACGCTAACCAAGGCATTGCTTTATATACCCCGCCCAAATGTTCAAGTTGACTAGAGCCATATTTGCGCTCAATAAAGCCACCGATTAAGAACAAATTCGCTTTTACAATAATGTGATGGACAATGTAGAAAATGGCACCAGCCAAAGCTAAGGGAGTGTAAATCGCCAACCCCATTATCATGTAACCTATTTGGCTAATGATGTGAAAAGAAAGAATTTTCTTAATATCGAATTGACTTGCCGCCCCCAAAACGCCCGTTAACATGGTGAGGCCAGCAATCCAAATCAACGTCGGCTGCCAACCACTCTCGGCGAGCGGAAATACTAATGTGAAGACTCGTATTAACGCGTATACGCCGACTTTAGTAAGCAACGCAGCAAACAGCGCAACCACACCACTTGGTAAAGTGTGATAAGAAGCTGGCAACCAAGCAAATAAAGGAAATAGTGCCGCTTTGATAGAAAAGGCAAACAAAAACAAGGCGGACAACATCATGTTGATGCTCAGTTCGCTCTCTCCCGCTTTGGTATAGAGATCGGCCAAGTTCAAGGTGCCCGTTGCGCCATACAACAAACCGATGGCAAGCAAGAACACTAGCGTCGAAATCAGGTTCAACATCACATACTTCACTGCCCCATCAATTTGAGTTTTCGTTGCATCTAATACCATTAAACCAAATGACGCGATGAGCATGACCTCGAACCAAACATACAGATTAAAAATATCTCCGGTGAGGAACGCGCCATAAACACCAGCAAGCAACACGTGCGTCAACGCATGGTAATTGCTATAGGAAGGTTTTCGGTGAAGGTCCGCCATGGCATAGAAAACACATATCGCACCAATCACTGCGGTAATCATCACCATGGCAACGCTGAAGTAATCTGCGACAAAGACGATACCAAACGGTGCTTGCCACTGGCCAAAAGCAACGGCTTGAATACCATTACTTATGATGTTTTCTGTGAGAAGGCCTGCGACAACAAGGTTCAAAATCGCACTTGCGCCACTTAACCACTCAACACTTTTTGTTGAGCGACGTACAAAGAAAATGGTCAGCGCCGTACTCAATGAAAGAACAACAGGTAACGTCAGCAAAATCGAACTCATTGACCCTCCTCAGAACGTTGCATTTCGTCGACGTCTGCGGTTCCAGAATCTTTATAAGCTCGATAGAACAGCATTAAAGCAAAAATAAGTAGCCCAAAACCGATGACTATCGCGGTTAAAATCAGCGCTTGAGGTAATGGGTTTGCCGCACCATCTGGTGGAAAAAGTGCATTATCGCCAATCAATGGCGGCTCTCCAGGAGTCAGCCTTCCCGCGGTAAAAATAGCAAGGTTAACCGCACTGCTGAGTAACATGATACCGAACAAAAGACGCAAGATATGTTTTTCAAGCATTAAATAAACACCTGCGGCGACAAATACTCCAACGACAACACTCCAGACAATTTCCATCACTCTAGCTCCTCATTAATACGAAGCAGCATCCCCATCACGCCACCTATAACGGCAAGATAAACACCAACATCAAAAACCAACGGCGTACCCAGTGGTATCACATCTTTCCACCACAACCCGGTTAAAAACGGTTTATCAAACGCAAAGCTCAAAGCTCCTGATATCAAGCTCAATGCAATGCCAGATAACGCAATGAAAAACGGCTTGAAATACAATCTAGAACGAACGTATTTCGGTGATTCCGCGAACATGAGAAGCGATAAGCCAATAACGGCAATCAATGCACCAATGAAGCCACCACCCGGTTCGTTATGACCACGTAATAACAGATACACTGAGAACACGAGCATGAGCGCCGCGACGATATGTGCCGTGGTTGCAAAAATTAATGATTGAATACGGTTTTGCTTTTTCGCTCTTGTCTTAAGCAAGCTCACTGCTGCAATCCCAGCAATGACAACGACGACAACCTCTCCCAATGTATCGAACGCACGAAAGTCGACGAGAATGACGTTGACAATATTGCGCCCATGCCCGCCTGGGACACTATTTTCCGCAAAGAAATCCGACACCGATGAATCCATCGGCTGGGACGTGATTCCTAACAAGAGGAAAGTAATCGAAACACCTATCACGCCCGCTATACAAACATTCGCCAATTTACGTTTTATTGAATGCTTGGGCACGGTGGTTAAACGCGGCATATGACGCATTAACAATGCTAAAAAGACCACCATTAATGTTTCCACTAACAGTAGAGTCTTCGCGACGTCCGGAGCACTGTAGATCATAAAAACAAGCGTGGTCATAAAACCAATCATACCTAGCGCAGAAATCGCAAGAAGCCTTGAGTGAGACAACGTACATACGATCGCTGCACCAACCAGCAATAAGGCAATGCCAATTTCATAGAAAGCCACGTTTGAAAGCTGTTCAAACAAAGGCAGAGGAATAAATGCTACCTGACCAAGCAAAGCGACGGCGAGTACCGTGAAAAATAGCAGGACATAACGACTCAACTTCTTTTGCTGCAACAGCGCCGTTTGCCACTTCGCCAGTGTCATCATGCCATCTAATAGTCGTTCAAAAGCGTTCTCCGCTTTAGGTACGAACAGATGTAACCGCTGAAAAAATGCAGATACAGTAGGATAAACACGGTACACCACATACCCCAATACTAGCGTGATAACGCTTAGGACCAGCGGTACATTCACACCATGCCATAATGATGTCGCTTTAAGAGCAGCTGTGGGCAGAATGTCAGCAGAGCCCGGAAAAATGATATTGCGATCGAACCAATTTAAACCGACTAAAGGAACGATGAGACTGCCAAGTGCCAAGAGTAAAGGTGAAACCCACATAGCCTTTTGGGCCTCAATCGGCTTCGTTTCAATTGGCACGAGATCACGGTGAGCAAAGAATGGTCTCGCAATAAGCATAATAGTTAGCGCAACCATCAGTATATTCACGATTAAAAGTACAAAGGCGATCCAGTTATTGAGCTCTACGGCGGATTTGTACATGTATTCTTTGCTCAAAAAGCCTAACAACGGCGGGAATCCCGCTTTAGACAATGCAGCCAAACTCCCCGCAACCATGCTGATGACGAGCACTGACTTCAAGCCGTACAGTTGATCGATATCTCGTGTTCCTGTCGCTTTGTCGATATTGCCCACCACCATAAACAGCGCTGCTTTATAGAAAGAGTGAGCGAGAATAAACATCAATACTGCGCTCACGGCCAAATCTGTGCCCATACCTAACAATAATGTTAGTTTCCCCAAAGCCACGTTCGTGCTGTAGGCTAGCATCAGCTTCAAGTCAGTTTGTTTTAATGCGACAAACGTGCACCAAACGGCGGTGATACTCCCTGTGATCACTAAGGCATAAAACCAAACCTCGCTATGAGCATAAACTGGCGATAAACGTGCTAACAAGTAAATGCCCGCCTTTACCATTGTTGCCGAGTGTAAATACGCACTGACTGGAGTGGGCGCTGCCATCGCGTTAGGTAGCCAAAAATGAAACGGGAACTGCGCAGATTTAGTAAATGCACCAAGTAGTATGAGCACGAGAGATGGGATAAACCATTCATGCTGCGCAATAGTGTCTGCCTGCTCGATAATGGTATTTAGCTCATAACTCCCTGCCATTGCTCCCAGCAAGATAAGACCAGCTAGCAACGCTAGCCCACCAGCACCTGTAACGATCAACGACTGCAGTGCATTTTTTCGTGACGTTTTGTTTTCGTGATTAAAACCAATCAGTAAGTAAGAAGTGATGGTGGTGAGTTCCCAGAAAACAAATAACAACAGGATGTTATCGCTCATCACAATCCCTAGCATGGCAAGCATGAATAGGGTTAGGTATAAATGAAAGGAAAATCGGCTATCACTCTCTCGTAAGTAAGCCAAAGCGTATATTTGGATCAGTGCGCCAATCCCGCTGATCAGCCCGGCAAAAAGGAATGACAGACCATCTAACCTAAAGCTGAAGTTAATATCGAGGCTAGGTATCCATTCCGCATTCCAGCTTACGCCTGCGGGTGTGTAGATGTAAAAAAGAAAAGAGAAGATTAAAATTGGCAGCACAGGGAAAATCAGTAAGACCAACTGATTATCGGGATTTTTCGGCAGGTTTTCTTTACCCGTTATGCTATTCAACATCGCAGCCCATTCATTTTTATAAGAAAGTTCGCCCTATTTGGCGCAAAGATAAAAAGCTCCACTTGATTGTTTTAGCCCAAGTATTCCAAAAAAGATCATAAAACCAAGGGATAAGTAGCAAACAGCAATCACTGAATGCTACTTAAAGGAACGTTAATACAAACAGCTACTTGCTGTCCGCTACGGTGTAAGAACGTAGATCACTACTTACGTGTTCTCGACTGAATGTGTATGGATTATCGTCATCAGTTAACTCGAACGCATCGTAGGTGCAGTCACCGATATCATTTCTCGGACAAACATAAACGTTCGAACGTTCTATCATTTCTGTGTGGCATTTCGGGCATAGGTTTTTCATGTCACTCTCCTCTGATAACTTATTGATACACTGATAATTCCATGTTCTAGAACTCCGTCTCCCTCCTTTACCTAAAACAACCACTTAAACCCAGGTTTGTTACACACCAATTACTGAATCGGCGATACAAAACCATCGGGCTTAAGAGCGACCAAACTACAGTTTATAGATTGCAAAATGTTTTCAGCCGTATTACCAATGACGTAGCCAGATATCCCTGTTCTCGCTAAGGTACCCATGACTAGAACGTCCACTTCTATGCTTTCTACGTAATCCGGGATTTTTTCATCAGGCTTTCCGTGTAAATGATGAATCACAATTTCACCCGTAATCCCCGACTCTTCCAGCAGTTGTTGTAGAGCTTGTTTATGATCGGCTTTTGCTTTGTCGAGTTCATGTTTCAACTCAGCATCGTCGACTTGAATCCAAGCATTGTCATGTAGGTAGTTCTCTAAGTAATATTCCCAGCAAGAAATCACATGTAAACGACTGTCACAGGTGTCGGCTATTGAACGAGATAATTCAAGCAAACGCACCGCTAATGAGTGCTGTTCATCGCTCGCCGTTAACGGATCTATAGCAACAGCCACGCGGCGTTTGTCTCTCGGCTTATCAATCGGTCGGTGTAACCATAATGGACAAGGACATTTGCGTAACAGTGTCATATCAATGGCTTTGAAGCCTTCAGCGCCTTCACCGAGTGGTTCAGCTTCTTTGATGATAAGATCTTTGTTGTCAGCTAATGCTTCTTTAATGATACAGACAGCGGGTTTTTCACTGCTTTTCACAGTAAGAGGAAATGCCAGATCATCTTCAGAAAGATCGAGCTTCTGTCTGTATTCCTGAATGCTTTGTTTGAGGGAGTCTTGTAGCGATTGCTCATAACTTTGCTGATACTGGAGCATATCCACGGGGAAATCGGGGCACGCAATTAGCCCTGAAACAGGTACTTTGTTGCTGGATGCGATCCTCATCGCTTGTTCGAGCGCCTCACTATGACCAGGCAATCCTTGTGTTGCAAAAAGTATGTTCGCGAATCGTTTCATACACACCTCCTTGTTTGGTTAAATATTAACCACCCACAAAGTATAATACCTAACGGATAATTGTAACGGCTTGTGACGTTGATGAAATCAATTCTCATTAAGCTATGGATATTGCTTCATTTTGCTTTACGTCACCTTCTCCTTTTCTTTACGACTGTGGCCCGCTGACCCCAATAGAGCTACATACTAAAAATTGAGACCAAATAAAAACCCAAATTACTCAAAGTTTTTTCTCACCTTGAGTAACTTGGGTATAAGCAATAACACACTTAGGCTACGGACTTAAATGGGTAACCTAAATTTTCATACGACTTAGTTGAAAGATGCCATATCAATCACGAATCGGTGTGCAAATATTCACAGCCCTAATGATCCAGAAGTCGCTGTAAATTAATGTTAAGGTTGCTGTTTTGTCGGTGCCAAAGCAATTTCGCGAACACATACACCTTGCGGTTGCTGATAAGCAAACAGCACTGCTCGTGCAATATCATCGGCTGCCAACACGCCCCCCATATCCTCTTTCCAAGCATCATAGCCATCTTTAATATCTTGGGACGTAGTATGTGAAAGTAATTCAGTTTCCACAGCGCCAGGTGCAATAGTCGTAACGCGAACATTCGATGATGCGACTTCTTCACGTACGTTTTCAGAAATCGCATGAACCGCAAATTTGGTACCACAGTAAGCGGCATGATCAGGGAATGTTTTCTTGCCCGCAATAGAGCTGATATTAATGATCGTACCACTGTTGCGTGCTTTCATCGGTGCTAAGACGGACTGCATACCATTGAGCAAGCCAAGTACGTTCACATCAAACATGCGCTTCCACTCCGATGCGTCCTGAGTATCTATCTGGCCTAGAAGCATAACGCCTGCGTTATTTACAAGTGCATCTACCGGACCATACAACGCTTCAGCTTTCTCAATTGCCGCCTCAAAAGAAGCTTTGTCGGTCACATCTACCTTTTCACAAAGCGTATTTGGTAAGTTTAATGCTTCTAAACGTTCTACACGTCTTGCTAACAAAAGAAGAGCATGGCCCTGTTCACTGAAGTGACGTGCAATCGCTTCACCAATGCCTGAACTAGCGCCTGTAATAACAATTAACTTTTTCATTTTGAATCCTTAATAGAACGGTTTACCTCAGTGGCGATAAGTTTAAGAAAACTTTGTTTGTTGATATATACCGACCTAGTTGAAACACTGTTGTTATACTGCAACAATACTTTTTTGAATTACGCAGAAGTCATCATGCAAACACACATCAACCTTGCGGATATCCGCTCTTTCGTCCTAATCGCTCAACTAGGAAACTTCACGAAAGCAGCAGAGCAACTTGGCGTTTCTCGCTCACACGTTTCACGTCAAATAACAAATCTGGAACAACAGATTGGTGCCACTTTGCTACAAAGAACCACTCGAACACTGAAGCTCACCGAAGCAGGCAAGGTTCTGTATAAACAGTGTGAAACCGCCCTTCACAATATTGATCAAGCTGTTATGGCAGTGGTTGATGATGTAGAAGAATTAAGAGGCGAAATTCGTATCAACTGCGTGGGGGGGTATTTAGGGGAAGACGTTGTCGCAGATATCGTTGCTCAGTTTCTAATCCAACACCCACAAGTGAACATTAACTTAGATTTCAGCAGCCATCGTGTCGATCTAATCGCGGATGAATTCGACATCGCTTTTCGAATGGGAAAGTTAGAAGACTCCAACTTTATCGCTCGCAAACTGATTGATGTGGAAATGGGGACGTACGCAAGCCCAAGTTATTTAGAAACATATGGCTATCCTTCGCATCCAAAAGACTTAGAAAAACACATTTGTTTGACAGGCAGTGTGACACGCTGGGCATTCGAGAACACAAATACAAAGCAGTCAACGGAACACCAGATACGTGGACAGTTACGATGTAAGAGTGGCAGAGTAATGATAAAAGCAGCGTTGGCGGGAAATGGTATCATCCGTGTACCAGCACTTTATTGCCAACAAGAACTCCAGACAGGCAAGCTAAAAGAAGTGTTTATCGACTGGAGCATTCCGAGTGTGGAGTTTTCACTCCTTTACCATCACGACCGACATCAACCAAAACGCATCCGAGCCTTTATTGACTTTGCTACTCAATATTTTCGTCAGCTGCCGAGTAAACACAAGTAACGTGCACGTTGGTATCTCTCTATGTACTCTTCATAGGCTGAGCCTATGAACCTAGGATTTGTTCTAGAAAGAGTGTGAGTATTTTGATGCTTAGGGCTTGGTTTTCATAAACGTCAGAGGTGTTTGCCCAGTTTGCTTTTTGAAAAATGCAATAAAAGCACTGTCTGACGAAAACGCCAGCCAATCAGCAACGGCGCTAACTTGCATTCCCGTTGATAACAATTCAACTGCTTTTAAGAGCCTCCACTGTTGACGCCAATCTTGATAATTCATACCCGTTTCCGACTTAAATAATCGTGTTACCGTCTTGGTACTTGCCCCCACTTTGCTTGCAAGAGTAGTAAGCGAAGGAGCGAGAAATGAAGGTTCAACCAACTCCCGGCGAAATGTTGTTAAGCGCCGATGTGATGGCAAAGGCAACTGAAACGAATAACGTTTCGCAGCATAAAACTCCTCCCAGAAGAGTGCTGTCGTATTTAGCATCTCGCTGTTAGGCTTATCCCACTCCCAAAATGACATTTTATCAATGAGGGCTTGGAGTAAATTATTCACTTCTATCATCGTGATCTTACTCGGACAGGCAAACTCCTCACAATCAAAATACAAAGATCGATACGCCACCACATTCGTCATTAGTGCGCGATGCGGCGTATTAGGTGGGATCCAAACCGCCTTTGTCGGTGGCAAAATACAAATCGAGTCTTCCAGAGCAAAACTCATACAACCTTGAGGTGCGTACAATAACTGCCCTTTTTTGTGCTGATGCATACCTGAGTCGTGCTTGCCAATATCCGCAGCAATTCCCACTACACAATTAGAAATTTTGTCTGCGTCAAACTGTGTTTCTTCGTCAATAAGTGCCATTTTGTCCGAATATTGATGTATTTGGTTTTTATGTTGTTATTGGCTCAATCATAGCCTCATTTATACTGCCCGCCAACTTCATTAACAATGGGTAACAATATGAATACTAAGCCCTCTTTATGGCTCATGCTGGTTATGTTGATGTTTCCGCAAATTGTAGAAACCATCTATAGCCCAGCGTTGAGCTCAATCGCTCTATCATTTGATGTAAACCACGCACAAGCAGCACAAACACTGTCGATTTACTTCCTAGCGTTTGCCATTGGCGTTGTAGTTTGGGGAGTGCTCGCAGATAAACTGGGAAGAAGGCCTACCATGTTAATTGGGCTCTTTATCTATGGTTGTGCGTCTTTACTCGCAACTCAAACCGAGAGTTTTGCTGTTGTCATGGCTGCGCGAGCTCTGAGCGCATTTGGTATCGCGGTAGGTTCCGTTGTCACACAGACCATGCTTCGTGACGCGTTTGACGGTCAAGAACTGAGTAAAGTCTTCAGCTTAATGGGGATGGGTATATCAATCAGCCCGGTAGTTGGCATGCTATTAGGCGGGCAGCTTACAGCGCTTGGTGGATACCGTTATGTGTTTTTCGCTTTATTTTTAATCGCGTTAGTATTGCTCGCTTATAACGTTATTAAACTTCCTGAAACACAGAAGGAACAGACACCAGTACGGTTGCATCAACTTAGCTTGAAAATGCTAAGAGACGCGCGAATTTGGCGCTCAGCATTATTAGTCGCTTTGTATAACATTGCTCTGTTTGCTTATTACCAACTTGGCGCATTTACTTTCTCAGCACTTGGGTATAACTCCGAACAATTTGGATACAGTGGCATGGTACTGGGGTTAGGCACTCTGCTTGGAAGTTATTTAAATAAATCCCTAGTGTCTAAAAATGTTCGAAAAAGCCAACTACTTTGGCTCTCAGCAGTATTGCTTAGTTTGGGATCAGTCGGTGTGTTGATTCTGAGCCAATCAATCTGGTTTGTTGCTCCAATGATGTTAGTCGTCATGTCGTATGGGATTGCGATACCCAATATACTCAGTGACGCACTCGTTGATTATAAACAACAGGTAGGTAGCGCAGGCGCTTTATTTGGGCTCATGTACTACATCATGATCGGGACGGGATTAGCGATGGCTGGAACAGCACAAAACTTAGGTGTCGTTCTACTAGCATGTAGCTGTTTAGCGATTTTATTAGCGTTTTCTAAAAGGCAAGTTCATACCAACTTGTGACCAGATACTACACATTGCTTGCCTAATCTTCCGAAGATTGGTCTACATCTTTTCTAACGGTTAACTAAAACGTAAATAAAAAGCGCCTGTCGGCGCTTTAATTATCCATAGATCTTATTGCCATGTTGGCTCACCGTACTCTTCACAACGTTGCTTGTCGTAATTTTCAATGCGCCCGCGTTTACCTACAAACTGAACCTGAACAACCATTCCAGCTTCAACATATTCACTGAAATAATCGCAAGAAACACGAAAACTAGTATCGCGTATAACAATTGGTACCCATTCATAACCGCCGCTGCGTGGTAAGTAAGACTTGAAGGTAATGACCCCGTCATCTGAAACGTTGATTTCTTCATCATATTCATTCAACTTATAAAAACGTTGTCCATCAAACTCTGCCTTTGCTTTTTCAATTATTTCCTTCGTTGCTGTCGATTGCATCGGCGTATTTGAGACCAGTTGACACCCAACAACAGATGTCAATACGGACAAAGCCAAAGCGAGTTTAGTTATTTTATTCATTTACCTAACCACTGTATAATTATTCAACACTTACCATTTTAAAAGGAGGGAGACCATACTTTATTTTAAAGAAAATAAAAAGCGCCTTTCGGCGCTTTTTATCTGAACATTTCTTATCCAAACATCTCGAGTAAATTTTCTAGAAAAGCTAACTCTTTATTACAATGAATTTTATTTAGGCTCTCACTGGAATCTATTGCTATTTAATCCCAAGCTTCAAACTCATTGGGCTTTACGTGTTTTATTTTTAATCTAACGTTGGGATCCAGAGCTGTTTCAGTTTCCAATTCACAGTAGTACTCAACAGCATTTTCATCTTCAATCATGTCAACGGAGTTAGCAACGACACTCAACCGCCCACCACCTCTAGTCAATGAAAAATACGCATTCTTGTTTTCATTTACTTCAAACTTCAAAGGAATGAATTCAGGTTCTTCAAAAGAAATATCTATCCATTTATAGTTATCTAAACTCTTCCCTTGTCTTGGAGTATAAACTGTTTTCAACCCATTTTCGTCAACAACAAAATACATCGAATTCTCGGCTTGATTAAAGCAAGCTTTCAAACTGCCACCTTTATTTTCTAAATCACATGTGAATACGGTGGATTCTTGATCACAGCTTGCACTTACAGAAAGTGAAAGAGACAAGGACGATAAAAAGCTAATGATGTTTATATTCCTAATGAACAAGGAGCCCCCTCATCAAACATTCAAGAGTCACGCGCAAGAACCAGAGGATCGTTATAAGCTAACACATCTATTGTAAATTCAGTGAAACTCCGGTTCATTTGGGTCTTGAAATTGTTCAGGAAATCTTTTGATTAGTTCTTCTTCTAATATCACCGAGCCTGATGATTGACCTCCACCAAACGTGTTCAGCTCGGAAGTCTCTTCGCAAGATGAGCTAAATACAAGCTCACTACCTTTATAAACATGCAAGCTACAGTTATCAGCTAAATAACCGATACTATATCTGTAATCCCCTGAATAGAAAAAAATATTCCTACCTTGTAACTTACCAAGTCTTATATGATAACTTAAAAATTTACCTTTTGGGGTTTCTGCACTTTTTGGGTATTCTAATTCTACTTTATCGCTTGTCCCATATCGATACTTTACATAACCAGTACTTGGACTTCTATGCCCAGCCCCACACAAGGAAACATATTTTCGGTTCTCTAACTTTGCATTAAAGTAAATGTCCTCGTTGCTCTTACACAAAGTGACTGTTGTATCGCTTAGTTTTTTGTCTATCTGTGGGTGTACTGCTAAAACTGGGAAGCTTATTATGAGAATGCTTGACATAGCATGAAGTTTAATATTTTTTATCATTAGTTAAATACCTTATTTTCCCATAAAAGTTTGAAGTTTTCTCTACGCTTCCGGTAAGATTTATTGCTAGTATAACGGTTTACCTTACGTGTTATTTCATTCACAACTTTATCGTTGGCTCCTTTATCTGCCCTCTCAGGACCTTTAATATCTAGCCAAAACCAAGCAGCAGAGCGAGTCGCATATTTAGCCTCTAATATAAGCTCTGGTGTATTTAAAAAATCTACGACGTCCAATGGCCACTCTGATTGATTTTGTAAATGCCATTTATTGAAACGCTCATAATTGTCTCTGCCGGTAAGCTGTTTTAATCCACGCCCCCTAAAAATCCACCCATCATCAGTTGTCAAAAAATCACCATTCTTCATTTCGCTTCTGCCTCCATACATAACGTTAAACAATATCCTTTTGTCATCAAGAGTAGGAGAAGTACCATCTTTTTTAACGAATTTACCATTTTTCTTGTCTGCGATACCGTGAACATCAATATAGCGCTTACCTGCATATTTAGGGTGATCTAAAGGATATCGACGTGACCTAGCAGTATTAAATTCTGATGTATCCAGCGTAGAAATACGATAATTGGTATATTCAGCCATATTTAGGCTCTCACCGGTTTCTTGCATAAGCTGAGCAAAAAAGTGTGTTCTACGTAAAGGCGTATCTAGCTTATAAAAAAGCATGTGATCATTTAGTTCATTAACAATACCTTGTAAGACATCCCGCTTAGAGTCTTTAACTTCAGGGTATACCTCTTGTAGCATTTCTAGAGTAAACTTAAAGGCACCTTGAGTTTGAGGAATAAAAGGCCAATAATGCCAAAGACTCTTATCATCGCTTAGTTGCAAATCACCTTGTAAATCTTGCATCCATGAGAACTTATCTGCTCTTTCCAGTTCGAATTGCGAGAAAAGATCAAAGCTATCCATCACTTGATCGCGCCATGGGGAGTTACGGTAGTCCTCTATAGTCACAAAACCAGCGGAGCACTTAATATCTAGAGCTTCCTTTGCGGTCTGATGGATTGATTCATAAAGACTTTGTGACGACTCTGTATGCCAATCTGTAGGATGTTTCACAATAAATCGCTCAAAGTGTTTACGCTTACCGTCTAAGTATACTTTGGCATCGCGAGCAGTGAACGAGGAGAAGTCCGTTACTTGATCTTCTGTCACAGATTCAAGTAATTGCTGAATAAACGAATTACTCATATCAACGGCACCGCTACTATTGGCCCCATCGAGAACAACAAGTGGATTTTCTTCCGCATTTTTGGGAGAAATCTGTTTTTTGAAAAATTCGGGCGGCTCCTCAAAAGAGAACATCTCGATATGCACACGATTATCTTCTTTCTTAGTTCCAATTGCATCGTTACTGTACTCATGCAGTCCCATGTAACCGATATCTTCCCCAGCTGAAACCTTTATCCCCTCTCTAAATAGGAGTGGGAGTAAAGAAACCACACTACCGTCCCTAATCATTGCCGCCTTGTCCGACATCCATTTAGGTTCTGAAACTGGTTCTGATAGGACAGCAGAGGAATCTTCTAAAATGTCAAAGTCACTATTGAGACCCGAAGCAAACCAAACAATCTTGTTTAACAGTGCTTTTTCGCTACCACTTGCCGATTTACCATTCTCTACCACACGGCACTTTATCATTTTGTAGGTATTTTTGTCGATCTGGTATGGATGGGTCTCCTTCTCTTCTGCATACAGGTATTCAAGTAATGTTCCTTTAGACATCGACTGTTTTTTTTCACCAGAATTAGTAGGCACATCACTATGTTTGAAAGTGCGTACATTTCTCGCTTCTTGTAAACGGTAACGCGTGGTTATAGATGAATTGGCGCCAATATCTGAAGGTGGCGCAAGGTGCATATAAAGTGTATAGAACTTAAATACATCTTCATTATCTTCGGGGTTTACAGCCTCATGCTCGATAAGCACAAAGTTATTACTATACTTAAACTCTTGCTCTTGGTACGTTGATGTTAGGTAATCAGGATTTATGCGAAATGCCACTATTTTTCCATCAAGCATCGCTTGAATAGGTCTGAGCCCTTTCCCCCACGGTAACATTTTTGATGTTAAGTGAATGCCACTATGCCAACCGTACCCTTGTCCTATTAAATAACGACCGCTCTTAGCTTGATCAAACAATTTCGTAAAATCACTGAGCGTGTAGTAAGCGTCACCTTCTCGTTGCGCTATCGGAAAAACTGCATCCATGATTTAAATGTCCTAGTCAGAAAAGTTATCGTCAAAAGTGACAAATGATGGGCGGTTCAAGTTGTTTGACTTCGTGTACACCACCGCATTAACCCTACCTAAATTAGTAGCAAAGCTAGATTGGCTCGCTATGTTAACGGTACTCCCAAGGGCCATTGCCGATATAGAAATTAGGGTGTCATTTTTGGTTTCGAAAATTTGGCTAATGACGTCAGGAAGTGCTTGTTTGAAGTGGTTAAGTGCTTTTTTATAACCGTTTATACCCTCTTCAACAGAACTCAACGATCTTGCAGAAGCTTGGCTTTGTATAAAATCTAAACGACCGATGATTTCACTGTTTAGCTCATCGATGTATGAACAGATTTGATTGTTTATCAACGTCCATAAAACAAACTGCAAATACTTCACAGTATTCCCAGTCCCTAAAAAGCGAAGCTTCGCTAATAATTCATAGGGAGGCTCAAACACATCAGCTTGATATAAGACTCTCAATATATCGCCATTTTCGTGCACTTGCTCCAAGAGCAGTTCAACTAAAGATTCATATTTCTCTAGCGCAGTAGTATCAGTTTGGATGTGATAAAGTGCCGAAACATAAGCATCAGAAAAATCTTTAGAGTGATTTTGACTAATCGCATAAGGAGACGATATACGGCTTTGCTCTAACACAATATCTTTAAAGTCATCATCACTGAAGGAAGGGGACATCAATATCCCCCAGTCATTAGCAACCCCAACACGATCTTCCCAAAATGGCGAGCGGCGACCTGCGACAAACGTACAAAAATCATTCGGATCAGGGTAAGTTTCCGTCACAATATTTTCAGCTAAAGATTGGTTCGGCGTATAAGAGTCTTGAGTTTCGCTGAGCACTAACTTGCATTCTTTTAGAGCGAGACCATTAACAGATGCTTTTCCGCTAGAATCCAGCACTCCACTCCCAATGACAGCACCTGAAGGTTCGACTAAAGAAAATTGTGCATTAGAGTAAGGGAGCCCATTTGGATATTTGCATTCTATATCCAGCGTATACGTCCCTTCCTGCTCTTCAGTCACAGAAACCGATGGGTTTTGTGCGCCACCCAAACACATAGTGTTGGCTTTGTTCATGGTCATTTGATCGGACAGGCGACATACGCCCTTACCTTCAAACTTAACCGTTGGTGAAGCTGAAATGAATTTTGCTTCGGCTTCTATCGTGCCTGAGGCAACGCCTTTTCTGTCACCGCCCGCATCGCCGGTACTTTTTGAGAACGTACTGCCCTTGATAGCAACACTGTTACCGCCATCCATAGAGACCGTCGTAGTCCCACCAGCAAGGTCTGCTGATTTAGCATTGTTGCCATAAGGGATAGGAACGACTGGCTTGCCGACCTTAGTTAAACAAACATCTGGGAGCGTTGCATTCGCTTCACCACCTGAGCCTTTATGAACTATCGAAAGTCCATTCGCACCAACTGTTACGCCCATAACCAATCCATTTGAATTTTATTGATTGAATGATAAAAGAGATCGCACATTGCAATCTCTCTAAATGACTAGTGAATTTCACTAAAAGACCAGTGATATTCACAGCAAACCTTAAAACTGGCAGAAGATCTCATTTTTAGATTTCTGGTTATCTATACACTTCAAGCAGTTGCTGGAATTTTAAGTCTATGACGATGTAGGTTGCCGCATACATAAGCGCAAACGTCATCGCACTAAGACTCAAGATCAGCTTGGGTGAAATTACCCTTTTTAACGGCTTCTTTAGGTATTTAGCTTTAAGGTTGATTAAAGAAACTTTTTCTTGTTCTGCTAGGCGGTCATCTCGCACTAATCGATAAATGGTGCTGCCAATTTCCGCTAACTTTTCGTTACCACGCTCTTCACGGCCGTACTTGCCTTGGAAACCAAGTTGAAGCAATAAATAGAGAAACTCTATAACGTGACGGTATTTACGAGGGTCGGCTTTTAAGCGGTCGAGAATAACGAAAAACTTGTCACCACCAGATGTTTCGTTATGGAATTCAGACAGTAAGCTGTTCTGGCTCCAGTGACTATTTGCCCCCCATTCTTGCCGACAAACAGATTCATCAATCGCCGCACACAAGCAGTAACGAATAACAAGAACCGAAGCACGATCGAGCTCCATTTCATTAAGTTTTCGTTCACCTTTTCGAATCTCACGTGCCACTTGTTCACGAAATGGCATCGGGTCATCAAGCCAAGGGATCGAAGACATACAAGACAGACTGGCGATCAACCATGAGAACTGGTCCACTAGCGGGTTAATACCCATGTTGTCGATAGATAGATCTTGTACTGCGATGTTTCTCGACAAGTCAGGCGCTGGCATTACCTCCATTGGTTTGCCAGGCTCTGGTTGGAATAAGACTACGGTGACGTCGGTTTCTGCGTAACTCATAGACGAACGGCCCAAAGTTGCAATGATAAGTTAGCGAAATCGCCCGCAACGTGAATCGCAATCGCAGCAGTGTTCTTCAATGCCATCCACTCTTCGCCCGTTTTATCGAGCTCGAAATAGGTATAGCCAGCGTGATACGGCAGCGCGCGTGGCACAACTGGCATTGGTTTGATCTCAATCCCAGGCAGTTGAAGGTTAATCAAGTCGCGAATGTTATCGATTGAACCGATCTTCGTTTGGCTGACAAACTGCGTATGCAGGACATCCAAGGTAACGTCGGCTTTAACTGCAAGAATAAAGGTCGTCGTATCAATGATCTTATTGTCAGGGATCGCTGCCGTTCTGATGCCATAGTTCTGATCTTTTAAGGTCAGTGGAATTGCTCTTTGTTCAGACATCACGCTCAATGTCATTTTCGCACTGTCTAGAACGCGAGAAAGACAACTAGTTAAATCACCATGATTGTACTTAGTAAACTCAATAGGTCGGCGTGTCGTCGAGCACAGCGTCGAAAGCTCGCCCTCTGCCTGAAGAAGAATTCGATACAAAGACTCAGGGTGTACAGCTTCTGTGTTTGCAAAATGCCAAAACAAGGGTTCGTATCTATTGAGCGCTTGCAAAAGCATAAAGTCAGAAACTGATGATACGCCTTGTTGATCCACTACCCCTAATCGCTGAACTATGGATTCTGCGCGGTGCTTCAGCATAGAAGCAAACTCCGTCGCGAACTTATTAAGTACTGTAGATGCGTGAATATCAATACAGGTAGGAATGAAACTATCATCTAAGATCACGCTACCATCTGGCTTCACTTCCGAAATCTTGAGGATCGGAATAGACGTGTAAGCACTTTTATCTTCATGGTCGTACATTAAGCAAAAGTTAAGCTTACCGACAACGATATTTGCCATGTCTTCCGAATCATAACAAGCATCAACCGCTTCTTGAGATTCCATCGTATAACGTGCACCGTCTTTTTTAGTGCCAAATAACTCAGCACGTTCCGATGGTAACGGACAGCACAAATAAACCACTTTATCGGCAATCGAAGGATCCACATCTTTCACTTCTGGTAGTTCAGCGAGCAGTGGAAGCTCAAATGGCGTGCGGTCCTGTAGGATGCCTTCTGCACGCGTAATACCAATTTTACCGAGGGCTAGCAGTTGTGAATTTATTTCCAAACGCTTAATCCCCCAATGTAAAGGAGATGCGTTGTTGCTCAACATGCTCGACAGTTTACTTTGCGAACGATCGAGTTGTTGAAAATGCTGCGGCTTCATGAACATTCCATCTTGCCAAACAACTGGATTGTATAAAGACATGTTTCTATCCCTTAAAAGTAAACCTGTTCAATGCCGCGAGTATTATCAGAAATTAACTCACTGCCTTCTAACTTGAGCTTGATGTAGTACTCGCTCTTCTCTTCAATGACTTCAACTTTACGCCATGACGAACCATCAATATCACGAAAGGCCACAGAAAAACCGACGGCACGAGTGTCAGGGTCTAGCGTTAGCATTTCATGAACTTTTCCACCTGGCTGTATTTGATATTCATAACGTTTGATGTACTCATCACCCAACGACGCTTTATCGTTTTCAAACAGCGCAAAAAAATCTAAGCTTCGGAATAAAACTGGCGAATTTAATTCGTGAAGGCGGAGAATGACCGGAGATGACTGCCCCCCATCTCTCACATTGAGTACAGGTGACGCCTCAATAACCAATTCAATGGACGAAGTTTCTGGTGTGATACCCGTGGACTCTTTAAATTGATCCCACATGGAACAACCGGACAACATGGCAAATCCGAGTAATACGGCGATACTACGCATGGTTTCCCTTAATCACTTTGTTATAGTTTTTCTTAATCAGCCCTTTTAAGGATGTTTCGTTGAGCAGGCGACGATTATTAGAGTAGAAATCTAAATATTCGCCCCACAGTTTTGACTTCGTTGAGAACAAAGATTGACTCGCCACTTTGTTAGCAAATGCAACGGGATCGTTCGTCTCTGATTGTTCTAAAATGAGCTCATTCAGCGCTTTGTTAAACATGACTTGGTGGTCATTCAACTCATCAAGCATTTGTTCTACCAGTTCATTTGGAGCCAGTAGATGTTGGCTATTGAGAGTCAGCATCAGCTCTGCAATGTTAGAGTTAGACTCACTCGTACTCTGCTCTTCTTTCAAGGACTCTACTTCGTGTAATTCTTTCTGTAGGTTATCAATACATAAGCGCAAACAAGTGCCCATTTGTTTGAACAACTGAGCTTCATTCGTCATTAGCTCAGGATTTCTTATACCCAAACCATCAAAAAACGCTTGTGCTATATCTTGAGAACAGGCGGTTGCTTCGATACCCGCTTGCTCTTTAGTCGTACTGTTTATCGTAGGTTCTACCGCAGGCATTTGAAGTGGCTGATTAGTTTGAGAAGAAGGAGTAAATGACTGTGTCATCTCTTCCCATTTTGAGCCCGTAGCAGTATGTTCGACGATCGCCTCTGTGGAGTTAGGTGCACGATGTTGTCTTTGAACTGCCCTATCTAGAATCGTCGTTTGGGGTTGAACCGTCTCTTCTGAGACAATATCTTCTCTATGTGGCGTACCGTTCTCTACCTCTATCCCTAACGAACCCTTTATTGATGCGTTACTCTTGGTCTCCGTAGCCATCCAATCTTCAGGGATGAGGCTTGGCTGATCGAACTCGGAGTATATGCTGAAACTGTCATCGACCACCTGACGTGTGCTTTCCACCGTTTTAGGCTGTTCAGGTTCTGGATGCTCATCGTCACGAATTAAATAATCATCATCTCGCTGCATTGAAAAGTTAAGGTGCGCAACAGGATCATGACAATCAATGTCATCCTGTTTAGTCTCCATAAACAAATCTTCTAAAGCGCCTACTTTTTCTTCTTCTTCGACAACTGCGTCACCGAGGCTAACCAAAGGATCATTGGATACTCGCTCAGGGGCTATATCAGCGGCAATGTCTTGTGTCGAGGTAACATGCTCCAGAGAAACGCCAATTTCATATTGTCCTAAAGAAATAATATCGCCATCGACTATCGCAACAGGTTGATTTTTGAGTGTTTTGTTTCCGTTAACCATAGTGCCATTAGTGGATACGTCACTAATATAGTAGGTATCTCCATACACACTGATCAGGCAATGAGTGCCTGATATAAAGCGGTTGTGATCGGTTAAAGACACACTACAACTTGGTGAACGCCCTATTGAACCACCACTCTCGGGCATTTCAATGTGCTTGACACCTGTGTATTCCTCTGGGCATTTAGAAATAAATAGAACTAGCTGATTTGAGTGCATCTATATACCTCAAAATAGCATAGAAACAGACAGTTCAAGCCCACCTATCCCATCATTGATAACTGGGAGAATATAAGAGGCTTGAGGAATGATTTGTATATGAGCATCTGGGTTACTACCTAGCTTAATGACTGTACCAACGGCAATAACTGCACCCAGCTCGAACTGATCGATGTCCTCGACACTCTTATAGCGGTAACCTTCTGGGTCAACTTGCCAACGGTTTGAATATTGTGAGTAACCTGCAGATAAACCAGCACCTACGTACGGTGTGAAAACGCTCCAAGAAGCCAGCGCATATTGCGGTACAACACGAAGTTCATAGTTAGTTACTTCTTGATATAGACCGCTAGCTGGCGCTTCGATATCTTCTGCTAGGTAGTTAAGCCCTAACCACCAGCGCCAACGGTTATTATTTTCATCAATAGGGCGAGAATGAACCAAGCCAAACCTCAGAGTGTCTTGTTCACCACTGTTACCTTCTTCGTAATTAATGCTATCGATAGTCAACATACTGGCAGAGAGTCCATAACGCTCTCCCTTTGCGACTGCAAAAGAAGAAAATAGACACATGGCTGAAATCAGCCCGATTTGACTTGGTTTTAGCATTTCGTCCCTCTAGGAAAACCGATATTCTACTTAGAGGCGAAAGATATCAATTATATTCTCTTTTTCAATAAGCCTAAAAAAACACCTATAACTTAATACATTTCAACTACAGGGTTGGTTATTTTACCTACAAACAAAAACTAATGGACCGAACTGAGTTAAAGCAATGAGCCTGTAAACCTATTTAATTAAATAAAAATTAAGAAGGCTCTATCACCAATTTAAGAGGGCTATTTTAAAGAACACAGACGAACAAAAAACAGACAAAATTAACAATTTAATCACATTTATTAACTCAAAAGATCGACTTCGTCATATATAAGGCTCTCCTTAAAAACAAATCGAACTATTGACATTAATATTATGAACAAAGATCACACTAAGGATAATTTAATTTATTTTTTAAGTGTTTTTATTATCTAAACAACTTCTTTTGTCTATAGAATCACTTCGGTAATGCACTGCTTACAATTTAATATAACAGCAGTGGAGTCCTATATACCTTAATACTTCTATATGATCAGTTGGAATTTGCCTTATGTTTTTTAGCGACTTCGCTCGAAGACCAATCGATGAAAATAACCCAAGCGGCTCTAACCCTAATGGCTCTGAAGACTTTGACGAAATAAAACGTCAAATAAATAATCTTAATAAAGTCACCGGAAGAGTCTCTTGGAAAACGGTTCAAACACTCTCAAAAAAAATCTTGAGCACTCACGCTAAAGACTTACGTTGTTGCTGCTACTTCACGGTCGCATCAACATATAACGATGGTCTAAGAGGCCTTGTTGAAGGGTTAAATTCATTGCTTGATGTGTGTGTGGTCTATTGGAACACCGCATACCCTGAACATTCAAAGTCAAAAGCACGAATGAGCGCAATTGAATGGATGGTGGAGCATACTGAAAAACGTATTAATAAGCACCGTGCGTTGCCGGAAGAACTTCCACTGATTGAAGCTGCGCACCAGTTGTGTTTAAGAATAGAGGAAGAGCTTCGCCTTCATTACGGTATTCAAGCGCCTTCATTTGGTCGCATTCGTCGTATCTTAAATCAATGGGCTGAACAGATAAAAGAACAACAACATGCCATAGAGTTACGTGAGAAAAAACAAGCAAATACTAACGCTTCAGCTTCCGCACAGGCAACAC
This sequence comes from Vibrio sp. HS-50-1, assembly GCF_024747315.1. NCBI lineage: Bacteria > Pseudomonadati > Pseudomonadota > Gammaproteobacteria > Vibrionales > Vibrionaceae > Vibrio > Vibrio sp. HS-50-1. The sequence continues at coordinate 496,053 of NZ_JAMPZF010000048.1, read as the reverse complement.
CTGAAATTAAAGTGAATGTATCTCCCTCTCCTGCCCCGGACTCGCCATCCCCCCTCAATAACAGTGAAAAAACGAACCCAACAAAGTCCGGCCGATTTATGATCTACTTCATCATTGGCTTGATTGTTACGGCGATATGTTCACATTTTGTGTACGAACAACAACGCTATCGAACGCTGGAGCAAAAAATTAGTCAAGCTTCACTTAATGAACTTGTAAAGTTGGTCGCCTCGTTAGATTACGAAAATAAAAAATATGCCCAGTCACTGAAAACACCAACTATTAATCGCGTAGATATTATGATGAATAACTGGTTTTTAGACTCGGCCAAAGTAAGTAACGTCAGCGAGCTCGATAGCTTGACCAATGAATTAATCGCAATCTATCCAGATTCATCTTCTGCCCAGCAGTTACGTCAAAACTTTTTGACACAGAGCGCCCATTTAGAAGACCAGTTTATGGATGTGTATAAGCGATTCTCAGACGCAAGAACGGTGTTTGCCAACGTAGCTAGACAGAATGTAGATAAGAACTCTAAAACGGCGTACGAATATAGTAACTCACTATTTCCGCTTCTAGGTCGTATTGAATACGCTGAAAAGTATTCACAGCAAAAGGAAATTGACCGCGCAACCCTTTTACTGAACATCTACCTATATAAATTGAGTCAGCTACAAGCTGAAAAAACTGACAATAAATAACAATACAATTAAAGAAGTTTTAGGCTTATGTTCAAACAAAAACTGTTTAGAAATCCAGTTGTGATTTCTACTATATTAACGCTTTTAGTGGCGATAACCATTACCGCTATTTATCTTCTTTTTCTAAAAGATGCAGATAAACTGTATCTTTGGCTGAGCCTTGGTGTTATCGCCATTTTCTACGTCACTTTTCAATTCACACTATGGTTGAAAAAAAAGAACAGCGCTAAAGCTCAAAATTTGGAAACTGAGGAAGAAGCTCTTTCTATGGTCATCCAACCTCTTCTTGCTAACTCAGGCAAGAAACCAATTTATCTGATGCTTGGTAATAAAGGGTCAGGGCGACGTCAATTTTTATTTAATTCTAGTGCAATTAAACCAATGGATCGCACGAGAACCGCTAAGAATGATTTTTTTGAATGGTACGAATCTGACAGCGCTGTATACATCAAACCTGACCAACGCTTAGTGTTTCAAGAAATATCAAGCAGTGATGCTTCTTTATGGAATACATTCATCGAAGAAGTGATTCGCCACCGACCTAGAAAACCATTTTCTGGCTGTTTATTCTTCATCGACTTCGAGTTCATGATCGTCTCTGAGCCAGAACAAAAAGAGTACACTATTTCGTCGTTATTGGAGCGCTTGAGCACTATCAACTCTAAGACGTCGTCGGCATTACCCATTTATCTAATTATGTCGAAGCTAGACAAGTTAGATGGATTTAAAGAATACATGCACTTTAGCTCTCTTAAGACACGTGTAGAGTTCCTTTCTATCCCGCTGAAAGAGGCCAAAGGTGTTTTTTCAGAATACTATCGTGATAGCTACCGAAATCTAGTTAAAGTGCTTGAAAGTAACGCGCTAGATGCATCAGCTAACTCAACAGATATCGACGAGAAACAGGCAATTCTCGCTTTCCCTAAGCAGTTTGAGCTATGTCAGTCTGAAGTCAGCTATGTTCTAGAGCGTCTGTGTGATGTTAACAACGGTGTTTATTCGCTAGATATCCGTGAAATTTTCTTTAGCTCAAGTTTACAAGGCGGTCGTAAATACAATTTACTAGCAAAAAGTTGTAGTAACTACTTCAACTTACCAATTATCGCCTCTGAGCATACCCAGTTGACGGAAACACCGTATTTTTCTCGCTTTCTGATTGATTCGCAAATATTGCCTGAAAGCGATTTTGCGGGAGAAAACAAGACGTATCTTCGTCTAATTCAGAGACAAAGCCGTTTAGCCATACTCGGCTCCATTATTCTGCTTGCTGGCGGTAGTTACTTTTTTGCAACTACGTTAGACAGTAACTTACATGTGATGAATCAACTACTAAGTATTGATGACAAATCACAAGCAGAGCACGATGCAAGATTTAGTGAGCTTTTAGAGAATGCAACCAAAGCGATAGAACCGTCTTATGGGGCATGGCTTAAAGGTTCTAAGGCTTTAGATGAGGAAATATTACCACTCAATATTAGCCGTTTGGATCAAAGCACTCGCATTGCCTACGAAGCGTTACTTAAGGAAGTCGCTCAGCAGCTAATACCTCTGATTGAGAAAGGTTACCGCCTACAATTGGCACAAAATCAAAACGCTTTCACGCGCGCTTTACCTCTATTGAAGGGGTATTTAATGCTTAATGATCCATCTAAGCGTGATATCCGTTTTTTACGTCATCAAACACTCCAAATGATGAGTGATTTGAGTAACCAAAGTGACGTCGTTGATCAGGCCATGCGCTACTTAGACGCCTACTTTCGCACACAATTTGCTCCAATCGATATCAATATGGATCTTGTTCGTGCAACACGTCGTTCATTACTTGCAAATTCGAATGTCGACCTCGTGTATGCAGGCATTTTAACCGAAGCAAGCTCTATTGATTTAGGAACATTAGATCTGCAACGAGCCGTCGGTTTTGAGTTTAGCAATGTATTTAATACGCCAATCGATAGCGAACGCTTAATCGTCGATAAGATCTATACCTCCACTGGTTTTAGCACCTTTTATCGACCACGCGTGGACTTAATGTCGCAACGAGTAATCAGCGACAACTGGGTTCTAGGTCTATCGCAACATGTCATCCCTACCAACGAAGAGCAAGAAGCCTTTAAAGAAGAAGTGCGAAAAAAATATACTGATGACTACATCAATAACTGGCGTAATGCGCTGAGTGAGCTCAAAGTCCAAAACTATGACAACGTTGGTGACCTGACCAACGCGATAGACTTAATCTCTGGCCCTTCTTCACCAATGACAACGGTATTGAAGCAGGTCTATGCCAACACACAATTTTCACCCGTTGGCGAAAAAAGCGCTCTAATTTCAAAACTTGACCCGAAACTCGCGGCAGCAGCAGATTCTGCATCAGATGCCGTAGAAGAAGTGGTAAAACCTGATTACTTGCTAATGCAACGTGTTGAGCAAGCCTTTCACCTATTAAACCAGCTTCAAGTGAGTGAGACACCAAACTCCCCTACTCCTTGGGATGAGACCGTTGCAGCGTTGAGTCGTGTTCGCACCTACATGAAAGACATCGCCGACGCGCCAGATCCACAAATGGCGGCGCTAGCAGCAGCACAGCATCGAATGAACAGTACTGAGGCGGACCCATTAATCAAGCTTAAACAGATTGCGCAAAAATCACCAGAACCCGTTCGCAGCTGGTTACTAGATGTGGTTCAGCAAAGCTGGTCAGTAATGATTACAGAGTCCGCAAAAGGCATCCAAACTCAGTGGTACAGTGAAATTTATACCAAGTTTAAAGAGATTGGATTGGGGAAATATCCATTTGACCTAACAGCGACCGAGGAAATCTCAATTGAAGATTTCGAATTGCTATTTGCTTCAGGTGGCTTGTTAGACACATTTATTCAGAAAAACTTTGCACCGTTCTACGATACGAACTTGTGGACGCCAAAGCAGGTAGATGGTGAGACGATGCCAATCTCTCCAGCTCTGCTAGTGCAACTACGCAACTATAATGTCATTCGAGATACATTAATTAATAAAAGCACCAACCGAGTTCATATTCCGTTTAGTGCAAGAGTACTCGACCTTGACTCTAGTGCAATTAGAGCCAGTTTAAAAATTGCAGATACCAATATGAGTTACTACCACGGTCCAAGCCGAATTCGTGAAATGGCCTGGCCACCGCAAAATGGTGACTTCAATATTAGTATCACACTCCAGGATGTAACCGACGAAGGTAGACAGCACGTTTTAAATAAGAGTGGTCAATGGGCGATATACAGATTGCTAGGTGACTCGACCTTGACAAACACTCATAACGGCAGCTTTGTCAGTGACATAAAAGTGTCAGGGAGGGACTTAAGCTTACGCATCACTCCATTGACGCAGAAAAACCCATTCACTCTTGCTGAGCTATATAACTTTACGCTCCCAGAGTCGATTAAATAACAATATAAAAACAAAATAGGCAGAACACATGATTTCAAACATGACTTTACAAGGTTTAGATAAATTAGATCGAAAAATACTTTCAAGTCTATTGTCAAACGGGCGTGAGTCTATTGCGAATCTATCTCGAAACATTGGTTTGTCTCGTACAGCAGTAGCAGAAAGGATTAATCGTTTAGAAAAGACCGGTATTATCAAAGGCTATACCGCACAAATTCGTGTAGAAAACGAAGGGCGCAAAGCCGCAAGCTATCTATTGATATCTTGTGAAAAGGGTAAGAAAAATGATGTAACAAATGCGCTTAAAGAAATCCCTGAGGTTCGCTTAACAAGCGTTGTTGGTGGCAACTTTGATATTATTGCCCTAATTGAAGCGCCCGATCTGCAGTCTATTCATCATCTTTGTAACGAAATTGAGTCATTTAACGGGATTCAAAGGCTTGACACTACCGTCGTACTTCACCAGCCGATCAGTCGTTAAGCTTTTCTGACCTTTTTGATGACAACATAAAAAGCCGCTCGTAGAGCGGCTTTCTTATATGCTTCCGATGACTCGGATTTTGGCATCTTTATCACTTGGGTTACCTAACCAGAATGTTTGTCCTAAGTGGTTCCCTTCCCCATTACCTAGCTTATTCTCTGGAATACTATCTAAGTTAACTGTCAACTTTAAGTCCCACGACATCGGGTCACGCAAAATGAAACGCATCAGGCCAACCAGTGTTTTGTGTAACTCACCATCGTAGGAAAACTGCTTAAATGTTTCAAAATCGATGCTGTCGATGCAGAGATTAAATTTGCCGTTTAAGTCCGCAATGCTTTGTCCTAAGTGCAAATTTTGCCCTAATATGCAATTAGCACGGTTGAGTTTATTCCGTTGGCTTTCTGCGATTTCTACGCGGCGATATACCCACTCTTCAATACGCACGCTAGGCAACGAGAAGTAATGCGAAACAATACCGGAAATCAGCTTCGGCGAACGCGTACGCGTAGAAAGTTGGTTTACATAAGACAGTATTTTCGCTCGATCTAACTCTGCGACCTTACTATCTTGCATTACGCTAGATAGGCCCGCCAAGTGCAGAATACGTCCAGAGAAGGCATCACTTGCCCCGCTTTGGTACTGCACGTGATATCGGTATTTCTTCCAAACCCGGTACAACAAACTGGTGTACCGATTATGGAAAAAATCAAAGAAATCTTTTACCGGATTGTCTTCAGGATCTCGCCCTGCCAGTTTCTCAGTATAAGAAGCAGGAAGTGGTGAGCTTGAACCATGCAAGCCAAGAAAGTTAGTTTCGACTCTAGAATACTGCTGGCCATTTCTCTCCATATGAGCAATAAAGTCCATATCGCTCTTTGGAAAAGATAAGTTTGGCGAAACGCTGAACTCAATACGTTCTTGGTGGAAGTACTTGTTCTCACCGACGGCGACAAAGTTAGAGTTCGGCTCTAGTTGATAATGCTTCTCTAGCAGCAAGACTGCTTGATAGAAACTAAACTCATTCGACTTATCAGAAAGTGTATTAATCATAGTATCGTCTGCTGTCCGATAAGACTTGCCCAGTTATAAACCTCGCCTGTCGCTTCATCAAACACTTCCAGTTCGGTAAAGGAGTTCACACTCGAATACAAACGGATGAATTCGTTAAGCACCGTCGCCATCAAGAACATGTCGCCTTCATTGACAAAAAATTTGGAATTGGTGACCAACTTAAACTGATTGCCGCGTACCGAAACGCCACGAAACACACGGTCGATTGGTTTCATTTCCGAAGAGATAACCCCATCAAGTCGATGAATGGATGCACGGTGCGCTTGTCTGTCAACACGAGAGTGGAAATCATAGGTAGAGAGAAGCACTTTAAGTACATCAATATTTGCCAGCGATAGGTAGTTGAGTGACATATTCGCAATTAACTGCCACTGAAGCTCACCATTCACTTGTGGACTGACCGATTGAGTGGGCTTGGTAATATTCCTAAACGTCGCATAGGTCGGTGATTTATGAGTCGCGTAAGTGATGTCCCCCACTGACAAACGTTCCGCCAAATCTGCGTTACTACATTGCAGTTTCATGAGTACCGTTTCTGTCCCCAGTTCCGCAATATCCCCATTATGAGTATGAAATGATATGTAGCGTTCAAGGCCTCTACCGCTTACACGCTCAGCAACTTTAGATTTGTAGAACTCGCGCTTATCTCGTTGGTTAATTTGATGCTCAAATGATTCAAATTCAATCAGAGACTTTCGACGACGCTCGTCTTTACTCCAGCTTTCCACTTGCTCAATGGAATAGACTTCGTAATGCTCCTGAGTGTTGCTTTGCGGACGTACCTTGTACTCGTTACGTCGGTGCTCTAAACGAATTGGATCGCCATCTTTTTCAAATAAATTAACGGCAGGCGTACAGTGCAATTTCAAGTGCTTATCTTTAAGCACCACTTCTGACGGTAATGCACGCTTAAAGTGGAATTTGATTTTGACCGTGCTACGTTGTGGAATGCCTTTTAGCCACTCTAAGCCTTTAATGTCGAAGAACATGAACTTATCTGGCAAAGAGAAGAATTCTTGCAGCAAACGGTAGCCTGCAAATGAATTTTTGCTGTAAGGCAGGAGCGCTTCGTCCTCTTCATGCCCAACTGGCTTAACATATTCTGGCCCTAAGCGATGTTTGTAACCACCACCAACATCTAATTCGACATAATCTAGGTAACGGAACAGCCATAAGAAGACAGTTCGAGTAATATGAATCTCGCCATGCAGGTGTAATCGCAGCGTGTCTAAACCGATCCGAGACAGTTCAAGACCATGCTCCGTCGATAAAGTCACATCAATCATCGAACTGGTGCGGCTGTTGGTCTGTTCGATGTTAGTGATCGTAATTGGGTATAGATTGACGTCGTAACAAGTACGGAACAAACATTGCGTGCCCTCTACCTGTTCACTCGCCATTTCTGCGCCACGTTTCACCACGGTTTTCTCAGTAACACTTCCGGTATGCGGTTTTAGTTCGCTAATGCACAAAGACGGAATCGAACGCATGTAATGTGGCCACAGCAAAGTCATCAGAGATTGCGTCAGCTCAGGCAGTTCATCATCAATCTTCTCGCGGATTCGACCTGTCAGAAAGGCAAAACCTTCGAGCAGTCGTTCGACATCTGGGTCAAAGGTTCCCTCAGAGAGAAAGTGAGTTAACTTCGGATGATATTTGGCAAACTCACTACCCGACTCACGCAAATACGTGAGTTCATCTTGAAAGTATTTACTGTTACTCAAGTGGCACCTACTAAACGTTAAATTGGCCGTCGGTTCCCATGTAGACGTCTATCGACATTGGGACTTTACCGCCGTTATGGGAAACTTCGCCGCGAATACCAAAGCCGAGTTGTAGCGGGTTATGGTGATCTTCACGGTAATTAACCTCGACATTCAACAGTCGCGGTTCAAAGCGTTCTATGGTTGACGTGATATTTTTTTGAATGTGGCGAACTAGGTTCGTGTTATTAGAAAGTACGTCATTAAAATCTGGTAAACCATACTCATTGTCGATCATTGCATTCCCAGAATGGGTATTCAGCAAGTCTGCGAGATGAGAATGAATAGATTCAATCAAATGCTTGTGAGAAACGACTTTCTCGTAACAGTTTTTGGGTTCACCAAGCTCAATCCGCTCTAAAAGGCGATAACCTTTTTCCATCTTCACTCCTACGAAAAAAGCAGCCAGTCTTTACTGGCTGCTTTATGGTTTCAGCAATGGGTTATTGGTCTAACTTACCAACTAGAGACAAGTCGAAGCTTGCCCCCATGTACTTGAAGTGAGGACGCACAGACATTGATACTTTGTACCAGCCTGGGTCGCCTTCTACGTCTGACACTTCAACCTTAGCAGCACGTAGTGGACGACGACCACGGACTTCCGCTGGCGGGTTTTCCTGGTCAGAAACGTATTGACGAATCCACTTGTTCAGTTCGATTTCTAGGTCAGAACGCTCTTTCCAAGAACCAATTTGCTCACGCTGTAGCACTTTGATGTAGTGTGCTAGACGGTTGATGATGAACATGTAAGGAAGCTGAGTACCTAGCTTGTAGTTCATCTCTGCTTGTTTGCCTTCTGGCGTGTTCGCAAACACTTTCGGTTTTTGAACTGAGTTTGCAGAGAAGAACGCCGCATTGTCAGAACCTTTACGCATAGTTAGCGCAATGAAGCCTTCTTCTGCTAGCTCGTACTCACGACGGTCAGAAACAAGAATCTCAGTTGGGATCTTAGTTTCGATTTGACCCATGGCTTCAAAGTTGTAAACCGGTAAGTCATGCACAGTACCACCGCTTTGAGGACCAATGATGTTTGGACACCAACGGTACTTAGCGAAAGACTCACTAATTTTTGATGCCATCGCGTACGCAGAGTTACCCCATAGGTAGTTGTCATGGCTGTCTGTTACTTGCTCATCGTAGTCAAACGCCTTAATTGGGTTATCTTCTACGGAGTAAGGTGTACGTAACATGAAACGGGAAGTACACAAACCTAAGTAACGCGCATCTTCGTGTTCACGTAGACTACGCCATTTAGTGTATTGTGGGCCTTCAAATACTGACTTAAGATCTTTTAGATTCGGTAGCTCTTCATAGCTATCTAGACCAAAGAACTTCGCAGACGCCGATGTAATAAATGGAGCATGAGACATTGCACCCACGTTTGCCATGTACTCCATCAGTTTGATGTCTGGAGACGAAGCCGACATATCGTAGTCACAAATGACTGCGCCAACAGGTTTACCACCAAATTGGCCATATTCACGCGTATAGATTTGTTTGTACAAACCAGACTTCACCACTTCTGGTGCGTCTTCGAAGTCATCAAGAACTTCATCTTTCTTTGCAGAGATCAATTCAATTTGAATGTTCTCACGGAAGTCAGTGTGATCAACCAGGTACTTAAGGCCACGCCAAGTTGATTCAATCGCTTGAACTTCTTCGTTGTGAAGAATTGCATCAACTTGCTTAGACAGTTTTTGGTCAATTTCTGAGATCATCAGATCAACTAAAGACTGATCCACTTTCTCTGTGTTCGAGCTGCTTAGTAGCTCACTGATGAATGCTTCTACGCCGCGTTTTGCAACATCAAAACCTTCATCACTTGGCTTTAAACGAGTTTCGTTAAGAATGCTATCCAGAAGTGAGCCTGATTCAACTAAGGCTGCTTCTTGTTCTGGCGCTTGTGCTTCTGCAGACATGATATCCCTTACTCTTCTTTCGCTTCTTGGTCGTTACCAATGCTTAGTTCATCCAACAGTTTCTTTCTCGCGTCTTCATCTTGAAGTACTGATGCGATCTTCTTGCGGAATGCAGGAACATTACCTAGAGGGCCTTTCAGCGCCACCAAGGCTTCGCGAAGTTCAAGCAGGCTGTTTAGTTCGGGCACGCTTTTCGCAATCGCTTCTGGAGAGAAGTCCTTCATATTTTGGAACGTTAGATCAACACCGATTTGGCCGCCTTCTTCATCAGAAAGACGGTTTTCAACGTTCACTTTAACGTTTGGAGACATGCCTTCTAGCACTTCGTTAAAGTTGTCTTTATCGATATTGATTGGAGTGCGTTCTTCAATTGGCGTCTCATCTGCACGTGCAGTAAAGTCGCCAACCACCATCATGCTTAGCGGCAGTTCTACGTCTTCTTGCGTATCGCCAGTTGCTGGAACATAACGGATATTAATTCGCTCTTTAGGAGCCACCGAGCCGTCACGTGACATAATTCGTTCCTTATCTAACTCTTTAATTAGTCATAAATTGCTTTCCACTCTTCATACTTCTCAGGTAAAAGATCCTTACTTCTGAATAACTGATGGAGTGTTTTTCGAATCAGGTCTTCTAACTGCGACGATAAGTGGGGTTCCCAGCTCGCGAGATTAAACGCATTTTGTACTTCCCACCCCTTCTCAAGATACGGCAAACACAACGGGTATAATCCAACAGACTGGTAAGCTGCTATCAATTGTAAATACAGCATGAACTGTCCACGCCCTGAGCCATCCAGCTCAAGCTTGCGGGCGAGTTCTGCGGCATATTCCCCTAGATTTTCTAGAGTGATATCCTCCACCAGCAATGAATCTTCTTCAGCGATCACAACCGTCTGTACGACAGTTTGTGCTGCCGATGAAGTAGCATCTTGAGTAGACAACCAACTCAATGTTGCTTCATCTGCAAATGGTATAGAATTCTTAAAAGAGAGGCGTTCGATGCCCTCCAGTGACTCAACAAACCGCTTTACTTCTTGTTTCACGGCAAGTGCTGCGTCATCAAAACCTAAGTTAGTAAGCATCAAATACACGAAATGGTGGCCTGTGAGCCAAAATGGCGCGTCAGTTAGCGTACGCTCCAAACGTTTAATCGTGTCGATGTCACTTTCCTGATTGGCTTTGTCGCGGTATTCCGCTTGTTGATCGGACGATACCGCCAAGCTCAATGGCGTTTGATCGTTTTGGTGGTCAGGTAGACCATCAATGTCATCCCAAGTCAGATGACGATAAATTCGGTAAGCCAGCGGATCACTTGGATTCGCATGAAGCATGACTTCCGCGACTTTTTTTAACGTGCGTTTTGAAGCCGTAGGCGATGAGAAATCTGTATCGACATCGACTTCTTTTGCTACGGCTTTCTTAACTGGCGCAGGTTTAGGGGCCGGCGGAACCGTCTTCGCTGAAGCGGTTTGAACGTCGTTCTGTGCTGGCGTTTCTACCGCGGCAGGCTGCGTAGCTGGTGCCGCTTGTTCGATGGTAGCTATTGCGTCATCGCTCTGGTCATCGGCAGCTGCTTGTTGAGATAAAACATTGAGCTGCGTACGAATCTCAAAGAAGTCCGCTTCTGAATCTTGGTAAACATCGTCGTACTGACGCTGCACTTCTTCAATAGTCGAAATGCAACCTGAAACTAATTCCCAAGATTGCGCACTGTCCGCAAGTTTAGTGCTCATCAATTTAAATTGATGATTCAACCACTCCACCGCACCGTCTCTACCGCGTTTCCGTGACGGGTAAAGATCACTACCGAAGCAAGCTAACGCCTCATTAAGCAGTTTCAGACCTTGCTCAAAACCTTTGAGCCCAGATTCCTCGGCAAGCGCTCGTACTAAATAGCAAAGTGCTTTTAAATCTTTACTATGATGCTCGAGCACTTCCATCGCATTGGTTTTTACTACATTCCAGTCGACTGTTTCGCCAAATAGAGAACCGAACTTTTTTACCTCGGCTTCCATCATTTCATAGCAAAACTCGTAACGAGCATCGTTACCCGCAGGAGATTCATCAGAAATCGGTTTAAGAAGGTGATCAGTATCAATGTTGGACAAAATTCGCATCTCCTTCAGTCAAGTAGTCTCTCAATGCACGAGCTACGGCAATGGCACCATTTGCAGGCTTAGAAAACTGATGACTCTGATTAATCGCATCCGACGCCATGCTATCTAGAATTTTTGTGATTTCTGTAAATTTTCTTGGCGCATTTCGTTCTAAATCAGCAAGGGACTCATGCAATTTCTGTTTGTCGAAAATGGATTGCTCCATCACCGTACTAAACAAAATAAATTCGCTTCTTGCGATGATTAAGTCTGTTATTTTTTTTTCTAGTTCTGGCGTATTACCAAAGTAGTCTTTGGCTAATTCAGCTTCTTCAATCGCTTTGGTATAAAAGTGCGCTTCTGCATGTTTATCAATGGAGTCATTAATATTTTCCATCACTCTCTTTGGTAAGATTTGGCTATAGAAATATGCCTGTGACTGGTTTAATAACCACGCCTCTTTCATTTCTTCTTCTGCGAGCTTAGCTTCACCGCTTAAAATTAAGTGAGCAATCTGCTTATCACGACTGCCAGCAATGGCAGATACTTTCATGGAATCAACAGAGGCGACATTCAAACCCGACATCACTTTAGTCAGTGTTTCGTCCGCATAGGGAAACAATGCACCATCACGAACGAGCTCCTCTCGTAACGTGACAAGCTCCTTGCGTAAATCCACTAATGTCTGTGGTAGTCCATCAGCTAAAGCTTGATAAGACTTCAACTGAGTCTGTTTTTCATTATATAAACCCGAAAGGCTTAATTGCTGAACTCGATACGCTTCTCGGTAGGCTTTAGTTGTATCAACGCTCTGCTCAGTTTTTGCTAATACTTCTTTGATTTTCCATGGCGGCTCAGCCAAAAAAGAAGCAGTATCTGTGGGCGTGATTGTGTGACTTAAAGGTGTCGTTTCTTTGGCAAAAATAGCATCCAATGCATCCGAATTTTGCTGATACAAATAACTTCCTGTCATTGCCACCACACTCAACACTAAACTCGCCTCCAATAGTTTGAAGCGTCCGTACGCTGTTTTATCATTCGACTTACAGTGTGTAAGCAGAAGATCCGCATTACGCAAGCTACTGAAAATTGGTGCGTTAGAATTTGAGTTAATCGATTGAGTATCGATTCGTGCTAACTGCTGGGCGAAAGAAATAGCGGTATAGCCATGCCCTCTTGGTTTATTGATGACTTGTTTCAGCAACTTCCAAATATGAGCCGGGATCAAAGCCGGACGCTTTCGGTCTTTTAATTGTTTATTCCAAGTATCACCAAATATTGAACCCAAAAATAAATGTCCAGCGAGCAAAGCAAGGGAGTAAACATCATCTTGCGGTTCCGCGATGCCAGTTTCGATATAAAGAGGTGAAGCATAGTTCAAGCTTGCTTCTGCGTAAGGTTCCGTTTCTCCAATATAACGAGCAGCACCGAAATCGATGAGTTTAACGTAATCGCCTTCACTCACTAGTACGTTGGATGGCTTAATATCAAGATGGCAGATGCCTCTTGTGTGCATAAACTCTAAGGCACCAGCGAGTTGATATACCAACCAAGCGATATGGTCGTGGCGGAAACCTTTAGAAGAGTGGCGCTCCATCTTTTCTGAGAGTGATTCACCTTGGATCCACTCGTACATCAAATATGGGCGTTCGAATTCGTTGCCGATTTTTATGAAGTTAGCCACGCTCGGGTGTTGGGAAAGCTCTAATCGACTCGCTTCGTTAACCAACATTTTGCTCGCAAATTCTGGCGAGTCATCATTGATAACTTTGCAACAGATCTGCTTCTCTGGCTGCCCTTTTTTTGCAAGATGGTAAACCGTTGTCTTACCATTTTTAGAAGGAAGCTTGTCTAATACATCAAACTGTGAAAAAAGCACGTACTCAAGCTTCGGCTTATTTTTTTCTGCTAGCCTTTGCTCATTCAGTTTCTTTTTCTCAATAGCTTTCACAACCAACTGATCGATATATCCTTTGGCTGTACTCTGATTATTAGACACTTAGTACTCTTTCATAGAATAAATATTATTAGAGTTGAATAATATTTTCTTGAACATACTTGTATCAAGGCTAGTATTTAAAACAAACAGTAAGCCTATTATTTTAGTTATTATTACTAACTTATTAGAGTTTTTTACTTACGCTTTCACTGCATCACTTATACGCTTTTTCATGATACAAACGTAAACCTAATAATATGAGTGTAATTTCATTGCCATTTGATCGATGAGTGCCTACTAACATTGCAGCAACTGGAGAATCCCTTTGTCACCATGAAAGTCAAACATTAACAACGTGGTTGGTTGCCTAAAATGGTGATCTCTGACCGCAAAGGCGATTAAGGCTAGAGAAGAGCAACTGCCCAACGTGCCCCACAATTCGTTAATAAGCTGTGGCTGTTCTGGATTCGTGAACCGTTCCGCTTTAGCCCCCAGAGCAAAGCCGTAATCTTCCGTGTGCATGCGAAGGTTCGTCATATCGGAATACACTTCACCAAATGAATCGAGCTTTTTGCTCGCACGTTGAACAAGTCGAAACATACCTCTTCGGTCTGAATTATTTAATTCCGTATCAATATAGCCAAGTTGCGCTTGAGGCTTAAGTTTCAATGTCTCTATGGTATTTCTTCGACAAAGAATTAAACCCGCCCCACCCTCACTCGGAATAACACCCCATGGATTATTGGTACTCATTACCATCGCATCGTCGATAAGTGTTTGCATCGAACTCACCAAGGAATCGACACTGATACACATCATGGCATCGTATTTATCCAATGATTTCATGGCCTGGAGAACGAAACTGGGCCCACTAGAATGAACAGCATTCACCACAGAGAGAAATTCAGCATAGTTACTTTCACCAAGCCATTCTTGCACCTTTACTAATGAAACAGACGCAGGCACCGCTATAAGTAACGGAATCGGCTTTAAAGAACGCGGCAATTGTTCCAACAATGAATCAAGCAAGTGGGTTATTAACTCACACGTTTTCTCAAACTGTTCCATTTCTTTGGTGTATTCGATTTTTGCGTAAGTAAACCGCTCGATACCATCATCCCCTACACATTGGTCGAATCTTCCTAAATCAGCATACGAAACTGCACTGGCAATATCTAAGTTCATACCAGTTGGTGTCATCACTTCCATACCCAACACATAGCGACCTGTTGAATTATGCATGCTCGCTTACCTCTTCCGACTTAGTGATCGATGTCGACACCAACAAATGCTCCTTGCCCTGACAAGGAAACGCGGCGGTGTAACTGATTGATATAGTTTTCTTTTCAGCATCAACGAATAAGGTGTACATCGCCATATCAACTTGATAGCTATCGTTATTAAAAACGGCAGTTGCTCGATATTTCTCTTTAGGAATGCGGAATGAAAGCGTGTCATCATGACAAAAGCCACTCATCATCAAACGCTCTCCTCCACGAAGGAAGCCTTTGCACTGTTGATCAATAGGCGCGCTTTGGAAGAAACGCTTATCAAAATCGAGTGGCAACATTGGCTTGCGGTTCTCAATCCAATCGTCATCGAACGTGCCGGCCAGCTTCTGGCGCGACTCAAAGAAAGGAGGCTCGGGCCCGAAACCCGCAACACGTAGTTTTTTTGCGGCGGCACTCCAGTCCTCACGAGGATAAAAAACCGAAGGTACTTTATGTTCAAGCAACTCTTTGTTGGAATCGGCAATACCACCGCCAATTCGGTTGCGTAAATCACCGCCAATCGCACAAGTGTAATCAATGTCTTTTTCAATAAAAGGAATAGGTTTACTCAGCGTGATACTGCCAGCATGCTCAACCCATATGCGTTCCCCGTGAATAGCGAGAGTCTTATCGATATGACCATCAATCAGCACACGACACTCTTGGTATGTCACTGGCCTTTTCGCGTAGCTGCGCGCTTTGCCGTAAACAAGTACATCTGTGTTTTCTTTGGTATACGCGAACTCGTGGTCAACTTTCATCGCAGAGAAGCCTTCTTCGCCCAAATATTGTGGATCATCGAAGATTTCACTTTCACCTAATTCGTGCCAAACCACACCATCGAATTGCCATGTGCGTTTGGCGACCACAACCCAGACTTCATCGCCGTTTTCGTCACGTTGAAAACGACCTTTAAGTGATAGCTCAGGGTGCGCCTCAATATCCCATAACTGCATTGCTATTCCTTAAGTTGAATCGTTCGCTCGCAGAAGGTGCGGCCTTTAAATTGTTAAAGTTCCAGTCTTGTTGATGAATCGGCATTGCCATATCCCAAGGCACGTAGGCTCTGGATTGAATACAGAGTTGACGCCATAGCCAATCGCGGAACAGAACATCGACGTTGGCATCTTGCATCGCCGCTAACGTAGACTCGAAGCTCAATGCGTAACCCAAGCGGCTTGGTAGATTTTGGATATATTTTTCATCTTCCACCCACTCATTGAGCAGATCGACGATCTCTTCCCATTCATACTCGACACCAACATCTTGCGGAGTCAGAGGAAGAAGTTTTCCGTAGACGACATACAAGGCTTGAAGCCAAATTTCACCCTCTGCTTCCTCTAGGCTTTCCAAGTGCTCGATGATTTGGGGCACCAGTTTCCAATCGCCACTCAGCGCAAAATCAACAGGTGCTAATGAAGAAGAGATATCAAACGCCTCAAACTCTTTTAACTCAAGCAACTTGGCATAAGAGAGCACTTGCGCTGATGGTAATCCATTTGGTTCGATGCCAAAGCTCTGACGGAACCAAGTGCCTCTGTCACGTTTGGTAATCAAACGTTCAAATAGGTATTGTTCTCTGCCTGCATTGTCATTAAGCCAATCAATCCCCTCTTTTACGTCTTGTAAAGCGAGCAGTGGCAAAGCAACTTGAGAGCTAATGATGCTGGCTTTGTGCCAGCGCTTGATGAGAGAAACACTTAATGTTTGACGTACACGTAAGCATTCAAAGTAAAACGCACTGGATGTCGCATTACCCTCAATAAGCTCCGAAAGCGTGCTATCCATAGATTCAACCGAAGATTGCACAGCAACGACCATTGCAGTTTTAGCGTCAATATCTTCGAGCAAACTCAGTCCACACAAAAGGTTATCAAGATCTGAACCTAGCTCTCCTTGTAACATGAGCCAGATATAGATTTCTGGCTCTTTGCTTCTTAATTGATGGAGTAAGCCCGGCGCTAATCGATAAAACGACAAGTACACTTGCTTCAGTTCTTCAATTTGGCGTTCGATCAGTTTGAGATACTCCAACTCACGACTTGGATAACCCCTTTTGTGAATTTGAACTCGCTGCCTGATTAAAAACCCGATACTTTCAGAAGCAATGGACAGCTTTTCATTACAGAAATCCAGCCACGTTACTGGCAATTGGGAAAGGTCGTTCACAGCACGCTCAGCTTTTGCTAACGCGCCTTCGACTTCTTGATTGGTTATGGGTGCCTTTAGGTGCTCGACACCAATTCTTTGTCGCATCTAGTTATCCGTTATTAGCGTGCCATAACGCGATTGCAATTAGTTAATACGAAGTAATTAGCTAACTCGGCGTAACTTGTTAACACAAAACCATTAGCTAACGCGAGGTAATTAGTTAATTGCGATCGTTCCGCCTTGAATTTTTTGTGCTTTTTCTGCTTGAGAAGTGACGTACTTCGCTTTAGTGGTAATTCGTCCATCGCGCCCGCTATAGCGAGTTTCTGTCTCACCACTTTTGACTACCAACTCTTGTTCTGTCTCGATAACCATCTTCTTCGCTCGCAATACAAACTCATCAGAGTCATCCAGAATGGAGAAGAAAATGTCCGTCACAAGAGGCAAGCTTAAGTCGTCGTTCAAAAACTCAATTCGACAACTTAATCGATTATCGATAGCCATTTGCAGTTCAGAACGACGAAAGCCACGTCCTAGTCTCGCAGTGAGTGGCTGTTTAAATGGGTTACCATCAAAATCAACTCGCACACTGCCCGTAGACTCATTGATAGCCACTATTATTCCAAAACGCGAAAAGCAAGCCGTTGATTCGGCTTGCTGCTCTGATATTACTTCTGTTGTAAGAGGTTGTTTTTCCATTGTTAGTTAACCACTACGTTGCCACCTTTCACGACGACTTTGTCACTGCCTTCGATCGTAATAGCCGAGCCTGATAACTTTATTGAACCATCACTGTTCATCACTAAAGAGGAACCACCCGTTTTCAATACAATCTTGTCGCCACTGATAATTTGCGTCGCACCATCGGCTTTATAAGCGGTGTTCCCTTTCACTGATACCGTTAAGTTGCCACCAACCGTCTGGTTATCATCAGCACCAATGTCTGAACTCTTAGACGCACCGATAGTAAGGTTACTGTTTTCACCAATATCTAAGTCATCATTTTTGCCGATCTTAGTCGTACGGTTATCACCAATTTCTAAGTCAGAATTGTTTTTCACATACTGAGCTTCATTCGCGTTGTATGTGACGGTAACGTCTTGCTCGACTGTCTCGGTAAACGTACTGTTTACTTGTGTCGTTTTATGCCCATGAATGGTTTCTTTATGGTCACCATGAACTTCATTCGTTTGGTGACGTGCAACCTTCAAGAATTCATCTTGACCGATATCACGGTAACGGTTGTTGAGCACCTTGGTCGACATGTCTTTTTGAGCGTGAATATAGACTTCTTCTTGGTTCGCTTCGTCTTCAAAACTCAACTCGTTGTAACCTGTTCCTTTGTGCGTTTGCGTCCGGAACGTGGTGCGAGTTTTGTTTTCAGGTAAAGAGTACGGAGGAAAATGTAAACCGTTGTAAACTGCGCCCGTAACTAACGGACGATCTGGATCCCCCTCAAGGAAAGTCACTACGACTTCATGGCCAATACGCGGCAAATAAACTGCGCCCCATGTTGGCGCCGCCATGGATTGGCTTACACGAATCCAACAGCTTGAATGCTCGTTGTTATCACCGTAGCGATCCCAATGGAACTGTACTTTCACTCGACCAAGCTTGTCGGTGTAAATCTCTTCACCTTCTGGTCCTACAACGACCGCCGTTTGAGGGCCATCCACTACTGGTGCCGCTAGTTTAGGCGCTTTAAACACCACATCACGTGGAATACACGAGAACTGGTTGTAGTAAGTGGTTGGCATACCACTCGCTTCATCTTCATGCACTTGCGGATCTTGACCTGTGTGCATTACAGACAACATGAGGTAATCGCGGTTAATCTCAGAACGCGGGTGGTCACTGACGTTAAAGCTGTAACCAGATGCTAAGCGCATTACGTCACTCGTTGCTTCCACTTGTTGATTATCGACTATGTGTTCCGACATCCACTCCGTGGTTCTCACCTGACCCATCAGCGGGTCGACGTATCGTCCAGGATAATCAAACTGCTTGAGATCTTGGTCTAGCTCGCCAGCCTGTGTCATCTCTTGTGGAATTTTAGGGTGTTCGTAGTTGTAATCTGTGTACGTAACCTGTCCCGTTCTAACGCGGTTAACTAACTCGAGATCAGAGATATGTTCGCGATCGGCAACACCGCCACCATCGGCATGATAAACAATCGGCCCAATGTAAGAAGCATTTATTGGCGAGCTTATCAAAGGTGCAATCGCGTCATTACTGTCGACAATGACCATCGTATGATTTGAATCGCTATGGTCAAAGTAATACCACATACCGTGTTCAGCCATCATACGCTGCACGAAGTGCAAGTCAGACTCACGGTATTGCAGAACGTATTCTTTTGGAGGATAAGTACCCGACACTTCAAATCGGTAATCGGTGACTGCCCCATCATCGAGTACTTCTGTGATGATGTCTTGCGCTGACTTTTGCTGGAAAATACGACAATCTTGGCGCTGAGATAAGAACCAAGCTTGAGGAACCAAGACTAATTGATAACGAGAAAAACGACGTCCAGTCCCTAAGTAACGAACTTCATTCACCACGCCGTTGAACACACGCGCAGCCCCAACACCTTGTCCGTAAAGTGTCAATGTTCCTGCTTTACGTATTAACTCATCGAACGAGATATCTGGATCAAGTGAAAGTAATGAGAGATTGATGTGGAAAGGCTTAGATAACTCTTCATGAACATGAAAGCTCTCAACCCGAAATTCATGCCCACATCCAGGCACTTCAAATTTAAATTCTACGTCATTCACCATATCTTTTACCTGATACAAATAATCGAATTAGGGCCAACAATCGTTGGCCCTGAATCTTTACGCGACGAGCAATTAAGCTTCGCGTGGAGCACGCCAGTCGTCGTTACCCGCAGTACCACAGTTTTCGTGAGTTACTTCGATCGCACGGTAAGTGAACTTAAGCACTTCTTCTGTCACGCGGTCAGCTGTTGCTGCGTCTTGACAGTGGTTCATACGAGTTTGGATATCGACAAGTAGCGCATCAATCAATTTGATTGAGTAGTAGTGCTCTTGTTTACCTTGAACTGAAGTACGGTAGAAGCGGATCACACACTCAGGAAGTTTTTCGCCAGATACTAGTGCGTTGAATAGTAGTGGAGATGAGCGATCTTGAACTTTAGTTACAACAAGTGGACGGTGTACACGTTGACCAGTTGGCTGACCACTTTGTGGATCACGTGGAACAGTTAGCACGTGATCAAGTTCTTGTACTAGGAACTCATCAACGTGAGCTTCTTGCCATGTGTTACCTACTGAATCTGCAGAGTAAGTATCTTTAGTAATATGGCCTTGAGTCTCACCTTGGATAGACATATATGCTGGAGTTGGCATCGCTATTTCCTTTTCTAAAATCTGTTTTGTTTAAATCACCAAATCGCTTATCACCGCGACTACTTGGTATAATCAAAGTCCATGCCAACTTTAAAAATTAAACAAAAACAACAACTTAAAAAATTTATACATTATTCGATAATATCTTGAGTACAATTTATTGGATAAAAAACCAAAAAGTTGGATTAAGATAATAATAAATTGTTCAAATTTTAAAAAGTGAAAATAACCATATAAAACAGTGTAAATAAAGTCATTAAAACTAATAAATCCGACACTTTTACTATCAATTAATTTAGAATAACAACGTCATTAAAATAACCACAAACATTAATGTCACAATAATCATTAAAAATAACCAACAAGCGATAGTCAAAATATCTTGATAAAAAAAGAACGCAATCACTTTTAGTATAATAGCCGCTACCTCTTTTCCTCTAAAGAATAAAATGGCTATGATAAATATAAACCTTTCTTCATTAATTCAGCGTCTACACCCGATTGCAAAAGTAGCATTAGAAGACGCCGCTGCACTTGCAGTCTCTGAAAAAGCAAACGAAGTTCAAATTGAGCATTATTTACTGAGTCTATTAGAAAGGCCAAATAGTGATTTTGACGTCTTATTAAGTCATTTTGATTGTTCTGAGAACTTATTAAGACAATCGGTTCGATCCACACTCGACACCAACGCCAAAGGAAATGGCAGCAAACCTGTTTTTTCTGCTTTATTAATCGAATGGTTGCAAGAAAGCTGGCTGGTTTCTTCTTTAGATCTATCCGAAACACAAATCCGCTCTGGCGCCCTACTCCTTACTCTTGTTAGCAACCCTCTCCGTTACGGCCAACATGGTTACGCCTCTATCCTTGAAGCGGTAAACCCTGACAGCCTTAAGCGTAACTTTGCAGAGCTAACAAGCCACTCTATTGAGGCGCAAGTCGCGACTTCCGAGAAAACACAAGCTCGTGAGGATGGCTCAGCGCTGAGCAAGTTCACAACAGACTTCACTGGTAAAGCACGCAAAGGCGAAATCGATCCTGTTTTCTGCCGCGACCAAGAAATCCGCCAAATCGTGGACATTCTTGCTCGTCGCCGTAAAAACAACCCTATTGCTGTTGGTGAACCGGGCGTTGGTAAAACCGCAGTAGTAGAAGGCTTGGCACTTAAGATTGTACAAGGTGACGTACCAGACAACCTCAAAGGTGTTGAGCTTTACGGCCTGGACATGGGTCTTCTGCAAGCTGGTGCAAGCGTAAAAGGCGAATTCGAAAAACGCCTAAACGCAGTATTGGATGAAGTGAAAAATTCGCCAACCCCTATCATTCTTTTCATCGATGAAGCACACACCCTTGTTGGTGGTGGCAACCAAGCGGGCGGCAGCGACGCTGCAAACTTGTTAAAACCTGCCCTAGCACGTGGTGAAGTGAAAACCATCGCTGCGACAACATGGTCGGAATACAAGAAGTACTTCGAGAAAGATCCTGCCCTTGCGCGTCGTTTCCAATTGGTAAAACTTGACGAGCCGTCTCCTGAACAAGCAGCATTGATCATTCGTGGTCTTCGCCCTGCATACGAGAAGTCACACAATGTTTACGTGCGTGATGACGCCATCACTGCTGCGGCAGCACTTTCTGCTCGTTATATCTCTGGCCGTCAACTGCCAGACAAAGCGATCGATGTGCTAGATACAGCGTGTGCACGAGTGAACATCAGCCTTAATGCCATTCCTGCTTCTGTTGAGACTCTACAGCAAGAACTTGCAGCTCAACAGCGCGAGCTAGAAGCACTTGAGCGTGATGCTCTGCAGCAAACTGGCGACAAGCACAGCCTTGCTAATATTCCAGACCTAAAACTGGCAATGGAAACAACGAAAGAAGAGCTAGCAGAACAAGAAGCTCAATGGCACAAAGAAAAGGAGCAGATCCAAGAGATGATTGCTCTACGCTCTCGCTTGCATGAACTGGTTTTTGGCGAAACAAATGAAGAAGAGCTTGCTGCAGACGAAGATTCAGAACAAGAGCAAGACGTTTCTCCATATGCAGAAATGGATGAAGAAGCCGTTCGCATTGCCATTTCGGCCTGCCAAGAACAGCTAGATGTAATCCGCAATGGCAACCCACTGGTTCACTTTGAAGTGGGCCCAGATGAAGTCAGCCATGTGATCTCGGACTGGACTGGTATTCCAATGGGTAAGATGCTTCAAGACGAAGCAGAAACCACGCTAAAACTGAAAGAAAGCCTAACACAAAGCATCAAAGGCCAAGAATACGCTATCGATGCACTGTCTGAAGGCATTCAAACTGCGAAAGCTGGTCTAGGTAACCCAGACGCACCAACAGGCGTATTCCTGCTGGTTGGCCCAAGTGGCGTGGGTAAAACCGAAACGGCTCGTGCGATCGCTGATCAAATGTTTGGTGGTGAGCGCTTTATGACGACCATTAACATGTCTGAGTTCCAAGAGAAGCACACAGTATCTCGCCTAATCGGTTCACCTCCGGGTTACGTAGGTTACGGCGAAGGCGGCATGCTGACAGAAGCGGTTCGTCAACGTCCATATTCTGTTGTTCTTCTTGATGAAGTGGAAAAAGCCGACCCTGAAGTGTTGAACCTGTTCTACCAAGTGTTCGACAAAGGCACGCTGAACGACGGCGAAGGCCGCACAATCGACTTCAAGAACACGCTGATCATCATGACCAGTAACCTTGCAACGCACGAAATTGAATCTTTGGTTCATCAATCAAAAGACATCGATGCGAACATCATCGCAGAAGCTATTCGCCCTACTTTGAACCAACACTTCAAACCGGCGCTGTTGGCACGTATGTCGGTACTGCCATTTGTTCCACTGTCTGATGAAGCAATGACTGAAATAATTCACCACAAGCTAAACAAAGTTTCTCAGCGTCTACAGAGCCATCACAAGTTGTCGCTAAGCTACGAAGAAAGCTTGGTTGAGTTCGTACTAGGTAACTGTCGCCTTGCTGAAACCGGCGCGCGTAATATCGACGCGGTCATCAACCGTCAGTTGCTGCCGCAACTATCGACTCAGCTATTGGTGCATGACAAGGATGATTCACATACGCAAATCGAAGTGTCTGTCGATGAGCAAGGAACACTAACCTATGCGTTCAGCTAACCATAGCGAACTTAGTAACGCCCTACTTGCGATCAGTCAGTCTTTGGCTGATCGCAGCCAGCTTACCCAAACGTTGGATGCTGTGTTGACCGCTGCGAGACAAATGACCCTCGCAAAGCACGGCATCATTTACGTTTTGGACCAGACTGGGCAGGCGTTGATTCCAAGTACCGCTCACCATAACGATAAAACTATCGTTTCCCACCCTTGGGAAGCATTACAGTTAGACTCAGCCAGTGAGAACGACCCATTTAACTTTGCCATTCGTAATGGTGAAGTGGTGTTGATTAACGAGTTGTATAAGTACAACGGCTATGACTGCGAAAGCATCTATCAAACTGAGCAGACACTGGGATTAAAAAGCGAGAACTTATTGGCTTGGCCTTTGATTGATAGCGAAAGCAAAACCATTGGACTGTTAGTCTTACTCGATTTAAGTGTTATCGACAATGAAGCTGCATTGACTGAGTTTTGTCGTATGGCCGCGAGTAATATTCGCCAAGCTGTGTGGTTAGAGCAATACGGGCAAGTAATAAAAAATCTCAATGCCGACAATCAAGCCCTAGTGCGCGAGAACACTCAGCTCAAAAAACGTACCCAGAAAGCCTATCAAGGTCCTATTGCAGAGAGCGAAGAAATGCTCAATGTCTTGAATCGTCTTGATAAGGTGCTATCTCTTCCTGTCGACGTTCTGTTGCGTGGTGAAACGGGCGCTGGTAAAGAGGTGATCGCGAAATACATTCACGAAAACTCTAATCGTTCAGAACAGCCTTTGATCGTTCAGAACTGTGCGGCTATTCCAGAGCAGTTATTGGAATCTGAGCTTTTTGGGCATAAGAAAGGTTCATTTACGGGCGCAGACAAAGACAAAGTCGGTTTGTTTGAAGCAGCCAACGGCGGCACGCTTTTCCTAGATGAAATTGGCGATATGCCAATGCTACTGCAGGCAAAGTTACTGCGTGTACTACAAGAACGCAAAGTTCGCCCTATCGGTACCAGCAAAGAGATTGAGGTGGACGTTCGCGTTATCGCCGCAACCCACTGTAATCTTATGCAGCAAATCAAAGATGGCGGATTCCGTGCCGATTTGTTCTATCGTTTGAATGTGTTCCCTATTACATTACCACCATTGAGAGCTCGCAAGTCAGACATTATTCCCCTTGCCGAACATTTCGTGCAACACACAACCAACACGCTAGGTCTGCCGCAAGCGCCAGGGTTAAGTGCCAACGTACGTAAACAGCTCCTTGCCTACCAATACCCAGGGAACGTGCGTGAGCTTAAGAACATCATTGAGCGCTCGGTGCTACTGTCCGATTTTGAAACCATTACTCACATTGAGTTTGGCGAACAAATCCCAGAAGATGTACCAAGTATCGACATGAAAGCAGCTTCACCTACCCCAGAGCAACCTGCTTACGAGCAGCAAGCACAAGCGGATTTAGAAGACGTTTCAAAGAGCCTTAAGGACGTTGTCAGCCAATACGAGCGTACAGTGATCATCGATTGCTTAAATGCCTGCAATTGGCACACCAAGAAAGCCGCTGAGCAATTGGCGCTGCCAATGAGCACTCTCA
This sequence comes from Vibrio sp. HS-50-1, assembly GCF_024747315.1. Lineage (NCBI taxonomy): Bacteria > Pseudomonadati > Pseudomonadota > Gammaproteobacteria > Vibrionales > Vibrionaceae > Vibrio > Vibrio sp. HS-50-1. The sequence continues at coordinate 471,154 of NZ_JAMPZF010000048.1, read as the reverse complement.
ACCATAAGATGAAGAAATACGATATTTCTGCAGCGGGTTGATGGGGCTTAAAAAGAAAATTCTAAATTCAGTATGAAGTCATAAGAAAAGAAAAACCGCCCGAAGGCGGTTTTTCTTTGCATCTAGGAAGGGTTATCAAGTGACTTTTCCAAGGGCTTGGGTGCTTGAGTTACCGCAGGTTGTTTCTCAATCCAATCTTTCAGCCATTTCTTGCGTTGAGATTCGTTATACTGCTTCCAAGTTTCAGCCGCAGACTTGTCTACGCCTTCCTCTGTCGACTCTTTCTCAATTAGCCAAGGCATATCACTAAAGAAATTACCTGCCAAAGCACTATCCGCATTTAAAGAAGGAATAGAAATTACAGCATCACGACCAATATCATAGTCATCAACTCCATTTAATCCGACTTGTTTTAGATGAGCAACCGAAAGCTCCAAGTTCGCTTTACCACCAATTACACCACCAAACGGTCTTAAGCCTTTTAACCTAACTCCCGTTGGTGCGACATATTCCAAGTTAAACCTCATGCAGTACATCGTATAGTTTTTGCTCTTAGATAGATCATTCTCTTTAGTGAGACTGCTTACTGCTTCACCTATAAACTCACTCATGGCATCAACTTGTTCTCGATGGTTTTCTGAAATAGATTCAGTAAACATCCATTCTTCGTTTTTATGGGCAAACTCACCAATATGATACATATCGGTGAAGTAAAGAGGACCTTTAACTGGCTTGCCATCATTTCCGTCGAGCGCCAGTTGAATACACATATTCACTGCTTCCCACGGCATACCCAAACGTTCATAAAGTGCTTTTTCATGACTTTCACCCGAAATCAGCACATAAATACTGGCAGGATCGTCTTTCTTTTTGTTTCCCCATGAGAAACCATCACGCCAGATATTATCAGCCGATTGGTACCATTTTCTTTCACTGAAAAAGTTCAAACCAGACGCTTTGGTGTCTATAGCCACCACTTGCTGTTTAATGCCATGAAGTATAGGGATGGTATTTTTGTCTCCCTCACTTGCCATTAAGGTAAAGCTCTCTACCATAAGGTCCTGTTCACGTAGACGCAGTTGCTGCTCTCCCAAATAGGTATCAAGTAAAACCAGTCTAGTTTCCGTACTTAAAGCGCCAATTTGCAACTCATCTTCAGCATCATCAAACTTCTGCCCCAGACTGTACTCTTGTGGTAAATAAAAACTATGTTGCCCTTGATTCGTTCTAATTCCCAAGCAGTAACGCATATTTTGGAAGCCTCCGCCTTTTACATAGCGTTTAAAGGAATCCGCTTCTGCAAAATAGTCACTTGGCTGACCCGATATCGCTGCTCCGGAAACTGCCATACTGAACATTGCATCAGAGAACATTAGCTTTGCTTTAGAGGTCATTGGTTTCATACCGTCGATCATCACATCACCGAAGCGGAATGAGGGAATATGCTCAATAGCAATCAACGTAGCGCCGTCATCAATCCCCTGTTGCTTGTAAAAAGCACTTATTCGCCCATCAGGATCAGCTTTGAAGTCACTAACCTTCATTGGCAACATCCAGTCACTGAAAGCTGGGCCTTTAATATTTTCGAGCCCGTCGACGCGATCGTAGCCAATAGTAACTGGTTTCGCATACTTGTTTTCTTTTTTAAGTACCAACTGCACTTTCACTTTATCGTATGGACCTAGACGACTGTTGCTAGATTGCTGAATCCAACTATCGTATGACATCCATTCCGGTTCATCACTTTCAGCATAGCGAGCTGACTGAACTAGTATTCGACAATAGCCGATTTCATCTTTCTTTAACTCACTTCCCTGCGGGTTAAATGACTCGGTAAAGTTATCAAACATCGTTTCATTTGGATGTTCAAACAACATAGTTTGTATCGGGAAGATTTGATTAAATGCACCTGCCGCTTTAAGGCTATCCCTGTTTTCGGTTATAGAGAGATGAGAAACTTTGCTATTAGTTGTTATTGGAGCAGGCCAATACTGTGCACCTTGTGGCACATTTGTCGATAATTCGATGTAGTACTCGTTATCACAACGGTTCTTCCAGTTAGCCGCTAAGGTGTTTCCTTTGATCGTATGTACAGACCAATCATCGCTCAAAATGTAATTCTCAATGTATTCCTTCACCTTGTAACGCTCAACCAAAAACCTAAACGAGATATTAGAATTCCGTTTGGTTTGAGATCCTAGGTCAGCAAGTAATAACACTAAGCCATTAATAGCAAGCGCTCGTAGTTGGTAGCGTTTTAACACCTCCTTACGAACTTCTTCGCTCTCAAGGTGAGTAATGAGTTCCTGATAAGACCTACATTCAATACCTACATCTACCTTACTGCGTCGCAAATCGTTAAGTAACTCGATATGTATTTTTGCTAGCCTTTCAAGCTCACTGACAACCTCATGGCTTTGCTTTAACTCTTCTAGGAAGGAGTCCAACATTAAACTATCAATCACTTTCACCGCAGATATTGCTGTCTTTGACCCCTCTATGGCAAGCATAAACCCTCTTGCCGCAGGAGCTATAGCAGGAATATAGGAAGCGACGTCAACGACACTGTCAAAAATCGCCATTCGCAGTGCGACTTCTGCTTTATCTTGCGCAACCATCTCAGCTTCTAGAGCAAGCCTAGAGCGTTCCATTGCATGCGAGCCATAGCGACTGGGATGAAAGAATATGTTCAGGGATTGCAGGTAAATACGGATTACAACCCGACGGTTTTGTCTTAGATTAGGGTTGTTGCGGTCGACTTTTTCACCTTGTTTGGGAACATAGACAGGTTTACTTTCACCAAAAGCGGCTACCGAAACACGACCTTCAAAAACAGGGAACTCCTTCATGAGCAGTTTTTTCGCATATTCTGCGCGCTCTGCCGAGACCTGCATATTTGCTTTCTCGGTACCGACTTGGCAAGCATGCCCTTCTATCTCTACTCTAAGGTTTGGCTCATTCTCTAAAACGTTGGCAAGAGAAGCAGCAAGCTGTTTAAATATAGATGCATGATCCTTTAACTCTTTTTCACGCGAGTTAAAGGCAAATTCTATTTTTATTCCTGCGCCTCTAGAGCTATTTACGAGAATGGCGTCAATCTGATTGCCAGATTGATCACGCGCATCTTTTAAAGCCTGTTCTAGTTTTTCTTCCTGGATATGGTTAGCTGTCTTCCAAACTGGAATTTGAGCAAGGTAGTCTTTTGTAACTTCTTCTGTTCCTTGCTCTGCTTTATCAACCTTTTTATTTTGATTAACCAGCTGTTTAGCTTTTTTATACAAACTAAGTGCTGTCAGTCCCGTTCCGAAGCCATTAAAACCAACGGTTTTACCACCAGAAAGCCAAGCTTCCGCAACTCGCCCGGCAACCACACGTCGGTTACCCAGACGTGATTCTAAAGAAAGTGCTAGTGCGCTTGCCCGAGCTTCATTGGTGTTAAAAACCTTATCGTGAAATAGCGCCTTCCAACCAATACCCGCGATAGCTGGATTGTGGAGTTCCTGCAATTTATCAAGCGCTTCTTTCGTACTGTAAATACCGTAATACAATTCGCCCGCCGCTTTCATCGCAGGCGGCATCTCGGACTTAACTGCATCCCAATACAGTTTCGAGACGTTATTAAACACCGCTTGGCGGCCATCACGGTCTAAAGTGTCTTGCAAGCTACCGCTCAGCAGCCCTGCTCCTAGCTGAGCAGACACATCTCGGATATTCTTGAGTAACGCAATACTTCTTGAAGCTGGCGTATTGGCAGTTGCACCTTGTACATTACCGTGAAGGTAATGTTTCATATTTCCAAAGTACTGAGGGTATTGATAAATCAAGGATTCCTCAAGGGAGATCATATCGCCACTGACAATAGCAAATTTCCCTAACGGAGTGCTTGAAGAAAAGGTAATCTGTTCACGTAGCTCGTAAGTGTAGACTGTATCTAAGCCTTCAGAAAATTGCTGAATATGAGCGTCTTTAATGAACTGTGGAACGCCATTTTTCATCTGGCTTGGAATAAATTCAACACGGATACTGTATAAGCCTTCTTTAAAATCAGCAGGATCAACGTGAAACATCGCGCATGGGTATTGCTTAGCATTTTCTTCTGAATGCTCATCTTCAGGTAATGCTGCTTGTACTGAAGAACCTATTGTTTTGTATTCCCCACCTTCTTTGGTTGAGTCAAATTTTTGCAAAGTAACCGTCGCACTTTCATAACCTTGATCAGAAAAAACTACAGCGCAACTCGCCACAACAGGTAAAACGAAGCCTTTTAGTGTCTCTCCCGATTCACTTACATCTTCATACCACTTGTTATATTCTGCCTGTTCTTCGCTGAGCCCCCCGTTCGCAGCTGGTTCGTAAGGCTTAGCCAATTGTTCAATGCTGATCTCTGTCAAGGTCAGTTTTGCTTCGCTGTTTTCCAACTGGCTACTCAACTCTGCAACTTTTGTAGCTAACTCTTTGGGGTTTAACTCAGAAAGTGAAGCTATTAAAGGCAAGGGCGGAAAGCGGAAAGTGAAGGTCTGCTCACCCTCTTTGGGTAGATCCCTACCTAAAGCATGAATTGTGTGCTCTGGTGTCAGAACCTCAAAAGCCCCATATTGATCGGGCTTTCCGTTACCCAGTGAACATAACTTAAATTTATGGTCGGTAGCCCAAAGCTTAGGGCTATCGCTATCGGTTACGTTAAGCATCGGCACTTTCGCTAAAGGGCGAATATTAGCGATTTGTTTTCTTACCAAGCTTTCCTCTGAATGCCAAGATGGGAATTCAGTTGTTTTAGTTTGAGAGTTAAATTCCCCCTCATAATAAACACCAAACAAATAGTAATTTGCACACAAAGGTATCGCGTTACTGGTATCATGAGTGCTCACAGTTCATCCCCTTTAACAAAATCACCATTGTTGGCAAAGGCGTTGTAAAGAGAAGAGTTACTGGCACTATGGCCTGTCCCTATTTGCTCCCATTTTAAATAAGAACCAAATTCTTTATTTTCTTTTAGTTTACTGAGGATGACCCGTGCAGCTCCATCCCGAGCATAATTCGCATCTTTACTCAAAATTTCAAAATAGCGCAGCTTACCTACCGCTCGCGGTACAATTTCTTCTTGTTGAAATGAACTCTGCTCGATATCAATTAGATAACGAAACTTCCTACTTTCACCCCAAGCGTACTTACCATCTGGACTAATACTACGTTTGTTAAACTTATAATCACCCAGATTTTGTTCATCAGGATTAATTCCCGTGCTAAAGAGAAATTCGTCTTTTGCCTCATCATAAACTGCAACGCCAAAGTCGTTTAGTACGTATCTTTTTCCTTTTTGAATCACGGAATACTCATTAAACTCTGTGTCTACTTGCTGTTTTTCGCCTGTCGCTAAGGTGTACTTCCAGTCTTTAAACTTGTCTACGTAGTAAAGGTAGCTGCTGTCTTCTGCCCATAGAAACTCTGGGTAGCCACGTGAACGACCTAGTTCAATATACTCACCCGTCTTAAGATCTTTAATTACTTTAAACATCCCTTCTGAGGCCGAATAGGCCAAAGCCAAGTAGCGATTATTTGGAGAGACACGCATTAGACGAACTTTGCCAACAAACTCATCTGCGACCAGACGCAAGTCCGTCCCATCCGTTTTGATACTCCACACTTTATCCCTTTGATCATAGTGGTCTTTCGCTTCATTTCGGGCATTATCCCAACGGAACACTACACGTGGTAAATCATAAGAGCTTTCATTGGTGAGATCTTCACGTGGCCATTCTTTAGCTTTAAAAATAAAGTGTTTAGGTTTACCCGTCTCTTTGTCATAAATAACGTAATTGTTTTCTGTAATATAAACACGACCATCTTCCCACTGTTGAGCATTTTTTTCTGCGACTCGGTCTTGAACCGTCTGAGGTTTTGGCGCGTGTTGTTCTGGTTCCTTGGCCGATTCTTGATTACAGCCAGATAAGACCGCTAAAGTAATCAAGCATAATGTATGACGTAGATTCATCTTATATTCTCTTCGTTATCTTTCTCGATCGCGTTTAATAGTGTGACAACGCAACCCGAATAAGTTGTTTTGTTAACTTGGCTGATCTTTTTTCTTATAAGCCAGTAAATCCGCAATGGGTGTTTGAGCAAAAATGACCGTTTTATTATCTCTTCCGTGATGACTATTGCCCTGATAACCACGGAGAAGATCCACTTCTTTAACCTCTGCAGGCCAACCAGTAAAACGAATCAACCTAGAACCATTCTCTTTTTTTATACATTGGCGCAAGCACACTCGCTGCGACCAATCACCATCGCTTTGCCTTAACTCAAAGTAATCATCTGACTCGTCCAGCGTCGTATAGCCCGGATATTCGAAAACTATCTCGACAGATTTAAGTAAATACACGACCGCTACATTTTTATTTACCTGGCTTCGTAACATTGCGTATTTTTCAGGTTTTGAGGTCACAGCACTTGGTAATACTGAGAGCAGACGAACAGAACCGTCTCCAATTTTAAAGCTTTTCTCACTGCTATAATGGTTAAGATCAGTGACTTTTATGGCCTTGGTTCCGGGATCACTTTCTAGTTCAGATAGTTCACTCTCGCTCAATCGTTTACTGTTATAAGCCAAATATACTTCTTGCGGCTCACCTTTAATCTTGTAAGGAAGCCATATATGCGGGAGAGGATAACCTTGCGCGCTCCGCTCCACTGGGCTAGAAGCATTAATAGGGCTCAAATTTGTTTCAATCTTTTCTTTGATTTGTGGCTCATAGCCGGTCATGACTATCTCAACTTTTTCCTCAACTAAGTTGAACACTCGAGCCTCTCCAGAGCCATTCAAAGAGCCTTCACTTACCACCTTGCCGTTCTGCACGATTTGGAAAGGCTCATAAGCGAAAACACCGCCTGTTTCAGGATTGGTCATATAGATATCGGCGTGCCTTTTGCGTCTAGAGCCTTCACGAACACTATTAATGTCCGTATCTGAAAAGTAACCATTTTCCGTAATTGCCACTTCGCGCCAAATTTTATTGTTCCAAACAACATACACGTAGCCTGATGTAAACACTTCTGCAGCTTCATCTGATTTATCGCTACTAGGGAAGTGCAGCGGAACCACAGGCACCAACACGTTATCCCACTCATCCATCTGAGTATCTTTATCAACGGGTTGCAAGTCTTCGGCGAGTTTAAGCAAAATTGGCTGAGGCTGGTCAGTGCAAGGGATTTTGATATAGAGCGTTTTGCCCTCAGCTTCGAGATCTTTAAATATCGCGAGGCTGCGGTGTTTGTTTTCTGTATCAACCTTGCCTACTGTGACTTTTTCTTTTTGAGCTTCGGTTTTTCCCAACATCAAACATGCCGCGTTGCTAGACCACTGCCCTGCAAACTCGACAACGATTTTTTGATCTGGACTTGGCTCAGAGGGGACATGCGTGTAACTACGAACTAAAGCAACATCTTCGGTAACCTGCTTGTATCCTGCTTTAAAAGCTTTGCTTTCATTCGAAGCAGATACAGAGTCAACGAGTGTTTTAAGTCTAGGGAAGCTTTGCAGCTGAGAGTCCGTCAATGGCGACCGACGAGCAACGGTAGATAATGACACCCAATTGCCTTTTCCCAATTCGATTCTTATAGCAGCTAGCAATGCGCTGGTCGTTTTTTTGGCAGAGATGGAAATCTTTTGCGCCAATTCTTTAGGGAGGTTTCTAAGGATGTCATCTGAATTTCGCAAACGCGAAAGCTGTCCTATACACTCGTCCGGTGTAAGAACATAAGATAGCTCGTTGGAGGATAGCTTCGAGCTAGGTATAAATTTGCAAACTAAATGCATTTGAATTCTCCACAACCAACATCGTAAATATGGCTGCGGTGACAATTAAGCTGATAAGGCTTACAAGTACGATTTGGTCTGCGTATCCTACTTACTTAGCCATTTATTTTCAACGAGATAGAAAAATCGCCCGAAATCAAAAACACCAAACAAATGGTGATTTTTACTATCAAAACATGCGATTTAACCACAATAAAAGCCAGTAACATCACCCACTCTGTCAAAATGGTAAAATCTTACTCTCTAAAAAAATTTAATTTATGGACTGAAGTTAACAAAAATCGTAGTAACGTGCGCTTCAGGTAAGCTCGAGGAAATTCAGAAGTTTATGAGGTGCCCTCCTCAGCAACAAACAACAAATTGACTGTTACTGAGGAAGTTTAAATAAAAAGGTGAGCGCATTACGCACTCACAAAAGTAACTGCTCTGAAGCTTGCTAGGATTAAATTTGCTTCATCGCGAGTTAAAGAGGCGAGGTATTACCCATCGACCTCATGCAGAACACTATACTCAGAGTATAGAAACGAGCGTAAATATATAATATTTAAAAAGATTTTCAACGCGACACATTCACCACAGCACCTACCGAGCGACCATCACAATCACGTCATACACACCTAAAAGCAACATTGGCCTAGTTATTATAGTTATTCAGCCTTGTATTAAGACGATTCATTAATTCGAGTAACTTATCAATAAAGGCAATTATTTTGATAAATATCACAAAAAGTCCCAAAGAAATAAAGCGAGCTAAACGCTCGCTTTATTTATGCCGCATTTTTTAAAGTTTTGTTATCACTAAAATATCGGTTGTAAACAGCACCTAAGGAGGCTGTACTTGCGAAACGATCATAGTTAAATGTTGCTTGAGCCTCTTCGGCAGAGGCAGACAGCTTGTTGGTACCATTCACATAAATCGTCACCGCCCCGTCTTTCAGTCCTGAAAGATCTAAGTCAATTGTCCATGAGTCTGAAAACACGGTTGCCATGCCTGTGGCTTCTGTACCATCAGCGTCGACTGCTTTGATATCTATGAACTCACTATCTTCAAATCGTTCACTGCTACCACTTATTGTCACGCTTTCCACTCCAGCAACATCATTGATAGCATCTAGATGTATTGTTGGTGTGATTGGCATGGAGTAAGCCGTGTTCTGGCTACCGGTGTTTCCTGATAAGTCTTGGTAGTCACGAACTAGTAACGCCACATTCAGCTCTGACGAGTCTGGTACCACTACATCACCAGTCCAAACACTTGGGTCCGCGGTTGCCATTAATGAGGTGATCGTCGTGCCACCTAACTCCGCCGCTACGGATTGCAGATCTTTATCGAATTCCAGTGTTACCATCACGCTTTGGCCGATGGCTTGGTGCCCAGGCGTAAACGTCACGTTAGTCAAGGTTGGCAGAGACTGCGCGAGTGTAAAGCTCTGGCTTTCACTCACTTCAATACACGCTGAGTTCGTCCCCGTCACCATCACGGTGTAAGTGCCATTGGTTTGGTGACTCATATCAATTACGTCACTGGTCCAAGTGCCACCGGCTTGTACTGTCGCACTGCCGCTTTTTAGTACCGTCGCGCTGCCTTGGGCTTTCACTTCAAGACGCAGGGACTGACCGTCAAAACGTGTCGACGTACCTTCGAATTGTAGCGTGGCAGCATGCGTTTCATCCACACTGCCCACTGGCGTGATGGCTAAGGCGGGCGTGATCGGCATGGAGTAAGCCGTGTTCTGGCTACCGGTGTTTCCTGATAAGTCTTGGTAGTCACGAACTAGTAACGCCACATTCAGCTCTGACGTGCTTGGTACTACCACATCACCAGTCCAAACGCTTGGGTCCGCGGTTGCCACTAATGAAGTGATCGTGGTACCACCTAACTCCGCTGCGGCGGATTGCAGATCTTTATCGAATTCCAGCGTTACCGTCACGCTTTGGCCGATGGCTTGATGCTCAGGAGTAAACGTCACGTTAGTCAGCGTTGGCAGAGACTGCGCGAGTGTAAAGCTCTGGCTTTCACTCACTTCAATACCCGCTGAGTTCGTCCCCGTTACCATCACGGTGTAAGTGCCATTGGTTTGATGACTCATATCCATTGCGTCACTGGTCCAAGTGCCACCGGCTTGTACTGTCGCACTGCCGCTTTTTAGTACCGTCGCGCTGCCTTGGGCTTTCACTTCAAGACGCAGGGACTGACTGTCAAAACGTGTCGACGCACCTTCGAATTGTAGCGTGGCGGCATGCGTTTCATCCACATTGCCCACTGGCGTAATAGCTAAGGTCGGCGTGATCGGCATGGAGTAAGCCGTGTTCTGGCTACCGGTATTCCCTGATAAGTCTTGGTAGTCACGAACCAGTAACGCCACATTGAGCTCTGACGTGCTTGGTACCACCACATCACCAGTCCAAACGCCTGGGTCCGCTGTTGCCACTAATGAGGTGATCGTTGTGCCACCTAACTCTGCAACGGCAGCTTGCAATGCTTTATCGAATTCCAGCGTCACCGTCACGCTTTGGCCGATGGCTTGATGCTCAGGAGTAAACATCACGTTAGTCAGCGTTGGCAGAGATTGCGCGAGTGTAAAGCTCTGGCTTTCACTCACTTCAATACCCGCTGAGTTCGTCCCTGTCACAATCACGGTATAAGTGCCATTGGTTTGGTGACTCATATCCATTGCGTCACTGGTCCAAGTGCCACCGGCTTGTACTGTCGCACTGCCGCTTTTTAGTACCGTCGCGCTGCCTTGGGCTTTCACTTCAAGGCGCAGGGACTGGCCGTCAAAACGTGTCGACGTACCTTCGAATTGTAGCGTGGCGGCATGCGTTTCATCCACATTGCCCACTGGCGTGATGACTAAGGTCGGTGTGATCGGTAATTCGTGAGCGGTGTTATCCTCACCTATGTTGCCAGTCAAATCTTTAAACTGACTAACAACCAAGTCGACACTTAACAGCGCGGTGCTCGGAACTTGTACATCACCAACCCAGACCTTTTTATCTGCCGTTGCTGACAGAGAACTAATGCGATTGCCGCCAAGCGTAGCAGTCGCCTCTTGGAGCTCTTTATCAAACTCAAGCGAGACACTCACGCTTTGCCCCACACTCTGATGCTTGGGGTTAAATGTCACATTAGTCAGTTTTGGTAAGGTTCCTTCAACCGCGATACTTAAACTGCTTCCCTTTCCTGGAATGGTGTTGGTACTTTGGTAGCTATCATCCTCTACCTGTATTGTTATGTCTTTATCTTGCTTTTCTGGACTGATGTAATTAACCGTCCACGTAACATTGTCTGAAGTCGACCAAGTATCTTGTTTTAACGTTCCTGTTGCACTGCTATCACTAGCGACAAGATGGACATCTGAGATATCAAAGTTAGTAACTTCTTCTGTAAAGTTAAACGTAAGTGTAATCTCTTCGCCCCCAAAAAGAGGGGCGCTTGAAGCAGTAGATATACTTAGCCCGGGAACGGTTGCCGCTTCCACATGTGCGTCAATAGAACTCTCGTTCTTGTTATCCACCTTGTCTGTTGCTGCCACCGCGATCGTATGATCACCTTTAGGTAACAAATAGCTTATGACATAAGGCCCCGTTTCGGTTGTCGGCTCAGTAATCGCTTGAGGAGCCACAGTGCTGCCACCACTCACCGCTTTTGACGTGACGATGTTTAAATTTTTATCTGTAATGTATGCACTAATTTCTAGCTGATACTTATCGTTTGTCGGTATCTTAGAGATTTGATTAGCACTTAAGCCAGAGATACTTGGAACGTCATAATCAACAATAGACTCGATCACTTGTCCATCATAACTTTTGCCTAGTAATTCAAAGCTTGTATTCTCTCTTCCAACTGAGTCCGTCACCGTCACCTTAAGGGTATATGACCCTTGGTTATCGACGGCAAAGTTCATCATTCCATTACCACTAGATGAGATAACATCACCTGAGTAACGCAAGGAATCACCTAGGCTTGGAATAAGCTCCACAGAATATTGTGAAGCTTTCACTCTTTCTCCTTCCACCGTAGATACCGTAAACGGCTGGCTCGCCTTGGTTAAAAACAGTTTCCCACCCTGCAAACTCGTAATTCCATCGAAATCAATCGTGACTTTAGGAACACTAATATCAATGACTTTTCTGATGTCTGAATATAGCCCAACACTATCTGTTGCTTTGATATCAACCGTGATTGAACCACGCCCCTCTAACTGAGATTTTGATAGTTCAAAGTACGTAGATGAACCGTTCCCATCCTCTACTCTTTCTTCTTGATAGCTTGGGTTTAAAACCGAGTAGTTTACTTTTGCCAGGCTGCTACCAGTGTCCGTTATGTCGAAACGAAAACGAACATTATCTGGATTTGTTGGCGATTCAGTTACGATAATCTCATCGCCAACACTTGGAGATGTATTGTCAACTTTAATATCAACGGTCGCTTCACCGACTCTCGACCACACATCCGTTGCGGTAATCGTTGTCCTGATCGTTTTCCCATCCGCATCGCTAGGAAGTTCACTTGTAAATGTTGAACACTTGTAGGTTGGATCATCTGCACACACCTCTAATTGTGCAAACTTCTCCGGATTATCTTTATAGTTGTAGGATTCCGTTCCAAATCTGGCCATCACATTGTCTAGTCTAGAGTTTTCATACAGCTTAATTCTGAACTTGGCGACAAGCTGCTGACCATTAATGGTTGTGTTTCCAACCGGATCAGTAATTTCAACGACTACCGAACCTTTAGGTAATTCAAGCAATAGATCGTGCTCTGGCGTCAAGTTTCCTGCTAAATCAGATACGTTCTTGATTTTGTATTCTTGAGTTGTACTCAGACCATCAATAATATCGGCGTAGGATTCAGAGTACGTACACTTGATATTTCCAACACCTTTGGCACAGGTCGTTGGTGTATAAGCTTTGTTGCCAAGATTACGAACCAGCTTTGGATATTTATCTGAACTTTCAGTATTCACGCCTGACAAAGCATCATTGAAAGAGAGCTCAAATGTGAGCATCTTCTTCTTCAAAGCTTCATCAAACCAAACATCACTTCCTTTAAAACTGTATGAGTTACCATCAACGACTGTTGGTGCATCAATATCCACCATCGAAAAATTGAACTTGTTGATCGTTTCACGCCCATTTGTACCCAAGGTTTTAGTGATCAAAGTGACAGGTGCTTTCGTCATGTTTTGCCCAACATTGACACTACAACTGTAAGGTTCTTGCGATACGTTGATAACACCAGAAGTTGGTTGCTCATTAGTTGGTGGTGCATCTAGAGAGTTGTACTCTTCACGAACCCAACACTCTAACGTTTTGGCTTTGACCGCACTCAATGTAGTAAAGGTGACATCAAGAACACCATCAGATAAGTAGTTCTGGAAGTCCAGCGGACTTGCAACCGAGAGAACCACGCCTTCACGCTGTACGCTAAAGGTTTGGTTTACTTTTCCAACCTTTCTGTCTTTTTCGTCAAGGTAACGAACTTTGTTGTAAACCTTTATATCAAGTTCATAGTTACCATCTTTGGCAATTTGTGTAGAAAGCAGCGTTGCCGTCCAAGTGCCATCTGCGGTTTCTGAAAACGTAAAGTTAGTCCCGTTTTGCTCTCCAGAAAATCTATACGTTGAGTCAATTCGATCAACGCCACTGTCATCAACAATATCAAGCTTAAGTACGATATTCCCATCTTGATAGATGGTGTTGTTTGTAATTGGCGTTCCATCCGTGTAACTCATCGCTAGCGTTACCTGCGGGATGGAATTGTACACTTTAACGGTAAAATCTTGCTCACCACTGGTTAAGGTTGTGTTGCCACGAACATCAGACCCTTTTAAACGAACCTTGTGTGTACCCGTACCTAAATCACCAAGGCTCACTTTGAGATCTTCATTGATTTTTTTACCTGGAGAGCCAGGTAATGGCTCCAGATCGCTAAACGTCCAATACTCTAAGCTTTCTCGGTTTACACCATTAATTGAAATATCACCGTTGGCATTCAGGTCTAACGCCGTTAGGTCAAAGACATAGTTTCCTAAGTAGTAGTCATTCGCATTGAAACCACTTAACCCTAATGTTGGCCCATCACGATCAAGAATAACCTTGCGCGTGTTAGAACTAGATTCAAAACCGTAAATATCGGTTGCTTTTACATACAGTGACGTGGTTTTTTCATCTTCAGAAATGTCTATTTTATCTGTGTCACTCTTAATGAGAGACATTACAAACTCTTTAGATGAATCCGTTGGCACAATTGTCTTAATTGGCGAATCTTTACCATTCTGATATAGAGAGACTTGCTCAATGTCTGAATCGTCTATTACAGATTTAAATCGCACGTTGAACTCACGCCCGACAACATAGTTCTCTTTGGACAATGTGTCTTCAACCCAAGGCGTATTTAGGATGATTTCTGGGCCTTTGTTATCGACTTGGAATGTGAATTTCCCTGTTGTACTAACATTGGCAGGGTAAGCATTGTCCGTCGCAGTGACATAAAATTCATTCCATTCATCGTAATCAAATGCTTTTGAAACCAGTTGGACTTTGACGTCAGGTTGTTCACCGACTAGGTATGGTACGTCACACGTCTCTGTTAGAGGGTCACAGCTTTCTAATGTCAGTGCCTGACCAGATCCTCGGCGAAGATCTATTTTTACATTATTGCCGGGGCTTAACGTCCCCCAATCAATAACAGGTGTCCATTGGTTGTTACCGCCTAAACGACTTTGAACCTGCTCACTTTTTACAATAGGAGCTTCAGAGTCGATACGAATATTGAATCTCGGAGCCGTGCTAGTTAACTCTGAAACGGAGTTACCTAAATTATCCTCTGCCGCTGCAACGACTAACCAATCACCATCACCCGGGTAAATCGTCGCGCCTTGATTTGAACAAAGCCCCCCCGTACATAATTTGACTTTAAAGGCGTCTTTCGAGTTATTCGCAAAGTCCTCTGGTGTGTATGTGACTTTTTCACCCGTTTGCTGGTAGAAAACAAGACCTCTTGAAGAAAGCTTGTCACCCACAACGTCTTCAACCTTGAAGGTCAATTCATGGGTATTTTTGGCATTTAAATAAATACCGCCTTCTACAGGTTTACCATCGACATCATTAGGTGGGAGGTAACTCGTTTTAGGGAAATCATTATCAATAAATACCGTTTCTATGAACGGAGCTTTGCCATCGTAACCATACGCATTACCATGTGGGTCCATGGCACTGGTTTCCACAGCAAACTCTACAATATCTTTTAGTTCACTAGACTGAGAGTTAAGGGTAAAGAGGTACTCTTTTCGATAAGCATTGCTGTTGCCAGGGTTCTCTACAATGTTGATGTCCAGCGGTATTTCAATGTTTGGCTCACTGGCTTGATACCACATCGTGCTAAACTTCGGACCATAAGCGTCGGTTTCTACAATACCAGAAGGATCGTCTAGGATAATTTTAGAAACAACTTCACCAGCAATATAAAGCCTATTGCCAACCATCGTCTCTCGACCGCTTTCAATCGTTAATTTTGGCTGTGGAGGCAAGATATCGATACTGCTACCCTCTGTATCAAAAATGTTCTTACCATTTAAGTTAGGATTAGCCATCGAAATATCATCAGCATAGAGCTGCGCGATATTGGTCTCAATACCGTATTTGCTCGCCATGATTTCGTAATACGATTGCGCTAAATCCTTTCGATAAGTATCGGAACCGAATTGATAAGAATCGAGCATAACCTGACGTCCACCAACACCAATACCATTCGCTTTTCCATCAAAGCTCAAATCATCGTAAATAGCGGAGGCAAAATCTAATGAGTTATTTCTCGGCATTCCTTGAGCAATACTATCGATGGCTTCGACAAGAAATCGGTGTAGATAATCGTTTGATGGCTTTTCTGGAATCGCTTTAGTCGTAAGCATTTCATTGGTTGCATAAGGCACAACCGTTGGGTCAAACCCAAAGAATGAGTTGTTATTCGTACCTGATAACGCATAGCGCACCTCATCAAGAATTTGAATCGCACGTTCTGAAGTTTTCTCTCCCGCTGTCACTTGATCCCACTGGAAATCAAACAAACCAGTCTGATATGTCGATAGTTCAGTAATATAGTAAGTTTGAGAACCTTTGAGCTTAAAATACACACCAATATTGGCCTTGTTTAAGTCAACCGTTACTTTCTTGGTCCCTGGATCTCTTTTCCATTGGTAATAGTATGGCTCACTGCCTTCGATACCAATTAAACGAACACGCATGAAATCATAATTCACTACGTCAGTTGTGGTTTCACAGCTCGCTACGTCAAGAGCCATGGACTGGTCACTTTCCAGTTGCTGGATAGTGGTACAACTTGCAAGTGAAGTGAATTCACCACTTGGGCTCAACCCTTCAAGTTGAGCTCGCGCACCAATAAATGGTGTCACCACTTTTATGGTTGGTAGGTCAAAGCTACTTCTAAAATATACTTCTCTTGGAGTGCTTTCGTTATCAGACTCATCGACGGTTTGAATGACTAACTTTTGACTACTGTTTTCTGATACCGATTTAAAGCTGTCACCCAAAATATCTCTTACAAACGGAATGTAATAGATGACATCCTCTACTCGCCCATTGCTGTCTAACAGCGTTTCGTGCGGAATTTTTGCGATGTAATCGTCATCTGATGCAGTTGTATCAATAACTTGCTGAAGTGAGTAGTTGTTATCGTTGTTTTGGCTTACGTAGTACTTGACGACGAGCTTAAGCTTATTAGCGTTGGAGCCTAAAACCGTATCGGTATTTACGTCTGATACTTTCACACGAACATAAGGGATTTTATTCTCTTTCAATAAATTAGCGTTGAAGTTACTAAAATCTACCCCTTTTAATGAATTCTGAATCCCTATACTTGCGTACGCATAGTCAATCTTCAAGAAATCGCGGCTCGCTTGAACATTGTCTGGGGTATACGTATCTTGAGAGTAGATACCATCATAAGTGGTTCGTTCACCATCTAAACCGACATTTACGTACGTCATTGACGCACCTTCAGGATAAGTAATCGTTTGTGCTGGCGCTTGATCGTCACGACTTACTGCATGCTGAGCGGTGCCCGTATTGCCTTTGCTATCCTTCGCTCGAACCTCAAAGACCGTCGTAGATAGGAATTCATCAGTTGGGTAAGCCTTACTAAACTCACAAGCATTTCCAGATTCTACAGTTACAGGAGAACATGTGACGTCCTCATGTAAGCCATCTTTAAATGAAATACTGACCGAACTGATCTCTTGCGAGCTTTCTTTTACAACCCCTTTCAGAACGTATTCTTTAAGTTGGTTATTAATTGCACTCGCCGATGTAATATCGATAACAGGCGCATCGTTATCCCATTCAAAGTTGATATGAAGACCCGAATGGCTGCCTGGAATTAACTCATTACCCAGTACATCCGCTGTATATAAGACTAACCGTGCTGCTGTTACGTTTGAGAGCCCTGTGGCAGGGTTCATATCCACACTATCGATCTCTTTGGTATTAATGTTAACTTTAACGTTGGTCTCTCGAAGGCCAACTTCAAAATCATCAAATTCAACCGAACAGAATGTGCTTCCAAAATCTTGTATGTCGTTACATTGAAATTCACCAGACCAAGAGCCATTAACCTGATACTGAATAAAGGCGGATACGTCTTCTACGCCGATATCATCTACAATCTTTAGATCAACTTTATCGGTGCCAGCGAGCACATCACTGTCCGTACGAGTAACTATTGGCGCATCTGTATCGATATCCGTACCATCTCGCGGTGGAATGACGCCATCAGTACTGCCATATGTACCTAAGTCATTAAGCTTCTTACTAAAGTCGACATAGTCTGCGGCATCAGTACCAGAGATATTGACACTTGGATCGTTTACCACGATCAGAACATGCTGAGATAAATCACGTGTATAAATGTCGCTATTTATCTTTTTCTGTCCAAAGCTGAGGGGAGTCACTGCTCCTGAAGTCTGGCTCACTTCAAGACCATCAAGAACACCATCGGCAATAACATCCCGATATTGGATGTCAGCGAAATGCATTGAAGTGTAGACGTTATCGCTGTTGCCGTATTTTTTTATAAGATCGTAAGAGTAAGACGAGTATGCAGTTAATAAAGCGCCGTATTGATGCCCAGCACTAGCAAAACTGCTTTGCCCACCTTTGGTTATATCAATAGGTTTGGTCTCATTTACGTCAAACCCATACATGCTATTGATACTATCCAAAGCGGTTGAAAAGGCACTCTCATCTGTGGATCCTTGAGAAATTTTGTACTTTGCCAAGCCTGCTGCCAAGTTCGACAGCGGAGTAAGCATTAACTTTTGCTCACTCCCCTCTTTAAAGTTCACAACACCTTCAAATTTAAGTGTCTTCGCATTGCTCACTGATACCGTTTCATTCGTAAACGGGTCGGTATAACTCCCCTCTTTTGCAACAACAAAAAGAGGCATTGAAGACGATTCAAACTCTAGCAGATAGTTTCCGAACGCATCAGACGTCGTGTTAGCCAACTTCCGGCCTAAGTTTCCATTTTTGAACTCGAAAACCTCAATCTTTGCGCCATTTACAGGGGCGTCAAAAACCATACCGGAAATGCTTCCTTTGCTTCTAGCTGGAGGTGTGTTGTCTCCTCCATCACCACCACCACATGCACTCAATAAAAGAGATGTAAGCGTAAGACCTAATGTTAATTTCAGCGTATTTTTAGCGAACATAGTAATTTGGCAAAATATATTTTGCCGAGATTATATTATTGTAAAATATTTTCTCAACGTGACAATAACACCATTTAAAAAGCCAAAAACACCAGACCAACCGTCACTTTTACTAAATTATTAAATTAAAATCATCACCTATAATTATTCACTTAGTTAAAACGGAGGAATTAGCCATACTTTAATGCTAGGTTTTATTTAAAATATTATACTCTACGCACAACTGTCAGCCTTGATAAACCACCAAAACTAATGACTATTTTAATAATAAAAAGGAGTGTGCGAACTCCTACCGCAACCCTTCTCACCATTGCCTTACTCATTTTTATTAGCGTGTCGCTTTCTCACCACATCCTCACTCCCATGGATAGACTGCCTACCGTTAAGCCTTTGGAGTTCAAGAATGAGGGAGTTCAAACGCCTTTTGAGGTGGGTACTCTTAGACAAAAAATCACCATAGGTGTGGTTGAGTACTCGTTTGTCGCTTCATTGTTAAAATCAGGGATAAGTCAAAAAGAGATTAATTTGCTATTGTCCCTTATTAAAAGTAACTTTAATATTATTGATTCAGTTAAGAGAGATGACCATTTTATCTTAAGAACTAAGTTAAATAGTAGAAATGAAACCTATATTAGTTCTTTTTACTATTTAGGTAGTAAAACCGATTTATTTATTATCAATGATGGGCAAGGTAACATATTTGATGAACATGGCGTGTCAATAAAAAATAAACTCCGATTTTCAGATCCATTTGATAAAAGCTACAGAGTAAGCTCTGGCTATGACTTAAAACGAACACACCCAGTAACTAATATAACGACTCCGCACTTTGGCACTGACTATGCAACACCAGTAGGTACACCGGTTCGTAGTATTGCTGATGGTATCGTTTTAAAGTCTCGTTACAACCGTTTTGCGGGCAACTACATTAATATCCGCCACACAAATGGCTCTGTATCACGCTACCTACACTTATCTCAACGCAACGTCCACGTTGGCGAGAAGATCAGCCGAGGACAAGTGATAGGAAAAACGGGTAACACAGGAAGAACAACAGGGCCGCATTTACACCTTGAACTGCACATCAATGGTATTCCGGTTGATTACGAGCGATACATTCAAAAGCACCCAAACACTGACGTTAATATAGAAATGCTGATTGCAGCGAGAAAAGAAAAAGCAGAATTAACAGCGGAATGGCAACGGTATAGACAGTCAAACCGGCAATAAAATACTTCGGTTCGATCTTTCTTCATTTATCTGAAGCGAGTCCTCGTAACCCTCTGAGCGCTTCAAGACCTGTCGCCACTTTCCAAGTTCAGGACAAAAAAGAGCCGCTATATGCGGCTCTTAATGATGCGAATCTTTGTTTGCAGCCCATGAGTTAATATTTTTGTGGGCACAACTGAATGTAGCAAACTTGCTGGCACGTAACACGCTTAGACTTCAGAAAAAGCTATCGTCCTCCAGCAAGAGCTTTAATGGTTCAGCATCCAACTGCTGTTGATCGCCTCTCCCTGCTCATCCAGTTTATGAATAATATAGTCGATAAATACTTTTACTTTCGCGGGCACAAACTTACGACTTGGATAGTATATATAGACACCTTGACCATCGGTTCTTTGAGGTTCAGAAACCAACATCAGTTTACCTTGCTGTACTAAGTCTCGAGCAAGATATTGGGGCATCAGTGCAATCCCTGCTCCTAAACTCGCTAAAGAGGCCATCGCATAACCATTGTCTACTGTCACTTGATGTGTAGGACTAAATTCTACTAATTGACCATCTAAAGGCATCGTCAAGGTAAGCAAGCGCCCCGATTGTTTATAGCGGTACATTATCCATTTGTGCTGGTTAAGCGCTTCAACACTCTGAGGCCGACCAAACTTCTTTATGTACTCCGGACTGGCAAACATACCCATATCAATAGGACATAATCGCCTCGCAATTAAGTTGCTGTCATTTAGTCTCCCGCTTCGAATAGCAACGTCCATCCCACTCTCCAATATACTGGTGTATTCATCGGAAAAGCTAAGATCCAACTTCACTTCAGGGTAACGTTCGCAAAACTCTGGAATCAGCGGAGTTATATAGTTTTGCCCGAACGATAAAGGAAGGCTGACACGAAGTGTACCAAACGGAGATGCAATACTTTGATGAAGCTGCTCTTCACTACTTTTGAGCAAGTTGATCACTTCTCTTGCCGTCTCAAGGTAGTTAAACCCCGCTTCAGTGAGCTGGAGTTGACGTGTTGTACGGTGCACTAAACGAACACCCAAATCCTGTTCTAGGCGAGCAATCGCTTTACTAACAGTAGAAGGCGACTGCCCTAATTGATTCGCGACTGCCCTAATTGATTCGCGACTGCTGTAAAGTTCCCTAAGTCCACAACAGATACAAACAACTTTATTAATGACAGCTTATCCATAACGCTCACAATTAATGAAAAATAATCACATCTAATATGACAGAAAAAGTATTTTTGTGTCATGCAAACTTTTCTAGTATTTCGGAAAAGCATACCTAGCTATGGATATTTCTACTGACCTCAGAGACGACAAATAAAGCCAACACCATTAACTCTACACTCAAAATGCTCAGGCTTACGGCATTTTCTTCAACCTTTAATTCCATTGCATCTCATTAAGTGCAATGAAACATACTGAACTTGCTCTAACACGGTAAGAGGTTTTAATGACAATAATTCAACTTAAACGCGAAGTGATCTGTTTTGCTGGCGATTCTGGAGATGGTATCCAATTACTTGGAGAACGCTTTTCAGACAACTCGTCGAAACAAGGAAACGATGTCATGACGTTACCTGATTATCCAGCTGAGATACGGGCTCCGGCAGGAACCACATCTGGAGTATCGGCTTTTCAGATGCAATTTGCCTCAACAGAGATTTATACTCCTGGCGACGATTTTTCAGTCTTAATCGCTCTGAATGCCGCTGCATTAAAAACCAAAATCTCACAACTCGTTGAAGGCGGTTTGGTGCTTATTGATCTCGATGGTTTTAATAAAAAAAACCTTGAGCTTGCTGGCTATGAATCGAACCCATTGAGCGATGGTAGCCTCGCAGATTATCGAGTGATTAGTGAAAGTTTTACGCGTTTAACCGTTCAATCTCTTTCTGAGTTAAACATAGCGCCTAAAGTAGTGAAACGAAGCAAAAACTTTTTTATGCTTGGTATTGTTTTATGGATTTACAGTCGTCCGCTAGAACCGACCATTGAATGGCTAAATAATAAATTCGCTGACAATCCGCAAGCGAGAGAGGCAAATACTTTAGCCATAAAGTCGGGATTTAATTATGCTGAAACAACCGAAATATTCAGCGACTGTTTTCAGGTTGCTCCCGTAGCAGATAAAGCTGGCTTGTATCGTACTGTTTCAGGGAACGAAGCATTATCGCTTGGGTTAATATGCGCAGCAGAAAAACTCCAACGCCAGCTATTTTTGGGCTCTTACCCCATAACACCCGCCTCAGATATTCTACACACACTATCAACCTATCAACACTTTGGGGTCACGACATTCCAAGCAGAAGATGAGATTGCAGCTGCTTGTTCAGCTTTAGGTGCATCTTATGCTGGCGGTTTAGGAGTCACATCAACGTCCGGCCCTGGATTATGTTTGAAAGCAGAGACCATTAACCTTGCCGTGATGGCGGAGTTGCCAATGGTTGTTATCAACGTACAACGTGGAGGCCCCTCCACTGGCCTACCGACTAAAACAGAGCAATCAGACTTGCTTTTGTCTTTGTATGGTAGAAATGGGGATTCACCACTCCCAGTGTTGGCTCCTGCCTCTCCTGCAGACTGCTTTGATATGGCAATCGAGGCATGTCGAATTGCCACTATATTTATGACGCCAGTGATCTTATTGAGTGACGGTTACTTAGCAAACGGCTCCGAATCTTGGCTCGTGCCCAACCCTGATGAGATTAAGCTCACTGCCGAGGCTGCAAAAGCAAACATAAGCCCGTTTTATCCCTATGCCCGTGATGACGTGTATTACAGCAGAGAGTGGGTCACGCCTGGTACAAAAGAGAAAATGCACCGCATTGGAGGGTTAGAAAAGCAAGCGATTACTGGCAACCCTTCTCATGATCCTGAAAACCACCAGCGCATGACTGATGAAAGAGCAAAAAAAATAAATAACATCTGCCATTTCATCCCTAAACAAACGCTAACAGGCAGTACTCAAGACTCACTGCTAGTGCTAAGTTGGGGAGGCACGCAAGGTTCTGTGTCGACCGCAATTGAGCATCTGAGAAATCAAGGCGCATCGGTTGCCCACGCCCATATTAAATATCTAAACCCGTTTCCAATCAATTTGGAAGAGATCATTAGCCAATTCAAACATGTGCTTGTTTTTGAGTTGAATAACCAACAACTCGTCAAAGTGATTCGCTCACAATATGCCATTTCTGCACGCTCCGTAACCCAAGTTAAGGGGTTACCATTCAAAGTTCACGAGGTCATTGAGTCTATTAACCACCACCTGAAGGATATTAAAAATGACGACTAAGGTACTCAACCGCAAAGATTTCGCATCTGATGTTGAAGTCAAATGGTGTCGAGGCTGTGGTGATTTTAACGTATTAAAAACGATGCAGTCCGTTCTAGCACGATTAGGTCGAACTAAAGAGAACACCGTATTCATCTCAGGGATCGGCTGCTCATCTCGTTTTCCTTATTATCTCGATACTTATGGATTTCATACGATTCACGGCCGTGCCCCTGCCATCGCTACTGGTGTAAAAGCTAGCAATCCAGAGTTAGATGTTTGGGTCGTAACCGGCGATGGTGACGCACTGAGTATTGGCGGAAATCACTTTATTCACGCGATTCGACGCAACCAAGACATTAAAATTTTGCTTTTTAATAATGCTGTCTACGGACTTACCAAAGGCCAATTTTCTCCGACAAGCGAACAGGGCTTCATTTCTAAGTCGAGCCCTGAAGGCTCTCCCGATCAAGCGCTTAAACCTTTGGCATTGGCAGCATCCGCAGGTGCTACGTTCATAGCACGAACATCAGACAATGATCCTACACACATGACGATGGTGTTAGAGGCTGCCGCCGCGCATTCGGGCACTGCTGTGGTTGAAATCCTACAAAACTGCGTCATTTTTAACGATAAAGTGCACGAACCTTACAACGGCCCTGCTAATAGAAGCGAACATCTACTTTATCTCTCAGATAATGAACCGTTATTGTTTGGTAAAACACACTCAAAAGCGTTGATCAATAGAGGGTTTGGTTTCGAGATTGTCGAATCAGAGGCCCCGAACCTTTTGCTCCACTCCAGTCAATGCGAGGAGTCATACTATGCTTATGCGCTTGCTAACTTGAGCTATCCAGACTTTCCCGTACCCGTGGGCGTTTTTCGTTCAGTGACTCGACCTACTTTTGATCAGGTCATTCGACATCAAAAACACCAAGCAACTCTAAAATATGGTCAAGGCGACTTAACCGAATTGCTCAAACAAAACAGTTATGAGCGTCTCTGCTAACAATTGAAAGAGCCAACTATTGAGGTAACCTTTCCTGCAAAGATGAAACTAAAAGGTTTCCGATTCTAGTTGGCGACTTGCTGAATGATGAGTTGATAAGGAAGTGTGGTGGTTGCAGATATCCATCACACTAAAAAGAGGCTCTATAATGAGCCTCTTCTGTTTTTTTAAATAGTGACATCCTCACTCTACTGAATGGTTTCTATCGTATTCAGCGCTTGCCTTTTTCAGCCCTTCTAAATCGTCTGAACATAACAACCTCTTCAGACTGTCGATTTTCTTATCAGGCCAATCATATATCCTAAGGGCGAGCAGTTCGTCTATCGTCTCTCGAGAAAAGCGATATTTGACATGCTTAGCTGGTGAGCCTGCAACCATGCTGTAAGGCTCAACATCTTTCGTCACCACGCTGTTTGCCGCAACGATTGCTCCTTCTCCGATAGTCACACCCGGCATTATCATGGATCGCATACCGAGCCAGGCGCCATCGCCAATGTGAGTATCTCCTTTCCCGACGTACGCTTCTTCAATAAAGTCCATAAATGGGTACAAGGAGAACCAATCAGCTCTATGTGTACTATTTCCCCCCATAACAATCACAACTTCCGCTGCAATACAGACAAAGTCACCTATATGTAACTTATCAATCTTCCATTTTGGTTCCCAATCTCGGCTGAACTCATCGCCTTGTAGATATCTTACAACGGACTCCTCAAAACCGGCGTCCCAAAAATCACTGTAATAACTATGTTTACCTTTAATCGTTATATTTGGATT
The DNA here is from genome assembly GCF_024747315.1 of Vibrio sp. HS-50-1. Classification (NCBI taxonomy): domain Bacteria; kingdom Pseudomonadati; phylum Pseudomonadota; class Gammaproteobacteria; order Vibrionales; family Vibrionaceae; genus Vibrio; species Vibrio sp. HS-50-1. The sequence continues at coordinate 446,307 of NZ_JAMPZF010000048.1, read as the reverse complement.
CGTAACAACTTCATGTAGCAAAGTCACCTTAGACCAATGCTTAGTTTTCATGAATACTCCTATAAATACTATCGAATAAAACAATGCAGATAGTATGTATCTAAATAAGCTCTAATAATTACGTAGTGCCTATTACCACTAAAATTTATTTCACCACCGAGCTAATAATATTGTAAGCAGCCTCTACTCTTTCTGCATTAGGGTAGTTTTTATTCGCTAGAATCACTATGCCTATTTTTTCAGAGGGTACATATGCGACATATGCCCCAAAGCCACCTGTTGAACCCGTTTTGTTATACCAAACGTCACGACCGAGAGTACCGGATACACTTGCTTGAACCGGTTTAGCGTTGAGAATTACATCGCTGGAGTTACCCTTCAATAATTGCGAAAGTGAAACGGGGTAATCATAACCTTCCCATCCTACGGCTTGTGTAAACGTGTCGGTATCAAAATACTTAGTATGAGTTCGCTCTAGCGCATTTTCTATATCAGAATTAAGTTGCGCTTGACCCATATTTGCTTCGATATATTGAAGCATATCTAAGCTTGTTGATTTAATACCATAGGCTTGTGCATCAAGAATACCTGGATTAACTCTAACGGGTTGTCCCTCAGAACTATAACCAAAAGCATAGTTGTTAAGCTGATCCTTTGGTACATCGACAAACGTATTGGTCATACCGAGCTCAGGTAGGATGACGGTTTCCATCATTTCCGTATAGTCTGACTTCATACTCAAAGCACCGATGTAGCCAAATAGACCAATACTAGGGTTTGAGTACTTCCTCTTAGTACCGGCTTCGTACTCCGGCTTCCACGTTTTGTAGTACTGCATCATTTCAGCGTCGTTCGTTACTTCGCTAGGGAATTGTAATGGTAGACCACCTGCAGTGTAGGTTGCGACATGAACTAGCTTGGTATTACCCAGAACACTATTTTCTAATTCTGGAATATAATCTTTGACCTTGTCATCCATATTCAACTTACCTTTTTCTTGGGCGTACCCAGTCAAAGTAGCGGCAAAAGTTTTACTGATAGAGCCGAGTTCAAAAATAGTGTCGTTAGTGACTAAACTCCCCTTACTTTCGTCAGCGAAACCGTAATTGTAAAAATAACGCATACCATCAATCGTTACTGCAACAGCCAACCCCGGAATGTCGTATTCGTTCATTAATCCTTTAGCACATTCATCAACTACGCTCTTTAATTGACTGCTAACCGTTGACTCCGTTTTCGCAAACGTGACGAAAGAAGTGAGCGATAAAATAGCCACCAAAGCATTGTTTAATTTCATTGAACCCTCAATTTTTAATTTTCACTTATAATTAATTTCTAGTTTATTCCAAGGCTTTTAGCTTTTTATATAAAAGTAATCCTGACTTGAAGAACTCCAATCGTTAACCCCCGATCAATAACACTGTGTCTTCAAATTTTTAGTGCGATATAAACAGGTTTAAACCTGATCACCGTTGATAGGTAGGCCGATTAGATACGAATGTAAGTAACATCCGTTTGCAAAATGGGGAAATAATGTACTTAATTACGCTTTCTCCATATCACGATAACGGTATACTAGGTAGATATACCTAATGTATACAGATCCACATCCTCACAACGCTTTAGAACCACTTTTCAACGTCTACAGAGAAAACGATGCCATTTTCACTACACTTCGAAACTGGAAAAGTCACCAGCCAAAAGCTTTATTCCGAGATATACCAAGGGATATTAGAAGGCAGATTACGATCAAATGAGAGATTACCGTCGACTCGCATGTTGTCAAAAAAGTTAGGCATAGCAAGAAACACTGTCATTTCGGTGTATGAGCGACTTCAGTTCGAGGGGTGGATAGTAAAAAGGCAGGGTCTGGCACGTACGTAAGTAATGTTCTAGAACAAACGGTGAATCAAGATAAGAGACCAATAAAACACTACCAACTAGGGGTGTTTGGCACTAACGCAGCGAAGAAGCCAGAGATCATCGCACCAAAGAATCTAGACTATGACTTCACTTTAGGCGTTCCTGATCATCAGAGAATAGCAAAGCATATTTGGCGACACTCAAGACTGAGTAGGCTCAATGCATTAACTCCAGAGTTTGCACATGGTGGTGATTTGCAAGGGTTAGCTTGTTTACGAGAGTCTATCTGCGAGTATGTAAGACATTCGAGAGGCGTAATCTGTGATCCTGAAGACATCATCATTACGCAAGGATGCCAGCAGGCAATAATGACGACTCTCCTTACATTACTCTCTCCGGGCGACCTCGTGTCGACGGAAGATCCAGGATATCCTGTTTTTCGAAATCAAGCTCGATTGCTTGGCGCGCAAATAGGCACCGTGCCGATGGACGACCAAGGCGTTATCGTTGAATCAATCCCTTCTAATACCAAAATTATTTATACAACGCCTAGTCATCAATTCCCTTTAGGCTTTAGCTACTCCGTTGAAAGGAAGTTAGAACTGCTGAGATGGGCAGAAGTTAATAACGCAATCATTATCGAAGATGATTATGATGCGGAATATCACTATCTCAATACCAGTAAGCAAGCTCTCAAGTCACAAGACAAAAATGACTGCGTCATTATGGTAGGCAGTTTCTCTAAAATACTATTTCCCGGCATACGCATTGGCTATATGATTCCACCAAAGTCTTTAATGGAGCCAATTTCAAATATGTTGTGGCACTTGGGAAGAAGTACATCTGTAGTGTCTCAAATCCTACTTGACGAATTCATGCGTGACGGTCATTTCTCTCACCATTTACTCAATATGAATAAAATCTATAGCGAAAGGCATCATAAACTCACTCAATTAATTGACAACATAGATTGCTTACAACGTATTCCAAGCCAAGGTGGATTGCATATAGCAGCTGAAGTATCGGGATGCGCGACACAAATGATGAATAAGCTTGCTTCATCCAATGTAGCGGTTTACCCATCATCGCATTTTTCTATCAACAATCATTCTAATGCCCTCTTATTTGGGTTTGGCATTATCCCTACCCCAAAAAATAGAAAAAGCATTTGATATTATTCAATCAGTATTAGATTAAACCGAGATAGTAGCAAGTATCTCATCCTAAAGCAGATATAAAATTGCCCCTTCAAAAATGTCATAAACTTAAAGAGTCATAGACTTATGAAGAGGCAATATCAAACTATCGTTTTGCTCGGTATCAATTTATCGTCGTGTTATCACCAGCAGAGTCAGGGCAACTGCGAGCTTGGAACGCTTTACAACCCAATAAGGGTTCACTACGAATTGTGTCGCTCTAACCCGCTTGTTTTGCTTCAGCCCCAACACTATATTTCTTCGACTGTAAACGTACTAGGTTCAAAGTAAAGCGACGTATCACGCATTAATCTCCAGTAATTTACCATACCGCTTCATGATCACTTGGGATACAAATTATCGAAAAATACCAAACCATAAATTAATACACTGATAACGGCTCAAAAAAATAACGAAGTTGTAGCGCAATTATATCAACATCATTTTCATGTAAAAAATAACGAGCGCCTTGGACACCGATCTCCCAATTATCTGAGAGGTTGTAGCCAACTTCTGCACCAATATATCCATCAAAACCATCCACTTCCGTCGTTATCTTGCTGCCTTGATACGTACTTTCAATATCGGTATCCCAGAACAAGCCCCCTAAACTCAGTTTTGCGGACCATGAATTGTATTGCCAGAACTTATAACCGATGTCGAAGCCTATGCCCTTAACAAGGAGTGGTGCTATAGATGCGACACTAACGTGATAGTCTTCTGGTGAAGTAGTAGCACTACGCAATGTTGCACTACCTTCACCCATATCAATATAACGGATAGTTCCTGACCATTGCTCAGAAAAAGCATATCCAAACCCAATAGAACGGTAGAGCCCGGTGTTGTCAGTAGAGATTACGTTATCACCTTTAACAGCATCACGCTCATCTGCATGGCTTGACCCCATTTGAACATCAACATACCAACCCGCTTGACTGCTAAAACTAAACACAGCAATTAGTGCTAAAGCACTGTTTCTTCCATAACGTTGTATGACTCCTAACAAAATCAAAAGCATCAACACTATGCCACCCAATGCTCCTGCTGAAGTATTTTCAACCTTTACATCTCTTACCAACTTAACGGTCACTATAACTTTCCCCGCGTCTTGCAGACCTTGGCTATCTTGAATGATATATGTCAACACATCATTGCCTTCAAACCCTGAGGTAGGGGTATAGGTCACGCCCTGATCTGCATTCATGACCGCCTGCCCATACTGTGCTTGGACTGAAACCAACTTCAATGTGTCGTTATCCGGATCGGTATCGTTAGCAAGGACATAAACCGTGACAGGAGTACGATCATCGGTGGTAATATTATCGTCCACCGCATTCGGATTCTGACTGTTTACAACATTCACCGTCACCTTCGCCGATCCGGTTCCACCATTACCATCCGTTACGCTATAAGTGATCGAAGCCTCACCGTAGTACTGTGGTTGAGTGACATAACTTAGTTTGTTATCAACCACACTAACACTACCAATATCTACGGAAGCACGACTTACCTTCAGACCATCACCATCAGTATCGGTATCATTGCTCAATACATCGATCGTCACCGTACCATTGATACTAACAAACGCATTGTCGTCAATCGCTTGAGGAAGTGCATTATTGTTTACACGAGCGGCAACGACGCCAGGATCAACGACACTGCCATTAGCCAATCCGTCATCATCGTTCGGGCCACCGTCTTCAATGGTAAGTTGTACACACCAGTCACCTTCAGTCAGACCCTGTGACCATGAACTGTGCCCTGGTGGCGGACAATAACCAGCCTCGCCAGCACTAGAAGAAACTGTGTTTTGAGCATCCTCAATAAAGTCTATCCACCCCTGTTCAGCGTTATACTTTCGGTACACTGCATTTGCTGGAACAGGTAAACGCTGAGGTATAACTAATTGATAGCTTTGACCGGGAAGCGGCAAATTAGTTACTACAAAATCAAAGATTCCCCCTATGCTCTTCATATTGATATCTTTAGGAAGCTCCTCATCCAGCAATAAAGCTCCTCCTGTCGTGTTAGTCAGAATGGTTATTCCTTTGCGTAAACAGACACCAGGCTGCCCCTCAATGAGGAAGCGATCTTTTTCTGACACAACCTGTTGAATTACGTTACAGTCAGAAATTGCATCAAGATAGTCAGGGATACCATCACCATCACTATCATTATGACCTTCTTGATCATCCGGGATTAAGTCGCCATCACTGTCTTCACTCCCGAGCTCCGCCAATGTTTGTACCACTTCTAAATAGACATTCCGTGTCACTGATAATGGTGGAGTGCCATTGTCAGTAACTGTCAATTGCAAATTGTAAATCGCTGAACTCAGTAATTGCGGAGAGAAAGTCAATGTTTCGCTGTACATCTGCCCCGCAATCGCTTGGTTAAGTACATCGCTATCACTACTCCATCTGAAACTGTGTATATCGGACATATTTGCATCACTAACACTGCTTGTGATTGTGACCGGTTCAACACCATTTTCAATTTGGCTCCGCTGCTCCCCCGCCTGAGATACACTTACCGTGACCTTCGGAGCCACATTCTCTTCAAAGATTGTCAAGGTGTAACGACGCTTACTACCTAGATTAAGGGTGCTGTCCAGATCAATCACTAAGGTTTCAACGCCTTCATTTTGTCCATCATTAAGTAGTTCGAACGAAAGTTTGCCTTCGGTACCACTAGGTATCACCACTTCACCAGAGGTGAGCGTGTGGTCATCACTGTCCGCGCTTCCTGAAACCGTATAAGGTATGATTACTGGGTAGCTCGGCGAAGGACCGTTAAGGTGTATCGATACGCTATGGTTGGTGCCTTCCGTGGTTTGCGCATCTTTGGAGATACTTATCAGTGGATACACTGTTACCGTTTGACTAGCCTCAGCGACGTTTCCATCAGAGTCTTGAGTGCGCCAATAGACCGTATTAGTTCCAGGTCGGAAAAAGGTCGTGCTGTCGACCAATGAAACAGGTAATAGCTTGCCTGTACTATCTCGTGCCACAGCAGAGCCTAATGCAACTTTAGTAAAGAGCGAAGTTGCGTTCACTTCGATATCTGAAGGTGCGGCTATTGTTGGTGCATCCAATTTCGCACTTTTAATTGTCACGATTGCTTTCGCGGTGGCCTTTCCACCATTACCATCTTTCACACTGTATTGCACTGCCACTGTACCAATTGAGGTCGTTACCAATTGGATTTGACTGCCCACAATCGTTGCCGTTCCAGATGTAGGTTTAACCCATTCCAGTTGTAATGTATCTAGGTCAATATCGCTGTCGTTGCTGAGTACATCCAATAAGTAGCTACCATCGTTACTCTCGGTAAAGACATAGGTATCATTAACCGCCACTGGCTCATCATTGACGTTGATTACCGTGATGCTAAACGCTGCTAGAGATGTGCTTAGCTCACCGTCTGAGACACTAATAACAATATTATTGGTGCTGCCAACATGCTCATTTGCCGGCGTACCACTTAGCAACCCAGTTGCTCTATCAAAGGTTGCCCATGATGGTTTATTGCGGATTGAAAAGCTCAAGCTACTACTATCAACATCCGATGCCTGCAGCGCAAAGCGATACGTACTGCCTTCGTTGACGGTAAGAGCAGGAGTGCCACTGATCACTGGCGCGTCATTGACATTGTTAACCACAATACTGAATCTATTGAGCATTGTGGTCGTGAGACCATCAGAAACCGAGATAACAATGCCCTGATATTTGCCAACATCACCATTATCTGGTGTACCACTGAGCGTGCCTGTTGATGCATCAAAGCTAGCCCAAGATGGCTTGTTCACGATACTGAAGGTGAAGGCTTGGCTGTCAACATCTGACACTTGTGGCGTGAACAGATAGGTGCTGTCTTCATTAACTTGTGTTGCTGGTGAGCCAGAGATAACGGGTGCATCGTTAACGTTATTCACAGTAATCGAAAACGCTGACAATGAGGAAGAAATAGTGCCATCGGATACGCTAATCACGATATCTGGATAAGTCCCCACATCACTGTTACTTGGCGTGCCAGAAAGTGCTCCTGTTGTCTTGTCAAATGTAGCCCAAGGTGGCTTGTTAGCTATCAAGTAGGTCAGAGTATCCGTTGGGTCATCGTCCAATGCCGCGGGCACAAACTGATACACACTATCTTCATCCACTTGCGTCGATGGGGTACCCGTAATCACTGGCGAGTCATTAACGTTATTCACCGTGATGGTCACTAACGCCACTCCAGAGGTAAGTTCTCCGTCACTTACGCTGTAAGTGAAACTGTCCTGACCAAAGAAGTTACTGTTACCCGTATAAACCGCGTGATTGCCTGTGACGGTAACATTACCGTTGACTGGCGATTTTACAATTTGATAGCTCAAAGATGAGCCTTCTGCATCGTTACCATTTAAAGTAATGGTCAGCGGTATCTCTTCCTCTCCCGTAGCACTGATATCGGTCGCGGTTGGTGTATCGTTGACTGGATTAACCGTCAAATCGACACGAACCTCTGTCGAGTCGAGATCACCGTCGTTGACCTTGAACAAGAAGAAGTCGGAGCCATTGAAGTTCGCTTCTGGTGTATAGCGCCAACCATTATTGGTCAACTGCTCTAGAACGCCATGACTGACTTGCTCAGTGATAAGATACTGCAGAGTGTCATCATCGTTATCAATATCTGAACCAACCAACGTGATCACCAAACTATTGTCTTCATCAAGCGTTTGTGACTGTGCTTGCGCCATTGGTGCGTCGTTGACTGGTGTTACCGTCATGGTCACTGTTGCGACGTTAGATACAGCACCTGCTAAGTCTGCCACCGTATAGGTGAAGCTGTCTTCACCGAAGTAGTTCTCATTGGGGTTGTAAACAATCGCTCCTGACGCCGTCACGTTCACACTGCCATATGCTGGCGTATCGACGACTGTGACACTAGTGAGTTCAAAGCTGTCTCCAGCATCGGCATCACTATCATTGCCTAATACGTTGACCTCGAAGGAGCCTCCCTCTAGTAGTTGTGCACTGTTATCAACAGCAACGGGGGCATCATTCACTGGCGTAATATTGAGCGTGACGGTTGCTGGCACGGAGACAGCTTGACCACTATCGGTTAACGTGTAGGTAAAGCTATGTTGACCATTAACGTTCGCTGTTGGCACAATCTTTAAGGTCCCATCGGCATTGACACTGACCGTGGCAAAACTGTATCCCCCCTCTCCTTGACCAAGATCTTGCAGGGTAATACTACTCGGGGTGAATGACCCATCTTCAATATCACTGTCGTTACTTAAAACATCGAGTGTCGATGTGACATCTTCATCAAAGGTAAAACTGTCTGCCTCCGCCACTGGTGAGTCATTGACGGAACCGATATTGACGTTGACCGTGGCCGCAAGAGAAACGCCGCCTTCACTGTCTGCGATCGTGTAAGTAAAACTGTCGCTACCATTTTCATTCGCATTCGGCGTATATACAAAAGTGCCTACAGCTTGATCAATGGCGACTTGTCCTTTTTGAGGCAAACTAACTAACGCTAAATCACCCGTTGGGATGCCATCTTCAACATCCTTCGCTTGACTGCGCGCGGTGACTGCTGCGCTTGCGGTATCTTCGTCAGTGTTAATGGTCAGCGCTTTCGCGACTGGCGCATCATTTATAGCCTTGATAGTTACGGTTACTGTCGCGTCTTGTGACTCCTGTAACAGGGCATCTTTCACGGTATAGGTAAAGCTATCCGTGCCTGTCTCATTACTATTTGGCGTATAGGTAACAACGCCGTTGCTGATCGACACCTGACCTTTAATTGGTTGCGTTTTAATCGTTGCAGAAGAAGCGACCATGTCATCATTAACATCGGAATCGTTGGCTAACAGATCAAATTGTTTCGCCGTATCTTCCTCAGTCGAGAAGCTATCATCAACTGCCGTTGGCGCGACATCGTAGCGTTTAGTCACCGTATCCGTCACTGCATCAGATGCGTTGCCTGCGGCATCGGTTACCACCACGCTTACTGTCAACGTCCCCTCTTGCAAACCAGTGACGTCAATGCCCGTTACTTGCATGGTCTCCGAGGAGATTGTTTGACTAGCGCCGTCAATGGTCGTGGTACCGTCGGTAACGCGATAAGTGAACATCGCGTTCACTTCAGCTGCGGCGAAGGTAAAGCTCATCGCCTGTTCGTTGGTTTTGTTAATGCTCTCCTGATCAATGCTGATGCTATGTCCAGTCGGGATCCCCGTATCCACTGAAATCAACAACTGAGTCGCTGCAGTATTGAGGTTGCCTGCAGCGTCGCTAAATTGCTCTGCTGCAACATCAATAGTTGCATCCTCAGTGCTTTCTTCTGCAGGTGTAAAGGTAGCCGTGTAACTGGCGCCACTGCCCGCAAAGTTAGAAAGAGTTCCGCCAGTAACGGCCACATCGGCTTCGGCAAAATCAGTTGCGGCTTCACTCAAGGTAAACGTGAGTGTTGCCGTTTCACCCGCTTTCAGCGCAGAACTGGAGCTAGTGATACTGACGGTTGGAAGCACAGTATCGACGCTGATGGAAAGTGGTGTTGCTGCGCTATTGCTGTTACCAGAGGCATCGGTAAATGTGCCTGTGGCAACATCAATGGTGCCGCTCGCCACACTCTCTTCCGTTGGTGTAAAGGTCGCCGTGTAGCTGCTATCACTGCCCGCAAAGTTGGACAAACTGCCGCCAGTGACGGTGACATCTGACTCAGCAAAGTCACTTGATGACTCACTTAAGGTGAACGTGATACTCGCCGTTTCGCCAGAGATCAAATCGAGGTCTGAGCTGCTCAAAGAAACAGTTGGCTGCACGTTATCTAACGTAAATGTTTTGCTAGCTGCACTGGAGGTGTTGCCTGCAGCATCGCTCTGGCTAGCCGCGACCGTCAGGGTGCCGTTGTTAAACGCACTTACATCAGGCTCACTGCCGCTCAACGTCCAGTTGCCTGAGTTGTCGGCCGTCACCGTACGACTGGCATAATTGCTGTAGTCCGTGATGGTCACGGTCACGCTATTGCCTGCTTCCGCGCCGGAGCCAACAATCAGCACGTCGTTGTCTTCTGCCGCATTGACGATGCCATCAGTTTCAATCGGCGTAGTGATGGTCACAGCTGATGGTGCGGCGTTATCCAGGGTAATGCTCTGGGTGGCGGCGGTGGAAGTATTACCTGCTATATCTGCTTGGGTTGCAGATACCGTCAGGGTGCCATTGTTAAACGCACTTACATCAAGCTCGCTGCCGCTCAACGTCCAGTTGCCTGAGTTGTCGGCCGTCACCGTACGACTGACAAAGCTGTTATTGTCCGTGATGGTCACGGTCACGCTGTTGCCTGCTTCCGCGCCGGAGCCAGCGATCAACACATCGTTATCTTCTGTCGCATTGACGATACCGTCGGTTTCAATCGGCGTGGTGATGGTCACTGCTGATGGGGCAGCATTGTCCAGGGTAATGCTCTGTGTGGCTGCGGTGGAGATATTACCTGCTATATCAGCTTGGGTTGCAGACACAGTCAGGGTACCATTGTTCAGGCCACTGATATCCAGCTCGCTGCCGCTCAGCGTCCAGTTGCCTGAGTTGTCGGCCGTCACCGTACGACTGACAGAGCTGTTATTGTCTGTGATAGTCACGGTCACGCTGTTGCCTGCTTCCGCGCCGGAGCCAGCGATAAGCACATCGTTGTCTTCTGCAGCGTTGACGATACTATCAGCCTCAATCGGCGTGGTAATGCTCACTGCGGATGGTGCTACTGTATCAATGGTGACACTTAACGCGTTGGATGCCGAGCTAACATTATCATCGCTATCAGACGCTTTAGCACTTATTGCATGTGTAATACCAGACGCCAACTCATTGGTTGTTATCTTCCAGTTTCCTCCAGTAGCAGTGCCTGTGCCAATAACCGTTGCACCTCCACCGACTTGATCACTGTATAAAGTAACGATCGATCCACTCTCGGAAATCCCACTAAACGTTGGAGTAGTGTCACTGGTAATATTATCAGTATTTAATGATCCGGTATCCGAACTAGCATCTAAATCGGGTGTAGATGGCGCATTTGGCGTGGTATCGACCGTAGTAAAGTTAAATGTGGCATCATCGCTGATCCCAGCAAAGCTATTATTTGCGGTGTCAGCCACGGCACTGGATTCAATATGAATGGCGTAAGTCCGGTTTCCTATCAGATCACTGGTTGGGTTTAAATAAACTTTATCGTTGGTAACACTGATGCGGCCAGCGCCTGGTGAAGTTGTTGTGCCATCGCTTTCGGTGGCAACATTAAATACTTCAAAATCGCGACTGTCTGTAACATTACGAATGGTAATATTGCCGCTCTTCAGCTCAATATTCTCATCAAAGGCAATCTCGATGTTGTTGCTAACAGAAACATTGGTTGCATCATCAGTGGGGGTTGAGCTCGCACTGACAAAAGTAGGCGCGGTTGAGTCTGAAACCGCAGCGTCATCAATCTTGATACTTCTGATAAGATAACGAGAGTCAGCACCTGGACTTCGGGTAAACGCCATAGTCACTGTATCAACGTCCTGCCATGCCGGATCAGTAAAGTCTGTACCACGGGTCAGGGTAAACAAATCCTGTAACCCTGAGTTTGCTTCACCACCTTTTGGCAAGGTGACAGTTTCGGTCACTGTTTGAGTATTATTAGAGAAGCCAGTTAACACAAGTTGATACGTTTTATCTGAGTCTCGGGCCGACCCCTGCATAAAGGTAATTTCGTCGAAACTGAAGTTAGTACTTGATCTCTCAAAAAAGCGGAAGCCACGATTGTTGAACTCATTAATCATGGTATTTGAGAAAAAAACACCAGCTACAAACCCGAGGTCATTTAGGCCAGTAAACGGAGTGCTATCAGTGCTATTGCCAGCATCTAATACCATAGACACAGCACCTGTATTGGTAAGAGTGACCGAGGGCATACCCCCAGTGACGCCTGTCTCCACCTCACTAAAATTGGAACCTGAACCATTAGAGTAGTTAATCGTTTGCTGTGCGGCCCAGGCTTCACCGGAAAAAAACGCTGAGGACACCCATGCTGTTGTAATTGCGATCGCTACCTGACGACGTAATCTCATTTTCCTCTCCTGAAGATGACGGCCTTATCAACATAGCCGGGTTATCATAATCAACTTAAATATTTAATTTTTTTATAGGAAAGGATTAGCGAAAGTTTCAGCCAATTCTTTCTTGGTTGATTAGCTACGCGGTGGGTATACTCCCGCAGTGGCAATTAACCAATTAATCGGCAATACCGGGCTCAAAATATTAAGTGGCTCTGAACCGCCTGTTTCAGTCACAGTTACAGTACCTCCTTCCGAGCCACCACCAGACACACTTAAGCCTTCGATCTCAGTCAAATCTGGTTGCTGAAACGTCGGTTTATAGAACCCAGGGGTAGAGTTTTGCGCTATATACGAATTACTATCGGGTACCTGTGTATTTGCAGCATTGGTAGCAACCTGCATCCTGCCTGTTACAGGTGCAGCAGTGCCAAGAGGGGTAAAAATTGCCGTATGTAAGTGTGTTGGCATTTGGGTTATATCAATAGTTACCAGTTCAGTACCCAATCTTTCTCCCTGATGATAATCCATCCCCCCAGGTCGTGTGCCTACACCAACTGGACTGCGACCACGCAAATCAGGTAAACCAAAGGTAGTTCGGGCGTCACCTCCGTATAGAGTGCTAACTAGAGAGAAGAGTGCTGGATTATCTTCAATTGCCTGCATTTGCCCCGAGCACATTGCCCAATTTCTAATTGCAAAATTGCCGCCAAATGCAGTTAGTGTCCCAAGATACGGTTCTGTAGCCATACTGTTCTTCCTTTTAACGTATACACTTAAGTTAAAACCAACCCATAATGTAATTGGTGTGGTTGGTTAAAACTTTCCAATCTCGCATTACTAAATACCGTTACGGGCTTCATTAATGCCGCAAAGAGCCGTATTGAGATATTTCTTTACTCGCAGGCTGAAGCGTGCTGAAGCAATGACATCCCAGCGTCCAGCCCGGCCATTTGCGCGTAGCGATAACCCGAAAACACACCTTGCGGTGTAGCAATAACATCTATTGATATTGCGCTATCTAACGTTTTCACTTGCAACCCATGTTGTGGGCTGATCTCGAGAATGCTCCCCGCCTCAACACCGACTAAAGAAGTCTCAATTGCGCTTGCTTGCAAAACATTGGCGACACCATTTGGCAAGCTCAACATCGCACCTCCTAAGTCATGATTGCCTGCTCGCACTAAGTTGACGATTTCGCGACTCGTTTGCACGTTCCAACGAATGTGCAGATCATGTTGGTTTACTGCTCGTGCCACTTCGTTGGGGTTTGATACTTGCTCACGCCAAACCAGCCCTTGCTTTTGTTGCGCGATGAGGAAGTCATACATCAGCTTAGCCGTCATTTGTGACGCTTTTTGCTGAGCACTGGTTAAGGTCTCAAACGGGTGAAATGGTACCTCTAACTCCATTCCTATAGCGCCAGAATCAGCCGATGCCTCAAGACGATGCAGGGTGAGGCTAAAGGTGTCTAAACCGTCTCTTAATTGCCAATAGAGAGGCATCGGGCCTCGATACTCGGGCAGCTTTCCCGGATGAATGTTGTACAAGTTTCCGTTGAAAAACTGACACAGCGAGGAATGAACTATGTGCCTGAACAAATAGATGACGCCATCCGTGACTCGCCAAGCATCGAGTTGCGCTATCAAAGCACTGCTGTCATTGGCGGTATACTGAGCAATATGAATCGATTGAGCGCTCAGATAGCTCTGTAGCTGCTGTAAGTCAGGATTTAGTTCTCCTTCCGGTACTACCACGCCCGCCAATTTATGCTGTTGTGCCAACAACTGAATGATGGGCAAGGCGTAACAACTTCCTGTAAAAACGACGTATTTTTGCTGCATATAGAAATCATCCATGGGTGGCGACAAAACCTGGCAATCCGGTTAACTGATAATAGAAACTGACCTTATCCCCTCCCCTCGCTTCGAAGTAATGGTGTTCAACAGCTTTGGGCTTGGCATCCACATAAAAAGTCATGTCGGGTTTAGGATGGGTAATACCAGAGTCGTATTGTCCGACCATCGCATCTCCGTAAGTATCGATATGGCTGTAAATGGCCAGGATACGTTTTGCCATATCTGGCACATCTTTCGGCAGCTCAATGGTGTTGCCTTGCAGCATTTTTATTCCACCATCTAGCTCAAAAATCTCGCTTTTGAGCAACATGGCTTTATTGACGTTAAGAATTTCTCCCAGATCAATTCGATCATCTATCGCTTCCGGTTGGCAATGGTTGGAATGTGCATACTCTGCTTTTTCCCATTGTTGATTAAATTCCGTCTCCCCGATGACCATCATGGCGCGCACAGATACCTGATTGGGGATCATTTCGCCTTGAATATGTAAATATTGAACCAAATGTTTCGCGATGCTGAGGAACCCTTCCCGACTAAAGCCATGCTGCATCGCTTCAAGTATCAGGAGATCAAACGTTTGAGTTGGCGAAAATTGGGTAGCATCTTCTTCCACTAAGGCTTCAATGTAGTCTGCGATATCAAGATCCGCGATCAATTGATTGAGTGCTTTAATCGCTCCGGGGTGAATATCTACTAATGTCACCTGAAGCTGCTCTGCGCTAATCCGATCACTTTGTTTGTAGTGAGCAAGTAAAGGCAGCAGCAACGGTGCAAAGGGGCCGCAAGCTGGATAAAGCACTTTAACCTGTGGCTTGTTGGCAAGCATTTGTTGGATAGCTTTGTTTGTACCACACGCAAAGCCTTTAATTCGGTACACATCTTTGATGGTGTGTTTACAGTTAAGTGGAGACATCACCAGCCCAGATGTGGAAATGTACTGTCGGGTCAGTTCCTCTTGAGTGAGTTTAGCCAGAGAAAGAGATTGGCAAGCGTTGCCATACATGCTCTGAAAGGCTTGCACCAGTGTTCGGTGCTCAACTTTCGTCTCCTTCAATACGAGCTCAACTGCCGCAGCGAAACTCTCTTTCAGTTGCCGTTGGCGTTCAGCCGTGCTGAGTTGGTTTTGGAGCATAGCCTCAAGTTGAGTCCGTAATGAGTACTTAAGCAGCTCATCCATTTCGGGTTCAGCAAAACCAAACTGTTGAGTTTGTTGCTGCACTTCTTCAACACCGACCGTCTCACGAGATTGAGGACGTTGCTGGTAGAATTCTATAGGTGAGCCCTTTTGCATAATTCATGAACCTCAATTGCCGCTGTAGCAGTAGTTAATGATGTAAACAAGCCTGTACTTGAGAAAAACATACGCCATAAGCTCGGCGTTATAATATCTGAGCTCACGGATCTAATTTCATAAACCGTACTGACAAAATTGGGCAGAAAAATTGAGATAAAAACAGTTCCAATTCTGGAAATTCAGAGAGTAGTAAATAGTTAGGGTAATAGGCCTTTCGATAGGATTCTTCTAAAGCAAGCGCTTGCCAATCCCCTCGATAACAAGATCGTTTGACATGTGGCAGCCACGCAGTCTCCTTGATAGAGGTAAGCGCGGCATTCAAGTGTGGTGTGATATGAAATCCTTTTAACAGGCAGAAAAAGCCAATATCCATTGTATAAAGCCAACTATTTATAATATTGAAATTAAAATTATTTTTATCGGCAGTTATTTAGAAAGTGCCGATGTTTAATTTATAGACTAGAAAAACTTAACTCGCCAGAATAGAAATAAAAAAAACACTAAAAATAAAATTGTCAATTTATATCTTTAAAATTAAAGAATTTAATTGTTAAGGTTTAATATAATCCAATATAAGTTGAAGGTGTGCAATCTTTCAAAATATATACATTTAAAGATATTTCAAAAAACTTATTAAGAAAAACATGAATTCACAACAATAATTATCAAAATTATTAATAACAAAAACACGACTAATACAACAATGAATTAAGGTAGTTTGAAGATTAAAATGCCCATTTCATTTTCGTATATAACATTTTAACTACTAGTATTATATGTGGTGAAATAAGATAAATTTGTTCACTCAACATATCCAATCGATTCAGGTTTACTGGGAAAAGCTATACGTTACAACGGAGTGAAATATGGCAAATAGGGATGGAAGAATTCCACTCAACGTATTACGACTCAAAGAACTGAGAAAGAAATTAGGACTGAGCCAAGAAAGACTGGCGGAAGAATGCTTTCAACAGGGTTTTGTCGTATCTATTGCTTCCATAAAGCGAGCAGAGTCTGGGGCGAATGTGCTGTATCGTACCGCATCCAACCTCGCGGAATACTTTTCTGTCCCCGTAGAGGACCTCTTAATAGATCGCGCCTCAGAACCATTACTTACAAATGTGTCTTCATCACCACCATATTTTTTTATTTTTGCAATCGAAGCAAAGTGTGATTTGACCGCAAAGACTCTGCAAACATTACTTTTCAGCCAAAACACTACACCCATAATAAAAAACCGGACGTTTGTTCTTACTTGGTCTATACAGGAATCGGACGAATATGTTTTTGAACGAATTCGACAACTAGCCCTTCAATTACAGGTTGCTCTTTCGGCTTCGATTCGGTCTTTTATCAATGTGAAATACAAGCATCGAGTCACTGAGCTATCGGAACATCCGAATGCGATAACCCCAATCAATGAAACCCTAGTTAAAATCCCTTGGGGAGAAATAGCTGCTTGTCCTTGCTTTATCTCGTCCAATTGTGCCAGACCAATAAAACCGTTTCTAACAGGAGAGCCAGACTTCAAAAACTGGCATCTTGTATCCTTACACCAAAGCCATACTGACTGTTTTGTAGGGCGTAAACTTGAACTAGAAACATTGAATAGCGGAATCAAGCGATGGCAAAAACAAGAAGCAGGCCAAACATATTGTATTACTGGTACCGCAGGGATAGGAAAGACCAACCTACTCAACCAGGTCATTGCGTCTTTGAATCGATCTTCGTGTTTAACCACAGAGATTCAAATCCTGAATCATGGCAGTGCTGATCTCTTGTCCCCTCAAAATATATTTACTCGGGCAATTTGTTCATTTACTCGTGAAGATACCGATGATTCTATTCGTCAGCAAACTGTCGAGTCATCAATTCCGTCTTCTTTCCACCTCTGCCTTTATTGGTTAATGGGGGTAGCACTCAACGAATCAGAAAAGCAGTTGCTGAACTTAATGGAGTTCCAAACGCTGAAACAAACGATAGAGCAATCTATCCCTTTCTTAATTCAACAACGGCAGACCAGCAAACCGCACTTGATTATTGTTGAAGATGTCCATTGGGCCGACGAGGTAATGTTGGCATTTCTTGAGACACTGCTACCTCATATTACAAACACCAATATTTTGCTCTTTCTGACGTTTAGGCAGCAAAAACGACTTAGTTCCAAACAATCTTGGTTTACCAACGTGAATCTAATCGAACTTAGGGAGTTATCATCTGAAGAGTCTTACGAGTTAGCTTGCTCAATCACATGCCAACAGAATAAACATATCAATGACTGTATAAAGCTTGCGAAAGGCCATCCTCTATACTTGCGCCAAACACTGCTTTGCTCTCAGTTTGATAAAGACGTTCCGGAGTCATTGGAACATTTAGTTTCGATACAATTAGCTCAACTTCCAGCCCAAGATCGCCAAGCACTCTGTACTGCCTCTGTGTTGGGGCAGTGCTTTCAACTGGAGCAACTGCGTGAAATCACTCGAATTCCCGGCTACGTACCAGATAAGTTAGTCGACGCTGGCTTAGTAAAACTCAATGGCGATCAATACCTTTTCCATCATGATTTGATTTGTAATGCTGTTTTCCGTCAAATAGACAAGTCACAGTGTTCCAAAATACACATGGCCTGCGCAAAATGGTATGAGAACCGAGATCGATTCTTATATGCCGTCCATATCAATCATGCCAAGGGCGAAGATGTATTTACTGTTCTTGAACAGACCGCCAAACATTACCTGAGTAATTATCAGTTTGAAAAAGCACTGACACTTATTGAGTACGCTATTAAAGAGTCACCTAAAGAACAGATGGCGTATGCACTAAATATGAAAGGAAACTGCCTGTATTCGATGGGACGCATCAAAGAGAGTATTGAGGTTCTTGAGCAAGCGGTTCATCACACAGAAAATGATCCTGAACGTGTTCAATACTATTTAGACCTCATTAACCCCTACCGCATAACCGACAACTTTGTACAAGCGATGTCGATTTTAGACCAAGCCCAAGCTCTGTGCGAAAAGCTGACGTTAAATAAATCTTTGTGTGAAATCCACTCGATGAGAGGTAATATGCTGTTCCCTACTGGGCAGCTAGACGAATGTGAGAAAGAACATTTACTTGCATTAGATTACAGTCAGCGAGCAAACTGTTTTCGCGCGAAAGCAAAATCGCTTGGCGGCCTCGGTGATTGTGCCTACGCACAAGGAAAAATGGCTCGCTCATACGAGCACTTAACCGAGTGTTTGCAATTGTGTGAAGAGCATCAGTTGCTTTCGATTGAAACTGCCAATCGCTACATGCTGGCAACAGTGATGATCTATCAACTGCAATCTGACGAAGCACTAAAACAGGCTCAGCATGCCTCGAATCTTGCCTATCTCACGGCAAACCGCCGAGCAGAAATTGTTTCCAGGCTTACGGCAGCATGGATCTTTCTCGACCGTAATGTATTGGTGCAAGCTGAAAACGAAATCTCGACCGCTCTGCAACTTTCAAAACAGCTTAATGCTCATCGATTTGTCGCTTTTCTTTTGGAGTCCAGTGCAAGATTGCACTGGTATCAGGGAAAAGAGGAGAAAGCCCTTTCGGACATCGACACGGCTCTAGAGCTTGTTCATATCAATAAGCTACACAATTTTATTGGTCCTTGGCTCGTATCTACCAAGGCACTTATTTGTGGCGATGAATCAACGGCCCTCTCCGCTTTGCGCACTGGTGAGGCTTGGCTAGAATCTACCTGTGTTGGTCATAACTATTTACGCTTTTACCAACAAGGAATCCAAGTAGCGTGGCAATATAAGCAGCCTACGCTACTTCGAAAATATCGCGATAAGCTTGCTAACTTCACCCGAGAAGATCCGCATCCATGGGGTGATTTTTATATTGAACAAGCGAATCTGATGCTTGCCTTACTCGACCAGTCCAGCTCCGTCTCTGAGTTGTTAAACTTCAATCAGGCCGCGCGTAAGCATCAACTGAACCAGGCTCAAATAAGTGTTGATGAGCTCGACCATTGGCTCTTCACATCTACTCAACCATGAAATATTCAATAAACGAAGAAAGTCGACTAATTGCACCGTCAAATCCTCTTGTTTGCTCGATTTACCTCGTCAAACACAGATATTCGAAACCATCGAATATCTGTGTTTTGGCACAGTGTCATCGCTGATTAGATTTATGCTGGCGCAAGATCACTTTGCTCCACCTTAAAGTTTTCGATGCTAGGAACATGCTCAGGTAAAAGTAGAGTAACGCGTTGATTTGCTACTTCAATCCATTTACCTGAACTATTTTTATATCGATAAAATGCCACGCCTGACTTCCAATCATCATTAAGTAGGATATTGAGCGTTACGTTGTGAAGATCTGCTCCTAGAGGAGCAATACCTAGGTAAGGCTGGTAGCCCTGCAACGTCACCATGATATGACAATCACGCATCGTGCATTGATAGTTGAAACTGCCATTGAGATCAGACACCACATTTAACGGTGGGTTAATGGCCTGAAAGATATGTCCTTTACCCACTATTGATTTGTCTTCGCTGGCCACGAGTAGATTAACATCGAAGTTCACTCCTCCAGGTAAGCCGTTGCCAATTTGATAATGAGCAGTAAAAATTGCTTGTGATTCTTTTGATTCCATTTTCATTGTGTTCTCCAACTGAATTTATTGTCGTTAGTGACCCATTCAATGTAGATAACACGTCATTCAAGTTCAGTATCACTTTAGGCTCAGATCTACTTGACTACATAAATTATCTACGGTCACGCAGATGCCGCTCGTTCTTTTCATCAACCAGATATTATTGCTCTCTCGCTGATGCTTTTGGCGATTTGTACAGAACAACTGATACCAAACTGATATGGCGAACATATGCATGCGGGTTAATATTTAAACAACTATTCAATACATAAGCCAAATGGAAAAAATAATGGAACAAGAATGGATGCAGGGAACTAAAGAAAACCAAGTGGTAGAACAGCACCCTAACCCTCAAATACAACGCCTCGCTGTACTTAACGCGTACTCAATCTCAATCAATAATGCCAAACTGTTTATTCAGAAAATGGATAAATGCGGTTTTCCTAAAGAGCGACTACTGACACCTCTTGAAAACACGGTTTCACCGGTTCCCGGTTTGAACCAATATCAAGTCGAGTCACTCATCTTCAATACTCGCTATCAACACCAACCCTTTGTCATTGTCATGTGCGAAAGTACGCAAGAAGTTCAACAAGCCTATCTAACAGCAACTCGATTCAGTCTCCCGATTCGTGTTCGCTCAGGAGGGCATGATCACGCAGGTGAATGCAGTGGTGACAACGTCATTTTGATTGACGTGAGCAGAATTAAGACCTTCCAACTGTGTGACAATATTGCCACCATTGGTGCAGGCTATCGCTTCTATCAACTGACACCAAAACTTGCAGAGCATGATCGAATGATTGCACATGGAACCTGTGCCACAGTTGGGTTGACTGGCTATATTCAAGGCGGAGGATGGGGCCCTTGGACGCGAAAATACGGCATGTGTTGTGAGCACCTAGTGAGTGCAACCGTGGTATTGGGCGATGGTACGATCACAGAAGTCTCAGCAGAGTCCAACCCTCACCTATTTTGGGCACTAAGAGGCGGCGGAGGCATGAGTTATGGCATTGTTACCGAGCTACGCGTAAAAACATTCCCTTTACCCAAAGAGATCCACCGCTTCGAACTTCAGTGGAACCTTTACAAAAAAATCAACGGTATGCTTCAGCCAATACCATCGCACCCTACCATAGATGTGCTAAAAAATTGGGAACAGGCTATAAAAAGTCTCGATACGGCTAAACTTCTCGGCACCAACTTGCAAATTGATGCTCTGCCTGATTTACCTAACCATTGCGATATCGACACAATAAGCCATCACTGCACTATGTACGGTTACTGGGAAGGAACAGTGCAAGATCTTCACCAATTTATAGCCGTTCAATTTGGCGCTTGCTTCCCTGATTTAGTTCAAGTCTATGAAGCACATGGCACTGACTTTAACGGGAAGAAATACGATCACTCCCTGATGAGCACATGGGGGCGCGATTCTTTGTGTCAAAGCGGTTCTCCTTTCCCTCCCGATTATGACGCCCCAGCACCTCACAAAATCACTTCGCGATTGGTGTCAGAGCGAGGTCTTAAAGCAGAAGGCTATACTGCACTTTTGCAAAGCTTAACTTCACCTTTGATAAAGTCAGAAAACCGCGATCAAGGGCTATTTAGTTACGTAACCTTAGGGGCGATCACTGGCGGTTTTTATCATCACTTAGACGATCTTGAAGACATATCTTTCCCCTACCGCCAGTGTCAATATACAGTCCAATACCAAACCTGGTGGAATGAAGAGATCAAGCAAAAACTAGAGCTACAAAATAACCCAGTACTTGTTGATGTAAACAGAGCCATGGACTGGATTGATAAAGCCAGAGAAGCTGATATACCGGGAACCTATGGTGCCTTCATCAGCTTTAAAGATCCGGCAATTCCGACAAGCGTTTATTTTGATCGAAGCTACCGCGACTTAATCGGTATAAAAGAGAAATACGCTAAGGATAAGTTTAATCATCTTAGAACTAATAAGACCATCATTTAACATCAATATGCATCTTAAGAAGCATATATTAACAGACCGTCATTTGGCCGTTCTATCACGTATAGAAATTAAAAAGAGGAAAAATTATGACAACTAAGGGTTCATTTTACGTTAAAAATAATTCCAGCGATAAAATCACCGGATATGTGAGATTTAAAGACTCTCCGGAAATGGAAGTCCGTTTCGACTTGAATACTGGCGAACAATCTGAATCTGCTAGTTTTGAATCCGGTGCCGCGACCCATGACTCCTGGTACTACAGTTTCAAAAAGGCAGGTGAAACCTATACTGGGGACAAGTCCTGTGCATACTATGCAAAAGACGAAAATAAAGGCCCCGTCGCTGTGGAAATCTTTAATGATAATTTAAAAATATCTCCACCACTTAGCGGTTCTTGTGAGAAAACTTTATAGCCGCTTACCCGATTCATCACTTCGCCCGAGACAGTTGCACGACTTCTCGGGCAGTTTCATTTCTCGGTATTTGGATTGAAAACCCTCCCCATTTTCAATCACAATCTGAAATTGTTAACTTTATGTTCTCACTTTATATCACCACTGCAAGATAATCGAATCAATACAAATCACTTTTAAAATCAACTTTAAATCTAGAGTAACCAAGATTGAAAAAATAAATATATTATTGAGTTCTAAGATCAAAGAGTTTTACTTAATACATCACTTTTTATTTTAACTCTATCAACTGATACTAAACTGCTACTGACGTTTTTTGATTGAATGCTTAACTTAATAGCATGCGCTTATCTCCATGGCTAAAACCATTATTAAAGCGCAATTCTTCTATATCCACGTAATCTCTAAGCATTTGATTCAGAGAGTTTCTTGGATATGCATCATTCAAAATAAACAACGGAAAGCATGGCTATGTGTACAGATGTGAATATCAATTATGGTTGCAACAACCAAACCTTATCCGCTAGAACCATGGAGTTTGCAGTTAACCTTCAGACCGAGATTTGGTTTAGAGCCCAACAAACTTACCAAATTACGACCTTTACTTCCGACGGAAAAGCCGACCGTGTTTTCAATGGTCAGCCGCCAAAACGTCACAGTAAAGAATGTGAGTTTCGAGCAAATTGGCAGGGAGAGTTGAGCTTCATACACTGCAACGCCATTACCCGGTATAATAACCCTCTTTTAACAGCTGATGGCATTAATGAATCTGGCCTTTCTGTTGGCTCACTGTACTTGCCCATTCTCAATCAAAATGTATCGACCTCTCACATCCCTGATGATGCCTTTGCATTAGGCAGCGGCCTGTTTGGTACTTTTATCTTGTCTACGTTTAATACTGTGGACGAGATGGTGACCTACTTCACCACCCACCCCGTTTACGTGTTTAACTCGACTATTTCAACTGGTGAAACAGAGAGTGACAACATGGCT
Organism: Vibrio sp. HS-50-1; assembly: GCF_024747315.1. Classification (NCBI taxonomy): domain Bacteria; kingdom Pseudomonadati; phylum Pseudomonadota; class Gammaproteobacteria; order Vibrionales; family Vibrionaceae; genus Vibrio; species Vibrio sp. HS-50-1. The sequence continues at coordinate 422,984 of NZ_JAMPZF010000048.1, read as the reverse complement.
TTGGACCAACATTTCGTGATTCACGATGCAAATAATGACAGTGCAGTCATTGAGTTTCTTAACGGTAATATGCATATCTATCGAGCATTCAAAGAAAGCGATATGTTCAGCAAAGAGGAAAATCAGCAAGCACGCTATCAATGTACCGAATACGACTTTGATGATTATAAAGTGGTTGTGGACCACTCCTACGTTGGAGTAATGACTAACTGCCCAAATTACCATTGGCATGTCAATCACCTCTCTTATTTTTCCAATTTGCGCAACTACAACCCAGAACCGAACAATGAAGCAACCATGCAACGTCATGTCCAAGTGCCTGGCCCACTTCAATCAATCAATGGCGCTGGCTTGATGGGCCTACCCGCCGACCCAACACCGCCGTCTCGATTTGTACAAACCTATGCAATTAAGCAGTTAAGCGAACAACCAACTAACTTCGACGAAGCCTTCTCACTCGGACAAAAGCTACTTAATCGCGTTGATATACCTTTGGGCATCATGGCGAATGAGTTTGAGACATCCGATAACCCTGAAGTCTTTTTTAGTGATATCACCCAATGGAGCGTTATTAGACATAACAGTCATCAGTCACCCGCGTTCTATCTGCGTACTTACGGAGACATGACTTGGCGAGTAGCCAATGTCAAAGACTATATTGGATTAAATAGAGACTGTCAGATTTCAAGCGTTTTACAGCTCATGCCAGTTACAACATCATTACCGTTTGAACAAGTCGAATCTCGACCAACTATTAAAATCGCTTAGAGTTAATTTTGAAGCGCAAACAAATGAGAAGCAAAAAGCCCCGCTTTCTAAGCGGGGCTTTTAAAAGACAAAACTGCTAAATTCACTATTCTTAATTTATCTGGGACTAAACAAGATAATCGCTATAAATCTAATAAAAAAGCCAGAGTAAGAAATCAATCTCACTCTGGCTCATAGCTGCATATAGTATAGTTTTATCTGCTATAGATATAACGTATGGTTGCTTTTACACTTGTTACATTCAGTCGATTTACTCTTTACCGAACACGTTGTTCTCTTGTTCTTGAACGCGGATGAATGTAGTACGCTTGGTTAGCTCTTTAAGCTTTGCTGCACCCACGTATGTACAAGTTGAGCGAACGCCGCCAAGGATGTCTTGGATAGTGCCGTGAACACTTCCACGGTAAGGTAATAGTACGGTTTTTCCTTCGGCCGCACGGTAGCCAGCAACACCACCTGAGTGCTTCTCCATCGCGCTCTTAGAAGACATGCCGTAGAATTTCATGAACTTCTCGCCGTCTTTCTCGATCACTTCGCCGCCTGACTCTTCGTGGCCCGCTAACATGCCGCCTAGCATAACAAAGTCCGCACCGCCGCCGAATGCTTTGGATACATCACCTGCGCATGAGCAACCGCCGTCACCGATGATCATGCCACCAAGGCCGTGCGCTGCATCGCCACACTCGATGATTGCAGAAAGCTGCGGGTAACCAACACCCGTTTTTACACGAGTTGTACAAACTGAGCCAGGGCCAATGCCTACTTTCACGATGTCTGCACCAGCGAGGATCAACTCTTCACACATATCACCAGTAACCACGTTACCCGCAGAAATCACCTTGTCTGGGAACTCTGCTCGCACGCGTTCAACATACTCGACTAAATGCTCTGAGTAACCATTTGCAATATCGATACAGATGAAAATAAACTCATCTGAAAGCGCCATAATATCTTTGGTTTTTTGGAAGTCTACGTCAGATGTTCCCGTAGACACCATTACGTTATTCAGGGTTGCTTTATCGGCTGATTTAGCAAACTCAGCCCAATCTTCTACCGTGTAATGTTTGTGAACAGCAGTCATTACACCATGCTCAGCTAGCGCTTTAGCCATTGCAAAGCTACCAACCGAATCCATGTTTGCTGCGATTACAGGCACACCAGACCATTGACGACCACTATGCTTGAATGTAAAATCGCGGGTTAAATTTACTTGAGAACGGCTCTTAAGGGTAGAACGTTTCGGGCGAAACAGTACATCTTTAAAACCTAACTTAAGTTCTTGTTCGATACGCATTGTGTAATTCCTTGATTCATATGTATATGTGTCATCTCAGAGTGCGTAGTGATTTCGTTGGCAGACGAGTTCACTGTTCTTCGGACACAAAAAAACCGGAGCGTTGGCAGACGCTCCGGTTTTCAGCATTATAGGCTGTGATTTATTTCCTACAAGTCTGATATTTGAATTTTTTTTGTGATACCATCTTGATAATCGCATATCAAAAACACTCCTCAAGTCGTTATTTTTCTCATTATTTATAATTATCAACAACTTAAGAAAACGTTTAAGTTAACCTATTGCGCAAACCTTTGCGTCATACCTTTAAAATGAAAACGCATCACCTCTCAAATCTGCCTAAAACTCAATCACCTAATACTAAGATGCGCTGCTAATTCGGAAAAAGTACTCCAAAAAATCGATCATTTTTTCATAGTGATGGGCGAGATCTAGCTACGTCCTATCGATTTGTTGAGTAATAGCGGTACGAAGTGTGCCTATAACATCACTTGCCAAAAGACCAATTTGACCATGCTGACTCACGTTTATATCCGCAGCATGACTGTGGAGTACCACACCTAAACGTGCCGCAATGGAAATGGGTAACCCTTTAGCTAGCAACGCACCAATAACACCAGATAGCACATCTCCCATTCCGCCCGTCGCCATTCCGGCGTTACCCGCGAGGCAGACGTACATTCTCGTTCCATCGTAAATAAGTGTTCCCGCGCCTTTTAAAACCACCACACCGCCATAACGCTCTTGCAGTTGTCTTGCAGCAGAATATCGGTCACTTTCTATTTGTTGAGTGGTCACATTTAATAGTCGAGCTGCCTCTCCAGGATGCGGCGTGATCACTCGCTGGTTGTCACACACCAAAGTGCCATCACATCGTTGGCTTAGCATCGCTAGAATATTGAGCCCATCAGCATCAACAACTTTAGGTTTCTGTTCTTGAGCCAGATATTGATAGGCTTGATAAGCCCACTCATCATCACCAAAACCTGGACCAAACACCAATACTTCAGCCCAGCGAATGCGTTTGGTTAAGTCATTCTCAGTATCCCTGAGTAAGTCGGCGGTGATGCTTTGGCTCATTACTTCTGGGCAGCCAATCTGTAGCGGAATAAGGCTACTCGGGTGAGTAATTGCGGCAGTTAAACCCGCTCCGGATCTAACCGCAGCGGAGGAACATAAGCGAATCGCTCCTGACATACCTTGGTTACCACCGACACAAAGTAGTTTGCCATTGTCACCTTTGTGTGCTGTCGGGTTTGGCTTGGGCATTAACCTTGAAACAACCTGATGATCAATACCTAGTGCACTTTCTACTTCGATAGAATCAAACTCAACATTTACACCCAACCCACAAAAGTGGAGTTCACCAACTCGATCTCTCGCTTGTCCGGTGCACAAGCCTTGCTTAACACCAATGAAGGTTACAGTATGCTCAGCATGAATGGCATCGCCTAAAATAGCACCTGTATTTGCACACAACCCGGAAGGAATATCGACTGCAATCACTGGGGTGTGAATTTGATTGATTTGCTCAATGTAGCGACGGTACTCCGAACGAACCTCACCACTTAAACCAGTGCCTAACATGGCATCAATGATCACATCGGCTTCTAGCAATGCGGTATTCCACTCATCCCAATCATTGTTAACACCATCGATGGACTGCCAATCTTGATATGCGCGTAAAGCATCACCTTTGAGCACAGTCACATCACCAAGTTGGAAAACCTGTACATTGAGTTGCGCTTGTTTAGCAAGCGAGGCAAATACGTATCCGTCACCACCATTATTCCCTTTGCCACAAATGACTAAGATATTTTTTGATTTGGGATATAAGTGTAAAAAACGCTCATACACAGCCATACCTGCGCGTTGCATTAGGCTATACATAGAAACACCAGCCATTTGCGCTGCCAGCGTTTCACCGTTTTTTACTTGTTCTGCGGTGTAGAGTTTTAGGGCGAGATTAAAGTCCATCTTCACGTTCTGCGCATTAGGAAACACAATTATAAGTATACAAAAAAGCCAAGGCGAACCTTGGCTTTTGAGAAAGTTTTTTATCGCTACTGACTCTGAGACATCAATGCTTCAGCCGTCGCGTCTTGTATAGATAAAAACAATGAATTGATTTTCCCAGTCGGGGTACGCATGGGGTTCAGCGTAACGTTCTGGTACATAAACTCCGCTTGCTGAGTAACAGGGCGTACGTTACGGCAACGGAACAAGTAAGGACGCTGGCGCCACGTAATAAAGCTGCGGCAACCTAAATCATACACGGGCTTTGTTTTTAACTTAAACCATTCCTGCGGGATTTCAGGGAAGATATCAAAGATAGAACGACCAATTGCATCATGAGATTGCAAACCACTGTGATGAGTCATAAACCCATTCCACACTTGCACATTATAATCTCGGTCAATGACGACGAGCCCCATGTCGACGTTTTGCACCATGTCGACCATCCAATGGAATTGTTCAAACTCTGCTGGCATATTCAACATTAGAACTCCTCCATTAGATATGACAGTTTGTTATCGAGCAGCGGCAAAGATTCATCGACGAACATAAACAATAAATCACAACGGATTGACGTTCCCTCAATGTTGTAGCTCACCTCGAATGTCATGGTGCGGCTGAATGCGCCCGTCGTAGACTCAATGATCGAATCAATTGATATATGCTGACCAAGAAGCACTGGAGGGCTTTGGAAGAATCGCACTTCAGATTGTTCGCCTAAGCCATTTAAGAATGACCCCACCAAGATATTGGAAATATCCATGAGCAGCTCAAGCTCTTCCAGTTCGTCGCTGTCAGCTGGCACTTTCATCAACTTCTTGAGATCCGATACGCTCGAATCGCTCAAAATCACCAGCGCTTCACCCGCAATACCTTCGCCACAAAAGCCCTGACAAACGCCCGATACGTTATCATGCGACGCTAAGTCACGGAGTGCCATGTGTAGTTCGCTCACTTCGAAGATATTAACGTTCGGGAGCGGTAATTGCACAAACACATCAAAATGACGCGCCAATGCATCTGCGGCTCGACCAATAGAGACGTTCGCCACTTCCATATAAATATCGCGACGACGTAAAATCGGTAACTCAATAGAAACAGGCGTGATAATTTGAGGACGAGGCTCTGGCTCAACCAACTCTTTAAGCGCATTCTTGAGTTCATCTTTGGCGATCGGTTTTTGAATAAACGCTTTTGCACCCAGTGCGAACACGCGCTCTTTCGCTTTAGGTTGGATATCCCCCGACACCACAACCACCGGAGTTGTATTCCCTAACCGCTGCATGTTTTCTAGTGTTTCAAAGCCATCCATTTCTGGCATGGTCAAATCAAGAAACATCAATTTAAACTCGTTCTTTTCGAGTTCTTCTAGCGCATTTTTTCCGTGGATAGCAAACGTAATATCGGCATTCAATGTGGCTGGTAGTGATCTCGCCATCTGTTTGCGTGCTAACGCTGAATCATCACAGATGAGTACGGGAAAAGACATTCAATCACCTTTTTATATTCCACAATCTGCGCCGGAGTCTAACAGATTGTTACAGCATGTAATACGAGAAAACTGACGAGTTTTTATTTCTTTTTTATTCAATAAGCATACGCAATATGAATGGATGAGTGAACAAAATGGCGAAAAAGCAAACATCCCATTCGCTGTTTAGTGACATGAAACAAACATGGATAAAACGCCTCCATTAAAAATAAGCACAAAGTTGCATTTTAAATTAAAAATTCGTTTTTACTCCCACTCTATCCGCTCAGTATGAGTACTGGGGAAATCGGTATCACGTAGCAATAAAAAAGCACCCTTTTATAGGGTGCCTTGAATAATGTATTCATCAATAAAGTGTCACTTCTATGGCACACCGTGACCTTTAGAAGCCACCCATACGCGATACCATTGCTCACGAGTCAATTCGATATTCAGCGCATTTACTGCCGTTTGCACACGCTCAATCTTACCAGAGCCAATGATTGGAATTGGGTTAGATGGCAAACGGCGTACCCAAGCGTAAATCACTTGGTCAATGCTAGTCGCGCCCACTTCTTCGCGAATCGCTTCTAATTCGTTGCGAACACGAACGGCTTGCTCACTGTCACCACTGAAGATTGAGCCACCACCGAGGCAAGACCAAGCCATTGGGCGCGTACGCAGCATTTGCATTTGATCAAGCGTTCCATCATGTGCAACTTCAAAATTAAGCGGGTTGATTTCCACTTGGTTAGTCACAAGAGGCTTACCTAAACGAGATTGCAGCAGCTCAAACTGACGTGGAGTAAAGTTAGATACACCAAAGTGCTTCACTTTACCCACTTTGTGTAACTCTGAGAATGCTTCAGCCACTTCATCGGCATCCATTAACACGTCAGGGCGATGGATTAAAAGCACATCGATTTCGTCCACATTCAAACGCTCAAGCGAGTTATTCACCGATTGGTAGATGTGAGCGGAACTTGTATCGTAGTGATTGATCTTACGCTCTGGTGTTTTATCTCCGCACAGGTTGATATCACACTTTGTGACGATCTGAATCTGCTCTCGCACGCTCTTATCGAGAACAAGTGCTTCACCAAACAACTTCTCACACTCGTAATTACCGTATATGTCTGCGTGATCGACCGTGGTAATGCCTAACTCAATATGTTGCTTGAGGAATGACAAACGCTCTTGAGCAGTCATGCCCCAATCAACTGCACGCCAATATCCTTGGACCAGCTCTGAGAACTCAGGGCCTTTTGGTGCAGTCACAACTTTTGCAACCATGGTTTTTCTCCTTCAATTGATCTGCATTCATCGTAGTCTTGTTTTCACATCGGCTCAACGGGTAAACTTTGGCAATTCGAACTGGAGTACGAAATATGTCTTTTGCCCAACGCCTAGCCACCTTGATCGGAGAAGAAAGCATCAGCGGATTTGCACGACGCGTTGATGTGTCTGAAGCTTTAATACGCAAATATTTAAAAGGCAGTGAACCGAGCCTAACGAAAGCAAATCAAATTGCGATGCGAGCCAACTGCTCTCTTGAATGGTTAGCGACCGGATGTGGTTATTTATATCGCCGCGCTGAAGTCGTAGATATGGATGCGTACAAACTTGCATTTCAACACGTTATGAATCAGCCGTTGACAGATGAGGCAGAAGAACAGCACCGTAAGCTCATCGCTGGCTATCAATACCTGCGTGCGCACAAAAAATCGGATGGATTTTTAGACGAGTCTGCGATGGCGACCTTCCTATCTCTCCATAAAGAATCTAAAAACGAGTCACTTTAACATCGATAATTTCGCCATCGCTGTGCAATTCCACATTTAAAGACGGTGATGGCGACGAAAACTCGTCCGGTTTTACCCAAAATAAGCTTCGAATCGTTTCTTGCGGATAGCGGTTTATCAACAAGATAACTTCTTTATCGACAAGCTCAGAAGATTTCTTTTCCAGCGCTTCAACGACGTCATAGTGTTCTTGTCCGATAGTTATGTTGCGTAAAACTAATCCGTCTTTTCTTAAATTGAGGATTAAGTCATTGAGACTTTGCCATTGATATTCGGTCAAAAAAGAGAACTGAGCACTGTCCTTTCCCAAAACAACTTCACCATACAGATGCTGCTGATAGTACGAAAAATCGTCCAAACAAAATGTGCTGATATACGTTGAAACATCTTGCTGCTGCACGTCACAGCGATACCAGCTTCCCCTTGTCTCTATACGCTCTTTTAAATTGGAGTACGGCATTGAAGACAACGTGTCCTGCCACCAACTCGGCGTCGAAAATGCTGGAAACGTTACCGAAAAACAACATAAAGAAAACAGGACTCGAGGATAAAAGCGCATGAATTACTCTGGTTGATTAACATCGAACCCAGACATTACCGACTAGTAGAAATTGTTCAAGATAAAAATAGTGGCAGGTAGTGCGGAAAGTTGTAGAGCAGAAATTAAGAAGGCGCACATTTGCGTGCGCCTCTACCTCGTTACTCAATCGTGAGTGTGCGAATCGAAGATGTCTATTGATGCATCCCGAACATAAAACGAGGACTTACCGTAGGGTTTGAATCCATCCAAATTGTGTGTAAAACCTCACATCCCTCCTTCTGAAGCAGTCATGTTGCTTTACACCTAAAGCATGGTTCATTTTGCTCAAAAAACAAGTTTTTTATCCCAAATTATGAGAGCAATAGCACAGTTTTGGTGAATGAATGATATCGCGACACTTCGAACACTCAATAGTGAAAAGCTAAATTGCATCTTTATTGATTAGGTCTAGACTCTGCGAAGCGTATACTTTCTCGCGTCCCTTCCACCAGCAACAGGAGAACTTGTTAATGACCAAACGAGAGAGAATTGTGAAATCTGTGTTAGCGCACGTACCGAAAGATGCGATTAACCAGTTTGTCTCTCGAGGGTCCACACCATTTTCTGTCCTGATTATGGCCGCAATCGTTGGCACACTAGCTGGTTTTGTCGGCACTTACTTCGAACTTGCGGTTCATTTTGTTTCTGAAACCCGTACCGAATGGCTGAGAAGCGAAATCGGTAGCGTACTTCCTCTTTGGCTTGCTGCTGTACTGATCAGTGCTCTACTTGCTTTTGTTGGTTACTTTCTTGTTCACCGCTTTGCTCCAGAGGCTGCGGGATCAGGCATCCCTGAAATTGAAGGCGCGATGGACAACATTCGCCCTGTGCGTTGGTGGCGAGTCCTGCCAGTAAAATTCTTCGGCGGCATGGGCGCACTTGGCTCCGGAATGGTGCTCGGTCGTGAAGGCCCAACGGTGCAAATGGGCGGTGCTGTCGGTCGAATGGTGACCGATATTTTCCGTGTGAAAGATGACGATACTCGTCATTCCCTACTCGCTTCAGGTGCCGCTGGTGGTTTGGCTGCCGCCTTTAATGCCCCACTCGCTGGCATTATGTTCGTTGTCGAGGAAATGCGACCTCAGTTTCGCTATTCTCTGATCTCAATTCGCGCGGTGATCATCTCTGCTATTATGGCCAACATTGTGTTTCGTGCCATCAACGGGCAAGACGCTGTCATCACAATGCCGCAATATCACTCTCCAGAGCTTCAGTCCCTTTGGTTATTTTTATTGCTTGGCGCATTGTTTGGCGTATTCGGAGTGATCTTCAATAAATTGATTACCGTGGCACAAGACAGTTTTGTCGCAATTCACAAAAACGATCGTAAACGCTATTTAATCGTGGGTTCACTACTTGGTGGCATTTTTGGTCTGCTTCTCTTATACGTGCCGCAGCTAACTGGCGGTGGCATCGGCCTTATTCCTGATATTACCAATGGCAACTACTCGGTATCCGTTTTAGTTCTGCTTTTCTTTGGTCGCGTCATCACGACGTTGCTATGCTTTGGCTCTGGTGCGCCGGGCGGTATCTTTGCACCGATGCTTGCTCTGGGGACCTTGTTTGGCTATGCATTCGGAGCGAGTGCTGATGTGTTGCTTCCTACGCTTGATATCGAACCTGGCGTATTTGCTATTGCGGGCATGGGGGCCCTGTTTGCTGCAACGGTACGCGCACCGATCACGGGCATTTTGTTGGTGATTGAAATGACCAATAACTACTACTTAATTCTACCACTTATCATTACTTGTTTAGGTGCCGTGATTATTGCTCAGTTGTTTGGCGGACAACCGATTTACAGCCAGTTGCTACATCGTACAATCAAAAACGATAAGTTACGTCAGCAGGATCTTCCTGAAAACCAATCGACATAATTCTCGCTTTGTTATTATTTCGCTCCAAACTATCGAAGGGTTTGGAGCGATAAACTCTACATTTTTACATCCTTTCCCAAATATTCGATACCAAACTCACAAAAATACCATTCTCTGATATTTCCTCATCACCTTTCATGAGTAAGCGCTCTCTAAACTTGCTAGTATTCGCTACTCAAATAGAGCATTTCATCCAAATCATCACGTTTCGTTTCATTCAGGAAAAAATCAAATGGAGTAGATTTGAACTGGAGAAGACTTGTGCAGTTTTATAGCGTTCCGCCGTCTCAAGCCGCGTTAGCGCTAGGTATGATAGGTTTAGGACAAGCTTGGGCACTCTATGTCCCTGAAATTGGTGAACCAATACGCCCATTTTTAGCGTCACTCGGCGCGCTTTTACTCGCCCCTGTGCTGATAAAATATGCCACGAATCCACGATTATTTATGGTCGACATTCGTCACCCATTGAGCGGTAGCTTAATGGCACCCATGAGTATGGCGTTACTAATCCTTGCAGATTATCTTGCTTCTGTAGCGCCAATCATTGCTTATCCACTCTGGTTTATGGCACTTTTGCTGCATTTTACTATGATGGTACTGTTTTTTAGCTTTCAGCTAATGAACTTCAAAATGTCGAATATCGTACCTAGCTGGTTTCTCTATCCAGTGGGACTGATCAGCAGCTCATTAGCAGGCTCCCAATTGGGTCACAACCTATTCTCTGAAACCTTAGCGATGATGTGCATTGGCATTTATTTTTTTATGTTACCGCTGGTGCTCTATCGTTTGGTGTTTTTCGGATCTCTACCGAGACGAGCCAGGCCGACCCTCGCAATTATGGCCGCACCGGTAAACTTGTCATTGGCGGCATACTTGGTGAACTTTCCCCTGCCCGATCCGATACTGACTGGCGCATTAGCAGGGATTGCTATCACAATGACGTTATTGATCTACCTGTGTTACTTCCGCTTACTTCGATTGAAGTTTCAACCTTCTATCGCGGCGGTAACCTTTCCTTCCGTGATCAGTGCCATTGCGATGCACCGCTTAACCTCCTTTTTTGCCGAATCGCACCCACATTGGCACTGGCTACACGATTTTGGCTTTTTAGAGCTCAGCATTGCGACTGTGTTGGTGGTTTGGGTATCGGCAGGTTACATCAAAATGTATTGGCCAGAAATCGTTAAGTCGCCCTCTAAACAAGCATAAAAAAACGGCCTCATCTGAGGCCGCTGTTTATCTCTATCAATAAGACATCAACCCGCAAACTTCGCCATGAAGTTCCCAATGTTAGTCAAACTCGATGCTGCCATTACGATAACAATCGCTGCTCCAGTTAGCGTTAAGTACATTGGGTGTTGGTAGTCACCGACAATATCTTTGCGTTTTGTCGCAACCAATACAGTGCCCAAAACGATAGGAAGAATAATGCTGTTCACTAGGCCCGCTAGCATCAAAAGAAGAATTGGCATGTCCATGGTCACCGTGCCTAGCGAGGTTAGGATAATGAAACCAACACACCACGCTTTCTCGTTTCGCGCCACAACTGGGAAAAGCGTCTTAATTAATGATATAGCCATGTAAGAGTTGCCCACCACAGACGTGATGGAAGCTACAAACAGTACTAAGCCAAAGATGAAGTAACCAAGCTGGCCAGCGCCTTGACGGAAAGCATCCGCCGCAGGGTTAGCCGTATCTAGCGTTGCGCCTGTCGCGATAACGCCAAACACCGCTAAAAACAGTAGGACGCGAATAACCACCGCAATAGAGATACCCGCCCACGCTGTTGAGGTGATGGAAGGCACGTTCTCTTTGCCTTTCAAGCCGATGTCTACTAAGCGTTGTGCACCCGTGTAGTAACCGCCAACTGCGCCGCCAACGATAGTCAACGTAGGCAGAAGCAAACTACCAACATCCATAGGCATCACCGCTGCACTTAGTGTCTCTCCCATCGGAGGTAAGCTCGTCATAGCCACGTATGCGATCAGAACAATCATGAACAAGCCAAGGTAGCGGGCCATTTGGTCCATTCGTTTGGAGGCGTTATGAACCACAAACAACAAACAGCCAACGACACCGGTAAACAGTGCGCCCCATGTTGTGTCCACGCCCGTTAGCACATTGATGCCTAACGCTGCGCCACTCACGTTGCCAAAGTTAAACGCCACTGCACCAAGCGCAAGGAGAATACCAACACCATAACCCATGCCGGGTGCCACTTTGTTCGCAATGTCTTGGATTCGCATGCCAGAAACGCCGACAATACGCCACAAGTTCATCACAATACCAAACGTGATAAAAATGGAAGCCAAAACTGGAAATGCCATGTCGACTTTGTAGATATTTGTGAAAACTGCGGTTTGAGTTAAAAAGCCGGGACCCACAGAGGTTGTCGCCATCAAAAAAGCGACACTGAGCATGGCTTTCTTTTGCCAACTGCTTTCTGTAACTGGAGCTGAAATAGAGGAGGTGCTGATAGTGCTTTGTGTAGTCATGCCGAGTCCCAAATTTGTTGTCTTTCTATTATTAGAAAAAAGAAAGACAACTGACCGAGATCAGCTGAACTTAGAGAAATATCTCTTTTTAAAACAAACGATTACAAGTTGCAGCCGTTCATTGGGCGCATATATTAAGAGCAACGAATGTGACTGTCAATACACAATTGCATAATTACTATTTATTGCGACTCACTTGACGATGATTTGGATATAAAAGATATAAAAGATATAAAAAAGGATGGCAACTCGCCATCCTCTCTCAATTTTATTTGTCGATTTGATTAACGCAGGCCATGCAGAAATTCAGCACGGGTCGCTGGGTTGCTCTTAAAAATACCACCTAACGCTGTAGTCGTGGTTTCACTGGTGGCATCCATCACACCGCGTGATTTCACACAGTAATGCGTCGCGTCGATAGTCACCGCTACATCGTCAGACTCAAGCAATGTTTGCAAAGCAACAAGGATTTGCTGGGTCATACGCTCTTGAACTTGAGGGCGTTGCGCAAAGAAACGAACAATACGGTTGATCTTAGACAAGCCAATGATCTTACCGCGAGGAATATAAGCAACAGCGGCTTTTCCGTCGATTGTCACAAGATGGTGTTCGCACGTACTGGTCACAGTAATGTCTTTCACGCGAACCATTTCGCTCACGTTCATCTTGTTTTCGATAACGGTGATCTTGGGAAAGTTGGAGTAATCCAAACCAGAGAAAATCTCGTCCACGTACATTTTTGCAATGCGGTGTGGCGTTTCCTCTAAGCTATCATCCGTAAGGTCGAGCTGAAGCAGACCAAGAATCTCACGCATGTGGTATTCAATCTTTTCCTTCTTCTCTTCACGGCTAACGGCATTAGGGCGCATTGGTGTTTCTAACCCGCGTTGCTCTAGCGCTTCTTTCACTAACTTTGCTGACTCGCTAAGACCTGACATTCCACTTCCTCTTTTGTAACTACCACTCTCGGTGTGAAATACAATTGCCGTGTTTTCATCCCGTAGCGTTAAAGTCGCTCAGTCCGATGTTTATAACGCCAAGGCACATAACAAGAATACACTGAGCTATTTTCTCATGCTCCGTAGGAACTTTACCCCTTTCGGATGGGTGACAAGGATACTCGGATTTTTGAATAATTACACCCATATTTTATAGGTGGACATTCTTACTCGGTCCCCTTTTATGGTAGAGTTGCCACAAAACAAAAGAACATAGGATTATCTCAATGGGCTGCTGCGACGCACCTGGCTTGATGCCAATTGAAGAAGCGATGGATAAGATGCTATCGCGAATCAAACCTATCCAAACGACACTTTCTCTTCCTCTTGCTGACGCTCTGGGTTTTGTGCTGGCTGAAGACATTTTATCGCCAATTCACGTGCCCCCTTTCGACAATTCAGCGATGGACGGTTATGCCATTCGTATTCAAGACCTAGAAGTGTCTACAGTGTTGCCTCTGGCAGGTAAATCCTTCGCAGGTCAGCCTTTTGAGGGTGAATGGCCGGCAGGCACTTGTGTTCGAATCATGACTGGCGCGAAAATTCCGGAAGGCTGTGATGCCGTTATCATGCAAGAAAATACGGAAGTGACCGACGCTGGTATTCAGTTCAACCAAACGGATGTGAAGCCGCAAAATAACATCCGCCCTACGGGTGACGACATCAAGCAAGGCGATATTGTATTGGCAAAAGGCGCGCGCCTGACACCGCGCGATATTCCAATGATTGCCTCTCTTGGTGTCAGCCATGTCACCGTCGTGCGTAAGCCAAAGGTGGCATTTTTCTCCACAGGTGATGAACTTAAACCATTGGGTGAGCCACTCAAGGCGGGTCAAATCTACGACAGTAATCGTTACGGTATTAAGCCGCTAATCGAAAACTTTGGCTGTGAAGCGATTGATCTTGGCATTATCCCTGACTGCCCAGAAACACTAAAAGCAACATTCGAAAAAGCACAAACGCTCGCGGATGTGGTTGTAACGTCTGGCGGCGTCAGCGTTGGTGAAGCAGATTACACCAAAGACATTCTTGAAGAACTTGGCGAAATCGGTTTCTGGAAACTGGCAATCAAGCCGGGTAAACCTTTCGCATTTGGCAAGTTAAGTACTGCTTGGTTCTGTGGGCTACCAGGTAACCCTGTATCTGCGGTGCTAACCATGTACGTACTTGTTCAACCAATGTTGGCTAAATTGGCTGGCCACACGGAATGGAAGGCACCTGAGTCTATCCCTGCGACGACTAAAACCGCATTTAAGAAAGCGCCGGGACGTACAGACTACCAACGCGGTATCTATACTCTAGAAAACGGTAAATTTGTCGTTGAAACCACTGGCAACCAAAGTTCAGGAGCCTTCCGCTCAATGAGTTTGGCAAACTGCTTTGTTGTGTTGGAACGTGAGCGTGGCCGTGTGGAAGTTGGCGAAACGGTTCAAATCCAACTGTTTAACTCAACGTTATACTAGGAACGTACCGTGGATATTCTTTCCGATCAGGAGATGCTGCGCTATAACCGCCAGATCATTCTTCGTCAGTTCGATTTCGAAGGGCAAGAAGCACTCAAACAAAGCTCGGTGCTTATTTTGGGTGCTGGCGGTTTGGGTTGCGCTTCTAGCCAATACCTTGCCACGGCTGGTGTTGGCAATATTACGTTTATCGATGACGATATTGTTGAACTCTCCAATTTACAACGCCAAGTATTGCACCACGACGCCGATATTGGCCGTAAAAAGGTTGACTCCGCGGCGGATGCGTTGCGGGAACTTAACCCCCACATCGAGGTAAACACCGTTGCCAAACGTCTCGATGATGCTCAACTTCAAGCTTTGATTGAACAACACACTGTGGTAGTTGATGCGTCTGATAACGTCGACACTCGCAATCAACTCAACCGACTCTGCTTTGCAACAAAAACACCGCTTATTTCTGGTGCAGCCATTCGTATGGAAGGCCAAGTGAGTGTGTTTACGTATGACGACCCAACTCAACCGTGCTATCAGTGTTTGAGCGCGCTATTCGGCAGCAGTGCATTAAGTTGCGTTGAAGCTGGCGTCATGGCGCCTGTTGTGGGTATTGTAGGCGCTGTACAAGCGATGGAAACCATCAAGGTGATTGCAAATTACGGCCAACCCAAAAAAGGGAAGATCCTCATTCTCGATGCGTTTAGCATGTCCTGGCGGGAAATGAATTTGATGAAAATGCCGACCTGCCCTGTTTGTGGCTAAGTAATGCTGTCAGCTTATCAATGAAGATTCTCAAAAAGCTCAACGTAACGTTGAGCTTTTTCTTATTCTGAGATTCATATTTCGAACCAAATAACTTACCGATATAAAATTCATTATAAACAGTAAGTTAAAAACTGGCACATTCCTTTCATTGCATATCATACAAACCAATGAGAGGGCGAATCATGAAAAGGACATCACTATTACTTGGATCTCTGTTTGCAAGCGCATACGTAAGCGCAGCGCCATTCGACACTTGTCCGAGCAAAGCATATTTATTCCAATCGACCCCAGTGCAAGTTTACGGCGTTAATCTGGTTACCGGATCAACCAAGTTACTGACCGACGATGTGGGCTTAGCATCTGGTATTAACGGCGTCGGTTTCAACTTCACTGATCGATACATCTATGGTTACGATACAACCAACTTGAAAATCGTACGTTTAGGCCAGGACTTTCAAGCAGAAACTCTCAACGTACAAGGGCTTCCTAGCCATACGTTTTTTGTCGGTGACGTGTACAACCACGTATACTACTTGTATCGCAAAGGTAAAGGGCTGTTTTCCATTGATCTGTCGCCGTTAGATACGGACCCAAATGCTACCTTAACCCTGAATAAAATCACATCAAATGCAAGTGTGAGTTTAACCGATTTTGCGTTCCACCCTGGCGACGGTGCGCTCTATGGTATCGATAATGGGTCTGGCGTATTGTATAAATTCGATACAAAAACAGGCCAAGCAACCGCGATCGGCAATACAGGGGAAACGGGTACCTTTGGTGCAGGCTACTTTGATGTAAACGGAAACTACTACGTATCGCGTAACCAGGACGGCAAAATTTATCGCGTCGACTTATCAGAAAATAATGCCGCCAATATCGCTGCGGGCATTGTTCCTGCTGTAGAGTTTGTGTCTAACGGTCCAAGTTCCAGCCAAAATGACGGTGCCCGATGCGCGAACGCTCCCGTTATTGACGAAGACGAGCCAATTGACTTTGGTGACGCACCTGACACTTACGCTACCTTGCTCTCTTCTAACGGACCACGCCACGCTGTTGATGGTGTAACTTGGCTTGGCACAATTGCGCCAGATGGTGATGCCGATGGACAAGTGGCTCCGTCTGGAGATAACAAAGTTGGTACAGCAGATGAAGATGGCGTCGGCTTTGTTACCGCACTCGACCCAGGGTTAAGTTCACTAGTGAGCGTAACTGCATCGACATCCGGCTACTTGTCAGCTTGGTTTGACTGGAACCGAGATGGTGACTTTGCTGACGAAGGTGAGCAAGTATTCACCGATGAGTTACTCTCTGCAGGCAGCAATATGCTTCCATTTGTCGTCTCTGAACTGGCAACCGCAGGCCCTAGCTGGAGCCGATTCCGCTTTAGCCAACAAACTGGTCTGAACTTCGATGGCGGATCAACATCAGGTGAAGTAGAAGATTACCCAATCACAATCACTGAAAACGGCGTATCCGTTCAGCACTTCCCAAGTGCCGATTCCTACGCAACGGTCGCGTATGAAGACAACTGGCCTTACACCGCTGACTACGACATGAATGACGTTGTAATTAAGTTCCGTATGACTGAAACACGTATGGACGGCACGGTGGAAAATATCCAAATTAGCGGAGATCTGGCCGCCTATGGGGCTGGCTATAAAAATGGCTTTGCTATTCGTCTACCTGGCGTTTCGAAAGCGAGTATTGAAAACGGCTTAACAAAGCTAACGTTTAATGGCAAAGAACAACCGACCAACGGTCTAGAAGCGATATCAGAAGAAGCCATCTTCATTATCAGTGACGACCTCAGTCAGTATGCGCAAAGTCAATGTGCGTATTTTAGAACCCAAACGGGTTGTAATGATAACGTCGCGTTGTCTTTCACACTGACCATCTACTTTAAGGAAGGAGCCGACCGCTCAGCGCTACAGGCCATGCCTTATGACCCATTTATCTTTGCCACACCCAATACATATCACGGCGATGGTATCACCTTTCAACCAGGTAGAAAATGGGAAGTACATTTGCCAGACCAAGCACCAACTGAGCAGTTTGATGACGCAAACCTATATGGCGTGGGCGTAGACGCAAGTGACCCGACTCGAGGCGTGTACTTCAAAACAGCGAACAATCTTCCTTGGGCATTGCTTATCGTCGAAGAGTGGAATTGGCCGCTAGAGAAAGTTGACTTAGTTGACGCTTACCCAGAGTTTGCCACCTACGCCGAGTCTGGTGGGCGAGAAGGAGCAAACTGGCATACCCTACCTAAAGCAAACAAACGTTACATTCCATAGGAGAAGCATCATGAAAAACTTAATCACAATCATCATGGGATTAGCGTTAACAGCCTGTGGCGGTGGCGGCGGTGGAGACAAAAGCAACGATAGCGCTACTCCACCTCCAGCTCAAACTACCGTTATTGTTGAAGAGCCAAGCATGCAAAATTTAGACGTACCAGATGGGTTCGATTATGACCCAAGGTTAGAAAGCTCACTTGCGGTAGATATTAGTGGTTACTCTTTACAGCGCGCACATCTGAGCATTTATAAGGAGTACCGTGAAGATGCGTCTGGAACCTATCAAGCGAAATATTCGAGCAATATTGCTTCTGCTGCGCTGACGAGTGGGAAAGCTAAATTAGACTTCTCCACCTCGGACAGCCAAGATAACCTGTTAGTCGAAATTTGGTTCTACGATGGCTCAGAACCTCTTCAAAAAGTCGTCTCAACCGGAAATACGACATGGCGCATGTAAGATGCTCTATTGGTGAGCATTGATACTCGGGACTGGCGCAAGCCACAGGTTTTAAGACAAAATCGCATCGTTCTTTGAACATGCGATTTTTTTGTTGTAAAACAAAATGATTACTTGAAACAATAGCAATGGAGCGCAAATTGGATAATCCCAAAACCTATATGTTGGTCTTCAGCGGTTTCATTGCCCTACTTGTGCTCTTGTTGCTCATTAAGCAAACGGATGAAAACACGGTTTCAGCCACCGTCATTAGCAATACTTTAACTCAGTCCCTTGATGGTCAACGTCGGTACCTCACTATCAATTCACCTGAGATAGAGCAACAACGAGTGACGGTTCCAGTGTCCGCATCTTGTCCAGTGGGCTCTATTGCGTTGTTCCACCAAGCATCCCGCTCAAGTTTTGACTCATCCCTTTCATTCATTCGCTGTGAGTAAAAATACTGTGCGGACTTCCCAAATCAGAAGGATTTAACCATGCAAGCATTGATCGATGCCAAAGAACTTCATGCTTTATTAGACCAACCAAATGTAAAACTTCTAGACGCGAGTATTCGTTTTCAAATTCCTTCCGAAGGGAAAAAGGTCACCAATAAGTGGATTCCAGGCTCATTGCGTTTCGACTACGACAATGACTTTTGTCTGCCAGATACCAATCTCCCTCATATGATGCCAACAGAAGAAGGGTTTAATCACAGCGCTCAGAAACTTGGCCTGAACAACGAAGACCTTATTGTTGTTTATGACAACTCAGGAACACTCGCCTCTCCGCGCGCATGGTGGATGTTTAAGGCAATGGGACACGATAATGTCAAAGTGCTTAATGGTGGCCTCCCGGCTTGGATTGAGGCTGGATTGCCTGTCACGGATGTCTTGTCAGAAGCTAAGCAGCTTGGAAACTTTACCGGGAAATTAAATAAACATGCTTTTTTGGACGCAAATGCAATATTAGAGTACTCAAACAATTGCAGTGCAAACATTGTTGACGCTCGCTCACGTGCACGTTTTTTAGGCGAGGTACCAGAGCCAAGAGAAGGACTGCGTTCTGGTCATATTCCTAATTCTGTTTGCCTCCCTTTCCAAACATTATTGAGTAATGGCTTTATAAAGGCAGACTCGGAATTGAAACAAGCATTTAGTGCACTAACGTTATATAATGATAAATCAATCATTTTCAGTTGTGGCTCAGGTGTAACGGCCTGTATTTTGCTGCTAGCAGCATACCAGTTAGGTTGGCGTGATTTATCGGTCTATGACGGGTCATGGACAGAGTGGGGCGCAGACCACTCATTACCCATTACTCGCTAATCTAGGAGCTATCGAAGCGGCATGGTCAGGTTAAAGAAGAACATTTGGACACTATACATGGCGCTACTTACAATAAGCGCCGTGCTGTTCGTGTTGTTTGGCCGCTACCATTATGAGTCAACCCTGAATAAGTACAAAGATAAGCAGCTCCTACAATTGGAGCTGTTTGCCTCTTCTGTCGAATCACTTCTGAAAGGACAAGAATCGTTACTTGAAGTCATTGGTCATCAGTTGGTCGAGAGAAATGACTTTACTCGTACAGCAGCAGTTCAAACTCGCCCGATGCTGGACAAACTGCTCAGTATCCATCCGGCGATTATTGGATTCGGCCTAACCAACCCCGATGGAGACTACATCGCCGTAAGCTCCAACTTAATCTTGGCAAAACTACATAATCTAAAACAAGATCCACTGACTCGTGATACCTTTTTGGCAGCGCTCAACTCCGACCGAATGATTATAGGTCGAACGTATTTTATGCCAGCTCAAGATTCACTTGTGATTCCGATCCGAAAAGCAATTCCAAATAAAGATGGTGTTGTACAAGCAGTGATGACGGCTGGCTTTAATATGAATTCATCTTCGGTTTTTCGTAACGATATCCATGCCAATGAGCACAACCGGGTCACATTGATCCGCAGTGATGGCTACCTTACTTTTAGCTCGTCAGAAGATACAACCCTAGAAGATTACCTAAAACCTGCCAATGATTTAGATATAAAAGCCGTTATGGCTCAAATCACAAAAGATTCAGGCTGGGATATGGCGCAACTAAAAGAGCTCACACGAGCGCTAAATATTGTTGTCGACAATTCTCGCCTGAGTGAGTTAATCACATTGAGATACCTTCCTGATTATCATCTTTGGGCCTCTTCCTCGACAGATTTGAATTTTATTAAGCGCGGATTCTACGAACAGTTTGCACTGTACTCGATTGTTTTTCTTATCGTCCAAGGTGCTTTTTACGCTTTATTCCGCTCCATTGCGAACAATGAGCATAAAACAAAACTGCGTTTGCTCTATCAAGCGAACCACGATCATCTCACTGGATTACCAAACCGAGAATACCTACGCGCAAACATTCGACACTGGCTCTCTGGGAAAGGGAATCCTTTTTCTTTGATGTTTATCGATATTGATAATTTCAAATCAGTCAACGACACACACGGTCATGACTTTGGCGACGAAGTTCTAAAACAAATATCTATCCGCTTAAACACCTTTGTTAACGATGGCCGATTAATCATCCGTGAAGCCAGTGACGAGTTTATTTTTCTAACAAATCGAATTGATGAAGTAAGCGTTAAAAGACTAGCGAGCGACTTAATAACGGCGCTATCAGAACCCTACGAAGTCAATGACAGTCAGTTCCTGCTCAGTTGCAGTATTGGTATTGCCTGCTATCCACACCATGGTGAAACATTAGATGAACTGCTCCTGTCAGCCGATATTGCGATGTATCAAGCGAAAAAACAACGCAACGTATACAGCCTGTTCAATCAACAGATGCAAGCTACACACCTGCGTAAAATGAAAATTGAGCAACGCCTGAGGCTCGCGATAGATAAGCAAGCGCTTCATATGGTTTATCAACCTCAGTTAAACCTAGAAGGCGATATTTATGGTGTCGAAGCGCTTATTCGTTGGAGTGATGATGAGCTCGGCTTAGTCCCACCAAGTGAATTTATTCCCGTCGCAGAAAGCACTGGGTTGATGGTTCGTATTGGTGAACAAATCATTGAAAATAGCCTGACAGATATGGCTAAACTGACTGGTAATATTGATACATCTATCCAGATGTCTATTAACATCTCGGTCAAACAGTTTGTTCACGCCAAATTCATTACTAATCTTATGAATGCTATTGAGAAACGCGGCATCGAATGTTCAAAGATTACCCTAGAGATCACCGAAAACCTGTTTATTGAAGATCTTGAAAAGTTCGCACCAATTTGCGAGCGCTTGCATGCTCTTGGCTTTAAAATCTCGCTCGATGATTTCGGGACTGGCTACTCTTCATTAAGCATGTTGCGTACGCTACCTATTGACGAGGTGAAGATTGACAAGAGCTTTGTCGATCACATTGAGCATGACAAAAAAGCGCTGAATATGGTTAAGAATATCATTTCTATCGGCAAAAACTTTGAAATGAAAGTACTAGCTGAAGGAGTAGAGACGCTGCAACAACTGAATGAGTTAAAAGCTTGCGGTTGTGATTTGATTCAGGGCTACTTCTACTCTAAACCTTTATCGCTTGAAAACTTGATCGCTTTTACGAAGCAGAACCAAAGCAAAGAAACCGTAGTTGAATAATTACGATCGCTTTGCTTAGAAGGTTTTATTTATTCATTTCTTGATACATCACCTCCACCAAGTCGCCTTTCGGGTCGCCTGACAATTCCCAAGTAAAAATACCGCCTAAGTTCGCCTGTTTAGCCCAATTTGCTTTGGCTTTGATCGAGCGTTGATCTTCGTAAGAGATAAAGACTTTCTTTACAGGATGCCACAAGTAAGGCGCTTGAGATTGCTCATCATACTTGTACTCGTAGCCCTGCTCCGCTCCATAGTTTTTCACCAAATCCCAGAACATGAAATAGCCGTTCTCACCCGTACCAAACTGCGCTCCTTGCTCGGATACTAGATCTTGCGTTGGTAAGCCACCCGAGAAGTCTTTGGTGCCTTGCCAGCCACGCCCGTAAAATGCAGCGCCAATCACCAGTTTTTCACTTGGAATACCCAGCTCGATCATCTGGTTGATGAACACGTCTGCGCCCATGCCCCACCAGCTTCGCTCAGTCGCATGCAAGTTGGTAGTATGCCCGGTTTGCTGCCCCCAACCACCAAGGAAGTCATACGTCATCGCAAACATGTTAGTTAGGTACGGCTCCGCGGCTTTCCAATCGATACCTGCTGCTTTTGGACCAACGCCAACAGCTGTAGAGAGCTCGTATTCACGTTTGGTTTGATTTTTGAGTTCATCTAACTCTGCACGCATGGTTTTCACTAAATAGGTAAAGGCCTCACGCTCAGATGCTTTTTGTTCATCAGAAAGCTTGGTAGGCGACGTTGTTAAACCGCTACCACCTGGGTATTCCCAATCCAGATCAATACCATCAAAGAAATCATATTGAGCAATCAACTTAACGGCAGTTTTTGAGAATTGATCCATCGCTTGTTTGCTTTTCGCCATAGCATGGAACGGTTCGGACATTGTCCAACCACCAAAAGAAGGGAGAATTTTGAGATTAGGATGTTGTTTCTTCATCTCAGCAAGTTGAGCGAAGTGGCCTTTGTATGGCACGTTAACGGAGACATCGCCAAAGTCCTTTTCTAATGCTGCTTCGGTATCGACAATGATCGCCGTATACGGATCTTTTCCTTCACATTGTTCGGCAACCAGTTTTTGTACCGTTTCAGAAGCACCGGCATGAGGGCCGCACATACTAAGAAACGCGTAAATCACATGCGTCAGCTTATCAGCGGGAATATCGTTCACCGTGTATGGGTTTTCTGCATTAGCGTACTGCCAATCCGCAAAGTAACCCGCTACGACTTTTTGGTCGGCGTGCGCCGCACCAGTTAGCCCCATAATCAGTGCAGCAAGAAGTGTCTTTTTCATTGTGTTCTCCAGAGTAGATGTACAAATTTAAAGCTACTCCTAGAGAATATTTTTAACTTGAAAACGAAATCAGGCTGCGAGTCATTTATAACTCCTCGCAGCCTGATTACATAAATTGCATATTATTTGTGCTAACTCTCAGATGCCGCGTTGCCGTGCATTTGCTCATCTAAGTTGAGCACCGTTAATGCGTTGCTGACGCTCGTGGCGATCACGTCTATCGCTCCGGTTCTTAATGCTCCAAGTAAGGCGAGCGGCTTACTGTTCTCCGCTGCAATCGCGATGACTTCCGATATTGGGCGAAACTCTTCAATACCAAGACCAATCACTCGGTCACTCATTACGGTGTTGGCAACATTACCGTGAATATCAAAGAAATCATAACCTGCAAAGTCCCCGACCACGCCTTGTTGAAGTCTCGACTGAACCACTTCATCAGGCGTAAACCAACCTAAGTCCACCATGTAACTGTTTTCGCTCATGTCACCAATACCGACCAAAGCGACATCGGCTTTACGTGCCAAATCGAGCGTTTGTTTCACGGTTGCATTTTGCATGAAGGCCAACTTCTGTTCTCTGTTCTCTGCGTAAGCCGGCGCGTAAAGCGTTTCGGACGTTCCGCCGTACTTTTTAGCTAACTGACGACAAATGTGGTCGGCGTTATACATACCACCACGTGGGTGAATACCGCCGATACCACACACAAATTTACAGTCGCGCGGGGTGATCACCCCAATGTGATGAGCAACAGAAGATACGTTACGCCCTTGTCCAACGGTCACCACCATGCCGTTTTTAAGCGTGCTGGTGAGATAATTGGACACCAATCCCGACACCTGTAGTCGTTGTGCTTCTTCATTCGGCTGATCAAGAGCAACAAGCGCGCGCTTGACGCCGAATCGCTCGATCAAACGTTGCTCAATCTTGGCGCTAAACACCGGGTGGTATTTAACGGTGATTTCAACGATGCCTTCATCACGCGCCTGCTTGAGCATTCGCCCGACCTTTGCGCGTGATATGGCAAATTTTCTCGATATCTCTTCCTGAGTCGCACCGTCTTGATAATACGCGACGGAAATCTCTGTCAACAAATCCGTGTTTTCAATGGAAATATCTTGATTAGAACTGCTCATGGTTTCTCTCGCCCTTTAAGAGGATCGATATTGTATGCAATAAGTGAGCATATGCTCATTGACTTAGCATATGTTCTTTATCAATTTAAACGCTACATTTGCTCATCGCAATAACATTTTCTCACTACAATTTTTTACCCTCACGTACAACGCTCAACCTTTGAACAATACGGGCAAACGTTTATTTGGGTTAACCACTAAACACACAGTAAAAAAACGTTGATGAAGTTCACTATAAGTCGATTTCAGCGATTGACTTTCAGCATAGATAGGATAAATATGGACACATCATTTACTCAGCTATCGATCAAATGTTCATTGCATTTGTTCGGTAACGAAATTTTCCGTAGTTGGCTGAGCAGATGTCTCATTAAACGCGATGAGACGATTAGCTAACTCGCTTGCAAATGCACAAGCTGTGGCAACAAAAAACCACGCTTAAGCCCATTTAAATAGGATGATCGATTATGAGCAACAAGTTAGAGCAACTTCGTAAACTAACGACTGTAGTAGCAGACACTGGCGAAATTGATGCAATCAAAAAGTATCAACCAGAAGACGCAACAACTAACCCTTCTCTTATCCTGAAAGCAGCTCAAATCGCAGAGTACGCACCTCTAATCGATGCTTCAA
Source organism: Vibrio sp. HS-50-1 (assembly GCF_024747315.1). Taxonomy (NCBI): domain Bacteria; kingdom Pseudomonadati; phylum Pseudomonadota; class Gammaproteobacteria; order Vibrionales; family Vibrionaceae; genus Vibrio; species Vibrio sp. HS-50-1. Next base: position 398,015 of record NZ_JAMPZF010000048.1, on the reverse strand, counting down.
TCGAATATGCTAAAGCACAGAGCAACGACAAAGCTCAACAAGTTCAAGACACTTGTGACATGCTTGCAGTAAACATCGGTAAAGAAATCCTAAAAACTATCCCAGGTCGTATCTCTACAGAAGTTGATGCTCGCCTATCTTACGATATGGAAGGCAGCGTAGCGAAAGCACGCCAACTAGTGAAAATGTACAACGATGCAGGCATCACTAACGACCGCATCCTTATCAAACTAGCGTCTACTTGGGAAGGTATCCGCGCAGCAGAAATCCTAGAGAAAGAAGGCATCAACTGTAACCTAACGCTTCTATTCTCATTCGCTCAAGCGCGTGCTTGTGCAGAAGCTGGCGTATTCCTAATCTCTCCATTCGTTGGCCGTATTATGGACTGGTACAAAGCGAAAGAAGGCCGTGACTTCGAAGCTTCAGAAGATCCAGGCGTACTGTCTGTAACTAAGATCTACAACTACTACAAAGAGTACGGCTACAAAACTGTCGTAATGGGCGCAAGCTTCCGTAACATCGGTGAGATCCTAGAACTGGCTGGCTGTGACCGTCTAACTATCGCTCCTGCTCTACTTGCTGAGCTAGAAGCTGCAGAAGGTGAAGTGGTTGAGAAGCTAGTTGATTCTAAAGGCGCAGCTGAGCGTCCTGCACCAATGACTCACTCTGAGTTCCTATGGGAACACAATCAAGACCCAATGGCGGTTGAGAAACTGGCTGAAGGCATCCGCAACTTCGCCGTTGACCAAGGTAAACTAGAAGCGATGATCGAAGCTAAGCTTTAATTGCTTACCAAAAGCAGTAGCCCGTCTACTCGCTTTTGCCATCAGCGCTTATTCAAGATTTTCTATTTGAACTTGTTTCGACGAGTTCCCTCTATTTAAACCCTTATCGAGAAGTAATCACTATGGATCGTAAATATCTAGCAAATGCAATTCGTGCGCTAAGCATGGATGGTGTTCAACAAGCTAACTCTGGTCACCCAGGTGCACCTATGGGCATGGCTGATATCGCTGAAGTTCTTTGGCGCTCTCACCTAAACCACAACCCATCAAACCCTGAGTGGGCAGACCGCGACCGTTTCGTACTGTCTAACGGCCACGGCTCAATGCTAATTTACTCTCTACTGCACTTGAGCGGTTACGAGCTATCTATCGATGATCTGAAAAACTTCCGTCAGCTTCACTCTAAGACTCCTGGTCACCCAGAGTACGGCTACGCACCAGGTATCGAGACAACAACGGGTCCTCTAGGTCAAGGCATCACTAATGCGGTTGGTATGGCTCTAGCTGAGAAAGCGCTAGCAGCACAGTTCAACAAAGAAGGCCACGACATCGTTGACCACTTCACTTACGTGTTCATGGGCGACGGCTGTCTAATGGAAGGTATCTCGCACGAGGCATGTTCTCTAGCAGGTACGCTAGGCCTAGGCAAACTGATCGCATTCTGGGATGACAACGGCATCTCTATCGATGGTCACGTTGAAGGTTGGTTCTCTGACGACACGCCTAAGCGTTTTGAAGCTTACGGCTGGCACGTAATCCCAGCAGTAGACGGTCACGATTCTGAAGCGATCAACGCAGCAATCGAAGCGGCTAAAGCGGATCCTCGCCCTACACTTATCTGTACTAAGACAATCATCGGTTTTGGTTCACCAAACAAATCTGGTTCACACGATTGTCACGGTGCTCCACTAGGTGCAGAAGAAATCGCAGCAACACGCAAAGAACTAGGTTGGGAGCACGGTCCTTTTGAAATTCCGCAAGAAGTCTACGCAGAATGGTCAGCGAAAGAAACAGGCGCAGCTAAGGAAGCAGCGTGGAACGAGAAATTTGCAGCTTATGAAGCAGCGTACCCTGAGCTGGCAGCTGAATTTAAACGCCGCGTAAACGGTGAGCTTCCTGCACAGTGGGAAGAGAAAGCAAGCCAAATCATTGCCGATCTTCAAGCAAACCCAGCAAACATTGCATCACGTAAAGCATCTCAAAACGCTCTAGAGGCATTTGGTGCTCTACTACCTGAGTTCATGGGCGGCTCTGCTGACCTAGCGCCTTCTAACCTAACCATGTGGTCTGGTTCTAAGTCTCTAGAAGCAAGTGACTTCTCTGGTAACTACATCCACTACGGTGTACGTGAATTCGGTATGACGGCGATCATGAACGGTATTGCGCTACACGGTGGTTTCGTTCCTTACGGCGCGACATTCCTAATGTTCATGGAATACGCTCGTAACGCTATGCGTATGGCGGCTCTGATGAAGATTCAGAACATCCAAGTATACACGCACGATTCTATCGGTCTTGGCGAAGATGGCCCAACTCACCAACCGGTTGAGCAAATGGCATCGCTACGTCTAACGCCAAACATGAGCACATGGCGTCCATGTGACCAAGTTGAATCAGCAGTGGCTTGGAAACTAGCGATTGAACGTAAAGATGCACCAACTGCGCTTATCTTCTCTCGTCAGAACCTAGCGCAACAAGAGCGTGATGCTGAGCAAGTTGCGGACATCGCGAAAGGTGGTTACATCCTGAAAGATTGCGAAGGCAAGCCAGAGCTAATCCTTATCGCAACAGGTTCAGAAGTTGAGCTAGCAGTAGAAGCAGCAGCACAGCTAACTGCTGAAGGTAAGAAAGTACGCGTTGTTTCAATGCCATCAACAGATGCATTCGACAAACAAGACGCCGCTTACCGTGAAGCCGTTCTACCATCAGACGTAACAGCTCGTATCGCTATCGAAGCAGGTATTGCTGACTTCTGGTACAAGTACGTAGGCTTCGACGGTCGCATCATCGGTATGACTTCATTCGGTGAATCTGCACCTGCTGGTGAACTGTTCAAAATGTTCGGTTTCACTACGGAAAACGTAGTAAATACAGCAAAAGAACTACTAGCGTAATTGCAGTAAAAAGATAATCAGTTTTCTCTATTGCGAATGTGAAAACTGAAAAGCCCCGCCAGCAATGGCGGGGCTTTCTTTTATCTGGCCCCTATTTGTATAAACACAGCCAGAAAGTGAACACAACGACTTTCGTTACGGCTATTTGTCTTCAAATCGAAGCGCGAGCTGATAGAAATCTTGTACTTGCTCTTTCAACTGACGGCTGTTTTGCTCTACGGAGTGCGTTGCTGCCAAGTTTTGCTCTGCCGTAGAAGCAATAGAGTGAATATGCTGATTTACATCGCTGGATAGCTTCAGCTGGTTATTCGCCGCTTCCGCCACATCGACCATCAACCCACTCATGCTTTGCATCATCTGTTCAACCTCAGACAAACGAAGCGCGCTTTGTTCGGCAACCTGAGAACATGTATCCGTTTGCTCTTTGTTTGCCAAAATGTCTTTTTGCCAGCTTTGTATCGTCGCCAACATAGCAGAGATAGACGCTTGGATTTGTTCAGTTGCATTGGATGTGCGACCAGAGAGCGCGCGCACCTCATCGGCAACAACAGCAAAACCACGACCTTGCTCACCCGCCCTCGCCGCTTCAATTGCCGCGTTAAGTGCCAGTAAATTGGTTTGTTCTGCGATCCCACCAATCTCTTCCATCAAATGATTCACTTTCTGCGCCTGATCACTCAGTTGATACGTCGTTTCCGTCGCTTTTTCAGCTTGAAGGCTCAACTGCGTTAGATTGGTGTGCGTTTGATCGATGGTTTCCTTCGCCATCAAGCATGACTTCAATGTGTCATCAATTAGCATATGGGCATCATTGGTGCTAGAAGAGACTGAATTCGCCGAAGACTCCACCTCTTGAGTCGCATCACGTACGCGATGAATATCGGTGTTTTGCTGATTTAATGCAGCCGAAACTTCTGCTGTGGTTTGACTGAGTTCTTCGGCGCAATGCTGCAACGGCAGTGCGGAGTCTGTCATTCTTCCCAACACGGTTCGAATTCTTGCGGACAGCATTTTGATATGGAAATCGGCAATCGAAAATGCCGTATTACCGGAATAGATCAAGCGACTCACGCTGTCGTATTGCTTTTGTAACTTTTTCAGTTGTTGAGGCGTATCAATTAATTCTTGGCGGAATAACAACGCTAGAACACTCGCAGGTAGTGCACTTGCAAGCCAAGCCAATGGACCTTCAATAGACAATGCATATGCGGCTGCAGGTGCGGTCAATGCGCCAAGTAGAATCGCATAGCGAATGGTTTCATTGAGTTTCAACGACCAAGTACGACCTGACTTCTCGGCGGCGCGCATACTCTTGTAGGCTTTCGTGGCTATATCAACCCACTCTCGCTTTGGCTTCACGCGCACAGATTGATAACCAACAACGTGGTTATTTTCATAAATAGGGGTGACATAGGCATCAACCCAATAGTAACCGCCCGACTTAGTGGCATTCTTAACCATGCCGCGCCAGGCTTTGCCTTGCTTAAGACGAGCCCACATATCGCCGAAAGCGGCTTTAGGCATGTCATTGTGGCGAACGATATTGTGGTTCTGACCGACGAGTTCTTCGTGAGTGTACTCAGCAACACGGCAAAAGGCTTCGTTACAATACGTAATAACACCTTGTAGGTTCGTTGTTGAGACGAGTTCCTCAGACTCCCTCACGAGAGTTTCTTGAGCTTTATGAGAAATATTGGCTGACATAGACGAAACTTCTGTAGTTTTTATTGATTTTCGGCAAGATATATACAGGATTTTTATTTTTATTACAAAAAGTTAGATAAAAAGTCTTATCAAATCGACATTTTTAGTGTGGGAATTCACATTATCAATAAAAATATAAAGAAGAAGTTGTGGAGTTGAGCTAATAAACAAAACCCGACACGTTATGCCGGGCTATGTATAGAAGATCTAATCAAGCAGTTTGGGATTCCGTTTCTTTGTTCGTTTTCAAAGCAAACATCACGATGACGAGCAACACAAAAGGAAGAACGTACAAATTAAGGTTTTGCCAACCTACGGTGGATTCAAGCCAGCCAGATAGTAATGCAGTGATAGTGACACAACTGAACACGAAGAATTCATTAAATGCTTGAGCCTTGCTCCTGTTTTTCGCTTCATAGCTTTGACTAAATAACCCAGTTGCCGCGATAAACATAAAGTTCCAACCAACGCCTAACAGAACTAAAGCAAGACTAAAGTGCCAAATGGACACTCCGTGTATGTTAATTCCGATGCAAGCAACAAATAGAAATCCACCGGCTAAAATCATATTCTTCGCGCCAAACCGCTCTATCAAGCGTCCCGTGACAAACGCCGGTGCAAACATGCCCAGCACATGCCATTCGATCACCCCTGCCGCTTTGTCAAAATCAAAGCCACAACCAATCATCGCCAGAGGCGTTGCTGTCATTAAAATGTTCATTACCGCATACGCAACCATTGCGGCGATAACCGCTAGCATGAAATTAGGTCGACGGATAATGTCCCCCACTTTATCCGCTTTAGTATGTAGAACTTGCGTGTGTGCTGGTGGAAAACGAATCGTTTGCAGCACGATCAACGCAGTTATATAAAGTCCAATAAGCACGGCAAAAGCACTAATGTACAAACCATCATCTGACCATTGCTGCGAATACACCGCCAAATTAGGGCCAAGTATCGCCGCTAGTACCCCTCCCGCCATAGATATCGAAATCGCCCTGTGTCTTGCCGACTCTTCACACACTTCAATAGCAGCAAATCTGTATAGCGTTCCGAAGCCAATACCAACACCGAGCAAAAAGGTAGAAACACAGAACAGATAGAAGTTCTGTTGACTTAACGCATACGTCGCTAGGCTGGCACCCAAAATGCCAATAACATTACCGAGACTAAACCCAAGTCGACGTCCCAACTTGCCCATAATTAGTGATGCTGGGATCGTCGCAGCCATCAGTCCTAAAAATTGCAGCGCAACGGGCAACGTAATAAAACTTGATGACGGCGCAAGTGTTTTGCCAATAAGGGCAATAACAGATATGAGTAAAATATTCCCTGTCATTAATAGGGCTTGGCAAAGGGATAATAGCCATACATTACGATTCAATTCCAAATTCCTTTTGGTTACAGCGCATACAGATAACATATAGGAAAGCAGAAACAATAGAAAGAGATGCGAGTAATTCTCAATAAAAAAGAGCCAGAAGCACAATGCCTCTGGCTCTTTAAAAAGTTCTTTCTGTTGAGCTTATTTGTTACGGCGCGCTTTTACTGCATCTGAAAGCTGACGAAGTACGGTTTCCGTATCTTCCCAACCGATACATGCATCGGTAATCGACTGACCATAAGTGGCCGCTTTGCCATCTACTAGGTCTTGGCGACCTTCAACTAAATGAGACTCAATCATCACACCAAAAATTGCTTCTTCGCCACCAGCGATTTGCTCTGATACGTCATCAGATACCAACATTTGACGTTTGAACTGCTTCGAGCTGTTAGCGTGGCTAAAATCAATCATCACTTTTTTCGGTAGCCCAGCGCCATCTAACTCATCTTTAATTTGAGCAACATGCGCTGCACTGTAGTTTGGCTCTTTACCACCACGGAGAATGATATGGCAATCAGGATTGCCAGCGGTTTCTACGATCGCAGAATGACCGTATTTTGTTACTGATAAGAAGTGGTGAGAAGCACTTGCAGAACGAATCGCGTCGCTCGCGATCTTAATGTTCCCGTCTGTACCATTTTTAAACCCAACAGGGCAAGAAAGGCCAGAAGCAAGCTCACGGTGAACCTGAGATTCTGTCGTACGAGCACCGATAGCCCCCCAACTGATCAGATCCGCCACGTACTGAGGCGTGATCATATCTAGGAACTCACTCGCGGTCGGCAAGCCCATATCGGTAAGATCAAGAAGAAGCTTACGTCCAATACGCAGACCATCATTCAGCTTGTAGGTATCATTTAGGTAAGGATCGTTGATCAGACCTTTCCACCCTACCGTTGTACGCGGTTTCTCAAAATAAACTCGCATCACAACTTCTAGTTGTTCACCAAGTTCATCACGTAATACTTTTAGCTTTTTACCATATTCAACCGCAGCTGCAGGATCGTGAATGGAACACGGGCCAACAATTACAAGTAATCGGTCATCTTTTCCTTCAAGAATATTGTGAATGGCATTACGGCAATCAAAAGTGGTCGAAGAAGCGGTTTCAGTCGCTGGGAACTTCTCTAATACTGCTACAGGTGGCAATAACTCTTTTACTCTATTTATTCTTACATCATCAGTTTGAAACATTACTTCTACTTCCTGGTTTTTATTTCCGACCCAATTTTTTGCCAACTGAACTCATTGCAACATTGTTCACAAAGCGAGCAGCATCAAGGGCTCTGGTCATTTTCTGTCTAGCGTTTAAGTAACTTATCGGCTTAGGCGTAGACTTGCAATCAGTTTTTGCAAATAAATGCAAATAAAAACCACCTGTTAACCACCGCGCACAATGTAAAATAAAGTTTACGAAAAAAAGTTCAAAATAATCATCAATTTTCTTATGACCCTAAAAATCTTTACTACAATGTAAGAAATATCAGAAGTTTGTGAGGTGTTATTGGTTAGTAAATGTTGATCAAGTTCAAAGATATTGTTGCTTGATATGAAATGATTAGAATATTAAACTAATTTCTTATAAACGCTGGTTTTTTCTAATTTTTTGATAAAACGAAGTAGAAGTTAATATGCAATCAATACAAGGAAACATTATGAACAAAGTAGCAATTGCAGTAGCAGCAGTGGTAGCTGGTAGTAGCGCGCTTTTAAACTCTGCTCAAGCTGAAATGTATATCGGGGGCAAAGTAGGCATGACTACACTTGACGATGCTTGCTATCTAAATAGCCCTTGTGATGATGAAGCTTTTGGTGCTGGACTACATATCGGTTATGACTTCACCGATATCATCGGGCTAGAGTATGGTGTCGACTTCTTAGGCGATTACAAAGCTAACTTTAAGTCAGGGGCTAATACAGTTAATACGATCGACGGCAATTTAACGGCTTTAACTCTCGCACCTAAATTTAACTGGCACTTGAACGAATCTTGGAACTTATTCGCTAAGATCGGTGGTGCTTACATGATGTCTGATGACGAAAAAGATTTCGTTCCAACTGGCTCGCTAGGTGCTGAATACACTATCGACAGAAACTGGAGCGTACGCGCAGAATATCAACGCTATCAAGATCTGTCTGATGACGTATGGGACGACATGGACGCTAACTTCTTCGGTATCGGCTTTAACTACAAATTTGCGGCTGCGCCAGTGGTTGCGGCAGTTGTAACAGAAGAAGTGGTTGAGCCAGATCCAGAACCAGTGATGATGAGCAAAGTGCACAAAGAAGAGTACGGTACAGGTACGTTTGAATTCGACAGTGCTAAGCTAACAGACTCTGTTTCGGAGCGTCTAGACAACTTCGTATCATTCTTGAACGAATACCCTCAAGCTCAAGTAGAGATCACTGGCTACACGGATAGCTCTGGTCCTGCGACTTACAACCAAAAACTGTCTGAGCGTCGTGCTCAATCTGTTGCGGATTACCTAACTGCTGCAGGCATTGACTCAGATCGTTTAACTGTGAAAGGCATGGGTGAAGAAAACCCAGTTGCTGACAACAGCACTCGTGAAGGTCGTGAGAAAAACCGTCGCGTAGAGGTTGTGGTTCCTTCGTTTGAATACCAAGAGCTAGTTCAACCTGAATAAACATCTATGATACTTTATCTATGATGTTGTAAAAGTTAATGGGGTGCGTTTGCACCCCATTTTGATCTCGCTTTATCGCTCTTTTTACTATGGTTTTGGAAAAAAGATTAACTCGTTATCTTGCACCATAACACAATCCATACCCGCTGCATGCGCCGCTCGTTTACCTAGCTCGGTATCCTCGAATACAAGACATTGTGAGGCTTCCAACCCAAGATGCTCGGCCGCCACCAAAAAGGTATCCGGAAAAGGCTTATGGTTCTCTACATCACTTGCTGTTACCACAACATCCAACTTGTCCAATAAACCGGAGTGGCTCAATAAGCGCATGGCACTTTCTCGTTGACTGCCAGTCCCGACCGCTATTTTCTTGTGGCCTAAATATTCTTCTAACACGATATTAGTGCAAGGAATAACGTCCCCGTGCAGCTCCATAGCAGCGAACGTTTCCATTTTAAATGTAGCGACGGTTTTAGGATCTAATGAAAGCTCATGCACACGGTTTAGCTCCTCAACAATTTTAAAGCTCGGCATGCCCCCTAAACTGTGAAACCACTCCTGACAAAACGGAAAATCAAAGCGATCTGCGGTTGCTTGCCAAGCAGCCAAATGGGCTGGCATGGTATCTATTAAAGTACCATCCATATCAAATATGAATCCCTCATAGGGCCTAAAATCAATCGTGCTCATGTCTTTTCTTCTATTTGTACACCTGTGATGCTAATTTATCAGCTCTTTCAATCGTCCTTACCGGCATTTACTTATCATGCTCAAAATTTCGAACTCCGTCACAATTCAAGAGTGGGAAATTCAATTATCCCCAATTAGAGCTCAAGGAAATGGTGGCCAGAACGTTAACAAGGTAGCGTCCGCTATACATTTACGCTTTGATATCCGACATTCCAGCTTACCTGACTTCTACAAAGAACGATTACTTGCTCTTTCTGACAGTCGTATAACTAAAGATGGCGTGATCATCATCAAAGCGCAACAATTTCGCACGCAAGAACAAAATAAGGAAGACGCCCTGAATCGGCTTCAAGCTTTAATTAAAGCTGCCGCCTTACAGGAGAAGAAGCGTATTAAAACGAAACCAACCCGCGCTTCTCAACGCCGAAGACTTGATACCAAGAACAAGCATGGAGCGAAAAAGCAGCAACGTAAGAAAGTGCTGTATTAATGCATGTCGTTTTCTCGACATGTTAGTTGAACAACGTTTGCTAGCCCTTGGGAAATCTCATTGGATTTCTCTTTTTAGTTACTTATTCAGGAAACAACAATATGACTATTAGGCAAAAACTCTACTTCCTCGGAGTTATCGCCATTTTAGGCATCGTGGCCCTTTTGGGTACGTCATCCCATTTCGCCAATAAGAGCAATGAACTTAACCACGCCATCAAACTCGTTGGCGATCTAGAAATACGTTTACTCAACTTACGCAGAAACGAGAAAGATTTCTTACTGCGTAGTAATGACAAATACTTAAACAAATTTGATGCGAATGTTGATAAGTTTCTAAATACCGAAAAAGAGCTTGCGAGCATACTCACGAGCAATGAATTACCTTCCAGTCAACGATTCAAACAAGACCTTCTTGCATACCAAAAGGGCTTTCAGAATCTGGTCAGTGCTTACCAACGCTACGGACTTGATGCAAAGAGTGGCCTTCTTTCTGGTTACGAGCAAGCACTGTTAGAAGCCAAGCAACGCTCCGACCACCAGCAATTGCTGGCGTTGGTTCGTTTTGACTCTGCGGTCAAATCAGGTCAATTCAATAGTGATTTGCTTGTTGGGCTATATGCTCCGGAGCTCATCAAAACAGGTAAGCTAGTAGCGGCACAAAAACAAGTTGTAGGGGTCGCTTACGACCAAGGCCTACTTGGTGAAACTCGCGCATTATCTCATGCTGTAGAAGAGCAATTTGAAACCTTTTCGACAGCCCTTAGCTCTGCTGCTGCAAAGCGTGATGAACGAATGTCGACTATCAAGCAAGTCATTACCGCTCTGATCTTAGTTGTTATTTTCGCATTGATTTGGCAGATCTCTCGCTCAATCAATACACGAGTAAACAGCTTGCTTGGCACCATTCGAAGCATTAGCGAAACAAACAACATGGGACTGCGCTCTGACTTGAAAGGCAAAGATGAGCTATTTGATATCAGCCACCACCTCAATGATCTGTTGGATAAGCTTGAGCAGTTAATTAGTGGCACCCAAGAAAAATCGGCGCAGTTAACAACCAGTACCGATAATATGCATCGTGAGCTAGAAGGGGTTATGGAGCAGTTCCATACTCAAACGGACCACACTGCATCGATGGCTACTGCGGTTCAGCAAATGGTGGCAACGATAGGCGAAATATCGGAAAGCACGTCGGTTGCGGTAGAGGGTGTACATCAAGCCGCGAATAATGCCGAACAAGGCCGAAGTGTTGTTGAAACCACCGTAACCAACATTGGTCAATTGACCAGTATTTTATCGAACAGTCAGCAGTCGATTGGCTCGTTGAACCAGCATGTAGATAAAATTGGTGGTGCCGTGAACATCATCCAAGAAATTGCGGAACAAACTAACTTACTGGCTCTCAATGCAGCAATTGAAGCCGCGCGAGCAGGCGAGCAAGGTCGTGGCTTCGCCGTTGTTGCCGATGAAGTACGTGCCCTAGCTAGCCGAACTCATCAATCTACCGAGGAAATCACGCGAGTTGTTGTTGATATTCAAGCTCAAATGTCGACGGTCGTGGCGGATATTGATCAATGTAACGATCAAGGACAACAAACGCTCAATGCCTCTGAAAAACTGGATTCTAGCCTGCAGCAGATCATCACTGACATGCATGCAATTCAAGGCAATTCGGAGCGCATTGCTTCTGCGATTGAAGAGCAAGGTATCGTGATGAACCAAGTTAGTGGCTCAATCACCGAGCTTAACGCGATATCTGAAAACAACATGCAATCCGCTCAGGAATGCTTGCACGAGGTGAACTCTGTTTCTGCTCAAGCTCATGATATGGACGAAGCCGTTGCACAATTTAAAACCGCGCTAAAATAACCTTCCCTACAAATAAAAAGCCCGAGGCAATCATTGCTTCGGGCTTTTTTTCGACTTTAACTTCGTGCTCTACTGTGCGCAGCGGGTGTGATTACTCATCATCAAGAGGAACCAGCTTGGTGTTGCCGCCATGAACTTTCTCACGCTGTCTTTGCACCAGAGCGTAGAAGCCTGGGATCAAGAATGTACCTGCTAGAAGCACACACAATAGACCACCAATCAGCGACACGCCGAGCGAGTTTTGGCTCACGTGCCCTGCACCTGCGGCGAAGATCAGCGGGAAGATACCCAGGATAAACGACCAAGATGTCATATTCACAGCGCGGAAACGTAACGTGCCTCCTTTAACCGCTGCACTATCGATATCAGCATCTTTTTCTTCACGTTCTTGCTTGGCGAACTCCACAATCAAAATTGCGTTTTTCGCCGCCAAGGCTATGAGCAAGACAAGGCCAATTTGCGCATACAAGTTAAGCGGTGTCCCAGTCAGATTCAACGCCAAGAAGGAGCCTAACGTTGCTACTGGCACCACCAAAATGATGGCTAATGGAATACTCCAGCTCTCATATTGTGCCACCATGAACAAGTAAATGAAGATCAAAGCAAGAGCAAACGCATAAATGGCTTGGTTACCCGCAAGCACTTCCTGGTAAGCCATACCTGTCCATTCGTACGTGTATCCCTGCGGGAGAACTTCAGCAGCAACGCGTTCCATTGCGGCAATCGCATCACCACTAGAGTAGCCCGGAGCTGGTTGGCCTTGAATGATAGCACTGCGGTACATGTTGTAACGCCATGCCACATCAGGCTCAAACACTTGCTCGTAGCTCACTAGCGTACTTAACGGAACCATATCACCGTTCGAAGAACGAACATGGAAACGCTCTAGATCTTCCATGCTGCTACGGTGCTGGCTATCAGCTTGCATGGTTACGCGGAAGTTCTTACCAAACATGGTGAAGTCATTCACATAAAGCGAACCTAAGTTGCCTTGCAAGGTTTGGAAAATAGACGATAGCGAAATACCCAACTGCTGCGCTTTCTCACGGTCGATATCAACGTAGTAGTGCGGAACATTCGCGCGGAACGTGCTAAACGTGTAGGCAATTTCAGGGGCTTGGTTAGCCGCTTGGATCATTTCTCCCATGACCATCGACAAATCGGTACGGCTTCGCCCTAGCGTATCTTCAAGCACAAACTCAAAACCAGACGCAGCGCCCATACCAGGAACCGCCGGAGGTCCCATCGCAAACACAACCGCTTGAGGCAACTCTGTTGCAGCACGACCGTTAATACGCGCCGCGATGGCATTGGCAGAGTGTTCCCCTTGCAACGAGTTACGAGTATCCCAGTCATGCAGTTTGATAAACACAGATGCACCGTTTGATGCTGCTGCGCCTGTCATAAACGAGTAACCGTTTGCAACCGTCACGCCATCCACACCAGGTTCTTCACCAATCATGTTCATTAAATCATTGGTGACTTCTTCAGTACGAGATAAAGAAGCTGAATCTGGTAGCTGAACGTTAACCAGCAAAATGCCTTTATCTTCTTGAGGAACAAACGCTGTTGAGGTGGTTTTCGCAAAGAAAGTGACCGCCGCGATAGCGACTATAAAGAACGTCACGAGCAGCAAAGATTTCTTCACCAAGAAACCAGCGACCTGACCATAACGCGTTGTGATACGCTCTAAGCCGCGGTTGAAAGCCTGGAACCAGTTAGCAGTGTTGCCCCCACCCTGCTTCAATACCAAAGAACAAAGTGCTGGAGACAGCGTCAATGCGTTGATGGATGAGATCACAACCGAAATACAGATGGTCAAAGCGAACTGGCGATACATGATACCGGTGATACCCGGCAGCATCGCGACTGGTATGAATACCGCAAGTAAAACCAAGGTCGACGTGATGATTGGGCCCGTTACTTCTTTCATCGCTAGCAATGTCGCTTTACGCGGTGAAATGGTTGGGTCTTTCGCCATGGTGGTATCGACGTTTTCGATAACCAGAATCGCATCGTCCACCACGATACCAATCGCGAGGATCAAGCCAAACAAAGTGACCGTATTGATGGTGAAGCCCGTCGCCTGCATGATGGCAAACGTACCAATCAGAGAAACGGGGATCGCAACAACAGGAATCAAAGTTGCGCGCGCACTCCCCAAAAACAAGTAAGTTACAGCAATCACCAATAGAATCGCTTCAATCAGTGTTTTGACTACCCCTTTGATCGATTCAGATACGAACACGGTTGTATCGTAGCTGGTCTCATACGCCATGCCCTCAGGGAAGTTTTTACTCAAGTCCTCAAGCAGCTCCATGACGGCCTGACCACTTTCTAACGCGTTCGCATCCGATTGAAGAGACAATGCAACAATTGACGCGTCCTGACCACGGAATTTACCGTTACCATCGTAGAACTTTTTACCTAGTTCGACACGAGCGACATCTTTCAGATAAACCGTGGAACCATTTGGATTAGCTCGAAGGACAACGTTCTCAAACTCGCTCACGCTTTCCAAGCGACCTTTGGTCACAAGGTTAAACTGAACTTCTTGCGGATTGTTGTATGGTGCTGCACCAACACGTCCTGCCGCAACTTGAACGTTTTGTTCAGCCAAAGCGGCGTATACGTCTGACGTGGTTAGCTTAAGATTGGCCATTTTTTCCGGATCTAACCAAACACGCATTGCGTATTCGCCACCACCAATCACGTTAACTTCACTGATACCTTTCGCACGAGCCAGCTGATCTTTTACATTCAAGTTAATGTAGTTAATCAAGAACTGATCATCGTATTTGCCATCAGGTGAATAGAAGTTAAGTACCATCAGCAAGTCAGGTGAACGCTTTTTCACCGTCACACCAACCATGCGCACTTCTTGAGGCAGTTTTGACTCGATCTGTGATACACGGTTTTGCACGTTTACTTGTGCCATGTCTGGATCGGTTCCGACATCGAACGTGACATTTAGGCTGTATGAGCCATCGTTCGCGCTCTTTGAAGACATGTAGATCATGTCCTCAACGCCATTGACCGAGGTCTCTATGGGGTCCGCAATGGCCTGCTCGACAACTTCCGCACTCGCACCGGTGTAGTATGCCGAAACGCTGACTGATGGCGGACTTATCTGTGGGTACTCCGCCACTGGCAAAATCGCCAGTGAGATCGCGCCTGCTAGCGTTAATATGATCGAAATAACCAGCGCGAATTTAGGTCTCTGAATAAAGAAACGACTTAACATAGTGCCCCCTACTGCTTATCTTCAGCAGGTGTTTGAATGCGCACTTCTACACCATTACGCACACGCTGTAGGCCCTGTGTAATAACCGTATCTTCCTGATCGAGGCCTTCTCGAATGATAATGCCTTGTTCAACCTGAGGTCCAAGCTCGACGTTACGACGCTCTGCCACACTTCTCTCAGCCATCACCATCACAAAGTCACCTTCTAAGTCAGTCTGTACGGCACGTCGTGGGATAACAATAACGTCTTTCGTGTTCTTATCTCTCAAGTTCACTTTGATGTGCTGACCCGGAAGTAACTTCTGCTCTGGGTTTGGCACTAGCGCACGCATTGCAATCGTACCAGTTTTGGTATCGATACGATTACCTAAGAAATCGAGCTTACCGAGATGCTCAAAAAACTGACCATTTTCCAGCTCAAGCTGAACTTCAACTCTGTTTGATTCTGCTGAGCCGTCGCCTTTGACTTGATCCATCCCCATGGCTAAGCGCTCGCGCTCACTCACACTAAATGAAGTATGCACTGGGTCTAAGCTCACCAATGTCGTCAGCACGCCAGATGAAGGGGAAACAAGATCACCGGTACTCACTTTGGTATCGCTAATACGACCGCTAAACGGAGCCCGGATTTGAGTATAGGAAAGGTTAACTTCAGCAAGCTTTAGCTGAGCGTTTGCTGCTTCTAGCTCGGCTTTCGCACCAAGAAGTGCCGCAGTTAAGGCGTCAAACTCAGATTGGGAGATACTACCGCGAGGCAACAAGTTTTTACCTCGGGTGTGGTCTAGTTCCGCTTTTTTTAGCGCGGCTTTTGCTTGTGCAAGTGCCGCTTTAGCGCTCGCGACTTGTGCTTCAAAAGAAGATGGCTCGATAGAATAAAGAAGCTGCCCTTTTTCTACCATTTGCCCCTCTTCAAAGTGACGAGCTTTTAAATAGCCAGAAATCTGCGCGGTAATATTGGTATCTTCTACTGCTTCAATGCGACCGATATAAGACTTGCTCGGTTGGTAGTCGATAACCGTGACATCCTGAGTCACTACGAGAGGCGCTTGGCCTTCCCTTTGGGCATTATTAGCTTCCCCGCATCCAGCGAGGATTGCTGTAGCCGCCATTAGTGCGACAAGTGGTTTCTTTTGCATGTATTTACCGTCTTTATAGAACAGGATATTGTTGAATTCCCATCAACCTTACTCCTTGCTGCAACTGAAAACTTCACTCAAAAGCCCCCAAAATGTTTCTAAATGTAAACATGAGAAACAAAAAGAAAATAAAGTAATTTAGTTAACAGTGATATTTAACGAACAATATACAAACAGCTCAATCATAACTATTTGATATACACTCTCAGGCATCGTGCATTTAGAGGCACCAGGAAACACTAAGTGAGATATCGTATAAAGACGGAAAGTGAGATTCGGTGCTCAAGATAAGAACGTTTTATGGTTAAAAAGACAAAAAATGACGCCTTCATACTCAAGACCCCGATTTTGACTATTTTTTTAATATAAATGGGTTATCATTCAATTAATTCAACGCCTTCGACAGAGAGGATGACTATGATTTCTAAATGGGCAAAACGCTTTTACCAGATGGCAGAACTAGTGGCGTCATGGAGTAAGGACCCATCAACACAAGTCGGTGCAGTTATCACTAAACAGAATCGCATTGTATCTGTTGGATTTAATGGCTACCCGCACGGTGTTTCTGACAGTGTCGATACCGATGAACGCGAGTTGAAATACCTTAAAACACTACACGCGGAAGAGAACGCAATTTTGTTCTCAAAACGTGATTTAGACGGATGTGATATTTGGGTGACGCATTTTCCATGTCCTAATTGCGCGGCAAAGATCATTCAAACAGGGATCTCACACGTGCACTGCCCTGAGCAATCTGAAGACTTTCTATCTCGCTGGGGAGATAAAATCCAAGTCAGCCAAGACATGTTCGATCAAGCGGGTGTGAAAGTCGACTGGCTACCACTAGAAGACATTGAAATTGAAGACAAAGACGTACGTTAATGTTTCGTTTTTGAATTTAAAAATAGCCCAGATGACTCTGGGCTATTTTTCCCCATTCAATAGACAAGAACCGCTCGACTTGGTCTGTTAACCGTGTTTTTTCGCGGTGATTTCAGCAATTTTGACGATAACAAGCACTGACTTCTCCATCATTTCAACCGAAATAAACTCATGAATCCCATGGAAGTTAAAACCACCAGTGAAGATATTAGGGCACGGCAACCCCATAAAAGATAAACGAGCGCCATCTGTACCACCACGAATAGGTTTTATAATCGGCTCCACATCACACGCTTCCATCGCTTGCTTCGCTAGCTCAATGATATGCGGGTAAGGCTCAACCATTTCTCTCATATTGTAATAGCTGTCTGTTATTTTCAGTTCTACAGAACCATGGCGTAAGCCCGCGTTCATGTCATCAACGAGTTTCTGCATAAAGGCTTTTCGCTCTTCAAGCCCATGACGATCAAAGTCTCGGATAATGTAACCAAGTTCGCTTCGCGCCACGCCCATTTCTGCCGATTTTAAATGGAAGAACCCTTCGTAGCCTTCTGTTGTTTCGGGAGTTTGATCTTGAGGCATTTGAACCTGAAATTTCGCAGCCAAGTTCATCGCATTAACCATTTTACCTTTTGCAGTACCAGGGTGAACGCTGACACCATGAAAAATCACATCGGCGTTTGCCGCATTAAAATTTTCGTATTCCAGCTCACCTTGCGGGCCACCATCAATAGTGTATGCCCATTTCGCGCCAAACTTTTCAACATCAAATAAATCTGCGCCCCGGCCAATCTCTTCATCTGGTGTAAAGCCGATACAAATGTCGCCGTGTGGAATGTCTGGATTTTCTAGTAACAGCGCGACTGCAGAGAGAATCTCAGCAATACCAGCTTTGTTATCCGCGCCAAGTAATGTAGTGCCATCGGTAGTGATAAGATTGTGGCCATGTAGATGATGTAAATCTGGGTATTGCACCGGAGATAACACTTTATCCCCCAACCCTAGCGCAATATCGCCGCCTTGGTAATCTTCAATAAATTGCGGTTTTACGTTTTTTCCTGAGGCGTCAGGCGCGGTATCCATATGGGCAATAAAGCCGATAGGCGGCACCTCATAATCAACGTTAGCTGGCAGTCTAGCCATCAAGTAGCCATTTTTATCTAATGTCACATCACTTAAGCCAAGTTCGATCATCTCTTTCTTAAGCAGCTCAGCAAACACAAGCTGACCTGGCGAGCTTGGGCAAAGCGTAACATGTGGATTTGATTGGGTATCGAACGTGACGTAGCGAAGAAATCTTTCAACTAAATGTTTCATATTTATTCTCATTGTTTTTATACGATGAGGCTTTATCAACCATCAATAAGCTGACCTTACCTCATCAAACCTCAAGCTATGTTACGCTCTTAACTCAATAAGAATTTGCTTTGAATCATTTTTTCATAAGAAAGGCTACGGCACATCCCCTCGTCAATTGAAGCATGAATCTAATCTAATAATTCCTCAGCTAGTACTCGCCACTCTTTTACCTTACCGCGAAAATGACGCCATTGTTTATCGGTCATAGATTGAGAAATATCTAATGTCAGTTGATCGACCAGCACAAAGTTAGAATCAATATTTTTAGAAAGCTGCTCACTGTAATAGCTCTCTGGCTCGAACAACAGGCGCATAAATATATCCTGATAAGTGACAGCATTGGACTTGTTGTCGAACAGATATTCAAGCTCTTGATATATCGTTGCTCGATAACCTCTCCATAAAGGACTGTTAAGAGTGACTTGCTGAGAAAACGTTTGAGCTAATTGGCGCTGACTTTCTGATAGGCTTCCCAACCACTCTTCCATCCATTCTTCTGTGTTATCTAGAATAATTTCACGTATTTCATCTTCCGTTTTATCCGCATATTTTGCGTTTCGCTCTTGATAATGCTCTTGTACATTACTCAGAAATTCCCGTTCTTGATCTTTCGTTAACTGTAAACTCAAAGCAAAAAGGTCTGGTGCCGCTTTGCTTACCACTCTATCGTAATGCGCTTGCATTCTATCTCGATTTTCCTGCAAATAATTTAGGGTGATATCGCTCGCTTTTAATCCCTCAAGCTCTTTTAAATGATCGATATATAACGGTAATTCTTCTTTCTTATGCCATTCTGCTAACAATAATAAGCGTTCTTCCACTAGGACTTCTTGTTCACCTTGCAGAGAAACATAATCCTCTATGTAATCGATAACGAACCAATCGATATTGCTGTATAGAAACTTCTTCGTACATCCGGCAAGAAGAAATACGAAACAAAATAGAAGGCCATAACCAAGCACCTTATTAGATACACCCTGTAATTTAGTCACTTATTCGTATTCCCTTTTCTATTGATTAAGTTCTATACTCAACTTGTATCACTTAATATTGCGGCAAACTTACACCAGTGTGACAAATATTGATTGCCACCTTAATAATATATAGAGTTTGAAATTAACTTTTTGATCACAACTATCCGCAAAAAAGTGAGTTAGAGCGCAATTATCGGCTAAAAAACACACCGAACGACGCTCCCTATAACGGCATATAATTTGCATGGATGTTTTTTGGATGGTTTATGGAGGCGAAGTATGGCAGCCGCTGAGCAACTTGATACCAGTGTAGAATATGAGATTCGATATTTTGAACAGGGGAAAATGCACTGCATGAGAGTCATTGCTGAAAGCAAAAAAGTGGCTTATCAGTACTATTTAGAGTGCGGTAAGCACAACAGTGACTTGTACTCTATTCGCCCAGACAAATAAAAAAACCGCCTTAAAGGCGGTTTTTTTATTATTAAAATTACGCTAAACGATTGATTCCATTGGTGGTTTGGGATTGTTCTTCAACTGTATTATTTGATGTCGCCAAAGCGCTCAAGATAAAGAACGGTTGCCGCAGTACGAGAAGGAACTTGAAGCTTTTTAAGTAAACTCTTCATATGCACTTTAACCGTGGATTCAGAAATAAAAAGACGATCGGCAATCTGCTTGTTGCGGAAACCTCTTGCCACCTCTCTTAAGATCTGCGTTTCGCGATCCGTCAGCGTATCAAAAACGTCCTCTTGTCCTGAACGCTCACTCAAGTACTTAGAAACTTCTTGGCTGTATGCTTTGTCGCCTTGATGCGCTTGTTTTAGCAACTCAACCAACTCATCAGGCTCGGTATCTTTCAACAAATAGCCATCTGCGCCACTTCTAACTATTGCTTCTATGTCAGCTGGGCTATCTGATACAGTTAAGATAACAATTCGAGCTTCACAACCATCAGCACGTAGCGCTTGTAAGGTATCGAGGCCTGACATGCCTTTCATATTGAGATCAAGAAGTACAAGATCCAGTTCCAGCTCATGCGCTTTCGCTACCGCATCTGCGCCATTACTTGCTTCTGCAACGACTTCAAACTCAGGCTCAAAGCTTAAAAGTTGGTGAATACCTCGTCGCATGAGTGGATGATCATCCACCAGCATTACTTTACACACTGTCACTGTTTACTTCCTTACTATGTTGGAATTCTAGTTTTACGGTACAGCCTTTGTTGATCGATGCTTCAATGTGAAGATCGGCATGCAGCCTAGCGGCTCGCTCTTGCATGATACTCATACCGTAATGATTTAATTTTTCGTCTTGATGTTCAAAGCCTATTCCATCATCGGTAACGGTTACTGTGACTTTTCCATCATTATCAAGACATTGAATGTGAATATTATCTGCTTGCGCATGCTTGATGGCATTAATTGCCGCTTCTCTTATCAACTGTAGTAAATGAACCTGCTGGTGTGCATCCAGTTCAGTTGAAGAAAGTCTATTTTTTAACGTAATGTCAGCGACGGTTTGTTCGTTGAGCGTTTCGACCATATCTTGCAATGCTTGGCCAAAACTGCCCTCTTTAATCGTAAGACGAAACGTCGTCAGTAATTCGCGTAGTTGGGTATAAGCAGCAGATAAGCCCGTATCCAACTCGGCAATGACTTGATTCGCCTGAGCTATCGCTTTTTCATCAGGCAAATTCTTTACGCTTCTCTTTAATAAAGCGACCTGAATTTTTAAATAAGAGAGTGCTTGAGCTAATGAATCATGCAGTTCCCGAGCAATGGTGGCTCGCTCTTCCATCAGTAGGATTTGTTCTGCTTGGCGTTGGGCTCGATTGTAATACACGGCACGCGATAAAATCTGCACAAAGTTGTCAATCAGCGCCTCATTCGGACAAGGTAGCCCTGCCTTCCAATACAAATAGCCTAAGTGTTCACCGTCCAACGTTAGAGCCTTACTGTGGCAATCTTCATCACAGTCATGGCAGCACTCTTCCCCCTCCATCAATATCCAACTCGGTTCTCCCAATTGCTCTATTTCAAGTTTGACCGCTTTAATGCCTTCAAGACTTGCAATATGTTGCAATATGGCTTGGAAGTTATCCTGATTAATACGCGAAGCCGTTAACTCTTTCGACGAGTCATACAATACTTCTAAAGACTGATTCGCATGCTGTAATTTACGCGTTTTTTCATCAACCGCTTGTTCTAGCCCTCGGTATAACTTACCAAGGTCCGTCGCCATCCGATTAAAGGTTCGAGTCAGGATCCCCATTTCATTATCGCTGGATACATCAAGCGATATATTAAATGAGCGATTCTTAATTTGCTCGCTAGCAAAAACTAAAGCACGCAAAGGCCGTACAACTTCGAGGCGCACAAAATGGACAACAAACATACTGACACAAAGGATACCGCCTAACCCTAACCCGCCAATCCAAGCTAAGTTAATCAGCTTTTGCTCCGAAAAGCTTTGCAGCTTAAATACAAACTCATCGATCTGCTTTACAAAACCAGCCACTAGGAGTTGGTACTCCGCCGGGTTGTCTCCTCTCAACACCGACTTGAGCTCATGCCATCTCATAATAAGACGGTAGTAATCATGAGTAATGTCTTCTGGCACTGACCAATGCTGGAGCGCTTTCATAGAAGGTGAGTATATCGAATGTTCAAATGCGTCAATATGTGAAGAGTAATCAACAGATTTAATCTGAATATCATGTGCCAAACGATAACTTTGCATTCGCATTGAGCCAGCAACATTGACGGCTTCTGCATCATTCAAGCTTGACGCTAATGTAAAAATTGCAAAACCAGTCGTAGCAACTGAAAGCAGCAAAATAAGAAGCATCGCGGAAGCAATCGTGCGCGTCACTGACTTTTTCACATTTTTAAACAATCTGAGTTCCTCGCCCATTAACAGCCCTATTTATACGTGCAATGAACCCATTACCTTTCAACTTTATCAATATGTGATCACCTGCGACGGAATTTATTGATCCAAAACAATATTGCATCCCATTTACCTCCTAAGAGGTATTTATACAAATATGTCAAAAACTACAATTTCGTTAGTTTAAATGACAGTTTATTAATGAAAATTGTGGACTATGCTTAGTTTGGGTTCCAAGTTTCGAGGTGACTAAGTGGTAGACCTTTCCAGAAGAAGACTCTTTGCAAGAAAAGCGCACCCCGACAACGCCGTACGTTTGCCTTGGTTAACCAAGCCAGAACAGTTTACGGACGATTGCACTCGCTGCGGTAAATGCATTGAGGCCTGCGAAACAAAGATTATAACTAAAAGTGATGGCGGATTCCCTGCGGTCGATTTTTCTATTGATGAGTGCACATTTTGTTATCAGTGTGCAGACGCCTGTCCTGAGCCCCTTTTCTTGCCAAAAACAGAGCAACCTTGGCAAGCGAAAGCAAGCATCAATGATAGCTGCTTAGCAAAACAAAATGTCGAATGCCGAAGCTGTGGGGATATGTGCGACCCGATGGCAATTCAGTTCAAATTAGAGCTGGGGAAAGTAGCACAACCCAATTTAGACCTTGATGAGTGTAACGGCTGCGGCGCCTGTGTTTCAGTGTGCCCGACTTCATCCATCAATGTGAGCAATATAACAGCCTAAGCCGTATGTCGTCGGCCAAAGGCAATAAATGAGAGAGCTATATGTCACTAAATGAAGTGCATATTTCAAGTTTGGTAGTACACGTACTGCCAGAACATCTGGACGAAATCAAACAACAGATCGAAGCACATGAAAATGCGGAAATCTATGGTGACAGTCCAGAAGGCAAGATTATCGTCGTGCTTGAAACCGAAAACCAAGGTTTTATCACAGACACTATCGATGCCATCAACAATTTACCGAATGTCTTGAGCACGGTATTGGTTTATCACCAAATCGAAACTGGGCTTGAAGAAACGGATGAAGAAGACACTGGAACACAACATTCCCAAATCGAGGGTGAAGTATGAAAATGACAAGACGTGCGTTTGTGAAAGCAAACGCGGCTGCATCAGCTGCTGCTGTCGCAGGTGTTACACTACCAGCATCTGCAGCCAACCTGATTGCAAGCTCTGATCAAACCAAAATCACATGGGACAAAGCACCTTGTCGTTTCTGTGGTACAGGCTGTTCTGTTCTTGTTGGTACTCAAAATGGTAAAGTGGTAGCAACACAGGGTGACCCAGAAGCACCAGTAAACAAAGGCCTAAACTGTATTAAAGGCTACTTCCTTTCTAAGATCATGTACGGTCAAGACCGTCTGACCCAGCCGATGCTGAGAATGAAAGATGGCAAATTCCACAAAGACGGTGAATTTACACCTATCTCTTGGGATGACGCTTTCGACATCATGGCTGAGAAATGGAAAGCTTCCCTCGAGAAAAAAGGTCCAACAAGCGTAGGTATGTTTGGCTCAGGCCAATGGACAGTAATGGAAGGCTACGCTGCGTCAAAGCTAATGAAAGCGGGCTTCCGTTCAAACAACATTGATCCAAACGCTCGTCACTGTATGGCTTCTGCTGTAGTTGGCTTTATGCGCGCATTCGGTATCGATGAGCCGATGGGTTGTTACGATGACTTTGAGAACGCAGACGCATTCGTTCTATGGGGCTCGAACATGGCAGAGATGCACCCTGTTCTATGGACTCGTATTACTGACCGTCGCCTAAGTCACCCTCACGTTAAAGTGAACGTGCTTTCTACTTACTACCACCGTTCATTTGAGTTGGCAGATCACGGCTACATTTTTAATCCACAGTCTGACCTAGCGATTGCTAACTTCATCGCGAACTACATCATCGAAAACGATGCGGTAAACTGGGACTTCGTGAACAAGCACACTAACTTCACTCAAGCAGATACCGACATCGGTTACGGCCTACGTGACGATGATCCGCTACAAAAAGCAGCGAAGAATCCTAACTCAGGCAAACTAACGTCTATCTCTTTTGAAGAGTACAAAAAGTCTGTTGCACCTTACACCGCAGAGAAAGCCTCTGAAATATCTGGTGTTGAAAAAGAGAAGCTTATCGAGCTTGCGAAGCAATACGCCAATCCAAATACGAAAGTAATGTCACTTTGGACAATGGGTATGAACCAACATACTCGTGGCGTGTGGATGAATAACTTGGTTTACAACATCCACCTACTAACCGGTAAGATCTCGACTCCAGGTAACAGCCCATTCTCACTAACGGGTCAACCATCAGCATGTGGTACCGCTCGTGAGGTGGGTACATTTGCTCACCGTTTACCTGCAGACATGGTAGTAGCTAACCCGAAACACCGTAAGATTGCGGAAGACATCTGGAAACTGCCAGAAGGGACGATTCCACCAAAACCTGGCTTCCACGCCGTATTGCAAGACCGTATGCTGAATGACGGCGTTCTGAACTGTTACTGGGTTCAATGTAACAACAACATGCAAGCAGGTCCAAACATCAACACAGAACGTCTTCCAGGTTACCGCAACCCAGAAAACTTCATCGTTGTGTCTGACCCATACCCGACGGCAACAGCGCAAGCAGCAGACCTTATTCTTCCAACAGCAATGTGGATTGAGAAAGAAGGTGCTTACGGTAACGCAGAGCGTCGTACTCAAGCTTGGTACCAACAAGTGGGCACGGTCGGTCAGGCAAAATCTGACCTATGGCAGCTAATGGAGTTCTCGAAACGCTTCAAAATGGAAGAAGTGTGGCCTGAAGAGCTTCTAGCGAAAGCGCCTCAGTATCGTGGTAAAACCATGTACGACGTACTATACCGCAATGGTAATGTCGACAAGTTCCCTATCGAAGAAGCTCGCGAATTGAATGACGATGCTCACCACTTCGGTTTCTATGTTCAAAAAGGTCTGTTTGAGGAATACGCAACGTTTGGCCGCGGTCACGGGCATGATTTAGCACCATACGACCGTTACCATAAAGTGCGTGGTCTACGTTGGCCAGTTGTTGATGGTAAGGAAACACAATGGCGCTTTAAAGAAGGTTCTGATCCATACGCAAAAGAAGGTTCTGGTTGGGATTTCTACGGCAATGCTGACGGCAAAGCGAAGATTATCTCTGCACCATATGAAGCGCCACCAGAAGTGCCAAACGATGAGTTTGATATGTGGCTATGTACTGGCCGTGTTCTTGAACATTGGCACACAGGCACCATGACTCGTCGTGTACCTGAGCTATACAAAGCAGTACCAGACGCAGTGTGTTACATGCACCCTGAGGACGCAAAAGCGCGTAACGTGCGTCGTGGTGAAGAAGTACTCATGGCAAACAAACGCGGCGAAGTACGCGTTCGTGTTGAAACTCGCGGTCGTAACCGTCCGCCAAAAGGTTTGGTATTCGTACCGTTCTTTGATGCACGTATTTTGATTAACAAGCTCATCCTAGATGCGACTGACCCACTATCTAAACAGACAGACTTTAAGAAGTGTCCAGTCAAAATCACTAAGATTGCTTAACCTTCAGATACCGAATGCTACGGCCGTCACTATGGCGGCCTAATAAAGAATTTAAGCCATAAAGGCGGAGATGAAATGATGAAAAAATTACTTGTCGCACTTTTATCTGTAGGTGCTTTAGTGACAGGCATTGCGCAAGCTGAGTTAGATAATCCAGGTGGCATTGGCGGTCTAGAGTCTCTACGTGGAATGTCTCAATTGGAAGACACACGCCCAGCAGATGAGTTCAAAGACTTCCCTAAAGATCAGATTGTTGAAGATAGCTTTGTTTATCAACCACCGTTGATCCCACACAGCATCCGTCACTACGAAGTATCGTTAAATGCTAACAAGTGTCTTGCTTGCCACAGCTGGAAAAATGCAAAAGAGTCAGGCGCGACTAAAATTAGCGTAACGCACTATGTAAACCGAGAAGATGCTGTATTGGCGGATATGTCTCCTCGTCGTTACTTCTGTTTGCAATGCCACGTGCCACAAACTAATGCTAAGCCGCTAGTTGAAAACAAGTTCGAGGCAGTTGATTCGCTTCAGTAATTGAAACGCGAGTACTAAGAGGTTATTTATGAAAATACTTAAAGCGTTTTGGAAAAGACTGAAGAACCCAAGTAAAGCTGCCGCTGGTGTGGTTTTGTTCTTAGGTTTTGCTGGCGGTCTTTTATTTTGGGGCGCATTCAACACAGGTATGGAGGCAACCAACACAGAAGAGTTCTGTTCTGGCTGTCACGCACCAATCGTTGCTGAAATTCAAGAAACAATTCACTACTCTAACCGTTCTGGTGTTCGTGCCATCTGCTCAGACTGTCACGTTCCTCATGAATGGACAGATAAGATCGTTCGTAAAGTACAAGCATCCAAAGAGCTATTCGCTCACTATGTTCTGCGTACTATCGATACACCAGAGAAGTTCCAAGAGCGTCGAGGACACCTTGCTGAGCGAGAGTGGGCGCGAATGAAAAAGAATGACTCTCTTGAGTGTCGTAACTGTCACGAGTTTGATTACATGGATTACTCTCAACAAGGCTCACGAGCAGCGGAGCAGCACTCTACTGCGCTAGCTTCTGGAGAGAAAACCTGCGTAGATTGTCACAAAGGCATCGCGCACAAACTACCGGACATGAGCGGCGTTGAAGGCTGGCACTAAGGAGACTTCCCATGAGTACTTTAGAATCTGTAATTTGGCATATCCTTGGCTATAGCGCCATGCCTGTGATTATTCTTTCCGGCTTTGTGGCAGTAGCAGCAATCTCTCTCTGGCTGCTGTCATTTGGTAAGGATAAAGAGGTGTAACGTAACGCACTTCTACCCGTCAACTTGCCTATTTTTTGACACTAAGCGCTGAGTATCTACTCGGCGCTTTTTTATTCACCGTCACTTTCGGCCCAAAATATCCTCAACCGATACATATATTCAATCGGTATAACAAGGTAGTCAGTAACGACCAAAAAAAGCGACCATAAAGGTCGCTAAAATTTACTGCTATAGGGAGTTGTTTAAGACTCTTTTACTGGCAGAACCTGCTTGACGTATTGCCCTGGCGCTTCATCGATTGCTGGGTGATCTTCAGAGCCAATAGGGAATGGTTCGACTTGCTCTTTTGGATTGAATTGAAGTAGCCATTCATTCCAATGTGTCCACCACGAGCCCTCTTTGTGCTCGGCATTATTCAACCACTCGTCAGCCGAATCATCCAAAGTATCGTTCAACCAATAACCATACTTATTTTTCGCTGGAGGGTTCACAATACCCGCAATATGACCCGACTCACCAAGAACAAACGTTTTGTTGCCACCAGTGTTCAGGGCACCACGATAAGTTCCCTGCCATAAAGCAATATGGTCTTCTTTCGTTGACACAAAATAGCTAGGAATTTTGATCTTATTTAGGTCAATCCATACCCCACCAATTTTGACGCCTTTGTCTTGCACTAGCTTATTCTCTAAATAGAGCTCACGAAGCAAGAAGTTATGGGAGGCGGCACTCACGTTGGTACTGTCACTGTTCCAGTACAACAAGTCAAAATCGACTGGGCTATTACCCTTTAAGTAGTTGTCGACATAGTAGTTCCAGTACAAGCTGTTTTCGCGCAGTAAGCTGAATGTGACGCTTAATGAACGACCGTCCATATACCCTTTTGCGTTGTTTTGCGCCTCAATTGCACTCACAATGGTGTCATTGATGTACGCGCCAACTTCGCCTGGCTGAGAAAAGTCGAGCAATGTGGTGAAGAAAGTCGCTGACTTAATACGCTTCTTCATACGTTTTGCCGCATAGTACGCAACCGTGCTCGCCAGAACCGTACCACCGATACAGTAACCAGCCGCGTTGATTTGCTCTTGGCCCGTTATATCTTCAATTGCGGCGACGGCTTTCACTACGCCTTCTGTCACATAGTCACCAAACTCTACATGCGCTTGTGCCTTGCCTGGGTTGCGCCAAGACATCATAAATACGCTATGTCCCTGCTCTAGCAACCATCGAACCATTGAGTTCTTCGCTGTTAAGTCAAGGATGTAGTATTTATTAATGAAAGGAGGAACGATGAGCAGTGGCGTCGCATTCACTTTCTCTGTTAGAGGTCGATATTGAATCAACTCAAACAATTCGTTTTGAAAAACCACATCGCCCGGAGTGGTCGCCACGTCATCACCCACGCGGAACGCATTGTTGTTCGTCATACGAATTTTCAAAATGTCCGCACTGGACTCAACGTCTTCTTTTAACTGCTCTAAGCCAGCCAGAAGGTTTTGACCGTTTTGCTCAAGTGTCAGTTTCAAGAGTTCTGGATTCGTCGCGATGAAATTCGAAGGGGAAAGTGCATTGATGGCTTGACGAGAAAAGAAAAGTATTCGCTCTTTAGATTTTTCATCCAAACCTTCTAGTGACTCAATTGTATCTAAATAAGTCTTGCTGAATAACAGGTAGGATTGCTTAATGAAGCTATACATCACCTCATTTTGCCACGCTTCATTAGAAAAACGCTTGTCCCCTTTTTCTGCTTCAATGACCTGTTTTTGGTTACCCGCCAACGCGACATTCTGCCAAATTTGTAGCTGCTGCTCCCACCATTCTGCTTGCAGTTTTAAGATCGCAGCAGGTTGATTTACAGCTTGTTCGAAGAGTTTGGCAGTGTCTTCCAAGTTCACTTCTTGCATGGCCTTATTTAAAGGAGAGTTCACGACTGCCTTGTTCACTTCGAAATCATGCCACCACTGTTGATTGGTTTGTTGAAGCTGTACAAGATAGTCCGAAAAGAAGTGCTGAAACATAGTCTTACTCCTATATTCGGAAAAAACAACGCCGCCCAAATTAGGGCCTAGAGACCCTAAGGCGGCGAGAATCGGACAAATTACGCTGGAGTAACAGTCTTTAGATTTTCCGAAGTCATTTTCTCAACGTCTTCTTTGAACTCTTTTGCAATAGCTTGAAGCTTGTTGCTGTCGTCCATCATTTGTTGAGAAAGCTTAGTAAGAACGCTTAGTTGCTGGCTGTTGAAAGCAGTCAATGACGTTACGTCTTTGATTTCTGATGCCGCTTTCATTTGGTTCAGACCCACTTCGCTGTAAGTACGAATTGCGTTAAGTTGAAGCTCAGTCAACACTTCTACGTTTTTTGTCACTAGCTTGTTGAACTTCAAGTAAGGTTCTAGATTTTTTTCAGTTTGATCGCTAAAGGTTTTGAAGAAATCTGTGTACATGGTTTATCTCCTAGAGAAAGAATTAAAAATGTCCGTTTAAATAATTACTTAACTGCTTTTATAACCACAGCCGTCCCCATGCCGCCGCCCACACAAAGTGATGCGACACCATATTGACCATTTTGCTTATGAAGCTCGTGAACAAGCGTCACTAAGATTCGGTTGCCCGATGCACCAAGTGGGTGACCTAGCGCGATAGCACCACCATTAAAGTTCGCTTTATCTTGAATCGCGTTAACGGGAACTTGGTTGGTTTCCGCCAACTGATGAATCACGCCAAGTGCTTGCGCAGCAAATGCTTCGTTTAGCTCGTAAGCGTCAATGTCGTTTACCGTTAATTCCGCTTTTGCTAATGCTTTATTGACTGACTCCACTGGACCTAGACCCATGATTTTCGGATCAAGCCCCGATTGCGCATAGCTTACGATCTCAGCAATAGGCGTGAGTCCATGCGCTTTAACTGCGCTCTCAGACGCGACGATAATTGCACTCGCACCATCGTTAATACCTGATGCATTCCCCGCAGTCACAGTGCCTTCACGGTCAAAAGCAGGGCGCAGCTTGCTTAACGCTTCCATAGTCGCATTAGCCTTTGGGTATTCGTCGGTATCGAATAGCACCGTTTCACGGCGTTGCTTTACTTCTACGGGCACAATTTCGTCTTTGAATTTGCCCACTTCGATTGCCGCCACCGCTTTCTGTTGGCTAGACAGCGCATACTCGTCTTGCTGTTGACGGGTTAGGCCGATTTCTTTTGCGACGTTTTCTGCCGTCACACCCATGTGATATTGGTTATAAACGTCGGTTAAACCGTCCGCTACGAGCAGGTCTTTCAGCTCTAGGTTGCCCATTTTGTTGCCATCACGAATACTGCTTGGTGCGGCAAACGGTATCTGAGACATGACCTCAACACCTGCTGCAACAACAATCTCTGCATCGCCACTACGGATATGTGAAACCGCATCCATGACGGTTTTCATGCCACTGCCGCAAACCATGTTTACACCATACGCAGGAACCGCGTCCGGAATCCCAGCGAACAATGCCGCCTGACGACCGACTCCCATGCCTTGACCTGCGCCGACAACGTTGCCAACAATGACTTCGTCAATCTTGTCGGCATTCAACTTCGCCGCTTCCAATGCGCCCTTAATCGCTACTGCTGCCAAATTGCCAGCAGAGGTATTTTTCAGACTGCCACCAAAGGCGCCAATTGGAGTGCGCTTCGCTGCTACGATAAACACTTTTTCCATCATCTTATCTCCTTAGTGCATGTATAGGCCGCCGTTCACCGACAAAGTCTCACCGGTGATATAGGCTCCTGCATCGCTGACCAAGAAGCTCACTGATGCTGCAATTTCTTCTGGTGTAGCAAGGCGTTTCATTGGGATTTGATTCGTGATGGATTCCAATACTTCTGGCTTCATTTGCTCAACCATTGGTGTACCAGTGTAACCTGGCGCAATAACATTTACTGTCACACCCGAACGAGCACCTTCATACGCCAAGGCTTTAGAGAAACCTATCATCCCAGCTTTCGCCGCCGAGTAGTTTGCTTGACCAAACTGCCCTTTTAGGCCATTGACTGAAGAGATGTTAATGACACGACCACCGCCTTTTTCGCACATCGCAGCGAACAGAGGTTGCGTAACGTTGAATAGACTATTGAGGTTGGTATTAATGACGTCATTCCAAGCTTGCGCAGTCATCTTTTTAAACACGCCATCACGTGTGATACCTGCGTTGTTGATAACGACATCAATGGTCCCTTCTTCCTCAAGCAATTGCGCTAACTTTTCTGCACACTCTGCAGTGTTTGTTACGTCCAACTCAAAAAGGCGAACCTGATCTTTGGTAAACCCTTTACTGTTGAACCACTCCAACGCACATTCATAGTTTCCTGTGAAATACGTAGCGATTACACGGTAACCATCATTCACTAATTGAGAGGAAATAGCAGAACCAATTCCGCCTTTTGATCCGGTGATCAAAGCGACTTTCTTCATCGAAGACTCCATTCTTAACGGCATTTAAAAAAGCAAACTAAATACACTGATGAAATAAATCACCAACTGACGTGTTTATTTATTCTTTTGGCTATCAATCCTGTGATGCCTTTTATTTTAAGTTAAACCAGAAATATTACATTTCAAATAAAAAACTAATCCATTTGCATAAGATTGATTTAGATCTCATTAAACATGAAATGTTATAAAATGGTTAACTATTTATAAGTCATTGTTTTAAATAAAATAAAGTTAAACACAAGCTTATCAGAACATAAATTTAATCATTATTTATCAATAAGTTACATACAGAACAGTGGACGTTACATCATCTCATGATTTCAGATACTACTCTCATGCTCAGAGTTGTTATCTATAAATACGATTAGAATAATAATTCAAATATCAATATAAGCAATTGTCAGTAATATCATTTAATTACTAACTTAAATGATATTACTGACAGTATAAACTTAATTTTATATTTATAGTTTTACTTATGAAAACTGGTATATTTAGAATGTAAAAAATAGAAGAAAACGTCTCATTTTGGTGCAGTTCGCACTATTATGACGCAGCAATTAAAAAATAATTTCAGTTTTATTTTAAATATCCAAATAACATCAATTAACTAGCATTTAACGTATCGAATCACTTTTTATCTATTGAAGTACCGGTACGGTGCAATATTCGATAGTGCCATCTCCTAAAGCAATCATCTAGATTCTTTAACCCAGTAATTGATGTTATACCCAAATGACGTCAAGATGCAGAAATCGTGTCAGTGACATGCTCCGCAGGGCGAGTTTCCTTATCCCACAGCCTTTGTTAACGATTTTTGATTTAGAACCACTAGATCTTCAAATCGTTGCCGTGCCTGTGAGCCAAGTCATTCTCGCTGAACCTAGCACCTTGAGGTTATTTGGGGATATTTGGGGATAGTATCCTTTATCAATTTGCACTATCTTTGTGGCTTCTATCAAATCACTTAGTTATCAACAAACATGAATCTTGCATTGCTCAGTATGTTCATCCCTACCTTCTTTTTTGTCTCAATTACACCAGGAATGTGCATGACGCTCGCCTTAACGCTAGGAATGAGTATCGGTTATCGCCGCACATTATGGATGATGATTGGTGAACTCGTCGGTGTCGCGCTGGTTTCAGTCTCGGCAGTACTAGGGATCGCAGCGATCATGCTCAACTATCCTTGGATGTTTATCGCACTAAAGTTTATTGGTGGCGGCTACTTACTCTATCTTGGTGTAGAAATGTGGCGATCTCGAGGTAAGTTAGCAATAAATGTCGATAATTTGGAGACACCCAGAAGTGGTAATGTCGCGCTCATCATGCAAGGCTTCGTTACCGCTATCGCAAACCCAAAAGGCTGGGCATTTATGATTTCTCTGCTGCCGCCTTTTATCGATCAAAATGCGGCTCTTGCTCCACAGCTGATCGTGCTTGTCTCCATCATCCTTCTTTTTGAGTTCATTTGTATGTCTCTGTATGCCACGGGTGGTAAAGGACTGAAACGCGTGTTGGGTCAATCAAAGAATGTGCGCCTGATGAACCGTATCGCGGGCACTTTAATGATGGGGGTTGGTGTTTGGCTATTACTGAGCTAAAGCAACGCTGGAAATGATGAAAAATATCCTAAGAAAAATTACGCGAAACATAAGTGAAGTATTAGATTTTCAGGCCCGGGTTTGGGTCGTAAACGTTTATGCTGGAGAACACAGAGGCGAATCTTACGTTGTAAACGAAGACAGCTTTTCCGAGCCATTGCAATGGATGAAAAAGAAAGGTTATCACACATCCATGTTGCGCCTGGTTGAATCGATGAAGCGCTCTCAAATCATTGAGTTCGATTTAGGTCACGTCAAACATCGCCTGATGCGTGTGAAATAGCACAAAGTAAAACGCCACTCAAACTGAGTGGCGCGAGCACTTTTTACCTTCAGCACCTCGTATTACGGCGCGGTATCAATCTCAACAGGCAAGTAATGCTTCGGTTCGAGCTTGAACAGTTCAGGTAATACGGTACCAATGGAAATGGAAGACCATGTACCTGATAGCACACCAATAAACATCGCTGTTGAGAAACCCGCTAGCGGTGCTCCCCCCATAATCCATAGTGCACCAACAGTAATCAGTGTTGTGCCTGAAGTCACCATCGTTCTAGAGAACGTCGCGATGACAGCCTGGTCATTGATGTCTTCCATTTTCCAACTTTGTTTCGCGATCAGTAGCTCACGAATTCGATCTGAAATGATGATCGAATCATTCAATGAGTAGCCTAAAATTGCCAATACGGCAGCAAAAACCGTTAAGTTGAATTCCATTTGGGTAACGGCGAAGAAGCCGAGGACGACAATTACGTCATGAGCCAGAGCAAATACAGAGCCACTCGCTAAGCGCCATTCAAAACGGAAACACAAGTAACCAAGGATGCTCAGCACACAAATCAATAGTGCTAAACCGCCTTGGTCAAACAAATCCTGGCCAACTTGAGCACCAACAATACTGTTGCTGACGACATCAACTTGATGTGAAACTGGCTTTAATACCTCTTCCACACTTGGCAGAGTTTGCCCTTCTTCAGGGGCGGAGTAGCGAATGAGCCAACGACCATCTTCACCTGTGCGGGTGACAGAGGTTGATTCACCAAGTTTTGGTTGTAGTGCATCAAGCAGATCGTGGTTGGTTAACGACTTATCGACTTTCACTTCTGTCACCATACCACCAGTGAAATCCAAGCCGAGATTCAACCCTTTAAAGCCCAGAGCACCAAGTGCGATCACCGTCAAAACGATAGAAACTAGCGTAGTGAAGTGGCGAATTTTACGAATATTTTGTTTTAGCATTTCGACCATGATTAAACCCTCACATCACGACGGGCATCTCGGCCCCAAATTAAATTGATCATTGCTCGAGAGGCAAATACGCCTGTAAACATACTGGTTAACAAACCTAATCCGAGTGTTAAAGCAAAGCCTTGGATTGGACCGTTACCGATGGCGTATAAAATCACGGCGGTGATCATGGTAGTAATGTTGGCATCAAGGATGGTCGAGAACGCGCTATCAAAGCCCAGATCAATCGCTTGAGCGAAACTGCGGCCTTCACGCATTTTGTCCTTAATACGTTCGAAGATAATAACGTTGGTGTCCACTGCCATACCAACGGTTAACACCAACCCTGCAATACCTGGAAGCGTTAGCACCGCACCTGGTAACAAGGCAATTAAGCCAAGCAAACAAAGCATGTTGGCACAAAGCGCCACGTTCGCCACCCAACCTAAGCGGCGGTACCAAAGGGCCATAAAGGTCAGTGTTAAACCCATACCCAAAGCAAGTGCCGCAAAACCATTTTCAATGTTTTCAGCCCCCAAAGAAGCACCAATAGTACGCTCCTCTACGATAGTAACCGGGGCTGTTAGCGAACCCGCACGAAGTAATAGCGCTAACTGCTGCGCTTCGTCCATGCTGCCAGCGCCGGTAATACGGAACTGGCTACCAAGTTGAGATTGAATAGTCGCAACGCTGATAACGCGCTCGCTGCGCTCTGTTACGCCACGATCGTTTGTCTTGTATTCGCGATAAACCGTCGCCATTGGCTTGCCAATATGCGTTGCAGAGAAATCACTCATCTTTTTACCGCCCGCGTGGTCAAGCGAGATGTTAACTTCTGACATACCCATATTGTCGACGCCTGCACGAGCGTTAACAATGTGCTCACCCGTTAGGACTGGTCGTTTCTCCAGAACAACAGTTCGGCCATCGTTATCTTTCAGCACAAGATCTTGGCCGCTTCGCGCTTGGCCTGCATCTTTCACTTCATAGAATGCCAAACTCGCAGTGGCACCAATAACGTTTTTCGCTTGTGCTGGGTCTTGTACACCTGGTAGCTCAATACGAATGCTGTCTTTACCCTGACGCTGAACTAATGCTTCCGTAATGCCTAGCTCTTCTATACGACCACGCATAATCTTCAAGTTTTGTTGCAATGTCGTTGATTGGAACTCTTGAATATTCTGCTCACTTGGCTCAAGAACAAAACCGCGAGACGAGCTTTTCACCACCCAACCTGGATAGTTTTGACGCAAGAATTTGTTTACTTCAGCTAGGGCGGTATCACTCTCACTGTTTACCGCAATGCGGTTACCACTTTCTGCGCGAATTTGTACACCACGCACGCGCTGATCTAGCAGGCTTGCTTTGATCTCATCGATCAAAGCATTACGTTGCTCCTCAAATGCTTTATTTACGTCGACATTCAAGAGGAACTGTACCCCACCGCGAAGGTCAAGACCGAGTTTGATTGGGCTAAAACCCATCTCATTCAGCCACTCTGGAGCAACAGACACATATGAGAAGGTAATGCTGTCTTCTTTATTTAGCTCATTGTTTAGTAACGCACGAGCTTTGCTTTGCGCATTTTCATCATCGAATACAATGGTCGTTTTGCCATCTTTTTCGATGATTTTGTCTGCTGAGATATGATTGGTTTTCAGTAGTTGATTCAACTGAACAACCGACATTTCACTGCTGTTTTGGTTTGAAAACGTTAGCTGGATCGATGGTTGCTCACCGAACCAAGTCGGAATCGCGCTTAACGTTAAGATAATGACCGTCGTGATTAATACGACATATTTCCAAGCTGAATAGTGATTCATCAGCTTTCTGTTCTTTTGCTGCTTTGGTGTTTTTTTCATGTAAACATCATCCCTTCACTACGAAGTGAAGCTTTTAATAACAAGGCTTAACACACGACAGATGCCCCCAGAATAAATTCAGGGTATGAAATGCTCAGGACGGTTACGCCCTGTTGAATACAATCGTCGTGTTAAGAGTGCACAATGGTGCAAATAGATGGTGTTTAGGCAGAAAACTGACTATTGAGTGCGACGTACATTGCGTTGGTCTCTTTCCAACCAGAAATGCGATGATCGCTTGTGAAATGATAAAAAGTGTACTGGTTTTGACGCCAATTGATATCCATCAGGCTGTAGGCATAACCTGCGTCAACATAGAAAGGCGTGTTTAGGTCACCAACAACGTCAACATGCTCATCATCGAGGCCTTCACGTAAGTGAGAAACCCAACGTTGAGTGTTAAATAGAGCTAGCGTATCGAGTCTTGCATGACTTTCAGAAATCGGAGACTGCGTCGTTTCTTCTGAGACTTCAGAAAAATCGATTGAGGTATTTGCAAAAGCAATACTCGCAACAAATGGTTGCAGCTTAGAAAAGTAAGGTAAATGAGCTTTCTGATCGATTTGCGCAGCAAAAACATGCGCTGGTAGCAATACCATCGCAAGCAGCATAAAAAGCAATTTTTTCAAGCAAATCTGAGACATAAGAACTCACTAAAAACAAAACGAGTCGAGTTTTTTCACTCGACTCGATGATAGTATTCCTATTAATTATGGTTCACAACTAAAAAGTTATAAATCTCTAGAGGCTTTAAACTAAAGGCGCTCTGTTAACGGTAAAAGATATCGCCTTTATCGACATCTAAATAGATTTTGTTCTCTTGCTCCAAACCACCACAATAAATGAAGTACACATTGCGCTTGTCATAAGTAACCGAACGAACCCAGCCACCGAGCTCTTCAAAATCACTCGGATCACAGGTTTCATCGTCTAACAATTGCTGGGTTTTCTTGCGGAAGATGTCCAAGTGGACTTTTAAATCATCCGACTTCTGCAAATATCCATCCAGTATTTCCAAACGCTCTTGTTCTTTAATAACTGGCTCTGCATCAGATAATCCTTCGGCATTCAACCACTCAGCTTTTTCTTCACCGCCCTCTTCATAAACAAGGTAACCAGAGATTCGATACCAACCATCCACTTTTTCTAACACCGATACTTTTTCTCCCTTATAGAGCGTATCGACAACCAAAGCATTAACATTTGGCTTATTGTAAACATTGATTCGACGCTCAATGACATAGTATTCGGTCACTTCAGGGGGGGCGGTTTCTAAATCCAGAATCGGTTTGGATATTTCTTCTTCCACTGGCACTTGCTCCACTTGCGCAGCTTTTGGCGCTTCAGGTTCATCTTTTTGCATAAAGAAGAAATAGTATCCAGCACCCGCCCCACCGAGCAACAGTATGACAATCAATGCGATGAGAATTTTCTTCATGTACTTTTCCTTTTCATTCTTTGTTCTTATCTCACCGGCAACACGCATGTCGCGGAAATTTGGGTATATACTCAAAAGGGTCGGTCAACTAACGCGAGCAATAATGATCAACAAACTCAATTGGATACTGTTGCTTCTTCTGTTCCCCATTATGGGGCACGCCAATATTCAATGTAAACCATCGTCGTGGAATGACAATCTTACCCAATTCAATCGTTTAGAGTCCAATTACAATAAGCATGTTGAGGTATTCAATGCACTTTTAGCCGAACATAAGCAGCGTCAGTTATTGTCCCAAACCTTTTCCCTACATGAACTCGTATTACTTTGGCGCGCCCGCTCGAACCAAAATGCGTTCAAAACTCAATTAAAAGCCTCCATTCAATATAAAAAAGAACTCACGACTAAAGCTAATGAGTTGATTAAATTGAGCACACAATCTCAATGGTCAGCAAATGGATGGAAGAAACTTGCCCAAAAGTGCCGTGAGTCAAACGAAACTGCCAATCAAATCACTGCGGAGTGGTATAACACCAACGCTTTGCAACTTACCGAGGATTACAAACGCCTTTCTTCACAGTACCAAGCACTAGCGCAACTCTATGATAAAGAAGCGAGATCGCTTCAATACGCTCAAGATGTTTCGAGGTAAAAATCGAGCCCGTTTTGAAAAGACGATGTCGGGTTTTCACTCCAATATTGGACGTTATTCGTGCTTTAATTCCCTCTTTTAGTGATCCCAACATTATATGTAAAAAATGGGACTGTTCCCTTTTACAAACTTGACTAAACCATGACCAAGAGAGGCAACTTATAGAGACATACGTCACAATAATGCTTTACTTATGGCCAATTTTTGGTTAATTTACCCATTAATAAAATTTAATAAAAAGTCACATTTGGCTGGAGATGATGCTACAACCATGGTTATCAATCGATTAAGTAACAGGGACTGTCCTAATGCTACCAAAGCCAAGTTTTTGTCAGTAGTTAGGCACGTAAAAGAGTTTGGTTCAATCAGCGATTTGGACCTTTGTAAAATCTTCGGAGAAACAATTTGGAGTGATGGGAGGGAATACCATTCAGCTGCGTTCTCATTCAAGGTTGATAGATACACAGGTAACTGTGAAATCTCACAATACAAGCACCAATAAGGCTTAAGAATTTATAAGGCGGAGTCAGGAAACTGATTCCGCTTTTTTGATCATCGCGATCGTAAAGTCGTGATCGGAATAACCCTCGATCAATTGTGCGTCCGGACATAGCCATCGGCAATAGCGTAACACCCCAACTTTATTATGCGATGCGAGCATTCTCATGCTCGGCAGCTTTTCTTCATCCAATAAGTTAAACACGCACCCTTTCTCTGCGGCCCGGTACATTTTCTCGATCATCTCAATGGTATGATTTGGATTCGCGGATTGATAATTCAATGATCCAGAAGCAAAGACATAATCACTACGGGGCAATACCAACGTTGAAAAGTCACCGCATACGAACTCACTTTGAGTACGAAAGTCCCGCTTTCTGGCCTCAGAGATAAACTGTTTTTGCTGATCAATGCCAATATAACTTTGGGGGCGCAGATTGTTGAACTCAATAAACGCTAATAAGTCTCCGTAGCCGCACCCAATATCTAAAAGACTTGAACCGTCTAACGTTAACCCACGGCACAAGGCTTCAAATCGACTGATTTGGCTGTACTTATCTCTCCATCCCAGCGTTCGCGCTCTGTCTGTACCGAACTGTCGGTATCGCTTTCGGTGATAGTGAGCAATCTTAAGTCTATCGAGAAATTTCATCTTTCTTATGCATAAATCGGCAAGCTTCCATTTCCTTTCACTTGTCTAATAGCCAAGTGCGTATGGATATCTTTTACGTTTTCTAATCGTTGTAGCTTTCTAGTGAATGTTTCATAGCCAGCGAGATCTTTGCTGACCACTTCTAACAAATAATCATAAGCCCCTGATACAACATGGCACGAGATCACCTCGTCCATTTCAACAACAGCATGTTCAAATTCATCAATCGAAGAAGCTTGGTGGTTGTTCAAACTGACTTCAACAAATACAGTCATCGCAATACCCACCGTGTCTCTGGACACAATGGCTCGATAACCGCTAATTACGCCCTCCTGCTCTAAACGCTTAATGCGTCTTGCACAAGGTGATGCCGATAATCCTACTTTGTCAGCGAGCTCTGCCGTAGTCAGGGTTGCATCCTTCTGCATCAAGTTGATCAGTTGCCTGTCAATTTTGTCCATTTATCCTTCCGTGCCAATAATCACTAACAATTAACATTTATACGCGCTTTATCACCAACATCAAGCTTAATTACGTCAAACTTTGCCTCCCTTTGGCACGAGTTTTATTCAACAATTAACACATCATTTACAAATGGACATGCCGACAATGATCTTGGGATACGCAGCTATATTAACGACCTTACTGCTTTGGTCTGGTTTCTTTATTTCTTTAAAAGGGGGCGCAATTTCTAACTTGCAGCCAGCCGATATCGCGTTAGTTCGCTTTCTAATCCCAAGTTTAATTTTATTACCATTTGTGATTAAGCATAAGCAGGCGCTTCGCGTAGTGCCTAAACGCTACCTAACTGGTGTTGTGGTAGGGAGTGGCCTGCCCTACCTGCTGGTCGTCGGCACAGCTATGCACTTCGCTCCCGTGGCGCACGGCAGTGCATTAGTACCTGGCACTTTGCCATTGTTTGTTTCTGCTATCGCGGTGTTGTGCTATCAACAGTCGCTGAGTGCTCACCGCTTAATCGGGCTTTCTACGGTGTTGTTAGGGATTTTCGTATTCCTTCTTTCTAATAGCGGTGCAGAGTACAACTGGTCTCAATTACAAGGCCACATCTTGTTTCTAACCGGTAGCATTATGTGGGCCGTTTTCACCATCAGTGCTCGTGTTGCTAACCTTAATGCGCATGTCTGTGCTGGGTTCGTTGCAATCGCGTCTTTGGCACTGCTCATCATTGCGGTTGGCTTCGGATGGGTAGATAGTTACCTAGCGATAACGCCGATCAGTCAGTGGCCGTGGGAAGAGTTATTTGGCCACGCGATGTTGCAAGGTGTCGGCGCAGGCTTAATCGCCTCTTTTACCTTTATCTATGCAATCCGAATTATTGGCGCCGAAGCCAGTGCTGCTTTTGGGTCATTAACTCCAGTCGTCGCGACACTTCTTGCCGTTCCAATTTTTGGTGAACAACCAGATTCACTTACTTGGTTAGCGCTGATGCTGGTAACCTGCGGCAGTATTGTGGCAAGCCAAATCTTTATGAAAGATGGAATGAGCCAAACTTATCGCCCACCACTTCACAGATAGCGATAATTTTACAAAAACTTTTGTCCTACTATCTTGAATAACAAAATGGCGTTTTGATAGCCTCGATTTAACCAATAATTAAAACGCCAATGTAATGCCTGCCACTCATACTAAAGATGAACTGCATAGATTCCTCAAACCGGGAATGAAACTTTCGACTAATTTCGAGTTTGGGCCTAAGGACCAGTATACGTATTCCACCACCTATCTTGGGATGAAAGAGAACGCGTATTTGATTCTTGATATACCGATGCGTTTGCTTGAAGAGCAAGTGATGAGAAAACTCCCAAACGCCGATGTCATCGTGCGTGGTGTATCAGATACGGAGTTAGGCCATGTCATTGCATTTAAATCCAGTGTTCTAACAACTGCGGTTCGTCCTTCGCCCCTTTTATTTATTCGAATTCCAGGAACATTTGCAACCAAACCAGTCCGGGAACACGAACGATATAAGCTGCAAATGGATTGTAAGATTGTTCACGCGGGGAATGTTTACGACGGTAGCCTTATCGACTTCTCACTGGCAGGTATTGGTATCTCAACCTTTATAGAGCCTGAATTCAACGTTGGTGAAAGTGTCACTATTGACTCTTCTCTAAGTCACTATATCGGAGAAGAAAATCGGTGTGTCATTGCCAACATTAAGAAGTTGGTGAAAGGCTGGGTAATAGGAATTAAGTTTGAAAGCCCAATAACGATGAGTCACGAGCTAAAAACAGAGTTACTGGAGCAGTCCTTTCCAACCAGTAACGTCTGAACTTACTGTTGGCTAAAGCGCGTCGCCTCAAAGCTGTTGAGCACTCTGTGCACCGCATAGGTCACGAGCAGAGTGACAACAATAGCAAACAAAATACTACTCACGCGATACAGCGCGCTGAACATTAAATCGCCATCCGGAGTAAGGTATTGGCCAAATAAAATACCTAATGTGGTTAATCCGCCAAATCCGGCTCCTGACCCACTAGACTCTTTTACGTGCATATAGCTGAACATCATCGCGCCAATCCACAGTAATGGGACGATAAACAGCAAGGTATCCGACCAATCGTATAGTACGAGCTGTCCAGCAATACCAAAGGTTACCCCCATCAAGGTCCCCATTGCTCTTTTGCGCGCATACCCTAAAGCACCGTTCCAATGCATGGGAAACAATAAAAGCAAGGTTGTCGCCTGAGCGGACATAGAATCACTGAGGTCAAATAGCTGGAATACAAGGAAAGACATTGTAGCGATACTCGCCCCCATAAGGGCTTCATGCCGCATGCGGTGACTCTGTTTAGGCTGAGATGGTTTTGCCGGTGGCTGACGAGGCTCTGCATCAGGGATCAAAAATGTCACGACGTAGGCCACGATCACTGAAATAACATTCGCTTGTAGGTTGCTGAATATCAGATCATTTAAGTCGGTTGTTGGATAACTCGCAAAATGCAGCATGATGCTCAAGCTCAGCACGCTATTTGCCCCAAACAGGAATAAGCTCCCTTTTGACATACAGGCGAACTTATACAAAAACAACCCGAAGGCGATGATCGTCATCATGCCAGGATGTCCACCAAATAGCCCACCAAGAATACCGACCTCTAATCCGCATACGACCGCTGAAAAAATCAGCTGTCGTGCGGCATGCAGGCTCATGACTGGTACCATTCCAAGTAACAACATCGGTGTTACGGTAAAAAATACGCCATAATTCCAGCCAAAGACCTTACATAAGGTGAAGCCAATGGTCGCGCCAGTTGCAATGCGCAAACACTGACGGAAGTCGTTTTCCGACATGGGATGATCCCATAACTTCATATCGCCTCCCCGTTAATAAATGTAATGAAGAAGACTCAAAAATCGGATCTGACATCTCGCTAACCAGCCAGATAACGAGTTTTCTGGCAATAGTTGCACAGTCGCACGTGCCCCGGCCGGAAATGCGCGCTGTTGAGGCTCATCGATAGCTAAATGTAAACGTAAACGCTGCGCGTCTCTCACCCAACGGTTTGAGTCTGTCGGTGTTGCTAAACGGCCATCCGCATCAAACTGGCCCGAGCTTACTCCCGCATCCACACTCGTAATACGAGCTTCAAATACGTCACCAGGCAAGCTATCAAAGGCCACTAACGCCCGACTGTTCTGATTGAAGTGTCGCAGACTCTTTTCACGAAAGTCGGCAATAATATCCACGTCATCCGAGACTAAAGCCACAAGAGGCGTACCAGCGGCCGCATAGGCACCTGTTTCCAGCTGCAAGTTAGCGACAACGCCATCATGCTCAGCAATTACTTGAGTGTAAGACAGATTAAGTTCCGCTTGTTTTAGCTGGTTTTGTGCCACGCGGATATTTACATTCGTTGCACCTAAATCGCCTCGGTTTACTTCCAACTCTTTTAAACGAGCGCGCGCGGCCAGTAAGTTTGCTCTGGCTGCCGTTGCACTACTTTGTGCGTCATCACGCTGTTGTTGCGAGGTGCCATTGCGATGAAACAATGTATCAAGACGTTTGGCTTCGCGAACTTTTTGCTCGGCGACAATTTTGCTTGCTTCAACGTCCGCCTTTGCCGCTGCAATAGAGGCATCAAGCTGTTCATTATTTTGAATCACACGTTCAAGGTTAAGTTGAGCCTTTTCTACGGCGAGCTGATAAGGCTGTGGATCTATCTGGAATAGTAGATCGCCTTGGCTTATTTCTTGATTGTTGGCAACATAAAGATTCGTAATCTGTCCACTCACACGGGGAGCTACTTTAGTTACCACTCGCGTTGCCATTGCCTGAGGCGTCAGTGGCATGACGAGATCTGCGACTAGAAAATAGGCAAAGACAAGGACAAACGCGACGCAAGAATACTTGATCCAACGTGCGAATTTTTGATCTGGAGTCATAGGCGTTTACTTCTCTTTTAATTCGGGTTTCTGACTTATTCGCTAAGTGAATCAAGTGCATTGTGAGCAATCTGATCTAGGATCAATGAAAGCTTTTGAAGCTCTTGGTCATTGATTTCTGTCAGTAGCTTGCTCCGTACTTGAAGAATTCGGGTCTCCATTTGCTTCAGTAGAGTTTTACCTTCTTCTGTAAGACTAACAATGCGTGCTCGCTTGTCATGCTCACTGCAATGGCGAGTGATCAGAGATTGCTCTTCTAATAGCTTTAATGTGCGCATCAGCGATGCCAACTCAATCTCAAGCGCTTCAGCCAAATGCTTCTGACTAACGTTGTCGCCCATTCGATAAAGTTTCCATAACGCAGTCCAACGCGGGTACGTCAGGTTTAAAGGCTCCAACTCGCGATCTGCAACCATTTTCCACAAACGGGCAACACGAGATAACTTTTCAGCCAGAGAAAGGTCGCGCAAACTGTTGATGTCTTGAATCATAAGATCTACTCAATTACTTAGCTTGCTAAGTAATATAAAATAGTTAGCACGCTAAGTAAATAATTTTTTGTGATTTAAATCACATAGAATATGCCATTGGGGAACAAGTTTGCGTAACGCAACGTAGTACTTGGGTTGTAATAGTAGTGATATACGACACTAAAGGTGATATCAGCACTCCAGGCTTATCAACAAGTGAAGCATTGAGATACAAAAAAAGCACAACCCTAAGTTATGGCGTTGTGCTTTTCGGTTTAGTGAGCGATTGAATTATCAATTAAGGCTCATAGCGAATGAGTTCATCACGTTCGTTCAATTAAGAATCGCTGCTTGAAGTCAACAAAGGCTTCATGGAGCGCATTTTCTTTAATCGGTTTGAGCA
This sequence comes from Vibrio sp. HS-50-1, assembly GCF_024747315.1. NCBI lineage: Bacteria > Pseudomonadati > Pseudomonadota > Gammaproteobacteria > Vibrionales > Vibrionaceae > Vibrio > Vibrio sp. HS-50-1. The sequence continues at coordinate 353,336 of NZ_JAMPZF010000048.1, read as the reverse complement.
ATACGTAATTCGCGCCCGCCTCCATAAACGCATCACTGGTTTCTTTCGCCGTATCGGCAGTACAAGCATAAATTGGCGTGCCTAACTTCAGCTTCTGTCGGATCTCTTTGGTTGTTTCAATTCCTCCAAGATGCGGCAGTTGGTTGTCCATCAAAATCAAATCGTAAGTATGATCTTTTAAGAACTCCATCGCTTCCAATCCATCTTTTGCCCAATCAACCTGCATTTTGTACTTGTTACAAAATGCTTTGAGAATGAAAGCATTAGTATGGTTATCTTCTACCAACAGTACTTTTAGACTCTCTGCGAATAACTCACCAGGTTTAACTCTCAAGCTTGAATCAAGAGGGGTGAGCACTCGCTCACGATCTTTCACTGGCATTGTAATAACAAAGGTCGTGCCTAAACCTTTTTGACTACGTACTTGAACGTCACCTTCCAGCATATCGACGAGGTTTTTCACAATGGTCAGTCCCAAGCCACTGCCACCGTATTCTCGAGTGGTCGTTGCTTCCTCTTGAACGAAAGGTTCGAACATTTGGTCGAGCTTATCGGGCTCTATGCCGATGCCCGTATCCGTAATTTCCACTACCAACACACTATTTTCGGCGCCGTAGAACTGCTCCAGTTCCGCATGCAAGCGTACGCTGCCCGAGGGGGTAAACTTAACTGAGTTACTGACTAAGTTGAATAAAATTTGGTTCAGACGAACTTGGTCAGTAAAGATTTCAACATTGGGATCAATCTTGTTTTCAATGACGAGGTTAACGCCTTTATTTTCGCAAATTGGACGATAAATGTTTTCTAACGTTCGAATCGTGTCAGTGAAAGAAAACGGGTGCTTTTGAATATTAAACTTACCCTGCTCAATCTTCGAAAAATCCAAAATGTCATTCAAAACAGCAAGTAAGTGCTCACCACTATGTCGAAGTACGTCAATTTGGTTATTCTGTTCTTCCGTTTCGACCGAGTCTTTTAATAATTGAGCAACTCCTAGAATGCCATTGATTGGCGTTCGGATTTCATGGCTCATTTTAGCCAGAAAATCGGCACGTGCTTGGGCGGATTTTTCTGCCTCTTTACGTGCCAAGTTACTTTGTTTTTCCGCTTCAATAAGCGTCGTAATATCCTGACCTTGAACAATGATACCGCTGATATCACCGTCAACTCGAATCGGCGATAAGTTCCAGCGATATACCTTGTCTCCAATTGGTACATTGACGCCAGTTAACGTGGCTCCTTGAGCTGCCATTCGCAGGTGCGGCATCAACTTTTCTTTGAAGCCTTTAAACACTGGGTGCATGGTTTCAATGTCGTTTTCCATGACCAATTCTTTGCGGGCTGCCGGATTAATTTGGATGAGTACGCCAGACTCTGACCACACCATAATCGGCGATAACGCAAAGTTAAACAGATCGCGGAATGAACGCTTTTGCGCTTCCAGCTCTTCAAAGGTGTTTTCTAGTGTCGAACCAATATGATCGAACTCCTCGATATCCGACCCGCCAAACCGTTCGAACCCTTTTTCTTCACGAGCCGAACGAGTATATGCCATCAACGAGCCAAGCTCTTCGACGACTCGATTCTCAATCCACTCTTTGGTCATCAACGCAATCATCACCATCCCGATAACCGAAGCCAGCATCGCTAAAAGGTGCTGGATTTGCAGCGTCACAACACTCTGATTGTCTTGTACGGTTAGTAAACACAAATCCGTCGTGGCAGCATTGACTTCGATAGGGGTTTTAATAATCAACAACTGGTCAAGCTTTTGCTGAGATTCTCGCCGCTTCAGAACATCAAATATCTTGTACGCTTCATCTCCGACTAGTGAGCTGGCTAGTGGCGTATCGTTGGCCACCAAAACAACATTATCAACGTTCCCTTCGTTTTTTAGTCTTTCCATCAACCCGAAGTTGTTATCTAGAACAACAACATTGTAAGAATACCCCATCACTTCACCGGTTTTAGGTTGTAAAACCGGTACACGACGCAGTAACAGATGGCGAGTTCCCATTGGGGTATGTGAAGGAAGGTAATACCAATTGTTGCTAAAAGTCACTTGGCTCGCGAGATCATTGAGAATCAAGTTATTGATGCCATAGAAATGCGCATTCCCATCGTCCCAAATAATGCCTTGATGATCGGTGAGAAAGCGAAACTCTGGCGTATGAGAAGGATCACTCTGGTCAATACTCATGAAAAAGTAATTGAGAGCTTCTTCATCCCGTTCTGTATAAAAATCTAAAACAACATCACTCTTCGAGTTACTGTTGTGATGAATCTGAATCGCAGCAAAATGGCTATCAAAAATATTAAGAATCAGCGCTGACGTCTGTTGCTTAGTTCTATCCACTTCTTGCCAAATAATTTGCTTCGAGAAGTAATAACTCTGAACGAAGATGCCTAAAATGATCGGAGCAAGTACGAGAATGATTATTTTCGTAATAAGCGTCGACAATGAGCGACGCTTTCTTGTTTTTGATGTAGTTGTCATCAATTGTCTGAGTATCTAAATGCGCGTTTTCTTAATGCTTCAATTCTTTCTGGAGAATCAGATTTCGTGACGACTTCAAAATCACCAGAATAAACGGTTGGAACGGGCTTCCCTTCAAGATCCCACTTAATCGCTTCTGCCATTGCAATGCCAGTATCATCGTTCATACGCATAACAGTAACGTCTAACTCCCCTTTCGAAAGCGCTTCTAATTCTGCAGAGCCGCCACCCCAGCCATTGATCATGACATCTTCACGCCCTAACTCTTTCAGCGCATCAACAGCACCTAGCGCCACATCTGTAGAACACGCATAAATAAAATCGACGTCAGGATATTTTTCCAAACTCGCTTTTGCTGCTTCGTACCCAGACTGCTTTGTCGCTTTAGTATAGTAAGCAGATTGTAGTTCAAAGTTGTTATCACGGTTGACTTGATTGATAAAGGTATTGCCTCTGATATCGCTGATATACCCTTCTGAAAAGTAGAGCACACTATAATGGCTCTGTTTTGGAAAACGCTTACCAAACTCCACTGCAAGCTCACGGCTGCCTTCAGCATGATCAAAACCAACATAAAGGAACGGTTGGTGATCCTCCCAATCTCTTACCGGTGTAGTGATATTTTGTAAGATCAACTTGGTTTTCTTTGAGTCTAAGACGTGTTCAACAAACTTACGATGCCTAGTGGTATCGAGAGTGAAAATAAGATAATCGGAGTTGCTCTTCAGCGCTTCCATTAAAGACAAACTTTGTTGCTTAATATCTGCGTTGGGACGGGTAAATACTTGATTAAGTTGATAGTCGATATCGAGTTTATCTAAACGCTGTTCAAATGCGTCTATATTTCGAATCCAATAATCCGAAATCTGTTGGCCTGGATAAACCACAGAAATTTTTAACGGACGTTTTTTGTCTCTTTCAACCGGAACAGGAGTCTCTCGCACGGCGTCAGCCAACGCATTCGTTAACTGCTTCTGTTCTGGAAACTGGTCTAAAAATTCTTGATATGCCCAATACCCATTGAGGACTTGAGTGGCTTGCGCTATCGGCGCGACAGTGGCCATTGACATCAGGGAGAATACTAACGCTTTTTTCATCTACTGCTCTTTTAGCTTTTTATGAGCCTAATTCAGCTCTATTCGTTACCTAGCCGAGTCATCCTTTACTCTTGTAATCTACCTTCCTCTGAGTGCCTGTTTCAATAATAAATTGGTTCTTAGTCTGAGTTGGAACGAATAAACGTTTATTGTGTACCTAATTGTAAGGTCACAAAATATCATTTCTCCTTTTCATACTCTGAGTGTTTAAACAGAACACCAACCCATTATGCGTCAGTTTGTTCTTACATGGTACTCCAAAACTAAAAAGAAACCGCCTCAGTGGACGGTTTCTTTGTTATTCGGCATGTCGCGAACGCTTATTTCGATAAAGCCATTTCTAACATCATCTGCTGATTTTCATCAACGACAATACTTGCTTTTGACGTAACAAGCAGCTCTTTCTTAGCTTTTGTTAGTTGCTTAATATAATACTCAGCCCGCATGGCAAGTGTCTTTGAATCAAAATCCGAAGACCACTCCAATACCAAGGGACCTTTTCCCTTTAAAGCTTTCGCTCCTTTGCCCGTTTGGTGCTGATTGAATCTTCGCTCAACATTGTTTGTGACACCGCAATACAGCGCATTACGGTTATTTCGTATCAAATAGACACTCCAACGCTGCGCTGTATTTTCAATCATGAAAGTAGTGACTCGACCTTAGCTTTAAGCTCATCGAGCTCTTCTTTAAGCTGAGCAACTTCGAGCTCTAGCTGGCTGACTCGATCAGAATTAGAGCCAGCCGCTGACACTGGCACTGCTAGCTCAGAGACGTCAACGTCGCCACAGAACAAATGCATATAGCGTGATTCTCGCTTTCCGGCTTCACGCGGTAACTTGACCACTAATGGCCCTTTGTCTTCGCTTGCTAAGTGCTCCAAAACTGTTTCAACTTCTTTGACATCATGAAATGTCGCGAGACGATTGGTACGAGTGCGAATTTCCCCAGGCGTTTGAGCACCACGCAAAAGCATACAGCACACGATTCCCTTCTCTTGTTCTGTCAGTTTTAAATCACCAAACTCCGTATTACAGAAACGGTGTTGATACTTGCTAACACGGCTGTTAAACGCACTTTCGTCACTGACGAGCCTACGCTCAATTAGAGCATCAACGGCATCGAGAACGTCTGACTCAGAGAGCGACATTACGGGATCACGGTTGCTTTTTTGATTACACGCGTTGGTTAATGCGTTTAGGCTGAGGGGATAAAGATCTGGGGTGGTGACTTCTTTTTCGATCAAGCAACCAATGACTCGTGCTTCAATTGCCGTTAGCTCAACTTTCATAATGCATTTCCTTATTATTTTTGCATTTGACTTGGTACCTAAATCGCTTCGAAATCATGCATCATACATTGGCAAAGAGATGCAAGAAGCGTTAACGATTCAGGTGTCGGTGTCAGGCTAAAGCATAGCGCAAGACCTGGCACCCTTTGCGAATCGGGTCAGGTATCAATGCTCCGAGAGAATTGGCACTTTCGTCAAATTGCCATCTTGATCAACCATCATTATTTTTGAACGATTCAGCTCAACTTCGATGATTTCGAGTTGCTCGCGAGCGTTGATATACGCTGTTTTTAACTTTTCAGCCACAGAGCGAGTGGCTTGCTCATTATCTTGACTACTTACTTGCTCCGCAGTGTTCCCAGAGTCCATATCAAGTTCATCATTTTGCATTCAATGGTGTTGATAATATAGTGAAGGCCACGTTATGACAATGAATCGATGGATTCTACGATGTTGCCCAAAACTCGATTAAAGAAGCGTGATTATGTGGACACATCGCAATTGGTTGAGAAATGTTCAACTCTGCATTGTGATTGATCTAAAGACTGTTATGCCACTGGATGTTGTGCTTTAATCGAGGGAGATATTCATAAAATTAGGAAAGAGAACTATGAGTAGCGTATTTGAAATCGTTAACCAAGCTCGTCGTAAAAACAAACTAAAACGTGAGCTGCTTGATAACGAAAAGAAAGTTCGTGATAACCGCAAACGTGTTGACCTTCTAGAAAACCTTCTAGATTACATCAAACCAGAAATGACTCACGATGAAATCGTCGCAATCATCAAAAATATGAAAGCAGACTACGAAGATCGTGTTGATGACCACATCATCAAAAGTGCAGAAATCTCTAAAGCACGTCGTGACATCAGCCGTCGTATTCGCGAACTGACTGAAGAAGACAAGCAAACTAGCGGCAAAAAATAAACGCTTAAGCTAGATTTTCCAACCCCGAGTAAAGCTACCTTACTCGGGGTTTATTTTTGTCTCTAAACTAAGCGCCGTGTACAATCAATCCAACTCTTATTCCTAACGCATTCAGCTTTCTATGTCCTCAACTACGACAAGTACACAACCAACACTTGCAAAACAATTATTTACGATGACTTGGCCAATGCTATTTGGCGTTCTATCTTTAATGAGCTTTCAGCTTGTAGATAGTGCATTTATCGGTCAGCTCGGCGTTTTACCTTTGGCCGCTCAAGGTTTTACTCTTCCGTTGCAAATGGTCATTATCGGCATTCAAGTCGGTTTAGGTATCGCCACGACCGCTGTCATTTCTAAAGCGCTTGGTGCGAATGAAAGTCGTTATGCCAAACAGCTCGGTGGCTTAGTTTTGATGATTGGCTCAATCGGTGTAGCCGTTTTTGGAGGGCTAATTTGGCTTTTGCGCTACCCCATTTTATCTCTATTAAGTGCTCCAGAATCTGTGATGCCGATTATCGACAGCTACTGGCCTTGGTGGCTGCTAAGTTCATGGACTGGAGCGGTTTTATATTTTTACTACAGTATTTGCCGAGCTAACGGCAACACCATGTTGCCTGGCACAATGATGATGGTGACCAGCGGTGTGAACCTTGTGCTCGATCCACTATTTATTTTCACGTTTAACTTGGGTATTAACGGAGCCGCAATAGCAACCATCGTTGCTTTTGGGTTTGGTATTTTAGTCGTCGCGCCTCGCGTAAAGAAGAATCACTGGGCAACAACGCAGTGGCAAGACCTCAACGTAGCTAAAAGTGTTGCGTCTATCGGTAACATCATGGGACCTGCGATGATCAGCCAACTGCTGCCTCCGTTGTCGTCCATGTTAGCAACAAAGTTGTTGGCAAGCTTCGGGACCGCAGCAGTCGCCGCTTGGGCGCTCGGTTCACGCTACGAATTCTTTGCTATCGTTTCGGTGTTAGCGCTGACAATGTCTATGCCCCCAATGGTCGGGCGCTTACTTGGCGCAAAGAACTACCAAGATATCCAATCGCTAGTCAGTATTGCCGTAAAATTCATTCTGGGCTTTCAACTTTTGATCGCAGCCATTACGTTTGTCGTCGCAAACCCACTTGCACTACTGATGACCAGTGATGTTCAAGTAGAGCAAGTATTAGAAATGCATTTGCTGATTGTTCCTATCAGCTTAGGTTCACTAGGTGTATGTATGTTGATGGTTTCTCTTTGCAATGCATTAGGTAAATCTTACACCGCGCTCACCATTTCAGCGCTACGCTTGTTTGTCTTTTTCCTTCCTTGCTTATGGGTTGGCGCTCAAATGGGGGGAATCCGAGGTCTACTTTTAGGCGCTTGTATGGGCAACATTCTGGCGGGCATTTCCGCTTACCTAACCTATCGACAAACCATACGTAAACTCGCTGGCGCTCAAGCAAACGCATAACAATACATGGTTAAAATAAAGCCCCTTTGATTGGGGCTTTATCGTCTTGAAATGTTATCGATTTAGGCGAGTTTTAATTCATTGAAGAGCTCAAATAGCTGATTCGATTTATAAGGCTTAGGTAAATAAGCATCCATACCTGCAGCAAAACAGTTGTGAATGTCTTCTTCCAAAACACTCGCGGTGAGCGCAATAATGGTCGTTTTCTCACGCCCGGCTTTCTTTTCCCAACGACGAATTTCTTTCGTCGCGGTCAGTCCATCCATCACCGGCATCATACAATCCATTAAAATTGCATCGAATTCTTCCCCCTTTGTGATGGCTTCCAACGCTTCTTGTCCATTGCTTGTTATCAAATAGTCATATCCTGCTTTATCCAGAAAGAAACTCGCGATTTTCTGATTCATCAAGTTATCCTCCGCGATTAAGATCCTCCTGTGAGAGCGCGACGTTCGATATTCAGACTTTGGAATACTATTAGTGACAGCGTCACTTGAAATGGTTTTTTCTACCTTCGCTAAATCGTCAATGACATGCTTAAATCGATTGCCAAGAAAAGGCAATGTGAGCACAGCATGTACTCTTTCTGCATTGTCGTAGGGAGTGGATAGATGATGCTGACAAATAATCACACGACGAAGATCATACTTGAGTGACAACTCATCTAAGGCTTCATCCGTATTGGAGTCGTCACTATGGCACAGAAATATGACATCAAAGTCATCGTTTATTGCTTTTACTTCATTAACATTATTCGCACCAAAGAGATTGATTTTCGCTAATCGACACTCTTTCAAAAGTTGATCAGCGTAATCGTAATTTGTGCAGATCAAGAGCCCTTTATTTATCACGTCCGAGCGCCAGCCAAACATCGGAATAACGTCAACCTCAATAGAGAATTCAAAGCATGTGCCCACTCCTTTGGTGGATGTCGCTATAAGCTGCCCTCCCATCATGGATACCAGTTGACGACAAATTGCCAATCCCAGCCCCGTTCCACCGAACTGCCTCGACACCCCTTCATCTTCCTGAGTAAAGGGTTCAAAAATCGTCGTTAACTTATCTTGTTCAATGCCTATCCCGGTATCTTCGACTTTAAACATCAGCGTTCCGCGCTCGTTCTCAGGTAACTCGTCATAACTGACATCAACACGTATATGACCGCTTTCGGTAAACTTGACCGCATTCGATACCAGATTCGTGATGACCTGCTTGATGCGATGATCATCAACCATCACTCGAGTTGGAATGTTTTCAGCTAAGTTAATCCCCAACTCTAGCTGTTTAGATGTGGCTTTGGATTGAAATAAAACCATCGACTGGTACACCACCTCTCGGATATCGGCCTCGACTAACGACAACTCCAGTCGACCAGATTCGATTTTAGAAAGATCCAAAATATCGTTAAGCAAGGTAAGTAATGTTTGAGATGAAGAGTCAATGTCATCAACGACTTCTTGTTGATGGGAAGATAACTCACTTTGAGAGAGTATCTCCGTCATGCCCATAATACCGTTTAGGGGGGTACGTATTTCATGCGACATGTTGGCAAGAAATACTGATTTAGCGCGATTAGCAGACACTGCTGACTCTTTAGCATGGAGTATTTCGTCTGTTTGTCTCTGCTTTTCTTCAACCACTCGATTCACTTGCTGAGCGAAAATCGTCAGTTCATCACTGCCATCGACTTTGACTTTCGTCTGTTTCTCTTCATCGTTGATCAGCGCCGTTAAGGTATGAATAATCGCATCTAGTTTGCTATTAACCCGAAACCAAGTGCCAAAGCCAAGCCAGCAAAGCATGACGATAACCAAAATAACGCCAGAGGTAACCATCGCAATATTGGTCTTTTGTTCATGAACTTGTGTTAGGAGCGACTGCTCTGTTTGTTTCGTGAACCCATCAATGAGTACTTGCAAGCGTTGCACACGGAAATCGAGTTCTCTCAAATACGCTTCATAGTCACTACGTGACATGTCCCCTGACATTAATCGCCCACGAGATGCCAAATTTCTCTGATATCTCGGCGACGTAAACAAGCCTAGCAATTTATCAACTTGATCGTATGACCCTCCTAAATTTAAAAACGCATCCAAATTTTGCTGCTGTCGATCAATAGCCTGAAAAAACAGACTCTGACTCAACCGACTCTTAGGATCTTGAACTAGGCGATGTGTCAACCAGGCTTCTTTCTGTGTCCAAAAAGACAGCTGAGCAAGGTAAGCAATAAAATTCTGCATTCGAATGCCGTCCTCACTGCCATACCACTGATGATTTTGTAGCAAAGAGTGCGACATATTTTGAAGCAGTTGAAATGCCCAATCACCAAGGTCATCCATCTCGTCCAACCTACCTGATAATACCCCTAGCATGGCCTCTTTCAGCTCATCAGCATATTCAGCGGTATTGGGGTTACTGACGAATTTTTGATGCATGGAAGAAATAACACCGTCTTGTTCTTCTATATTAAGTGCGGCTGATGCTTGAAGCGTAGGCTGGCGGCGTGCTTTCTCTATGGAGTAAATAAAATGAGAGGCTTGGGATATCAACTGGAAACCTTGGATATTGATTACCGTTTGATTGAGACGGCTTACGCGCAACGCATTGTCAGAAAACTGCTGAACTGCAAAAACCACTATCACCACCGTGGGTAATAGTGCGAGGAGTGCTAAGCGTGTTTTTATTGATAATCTCAACATCCATCAGCCCAATGGTTGATCTCATCCGATTATTTAATACTAGACTAGTTTCTAGCATTGAAAGGCATATACGACATGGTTACTTTAAAACAACATTCACCTACCAAAACCATGGTCATTCCGCTTATTTCGCCATCGGTCAATGAAATGGTAATTGTGACTCGAATCATACTTTTTGATCTTCAAGCTGAGTACAAACAGTGAAGCTTCACTCATACCTAAGATGCACATCACTTTTCATAAAATTCCAAACCATATGTTCACCTATTTCGTTGCCTTATCGAGACAAATCACACAAAAATGCAAACGAATTAACAGTGACAACAAAACTAATTTGAAAACACACATTATCATCGCGAAAAAAGTGGATGACTTTTTAAATGTCAATACGTGAAAACCACCGCTTTAGTCACATTAATTCACCACTAACACGACCTTAACTAGTGTTTTACACTGGATTTAATTTTCCTAGCAGAATAAGGGCTCCGACCTTAGAATCCGCACACATAACTATTACAACCCGATTACATAACCCACCACACTCTTGCACGCTGCCGAAGAGGCAACAGCAGAGAGTATGGTTAGCCCCCAAAACGTGAAAGGTCTAATACAACAATGAGTCCAGAGAAATATCTCCAAGACTGGCAAACTAGCCAAACGATTGCTGAATCTATTTCCCCTCTAATTGGTAAGCTATATCGTCAAAAAGGAATCGAAGTGGTTCTGTTTGGTAAAACGCTTATCAATGCTACTACTATAGACATTCTCAAAACTCATCGCGTTGCAAGACGTTATACAGGCAGCCCACTCTCACTTGAGCACACAATGCCTATCATTCAAGCGCTATGTGAAATGAGCATTTCTTCGTGTCGTGTCGATGTTGGCCAATTGGCAACTAAGTACTGGAATGAGCATGACGATACTGCGTCTTTAAATGATTTCCTTATCACTGCACTTGATGGCGCACGCGATGCAGACTCTTCATTGAAAGCGCGTGATGTAGTTCTTTACGGTTTTGGTCGCATTGGTCGACTACTAACTCGCCTTCTGATCGAGAAAAGTGGCCCAGGTTACCCACTACGACTACGAGCGATTGTGGTTCGTGGCGGTAAAAAAGGCGATTTAGCGAAGCGTGCTAGCTTACTGCGTCGTGACTCAGTCCATGGTCAGTTCAACGGTAGCATCGTGATCGATGAGGAACGTAAAGCTCTGATCGTTAACGGTAACTACATCCAAATCATCTACGCAAACAATCCAAGCGAAGTAGACTACTCTGCTTACGGTATTAACAACGCGCTTGTTGTTGATAACACAGGTGTTTGGCGTGATTCTGAAGGCCTGAGCCAACACTTAGCGTGTCAAGGTGCAGAGAAAGTGCTGCTAACGGCACCAGGTAAAGGCGATATCAAAAACGTTGTATTCGGTGTAAATGAATCAGTTATTCAAGAAGATGACACCATCATCTCTGCCGCGAGCTGTACCACAAACGCAATCACGCCGGTTCTTAAAGCGCTGAATGATAAATATGGTGTCCTTTCTGGTCACATCGAAACCGTGCACTCATACACAAACGACCAAAACTTGATCGACAATTTCCACTCTGGTGACCGCCGTGGACGTAGTGCTTCTCTGAACATGGTTCTAACTTCAACTGGCGCAGCTAAAGCAGTAGCAAAAGCACTGCCAGAGCTAGCTGGTAAGCTAACAGGTAACGCAATTCGCGTACCGACACCAAACGTTTCGATGGCAGTCGCTAACCTAAACTTAGGTGAAGACGTAGACCGTGATTCACTGAACGATTACTTGCGTGAAATGGCGTTGAACTCTGAGCTTTCGGCACAGATTGACTACACCGATTCAACAGAAATTGTATCAACTGACTTAGTTGGCTCTCGCCATGCAGGCGTCGTAGATGGTCAAGCGACTATCGCACAAGACAAGCGTTGTGTACTTTACATCTGGTACGACAACGAATTCGGTTACAGCTGCCAAGTTGTGCACTGTATGGAACAAATGATGGGTGTTCGTTACCAAACATTCCCTCGATAGGTGAACTTTGCTCCACAACGTTAACCACATAGCGTAACGGACAATATCTCATATTTGTTCTAAATAATAAGCGCAAAGCGCATTACTAATATTTTTCCCCGTTTATACGCCTGATCACCCTCAGGCGTTTTTTCATTTCGCTCATTTGACACTCTCCGGACAAAGTGAAGGCTATCATTCATGTTTTGTTCATGTTCACAGCATTAATCTGAACACATGAATTACAGAGAGGTCATGATTATGAATCGGATTATTGTTACCGCACTGGCACTGATTACGGGCTTTTTTACATTAGTATTTAGCTTGATCATTGCGATTCCGTTGACCATCGCAGCATTGATTACAGGCAAGCGTATTGAGAAGCGCGTGAAGAAAATGCAGAAAGAAATGCATGAAGAGTATGAATTCAATACTGGTAAAGCCGATGCTATCGAAGGTGAGTTCGAAGAGGTTCGCCGATAAGTAAATAGAATTTATATAAGTTTCTCTCCCCCGACTGCTCCTGAGAAACTTCTTGCTTTCACCCTGTCTTTACAATGGCAGGGTGCTTTTTTTGAAAAGCACAACGTCAAATAAGCAACTAGCGGCTTATTGTTTTATCTTTGTGTTGTGAGAGGCTGTGTAGCCAGCCTCCCACAAATCACCATCAACACCAGAGTATGGGTTAGATTCTTTCGGGGTCCCATTTTGGCAAGCTTCTCTGCCTTCTCTCTTTATTTCTTCTATGTGATTTAAAACGAAGTCAAAGTGCTGAGGATCAACCTTTTGTAGTAGCGCGTACAAAAGCCCAAAACCAAGCATCGTGAATACAAACAGTTCAAAAAACACCCATATGCTCTTTGTTGAAAGAAATATCCAAGCAACGCTGCAAACACTGGTCAAAATTACTACTAGAGCTAGATTTACTATTCTTTGCATATTGCTCTCTCACCTTCTAAACGGTCATGAAGTCTCTACCCCCTTTCATAGGATAAGTAAGAGGAAAGTCCGTTTTACCCAATAAAGCATTCTCGACTTAATATGCGACACTGTTAGTATTAACGTTAAGTGGCTCTCGTTCTAATTATAACAGTGCGTTGGAAAGCTGCGCTTACTACAAATGATAATGTGAACCAAAGTAACACTATTGATAGTATTAACTTTAGCTGCATTTAGCGTCAAGATTACGTAAATTATATGAGGGTTTACTGAGAGCAGAAAAAGGCAGCCGTCCGGGCTGCCTTTAATATTTTGTTGTCTTTGCAAACTTATACGGTTACGACCACTCGAAGTGCCAATAGCATGAGAACAATCCCTGACAAACGATCAATTAACACTGCTTTAGAACGAATTCTGTCCACCACTTTAGAGCTTGATAACACTAGGGTGATAAAGGTATACCAAAGCCCGTCCACAACAAATGGTGTAGCAACAATGATCATTTGATTGCTCAAATCATTACCTAGCGCTACAAACTGACTGAATAATGCGATAAAAAACAAAGCAATTTTAGGACTTAAAATCGAGATAAAAAAACCTTCTCGAGCAGACTGGCTTACCGTTGTTTCCTCGCCTGACTCCAACTTCGCCGCCACACCGCCTTTCGAACGCAGCGCATTGAACCCTAAATATGCAAGATATGCCGCGCCTGCAAGGCTGATCGTCTTGAACAACATCGGGCTTTGCTGCAAAACAACAGCGAGGCCAATCAGCGTGATAAAGGCATAAACGCCAATTCCAAAAGCGTGTGCCCAAGCCGTTGCCAAACCATTGATGCGTCCACCAGCCAAAGCATGTTTTGCCACAATTGCTAGGCTAGGCCCAGGTGACATAGCGCCGAGTAAACACACGGTAAAAAGTGATAACCAAACTGTTAGTGTCATAAATAACCTCTCTCCATTTGAACTCAATCTATCAATTGAAGAGCTATAATTTGAAATCAAAGTTTCGCATAAAAGTCATGATTTAAAATCATAACTTAATGGATGGAGTATTCCGATATTTTCATCACCGCGTGGATTTGCTCTCGCACCCACTGATGAGCTGGATCATTGTCGTATTTAGGATGCCACATCAGCCAGTATTCATGGGTAGGTGTCTCAAAAGGAAGCGCTTTATGAACCAAAGGCCAGTGCTTGGCCAAATTATTTGCAATGTGCTCCGGAACTACCATCAAGTGGTCACTTGAGACCAAACGATTTACCGCCGCAGAGAAAAAAGGCACTTTAAAGGTAACATGACGCATCAGCCCCCTGTCTTTTAGTGCCATATAAGTACTTGAGTCTTTGTCTCCCCCACCCGTCACTTGAATATGCGAATGACTGATGAGGTCCTCTATAGAAATCGAAGCCTTACCAGCTAAAGGGTGAGACGCCTTCATCAAACAAACTGACTTATCAGAACCAATATTGATGCTAGATACACCTTCAGGCTGAGTGGGATACATAGAAGAAGCAAGATGGATTCCTAACTCGTGAAGCTTATCGATAAAATCTAGTTGCCACAGTCGATACGCCAAATCCAATTGTGGTGCTTGTTCACCTAAGTGAGATGCAATATCGGGCAAAACGTATTGTGCCACGTAATCACTTGAGGCAATAACCAGCTCGCCTTGCCACAGTTGCGGCTCAAAAGGTTTGTCATCGAGTAAATGGTCAAACTCAGCCAGTAACGCATCAAGCTTTGATTTTAATGCTATTGCTCGCGGGGTTGGTATCAGCTGATTACCTTGACGAATAAGCAGTGGGTCACCACACAGATCGCGCAATTGTGCAAGCTGTCGGCTAACCGCAGACTGAGTAATGTGCAAACGTTCTGCAGTTCGGCTGACATGACACTCTTCTAAAAGTACATGCAAGGACCTAAGTAGATTCAAATTGATGTTGTTTAACATACCGGCTCAAGAAGGTTTAATAAATAATGGCACCCATGATGCTTATTTCACAAACTGGTTGCCAGTCGTATTAAAGAACTCAGCTAAAACGGTATGAGTCATGAGGTGCCTTAGCTCTGGGTAACGTTGAATTTGATCTCTGATTTCGTTCAAACGAGTCATCGTAGGTACTTCGACAAAAACCATCATATCCGTTTCACCACTGATTGCATGGCACCATTTTACGCCATCGATTTTGTATAGTTCGTCGGCATATGATTCGCAATAATACGTGGATGTAGATTTATCGAACTTTAGAGCAAAATAAGCACAAATCGAGTCCCCGCCTGAAGAGGCAATTTCAGCGTGATACCCGAGAATCACTTTGTCATGTTCTAGCTTACGAATACGAGCCGTCACCGCAGAACGAGAAAGGTTCACTTTATCCGCAATTTCAGTCACCGACAGCCGAGCGTTGTGTCGGAGAAGATCCACAATCTTGTGATCAAACTTGTCCATATACTTACCAAGCTTTCCTTATTTTTCTCATTCTATACCGATTCTAACTGCATAAGAAACCAACATTTTGTTGGAAATATTTAAAACAACCGTCATATTGACGGTTCAGTAAATCATTTTGTTATTAAGATTTTGGATATGCTATTTGGTAAGCATGAGATGAGCACCGTTATCCATTCAAATAAAAGAGCGATAACGCATTGAAATCAAATACGCTTCTTATGCACTCAGCGCACTAGCGGGCTCATTAAACTCCAATAAATGAGATAATTAGAAGCCACAAGCGTTTTCGTCATAAGTCCTACAACATTGGATGAATCAATTAGCATGGAACAGCTCAAAAAAGACATTTCACTCACATCCGGTATCGCCCAACTATCCACAACATTAATGGGAACGGGGCTTTTTATGATACCAGCCATTGCAGCAGGCATAGCGGGTCATTTTTCACTATGGGCCTGGATTTTATTATTCATCGCCATTTGTCCTATTGCGCTGACTTTTGCCCAGCTAGGCAAGCGATATCCCAACGCGGGCGGAACCGCATTTTTTGTGCGTAAAGCATTTAACGCCAAGCTGGAAAGTAGTGTAGCTTGGCTATTTGTTAGTGTCATTCCGGTAGGGGTTCCGGCCGCGATTGCACTCGCCGCAGGCTTTCTACAGCAAATATTGCCAGAGCCTATTAGCAATAATCTGTTTGCACAAATTCTAACGGTATTACTTCTTGTGTTCGTCAACTTGATGGGCACTAAGTCATCAGGTCATTTACAAACTCTTATTGCTTTGAGTGTCTTTGCGCTCGTTGGCACATTTTTATGGAAAGGTGACGTTAACAGCGCCGATCTCGTGATGCCAGCTATCACACAAGAGTCAATTTGGCCTATTACCGCAGCGCTTGGCGTGATGTTCTGGTGTTTTGTTGGCATAGAGGCTTTTGCTCATATGGGGGAAGAATTCAAAAACCCTCAAAGAGACTTCCCTATCGCCATTATTGTCGGTTGTTTTGTAGCGGGAGCTACGTACTGGGCTTGCTCTGTTGTTATTTTAAAGTTTGGTGCATATGGTAATGCTCAATTCGATAATGCATCGATTCCATGGTTGAGTGCTCAACTACTTGGCGATGGGGCCAAATGGATAATCAGTTTGATCGGCTTCTCCGCTTGCTTCGCGAGCGTTAACTTATACACACAGAGCCTAGCGCGAATGGTCTGGGCTCAAGCTCGGGAACATCGTCCTTACAGCCCACTAGCCAAGATTTCGCGTCGTGGTGTTCCTTTCTCAGCCACCTTATTAGTTGGCGGTGTACTGCTAATATCTTGCGTGATAGGAACGCTATCGCAGCTCGATCTGGAGTTTTTCCTAAAACTAGCAAATAGTGTATTCGTTTTGGTTTACATGTTGGCGATGTTAGCCGCTTATAAATTGCTTCGTGGGTTTGGTAAAGCGCTTGCGGGACTTTCTCTACTGCTTTGTACCGGTGTTTTTATATGTTTAGGCTGGTCAATGTTTTATGCACTTGGCATTTTCACTCTACTTTTACTGCCTTGGAAACAGTGGCGACATAAACGACAAACACGTGTAGTTGAATAGTCACAGCTTCCCATGTCGAAAAATTTGGGCTAAACGTTGGATACCAGCGTCTATGTTCTCTAACGCGATATTGCCATAACCAAGCACGGCACCATGCCAGTGACGTGCTTGGAAACCTGGATGTTCATAATAGCTCAAAGGTCGCAAGATGATCCCTTCATGTTCTGCCAGTTTTGTAAAACGCAGCTCATCCATACCGTTTTGCCATTTCAACGTAATATGAAGTCCCGCCGCTTGGCTAACGACGCAAACACTGTCGCCAAAATGCTGTTGAATGGATAAATGCATCTGTTCATGCTTGGTTTTATATAGTCGGCGCATTTTTCGGATATGGCGCAACAACCCACCCTCGGTAATAAAATCTGCCAACGCTTCTTGAGTGTGCGTCGGTGAATCACCACTTAACGCATCTTTAACCACCAAACATTGCTCTACTAAACGTTCAGGAACCACAAGGTAGCCAAGCCGCAACCCGTTAAACATTACTTTACTGAAGGAACCCACATACAACACACGATCATCTCGACCCATTTGAGCTGCTAGCCCCTGTAAGCTGGTGTAGGGACGATGAGCAAACTGAAATTCGCTGTCATAATCGTCCTCGATGATCCAACTTGATTGCTCGACCGCCCAGTTGATGATCTTCCCTCTTTGCTCGGTATTGAGTGTGGTACCCATCGGATATTGATTACTTGGTGTGATATACAGCGCATCGGCATCGCTTGAGGTCACCGCTTCCACATCAAAACCTAATTTCTCTTTTACGAACAAAGGCTCAAATTGATAGTTTTGGAACTGAATCAACTTCCGCATTTGCGCGTAACCTGGTTGCTCCATCAGAACCTTATCACCTTGTTTGAGCACTACCATCGTCGCAATCGACAACGCTTGCTGCGCCCCAGAGGTTACAATAATGCGCTCTGGAGAACAATTCACTGAACGGCTTGATGCGAGGTAGTCAGCTAAAGCACAGCGCAATGCCCAACTACCCTGAATATCTTGATTCCCCAACAAGCAAGTACGAGACATATGGCGAGTGAGTAACTTTTGCCATTGCGCCATCGGAAATGCGTCCAAATCCGGCACACCCGGTGCAAATGCGCGGTTGATATCAAAGTGAGCTTTCGGTGATGAGTCTCTCTGAACTGAACTAGGTTCAGGCAAGTACTGCTCTGGCAGTTCTACGGCAACATAAAAACCAGAACCTTTTTGGCTGTTCAAGTACCCTTCCGCCACTAACTGTTCGTAGGCAGAAGTCACGGTATTCCTACTTAGATTAAGCTCTTGTGAAAGCTTCCGCGTAGAAGGCAGCTTCCCATTCTTCATCCACAGTCCTTGAACAATTTTCTTGCGAATAGCAAAAAACAACGCTTGCTGACGCGTTCCATCACTGTCTTTTAAATGCAGGTCACCGATATCAATCAAAGACAAACTGGATCCATCCATTAGTTAAAAGTGGCTCTCTTTAAGCTACCAGTTAAACGCTACATTGCAATCAAAGAATGAGGATCAATCGCTCGTAATCGTGAGCAAACAAGGAGAGAAAATGCTATCCAACACCAATAGAACGGAAATTAAGAAAGGCGCACATAAAGCCGTCTCTGATGTTAGCAAACTGCACGCCATCATAGATGAAAGCCTAATCGCTCATATTGCGATAACCAACGAGTCAGGCCCTGTGGTCATCCCTATGCTGGCATGGCGTGTCGATGATTACGTGTATATCCATGGTGCCAACAACAGTCGACTGTTACGCTCACTCAAACAAGGAGTGCAAACGTGCTTAACCTTTACTTTGTTTGATGGTTGGGTATTGGCTCGAAGTGCGTTTCACCACAGTGCGCATTATCGCAGTGCTGTGGTCTTTGGCCAGTTTGAGGTGGTGGAAGATAACCAAGAGAAAGACAGGTTGCTGAATCACTTTATTGAACAGATCGCTCCGGGGAGAACAGAACAAGTCCGTTTGAGTAATGAAAAAGAACTCAAAGCCACCATGCTACTGCGTATCCCGCTCACGGAGGCATCAGTGAAAATCAGCAATTTTGGCGTCAACGACGATGCGGAAGACATGGACATCCCTGTTTGGGCAGGTGTCCTACCCTACCGAACCGTCGTAGGTCCACTGCAAGCTTGTGACGATTTGTATCAAGGTATCGCAGAGCCAGACTACCGCAGTGCCTACTCTAACCGTTGGCAGGAATAAGCACCGTAAAACGTGCGCCGCCTAAGTGACTCTCGCCGACAGAAAGCTCCCACCCCAGTTGCCGCGCTGCACTGGTAGCGATGGCAAGCCCTAAACCAAAGCCTTTCATGTCGGCGTTGCGGCTTTTGTCTAAGCGCGAAAATGGCATAAATACTTCTTCTCGCATCGCCTCAGGGATGCCCGGACCATCATCCTCAATATCGATGCTCCAGCAATCCGCTACCATTCGAATCGTCACCTCAACGCAGGATTCACCGTAACGCATGGCGTTTTGCAATAAATTATCGAGGACGAGGTTACCCAAAGTAGGCTGAAAGTGAATCAATTGGTTCGCGAGTTCATTTTCTGCTCTCAACATGGCGGACTCTAAGCCTAGGTAATTCATGCGGCTTTTACACCAAAGAGGCAGTTCCATGGTTTCAACAGAATCGCTCAAAGAATGGTTTTTCACACTCAAGCGAGACAGCATGACAATGTCGGACGTTAAATCCGTCACTACATCAACGTATCGTTCAATATCGTCATGTAACTCTGCCTGCATTTCACCACTCGTGCGCCTAGCTAAATCCGTCGCTAGCTGAATACGACTCAGCGGAGTGCGCACTTCATGAGGAATAGCTTGAGTAAAGATGTGTGTTTGACGTACTCGTCTCTCAATCTCTTCAGACATGCAGTTGAAGCCTTGGGCGAGCTCTTTCACGGGTTGCGAAAATTGCTTTAGATCGACTCTCGTATTCAACTCACCATAACCAAATTGTTGTTGTGCAGCCGTTAGTTGCCGAATTTGGCGGTCAAGACGTCGTACAGGTATGTAAACCATAATGCCTAAACTGCACACAACAACCAAAAGTAGAGTCAGTATAAATACAATCTCTGAATCTTCATTCCAATCAACATCTGGGCTAAAGAAATCCGTTTTTTCTTTGAAAACTAAACTCTGCGAGGTGTTAGGTAAAGGGAATACCGCAGCATAGGTACTGCCATCAATAAGATAAACAGGTATCCCTTGTATTCGGTACAGTAGCTTACAATCTCGACAAGGCGATGATCCGTCCCAGTTTTCAACCAATGTTAAATCAAAGATAAAGAAATCTTGCTTGCCGTTTTCGGTTAACTTCTTGTAGAGAGAATCCGGAGTGCCTCGTTGCTCAATGTATTGATCGACAAAATAAGCACCATCACTCAAAAAAACGCCGACTTCTGTTTTACGCATGTACTCTTCCCCCATAAAGAGAAACAAAGCAACAGTCAGCGCAAGGCCAGTAACTAACCCCACATATAGACGAGTAAACAGGGAAAACATGCGTCATTTACCTGTCAGCATGTAGCCGTGGTGACGTATGGTCTTAATGGTAGCGGTATGGATATGAGCCTTAGAGAACTTCTTCCTTAGTGAGGATATACGCATATCAATCGAACGATCAGTAATACAGTATTCAATACCTCTGGCAAGACGGCAACATGATTCACGAGATACTGGCTTATCGACATTCAGCATCAGGAGCTCTAAAATTTCAAACTCAGAACTCGTCAAACCAATATCTTTTTGCAAATAAAATGCTTGGGAACGACGAAGACAAAGGCTAATGCCATATCGGCTCAGCTTTTCTTCTTCAACGGTATCAACTTGACGGCGATAGCGACGCAGCGCCGCTTCAATACGGGCGAGAAGGATATTGCCTTTTATCGGTTTGGTAAGGTAATCATCAGCACCGAACTTAAATAAGCTCACCTCGCTCATTTCATCATCGGTTGCAGTCAAAACAATGATAATCCCATGATAAAATTTACGTGCCTCTTGGCATATTTCTGCGCCATTTTTTCCTGGTAACATCAAATCTAACAGCACTAGGTCCGGCTTGAGTTCCTTAATCGTTTCTAATGCATTTTGACCGTTATCGATAACAATTACTGTATAGCCTTCGGCTTCGAGGTACATTTTGGTTAATCGAGCAATCTCAGAGTCGTCTTCTACCAGTAAGATTGTATTGCCCACCATGAATCATTTACTCCACCAATATGATGGAGGGAGTATATCGCTCGTCCTATACTGCGCAACCCACTTAAATGATAATTTTAATAAAAAGCAGGCTTACATACGCTTACAAACCATACATATACGATAATCATAATCATTCTACGCCCCTAAAACCATGCAATAACCTGATGTTTTATTCATTAGCAGAATATAGCTTCACATAAAAATAAAATTCGGAATAAAAAACCACTACACTTTTAAATATATCGAATGATAGTCCTTACCAAAAAACAATATCGATATATATGACTTGGTTTGCTTATATAGACAGGACTTTATGTTGCTTCTAAGTTTCTTGCTCTAATAAAGTCTACGAGTAACATGAAATGAGATATTCCCAATTAACACCTTTAGCCATATTTTGCGCTATAAGTCTAACTGCTTGCGGCGGCAGTGAATCTAATTCGAAACCATCAACAACGACACCTCCAACACCATCAGCGCCAACATTGAGCACTGTCACAATCCCAACTGTCGTTTCTACAGAGCTTCCAGCCAAGTTAAAAGTGGCTGCTGATGCTGGCTTCACCCACTATGTGAAAATCTCCCTTTCTGAAGCAAATAACAATGATACATTTCACATTGTGGCTGTTGATGACGGTGCGAATAATGAAAAAATCTTTCGTGCAGCCAAAATCATCCAACACCTTCTCACAAACCAACCAGACTCTAAGTACGGCGCTGACAAGTCTCGTATCGCTAAGACATTAGCCGAGCGTGATGCCACACTAATGCTGACCGAAAACGACGAACAGAATGATGAGATGTTAACCAGAATCTTCATCAACGAACTGATTCGCCAAGACAAGTTGAACGATGCAGTGACAAACTCGGGCTTAGCACACTCTTTTGATACGAGTTCTCTAGAAAAGTTTGTTGTAAGCATGATGGTACTTAACGAAGATGATATGGATACACTTGTCACATCTATCGTGGCAACATTAGTAAATAGTAAAGAAACACCAAACTGGCTAAGGAACAGCCAATCTCTGATGTATCGAGAACTGACAGTTGAAGGCGATTGCCATTACATGAGTAATTTTGCCGATTACTGTGCCAATCTTGGTAAAAAAGCCGAACGAGACGCCGCTTTTGAAGAAATTTTACACTTGGTCCAAGCGCAAGGTATTGCACCTAACACGGGGACTGCGGCACTGCAAAATGACATTCAAGCTCATGCGTTAAAAATCTATAACGATATTCAAGCGGGCAAACCGACTGTGTGGCGCCCAACTCAGTATGACTGGGACGATTGGAAATCGGACGACTTCGATCCTGAAAGTGTTAAACAAACGGGCCCTTCATATTCTCACGAATACTTTGCTGCCGCTTTTGAAGCTTACATGGGTGTAGCAAAAGCAAACGGACAAGGTTTAGATGGCTACCAAGCGTTAACACGTGAAGAAATGAAAACTCAAGATCCACAAGCCGTTGATTGGATCAGCGGCTTATTCCACGGATACTTGCAATACACCGCGAACATCGACTCTGCGGGCGTCAAACTTTACACAGAAAAGACAAATCCAGGCACAGTGCCTACCTTCCGTATGGCTCCCAACAAAGACGGCTTGATAGAAGCATACACCTACAAATCTCAGTGGCTGACAAGAGTGAAGGTCATTGGCGACGACGCAATGAATGTCATCGGTAATGACCAAGACAATACCTTTGAAGGCAACAGCAAAGACAACAGCATTTATGGTGAAGGCGGCGTCAACACCTATATCGTGCCACACAAACTGGCAGAATGTACCGTTATCAAAGCAAAGAGCGTTTCTGTTAAGTGCCCGAGTACAGGCTCGGATGAGTTGTACGACATTCAAAAGATCCAATTCACCGACCAAATCTTAGATGTAACCGAGCTATAAACGATGAAAAACATGAAGAAACTTACTCTATTCGCTCCCCTACTCCTTGTAGGTTGTGGTGGCCTAGCCGTCATGGATCGTACTGACGCCGTAAAAGCACAACCAGAAATGCTGATCAAAACCGACGGAGATTTTTGGGGATTCGGTGCAGATGGTCATTTTGATTTTGCTGGTAAGTACAAAGGCAACTATTCACGCAGTGCTTCTAACTCAAGTTGGTTTAACCATATCTCTTTCAAAGAAGGTGCGATGGGCGCAGAAGTGACTCGTATCGACAACGGGGAAACTTGGCTTTTGAACTGCACTGGGGGCGGTATGTCGGTTAACTACATGGGCGTCGATTTTGGTGGGAATGATCCTTACACCTGTGACATTACTCAAGATGGTAAAAAAGTCGGTGAGTTTGCGATGGAGCCAAAATCCGCTCTCATCGACATCAGCTTTGAGAAAAAAGAGACTGGCGTAGTGCGTATTGGCAGCACCCACTTTAATGTAGAAACCGTACATACTAGTCCCGACGCCATGATGGCGGTAGACATTCCATTGGGTTATAGCTTTAAGGAAGGCACACAAGAAATTGCCGCCGTACAGACGAACGGTACCATTGCGGTACAAATGCTCCCAGAACTTAGTGAACAAAAAAAGGATGTGATTGCCATCGGCGCTGTTGCAAGTGCACTAAGCTGGCGCCCTAAGAAATAGCTATTACATTAAACAACACCACACAAAAAATAATAAAGCCCTCTACCTTGAGGGCTTTTATTGCTTGTTTTCATAAAGACAAGTGAAGCATTACTTTTCTAATCTTCCTGCGTACTGCTTGGGTGTTAATCCACGATGCTTCTTAAACATACGATTGAAGCTCGCCACATTGGTGTAACCAAGGCGCATAGCTATGTCATCAATACTCACGCGCTTACTCAATAACCCAGCCGCAACATTACTCAATACATAGCCGGATACCATCGAGAAGTTGAGGCCTAATTTGTGCAAACGACGTTGAAACTGCTGTTCAGATAAATCAAGCAGAGAAGAAACGCGCTCTAACGTTGGCAATCCATAATGACTGCTGTAGTTCACCACTTCATAAATCACTTTCAACTCATCTTCTGGGTCGGGCATATTAAGCAAATCATCCAAATCGGAAAAACTCATCGCTAGACGGCTGTCTTCGCGATGGCTCACTTGGCGGGAAGCTAATCGGTCATCTCCCGGAATCCATATTTCTGTTTTTGGCTGACTCCATTCCACCTCGCAGCCGAAATATTCTCGGTATGGTTCAGTATTTTTTCTCGACCCTGAAACCTTCACGCGCAAAGGCTGATAGTCTTTACCAAGAAATTCGCGTAGCACTTTAATCATAAATACCGCACAGCGGATACTATCGTGCACCTTTACTGACGTTTCTATAAACGGATTGTGGTAAGTCCATTTGATGATTTTGCCCGACTGTTCGCCAGCAAAAAACGCCCCAGATTGTAAGTTACTCGCACCATAATTAACGCGTCGAATCGCGCTGGCTAAATCATTCCCAGAAAATAGCCAGCGTCCCACAGGTCCAAGCTTTTGCAGTTCAATACCTCGGCTGAGACTCAAAACCACATCTGGATCACTACTGGCTTGTTCAACACAACGATACCATTCTGCGACGGCTTTTAGCGGGATCAGTGTCATTGGGTTGTGAAACACCGACGACGGAATCCCCAGTTCATCCGAGCCCACATTATATTTAGATAACGCGAGGTTATGCATGTTTAGAATGCCCATCGCGCGAATAAATCGAACCGTCTTCATTACCAATCACATCAAATTTAATCCTCTATTGATTGAATCTGTCACAAAGAAAGACCTAAATCAAATCCAGATCACAATACGCCAACCGTTTGATAGAGGAGTGTTTAATGAGTTTACTGAGTGTCCCATTTGTCGGTACAGGCGCAGATACGGCGTTACATGTTGTCGCTGCCGTCGTTTTAATCGCGAGTGTCGCGGGCGCGTGTTACGGCTTTTGGAAAATCCATGAGTTGCCAATTAATAAGGCGCACAGCAAAGACCATCATCAGATAGGGCTCATCACTGCGCTCACCTGGATAGGTTTTGTCTGGCACTGGGTTTGGGTGCTAGCTGTGATCTTTGCATTCGTTGATATGGAAAAAGCCATCATCAATCTGCGTGATACATGGAGAAGTAAACCGCAAACAGAAACACAGCCAAAAGAGGAAGCGTAATGTTAGAAGGTTTAGCGGTATGGGCTCTCTTCATCTATCTGCTGCGTTTGGTTGGCATGCCTTGGAACAAAGCAACCAAATCGTTCGCTTATCTTGGCGGTTTGAGTTGGCTGATGTTCGTATGGGTAGGTTTGATTAACTTCACCCCGATGGATTTATCCGGTGGCTCTGTCGTGCAGTCACCACACATCCAATTGCGTCCAGATTCAACCAATGTGAAGGGTAAAGTTGACCACATTTACATTAAGCCAAATCAACAAGTTAAAGAAGGTCAGCTTATTTATGAACTTGACCCAACGCAATACGAAATCGCATTAAATCAGGCGAGCGTATCCGCCGATTCTGCACGAGTTGCATTAGCTACGGCAAAAGGCGACATCGAGATTGAAGAAGCGAATCATCAAGCATTGGTGCAAGATCTAGAAACATCAAAGAACCAATTGGAAGCGGCGAAAGTTGACTACAAATTGCAGAAAAAGATGCTAGATCGTTATGTTGAGCAAAACCGAGTGGTGCAAAACACCATCACGGAAAGCGACATCGACAAACAATCGAGTGCGGTTGATATGGCACGTCACAACGTGTTAACCCTTGAGTCTCAAATCAAGAAGAAACAAGTCGATATTTCCCGTGCAAAACTGGCGATTCATAAAGCGGAACTTGCAGTTGAAACCAAACAAGCCGAACTGCGCCAAGCGAAAGAGCAAATTGCAAAAGCGCAATGGGATTTGAATAGCACAAAAGTTCATGCCCCAACAGATGGCTTTGTCACCAACTTTATCCTGCGTGAAGGTCAGCGTGTATCAATGATGCCGCGTATCAACATGTACACCAACGAAAAGTACGTACTAATGCGAGTGAACCACCAGGCGATTCGTAACATCAAACCGGGTCAGCCAGCGGAATTCTCTTCGTCCGTTTACCCAGGTAAGATCTTCTCAGCGACCGTCGAAGGCATTGTTGAAGCAACAGGTGAGTCACAAGGTAATCTACTGGGTTTCGATGATTCCGTACGTGTCACCACTGGAAAGAACTTACAGAACAAACACCACTTTGTTCGTCTTAAGATTGATGAGCCAGAAGGCTACGACATCCCTGTTGGCTCTGTTGGCCTCGCATGGGTCAGCGGTGAAAAACCGATAGGCTTTATGGCCTTCTTAGATGTGATTCGCGGGATCATCATCCGAATGAAGTCTCAACTGTACTTCTTCTACTCTATCTAAACTCGCAAACCGCCAGTTACGCTGGCGGTTTTCTTTTCATTTGTATCCAAACATATCCTTTTCCCGTATAACAATTAGTTAGTAAATAGCGGAGAAGATTCATGTCGGCAAAGGAAAGAAGCCTACCTACCCATCGCATCTCAAGATTCAGCAAGTTCGCTTCACTTGCTACCCGTGTCGCAGGCAATGTGATTGCAGAAGGCACGAAGCAGATAGCCAAAGGCAACAAACCAAAAGCGAAAGACCTCTTGCTGACGCCACAGAACATCGCGCGCTTAACTGACCAACTTGCTCACCTGCGTGGCGCTGCAATGAAGCTTGGTCAAATGCTATCAATGGATGCTGGTGATGTATTAGAACCTGAACTTGCCGATATTCTTTCCCGTCTTCGCTCCAACGCAGACCCAATGCCTGCAAAACAACTCAACGCAGTAATGGAAAGTTCGCTAGGAACGAATTGGAAAGCTGAGTTTCTGTCATTTAACTTCAAACCAATCGCCAGTGCATCAATAGGACAAGTGCACCAAGCCTACAGCGATGCGGGCGATAACCTAGCCGTCAAAGTGCAATATCCGGGCATACGGAAAAGTATCGATAGCGACGTCGATAATGTCGGTACACTGCTCAAGGTCGTTGGGTTGATTCCCGAGTCTGTCGACTACAAAGGATTACTCGAAGAAGCGAAAAAGCAGCTACATGACGAGGCCGATTACGCACGAGAGGCGCAATTTGCCATTCGTTATCATGACGCTTTGAAGGAGCACCCTCATTTTGTCGTACCGAAGATTCATACTGGAAGTTGCTCAGACTCCGTTCTCGCGATGGAATTCATTGATGGTAGTCCGATTGAGCAAATCGAACATTGTGATCAGAGTACACGGGATTTTGTCATGCACAGCCTACTCGAATTACTGTTTCGAGAGCTGTTCGAATTTAAGATGGTGCAAACCGATCCCAACTTCGCCAACTACTTATATATCGAAAACACTCGTCAAATCGGCTTGCTAGATTTCGGGGCGACTCGCGAGTACAGCGAGCGGTTCAGCACTGGTTATCGCCAAGCTTTTGCATCTGTCGTGAATAATGACGAACAAGGCTTGAATGATGCGCTTGAACAAATAGGCTTCTTCAGCCAAACCATCCTTCTAGACCAACGCCAAGCGATTCTCGATCTAGTGAAAATGGCATGTGAACCTATGTTGGTCGATGAGCCCTATGATTTCAAAGCCAGCGGCTTAGCACAAAAGCTTCGCGAGGCTGGCACCATTCTAAGCATGGAGCAAGAATACTGGCATACTCCACCAGCAGATGCCCTATTTTTACACAGAAAAATCGGCGGAATGTACTTGCTGGCAGCCCGTATTGGCGCAAAAGTGAACATTCGCCAATTGGTACAGCCATATCTCACCATCAACAGCGAATAGCCTATTGTTTTTCTGTTACTTTCAAGTACCTTGAGCAAGGTTAAGATGCATAGTTGTGCATCTCAATAACATGCCATACTTCCATAAAACGAATTAACTATCGGGGTACTCGGTGAGCAAGTTTCAAGATCTCTCCACTCTAATCCAGCAAATTGGCCAAGCCGAAGAAGCGGATCAAGTCGCAACGCTCAATGAATCTATTGAAGCGGGCCTCGAGCCCGGCGCGGTTGCCCTGATTCTAGAAGCATTTCCAATCGACGATCGTGTTCGCTTATGGCGAGCTTTACCACTAGAGCTACATATCGACGTGTTAACGGAAATGCGTGCGGACGTACGTTTCTCTATCATCAATGCGTTATCTGAAGTCGAGCTAAAGCTCACTCTCGCTAAACTCGACAACTTGTCGCTCATCGAATGGGCCGATTCGTTGCCAGAGTCGATCATCAACGAAGCGCTCTCGTTGATAGAAAAAGATGAGTTGGAACTTTACGATCAAGCAAACGAGTATGCTGATGAAGAACTCGGCCACTGGGCTGAACGTAAGATCATCACCCTGCCCTTCAACATTACGATTGGGACAGCTAAGCAGTTAATGGAGCGCTATAGCTACGACACGCCTCAACAGGTGTATCTGATTAATCGTAATAAACAGTATCGTGGAACGGTCAACTACTTCGATATCTTACGTGGTGACCCCGATACTCGCTTAAAAACACTCGTTATTGAGGCTGTGACGGTTCTAGACAGTAAAATGATGCTTCCTGAAGCGGTAGAGGCATTAGAACACAGCACACTGCCCGCTCTCCCTGTAACTGATGCAGACCAAACACTGATCGGTGAAGTCGATTGGCAGTTTGCATTGAGTACACAGCGTGAAATCTACGAAGCACGTTTGATGGCCGGTACAGGTATGGATGAAGGCGATGACTTGTTTGCGCCAGTATTAAAAAGCTCGCAAAAGCGCGGGGTTTGGTTAGGCATCAATTTGCTTACTGCTATTTTGGCGTCTGTCACTATCGGACTGTTTGAAGATGTAATTGCTCAGGTAGTGGCTTTGGCGGTGCTCATGCCAATTGTTGCATCCATGGGGGGCATTGCTGGCAGCCAAACGCTCACTCTAATGATTCGTGCGATGGCGCTTAATCAGATCACCCCAGGTAACCGTTTCAAGCTATTGAAAAATGAGTTGGGTATTGGCTCTCTGAACGGCATTGCTTGGGCGTTAATCATCGGCGGGCTCGCCGGATTGTGGTTTCAATCTCCGGTTCTTGGGGGAACCATCGCGCTGGCCATTATCGTCAATATTATTACCGCAGCTTTATTTGGTGTGCTGATTCCCATTATTCTGGATAAGTTTAAATTGGACCCCGCTTTGGCTGGCTCGGTGATTCTAACAACAGTGACAGATGTAGTTGGTTTTTTCGCCTTTTTAGGAACGGCGAGTTTAGTCATGCTTTAAAAGGTTCATTGTTTATTAATCAATCATTAGCATAATAGAGTCAAATTGCATAACGCAGTTGCAAATTGCAAATATACTCAAACTTTAAGCAACGCATGTCACAGAAACTACGTATTTTAGGGCATATTAAAGTTGGCACAGTAACTGCATTATATAAATCGACCCTTCTTAAGCCGAGGGTCACCTAGCCAACTGACGTTGTTAGTGAACTTGATTTTGTTCACATGTATATAAGCCAATCGCACTCTTTGCGGTTGGCTATTTTTTTATGTGGCTATTGCTCTCTTATCCTCTGACCGAGCTCGGTTGTACTTTTCTTGCCCACAAGAGATTGTTTACTGTTTATAAAATTCAAATATTCGCCCACTAAACCATTAGAAATACCAGCTTCAACAAAAACAAAGCACCTAAACGAAATAAAACCAAGAAAACACACCTCAAAAAAGAACAAATAACGTCCAAACCAAAAATCTCATCATGAAATCGTTTTCTTTTCATAGAAATCGACTGAACAATCCAGAGTTATAGATAAATTTAATCCATAAAAACAAATGGCAATTCAAAACACTCATTTCACATAGAAAACCTGTCTATAAGTCATGGAAAATACGTAAAAATAAACTTTTCACTTTTATAATTTAAAAATCAAACCATTGTTATTAAAAGAAAAAATAGACACCAAAAATCCAGCAAACGTTTAAATTGCAATTTTATCATTGACTATTAAATTTACATCACGATAATACGCGCCGTTTGCCTGAAAACCAGGTGCTATAATTTAATATTTCAATGTGCGGAGGTAATAATGGCTGGAGACAATAACTACAGTCTTGGACCAGTTCCCAACACGGCCAGAAAAGGCGTGGCATCACTAACCATGGTGATGTTAGGACTCACTTTTTTCTCCGCAAGTATGTGGACAGGGGGTTCTCTCGGTACTGGGCTCTCCTTTAATGATTTTTTCCTCGCTGTTCTCATCGGTAACCTAATCCTCGGTATTTACACTTCTTTCCTCGGTTACATCGGCGCTTCTACTGGTCTCTCGACTCACCTTCTTGCTCGTTTCTCTTTTGGTTCTAAAGGATCTTGGCTTCCTTCCGCTCTTCTTGGCGGTACTCAAGTTGGGTGGTTTGGAGTTGGTGTCGCGATGTTTGCGATTCCGGTGCATAAAGCAACGGGCATCGATACCAACACGTTGATCCTCGTCTCCGGTTTGCTCATGACCGCGACCGTTTACTTTGGCATCTCAGCACTGATGGTGCTGTCAGCAATCGCCGTTCCTGCCATTGCGCTACTTGGCGGTTACTCTGTCATTGAGGCAGTAAATAGCGTTGGCGGTATTAGCGAACTACAACAAGTTCAACCAACCGAGCCACTCGATTTTTCAATAGCTCTCGCGATGGTTGTTGGCTCTTTTGTCAGTGCTGGTACATTAACGGCAGATTTCGTGCGCTTTGGCAAAAAGCCGCGCAGCGCCGTGATGATCACCATGGTGGCATTTTTCATCGGTAACTCGTTAATGTTTATCTTTGGCGCGGCAGGTGCATCCGTGACTGGTCAATCAGACATCTCTGAAGTGATGATTGCGCAAGGCTTATTAATTCCCGCCATCATCGTACTTGGATTAAACATTTGGACGACTAACGACAACGCGCTCTACGCATCGGGTCTTGGATTTTCCAACATCACAGGCTTACCAAGTAAATACATCTCGATGGCGAACGGGCTTGTTGGCACACTCTGCGCTCTCTGGCTCTACAATAACTTTGTTGGCTGGCTGACCTTCTTATCGTTGGCAATTCCACCGATTGGCGGCGTGATCATCGCTGACTTCTTCACGAACCGTAAACGCTACGCAAACTTTGAAGCCACCCAGTTCCAAAGCGTAAACTGGGCTGGCATTATCGCTGTAGCGATTGGCGTTGGTGCAGGACACTTCCTTCCTGGCGTAGTACCGATTAACGCTGTACTTGGCGGTGCAATTAGCTTCCTGATTCTTAATCCTATTCTCAACAAAAAAGCACTGGCTACACAGCCAGCGTAAGGAACCATCATGACAACACTACTGATCAAAAACGTAACGCTAAAAGGACAAGAAGGTCTGCAGCAAATTTTGATTGAAGATGGTCAATTCAAGCGCATTGAAAGCAACGATGTGGAGCTTAATCATAACGGTGACACCATCGATGCTGAAGGCGGCATGGCGGTGGCGCCTTTCTGCGAGCCGCACATCCACTTAGACACAACGCAAACCGCAGGCGAGCCAAGCTGGAACATCTCTGGCACATTGTTTGAGGGTATTGAACGTTGGGCTGAGCGCAAAGAAATGCTGTCGATTGAAGACGTGAAAACGCGCGCAAAACAAACCTTAAAATGGCAGATCGCAAACGGTGTACAACACGTTCGTACTCACGTCGATGTTTCAGACCCTACCCTAATTGCCCTAAAAGCGATGGTAGAAGTGCGTAAAGAGATGAAAGAGTGGGTAGATATCCAAATCGTCGCCTTCCCGCAGGAAGGTATTCTCTCTTACCCAAATGGCAAAGAGCTGCTAGAAGAAGCCGTCAAATTAGGGGCGGACGTGATTGGCGCGATTCCACACTTTGAATTCACACGCGAATATGGCATTGAATCACTGCACTACGTATTCGAGTTAGCGCAAAAATACGACCGCCTGATCGACGTGCATTGTGATGAAATCGATGACGAACAATCTCGCTTCGTTGAAACACTGGCAGCCTTAGCGCACAAGTTTGATATGGGGAATAAAGTCACGGCCAGTCACACCACAGCGATGGGTTCCTACAACGGTGCATACGCATCTCGCCTGTTCCGTTTATTACGCATGTCCGGTATCAACTTCGTGGCAAATCCATTGGTGAACATTCACTTACAAGGCCGTTTTGATGATTACCCAAAACGTCGCGGCGTAACACGAGTGAAAGAGATGCTGAATGCCAACATCAACGTCTGCTTTGGACACGATGACGTATTCGACCCATGGTATCCACTTGGTACAGCAAACATGCTGCAAGTGCTGCATATGGGTCTGCACGTGTGTCAGGTGATGGGTTACGACCAAATCAACAACTCACTGGATCTGATCAGCACCAATTCAGCACGTACACTGAACATTCAAGACAAGCACGGAATTGAAGAAGGCAAACCAGGTAGTTTACTGATTCTTCCTGCAGAAAATGTTTTTGACGCAGTACGTCGCCAAGTGCCGGTTCGCTACTCGGTTCGTCACGGTAAAGTGATTGCAGAAACACAGCCTGCGACAACTCATATTCATCTTGAACAAGCAGAGCAAGTAACGTTCAAACGCTAAAAAGATCGGCGAAACGAAAAAGGCCTGACGACATCATCAGGCCTTTTTTCTACTGGTAAACATCACTGCTCGCTCTGTCTATTCTTGTCTCATAAACCGCTGAACACATTGAAAGGCCATATAAAACGGCTCAGTACCAAACGTTGCACAAGGTTCTGGTGGCTGAATCTCAATTACACCATCGCACTTGGAAATTATTCTAAGCGTTGGGCATACTTCTGACTTCATTTTAGTTGTAGATATGAACCATGACGTCATTAAGCCAGATAGAATCGCAATTTTTGGAATTTATGCAGCAAGAGATGCAAGTCGATGCGGCGCACGACATAAGCCATGTTCAACGGGTCGTAAACACTGCAAAAAAACTGGCTGTAGAAGAAGGCGCCGACTTATCTATTGTGCTTCCCGCCGCCTATTTACATGATTGTTTTACCTATCCGAAAGATCATCCAAACCGCAAGCAGAGCTCAATCATTGCAGCCAAAAAAGCGGTCGCGTTTTTAGAAAGTATCGATTATCCGCAGCAATACCATGATGCCATTGCCCATGCGATAGAAGCACACAGCTTTAGCGCTAATATCAGACCCAACACATTGGAGGCAAAAGTCGTTCAAGATGCCGATCGGCTGGATGCATTAGGTGCTATTGGCGTTACTCGCTGTATACAAGTGAGCACTGAGTTTGATGCGCAACTTTACGATGACAAAGACATCTTTGCTCAACAGCGAGAACTCGACGACAAACAATTCACTCTGGATCACTTCCAGACCAAGTTATTCAAAATCGCCGAAACCATGAACACAGAGTCAGCAAGACGCGAAGCGCAAAAACGCAAAGCCTTTATGCAAGCGTATATAGAGCAATTACACGACGAGGTGACAGCGTAAATGTCTGAAAGCCATACGTTAATTAAAGAGCTTAAACGCCAGCTAAAGTTAGCTGGGCTGCATTATATCGATGTTGCACAACACCTTGATTTAAGTGAAGGCAGCGTCAAACGGTTACTCGCTGAAGGTCAACACATTAGCCTTGAGCGCTTAGAGCGAATTTGCCAATTGATTGGTTTAGAAATGGCGGAACTGTTTAAGCTCGCGGCTGCTCACAATAAAGGTCTAGAGTCGCTAACGTTAGAGCAAGAAAAGCAGTTGGTTGACGATAAAGCCCTGCTACTCGTGGCGATCTGTGTTGTAAATGGTTATCAGTTTGAACAAATCGTTCAGCAATACACCTTCAATGAGTTGGAACTGGTGCAAAAGCTGGCTCAGTTGGATCGTCTGAACATCATCGACTTGCAGCCAAATAACAAAATTCGTTTGCGTATATCTCCGACATTTAAGTGGCAGATGGGAGGCCCTATTCAACGTTTCTTCCAACAGCAAGTTCAAGATGCCTTTTTCCAAAGCTACTTTTCCGGTGAAGATGAAAAGTTGTCCATGGCAACAGGATTGATGAGCGTACCAACCAACAAGAAGCTGCAACAGAAACTGCAAAAGGTCATCGATGAGTTTTATCAGGCTTGCCAAAGTGATAGCTCTCTCGATATGGACGAGAAACACGGCACCTCTCTCATTATTGCGATGCGTCGCTGGACGTTCCCTCTATTTGAACCATGGGAAAGAAAACCTACTCAGAAGTCTCGAAATTAGTAACTCAATAAATAAATGAAAATAAAAGTAATGAATTTCGTTACTTTTGGTGACGTACCACGTCACTTGAGAGAGAAAGCTGGTTTAATCGCTCATTGAGCATAAAGTGCTCCCATCTCATTCGACTTTGTTTACTCGAGGCCAGCATGTTTTTCTCAAAACGCTTTTTTCCTTACTTTGTGACGCAATGCCTTGGCGCACTCAATGACAACATCTACAAAAACGTCCTGTTGTTGATGGTGACATACAGCCAAATTGATAACCTACCAATATCCGTCAATCTATTTGTTAATTTGGCGGCAGGCTTATTCATCTTACCTTTCTTTCTATTCTCTGCGCATGCTGGTGCCGTCGCTGACAGCATGGACAAAGCCAAATTAATACGACGTTTAAAGCTCATCGAGCTGGCTATCATGTCTTGCGCTGCAACCGCTATTGCCACTCAAAGTGCCATGCTGATGCTGGTTCTGCTGTTTATGACAGGCACTCAATCGGCCTATTTTGGTCCCGTGAAATACGCCTTGCTACCACAAGCGCTCAAACCAAATGAGCTTGTTAAAGGAAATGCTTGGGTTGAAATGGGCACGTTCCTTTCGATTCTTATAGGTACGCTAAGCGCAGGCCTGCTGCTAGCCATTCCTAATGGTACCTTGATTGCTTCTTGTGTCGTGATTGCCTTGTCTTTGCTTGGTTTTATGAGCAGTGTGAATATTCCAACGATGCCTAGCCAATCGACTGACAAAGCGAAGTTTGAACCAATTTCTGGTTTAAAGAACACGTTAAAAGTGGCAAAAAAACAGAGAGGCATTTGGATGTCTATTCTAGCCATCAGTTGGTTTTGGTTCATGGGTGCGACTTACCTGACTCAATTCCCTAACTTTGCGCGTGAACATTTGTTTGCAGACAGTACTGTCGTTTCTTTACTGTTGGCATTGTTTTCCATTGGTATCGCTACAGGCTCTTGGTTGTGTGAAAAGCTCTCTTTCAACCACGTTGAGCTTGGTATTTTGCCATTCGGTATCCTTGGTCTGACAGTCTTTGGCGTCGACTTGCTATGGGCCGTCCCTAGTTATCCATCACTTCCGATTCACTTTTATGATGTGCAAAGCTTCGTTGCTGAATCCAAACATCTACGCGTCATGATTGACCTGTTCCTTGTTGGTGTAAGCGGCGGTGTCTTTATTGTTCCTCTTTATGCGTTCATCCAATCTCGTTCAAACAAAGGGGAATGTGCACGTGCCATTGCTGCTAACAACATCATGAATGCGTTGTTTATGGTGGTGTCTGCTTTGGTTTCGATCGTTGTACTCAGCGCACTAGAGCTTTCTATTGTGGAACTGTTTGCCATGATGGCAATAGGTAACTTCTTCGTGGCAATCTATGTCTATCGTCAAGTACCGGAATTTACACAACGCTTTATCAGTTATTTACTCAGCCATTGTATGTATCGTGTGTCAGTACAGGGGTGCCAACATATTCCTGAACAAGGTGCTACGTTAATCGTGGCTAACCATGTTAGCTATGTCGATGCGTTGATTTTGATGGGAACCTCTACTCGCCCGGCTCGTTTTGTGATGGACAAGTCCATCAGCGAGCTGCCTGTTCTTAAATATGTTTTCCGTCATGCCGGTGTTATCCCGATCTGTTCTCCACGTAAGTGTGCCGACACTTACCGTCGAGCATTTGAACAGATTGAACAAGCGCTTAACGACGGTGAGGTTGTCTGTATCTTCCCTGAGGGTCGTTTAACGTCTAACGGTGAATTGGGTGAGTTTCGCCCTGGTGTGGAAAAAATCCTTGAACGTAATCCTGTTCCTGTCATCCCTATGGCGTTAAAGGGGCTTTGGGGTTCTTTTTTCAGCCACAAAGGCGGACATGCTCTCACAAAACGACCGACTCGTTTTTGGTCAAAAGTGGATGTTGTTATCGGTGACGTGTTAAGCCCAGCGTCTTTAAATCGTCATCAATTGCAACAACAAGTACAGGATTTACTGGGCTGATACGCTTGCTATATCGATCAAGCTTTGCAGCAACACGTAAATATGCACCACAAAGGGCAAGTAGTTCTTTGTTAATTAGAGTAGGATATCTACAACGTCATAAATCTAGGAGGTATTATGAAAATCATCATCTTACATGGTCTTTATATGCATGGGCTGGTCATGCAGCCTCTTAGCCAAAAGCTGCGAAAGCTCGGATACGAAACGCAAGTGCTCAGCTATAACACTGTTGCTATCGATGAATCTTCACTGTTTGATTCTATTGACCATTCGCTTAATCCACTGACCGCAAACGTGCTCGTGGGGCACAGCTTGGGAGGCTTGATGATTAAGCGCTATCTCGCCAACAGAAAGCCAACCACCAGCTTAATCTCTCATGTTGTCGCTATCGGTTCACCTCTTAAAGGCGCGTCCATAGTAGGTCGGATTCAAGATCTCGGGTTGGGTGCAATTTTAGGCAATTCGCCACATCACGGATTAAACAAACATGATGATGCGTGGGCTTTTCCGCAAAAACTCGGCAGTATCGCAGGAACGATGCCGATTGGTGCTCGCCCATTATTGATCCGTAATGACAACACCATGTCGGACGGTACGGTTACCGTAGAAGAGACAAGACTGGACGGTATGCAAGATCATATCGAAGTGAAGCAAACGCATACGAGCCTGATTTACAACACCTTCGTACCACAGCAGATTGATCACTTTATTCGCACAGATTATTTCCGTCGATAGCACACTTTTCCATCATACAGATGGAATCGACTTTCCAAGCTATTCAGTTCGCAGTACTAT
Organism: Vibrio sp. HS-50-1; assembly: GCF_024747315.1. Taxonomy (NCBI): domain Bacteria; kingdom Pseudomonadati; phylum Pseudomonadota; class Gammaproteobacteria; order Vibrionales; family Vibrionaceae; genus Vibrio; species Vibrio sp. HS-50-1. The sequence goes on along the minus strand of NZ_JAMPZF010000048.1, from coordinate 316,147 downwards.
CCTAGCTCCACTTCCTCACAACTTGGATGAAGTGGCACATTTTTAATTGTTCTCAGGGCGGGGCGAAATTCCCCACCGGCGGTATACTTTTCAAGTGAGCCCGCGAGCGCTCGATTCGTCGAGGTCAGCAGATCTGGTGAGATGCCAGAGCCGACGGTTATAGTCCGGATGAAAGAGAATAAGAATACACCAGTATCGCGAGTAAGATCGCGTTGAATGCTGGTGCACTTCTTTTTGATCGTATTTTACGGCGATCTCTCATACCGCCCTGATTCTGGTGAAATTTAGGAGTTAACCATGAATCAGTCATCACTACTTGCCGAATTCGGCGACCCAATTACTCGCGTTGAAAACGCACTTATCGCTTTAAAAGAAGGACGTGGCGTACTACTTCTTGATGATGAAGATCGCGAAAACGAAGGCGATATCATTTATTCAGTCGAGCACCTCACCAACGAGCAAATGGCATTGATGATCCGCGAATGTAGCGGCATCGTTTGTTTGTGCTTAACAGATGCTCAAGCAGACAAACTGGAACTGCCTCCAATGGTAGTAAACAACAACAGTGCAAACCAAACCGCATTTACGGTTTCTATTGAAGCGAAAGTTGGTGTAACAACGGGTGTTTCAGCAGCAGACCGGGTGACGACCATTAAAACGGCGGCAAACCCGCACGCAAAACCGGAAGATCTTGCTCGCCCGGGCCACGTATTCCCTCTGCGCGCACGTCCAGGTGGTGTAATGACTCGCCGTGGTCACACAGAAGGTACGATTGACCTGATGCAAATGGCAGGGCTTCAACCCGCTGGCGTACTATGTGAAGTGACCAACCCAGATGGCACGATGGCAAAAGCACCAGAGATCGTTGCGTTTGGTCGCCTGCACAACATGCCAGTGCTGACTATTGAAGACATGGTGATGTACCGCAATCAGTTCGAGTTAAAACTGGCATAATTAAATCCCAGCTCTGAAAGAAGCCGCGCATTTGTGCGGCTTTTTTGATCGATCCTCTTTGCACTTGAGTAGTTATACTTATTGAAAACAAGGGGAACAACACCATGAAAGGATTACTGAAACTCGCCGCTCTCGTTAGCTTTCTCTCCATGAATTCGCTTGCTCTTGCATCTGAGTGCCCTGATATTCTTCAAGGTAAGCAAAGGTTGTTAAACTCAACAGAAGAAGTCGATCTATGCGAAAGCTTTAAGGGAAAGACACTACTAGTCGTCAATACAGCAAGCCAGTGCGGCTTCACTCCTCAGTTCGAACAGTTAGAAACCCTCTATCAAACTTACAAAGACCAAAACTTCACCGTCATTGGTTTCCCGAGCAATGACTTCCGACAGGACAGAGGAAGCGAAACAAACACTGCGAAAGTCTGTTATCTCGATTACGGGGTCACCTTTCCAATGATGGCTCGCTCCTCAGTATTAGGCGCAGATGCAAACCCCGTATTCAGCGAGATTACTAACCAAGCTGGCATCAAACCAAAATGGAACTTCTATAAGTTTCTAATTAGCTCTGAAGGCAAAGTTATTGCCACTTTTCCAAGCTCCACATCACCGACAAGTACTACGCTTACCAATATGATAGAGCAACAATTGTAAGGTGACGACCATGACAGCACGCTCAACCATGCTACAACTCGGTTACTTAGGCCTGGTTCCATTTGTGTTTAGTTTAGGGCTGATTTTCACTGACATCTCACTGTTCAATTTAAGTGGCCAGCAATTTTTCATCGCATACAGCGCCGTTATATTAAGTTTTTTATCCGGCATCCTTTGGGGTAACGGCATTGAGCATTACTACCACCGCCTTAGCAGAAATATATTAATTCTCAGCAACCTTTTTGTCTTACTTGCTTGGGGCGCATTACTGCAGGGTCACAAACATTACGCGGTCGCTACCCTACTCTTAGCAATTGGGTATCTTGCTGTTTGGTATGCAGAAAAACTCGTGAGGAAAGTCGAACAAGACGCCGAGCCCAAGGGATATCAAGGAATGAGGAGCAAACTGACCTTCAGCGTAATCGTGATGCACGGATTGGCTTTAGTTTCATAGCCTGGTCTGTCCAGTACTAAGATCACAAAAAAACGTCTTTTTATAAAACAATGTTCATTTCGTGAATGCACACATATTTTGAACACTGTTTTGTTTCATTTATGAATCAATCCACATATAAGTAATTCAAAGCATTCACAAAGGATATGAATATGTTTTTTCGCAAACTTTTGTTTAGCACTGCGATGATCAATGCAACGACAGGTTGCGTGTCTTACCAGGCACAACAAGCCGCCGCTCAAACAGTAAATAATACAGGCGCCGTGCTTACCAATGTGATTAAAACCACGATTGCTCAGCCATGTAATGTTGCAATCACTGCTGCTAGCTTGTTTTATCCGCATGCCATATTTATGACTAGTGTTCCGACTCAAGCATGTACAAGCGTTCTTAGATAATACGAGTGTGATAAGCATAAAAAATGGCGACTCTACCGTCGCCATTTTTAAGTATCAATGCTATTTGTAGTTACAGCGTCAATAAGTAATTAACTAATTGATTGTACTCGTCGTAAGTACGAATTTCGTTGGCCAAAACAATGTATTTATTGTTCACAACCACACCCGGAACCCCTCTCAACGTGCTAGCAGAGAATTGCTTATCAAAACCTTTCTGCATTGAGTTTACGGCGAAACTGTTGTACGCCGCATCAAACTTCTTACCTTCTACGCCATTATCAACGAAGAGCTGTTTCAGCTCAGCTTCATCTTTTGGCGCTTGTCGCTTTTGATGAATTTGGGCAAACATGGCAGGAATCATTGTATCTTCAACCCCGAGCGACACCATCGTCGCGTAGGACTTGGCCATCGGAATCGCCATATCTCCGCCCATGAATCCCACATGTACCTTTTCAAACTTTGCCTCTTTTGGCAGAGCAGGTTTTAAACGCTCAATAAGCGACTCAAACTTGTAGCAATGTGGGCAATAAAAAGAAAAGAATTCCGTCACAACAGGTTTCGATGCTTTCTTAACATCCAGAACTTTGTAGTGCTTCCCTTCTTCAAATTGCGCTGCGTGAGCGGTAAAAGTCAGTAAAAGTGCACTACATAAGGCAAGTAGTTTTTTCATTGTTTATTTCCTTGTGGCATTCAAATGCCAAATCATTTCATTTGGTAAAAAGGGGGAAACCCCAAGTAATTTGAGATGAGGAATTAAACAATCGGAGGACGATAAAGCTTGGTGATCACTGTCACTACTTTTTCGACTAAAGGCCTATCAATCAATGCAAGGCTGTAAGGAAGAAGCAGTAAGTCGTTTTGAGATAAGTTGGCGGGAATTTTGACCATACAGGAAGAGCTACAACTCGTGTGAGACTGTTGCACCTTATTGATAGTTGACTCATCGTGATGTGATTCTACGCAGTCGTCATTGACGCCAAGTTGTTTGTGCAGAGCAGCCTGTTGAACAATAATATCGCGTACTTCAATTGTTTTCACCGGGGCTGAAGCCTTCGCCATAGGAGCGACACTGCTCAAAAGCATAGCGGCTAAACAAACTATCGCGGTCAACAATGTACGGTTAAACTTCAACATAGCTACATCAACAAAAATGGTGATTTAAGATAATACATGATAACGGTTTGACTTCAAGATACGGACTCTGAGTTCCGCCTCGCCTAAAAACTTGGTACGTTAACGGCTCCTTACCCTTGAGGCTTCTCAATACCGCTCCCCTCTCACAAGAACTCATAGCGATTAAGCTATTCATCATTTAGATAGTTCTTCACCTGATACCAGCGACAATTCGATAAAACTTGAAATCGTTATGAAACACGAGTAATAGTTAGAACAGTTTTTGTACGAACAAGGAAAGATCAATGCTTAAAAAGAGATTCTTTAAGACAAAAGATGAAGTTGAAGTCACGTTCGAGCTAGATAAAGACCAGTGGGACTCCATCCATATTGCTGGGGATTTTAACAACTGGCAGCCAGAACCGATGAAGTTAGTGAAGAAAAGCCGTCAATTTAAATTTAAAACGCGCTTACCTAAAGAGCAGAATGTTCAGTTCCGCTACTTGCTCAATGATGCAAAGTGGGAAAACGATCCTCAAGCCGACGCTTATGTTCCCAATGCTTTTGGCAGCGACAACAGCGTCGTGTGCACCACCGAATAAAACGTAAGTTCACTCTAATATTCCATATTAAGGCGCAGCAGTTGCGCCTTTTTTAGCCTCTTCATAATGTGATTAATGATTAAGTTTGAATCATTACTTGGGGTATTTATCGAATCAACTCATCCGATAACCTTATTCTGAGAAAGCTTTATTTGAAATAATTCGTAAATTTGTTTAAGTTCCAGTGATATTAAATATTGTATACATCACTCAAATGAACGCACAACAAGTCAAACCATCTTTAATCATCGTGGAAGACGATCCCAAATTACAAGCTATGCTGGGAGAGTATTTTGTTGAACAAGGTTTCCAGGTCAAATGTATCGACAACGGGACAGACGCACCGGAAGCGATTATTGACACACAGCCAGACGTGGTTTTGTTAGATTTGATGCTACCTGGACAAGACGGCCTGAGCGTATGTCGTCAAATCCGTGAATGCTACAAAGGCAAAGTGTTGATGCTGACAGCGAGTGATGACGACTTCGATCACGTCGCCGCATTAGAAATTGGCGCCGATGACTTTGTTACCAAGCCTATCAAACCTCGCGTGCTGCTGGCACGCATTCGCATGCTATTGAGAAGAAAAGAGGCAGCCTCTACCGAGTCCGAAAACGGTCTACAAATTGGAGTGCTGTGTTTAAACCGATTACGTAAATCATGCGTCATGAACCAGGAAGAAATTGCGCTGACTGACGGTGAGTTCGATTTATTATGGGTTCTCGCAACACACGCAGAAAAAACACTCTCACGTGAGTGGTTAACGAAAACACTACGTGGTATTGAGTACGACGGTACAGATCGCACCATTGACAACCGTATTGTGACATTGAGAAAAAAATTAGGCGATGCTTCTTGCTCTCCACAAAAAATCATTACGGTTCGCGGCAAAGGCTACCTATTTATGCCTGATGCATGGAATGAATAATGAGACGGATTTATCTGGAAAGCTTTGTCGGTCTTATCATTCTATTTATGGTGAGTTTGTGGGGTTACGAATTCTTAGTCTATGAGATCAACACAGATTACGATTACCTGCTACAAGAGCAAGAAGGTCAAGCTTTCCACGATCTTATCTATCCTATCTACGAAGAGCACGGACTAGAATACACTCAACAACAGCTTGAGCAATTTGCCACGTCCAGCCATCGCTTGTTGATTCCTCACACGCTCGAAGAACTTCCAGAGGACATCAGAAAAGCATTTGAAAGTGACACCTCTGTTAACGTTGCTTACGACGAAGAAAGGGATATATGGTTCCGCCTAGATGCGGACACCCCTATTTTCAAAATGATCGATGATCCAGATAGCTCAGTTATTCAGGCGATTAACTTTGATGACAACATTGTATGGTTATTCTTTTTAGCCGGATTTGCTCTGTATTGCATACTGCTGATCTGGTTTTTGAGTCGTCGAATTCGTGAGTTAGAAAGAGTCACGGTCGAGTTTGCTTCAGGCAACTTCAAAGCACGAGCAAGCACCTCAAGCGCCAAGTCGGTTGGAACGCTGAACAAAAGCTTTAATACGATGGCTGACAAAGTTTCTCGCCTGATCACTAGCAATAAAATGCTGACCAATGCAGTTGCGCATGAATTACGCACTCCTATTTTTCGTTTACAGTGGCAAGCTGACTTGTTATCGGACTCTACATTAACCGAACAACAGAAAAAGCATGTACGTAGTATCGTCGAGGACATTGACGAGATGGAAGACATGGTTGAAGAGCTGCTTTATTACGCCAAAATGGAACGCCCAGATACGGCGTTGCAAACAGAAAACGTAGCGCTCACCAAGTTAGTTAATGAGTTAAAACAGAGATGGCAAAAAGAGACCAAATTATCAATCTCACTCAATGAAACAAACTCTGAAAACGCGCGCGCATTCGCCGATCCAAAACTGCTAAAACGTGCCTTGGATAATCTGCTACGCAATGCAATGCGATATGCAAATACTCAAATTATGGTTGAGATAAAAAGTGATCAGCAAAGCTGCTTAATCCATGTACATGATGATGGTATAGGTATAGAAGAGCAGCATTGGCCTCACCTTTTTGAAGCATTTTATAGCGCCGATGAGTCCCGAAACAAAAACACGAGTGGATTTGGGCTTGGTTTGGCGATCGTCAGGCAGATAATGGAACTTCAACATGGTGAGGTTTCGATTTCTCATAGCCCACTTGGTGGTGCTTGCTTCACACTTCGTCTCCCAAAATCAGACAGTTAAGCTAACGTCTTTCCTCCTTTACAGAAGACGACACTTCAATACACTCCAGCGACAGAGCCCAACAATAAAACAGTGTACATTTAATCCATAAATTCACAGAACAAATGGATAATACTCATGTACAAACCTTTTATTCTGGTTATGACGCTTGCCTCTACTCTTACCGCTTGTACTTATAATCAAAAGCCTGTTGTCGACATGACCAATGTTGATCCTGCTAAATATGAACAAGATTTTCTTTATTGCCAAGGGTATGCGGATAACGTAGACAAAGCGGAAGCTGCTAAATCTGAAGCCGCTAATGGTGCAGTTACAGGTGCACTAATTGGGGCAGCAGCTGGAGCACTAGAAAGCGGGATAGGAGGGGCTGCTGTAGGTGCCGCTGCAGGCGGTGCTGTAGGGGCTGGGGCCGGAGCGTTGAGTGGAAGCAATGACTCCACCAAAACACAATCTCTTGTACTGCGAAAATGCCTTCAGAATAAAGGCTATACCGTCTACGACCTTGATTAATTCAACTCTTTTTTCTTATTCAAACCCTATATCGTTGTGTGATGAATGCCATTCACAAATGTTTCACGCAAGAACGATTAATCTCTTTTCATCGTTTGGATAGATGCACAATCTAAATTATTAAGCTGTAGTAAGGTCATATTTTGAAGCCAGGAAAAACAGGTCTACGCCGTGTCATGGATGCGACCGGCTATTCATTTCAGGGATTGAAAGCCGCATGGAAATACGAAGCCGCCTTCAGACAAGAATTGATTCTAGCCTTAGTGCTTTCCGTCTGTGCTTTTTTCCTTCCAGTCACCACATTTGAAAGAGTACTGATGATCAGTAGCCTGTTATTGGTCCTGATCGTCGAACTTATTAATTCCGCCGTAGAAGCGGTTGTCGACCGTGTTAGCGATGACTGGCACGAGCTCAGTGGTAGAGCCAAAGATATCGGCTCGGCTGCAGTATTTGTTGCGCTCACTCTTGCCCTTTTTGTTTGGGCTTCGTTCTTGCTCTAATTTTGATTCAAGACATTTACTTATGAAGACACATAATTTGCAACAAAAAGGTATCTCGTACGTTACCTTTACTTTCTTGTTGGCACTCTATTTCGCGCTGGTTGTAAACATTCCTATTTACAAAGAGCTGAATGGTATTTTTTCAAGCCTAGATAATGTCAAAATTGGTTTTATTATTACGATACCCATTTTCTTTCTTGCCGCGCTCAATTTCCTTTTTAACTTATTTAGTTGGCCTTGGGTTGGAAAGCCATTCTTTATTATTTTGCTCATAATTTCGAGTATGGTGAGCTACGCAAGTTACAACTATGGCACGCTTTTCGATTCTGGAATGATTGCTAATATTGCTGAAACCGATTCGAGCGAGGCAAGCTCTTACCTGAGTACTTATTCTGTAATCTGGACGCTACTTATGGGGGGCGTCCCTGCGATGATTGTCTATAAGGTCAAGTTGCAATCTCAGCGCCACCAATTGCTGTATTTTTCTCTCACGAAGTTGGTGTCGATGTTGTCATCTCTTGCCGTAATTGCTGTTATTGCCAGTGTTTACTACCAAGACTATGCATCTGTCGGTCGCAATAACAGCTACCTGAAAAAAATCATTATTCCCACTCAATTCGTTTACAGCGCGACTGGGTATGTAAAGGAGAAATACTTCACCACGCCAGAACCGTACCGCGAGATTGGAATCGATGCAAAGCAGTCAGATAGCGCAGTAAAGCAAGCACAGAACAAGCCGACACTACTGGTGTTTGTTGTTGGAGAAACCGCTCGAACGCAGAACTACCAACTCAATGGCTATAAGCGAGAGACAAACCCTTACACCAGTAAGCTGGATATGATTTCATTTCAAGAGGTCGCGTCTTGTGGCACTGCAACTGCAGTATCTGTGCCTTGCATGTTTTCTCAGCTCACGCGAAGCGAGTTTGAACGGACCAAGGCAGATAACCAAGATAATGCTCTCGACATCATGCAGCGCGCTGGAGTTGACCTCATCTGGAAAGAAAATGATGGCGGAGACAAAGAAGTCGCCCACAAGATCAAGAAAATTGAAGTGAACCGAAAGCAAGCAAGTCCTCTGTGTAACGGTCAAACCTGTTACGATATGGCGCTGTTAGATCACTTTGATCAAGAAGTTGCGGATATGCACGGCAATCGCGTTGTCGCCATGCATCTTATAGGAAGCCATGGTCCTACCTACTTCCAGCGTTATCCTAGAGACAAAGCGTTTTTCAAACCAGACTGCCCACGTGCAGATATAGAAAACTGTAGCGTCGAACAAATCGTGAATACGTACGACAATACGATACGCTACACTGATCTTGTGTTGGCAGAAACTATCAACAAACTCAAAGCATTAGAGTCTCAATATAATACCGCTCTCATCTACGTATCAGATCATGGTGAATCATTAGGCGAAAACGGATTGTTCTTACATGGCATGCCTTACGGCCTTGCACCAGACTTCCAAAAACGTGTTCCTTTGCTCATGTGGCTATCTTCCGGCTTTAAGCAAGTGAAACAAATAAACACCGACTGTTTGTCGAATGAAGCGCAAAAGGCAGGCCAGTACTCACATGATAACGTGTTCCACTCTTTATTAGGCATTATGGATGTACAAACCCAAGCCTACGACGGCAAGTTAGATATATTCAAAGACTGCCGCACGACTTCCTAAGTGGACCAACAAAGCCTGACTCAAAATGTGAGTCAGGCTCTTTTCTAACAAGGCATTTAAACTCATCAGCTTGCCAAGCGTTATACTACAACCTGCCATCCATACATCGAAATAAGGACTAGGATGAAAATTGGTATTATTGGTTTAGGAGATATTGCTCAGAAAGCATACCTTCCCGTTATCACTCAGCTTCCAAATATCGAACTTGTATTTTGTACCCGCAACGCAAATGTGCTTGAGAGTCTGGCTAAGCAATATCGAATCTCAGAGACCTGTCAAGACTACCAGCAGCTTCTGCACTTTGGCGTAGATGCAGTCATGATTCATGCGGCAACAAGCGTACATCCTCAAATCGCAGCATTCTTTTTGCAACATGGAATCCCAACCTTTGTCGACAAACCATTAGCGGACAATGCTGATGACGTGGAAAAACTGTACGATATTGCCGAAAAAGAAAAACAACCACTTTATGTGGGCTTCAACCGACGTCATATTCCGCTTTACAACCAACACATGCCAGAGGTACAGCAAGGCAACATTTCTGACCTAAAATCGCTACGCTGGGAAAAGAACCGTCACCAACTACCAGGCGATATTCGTACCTTTATATTTGATGATTTTATTCACCCATTAGACAGTATTAACGTGACAGCCAAAAACGATTTAAAAGAGGCTTACATAACGCATCAGCTTGAGGGTGACCAATTGGCGCGTTTAGATATTCAGTGGCAACACGGAGATACTTTACTCCACGCTTCGATGAATCGTCACTTCGGTGTGACTGTGGAGCGCGTTCAAGCTTGTTATGCTAACAAAGCAGTGGAATTCGACTCTTTCGTTGAAGGGAAACGATGGCAAGCGAACCAAGAGCAAAAAATCAATTTGAAAGATTGGACGCCAATGCTGACGAGCAAAGGTTTTCATGCGATGTTGCTCGACTGGTTTAGCGTCGTTGAATCTGGAAAAATCGCTAGTGAAGTAGTGAAACGCAACATTGCTAGCCATCAGTTAGCAGAGCAAATTTGTCAATATATCGAGAAAGTTACCTCTAGGTAGCTTAATTCTTGGCTATGTGCTTAATCGAGTATTACGCTCTATACTAAAACAAACGTAGCTTCAGAGAGTCATTCATTCTCTGTTAATACTTATGCGGCTATTCTATCAAGCAAGTGAATGAGGGAACGGATCACGTTTATTAACGGAGTGGTTCTAGTTTTACATTACTATACCCTCAGGAACCTGCATCGTCATATTCAAGAGTAAAGGAAATAGAATGAGAACACTCGGTAACATCATTTGGTTTGTATTTGGTGGCGTATTTATGGGGTTGCTATGGTGGTTTTTCGGTATCTTAGCCTTTATTAGCATCATCGGAATACCTTGGGGGCGTGCGTGTATCGTTATGGGTAATTTTTCCTTTTTCCCATTCGGAAAAGAAGCCATTTCACGCGATGAATTGACCAATGAAATGGACATTGGTACGAGCCCTCTAGGCGTTATCGGTAACGTCCTTTGGTTTGTCTTTGCAGGTCTTTGGTTGGCAATCGGTCACGTACTTTCCGCCGCAGCGTGTTTTGTAACCATCATTGGTATTCCGTTTGCACTCCAACACCTGAAGCTTGCGGTTATTTCACTCGCACCAATTGGTAAAACGGTTGTGTCGTCAGAAGAAGCTGCAATGGCTCGGTACAATATCAACCGCTAACAAACAGCCAATATACTTTCTATCCTCTGGGCCGTCGTGCTCAGAGGGCAACTCCCGTCAAAAGTAAGCCTATTATCGCTATCGCATATTCAATAATGGTTGATTGTATATCCATACCGTCACCTTTAAGTTGAAGTTCACCCTAGCTCTGTACTACTTTACTTTTTATTAATCAATGGATTAGCTTAACTCTCCAAGCTCACCCACGCTCAAAAATAAGTATTATTTCTGCTCCTCCAAATTGAGTTCATTTACGAAAAGTCGAACTATAAGCATAGTTGATATTAATGATTTTTGACGATAAATAACTCACACCAATCCAGCGATAGTTCCAGCGTTTACTTTTTCTCAGTAAACGCAAGCCGTTACGAAAGCGGGTTTCTTCCCGATCAAAGCCACCACTTCGCATCACTATCGCTTTTCTTTAAAAGGCAACAAATATTCGTTGTTATCTTGAGTAAATTATTTTGTTTGTCGCATTTAAGTTCAATCAATATTATTCGCGACATCAGAGAAATAGACCATTGAGCTCCTTAGCATTTATCACAGACATAGAACGTAAAGCCCCCTTTTTTGCTCGTTTTTCCTTTTACAAATGTTCTAACTCAACGTCTATTCAGACAGGAATACACCGTGGATAAATATCAAGCTGCTTATGCCAAACGTCTAGAGAAGTTAAAGGGTAATCAATCTCCAAAAACGATAGCCCGTCTTTCGGCTTGGGAGGCATTTCTTAACAAAGAGTACGAACTCCAAGACTTAGAATACCAACTATCAGACGCAGCACACCTACACTATGAACAATCTCATGTGAAAAATGATATTTCTTTTAAGGCGTTCAAGCGGGCGTTCTATAACGAGTCCATCAAAATCTACAACCTAACCGATGGCGCCTCTATACAGAAAGTATTCACTCCGCTGCTCGCATTAACGACAGTTTGGGTGCTATTTATCTGCTTTTTTGACAAGTGATCATCACTTTTATTAGAACAATAAACTTAGGGCGCTTGCATCATGATTCAAAACGATAACCAGACGCACAACGCCCCACTTAAATATAAAAAAGGAGTTTGATCTTGTATGTCTAAGATGACACTTCTTTTAATTACAACAACGATCAGTATCGGAATTACAGGCGCCGCTTTCTGTGTGGGAGTGACATATTTATTCAGTGCACTTTCACTAAATGAGCTGCTCAATAACCTGTAACTCCTAGGCTTAATATAAAAAGGGCATCCATCGATGCCCTTTTCTTTTACTTAAGGAGATACCCTAGCACTTAGGACCACTTGGGTATAAAACCGTTTTGCGTTAAGCTGCATTCTATTCATCCAATAGGTAAAGAATGGAACACAGTGATGGAACAAGTAGGAGAGCGTGCGTTGATTGTCGAAGGTGGTGCGATGCGAGGCGTATTTTCTTGCGGCATACTCGATCATTTTCTCGCTAACGATTTCTCTCCATTTGATAGCTTTTGGGGCGTATCGGCAGGCGCAAGTAACTTGGCGGCGTATTTAGCTAAAATGCCCGGGCGCAACTTAAAAATCTATCTCGATTACAGTTTAAGGAAAGAATTCATCTCACCATCTCAGATTCTACGTGGCGGCGATATGATGAACTTAGATTGGATGTGGGACGTCACTCTCGAAGAGCTTGGCATCGACAAGTCCGTACTAAAAGCGGATTCGAGACCTTTCTTTTTAGGCGTAACACGTCAAGACAATGGCCAAGCCGAGTACCATACTCCTAATGTCGACGAGCTCGCAGAAACAATGAAAGCCAGCAGCGCGCTTCCCGTGCTTTACCGAAATGGTGTCTTACTGAACGGCACCCGATACGTTGATGGTGGGGTTTCTGATGCGCTTCCTGTAGCAGAAGCAATAAAGCGGGGAGCCAAAAAGATTATGGTTTTACGCAGTCAACCCTCCAGCTATCAAAAGCCGAAAGGAAAGTTCAGCGCGCTAACCAAACGGATGTTGAAAGAAACGCCAGGATTAATTGAGCCGATGTTGACGCGTGAAGTTCGCTACAATCAAACTTTAGCACTGATCGAAAATCCACCACCGGGAGTCGAAATCATCCAAGTGTGTCCTCCCGAATCATTTAAATTAAAACGATTGAGTCGCTCGCCAGCACCATTGCGTCAAGCTTATGAGCTAGGTATTGAAGCAGGAAAAGAAGCCATCATGCGATGGAATCAGAAGTAGAAAAAAGCCACGTGGATTAGACGTGGCTAACGCAAATTCGATGGCAGTGGATTATCGTATTTGCTTCTGGTCGAGCCCAATGGTCAGGCTCAAAACTGTTGATAACTGCGCTACTCACAGAAAAGGGAGTTAGGATGTTGATGCTAGTAGCTTTCAAACAATCCTGAATTGTAATCTTGGATTGCTTGTTCTATTTCTTCCATGCTATTCATTACAAAAGGGCCATAGTGAACCACTGGTTCATTGATTGGTTCGCCAATAAAAATCAGAGCACCACTCTCCTTTTCGGCTTGTAATTCAACCCATTCACCTTTCGATAGAATCGCCATTTCGCCTTGATTGATCTCACGATCTTTTACCTGAATACGACCTTTATAAACGTAGAGCATCATGTTGTGGTCTTGCTCCGTGGTCAAATTCAAAGCGTGACCAACCATCGCTCTCCAATCGGCCACCGTGGCAGCAACACCTGTTTCTGTTAGAGGCCCCTGAATACGTTCGTTGTCTATAGTCAGATGACCAGCAATCAAGCGAACAACACCCGAGCTTTGAGTTTCGAATTCCGTTATCGTTTCAGGTTGAAAGTCATGATATTGAGCCGGTGCCATCTTATTTTTCGCAGGCTGGTTTATCCAAATTTGGAAACCATGCAATTCACCTTCCTGCATAATAGGCATCTCACTATGAATGACGCCTCTTCCTGCCGCCATCCATTGAGCGCCACCAGAACGAAGCTCACCAACATTATCCATGTGGTCACGATGCTGGAAATGACCTTTCAACATGTAAGTAAGCGTCTCGATGCCGCGATGCGGATGAGGAGGAAAGCCACCAACATAATCAGCACGGTCGTCAGACTTAAGTTCATCCATCATCAAAAATGGAGAAAAGCTCGCATTATTAAACCCTGCTACTCGACGAATTTTCACTCCGTCACCATCAGCAGTGGGTTGTGAGTGAATAAGCTGACGAATTTCTCTGAATGTGCTCATACTATTTCTCCTCGTTTACCTTTGTGGCCGCTTGCAAACCGCATGTTCAGCCATGGCTATCGATATGGTTCTATTTTAGATTGAAGAAAAATAATCATGAGCCTTGCTATTTGAGCTACTTATTCAAATTTTTCGAACAGTACACTTATCCAAGCTGTCGACATATATTTAAAAATAAGTGTAGCTATTTCCTAAACAAGGTGTATAGTAGGCCTTGGCTCTTAGAAGAGAGCTGTTAATGCAACATTTAGTTTAAGTTTCCTCTCAGTAAAATCTTGAATCCCCCAATTCAGACACCTGCGTACAACTTCCTCTTGATTGAACATTCAATAGCTTAGAAAAGATCCACAAAACAAATTCAAATTTTAATGTTTAATTCAAAGGTATTTTTATGTCTAAAGTAAACGGCTCAGTAAAATGGTTTAACGAAACTAAAGGCTTTGGCTTCCTATCTCAAGACAACGGTGGTCAAGATGTATTCGTACACTTCAACGCTATCGTTTCTGACGGTTTCAAAACACTGACTGAAGGTCAGAAAGTAAGCTTCAACGTAGAGCAAGGTAAAAAAGGTCCTCAAGCGACTGAAGTAACTCCTCTATAAGACTGCTTTTCTTGGTGTAGCATGCCCATGCTGCACCAAATCTCTCTCCTTCAAAAATATTCTCACTTTAATCACTCAGCCTAATATCAGGCATTGCTTTGTACTACCTAAAATAAATAGGATAGTACTGCTTAATTTATTATTTATAGGAAAAATCATGTCCTCAAAAAGAACAGGCCGTCAAAGGCATTGGTATCAATTACTTAACAAAGACAAAATCACTAAGAAACAGGAGAATAAATGTTAGAAATTGAATTTAATCTAGAACAACCTCACACCTCTTGGAACGCTAAAATACATCAATTAAATGGTGATATTTTACGAAGGCACGTATTACCTAAGCTTCATTCTCATAGCTACATGATCGATTTTGAATATTGTGAGAAAACGCAATCTGGAACTATTCTCTGTGATTCAGGTTCAAAGTTAGGAAGTTTTACTGTTAACTAATTCAGTTTTCATGCATTAATGAATGATGCAACTAATTTGGAAGGTATCCAATGGCTAGAAAAAGTAAGAAGCAAGCAGAAAAAGACAAGAAAGAGTCTGAGCAAAACGCGGCGGCGGTAAAACAAAAAACGCGACGCCGTATAGAAGACATTATGGAACAAAGAGAATTTGACAAGTTATTTGATCTATAAGCTATCCTTGACTCTCTCAATGCTTTCTCTGCTCCATCGTTGTGCAAGGTACCGCCACCTACCTTTGCTCAAACGAAGCCTCACTCTTTTTCCTCACTTATAACAACACGATAAGCCTCGTTCACGCTCAAAAGCCAATTTGCTCCTCTATACCCAAGTGACTTATACGGTTGCCAGTTACTTTTCTTAGTTTTCTTAGAAAAACCCTTCGACTACTGACAACTAGGTTATTTGCGTATAGCCAAATTGAGAATTTTGCGTATAATCGCCTCGTTTGCTTCGTATAACCCCAATGATATGGTTTGGGGGTCTCTACCAGTTCCCGCAAAGTGCTGATTACGAAGAGTTGAGATCATCGTGGGTCTTACTCTTTGTGATAGCGTTCGATTTATTCTTATCTATACCTATTCTTAGAGTAACTGCATCCACAATACACATAAGGTGGAATATGAACGCATTTATTCAAGGTCTTCCAAAAGTAGAGCTGCACTTACATATCGAAGGTTCACTTGAACCAGAACTTCTCTTCAAGTTAGCACAACGAAACGGTATCGACATTCCTTACTCTTCTCCGAGTGAACTGCGCAGCGCGTATCAGTTCGAAGACTTACAGTCATTCCTTGACCTTTATTACCAAGGGGCGGATGTTTTGCGTACAGAGCAAGACTTTTACGATCTCACTTGGGAATACTTACTGCACTGTAAAGCGGATAACGTTATTCATACCGAAATCTTTTTTGACCCACAAACGCATACAGAGCGCGGTATTGACTTTGACACCGTTACCCACGGGATCGCTCGCGCACTAAAAGATGGATACGAGAAGCTCGGCATTACTTCACAAATCATTGCGTGTTTTCTCCGTCACCTTTCAGAAGAAAGCGCCATGGAAACTCTGCAAGCCGTTCTGAAACACCGTGATAAGATCATCGGTGTCGGTCTAGATTCTTCAGAACAAGGCCATCCACCAACTAAGTTCAAACGAGTATTTAAACAAGCGGTAGAAGCAGGCTTACTGACTGTTGCTCACGCAGGTGAAGAAGGCCCCGCACAAAACATTACCGATGCAATTGAAATGCTTCACGTCAGCCGCGTGGATCATGGTGTTCGCTGTGTTGAGGATGAAGCATTAGTCGAGTCGTTAATTGAAAGCAAAATGCCACTGACGGTATGTCCATTATCGAACCTTAAATTGTGTGTATTTGACGATATGAAAGATCACAATATTGTCGAGCTACTGCGCAAAGGTGTCGCTGTGACGATTAATTCGGACGATCCGGTATACTTTGGTGGTTACATGACAGATAACTTTTTAGCCGTCAACAACGCACACCCAATGAGTAAGAATGAACTAGCTCAATTCACAATGAATGCGATTGATGCTAGCTTCATCGATAATGAGTTGAAAGCGAAGTATCGCCATCTCGTTAGTCAATACGTAAGTCAGCATGAAGCGTTGTAATAAAGCCATCAGTGCTACATCCTGGGTCAAACACTTAGGTGCTAAAACCTTACAAAAGCTCTGTGGTTAACCGCATTTATAAGCGCTAGACTGAGAAAGCTAAACTAGCACACAAAAAGGAATAAAATCATGATTCAACAAGGCCAAGCTCTACCAGTTGCGACTCTAAGCGAATTGACTGCCGATGGTATGGTTAACCACGACGTGACTGAGCTGTTTGCAAACAAGAAGGTCGTACTCTTCGCTGTACCTGGCGCATTCACCCCAACGTGCTCGGAAGCTCACCTACCAGGCTATGTGGTATTAGCCGACGAGTTGAAGGCAAAAGGTGTTGATTTAATTGCGTGTGTTTCTGTAAACGATGCGTTTGTGATGCAAGCTTGGGGCGAAGCTCAAAACGCTTCAGAAATCCTAATGTTGGGTGATGGCGACGCTAGCTTTACTAAAGCATTGGGACTTGAAATGGATACTGGCGGCTTTGGTGGTATTCGCTCACAGCGCTACGCTATGATCATTGAAAACGGCATTGTGACCAAACTTAACGTTGAAGAACCAAAAGAGTTTGAAGCAAGCAAAGCAGAAACGATTTTAGCGGCGCTTTAAGCTTACCCTTAGATACAAAAACGGAAGCCATCGCTTCCGTTTTTTGTTGGCTAACGCATTCTCACAACACTCGTTTGTTGCTTACGCTGCATTTCCGCAAAAGTCAGCACAAATGGGGATGACTGCTTTACGCGGCTCGGCAGTGAAGAAAGCGCATTGTAGGCATCCTGTTTCGTTTTAAAATCGCCAACAGTTACCGTATACCAACGCGTGCCTCGGCTGTTTTTCCAGTTAACCCAAACCGGATGCTTAGGATCGATATAACGAATGTAATCTTTCACATCTTTTTCTTGCTTTAGCGCGAGTACCTGCATCGTGTAATGGTTTGGGTTTAAATAACCATACGCATCCTGAGAGGTCATTACTCCAACACATTGGCCACTATCGACCTGCTGCTGGTAAGGCATAGCGCAGCCCATGAGCGATAAAATCAATGTCAAAGATAAAATCTTGTGCACGTGTCACTCCATTTTTGTTCTAGTTTCTTTTTTCTCGCACTCAAAAACACAAAAACGCTTCTAATTAGGCGAAAATAGCCCCTTACAAGAAGGTTCGATGTTTTAGCGCAACGAGTATTCCAAAAAAGTAAGGCGACCACGTTGGCCGCCTTAGTAAATTGATTTAATAGAACAATAACAAGATAGAGTGATAATGGCAGAAGTTAGCTGTTTTTTAGAGCCAACTCGCGACCAATTGCTTAAACCAGTCTAAAATTCGCTTGAATAAGCTGCCTTCTTCCACTGATTCCAACGCAACAAGTTCGGCTTCATTCGCAACTTTACCTTCGACTTTGTAAAGCACTTTACCAACCACTTGTTGTTGAGAAATTGGCGCTACCAAATCGCCATTATATTCAACTTCAGCTTGTAGCTTTTTCACATCCCCTTTTGGTAAAGTGAGATAAACGTCATTGGCCACGCCTACTTTAAGCTCATCTTGTTCGCCCATCCAAACTCGAGCGTTCGCAACTTCCGTTCCTGCCTCGGTTGGCATTACCGTATCGTAAAAGCGGAAGCCATAACTTAGCAGTTGCTTGCTTTCGGATTCACGGATATTCTCACTTTTTGCTCCCATCACAACCGCAATTAAACGCATGTCACCCTGAGTCGCTGAAGTCGCTAGACTATAACCAGCACCGCTTGTATAACCAGTTTTCATGCCATCGACATTCATACTGCGATCACGAAGCAAGCCATTGCGGTTATATTGCGTAATGCCGTTGTAGGTAAACGAGGTTTCGCTATACAGTGGGTAGATGTCAGGTAAGTCACGAATAATAGCTTGACCCAACTTGGCAATGTCATAAGGTGTTGAATATAAACCGTCACTGTCTAGACCATGAGGGTTGGTGAAAGCTGTGTTATTTAATTCAAGCTTAGCAGCCCAACTATTCATCAAGCTTACAAACCCTGACTCACTACCTGCGACATGTTCAGCAATGGCCACACTAGCATCATTACCTGATTGAACAACCAGGCCACGGTATAAGTCAGATAAAGAAACGGAAGTATTGACTTCAATAAACATCTTTGAGGAATCTGGGAAGTTTTTTGCCCAAGCATTTCGGCTAATGACGACCTCATCATCCAAAGTAATATTACCTGCGTTAATTTCTTGACCAGCCACATAAGCCGTCATTAACTTCGTTAAGCTCGCAGGATTTAGCCGTTTATGTGCATCACGTTCAACCAGCACTTTCCCAGTGTGAAAGTCCATCAAAACATAGCCACGAGAACTGAGTTCCGGTGCATTTGGCACAACCGTTGGTGCTGCATAAGCCAACGAAGATACAGCAGCGAACCCTGTAATTAACACTGTGTTTAATATAGTACTTTTTCTCATCATGACATCTTATCTTAGTAGCATTTAAGGCTTACAAACGGTACCCGAATGAATTCAAAGCGCAGGGTTACCTAGGTAAAGAGCGAGTATATTGAAACGGCGCTCAGTTACAGCCACCTTGTTACGATTAGTTACTTTTACTCAATGTTTGTCGAGAATAATGAGAGGTAGGTAGAGCTTTCGTCTAGAAAGATGAGACAAGAGGCGAGAAATCATGCCGTTATGCGATGTAATTAGTGTTCAGAGAAAAAACCGTACAAGCCAGATCTAAAACTAAGCTTGTACGGGAAAAGATAGCTAAAAATTTTATCACTATCTAACTAGGGGCAACTAAGAAAATCTACAATTCAATTAATAACCCGAACTAATAATTTACCAACCAATGCTTCATCTCGGTCATAACAAAATAATAATTTATTGTCAGAATTTCAGATAAAAATAAAAATTTAATTTATATATAACCTAAATATTATCTATTACTAGACAGGAGAAAAGTATAATTTCCCTTTCTTAAAACTAAGGGAGGCTTTTTTCGATGCCTTTGAGTTTGTATCGTCATCAGTAAACTGAGTGTAACAATGAGGGATAAGGCATCCGGCTTTAGCACGAAAAGATAAGCCACTGTTATTTAAGTTCACTCTCTGCTTTTTTATCACTAAAGACTTTAAATTTCGGTTACCTTCAGTTTGTATAGCAATTCTTTCACGTACCCCAACCCAGTACGAATCAAACGACGACATTATACATATCCTCTTTCATGGTATAAGCAGTTGTAATTAAACATTGCTCAAAGCTAGATGTAGAATTCAGTAAATTATTTAAATTTTATTTATCTATAAATTTTAATTTAAATAGATTAACCTGCACATTCCACACAAAATAAAAGGTTATGTCAAAGATTAATTATCATTAAGTTTATTTATACTAGATATAAAATTAAGTTATAAATTTAAGGTTATCTAAAGTATAAATTTTTAGAATATCATCAGCTAATAGTTAATAGAAATGCAGAGGGCTTGTTGAATATGAAAACGACAAATAGAAGCAAAGAACCATCTATATATTGAATAATCTTCAACGGGGTTACAATTCAAATAAAAGTAGCGCATCTAGTAAGATGCGCTATGGATTTGATCAGTTTTGGAGTATGAGTTCGGATGAAAACAAACTTACTTGAAGTGACTGAGCCAAGTTTGCTTATGGTTTAAGCTTCAATACCTTATCAATATCTTCTGCGCTGTGACGTTCAGGTAACTGCTCCCACTCTTCTCCCCATGAGCGATTCACAATACGACCACGCTGGACAGCTTCTCGCTCATCAATCGCTTTCGCCCAACGCACAACGTTTTTATAGCTTTCTACGTCTAAGAATTCAGCCGCATCGTAAGCACGACCCAGTACAAGGTTGCCGTACCATGGCCATGTTGCGATATCAGCGATACTGTACTCATCGCCTCCTAGGAATTCATTGTTTGCGAGGCGCTTGTCTAATACATCTAACTGACGTTTTGCTTCCATTGTAAAACGGTTGATTGGGTACTCGAACTTCTCTGGTGCGTACGCGTAGAAGTGACCAAAACCACCGCCTAGGTATGGCGCAGAACCTTGCAGCCAGAATAACCAGTTCATTACCTCAGCACGCTTAGCGCCTTCTTTTGGTAGAAAGTGACCAAACTTCTCTGCTAGGTAGAACAGGATGTTACCTGATTCAAACACGTTCACTGGCTCAGAACCTGAACGGTCAACCAGTGCCGGAATTTTAGAGTTTGGGTTAACAGCTACAAAGCCAGAACCAAACTGGTCGCCGTCACCAATCTTGATCAGGTATGCATCATATTCTGCTTCTTTTACGCCTGCCGCCAGAAGCTCTTCAAACATGATCGTTACTTTCTGGCCGTTTGGAGTCCCCATGGAATAAAGTTGGAATGGGTGTTCCCCAACAGGCAATTCTTGCTCATGACGAGCGCCTGAGTCCGGGCGGTTAATGCTCGCCCACTGGCCACCATTTTCGTTATCGTTTGTCCAAACTTTTGGTGGAATGTATTCGTTAGCCATTGTTATCCCTTATTGTGTTTGAATGCATTATCAAGCTGGCAAACTCAGTGCGCCAGCAAGCATGATGAAGTAACCCACCGCATTCGATAAATGGGCATACCCAAGATATTAGGCCGGAATCTTCAAATAAAAGTCCTGACCTTTCACTTAATTAGAACCTTTGGTTATGGAATTTTCTTTCACGCTATAAGGAAAAACGTTGTTTTAATGTGAGTTAGGTTCGAGATGCTAACAATAATGAGTAAGCCCAACTCGGCGGCGCACCTCTGTTTGGTGATTTAGAACAACCGCTTAACTTTACAGTCACTAAGAGCGAAGTAGTGTTAGATACTTTGGTTCAGAAGACTTACGTACGTGAAAGATAGTTAGGTTAGATAGTTAAAAAGAAAAACGCCCTTCACTGAGTCAATGAAGGGCGTTTTAATGTAATCGAAACCGTTACTTAGCAGATTCAAACAAACCAGTGATACCTTTCAAAGGGAAAAGCCTTGCTTGCTCCAACCCTTTCAACGTTACCTTATTGAGGTCATCAATAAAGAAACGACTGGTCATCGTGTGTTTGCCACCATTAATAAAAATCTCGATGACAGAGTTGTCGATATATATATCAATCGTCTGCTTAGCGTCCAATCTTGGTGCTTTTCGAATGCTACCAAATTCTTCTGCGTACAAATGAGACATGTGACGACGGTCCAGCATAAACTCGTGCTCTGTCGCACTAAAGACGATGTTGTCACCTTTGAGGTTACTCAGCTCAAGTTCAAAGCCATCGCCCTCAAGGTCTAATTGTATCAAACAACTGGTGCTTTCCAGTGTATGGGATTGTGCAAAGACCACCTCTTCTTTTCTTAAACTCTTCAGCTCAGGGAGTGGAGTTTGAACAAGAAAACCATCTTTCAACGTTAGTTCTCTAGGAAGAGACAACATTCCTGCCCACTGGTGTGTGACCGATGGTGTGTCGATTTCTGGCAACCCTATCCATGCAATAAGAATGCGACGCCCACTCTCATCTAAATAGGTTTGTGGGGCGTAGAAATCAAACCCATAATCTGGCTGTAAAATATCTTGGTGGTTTTCTAAAGTCATCGACTCTAGGTTCAACTGATCACCCACGATATACGCGACAGAATAGATGTTTTTGAAATCATAAGGATTACTACTGCTCACGCCCTGTGGAGAAAACAGCATCACCGATTGACCATTAATCTCAAAGAAATCAGGACACTCCCACATGTACCCAAGGTCAGAAAGCTTGGTCTTGATAGGACCTTTATGCTGCCACGTTTTCAAATCTTTGCTTTGATAGAGCGCCATTGAGCCATGCTCAGTTTTGGTTTGAGCACCCACCACCATCAAATAGTCGTCGCCTTTCTTCCAAACTTTTGGATCACGAAAGTGCTCCGTGTAATGTTCGTTCTCAATGACCACACCATGCTTTTCAATGTTGCCGTCTGAATCCATGGTGGCAAAGCACTGTGTTGGAATTCGGTTCCAGTTTTGGTCACGCTTATTGCCAGTAAAAAACAGCAAAGCCTTGTTGTTTTCCACCAAAGCGCCACCCGAATAAACACCATGTGAATCGTAGTCTTGGTCGGGATGAAGACCCACGCCATGATCAGTAAAATGGATGAAGTCTTTAGTAGAAAGGTGGTACCAATACTTCATTCCATGGACTGGTCCCACAGGCGTCCACTGGTAAAAGATGTGGTGCTCACCATTGAAATAGCACAACCCATTTGGGTCATTTAACAGCCCAAATCTAGGGGCGATATGAAAACTAGGAAAGCCTTTATCTTGCTGACGTGAAAGTTTCATTTCTTCGATATCACACTGAGGGATTTGCTCAAGTCGGCGATATCTTTGCTCTACAGTCCAACGGTTGTTTAAGCTCATAATTTTTCTCAACTGAAATTGGATCTGAAGATCATTGCCCAATAAATCGCAGCAATTCTGTCTGGGTCGGAAGCGCGGTCATTGCGCCTTTTTGCGTCGTCGCTAATGCACCACAGCCATTTGCCCATTGAATCGCAGAGCTAACAACAGGATGATTTTTCCAATCGGCATGCCGAGACAGACATGCAAGTAGCCCTCCGACAAAAGCATCACCCGCACCTGTGGTATCAATCGGACTAACGACTTGACCAGTGATCAGCTCACTCTGGCTTTCAAAGACGCGCCAAACGCCTTTCGCACCTTGTGTCACCAAGACCAAAGCAATATTCAAAGCGGCTATTTGTTGTAAACCCTGTGCTATCGAAGTTGAGTCAGTTAAGAACAAAAGCTCTTCTTCAGAGAACTTAACCACGTCAGCCATCGCTACAGCCTTCATCACGACAGCTTGGATTTCTGATTGATCTTGCCACACTTCATCACGCAAGTTAGGGTCAAAGTTAATGAAACCACCAGCGGCTTTTGCTCTTTTGATCGCCTCAAATGTGCTGCTTCGACTTGGCTCATTTGCCAGTGAAATCGAGCAAACATGTAGCCAGTCACCTTGCTTAAAGTTTGGGATGTCTTCAACAGACATAAACTGATCAGCGCTCGGTTTTACCATAAACGTAAAGCTGCGTTCACCTTGATCGTCTAAATCCACCACCACTGTTGATGTTCTTTGCTCAGGATCTTTAACGAGAAACTCCGTGCACACGCCCTCTTGATCCAGCGTCGATTGCATGAAGCGACCAAATGAGTCATCCCCCACACGTCCAAAAAACGCACTCTTACCAGATAGACGAGCAATTGCTACGGCGACATTCGCTGGTGCACCACCGGGACATTTGAGTAAAGAAGTCTCAGATTCCGGTATTAGATCGACAACAGCATCACCAGTTACCCACACTTGATTCATCTTGCTTACCTTAAAATTAAAGCCCTGATAGTCCAACGTGTTGAACACATTCACTACCAAGTAAAAATTGAAAAAGGCTAGCCAAGCCATTAGTGCTTGGCTAGCACCCCAAACATTTAGGAAAAGAAGTGGATTTTGGGGGACTCCACCCTTAAGGAGTAAGGAGTTCAGATTAAGCCGCTGCTTTTTTACCGACTTTAGCGCGGTCACGCATACCAAGAACAATGGTGAGAACAAATGCGGTCAAGAACGCGATCACCATACCCGCGATGTAGTAACCAATCTTATCCGGCGTGATGGAAATGATGCCTGGAAGACCAGCTGCCCCTAATGCCTGAGCTTTCACATTAAACATTGTGATGAACGCACTTGATAACGCCGCAGCGCAAACTGCCGCAATAAATGGGTAACGTAGTTTTAAGTTAACACCAAACATGGCTGGTTCTGTAATACCCAGCAAACCCGTGACACCCGATGGAATCGCAATACCTTTCATCTTCTTATCTTTACTCATCACGCCCACCGCCAACGCTGCAGCACCTTGAGAAACGTTAGACATCGCCGCAATAGGAAAGATAAAGGTGCCGCCTGTTGTCGCAATATCCGCAAGAAGTTGCGTTTCAATCGCAATGAAACTGTGATGCATACCGGTAATAACAAACGGAGCATAGATAAGACCAAATACCGCACCACCAACAAAGCCAGCTGTGTTGTATAGCCAGTTCAGACCATCACCCAATAGGAAACCGATATCACGCGTGAATGGACCGACGACAGTAAACGTCAATAAACCCGTGATGAAAATCGCAAGTAGCGGCGTTAAAAGGTTATCTAAAACAGAAGGAATAACCTTGCGCAGACCCAACTCAACCTTCGCAAGAATGAATGCCGATACCAAAACCGGTAACACTGAACCTTGGTAGCCCACTTTTTGAATTTCAAAGCCAAGAATATTCCAAACCGGAATGTTGCCAGATACCGCCGCCCCCCCGAAGCCCCACCCGTTAAGTAATTCTGGGTGGACCATCAACATACCTAACGCCGCCCCTAAATATGGGTTACCGCCAAACTTCTTACTGGCTGAAAATGCCAGCAGAATAGGCAGGTAAACAAACGGAGCGTTCGCAAACGTGTTGATCATGTTCGCCAAGTCTGTCAGTCCTGGGTTGGCATCAATCAAAGATTTGCCATCAATAAACAAGCCTTGAGCAGTCAATAGGTTATAGATACCCATCAACAAACCGCCAGCGACGATTGCTGGAATGATTGGAACGAAAATATCAGACAGCCCTTTCACCGCGCGCTGAACGATGTTTTGTTTCTCTGCGCCAGCAGACGCAACGTCGTTGGTGGACATTTCACTCATCCCCGTCAACTTCGCCATTTCTGCATAAACTTGGTTTACGATGCCTGATCCAAAAATGATTTGGTACTGACCCGCAACTTTGAACTGCCCTTTTACCCCTTCAAGGCTATCAATCGCTTGTTCATCTATTTTTTGCTCATCTGCAACGGCAAGGCGTAAGCGTGTCGCACAATGCGCAAGTGCGGTGATGTTGCTTTTACCACCTAATAGAGTTAACAACTCTTTTGCTACTGCCGGATAATTCATTTCATACCCCATTGGATTATTATCTGAGCTTGCGAAATTTTCGGGAACGTTTGCAAAACAGATTTTTGCTCAATAAAACCAAATGATCAAAGATAAAGCAGAGAGAATGTGAGAATGATCGTCAAATTCTCTCCCTAAGAGCAGTATAGGAGGTTAGAATCGCTACTTATCAAAGAGCCTTTCATCTTCTCTTTGCAAACAATCCCAAAAACGAAAAACAGAATGGATAGGAACAATGGCGAGTCTGCATGATGTCGCCCGTCTGGCTGGCGTATCAAAATCAACAGTGTCACGGGTTATAAACGATGAGTATGGCGTAAAAGAAGCGACAAAACAGAAGGTCCGCCAAGCAGTAGCGGAGTGTGGCTATGTGCCGAACCAAGTCGCTAAAGATCTAAAATCTCAAAAGACCAATCTGGTTGGTGTCATCGTTCCTCGGGTTTCCTCTCATGCCACATCCCAAGGTGTCGATGGATTAACCGATGTCCTTGAAAAAGCTGGGAAACATGTCTTACTTGCTAGCACTCACCAAGCCCACGAAAAAGAACTAGAATATATTCAGATCTTTAACCAAAAACGGGTTGAAGGGATCATTCTTTACGCCACCCACCTCGATTCCAAGCTGGTCAAAGCAATTCAAAACTCAGCGGTCCCAGTTGTGCTCGTCGGTCAAGATGGTTCCATGTTTAATATTCCAAGCATCATTCATGATGACGCACGAGTAGGGTTTGAAGCGGGAAATAGACTGGTTGCAAAAGGTTGCCAAACCATGGGTTTTATTGGTGTGCAAGGTGACGATATCGCGGTAGATAAGCAACGCTCTGAAGGATTTGTTCAAGCGCTACAACACCATGGTTTTGAGCTCGCCTTCCATGCTCGTGGTGACTTTACCATCGACTCTGGCTATTCATTGGCAAAACAACACTTAACAAAGAACCCTAAGCTAGATGGCTTGTTCTGTGCGACAGACCGTATTGCTATCGGTGCGATGAGAGCGATTCAAGAGCTCGGGTTAACACCGGGTAAAGACGTTTTAGTGCTAGGAGTTGGTGATGATGAGCTCGCATCAGTGTGCACCCCAACCTTATCAACATTTAACTATGCATTTGATAAAGCAGGGGAAAATGGTGCGAAACTGTTACTAGATAGAATTGCCAAAAGAAGTTTTGAAATGAGTAAGATGGTGCTAACCTTCAAAACAATTGAGCGTCAGTCCTGTTAATGAAAAAACGCCAACTGAAATCAGTTGGCGCTTTTCTTATTACTCTTTCTCGGTTAGAGCCCTTTAGAACCAAGTTTCCATTTGCAGTGCAAACAGAACTTCACCACCATCACCCATCGTTGCAGCGCCCGCATCCTGGCTAATCGAGTAGCCATTCAAGTCTTCGCTCCAATCAACGTAGCTAATAGCAAAACGTAGCTCCGGACGGTCAAAGAACCCTGCTGCGGTAGACATCTTAAGCGTTGGTGCAATTGTCGCTTTGTAAAAACTGCCACTTGCTTTATCAATCGCATTGTCTAGGTCCATGTATTGGTATGAGCCTTCATAAACCATCTCAAAGTTTTGTGTAAACTCTTGCGCTAAGCGGATGTTGAACGATGCCCACGTAAATTCATCATTTTTAGCAAAGCGATCTTGGCTGTGTTCTGCTAACAACGCAGGTGCTACACGCCAATTGTCGCCGATGCGTGTTACACCATAGCTGAACAAGCGTACGGCTTTTGCGTCTTCTAACAAATCACCGTTTGAACCTATGCCTTTAAGTTCCGCCCCCAGTCCATCACCCATCAAAATACCAGTTTTAGAGAAGCCTTCACTCATGCCAAAGAAGGTATCGCCATGGTAGGCAAACATCGCATGTAAACCTTTGTCCGCTGCGCCTTCTGCGCGATCATTGTTATCAGCAGACGTCATGCCGCTCAGCATCAATTGCCAATTACCAAAGCGGTTGTTCATTGTCGCGATATAGTTTTCAACATCCGTTGACGAGCTATCAATCTCACCAAAATCACGACCATAGATCGAGAAGTTTGCTTTCCACGAATCGCTCATTTGGACGTCATACACGCCAGCACCAGTACCAGATAAGAAAACGATATCCGAGTCAAAGAAGTGAATGTCAAAGTTATCACGGTCAAATCGTTTACCTGCCCAAAACGTTGCGTCAGCAAACGCACTTGATTCAGAGAACATGCTCAACTTGTTTAGCTCAGCATATACCTGACGAACGTTTAATTGACTCTCACTCGCCGTCCATTCGTTATTGGTTTCCGTACTATCTGCCAGCATGATTCGGAACAAAGCGCTGGAACCATCATCTGCAAAACGTTTGTGAATAAGGTTTGCTTCCACATAATGATCATCCTCAACCCCTAATCGTCCAATTGGAGCGCCAATAGCACCAGCTGCCGTCATGTAAGGACCAGTACCCACTGCACCATTCAGATCATCATTAATGAGCAGCCCGGAACGAGCGTAGCCATGAAACTCAAAGCTTGAGGCTTTCTCATTTGCTTCTGTGGATACTTTTTCTGTCTGTTCAAGTCTCTGTTCTAATTCATTAATTCGCTTTTCAAGAGCGTCAACATCTGTTGTTGCGAATGCAGGTGCAGTAACCAGCCCAAGCGCTACTGCCATCGTCAAAGTGTGTAGTTTCATTTCCATAGTCTCACGTAAATTTATACTTAGGTTATTTGCAAACGTTCCCAAGAAAAATTGCAAACTTATGGTGACTTTAAATGCCCATATAAAGCCTGAATTTCAGAGCGCTCAGATACAGAGCGTCTCTACCACTTGTATCAATGAAGGCGATAATATATAAAATTTTCGGGAACGTTACCGATGGAGGGGAATTTTGTTACTTGTATCACGTTCAATTATGTTACTTACAGAAAAATCATTAACCAGCGCACATTTGAATGGTAATGAGAAACAGGCATTGAAATTCAGCCTTATTAACAGGTGGCATTGTGGCAGAGACGTTGGCTCAACGTCTTTTATAGATTGTCTTGTGGTTAGAGCGCACAAAAAATTTCATAGAATCAGTGAGAGCATTTGGCTCCATGCATTTTAATATCTACAAAACTCATTTTTTGAACATAAATGAGTTTTGTAAAATCCAATAATCTTGCTCATGGTCACATCGGTTGCGAAAAACCACTCATTACCAAAAAGTAATCAAGCTAATGCATCTCAACGTTATTCTCTTTGGCGACTAGTAAGTATTTAATTTGATGTTGAAAATCTGCCTCAATTATCTCTTCTCGACCTTTGGACATAACGGTGTCGTAAACCATGTTTACATATTCATACGGCAGATATTGATCAAAAACATGAACTATATCGTCGTTAATTAAAATTTCACCGTAACAAGCTAAGTCTTCATCAAACGTATTTTGGTAACAAGATATTTTAGAACTATCCCATCCAGAGTAAAATTTGACACTCTTGACATCGTCATACATCGCAATGAATAACTTTTCGATTCCAAGCTTTCCTTCAGCCTCAAACCTCGACTCAAAGTTAACATAGCCGATAGCAATACCTTCATTAGAAGCTGAGTAATCTTTATTAACTCCGTAGTGGACTTGGTTTTCTCTACGTTTAGAATTGCCAATAGCTTTCCAAGTTAGGCGGTTCCCATCAATATTTTCACCAAATGTAAGCTCTTCTTTGACCTCAATAATTTGGTTCGCCAATTGGTAAGTTAAAGGTAGGTCAAGATCCGGAACGTGAGTGGCAAGACTTAGACCTTTCCTGCTATGTTTTTCGTAAATTACCTGATGTTTTCTTGGCTCGGAGTGAGAGCTTACAACTATCCATCCGCTTTCTTCAGTAGATGGGTTAGTTGATTCGGAGTTACAGCCCAAAATAAGAAGAGTTGACGCGCTAAACAGTACAGTTTTTAAGTACATAGTGAGTATTCAAAGTTAATTATTTAGTGGCATTATCATTTAAAACAATATCATGGGCAATAAAATCATACTTTAATACCTCAATAGTTATTCTATTTCGAAGTTAATATTTTTGATTAGCTACATTGCTAGGTTAATAACAGAGAACGATGCCAGAATGAATTACGTGTTCTAACTCTATACTTAATCATACAAATCCGGCAGTACGAAACGAATAAAGTGAACGTGTCAAAAGCCCGAATAGCGTTACCCAAACAAAAACGCCCTTCACATAAGTAAAGGACGTTTGTTATTTGACGTTTTGACGTTTTGATTGGCGAGTTATAACACCAACCCACCATCAATCTTGAGCACTTGTCCGGTTATAAACGCACTTTTATCAGACGCTAAAAATGCAACGCCATTGGCAATGTCTTGCGCAGAGCCCATGCTTCCCAGAGGCGTTTTACTTTCCATCATTTGAATGACTTTTTCAGGCAAGCTCTTTGTCATGTCGGTAGCGATAAAACCTGGAGCAACACAGTTGACTCGGATTTGAGCGCCTTTTCTTGCTAACTCTTTCGCCCAGCCTTTGCTCATCGCTATCACGCCACCTTTACTCGCGCCATAATTACTTTGACCAATATTGCCATCCGTTCCCACGATAGAAGAAATACAGACAATACTGCCTGCGCCTTTCTCTAGCATGACAGGAGCAACGCGCTGGGTGAGTAAAAACACCGCTTTTAGGTTCACGTCAATAACGCTGTCCCAGTCTTGCTCTAACATGTCTGGCAGCAGTGCATCTCTCGTTATCCCGGCGTTGTTGACCAGAACATCAATGCGTTGATGTTTCGCGACGATGCGATCGACCACTTCACTTACCGCTGCGGCCTCACAGAGATTCACTTGATAACTTGAAAGGTTTGGCGACTGACTCCACTCCACAGGCGAGATATCTAGCCCCACGACGTGAAATCCATCTTCGAGTAATTGTTCGCAAATGGCCTGCCCTATACCGCGAGCAGCCCCTGTAACGACGGCGACTTTTTCGTCTTTCATCTTGGTCTTCCTTAAATGTTGAGAGTACAAATCTTGCTTGCTCCTAAGCGCTTATCGTTATGTGGTTTTGTGCTTCTCATACGCAAAGGGGTTTATTTAGATAATGAAACTATAGGAATATTCTGGAAGTAGGGTGTGAATGAATCAAGACAACTTGATGATGTTTCAGCCCGTATTATTCCTAGAATCAAGATAGAAATACGATGGAGAGCCCTAAGCCTTTGAAGAAAAAAGCACCAACAATGCCAGTGGTGCTTTGAGTAAATGCCGTGTTAATGCTTTGTCTCTAACAAGACGTGCCTTTTGAAGGGTGGGAGCAGGTTAAATATCACTCCGATGATAAACAACGTAATAACAATCGTCGCACCGCTCGGTAAATCATACTTTGCAGAAGCTGCTATCCCCAGCAGAATACCAATTGTTCCGATACCTAAACTGGCGATTAAAAAACGTCTACCTTTAAGGCTTGCGGCACATAAAGCTGGAATCACAAGCAAGGCAAACTCCAAGTAAATCCCTGTCAGTTTGACGGTGATAGGCATCAAAATAGCGAAGATGAGGTAAAAACCGCTACCATGCATAAACTCTGGTTTTAGCGTTAGCAACAATAACATTGCCCCCGTAATGACAGCCAAAGGCCAAACATCTTGCCATGTTGACCACAGTAGCTGACCATTCAAGATCCCTTGAATAAAATCGGCACCGTGTGGGTCTTTGCTAACCAGTAATACTGCCAATGAAGCGGACACAACAAACAAGCTGCCGATCATCGGTTCTAGGTGAGGATGTTTACGCTTTTCAAGCGCAGCAATAACACCACAAAGCACCAAAGACATCATCCAAGGACCAAGCATGCTGCCAAGCCATGATTCGGATAGCCAAGGAGAACCAGCATACCAAGAAGAAGAGTTCAGCCAATAGTGACTTAGCGCCGCTCCCAATGCTGCGACCTGAGCAACCGCCAAATCTATAAAGATGATCTGACGATTAAGAACTTGTTGCCCCAGAACGATGTTGCCAACTAACGCAATTAAGCCACACAAAACCGCTGGCGCTAACCAAAGGTATTCACCCATAATTAAAATTTCACTGAACTGGGTGATACCAACGTGGCGAGCAGATCAGTGATCACCTCATCATAGAGATCATCTAAACTTTGCTGTTTTGAGACCGTCAAAGGTAACTGCGCTACAGGCTTATCCGTTTGTTGCTGTAACCACATCGCCGGACGTTGATCTTGATGAGATGAAAACACAATAGCGTCAAACTGTTTGGCATCCAATTGAGTTAAAGATTGCAGATGTGAGGTCGTTGGCGATATCCCCGGTTTCGGTTCAAGATCCGCGACTTGAACCATACCTAGCCAATCAAATAGGTATCGGTAAGTGGAGTGATATCCAACGACCCGTTTCCCCTGTAATGGTTGAGCTTTTTGTTTCCATTCATTGAGCTTTTTTTGCCACTGCGCGCGAAACTTCATACCATTAACTTGGTAACTTTGCGCGTTGTCGGGATCAATCGCTTTTAAGCGCTCAGTTACTTTACGAGATAATGGAATCATGTCATTTGCCGCAAACTGAACATGTGGATTTCCGTGCGCATGAATGTCCCCCATGCTGCGGTCAACATGATCATGAGAGTCCAACATACGCACGAAATCGGTCGCATAAATCATGCTTTGAGCACCATTTTGAACAGCACTATTGCCACTTCTATTTTGAAGCATCGGCAACCAACCTACCTCCAACTCAGCGCCAGAGCACATCGCCATGTCAGCTTGGCGCATCTTGGCAATTAAAGACGGACGAGCTTGAACATAATGCGGATCTTGCTTAGCCGTGGTTGCTGAATAAATGGTGGCGTTTGGGGCATGACTTTCAAGAAAAGCTTTCCATTCAGGCTCACAAACGAAAATGTTGAGAGCCAAAGCAGGCGAAGAGATGATGGCAGATCCCGCCGCCATCATCACTAAACTGCATTTACTTATCGCAAGTTTAGAACGCATGTGCACCGTGCGCTCCAAATGTCATCACGTATTGCAGAGTAAACACGTTGTCTGTTTCGCTGTCTTGGTTATCAATGCGAGTGTATTGCGCACGGATCGTACCGAAATGAGAAGAATCCCATGCGATCATCGCATCCATCTCTTTATCATTCAGTGCTGTGAAGTGCATATGATCGCCGTGTGCGTGGCCATCATAGC
Organism: Vibrio sp. HS-50-1; assembly: GCF_024747315.1. NCBI lineage: Bacteria > Pseudomonadati > Pseudomonadota > Gammaproteobacteria > Vibrionales > Vibrionaceae > Vibrio > Vibrio sp. HS-50-1. The sequence continues at coordinate 283,338 of NZ_JAMPZF010000048.1, read as the reverse complement.
TTTCTGCTTCGCCGTAACGTAGGCCTGCAGACCAGCTTGGGTTGAAGCGATAAACGCCCGAAACATAGTATGCGCTTAAGTTGTCTGGTGATTCTGCATCGTTCTTGTATTTGCTGTCTACTACACCGTCTAACAACATGTATTCGGCAGATAGCGTGAAGTTGCTGTACTTGTAGTTACCATCTGGTGCCCACTTCCACACAAAATCTGCGCCGTATAGGTTCGCACCCGTTACAGCCGCAGCGTGGCTGTGGTCATGTTCTTCTTCGTGACCATGACCATGGTCGTGATCTTCGAATTCTTTAACTTTGCCATTTTCGTTACGCAGGTAACTTAAACCAAACTGCCAACTTGAAGATTCAGAGAAATCATTACCAAGCTTCATCGTTGTCGTGTAAACACCAACTTTAGAGCCATCTTCAACAGAAGACATCTTGTTGCCGCTTAATGCTTCTACACCAAACTTCACGTAAAGATCGGTTGGCAGAACGATGTTTGCGCGTACACCGTCATCATAGTAATGCGAACCAAGGAAAGTACGGTAAGCAATTGGGCGTTCAACGAAACTGTCAGTGTGCATGTGTTGATTGTTGAGGTAACCGAAGTCAGATAGGAATCGACCTGCGCGCACGTTTACACCGTATGGCAATGCCAAAGTTTCGATGAATGCTTCTTCAAGCTCTAATTCTGTCTCATCGCCATGACTTTCAAGAACAGCGGTCAACGCACCGTGAAACTTATCGTCAATATTTGATGATAAGTTCAATTCCGTATGGCCTAGGCCAAAGCCTTCTTCGCGCTCAGAATTATGACGTTGACCATCTTGGTAGTAGCCATCAACAACAACACCAATCTGTGGGTTCGATAATGTATCGGCAAAAACAGGGGACGCAAAAATGCTACCGATCGCGAGAGAAACCAATTTCTTATTCACTACTTCTTTCCTTTTGTTATGTTATAACATTTAATTTTGCGATGTTATAATATAACAATTATTATTACACAAGCAGAAATTTAACTTGGTTCCGACAGCGAGCTCGTATTCAATCCCTGATTTTGACTATCAACAAGTGAATCAATTGATGTTTTTTATACGTATACTATTGAGAGTCAATCATTAGATAAGTAACGGAATTTCAGTATGTTGAATATGGATTTCTCGAAAAGAATCGTGATAGAAACAGGTAAACAGGAGTGGATCGCCAGCCCTTCCAAAGGCGTGTGGCGTAAACCTTTGGAAAGAGAAGCCAAAGAATCAGGGCACACCACCAGCGTAGTGAAGTATGAGCCAAACTCGCACTTTTCGACTCATCCTCACGGAGAGGAAATATTAGTGCTCGAAGGAGTGTTCTCTGACGAACATGGTGACTACCCTGCCGGAACCTACTTGCGTAACCCTCCTGGAAGTCAACATGCGCCCTATAGCAAAGGAGGCTGTGTGATTTTAGTTAAACTAAATCAATTCAATTCTGATGATCTTGAAGCAGTTCGCATCAATACGAACGAAGCGAATTGGTTACCTGGCATTGGTGGGCTGAAAGTCATGCCATTGCATGATTTTCAGCATGAACATGTCGCATTGGTTAAATGGCCGAAAGGCGAGAAGTTTCAACCACACCGTCACTTTGGTGGTGAAGAAATTTTTGTGTTATCGGGGGAATTTAAAGACGAGCTAGGAACCTATCCTCCCTACTCTTGGATACGCAGTCCACATATGAGTGAGCACTTTCCTTTTGTAGAGCAAGAAACGGTCATTTGGGTAAAAACAGGCCACCTGCCACTCCAAGCTCCTGAGCAGCACTCCTAATGTTGGCATACTTGGCATCGTCCCTTGAAACTAAAATCGGCTCGTAGATTACGAGCCGATGATCATTGCGTCGCTAAGAGCCCATAATTCTCGAGTGGAGCCAATCTTTGAGCTCAGCTCGATTATGTTTTAACACGTTCATTTCGTGATCATCAATCGGGCTTCCTTGCAGTTCTAGTACGCGGATTTCCTTATCTAAAGCATTGTAGTTTTTAACGGTTTCAGCAAATGATGCATCGTTTTCGGCAAGCTGAGTAATGGTATCCAAATGTTCTGGGAATTCATGAGTTAATGAGTGATTTTCACCTAACATAGAGACCTCTTGGCTAGAGTTATTGATGTATATCTCCGCTCATTTTTTGAGCGACACATTCTTAACCATAGCACTTCATTGAGCACAATATCGTCGATTTGAGCACACTTTTACTGAACGTCTTAATGATGTTTCGTCGCTGTTTTCCACCCGGTAACTCCGCTCGTTGTTATTCTGTACTTTGTCAATAATCGGCTACATTTAATACACTTCTCATAAAAAGGTACATCTAATGAACAGCATGAAAATTGGCCTAATCAGTGCATCAATAGCCGTTGCACTTATTGGCTGTAATTCAGACAGTGACTCTGTCAGTACAATGACTCCTATTACTTTGTCTGTATCAGATGCCCCTATTGATGACGTATCAGAAGTGGTGATCACATATAACAAAGTTGCATTTCTTCCTCTGGATGGTGGCACACCACAAGTATTCGATGTGTTTAAAACAGACGAAGAAGGCAATTTGGTCGACGAAGATGGTAATCCCCTTCCCGAGGGTGAAGATCCACTCCCACTAAGTGTTAATTTACTCAACTTCCAAGGCAGTGACGCGCAAGAATTGGTGGATGATGAACTGATACCAACTGGTAATTATAAACTCTGCGTGTTTGCTAATGATGGCGATCATCCAAACTACCCATCGTATGTGATTGACGAAGCGACAGGAAATCAAATCCCACTGACCGTCAAAGGTGATGGGGCTTGCCCACAAGGTGTCGGAAAGGATCCTGATTCTGGAGTACTGTTCTTTAACAACACCTTTGCAGTCAACCCTGACAATAATGAGTTCGTAGTTGAATTTGATCTGCGCCGTGGCTTAAAAGACGGAACAGGCCAAAACGAAGGCTACAGCATTCAACGCACCTCCGTAACTTTAATTAACACGGTTACAACGGGGGAGATTCAGGGTGATGTCGCAACATTGACCTATCAAAGCTGCGAAACGGATACCCCAAGCGCAAATGGATATGCGCACGCGGTCTACTTATATCAAGGAAATATCGCTGAAGAAAACATGGGGCCATTTGCCGGCGCAGAAGGCCAAGCAATGCCAATCGCAGCAGCGAACGTCGTTCTAGACGTTGATGATGCAAATTACGAGTACGAATTCGGTTTTGTAGAACCTGGTACTTACTCGGTCGGTTATACCTGTACGGCAAATGACGATTCTGAAGACGGTATTGTCGCAGGCGAAACTTTCAGCATTTATCAATCAACTAGCGGACTTAACGTATCCGTTGGTACTAATACAGACGCAAACTTTTGAGATCCCCTAGAAATGGCAGAGTCAGCACAAGCTCTGCCTTTTCTTCATGGCGTTCTTGGTCAGCTCTTTACTCACCACAAATCGACTCACACGATAATACGTTCGTTTTCATCCTTAGAAGAAGCTAATGGGTAGATAGAAATCCAGCTCAAACGCCTCATCATGGCTGAGAAAGTGATTTTTATGATAATGGACATAAGCGGGCGTAGAACGCTGTTTAAAGCCAGAGTTAGGCAACCACTTCTCTAATACCATACTCAGTTGAGGAAGAAGCTCACCATATACGCCCGTTAAGCGAAAGACGGCATGTAAACCGCCTGGGATGGTCATTTGATTCACGACGCCGCGCACTTTGAGCGGCGTATCAATTGCCATACAAGCCACATAACGACACTTGTCGAGTTCGACCCAAGCAGGATTGGAGTGATGCAAGCCGTATTGAACCGAAAAGTCCCGATTCTCAGAACTTGCCCACGCTTTCAAAATCAGCCACGCGTTGCGAATGGAACGGCTATAACCCTCATGCCGTACATACGCCGCAAAGCGTTGTGGAACCTCCATAATTTTAGGTTCTGGCAACTCGCGTTTAGCAACACGATGATAACCCGCTGCTACTTCCGGATCCTTCAAATACGGTTTTTCTGCGACTTGTAAATCATGCTTTCTCCACGCACCAGGTGACATAGCGAACGTCGCTTTAAACGCTCGGCTAAAAGAAGATACCGAGCTAAAGCCGCACTTGTTAGCAATGTCTAACACCGATGAGCTGGTATCAAACATCAGTTGGTTGGCGGCGTATTCCATTCTTGTACGGCGGATATATTGATGGATGGACTCCCCCACTACATCTTTAAAAATACGATGGAAGTGTTGTTCAGAATAGGCTGCTACATCTGCTAGCTCTTTAGCCGATAACTCTCTGCTAATGTCCTGATGAATGTAAAACAACACGTCATTGATTCTGGAAACTTGTTGATGGCTCACGGAGTAAACTTTCGCTCAAATAGCATAAATGGACATATTTAACAGCATAAATGGACACACTAAGCTTGGCAATTTACCTATACTATTTCTGACATAAAAAAAGACAATTACGAGAAGCACAGCACATGGAAATCGCACAGTCATTACAACAAACTAAGTCATCCTACATTCGAGAGATCCTCGCAGCAGCGAGCGATAAGAACGTCATTTCTCTTGCGGGTGGCTTACCGGACGAAAAAACCTTCCCGATCGACTTAATGAAACCGACGCTCGAAAACCTCGCGAACATGCCAGAGGTATTTCAATACGGCGCAACAGCAGGCTACGCACCGCTACTTAACTTTTTGACCGATTATTACCAGCTACCAGAATCTCATTTGGCGATGATCACAACGGGTTCTCAGCAAGGGCTAGATTTGATTGCGCGTGCGTACGTGAATCCGGGCGATAAAGTGGTGATGGAAGCACCAAGCTACCTTGGTGCTATGCAAGTATTCGGTTTAGTGCAAGCCAACATCGTGACCGTTTCACAAACCGAGTGTGGCCCAAACCTTGAAGAACTTGAGCAATGCTTTGCTACGCAGCAACCGAAAATGTTCTACGTCGTGCCCGATTTTCACAACCCAACGGGCGTATGCTGGGCGCTAGAGACTCGCCAAAAAGTTGCCGAGCTTTGTATCCAATACGACGTGGCATTCATTGAAGACGCACCATACCGCGAGCTGCGTTTTTCTGGTGAAGCGCTTCCACTGGTTTCGGACTTCTGCCCACAGCACTCCATCGTATTGCGCTCTTTCTCCAAAATAGCTTCACCAGGCTTGCGTATTGGTGTAGTTACGGGCAAAAGCAGCTACCTTGAGCCACTCATCAAAATTAAACAAGGTGCCGATCTGCACTCTAGTATTCCTATGCAAGCTTTGCTGCATGGTCTACTGCAACATGACAACTTCGAAACGCACATTTCAACCATCTGTGCGCTTTACAAATCGCGTTACGATGTCATGTTTACTGAGCTGCAAAAACAGCTGCCGGAAAGTTGCGTACTCAAACCTGTCGATGGTGGTATGTTTGTCTGGGTAGAAATTCCAGAATGTGACACGTTCGAACTTGCGAAGACCCTTCTTGCAAACTGGGTTGCTGTGGTGCCAAGCCCGGTATTTTATCCGGAAGGTTCAAAGGTAAAAGCCGCTCTGCGTCTTAACTTTACCAATGCCACACCAGAAGAACTGGCGACTGCTGTCACTCGACTTGCGGATGTACTCAACGCTTTGTAATTGAGCGCATACGTTAGAATCTGCCTTTGAGATTCGAAAAAGTCTCAAAGGCAGCATCAAAAAAGTTCCCCAAAAAATTTTATATTTTTCTCTCAAATCAACTCTCTACAGTAAGTGCCTGTTTTCTCTTGATCCTCTCACTCATATAAAAATGAGAACCTAATCACGTATTTGATGGTTAGAAAAGTTACGTCTATCTTTCAAACAAAAAGACATCAACTTCGCAGCATTAATGTTCTCAACTTCAGACACTTTACTCAGTCGTGGCTTAGCGATTGAGAAAACGACTAGAAAGCATCTGCGGGCATACCCACTACGAAGGATTGACCAGAACCATTCTGAATGTCGCGAGCCAATCTTTTGATTGGCAATTACGTCAGTGAATCGCACCAAATGACAGAGGGGTTATCAGGATGAACACTCGAACCACGACAGGACTCGTCGCCACTGGCTGGTCCGTTATCTTTTCACTTTTTACCGCATTCGCCGCGTATGCGAATACGTCTCCAAACTGTAGTGATGTTTTAGCGGGCAACACAACTGCCGTATCGCAAAAAATGATGGTTTTACTGGGCGAAGACATCACTAAATCCAACCGCATCACCACGGTAATTCCAGCCAAAAACAATCCATTTGTGACCGAAGCACTGGTCTCGGTTTCCAACGACGTGTCACCCAATGGACGTTTGCCACAAAAGACATTGGAAGAGATCAGAAAAGTACGCTCAGATTTAGAAAAAGCCGCACAGGAAGTGAGCCGATTACAAGGTACTTTTGAAGTCGCATTTGTTAGCTTGATTGATGGTTACTGCCAGTTCTCGAACCACGAACTTACTCAGCATGCCAAAATCGACTTTGACCATTTGGAAGGTCTCACGTTGTATTCAATCCCCGCTTTGTTAGCAATGGTGGATCAATCTTACGCCATGGCAGAAAATAGAATTGCTAGCGAGCAGGAACAGTTAAGCAACATCGAGAAAGAACAACAGAGACAGAAACAGCAAGCCAGTGCTGCCGCAGCAGCACGTTACCAAGACGGTAACGTGTTGGTGAAAGTCGAGAATTTTGATGGCTCTAATGTGACGTTTTCCGTCACTAACGTCGGTTCACAAGGTTCATTACAGCCAAACTTCAACACGTTTAATGCCTACCGCACCGAAAGCGGAGAGCTAGTGTATAAATCGGAGTCTTTGTTGAACTTAGCAGATACTGCGGGTAACACGCTTGAAACCATGGGGATCGCAGAGCTCTCATCACGAGGGGGAAATAACTTGTCAATCTCTCCGGGTGAAACCCGAAAATTCGTCACCAGTATCGCTTCAGAAGTCGCACCACACGCGCAATTAAGCTTAGAGTTTCCAGCCAAAGTGCTCAATACAGAGCAAGATTTCACGCTGTCGTTTTCCGACTCTGTCGCGGTAGCAACGGCCAATGTGAATTAACGGCGAGAGAGAACATAACGAACAAACCCATGTTTGTTGAGCGCATCAAAGACAGGCGAGCGACGCCTGTCTTTCAGTTATGAGCAAGCAAATCGCTACTGTTTGCACTTATAAGCATTGGCAAACATGGTAACCGATGTGGAGAAGTCCAACGGCTCATATAAATACAATGTATCTGCGCCTAAATCTGCCGCTTTGATGCGCATTTGGTTTAACGTACCCCAAACCATGTCTTTATCTGCGTGCAGCCAATAATCATAAAAGTGCCCTTCCGAGCCAATTACCGTTCCCATTAGCTCGCAGTTTTCAATCGCATTCACGTTGTCCCAAAGCACTTGGACTTGCTCAGATTCTTGGGTCGGGAACGTCACACATCCCGTCAATGATGCCGCTAACGCAAGACACATCACTCGCTTTTTCATAGTCATATCGCCTAAAAATTATTTAGATGGCGGATTTTATGAATTGCTTATGTGATGACCAACAAAATATTTCTATCGCCCCTTTAAATAGAAATAATGGAAGCGAAGAAAACTCTAAAGGCAGCGTATACCGCTAGTAATCACATGGCATCTAAGATAAAACAGTAGCGATAATATACGGATGAGGGATAGAGTTTGGTTTCTAAAAATAAGCTAATTCGCTATACGGCTACGGAAGTCGCTGATGCATTTGAAAAAGAAGATGAGCTCATTAAACAAGTTCAGTCCAACCAACTCTCGCAAGTGCTATTACTTTGGCAAGTAAAAAGCCCGACGATCGTGCTTCCCGCGGGTAAGAAATGGCCAGTGTCTAATGAGTTAGAACATGCGTTAAACATGTCTGGCTGGAAACTCTTTTCCCGTAAAACCGGTGGTGCCCCCGTCCCTCAAGTACCGGGTATTATTAATCTATCCCACATCTATCACTGGCCAGACGGTGAGCCTTACGACATCAAGAAAGCGTATCTCGATTTGTGTGCGATATTGACAGTTTTCTTTGAGCAACTGGGCGTGAAAGTAGATGTCCATGCTACGCCTTATTCCTACTGCGATGGCGAGTACAACCTCAATATTGGTGGTCAAAAAGTTGTGGGAACCGCGCAGCGCGTTTTACTGAAAAAAGGCAGTGGGCAAGTGGTGTTATCACAAGCATTCATTCTGATTGATGCCGACGTTGAAAAGATTGTCGCACCGGTAAAATTGTGTAATCAACTTTGCGGTCACAACGATGATATTCGTGGTGATGTCCACACACCGCTCTTCCATCATATATCCGACCGTCCGTCGGTAGATTCACTCTTTCAGCGACTGACGAGCGCGTTTTTAATGCATGCTAAAGGCGACTAAAGGCGTGTTAACAACCAAAAAAGAAAAGGAGCTTTCGCTCCTTTCCTACTCAATCAACCAACGTTAAAAGCGAACTTCCACTTCGACCCCTTCAATCCATCGACTTTTTTCCAACGGCTCATCAAAGCTCAGTGTGACTTTTAAATAGGCAGGCTGCCCTTCAAATGGGCTTTGAAGTTCTGAAGGCAATTTGTTCACAACCTCAACTGGCTTCGATACCGTCGCATTAAACTTTCGACCATCAGGAAATACGACTTTTGCTTTGGTTTCCATATTACTGTATTCGAGGTATTTAGGATTTAGAAAAGCCGTAATTTCAGGTGTCACGTTGCGAGCAATCGTGAGCAATGGCGTATTTTCCGATACATTTTGCCCCTCATGCACATGAATATCGAGTACCCGACCATTCATAGGAGAACGGAAGGTGAGATCTTCTTGTTGAGCACGCTTTACTACCAGCTCACGCATTAAAGAACGATACTCTTGTGTTACTGGACCAGCCAACTCTAACTCTTCCAAGTTACGCATTGCATCCACATAAGCAATTTTCTGACTGCTTAACTGATTGCTCAGTGAGTTATTCACACTCACAATAGCCGCGTAATCCACCTCAGACACTTGCCCTTTCTTTCTGTAAAGGTCGTATTTTTTCTGAATATCACGGACCTTCTTCAAACCTTCTGCTGAGCTTTCAATAGCACTTTTGTATAGCTCATCAGTACTTTGCACCTGATTTTTAGACAGTTTCACCAGCTCATCTTTAATGAAATCAATCTCTTTATTCAACGCATTATCTTTTAACAACAGCAGCGCTTGATCCTGAGTCACTTCCGTACCGACATTCACAGGCACTGGCCCAACAATGGCAGAGCGAGTTGCCGTCACCGTAAGTGGATGTGACGTGATAATGGCAGGTGCCGTCACTAATACTTGCGTTCTAAACAAGTAATAAGCCATAAACAAAAGCGGACTGATTACAATCGCTAAAATCAAGTACCAACGGAGACGATAACCGCCACGCTTTGCCTGTCCGTAGACGACTTTCATCCCGTTCTCAGACTGCGGTTTGTTTTTCTTATCTAAGTGAAAGTTAACTTTCATACTAAAACTTTTTACCTCGCTTCAATACCCACCAAGGTGCCATACTCGACTCTTCATGACTTCTCCTCACAACCTCATTAACCATTGAGAAAGCGGTAATCAAACGCATGAAAAACTGGTAGACAGGGTAAAGAAATAACCATCTCGCTGACTTCAAATCCTCTTTTTTTCTCTCTGATACAAGCCCAATGTAGACAACAAAAATCAGAGCAGATAAGAAGAGGTAGACAAAATAGAGCATTAGCATCAACGCCAATACAAATTTAAGTGGATAGACAATCACCATGTACACGCTAAATATCACCACAAGCAGCGGCAATAAAACGTTTTGAATCACGCCATAAGCCAAAGTGAATAAAAAGTTCCCCCAACCAAGTAGCCGTGGAGACAACCCTTCATTGTGTTTACGCAAAAACAAAAACAATAAATCGCCATCCCAACGCAGCCGCTGCAATACCAAACCTTTCAACGTATCTGGCACATCAGTATGGCCGATGGAGTGCGTCGAAAAGGCCAACTTATTATCAGGATAACGACGTTTGTATTGCTTCAAGCGCATGGTTAAGTCGAGATCTTCTGCGGTATGCGTATCCCAGCCCCCCACTTGCTTAAGCAGGTTCTTACGAAACGCTCCGAAGGCGCCAGAAATGTTATTGAGCACTCCCCATGTCGCCATCCCCGTTTTACCGGCTTGCATCGACAGCATGTACTCCAAGGATTGCATTTTGGTCAACAAGTTGGCGTTATGGTTGCGAACTCTTAACGCACCACCGCTCGCAATCACATTTTTATCCGCAAACTGTTTCATCATGGTGAAGACCATGTCGTTATCGAATGACGTATCTCCATCCACGTTAATGACGATTTCCCCACTAGCCATTGATAAGCCGGCATTCAGTGTTGAAACCCGACCTCCTCGTTGCCATTTTGGCAACACGCGCACTTTACGATTACGAACGCCTGCATGCCTTTTCTCACCATTTAACGCGGCTTGATAGGTATCTTGGTTTTGTACCGCCCCATCAACCACAGCAAGTACTTCAATATGACCTGGGTAAACTTGCTCAACTAACGTATCGATAGTGATCCCAATCGCATCACCTTCACCATAACAAGTAATAACGAAACTCACTGAAGGGAACTGTTTTAATTCTGGATCTTCTTGCGCATATGACCAACGAAATATCCCTGTTAGCACCAGCAAATATAGAGGTAGCTCGATAATGATCATGACGGGAAACAGCAATAGCCATAACTCTTCGTTGTGAAGTAGCATACCTCGAAGATAGTCGAGCAGAACGAGACTATCTTGCAGCATAAATCTCACCCATCAGCGATTCCATCCAAACAGAAACACCGTCTTCGATGATCGGATCGGGCAGGTCCCAAGCAAAGACATCCAACTCAAACTCTTCGTCTTCAACAAGCTCACCCAGATCCGATAATTTTTGCTGTAAAATGGACAGGCTCGCGTTGGTCGTATTTGGCATTAGGACAAGCAACACATCCTGTTTGTACTGACAACAGATATCGGTATCTCTAAACAAGCCGCTAAGACGACGCGTCAGTTGATCCATCAATGAGAACAATTTTGCATCGCCATATTGCTTACCGTATTCATCGATCGTCGGTAAATGCAGTCCAAGTAGAAGGTGCTGTTCTTTGTGCCTCAGCGCGACTTTATTTAACCATGCAAGCAAATTTTGGAAAAAGCTGACTTCCACTTTGCCTTTGATCGAGAGCTCAGGAGCTTGAATGGACTTGCCGTGTTGGAAAATGTATTCACCCACTTCACCAAGTCGATATTGGTAAATTTTCCGGACAACAAGCTCTTCGACTTTGATCTTTGAGTCACAACTTAAACATTGACTGATCGTCGCCGCTTCAACAAATAAACTGGAGCAACTATTACAAACGTGGTTTTCAAGCGGGCGGTCATAATCAACGCCGATATGGCGCAGCTGGGTCAAACATTTAGGGCACTCGAGCTTTCCACGGCGCTGAAAGCTGTGTTGTTCACCAACATGGCCACAAGTGAAACAGTGCAAAGAGCTTTGAGAGTCGATATCGATGCTGCTGCAATCCGGGCACACCTCTACATAATTCAAGTGTCCGCTGTTGCAATGAGAACAAACACGAATTCTATCGATCAGTACTTCCGCTTCTAATACTCCGCGACCTTGCTCTGAGAGCACGTATCGATAAGTCGAATAAATATCAGGAAAGAACATATCGATGATTGGGTACGAATAAACCGACATAGACTCTAAACTTTTTAAAGCAGTCACTCTTCGCTGACGATTGACCCCAAGCCAACCAATCAAAGGGTCTAACACTTCCGGTTCATCAATGGCATCGAGCTTATTTTGAATGGATCGCCAAATTTTTATTGATTCTCTAGCTTCAAAGACACCGTCGGTAACGCATCGAGAATAAGGGGTTTCCACGGTGACATAAACCGCCCAAGACCAACGCCCTTTCTCCTGATAAAACGCTTTCAGCGCGGTATCTATTTGGTGTGGATCTTGATAAGCAATACACACCATGCCACCGAGTCCCGTTGCCACCTCATCAATATGATTAACCAAAACCATATCTTCAGCTAACTCACTGACAGGCTGTTCACCAACCCAGTAGAAATTGTTATTTATTGACGACATTTTATTAGTTCTCACAACCACAAAATTAATTCATAACATCAGAAATATAGAACTTGCAGTAACAAAGCACTCTAGGTAGACAAGCCTTGCCACCGTTAAATACAACAATAGAACAAATATTTAGAGAGCTTTAACTCAGGCAGTAAAAGCAGAAAGATCTCTGAATAAAGTGTGAAGGAGGCCGTGAGTAGAGAAATCGGATAGCAAAGCGCATAGTACAACCTTTTGTTAGCAAGCTGGGATAATAGTGCGATTTGATGCATAATGAGATCCTTGCATTCACATCAAGCTCATTGTTTTATATCAGTCGATTCCTTTCTGCTCAGCATTTAACCATACCGACATGTATCAAATCTGAGACTTGATAATACTTTACTAACTAATTTCCATTAAAATTGATTGGCAAAACACTGAATAACATTCAACTATTCTGATTATTTATCAAACAAGTATTTTTAAGCCGTTTGAGTGATTAATAATCACCATTTGTCTCGCTGTTTTTTCCGAAAGAACACGTAACACATTCAAACTACAGAATGAATCTACGTCACTTTTCTATGCTCTTTTTTGTTCAAAAAAGAAATGAGATCCAGTTCAAATATTTATCCACAACAGAATTAGTTGAAGCCAGCGCGTAAAAGCCTCAGAATGTCGCACTTTTCGTACCGATTTGTTTTCGGCGCGTTGTTATCTAACTCTACAATTGAGAATCATACATATGGGTTTTACCTCTTTAGGTCTATCTGCTCCAATCCTTAAAGCTATTCAAGAAAAAGGCTACGACACCCCTTCGCCAATTCAGGCAAAAGCAATTCCTGCTATTTTGGAAGGGAAAGACGTAATGGCAGCAGCGCAGACTGGTACAGGTAAAACTGCAGGCTTTACGCTACCGATTCTTGAGCGTTTATCGAACGGCCCTCGCGTTCGTGCTAACCAAGTTCGTGCACTTATCCTAACGCCAACACGTGAGCTTGCAGCTCAGGTGCAAGAAAACGTGTTTATGTACAGCCGTCACCTTCCACTAAGCAGTGCGGTTGTTTTTGGTGGTGTGAAGATCAACCCGCAAATGCTGCGTCTTCGCAAAGGTGCGGATGTGTTGGTTGCGACACCAGGCCGCCTAATGGATTTGTACAACCAAAATGCGGTCAAATTCGACCAACTAGAAGTGCTAGTACTGGACGAAGCAGACCGCATGCTGGATATGGGCTTTATCCGTGACATTCGTAAGATCCTAGCTCTGCTACCAAAACAACGTCAGAACCTACTTTTCTCGGCGACTTTCTCGGATGAAATCCGCGACCTTGCGAAAGGCTTGGTGAACAACCCGGTTGAGATTTCAGTGAACCCGGCGAACTCGACAGCGAGAACGGTTGAGCAAAGCATCTACCCAGCAGACGTGAAGAAGAAAGCACCGATGTTGGTTAAATTGATCAAAGACGGCGATTGGAAGCAAGTGCTGGTGTTTACGAAAACGAAACACGGCGCAAACCGTCTGGCGAAGTTCCTTATCGAACAAAACCTACCGGCTGCTGCCATCCACGGCAACAAGAGCCAAGGCGCGCGTACCAAAGCACTGGCGGATTTTAAATCGGGTGAAATTCGTGTGTTGGTCGCGACGGACATTGCTGCGCGCGGTATCGATATTCCTCAATTACCACAAGTGGTGAACTTTGAGCTACCTAAAGTGGCAGAAGACTACGTTCACCGTATTGGTCGTACTGGCCGCGCGGGCGAAGTAGGTAAAGCGATTTCACTTGTATGTGCGCTAGAAGCATCTGAGTTGTTTGCGATTGAACGTTTGATTCAAGAAGTGCTACCACGTAAAGAGTTGGAAGGTTTTGCGCCAACCAATGTGGTACCAGAATCTAAACTGGATACTCGTCCAATCAAACCGAAAAAACCTAAGAAGCCGAAGAAACCAAAAGCGCCAAATGCTGCGGGCGAAAACGCTCCAGCAACCGAAAAGAAAGCAGGCAATGGTGCAAACAAACCTAAACGTCGCTTCAACGGTGGTAACAACGGCAACAAAAACAGCACCAATCACGGTGGTACGGGCAAGCCTAAAGGCAACAGTGAAGGCCAAGGTCGCGCAAACAGCAAACCAGATGACCGTAAACCTAACGGCAACAAGCCAAATGGCAATAAACCGAATGGAAATAAACCAAACGGTAGTAAGAGTGGCAACGCTGGTAAACCGTCAGGTAACCGCAAGCCAAACAATGCTAAGCCTGCAGGAAACAAACCGTCAGGTCAGCGCCGTAAGCCTCGTCCGCAAACTGCAAACTAACCTGTAAACGGCCTCCGATAGCAAATACAACAAAGCCGCTGATAATCTCAGCGGCTTTGTTTTTCTTAGAACACAGTTTTTAGAACGCAGCTTTGTTAAAACAGCCTACATTAAAGGTGTGATTCGAATATCTGCGATTTGCGCTTCGTTCTTTTCACCCTCAATACCACCAGCGTAGATGTAGGTTTCATTCGATGTGAGGTAACTCATATTGAAGTGGTCCTTCAGCGCGATCTGATAGGTTTTCCCCTGCTCCAACGCCACTTCAATTGGCGTTGAGTAACGCATACCTTGGTTTTCACCAATATGGCCCATCTGCAAGTAACCTTGACCAACCACTTTACCTTCATCATCCAATACCTCTAACAATTTCACGGTGTTCGTGATGCCAGTATTAAGTTGCCCTAGGTTATTGTTGTACCAAGCATCGAACTGGTAAGTGCCCGTTACAGGAGCTGTAAACGACTCTGCACCTTTTACGATGCCACTCTCTTTGCTCACCGTAACCACTGAGACATTGTCTTTGAGTGGCTGATATTCACCATCAAGTTTGATGCGGATCTCTTCACCGACACAAACCGGTTGGCTTGGGTTAGAACGGAAGCCTTTATCGTTAATGCTTTCAGCCAAATAACACGCAAAACCTGTTGGCGTATCGGAATAAGATTGGGCAACCACGTTCTTTTGAATCAGCTCTCCATTGCGATACAAGTTCACGTTGTACTTGCTCGTCACGTCAATCGAAACCGAATTATCAACGCTTTTTACTACCAGTTTTGGCTCTTGCGGAGAATAAACGCGGCTGTCTTCACTCACATACGGTTTCACACCAGAAACTAAAGTAATGCTGCTATCTACATTCACAAGCGCGCCCAGTGTCACGTGGAAATGCCCCTCTTCGTCCATCGTGACATTTTCAACTGGGTAGTAGCCTGTTTCATCTTTGCTTACTTCAGGCAAGTCAATCGTTACCGAGTAGTTCTTTCCTTTGAAGGCAAAGTTTTCCAACGTGATTTGTTCAGACTGAGCCAACAAGTTATTGCGCACCCAACTTGTGATAAATGGCTTCACTTCCAACTTACCTGTTTCGGTATGGATGCCAAATAGGGTCTCTACCACCATGTTCAAGTAGCCACCCACAGACCAAAGCTGACGCTGAGAGTTAATCACTGGGCCATCCAAGCTCGGATCTTCGCCATGATCACTATGGATGATGAATGACTTACCAGAAAGCCACTCTAAGTTCTCCATGTTGGATAAGTTGGTTGCCGTACCACGAACCAACGATTGAATCGCATTGTTCGCCGCAGCCACGTTTTGTGTTTGATGCGCGGCACGCAAGCTGTACGCGGTAACAAATGGCCAAATTGCGCGGTTATGGTACACAGGCACATCCGGTTGTTGAGGGAAATAAACCGGCACGCCAAACTCACTGTGTGGGTAATTGGCCATGATTTGTTTCGCCTGCGCATCACTTGCCACGCCACTGATGATCGCAAGTGCTTCGCCCAACATGTCGTATTTGTCGACCGCGATGTCTTTGCCATTGTCAAACAAATAGCTTACGTACATACCGCGTTCGGCATTCCAAAACTGCTCGTTGATAGCGGTTTTTAACTGCTCAGCCCAATCGGTGTATTTGACCGCGTTGGTTGAATCGTACTTCTCTGCCAACTTAGCCGCGAGCTGAATCGCGCGGTAGTGAACCACGTTTGTCGATAACGCTTTGCTGCTACCAATCGCATTGACATCGTTTGGCGTCCACGTTGAATACGTTTGCTCACGCCAATCAAGGAATGACTGCTCACCAGTGTATAAACCAGATTTCGCATCAAAAGCCGCCAGGCGATCGGCTTCAAGTGTATTGCTGATAGCGTTATATGCGCGCTCAGCAAACTGGTTGTACTCTTCTCCATCCAATGCCGAAAGTAAGCGTTCTGCACCAAGCGCCCAAGTCGTGCGGTCGGTACTGATTGGCCAACTGCCGCCAGTGCCTGTGTCTTGCACAATCTGCTCGCCATCATATTGCTGATCAGTCGTGTCGCGGAAAGCGGACAATTTGAAATTCAAACCATTTTGCACGCGAGTTGGATTCATCAATGCAAGCGAAAGGTCTGCTGCGTACGCCAAATCACGCGTCCACACGTAATGCCACTTCGCGCCCGTCTCAAAAACTTCCGCTTTGATTGGGTTGTTGTAGTTGTAATTGCCGTCTTTGATTTCAGAAACAGCAAGCTGGTCTAGCTCTTTCATCGTCAACGCAAACAACGCGTCAAACGCGACATCACCCGATACCACTCGCGGCCCTGTTTGTTCATTAATCACTAAGCCTTGGTCGAGCGCATCACGCAATTCTGTCGTCGTTGAAATACCAAATTCACGCAGTTCAGCTTTAGGATCTTTCACCGAGAAAATCACGGTATCACTCGAGTCATCGTAATTGGCGAACAGTTTCACTTCTTTACTCTGATGCCCTTCATGCACCATTGCAGGGTCGAGAATCGCATCAGAGTAGTATTTTTCCGCTTCTTCTTGCGTTGCTTTCGTCACAGTCATTGTCGCGCGACTTTCATCGGCAAAGCTCACAGAAAACTTGTAATACCCTTTGTCTTCAAACGTGATCTCAGAGTTACAATCATCGTTCATACACGCTTCATTCGTGTCTGGTTTTGGCAGGTACTCCTGAGCTTTATCGAACGCCGCGGGCTCCTCAAAATAGGTGTATTGGATCTGCCAACCCGGATCAGCAATCTTGAACTGATTGCTACCTCGAGCGACGCGCAGTACGGTTTCGTACTCGTTATTACCCAAATAGTTTAGCTTGGCATGCTCTGCCGTACCCCAATCCCCATTTAAACCACGTAAATATAAGTCGGCTGAAATAATTGGTTTGTCGACCGGCACAGGTGCATCAGAAGAATCTGCCCCACATCCAGCAAGACCAATACAAGACGCGACAGCAAGCGCAATAAAACTCGGTTTCATGTTCATCCCTTAGATTGTTGTTTTGGCGACAGTCTAAAGAACACCCTTTTGAGGGGAAAATAGGAAGTCAGGAGCGAGCTATAGATAACATCTATACGTCAAACCCCAACAGTGATGTAGATCTATGAAATGCGCATAATTTCATTCAAATGAGATTACAGATTTGTGATTTATAAATGAAATTGTGCAAAATACCCCTCGTTCTTAGAGGGGAAAGAAAATGGACAAATCTCTGCAGCAATTTTTACTGGTTGCACGCTGCCAAAGCATCAGTGCTGCGGCAAGAATGGCAGGGTTAAGCCAGCCAACGGTAACAAGCAATTTAAAGAAGCTGGAAGAGAATCTCGGCGTGACGCTGTTTGAACGTCACCCTAATGGCATGGTGTTGACCGAATACGGGCGCATCCTCTATCGCCATAGCAACGCAATGCAGCATGAATACAACCAAATGATGCAAAGCATTGATGAACGGAAACAGTACCAAGTCGGAAAAATTAAAATGGGTACTGGCGATGCGTGGTGGCCGCTGTTCGTCAAACAAGTACTCAATGAACATCTGACCAAGCAGCCATCGGCATCTACGCACGTCGAATTTGGCAACCACTTAGGCTTGATGGATTCATTAATCAACGAACAGATTGAATTCTTCATCGGCCACGAGATTGTCGGCTTGTCGTCTAAATGCGATGTTACGTTTATTCCGTTATTTCAAACGGTTGATGCCTATTTTGTTTCCCCAAACCATCCACTGCTAGGTAAAACCGTCACCGAAGAGATGCTGCACGAATACCCTGCTCTTTCGGTCACTTATGACGCTAAGAAATTCGCTCACGTCATCGATAACCCAATCCCGAAACAAAATGAACGCGAAAGGCAGCAACTGGATGACAGACCGACTTACGAAGTGGATTCTCTGCTCGCCAGTATTGATGTACTGAAAGAAAGCGTCGCGGTGATGTCTTATACCCGCCATCTGCAACCGTATTTGGAATCCTTTGGCTTACGATGCTTAACCATGGAAAACGAACCAAACCCTGGCACCGTCGGGATTTATCGCCACCGCCGAGAAACCTCTGAATCGCATCTAAATCTGATTGCTGGCATCACTCAGCGCGCTAAATTGCTCAACTAGAAAGTCCAAAAACAGGCGAACTCTTTTCGGTTGATATTGACGGCTTTGATAAATGACATGCAGATCCGCTTCTGCGCCTTGCGAAAAGGCGCTGAAGTTTTTCATATACCCATCCAAAACCGTTACTAAACGTTGTTGTTTGAGGTCTTGCTGAATATCTAAAATCGATTTCAACGCAATCCCCGCACCGTCCAACGCCCATTGTCGAATCACTTCACCATCATCAGAAAATCGCTTTGGCGTGACCGTGATCGATTGGTGAGACTCTTCATCTTTAAAGTGCCACGTTTTTAATTCTTCATTGCTGCGCACCATGGCTAAGCAGCGATGAACCGCGAGATCTTGTGGACAGTTTGGGACACCTTGCTTCGACAAATAATCAGGTGACGCGCACAGCACACGTTGACTCGATGCCAGCTTGCGCGAAATGAGATTACTGTCCGCTAACTCGCCGTAACGAATCACCAAATCGAGCCCCGATTCAGCCAAGTTCGATAAATTGTCATTAAGGTAAAGATAAGGCGTGACATCCGGATATTGCTCAGAAAAAGCCGACACCATCGGCGAAATAATTTGTTTGCCAATATCTCGTGGAGCTGAAATTTTCAACGTTCCGCGCACTTGCGAAATACCCGTTTGCAGTAAGTTTTCCGTCTCTTTCACGCTATCAATGATGTTCAGACAAGCTTGATGGTACATTGCCCCTGCGTCCGTGAGTGATACGTGGCGTGTGCTTCGGTTGAGCAGCTTTACGCCATAGCGTTCTTCTATCGCTTGCAGCCTTGCCGTTACCGTCGCCGGAGATAAACCTAACTCCCTTCCCGCCGCTGCCAGACCTTGATGTTTAACGATGCTGACAAACAACGTCATATCCGAAAACTTATCCATCTTCGCGCCCTTATTGTTTGGAAAAACTGAATAATCAATTCAGATATTACCCAATTATCAAATTAAGTCGAATCCATATACTGACCCTATCGACATTGTTTAGACCCAGAACATTATGTGACAGAGCAAAGTTAAACGCCGTAACGCTGTTCAACGCACAACAACACGCCCTGCCCAGCCAAGAGATAGGAAACAAAAAATGAAACTGTACATTTATGAACATTGCCCTTTCAGCGCCCGCGTCCGTTTTGTTGCAGGCATGCTGAATATTCAGCTTGACGTCATCAACATTGCGTATGACGACGAGAGCACCACCACAAACCTCATCGGCGCAAAACAAGTTCCTCTTTTGATCAAAGACGATGGTGAAGCCATGGCGGAAAGCTTAGACATCATCAACTACTTCCTTGAATTGGCATCTTCCAGCGAAAACAGCCAACCCTCAACACCGGTTTTAGACTGGCAAAAACAAGCGTTTTTACCGCTACAAAAAGTCGGGTATCCGCGTTGGTCAAACATGACGTTACCGGAATTTGCAACAGAAACCGCTAAACAAGCATGGCGTGCAAAAAAAGAAACCGAAGCGTTAAATTTTGAAGCCTTGATTAACGATACACCTGCGATTGCGAAAGAAGTCGCCGCTTTGATAGAACAAACCAAACCCTTGCTCAACCTAAGTTCAGAAAAGCAAACGTCACTGGTTGATCAAGCCATTATGTTTTCCATTCTACGCGGCTTTTTCAGTGCGCCCGAAGTGCAATGGGATCCAGCCGTACTTCACTGGATGGCAACCGCTCGTAAAGCGACCAACGTGCCAGTACTTATCTAAGGAGCGCATCATGAAACAAAGAACAAATAAGCTGTTTGAACCAGCTCAACTAAAAGCGTTGTCACTACAAAACCGTATTGTCATGGCACCAATGACTCGCGCACGCACCACTCAGCCGGGCAACATCCCGAATGAGATGATGACAACGTATTATCAACAGCGCGCTTCTGCCGGGCTGATCATTTCCGAAGCCACACAAATTTCGGACGATTCTCAAGGCTATTCGTTCACACCTGGCGTTTACACCGATGCGCAAGTGGCGGGCTGGCAAGGAGTGACCCAAGCGGTCAAATCACAAGGTGCAGCGATGTTTTGTCAGCTATGGCATGTGGGCAGAGTGTCTCACCCAACATTCCAAAATGGTGAACAGCCTATCGCACCATCTGCGCTCGCTCCGGTAGAGACGCAAGTTTGGATTGCAGATGAACAAGGCAACGGCAATATGGTCGATTGTGTTGAGCCACGCGCAATGACACAAGCGGATATCAACCGAGTTGTCGGTGATTTCGCGAACGCAGCCAAACGCGCTATTGAATCGGGTTTTGATGGTGTAGAAATCCACGGCGGAAATGGGTATCTGATAGACCAGTTCTTAAGAACCAATTCAAACCATCGAACAGACAACTACGGCGGTTCACGAGAAAATCGTATCCGTTTTCTTATCGAAGTAGTGGATGCAGTTATCGCCGCTGTTGGTGCGCATCGAGTTGGAGTGAGATTGGCACCATTCATTACGTTTAAAGATATGGACTGCCCAGATATCGTGCCAACGATCTTAGAGGCATCAAAACAGCTACAGGAGCGCGACATTGCCTACTTGCACTTGTCCGAGGCCGATTGGGCCGATGCACCAACGATTCCTGAGAGGTTTCGAATCGAACTTAGAAAGCGCTTTCGCAACGCTATCATTGTCGCAGGTCGCTACAATCCTCAACGAGCAAACGAAGTGTTAGAGAAAGGCTACGCGGATCTTGTCGCATTCGGACGGCCATTCGTAGCAAACCCAGACTTAGTCTCTCGCTTGCAACATCACCATCCGTTGGCAGAACTCGATGGCTCAACGTTGTTCGGTGGAAACGAACGAGGCTACACCGATTACCCTGCTCTACAACAAGAATGCGCAGAACAGGCCTAACAGAAAAAGCCCCAACCTAGCTGCTACGGTTGGGGCTGTCACCAAACTAAACTTGGTTTTGGCTAGCTTAAGTTGGCTAAGAGTTAAATCACTTCTAACGCGCCGCTGCGCCAAGGTTCGATAACGACTTTGATGTGATCATTTGGCGTCATTAGCTGTCTAAACGCATCTTCCACACCATCGATTCCTACTTTGGCGGTAAGCATTTTCTGCCAAGGCAACTTGTGTTCGGCAATCGCTTGTAGGCATTGCTCAAACTCGTGCGGTTGGTAGTAGTAAGAGAATCTTAAATCGAGCTCTTTTACCGTCGCGTAAGCGTAGTTAATGGTCGCTGGAATCGTATGAATGCCTGATACAACGATTCGTGCTCGAGCAGGAGCACGGCGCATGAAATCATCAATTAAAGTATGTTTGCCAACACACTCATAAATGACCAAACGTGAATTCATTGCGTACTGTGCCCCGACGGCAATCTCGTCTTCCTTGGTCGGGTTGATCAATCGATTTGCGCCAAACTCGCTGGCAAGTTGCAGCTTCTCTTCCTGAAGATCGACCGCAAGAATGTTGCTCACACCGCGTTGTTTGAGCGCTGCGATCACCGCCAGCCCTATAGGGCCACAACCGACAACCAGCGCTGTTTCTTCCGTTTCGATTTCACTGCGATTGACCGCGTGCAAACCGACCGCCAGTGGTTCGGTCAATGCCGCCGCCTCAGACGGCATTCCGTCTGGGACAGGTAGCAATAACGCTTCATCAAGCAGGAAGTACTCAGAGTAAGCGCCATAAGTACCCGGAGTAACACCAACGCCCGCGCCATTTTGGCTGAGCAACATCGGCACAGACGTGACTCGGCTACCAACGGGCAACGTTTGCTGCGTATCGGCACCGTATTCGGCAATTTCCGCACAGAATTCATGTCCCAACATCACTTGAGCGTGCTCACCTACTTCATCAGGCATCAACCCGAGTTGGTGGAATACATCAAACACCTCATCCGCGTGTCGAGTAATGTGAAGGTCGGAGCCACAAATCCCACAAGCAAGGCTGCGAACCAACACTTGTCCTGCTGCGGGCTGGGGTATTTCGACTTGCTGCAGACGGACACGGCCATCCAGCATTACGATACTGTTCATCTGTTGCATGAGATTACTCCGCAAGATCATCACTCAGGCCAGCAATCGCACCCGGCTTGATGTAGCGTGCAGTAAAACCTTGCGCATTGGCAGCGGCAACCACCACTTGCTCAATCCAACCTGCGTCCATGATGTTGAGAAAGTTACCCTCTTCGTCAAAGTTAATGTTCGCACCTTGGATCACCATAAAGCCATCTGCGCCACCCGACTCTTCTGGACAGTGAAAGGTATGAATCGAACCGCCCGGCTCATATAAGTAGCTACCAGCGGTTTGGACTTGGTCTGGATACTCGATGTAGTGCCACGCGCCACTCAGTGTATAGAAATGCACCACACCAGTATGGAAGTGCTTAGGCAGAGTCACGCCCGGTTTGAACTTGGCGCGAATCACCCACGTACCATTTTCTGGGTCAAGAAACAGCGGGTAAACATCAACACCCGGTAGCGCGTCTTTAATGATCGACTCTTCATTAGTATTAAGAGTTAATAGGAAATCTTGATGCTGAATAACTTCTGGTAATGACATAACTTACATCCTCACTATTGCTGTAATTTGGCGTGCTCGCCTATTCCATCTATCCCATGAGCGGGTACTTAAAATTCTCGAAACCGTCAGATGCGCTAATGGTGCAGCCGTTGATACAGTTGGCTTTCTCGCTGACAAGAAACGCTACCACGTTGGCAATCTCTTCTGGTTGCGTGAAGTTTTGGCGCATCTGTTCTTTGCGGATGTGGTTCCACAAGCCGATCTCTTCGTATTGCCTTAACATCGGAGTATCGACACGTCCCGGAGCGACGGCACACACACGAATATCCAGAGGCGCTAACTCTAGAGCGGCGCATTTGGTCATCATATCGACTGCGGCTTTACTGACGTTGTAGGTAAACGTCATCTCGGAGGCCATTTGGGCGTAAACGGAAGAGGTATTGAGGATCACGCCCGGTGTCCCTTGCGCTTGGAATTGTCGTCCAGCGGCGAGAATGCCATAGTAAACGCCGTTTTGGTTGACTTTAGAGATAGGCTCAAAGTCGGCGATAGGATCATGTTCAAGCAGAGGTTTCGGTGCGCCGATACCTGCATTGTTGACCATGATGTCAAGTGAGCCAAATTGTTCGACCGCGTACCTCACCATGGCTTCGACTTGTTGGTAATCGGTGACGTCCGCAACAAAGGTTTCCAACTGCTTAGAGCCAAAACTTGCGTACATTTGCAGTGATTGATCTGAAATATCGACAGCAAGCACTTTGGCTCCTTGCTCTCTTAGCTTTGCAATAATAGCTTGCCCAATTCCACCCGCAGCGCCAGTCACGATGGCAGTTTTATTGATAAGTTCCATACAGCTTCTCATCCATGCGTTGTTGTTATCGAAATGTAACTTAGATCAACTCACTGGCACTCACTTGACCCTTTACGAAGTAAATTTGATATATTGCGATTTACAACCTGTTAACATTTAAAAATCGAGACATGTATATCGTACGAAGTGGCGCTGCCGATAAATTTGATAGCTTGGTTTCAGAATTAGGTCAGAATCCGCAAGAGATAATGGCCGCTGTTGGCCTGTCTGCCGCGCAGTTTCGCGATCCCGATACCTATCTCGCCTACCCTAGGTTGGCTGAATTACTGGAAGAAGCGGCTGCTCGTTGTAAGCAACCGTTGTTTGGTGCGTTACTCGCCGAGCGCCAAAACCTGCAAAGTTTAGGCGATTTGCCGATGCTGGTTTCTCGTGCTGAAACGGTCGGTGATGCATTGGCGCGGGTGAATGATTATCTCTATTTGCATTCGTCAGGCGTTACTCTCAACATGACGCCACAAGATGATTGGGTACGATTGTCGCTCAATATTGATGTGAATAGTGACCGCGGTATTGCGCAGTTGATGCAGCTAAGTGTGTCACACTTAGCCATGTTTATCGCCAGTTTGCTCGATATTGAAGCAAGCCACTTCGCGCTACATTTGACTCAACACGCAACATTGGAAGTAGAGCAAAGCAAGTTTGCCCAACAGAACAAACTGCGTTTTGGTGATAAGTTTGACGGTGTATTGCTCAAAGCCAACCTGCTCAACGCTAAGAATCACCAAGACGAAGACGCACTGGATCGCCACTTTCAACAGCACCTCAAGTATTTGCAAACCCGCTATCCTAACAATCTGAGTGATCAAGCAGCGAATATGATTGGTCGTTTGTTGTCGACCGGAGAATGCAGCGTGGAGCGCGTTGCAAGAGCATTAGACCTGCATCCGAGAATGCTGCAAAACAAGTTGAAACAGCAGGAAACAAGTTATCGACAGTTGTTACAACAAGTACGACAGGATTTCGCCGAGCAGCGTTTAAGTGAGAATATTCAGAGTATTACCGATATCGCATTGCAACTGGGCTATGCAGAAACTGCGGTATTCAGCCGCCACTTTCGCAGTTGGACAGGAAAGTCGCCCAGCCAATGGAGACTGGAGAACAGGATAAGTTGAACAGTTTGAGAGCATAGATAAAAAGCCGCTGATATTCAGCGGCTTTGAGCGTTTAGTCGATACTATCGAAACGCTAGATCACGTAAGAAAAGTGAAATCGAAGGGAAGAAAATCAGCATCACGGAGACCAAAAGCAAGATGAAGACAAACGGTGGCGTGCCGCGAATCACTTCCACATAAGGGCGTTTAAACACGGCAATCGCGGTAAAGATATCGCAGCCAAACGGTGGTGTTGCAGAACCTATCGCAGCTTGCAAGGTCACGATGGTGCCGACCAGTACAGGGTCAATGCCAGAGGACTTAATCACAGGTGCAAAGATAGGGATCAAAATCAGCATCACTACGATTGGATCAACGAACATACAACCAATAAAGAACGCAATTGAAATAACGACCAGTAACTCGGTCTGCGAAAGATCATTAATCCCGATCATACCCAACAATTCTTGCGGGATCTGGGAAAATGAAATTACCCAAGAAAAAGCAGCCCCTGCTGCGACTAAGATAAATACCACCGCGGTAACCATGCCCGTAGAAAGCGCGATTTCGCCAAGCTCCTTCCATTTCACTTTACGGAAGATAACCATTTCTAATAACACAGCGTACAACACCGAAACCGACGCCGCTTCGGTAGGGCTAAATACTCCAGCATAAATACCGCCAACAGTAATGATCGGAAAACCAAATGGTAAAACCGCTTTACGTATTGTGGTCCAACGTTCTTTCCAGCTGGCTCGCGGGGCATTTTCTACAGAGCTTTTGCCTGCATAAAAATAACAGTAGGCAGAAAACATCAATAAAATCACGATCGCCGGTCCAATACCAGCAATAAACAGCTCAGCAACCGATGTTCCAGACACCACACCATAGATGATCATACCGATACTCGGTGGAATAAGGAGCGCTAAGTCAGAGGCGTTAATAATCAAAGCCAGAGCAAAGCTGTCTTTGTAACCATACTCCAACATTTTCGGTCGCATAATAGAGCCAACAGAAACAACGGTGGCTTGTGTAGACCCAGATACCGCACCAAACATCGCACAGCTAAGCGATGAGGTGATCGCCAGACCGCCACGAACGTGCCCAACAAACGCCATTGCGACATCTAGCAAGCGCGTTGCTGCCACGCCTCGGGTAATAATTTCTGCCGCGAGAATAAACATCGGTACTGCGATCAACGCAGCGGGTTTGATGCCAGCAAGCATTTGCTGGATCATAAAATCTGGCCCCAGACCAAGAAAAACAATAAATCCCAACATGGTCGCCGCTAATAGCGGTACCAACATCGGAAATCCAAAAGCCAACAACGTGATCATCGTTGCTACAAGAGCGGTCGTCATAGCGCTTTCTCCTGCTTAGTGGCAGAGCCGATGCCATCTGGTCGAGATGAGCGTGAACGCTTTGTCAGCATTATGAAACGTTTGATATGGCGACTACCCACACGCGCGAACTGAACCGTGCTAAAGAAAAGGCCAATCGGTGCGATTAAGTACACCCAACTCAAAGGTACTTGCATTGCAGGAGAAAGACGCCCCATTTGGCTCACCTTGCCAATGTATTGCCACGAATACCAAGTTAGCACCGCCACCAATGCGGCGGTGAGTAAATAAATAATGCCGTTGGCTAAAGTTTGTATACGCTTTGGAAGCATATCGGTAAATGCCGTCATACGGATATGGCGAGATTGGCGGGCAGCATAACTGCAACCAATAAACGTGACGGCGATAATGAGGAAATAATTGAGTTCTTCTGAAAAGTAGATGCTTTGGCTAAAGAGGTAGCGCCCTAACACGTTAGCAATTGAGTTCAACGCAATAAGAAGCACCGAGCCAATGAGCAGTGCCGCCTCCGCTTTCTGTATATATTTATCTAGCCACTGAAAAATCCCTTTCATCCGCGCTGCTCCTGATCAACAAAAATGTTAATGAAACGTTATCTTTTTCATGACAATCAAGTCAATCAGGTGAATAAGAAAGATTTTCTGAACTTGGCGCTTTCGCAGAAAAAATTGGTCAGAGCATACTGCTCAGACCAAAAAGTGAGAGGTTGGAGGGTTTGTATCGAGAATTTCTGCAATCACAGACAACCCATGCTTGATGTAGCCTCGATTAGTCTCTGCTCCCAAACTGATTCGCACGTAAGGCATTGGCTGATTAGTATCGAGAACAAAAGGTTTATACCCCGTGATCTGCACCCCAGAACGCTTAGCCGAAGCGACCAGATCATCACTGCTCCACTGCTCGGGTAACCTCAACCAAATGTGCTGACCATTCGGGTGTGAGCTGTAAACATGCCCTTCTAAAGTGGCTTTTGCTATTCGCTGGCGCTTGGCAAATTCATTGACTTGAAATCGAACAAGTCGATTTAATGTACCGTTTTCGATCCACAAATGAGCGACTTCAAACGGTAACGGGGTCGCAGACCAACTCGTCGCAGCTAAACGGCCAATCGCATGCTGCAAAAAATGACGTGGGACCGTTAAATAGCCCGTACGCATACCTGGCGCTACGACTTTGGTTAAACTGGTGACATAAAAAGCCTGCTCGGGTAACAGTGCGGCGAGAGGTGGGACACGATTGGGCTCTAGTGCCCCATACACGTCATCTTCAATCACGTAGATCTCATACTGCTTCGCAATATTTGCTATCGCCTCTCGGCGCGAAATGTCCATATGCGCACTATTCGGATTGGCCATGCTCGGTGTGCAACACAGCGCCTTGATTGGTTTGTGTTTACATGCCCATTCAAATGCATCCGGCGTGATACCAAACTCATCCATCTCAAGCGGCTGCAACTTAAATCCAAGCATTCTTGAGCGAGAGATCAAGCCATGATCGACTAAGTGACCACAAGCGACTAAATCACCGTGTTCAACAACGGTGCTTAAAGCCAAGGTCAAGCCATGGCATGCACCATTTGTGAGTAATATTTGATCGGTACCAACGTCTAACCCTTGGCTACTGAGAAATCGCGCTCCGGACTCAATATGATGAGGCTGACCTGTTACTGGCTTTGCTTTACTGATCAAACTGCGATTGTTTGTTTGCCCAGCAATTTCCATTAACGCCTGATTAAAAAGCGTAATGTGGCGATCAGTTACTACCGGATGAGCGATCGACATATCAATTTCATCCGGTGTTTCTTTCATCTCTTGCGTCAGCATGAACTCCGTGTCCGTGCTTTCATCCACAAAGCCTGACTTTACAAACGTACCGTTTCCCACCCAAGACTCGAGCGCACCTTTTTTCTCCGCATAACCATATGCATGGCTGACGGTTTGTACGCTCACGCCAATTTGCTCCGCAAACTCACGATGTGTGGGTAGTCGAGTACCGGGTTTTAGGTAACCACTGCGGACACATTCGACAAGATAATTGCCAATGGAGATGTACTTAGCGGTGCCTGGGCGAATGATCGGGTTCAAAGAAATTGTCATGACACAATATTTTAATTGATTCATTTTTAATGCTCATTGTAACTTCAATTTAACAAATGGCGAGTTTTTAGCCATCAAATGCGGTGTAATGCACAAAAATGAGCCACAATTGTAATGATTGACATGAGAAATATAGAATCAACAAACATGTTAAATGGCATCGTTTAATCCAAACCCAGCCGCAGTGGTGAGTTGCAATAGTTTTTAAACGCAGGTCTGGCTGACCTGGTGGAAGGTAGAAATACCTCAACGTCTCCGAAGGCCCATAAGGCGTCGGATTTTTAACAAGGAGAAAATATGAGAGGCGTTGCTTTGCATTTTACACTGGATGAATTCCAGGACCGATTAACAAAAGTTCGGCAGTCGATGGAAGAACGAGAGTTGGATGTCCTTATCATTCACGATCCTTCTAACATGGCATGGCTGACTGGTTATGACGGTTGGTCTTTTTATGTCCCACAATGTGTCGTTGTAGGATCATCTGGCGAGCCTGTTTGGTTTGGGCGCTGCCAAGATGCCAATGGGGCATACAGAACTGCGTATATGTCGGCAGAAAATATCACCTACTACCCAGACCATTATGTGATGAACCCACCATTGCACCCAATGGATTTTCTGGTAGAAGCGGTACTCGCCCCACGTCTTTGGGATCGCGGCCGTATCGGTGTGGAAAAAGATAACTATTACTTTAGTGCCACCGCTTACGAGTCACTCACCACGCACTTACCGAATGCTCAACTTCTCGATGCAACCGGGCTAGTCAATTGGTGTCGCGCCGTTAAATCTGATCAAGAACTGGCTTATATGTACCGCGCAGCTCGCATTGTTGAAAACATGCATCGTGTCGCGTTCGATATGATCGAGCCAGGATTGCCGAAACATCACCTTGTCGCCGAGATTAACCGCCAAGCAGTACTTGGGCATGAAGATCACTTTGGCGATTACACCGCGATCGTACCGCTTTTGCCATCTGGTTCTGATGCTTCTGCACCTCACCTAACGTGGGATGATAGGCCTTTCAAAAAAGGCGAAGGTACTTTTTTCGAAATCGCTGGCGCGCATCGCCGTTACCATTGCCCACTCTCTCGCACTATTTTTCTTGGGGAACCAGACGACAAATTCAAACGTGCAGATGAAGCATTAACTTTAGGTCTCGAAGCAGGCTTAGAAGTCGCAAGACCAGGCAATACTTGCGCCGACATCGCCAACGCATTGAACCAAGTCCTCGATAAAGCAGGATTCTCACGTGAAGGCGCCCGATGTGGTTACCCAATTGGTCTGAGCTACCCTCCTGACTGGGGCGAACGAACCATGAGCTTGCGAGACACCGATAAAACCGTATTAAAAGAAGGCATGACATTCCACTTTATGCCGGGGCTATGGTTTGAAGATTGGGGGTTAGAAACCACCGAAAGCATTGTGATCACCCGTGATGGTGCAAAAACACTGTGTGATTTCCCACGCCACTTATTTGTTAAACACTAACTTTTCAAACCGTAAGTTCTGTTGAACTAGGCTTAAGAACAAAAAGGACTCGATATGCAAAAGAGCTCGATCACAGCCACCGTAGACTTTGACCGGGAAGGCGTGCAGCACGGCTTTTTAGCGCTGCCCTATTCCCATGATGACTCCGCTTGGGGAAGCATCATGATACCTATCACCGTGATAAAAAATGGACACGGGCCAACGGCGCTGCTTACTGGCGGTAATCACGGTGATGAATACGAAGGCATCACCAGCCTGCTAAAATTGGCAAACTCGCTGCAAGCAGAGCAAATACAAGGTCGCGTCATTATTGTGCCAATGATGAACTTACCTGCGGTACAAAATGCCTCGCGCACATCGTCTATCGATAAAGGGAATTTAAATCGCAGCTTTCCCGGAAACCCTGTAGGCTCAGTGACCGAAAAAATCGCGGATTACTTTACTCGTTACTTAGTACCCATGTGCGATTTTGCGTTAGACATTCATTCAGGTGGTAAAACGTTAGATATCGTGCCTTTCGCCGCAGCCCATCGTCTCGACAACCTCGATCAAGAAGAAGCATGCATCTTAGGTGCGAAACTGTTTGGCGCACCTTACACCATGATCTTGCTCGAAATGGACGCCACCAGCCTGTACGACACCGCAGTGGAATCTCAAGGCAAAATCTTCGTCACCACAGAGCTCAGAGGTGGCGGAACCAGCACTCCAGAAACCATCGCTTATGCCGACCGAGGTATTCGTAACTTCTTGCGTTTTTCGGGCAACTTATCAGGTGATTACGAAAAACCAACCCTGCCAACTAGGTTGCTTGATATGCCCGATGCAAGTTGCTACGTGCAAAGCCAGCACAACGGTATCACCGAATACTTATTTGAGCTTGGCGATACCATCAAACAAGACGATGTACTGGCAAGAATCTATTCAACCGAGCGTACAGGGAGCGACCCTATCGAATACAAAGCGCAGCGCAGTGGGATTTTTGCTGCACGTCGTTTCCCTGCCATGGTCAACATTGGTGACACGGTCGCCGTAATTGCCGAAGACTGTGGCGAATTAAACTAACTCTTACTAGGGCGTATTGACCTTTCGCGGTTAAATTTTGTTCGAGGTAAAATCGTTTTAGGCGCTGCGAAGACTATGCAGCCTAGTCATTCTAAGCAAATGGTCTTCAACAAAGCATAAAACGATTTTAACCGAACCCTTCGGGCAGCCTTTGTGGTTCATTTCTACTGCGTTATCGGCTTTTTATGTAGGCCACTACACATCAAAGCCTCTGCCTTGTATAAATTTCCCACAAAGCGCTGCAAAAATCAGCTCGAAAGGTCAACACGCCCTAAACACGACACAACATCGGGTCTGGTGTATCACCTGCCGTTGGTGAATTGACTCACAAACTGATTAAGGAAGAAATGGATGAATCCGATGAAACACAGCTACCTAACGAGTGCCGTACTGATCGCAGCCAGCTTTGCCACCAGCAATGTTTATGCAGAAACGTGGAAATTCGCTCTAGAAGAAGTCAAAGGCTCGGTGCAAGATGCTTATGCGCAAGAGTTTAAAAAGCGCATCGAAAATGCAACCGATGGCGACGTCACAGTGGAAGTCTATCCATACGGCACATTAGGTCAGTCAGAAGATCTTACCGAGCTTACTGCGAACGGTATTATCCAATTTACCAACGCATCGCCAGGTATTTTTGGTTCATTCGTGCCCGAAATGCAGGTTTTCTCCATCCCTTACCTTTTGTCGCAAGACAATGATGTGAATAAAAAAGTGCTGAGTTCAAGCCCTACTATCTATGACACACTCGGCAAAAAGCTAGAACAGAAAAACCTCAAACTTCTCACTATGTATCCAGAAGGTGAAATGGTGTGGACGACCAACCGTGAGATTCGTTCTCCAAAAGATTTTGATAACTTCAAAATACGCGTGATGGCATCGCCAATGCTGGTTGAGGCTTATAAATCGTTTGGAGCCGACCCTACGCCTTTACCCTACTCAGAAGTCTATGGTGCTCTGCAACTTAAAATGATCGATGGTCAAGTAAACCCCGTTTTTGCTATCGAAGAAATGAAGTTCTACGAAGTGAACGACTACATGTTCTGGGCAGGACAACAACAATTTACTACTACTGTCATTACCAACAACAGTTGGTTCGAAACCCTCCCACAAGCCCGCCAAGATCAGGTCAATAAAGTCATCGCTGGTATGACTGACTTTATATTTGAAAAACAGGATGAGTTTAACCAAAAACGTCTTGATCAAATTAAGCAAGCCAAACCAGATATGCAGATGATCAAACTCGACAGTGACGAACGTGCAGCATTTAAACAAGCGTCTATGCCAATGCGGGACAAATACATCGAGCTTACAGGCGATAGCGGTAAAGCAGTGCTGAGCTCACTGGAACAAGAGTTCAATCAATAACAGAATCAATAACAGAAAAAGGAGTGGCCTTCGGGCCACCTTATAGCGGTTGACCAGTCATCAACTATTCTGAACTGATTGGTATTTTACAGGGAGACCAATTATGCGCCTCGATCGCTACGACGTAAAAATTCTACAAATACTTCATGACAATGGCCGTATTACCAAATCTCACCTTGCCGAGGCCATTAACCTATCTGTGAGCCCTTGCTGGGAGCGTGTCAAAAAACTGGAAGAAGCAGGCATCATTGAAGGCTACGGGGCAAAAGTAAATACCGATGTTTTGTTCAAACGAACATCGGTCATGGTTGAAGTTACGCTCAAAGAGCACAGCGCCCAAGCGTTCAAACGTTTCGAGCAACTGGTTCAACACTCACCAGAAGTCACTGATTGTTATGCCACAGGCGGCGGTGTCGATTACATCCTCAAAATTCAGTCGGAAGATATTGATCAATATCAGCGGCTTATCGACAACTGGTTAGAGTCAGAAGTGGGCATTGAGCGCTACTTTACTTACATCGTGACGAAAACAATCAAACGTGATGCAGGCACATTAGAAGTGAACCAAAACGCCTTGTTCTAAAAGGGAAAACACGCTTAAAAGACGACCAGAAAAATCACCATATCTAACGGTGTGGAAAAGAAAGTTTTGATGGTTTAAACCTCGGCATCAGAAATTATTTCGGTCACTTCTCCATTATAGTTTAACTATGGACAACGACGCTGGGAGAAGGACTCATGACAGCACTGCACAGCTTACATGCTGAGGAATTAAAAGCCTCGCACGACATGATGGCGATAATGAAAGACGTACGTTTGGTGAGAGGTTTAGCGTACGTAAATGGCAAATGGGTAAGTGGTGACCAATTTCATCCGGTGGATAATCCAGCGGATGGTACGGTCATCGGCTACATTACCAAGCTATCTCAGCAACAACTCTATCAAGCGATTGATGAAGCCGACCAAGCCTTTCGTCAATGGCGAAAAATGCAAGCAGAAGAACGCGCTGAAATTCTCATGTGTTGGCACGATCTGATTTTAGAATCAAAACAAGATCTTGCTCGTTTGATGGTTATGGAGCAAGGCAAAACATTAGGTGATGCTTTGGGTGAAATCGACTACGGCGCATCCTTTGTTCGTTGGTTTGCAGAGGAAGCACGCCGCAGCTATGGCGAAACCATCCCAAGTCATATTCCGAATGCGCAGCTATCGACGGTACGCGAGCCGATTGGTGTCGCAGCTCTGATTACACCATGGAATTTTCCTAATGCAATGGTCACCCGTAAAGCCGCCGCAGCATTAGCGATAGGCTGTTCGGTGCTCATCAAACCTGCCAGCGAAACGCCTTTTTCCGCATTGGCCTTGGCAGAATTAGCAGACCGAGCTGGCTTTCCACCTGGTGTATTTAACGTGCTCACTGGCGATGCGGTGATGGTGTCACAAACCTTGTGTCACTCCGATAAAGTCAAAGCGCTCTCGTTCACAGGTTCAACTCGAGTGGGTAAGTTGCTGCTGCGCGACGCGGCACAAACCGTGAAGAAGTGCAGTATGGAGCTCGGCGGTAATGCCCCTTTCATCGTGCTGCCAGATATGGATGTCGAGCAAGCAGCCAAAGCCGCCGTCGATACCAAGTTTCAAACTGCAGGACAAGACTGCTTGGCTGCAAACCGTATTTTCGTCCCTGACGATAAGTACGAAGCGTTTTTGGAAGCGTTTGCCAAAGAAATGAACCACATTGTTTTGGGCAATGGTTTAGATGAAAAAACCACCATGGGGCCGCTGATCAATCGCGCTGCGGTGGATAAAGCGCATGATTTGGTGCGTGACGCACTCGACAAAGGCGCGCGATTGGTAGCGGGATACCACCAGCCCGTACCAGGCGAAAACTTCTTCGCGCCGACATTGCTAGCCGATGTCACCCCTGATATGGCGGTGTATCGCGAAGAGAATTTTTGTCCTGTGGCAGGCGTATTGCCTTACCAAGACTTAGATACCGTGATTGAAATGAGCAACGACACTGAGTACGGCTTAGCTGCCTATGTTTATGGTCACGATATTCACCAAATTTGGCGCTGCATGCGTGGTTTGGAGTTTGGCATGGTGAGCGTGAACTCCGTCAAGATGACTGGCCACCCTATCCCATTCGGCGGCGTGAAGCAGTCTGGACTTGGACGAGAAGGCAGTCGCCACGGCTTTGAAGAATACAGTGAAATCAAATACTGCTGCTTAGGCGCTTTACCAACCGTCAGTGGCAGTTAAGGCACGAAATATGGATATCCAATTATTCGAGGAGAAGGATCATGAGCAACAAAACGCAACAACTTTTAGAGATCGACCGTCAGAGAGTATTTCATGCCTCAACCCACCTGAAGCAGTATGCGGCTGGGGAGCTTTCGGGAAGAATTATCTCGAGCGGAAGCGGAATACGCATCACCGATTCAGAAGGCATCGAGCTGATAGACGGCTTTGCCGGGTTGTATTGTGTGAACATTGGCTATGGCAGGACTGAAATGGCCGATGCTATTTATGAACAAGCCAAAGAGCTGGCGTACTACCATACTTACGTCGGTCATACCAACGAAGCACTAGTGACACTGTCAGATCGCATCATCAAAATAGCGCCTGAAGGCATGAGTAAAGTCTACTACGGCATGTCAGGCAGTGATGCGAACGAAACTCAACTTAAGTTGGTGTGGTATTACAACAATGCTCGTGGTCTACCAGAGAAGAAAAAAATTATCTCCCGTGATCGCGGCTACCATGGCTCAAGTATCGCTTCGGGTTCAATGACAGGGCTACCTCTTTTCCACGCACATTTTGATTTACCGCTTGAGCGCATCAAGCACACCATGGCGCCGTATTACTATCGCCGTGAAGACGAGAGTATGTCTGAGCTTGAATTCTCTCAATATTGTGCGGATCAACTCGAAGCGATGATCTTGGAAGAAGGCCCTGAAACGGTGGCAGCGATGATTGCGGAGCCAGTGCTCGGTACTGGCGGTATTGTGCCACCACCAGAAGGGTACTGGCAGGCGATTCGTAAAGTACTCGACAAATACGATGTACTCTTGATTGCGGATGAAGTGGTCTGTGGCTTTGGCCGCCTCGGCTCCGATTTTGGCTCACTGCACTACGACATGAAACCGGATCTCATCACGGTAGCGAAAGGGTTAACCTCTGCGTATCAACCGCTGTCTGGCGTGATCGTCGGTGAACGAGTTTGGAGTGTGCTAGAAAACGGCACCGACCAATGGGGCGCTATCGGACACGGTTATACCTACTCCGGTCACCCAATGGGAGCGGCAGCAGCGAACTGCAACCTCGATATAATTGAACGTGAAGGCTTGGTGCAAAACGCAGCCGAGGTCGGCGCTTACCTGCAGCAACGTATGGCGGAGACGTTTAACGATCATCCATTGGTCGGTGATACTCGTGGCGTTGGCTTGTTGCATGCGTTGGAGTTTTCTTCAGACAAACTCCGCCGAGCACACTTTGATCCAAACTTGAAAGTGGGTCCGCAAATCGCGGCGGCCTGTTTAGAGCAAGGCTTAATCGCTCGCGCCATGCCACATGGTGACATCCTCGGCTTTGCTCCACCGCTTATCGCGAACCGTAATGACATCGACACTATTGTCGACAAAGCGCACCAAGCGGTCAATAAAGTGATGGATAACCTCGTCACGTCTAAACAGTGGCAGCCAAAATAGCCGCGAATTAACCAACTCACAAACCTACCAATGATTACCGCCCCCTCTGACCAAATTAGAGGGGGCGGTCCTAAGAGACGTACTAGATGGAAACACAAGCAATCTTTGCCGCAAAGAAAGCGATTAACGGATTAGTCAGTCGCACACCATTACTTCACTCACCACTGTTATCGCAACAATATCAATGTGAAATTTGGTTAAAACTGGAAACACTACAACCTATTGGTGCTTTTAAATTGCGTGGAGCGACTCATGCCATGAACAAACTGAGTGAGGAACAAAAACAACATGGCGTCGTCACTTGCTCTACTGGTAATCACGGCCGTGCCGTGGCTTATGCTGGGCAACGACTAGGAGTCCGCACCGTGATTTGTATGTCCAATTTAGTGCCACAAAACAAAGTCGACGCAATTAAAGCATTAGGCGCAGAAGTTCGAATAGTTGGTCAAGCACAAGACGACGCGGAGCGAGAAGCATTGAGGCTAACAGAAGAAGAGTCGATGACCTATCTCTCACCATTCGAACACCCAGACATCATCGCCGGACAAGGGACCATTGGGCTAGAAATCATTGAAGATCTTCCTGATGTCGACGTCATTTTCGCCGGGTTATCTGGCGGCGGATTGATTGGTGGTATTGGCTTAGCCGCAAAATCAAACAGCAGCAAAGTGAACGTGTATGGCGTTTCCATGGACAAAGGCGCTGCGATGGTAGAAAGCATTAAAGCAGGAAAACCAGTACAAGTGGAAGAGCACGAATCGTTTGCTGACAGCTTAGGTGGCGGCATAGGTTTAGACAATCGCTATACCTTCAAACTCGTGCAAGAAGTCATGGATAAAGCGTTTTTAGTCAGTGAACACAGCATCGCCAAAGGCATGGCAGATATTTTCGATGCAGAAAAATTTGCCGTAGAAGGCGCAGCCGCA
Source organism: Vibrio sp. HS-50-1 (assembly GCF_024747315.1). NCBI lineage: Bacteria > Pseudomonadati > Pseudomonadota > Gammaproteobacteria > Vibrionales > Vibrionaceae > Vibrio > Vibrio sp. HS-50-1. Next base: position 246,319 of record NZ_JAMPZF010000048.1, on the reverse strand, counting down.
GTGGGACTTGCCGCCATTCATCAGCATCAACTGGACTTACGCGGTAAGAAAGTCGTTTTGGTGCTCAGTGGAAAAAACGTCTCTTCAGACACTTTTGAGACGGCATTAAAAATTGGCCGCCAAGTCAAAGAATAACCGAGGTCGTGCGAATGAAAATCTATAATAAATCTCAGATAGAGCAAGTGACTCAGTTAGATCTTAATGCGTTAGCGGCCGTGGAAAATGGCTTCAAAGCGCTTGGGCAAGGCAACGTCACCATGCCTCCGATTCTTAGCATGGCAATTGAAGAGCATAACGGCGAAGTGGATGTAAAAACGGCGCATATCAAAGGTAATGAGCGCTTCGCGATAAAAATCAGCCCAGGATTTTTTGATAACCCAAAACTAGGACTACCCAGCCTAAATGGTTTGATGGTGCTCTTTAGCGCGAAAACAGGGCTGGTTGATAGCGTATTGTTTGACGAAGGGTATCTAACCGACATTCGTACTGCTCTCGCTGGCGCTATCTCCGCGAAATACCTGTCGAACTCAGAAGCATCCAAAATTACGGTTATTGGCAGTGGGCTTCAAGCAGAACTCCAAGTCGCTGCGATAAAATTAGTTAGGCCAATCTCCCAAGTGAACATCTGGGCAAGAGACAACACAAAATCGCAGGCTTACAAACAACGCATGGAGCAACGATACGATCTATCCGTATCCGTACACTCCTCTATCCAGCAAGCATGCCAAGAAGCCGACATTATTGTCACGACAACACCATCAAAAGAACCTTTGCTTAATTGGGAAGATATCCCATCAGGAGCACACGTGATCGCTATGGGTTCAGACAGCCCTCATAAACGTGAGCTTGCCACCTCAGTGATCCTAAACGCTGAGCATCTGGTGGTCGATCGAATCAGTCAGTCAGAATCACTTGGCGAATTACGTGGTGTAGACAAACCGCTCACCCGTAGCCTAGTCGAACTTGGCGACATCATTTGCGGCAAGCACCCCTACTCAAGGCGTGTTGACGATGTTTCGGTATGTGATTTAACAGGGACTGGCGTTCAAGACACCGCAATCGCTGACTATACCGCTCAACAACTCACCAGCATTCAATCCACGATGTAACTTATTCCCTGTGACTTTGGCGGTGGGCAACCACCGCACTTTTTGAGGGCCGTAACATGCCAGAGCTCTGTACGTTTCAATCTTTAACCACTCAGTTTGATTTTTCGGCGGATGTATCCACTTATCAACGTTCAATCGGACTCATTCAACTCGCGACCGACTATGTGCTAGAAAACGAATGGCGCGAGCATTTACCCGCAGATGTTCGCTTATACACTTCACGCTTTCTCACCACAGGTACTGTCGATCCTCTGCACTTAACAGACATGCAAAACAGTATCCGCGAGTGTGTACGCACCATCGTGCCAATGTGGCCAATCAACGTCATGGCGTTTGGCTGTACGTCAGCTAGTGTGCTCATTGGCTCCGATCAAATCACTGATTTAATTCGTCAAGAGAGACCCGAAGTCATAACAACTAACCCTTGGCAAGCCGCACTGAGAGCGCTTGAACACCATCAAGCTCAAAGAATCGTTATGCTGACGCCGTATACCAATGACGTCAATCACCCACTTTATGAGTCCATGACCGAACATGGCATTGACGTTCTGGCCTTTGGGTATTTCAATCTCGACTACGATCCCCATATCCCAACCATTGGAGGGCAAGACGTAGAAAATGCCTTAGCGCAGCTGCTTGAGTCGATTGATTGCACTGTGGACGCGGTATTTATTTCATGCACGAACATGCGAGTCATGCATCTACTACCTTATTTCTCAAGCCGCTTTGGTATTCCTGTACTAAGCTCCAACCAAGTGATGCTTTGGGACGCATTGCGTTTGCTTGAGTCCGATAATTTCTCCGACGTGTCATCATCGCCCTTTCCTTGCTGATAAGGACTCGCTAAAATGCACAAAATTGCGCACTAACTGGATGAAACATGGCAAAACTTACCCTTCAAGAACAAATGCTGAAAGCTGGCTTAGTTAATGAAAAGAAACTAAAGAAAGCGAAGAAAGGCTCTAAAAAATCACGCGTTCAAGCACGCGAAGTAAAAGCGGCGGTTGAAGAGAATAAACGCCAACAGTTAGAGCGTGATAAACAATTGAGCGAACAGCAAAATGCCGAGCGTTTGAATAAAGAGATCAAAGCGCAAATCAATCAATTGATTGAGATGAACAAGATCGACTTAAAAGATGGCGATATTAAGTACAACTTCACCCATGGCACCTTGGTTAAGTCACTGTATGTTGATGCTCTCATCCGTGAACAGTTGATTAAAGGCATTCTAGCCATTGCTATTGTCGGTGAAAGCTACGTTGTCATTCCACGCGGAGTAGCAAATAAAATTGCTCAACGTGATGAATCCGTCATCATCGAACAGAAAGAACCAGAATCGGACATTCCAGCAGAAGACGACCCATACGCAGATTTCGTCGTGCCAGATGACTTGATGTGGTAACAACAAACAATAGATGCATCAACGAAAAGAGCCGCTGATATAACATCAGCGGCTCTTTTTTAATAGAAAAATACGCTACAGAAATGATATGCGTTATTGCTTACTTAGTAGCAAATTCACACCAGATGCGGCTAAAAACAGCGAACATCCGCGATTAAAACGTTTCGCCATTTTTGGATTTGAAAACCAGTGTCTCAAGTACAAACCAAAAATCGCGTAAATTGAAATGGCGACCATTTCTAATATCAAAAACGTGGAGCCAAGGGCAAAAAACTGCTCTTGAACGTTGGCGTTCACGTCTACAAACTGCGGCAAAAACGCAGTAAAAATAAGAATCGCCTTCGGGTTACCGGCGGCAAGCGTAAACTCTTGTTTCGCAAGCCCTGCATAGTTGCGTGAGTTAGTTAACTCAGAGATCGGGCTCGATTCCGAACGCCAAAGGTTGAATGCAATCCACAATAGATACAACGCACCCACCAGCTTTAACGCTAAAAACAGCATTTCTGATGTGTACAAAATCACGGCGAGCCCAGAGGCAGACAACGCGATCATGCCAGAAAATGCCGTAATACGCCCTAAACTAGCGACAAACGCGGCACGAAAACCGTAACAACGCGCATTATTCATTGCCAATAAGTTGTTTGGGCCTGGAGTCATATTCAGAGCAAAGCAAGCGGGAATAAAAAGGAGGAGCTTCCAAATATCCATGATAAAAAATGGCCTTAATTTTTAGTAATAGCCCGCACCGTAACATTGGCTGCTAGAATGAGTAAATAAAAATTCTACGCTAGAGCATTTCCGCTTCAAACCGAGCTGCTCTGGCTTGCGCAATCGTACAGTGCGTTTCTGTCATCAACTCCGCCAAGGTGATATTTGGGTTTTGCACCACCAACCGAATCAGTTTTTCTTCCAACGGTTCCAGTTTGTCCTGATGAACGGATAACCCTTTCTCCAACTTATTCATCACAAACCTTAGCTCTTCACACTGTCCTGCTTTTAGCTGATCAAGTAACGCTTTTAAGTTCAAAGCTTCTCCAGAAACTTGCCAATGACGAGAGCGCCTAACTCGCTTAACGTCACACCCGCAATCCGCCGCAATGACTTTAATGCGTTTAGCATTCTCACCGCCAATGCGATGAATCAGAGAGGGAAGCGAAACAATAATGTCGTCATCTTTCATCCGTTACTCTCCCACCACTGACACATTCTCTCCAACCCAAGTGAGTAGCTGTTTGGCGGCTTTGGAGAGTACCTGATTTTGGCGCACAATGTAGCCGAAATCGGTGTTTGGAAAACTAGGCAAAGGCGTGACTTCTCGGGAAAGCATTAACCTCGGATCAAGAGAGAAATCCGGCACAATGGCGGTCCCAAACCCCGCTTCAGCCCAGTCAATTTGAGCTTCCACACTGCCCACTTCCATCACGCGATGCTTAGGCAGATTTAACTCAGGTAAAGACGCATCAATCAGCTCTCGGGTTCGAGTATCGTGCCCTAGCAGAATCAGCGTCTGGCTCTCTTTTCGATTGTCCTGCCACTCAAAAATGTTATCGCCAAACGCACACCAGTGAATCTGCGTGAGAGGCGTAAAATGCAGCGGTTGACTCTCTTTTTGTGCGATAACAAAGCCGATATCGGCACGCGCACTTTTCACCAAATCCACCGCTTGAGAAGACGTGGTATTGAACAACGCCAAGTCGATACCCGGGTATTCACTTTTGAATTGCTGAAATGGTTTGATAAGCAGTAAACGTGAAACGATATCGCTCGCCGCAATAGAAAGCGTCCCCTGCGTAAGATCGTTGATGGCATTGAGATCCGACTGACAAATTTGCAGCTCATTAAGCATCCGCTGCGCCGTAGCTAACAAACGCTTCCCCGCTTGCGTCAACTGCACAGGATTTCGCTCAATCAGTTTAGTGCGCGTGGCCTGCTCCAACTGCTTGATATGCAAACTTACGTTCGGCTGTGTCATGTGAAGTTCCGTCGCTGTTTTACCAAAGTGTTTTACCTCTGCAAGAGTTACGAAGGTTCGCAGCCAGTTCAAATCTAACATTGCCAATTCCGATATGAGATTCTTATCAAGTTAATGAGTATAATTAATTTCTCTTATTATGGCGAACACCTTAAGATTTTTGCATCTGTTTTTGGAGATTAAATTATGTCGTCTATCGTTGTTGTGGGTGCAAACTGGGGTGATGAAGGCAAAGGCCGCATCGTTGACTTTTTGGCAGAGCAAGCTTCTGCGAGCATTCGTTTCCAAGGTGGTAACAACGCGGGTCACACCGTGGTTAACGACCTAGGTACGTTCAAGCTGCACCAGCTTCCAAGTGGCGTATTCAACCCTGACTGTTTGGCAGTGTTAGGTCCGGGTATGGTTATCAGCCCTGCGTTGCTGTCTCAGGAGATTGCGGAAGTTGAAGAAGCGGGCGTAAAAGTGAATATGTGCATCTCTGATCGCGCGACACTGTGTCTACCTCTACACGCACTAGAAGATACGCTAGAAGAACAGCGTTTAGGCGACAAAGCATACGGTTCAACTCGTCAAGGTATTGCACCTGCGTACGGTGACCGCGTAATGAAGAAAGGCATTCTTGTTGGTTGGTTGAAGCAACCAGAAGTATTGGTTGAACGCCTTCAATTCATGATGGATTGGAAACTGCCACAACTGCGTGCGCTTTACCCGACGTTCGAGTTCGAACAAACCGCTGAAGAAATGGCGAACTGGTTGCTAGAAGTGTCTGCACCTTGGCGCGATTCAATTTGCAACGTAACGCTTCCTCTAAAAGAGCTACAAGCAAAAGACAAAACACTGTTGTTCGAAGCACAGCTTGGCGCGGGTCGTGACCTTGTTTACGGTGAGTACCCTTGGACAACATCTTCTAACGTTGTATCAATGTACGCGGGTATCGGCAGTGGTCTTCCAGCACTTCGTCCTGAACGCGTTATTGCGGTTGCAAAAGCATTCAGCTCATCAGTAGGTACTGGTACGTTGATCACTGCAATGGAAGAGCAAGATGCTTTCCGAGAACTTGCAGGCGAGTTCGGTGCAACTACAGGTCGTCCGCGCGATATGGGTTACTTCGACGCAGTCGCTACGAAGAATGGCGTTGAACTGCAAGCCGCAACTGAAATTGCACTAACGAAAGTAGACTGTTTGACTGGCCTTAACGATCTGAAAATCTGTGTTGGCTACGAAGGCGACCACAGCGAAAACCCAATCTGGCCTCAAACTGCATCTCTTGCGCCAATCTACGAGAAGATGGAAAGCTGGAGCGAGGACATCACAGGTTGTCGTAAGTTTGAAGAGCTACCAGTAGCAGCACAGAAATACGTTCTACGCATTGAAGAACTGATGGGCGTACCAGTAAAAATGGTCTCTGTTGGTCCTGGTCGTGAACAAATGATTATGCGATAAGATGTGAATTAACACATCATTGGCAAGCGGCTTTTATCTGTTCCGGGGTAAAGCCGCTTTTTTTTACACTGTAAACTTTGAAGAAATTGCACTTCTCAATTCGTGTTTAGTAACCTAATCGCGCCTCCCTTCCCTCTTTATTTATCAATCAATAGATTAGAGCATATAACGCATTGTGCACGTTATTAGTACATCTCACTTGTTAAAGAAGCACGTTATTTAAGTTAATTGTTTGAATTAATGTTCTTTAACTGATTGCTTGATCACGATCTTCATCTGCAATTTATTGAACTAGTACTCAAAAAATCTAACCCGCTGTTTTTAGGATAGATGAGTTCCCCAACATCCAACCTAACAGCAGGTGATTCCTATGACGAAAAATCTTTTCCGCCTCAGTACGATAACTCTCGGTTTATGCATCAGTTCGTTCTCTTTTGCGCAATCCGATCTTCCGAACATTAAAATCCTTGCCACTGGCGGCACCATAGCAGGCGCAGGTCAATCTGCGACAGAGTCAAACTACACCGCAGGTAAAGTCGGTGTCGAATCATTGATTTCTGCGGTACCTAGCATGACCAACATTGCCGATATTTCCGGAGAGCAAGTGGTCAGTATTGGTTCACAAGATATGAATGATGAGGTATGGCTTAAATTAGCCAAACGCGTCAACGAACTGCTCGCTCAAGATGATGTTGACGGTATCGTCATTACTCATGGTACCGATACATTAGAAGAAACCGCTTACTTCCTTGATCTGACCGTCAAGAGCAAAAAGCCAGTTGTGATCGTCGGTGCAATGCGTCCTTCCACCGCAATGAGTGCTGATGGCCCAGTTAATTTATACAACGCCGTCGTGACAGCAACCGATGAAGACTCTGAAGGGCGCGGCGTGTTAGTCGCGATGAATGACACTATATTCGATGCGCGAGACGTAACTAAAACAAGCACCACTTCCGTCAGTACTTTCCAGTCACCTAACTTTGGCCCTATCGGTTACATTCATAATAGCGATGCCAAATATCAACGAAGCCCAGAGCGTAAACACACCACAGAAACCCCATTCGATGTATCAAAACTTAACACACTACCTAAAGTAGGCATTGTTTATAACTATGCAAATGCGTCGAGCTTACCAGTCAAAGCTTTTGTTGATGCCAAGTTTGACGGTATTGTAAGTGCTGGTGTGGGTAATGGTAACTTGTACCACACGGTCTTTGATGAGCTAGAAAAAGCGAGCAAAGATGGCGTTGTTGTTGTAAGAAGCTCTCGCACACCAACCGGCTCAACCACTTTGGATGCTGAAATTGATGACGACAAATATGGCTTTGTTGCCTCAGGCACACTAAACCCACAAAAAGCACGTATCTTACTGATGCTGTCACTGACTCAGACCAAAAACTATCAAGACATCCAAAAGATGTTCCAATACTATTAATTCTGTCTAAGGTTCATTCGATAGAGGAGGTACACACCTTACCTCCTCTTACACATAGCGACATGAGCTTGTCTTGTTAGCCAAACAAGCGACGCTTCATTCCTGCTTTTTCCAGAATACGCGTAGTAATTTCCTCAACAGACAGAGAGGACGTATTGATGTATGGGATCGCCTCTCTTCTAAACAACGCCTCTACGGTGTCTAGCTCCAACTTACACTGCTCAGTACTGGCGTAATCACTTCCAGACAAACGATTCTCACGGATTTCAGTCAAACGTTCAGGGTCGATAGTAAGCCCGAATAATTTATGACGATGGATCTCAAACTCAGGCAACAAACGCATCATCTTCACATCTTCCGCAATGAACGGATAGTTCACAACACGTAAACCAAATTGCATCGCCATATACAAGCTAGTCGGCGTTTTTCCGCTGCGCGATACTCCCAGCAGGATAATATCGGCTTGTTCCAACCCTTTTAGCGTGATGCCATCATCATGCGCCAATGTATATTCAATGGCCGCGATACGGTCGAAATAGGTATCGGAATCTTTCCCCACACTGCGAGAACGTTGCAACTTGGGTTTTGGCGCCATCTGAATGTCATCTTGCACTTTCTGTACAATGCTTTCCAACACATCGTAGCTGTATGCAGGCGCTTCCAGCAGCATTTCACGTACGTCTGGCACCACGATAGAGAAAAACACCAGAGGTTTGACGCCATTGCGTTGGTAGGAAGTTTCAATTTCTTTTACAACGTCAGCAACTTTGTCCTGGCTTTCTACGAACGGAAAGGTTTTTTCGTTAGGAATGAACGGAAATTGACCGAGAACAACATGCCCTAATGTCTCACATGTTATCGCCGTACCGTCAGAAACATAGAACACATCACGACTTTGGTTATTTATTTGCATTTCTGTTTAATTTTTCAAAATCTTTTGAGTAGGATGGTAAACATAATATTAATAAATCAGTTTGGCTTTCAGTTAGGTTCACCACAGCTTTAAAAATTCTTTTGAATTTTTTTCAGCCAGAACGTAATCGTTTGCCTTTGATATCAATCTAAATGAAGCAATGTATGGTCAACGTGTAATAACAGCCAACATGCGATTGTTTAGAGCGATTTAAGTCCCCCTACTAAGCTGCAATGTTTCTGGAGAAAGACATGCAAAAGAACACCCTCTGGTTCAATGGCCTATCCATGGATGATGTCGACAAAGTCGGCGGTAAGAATGCTTCACTTGGCGAAATGGTTTCTAACCTAGCGAACGCAGGCGTTTCTGTACCAAATGGTTTTGCGACAACCTCATACGCGTTTAACCAATTCCTTGACCACGAAGGTTTGGATGAGCGTATTCACCAATTACTTGATGAACTAGACGTTGAGGATGTGGAAGCTCTGCGTAAGACAGGTGCAACCATCCGTCAATGGGTATTAGAGGCCCCTTTCCCTGCGGACCTTGAACAAGAAATCCGTGAAAACTACCAAGAACTGATTGAAGGCAACCCTGAGCTTTCAGTCGCAGTTCGTTCGTCTGCTACGGCAGAAGACCTGCCTGATGCTTCTTTTGCTGGTCAGCAAGAAACGTTTTTGAACGTGAAAGGCATCGATGCAGTACTAGAAGCAACTAAGCACGTTTACGCTTCTCTATTTAACGACCGTGCGATCTCTTACCGTGTACACCAAGGTTTCGACCACCGTGGTATCTCGCTATCTGCGGGTATCCAACGTATGGTGCGTTCAGACAAAGCCTCTTCGGGTGTAATGTTTACGCTTGATACTGAGTCTGGTTTCGACCAAGTTGTCTTCATCACCTCTTCATGGGGCCTAGGTGAAATGGTCGTTCAAGGCGCAGTAAACCCTGATGAATTCTACGTTCATAAGCCAATGCTTGAAGCAGGTGAGCACCCGATCGTTAAGAAAACATTTGGTTCTAAGTTGATCAAAATGATCTACTCTGACAACCAAGAGATCGGCAAACAAGTTGATATCGTTGATACTTCTGATGAAGAGCGCAACACGTTCTCACTGAACGACGAAGAGATCAAAGAGCTCGCCAAACAAGCGATGATCATCGAGAAGCACTACCAGCGTCCAATGGACATTGAGTGGGCAAAAGATGGCATCGACGGCAAGCTGTACATTGTTCAAGCGCGTCCTGAAACCGTATGTTCACAAACGGAACAAAACGTGATTGAGCGCTACGAACTACAGAACAAAGCAGATGTTTTGATTGAAGGTCGTGCAATCGGTCAGCGCATCGGTAAAGGCGTGGTTCGCTTGGTTGACTCTCTGGACCAAATGTCTTTAGTCCAAGAAGGTGACGTGCTAGTTACAGACATGACTGACCCAGACTGGGAACCAGTGATGAAAAAAGCATCTGCAATCGTAACCAACCGTGGTGGCCGTACGTGTCACGCTGCCATCATCGCTCGTGAGCTTGGTATTCCTGCAATCGTTGGCTGTGGCGATGCGACAAGCAAGTTAACCGATGGTGCAACCGTGACCGTATCTTGTTCAGAAGGTGAAACGGGCTACGTTTACCAAGGTGAACTTGAGTTTGATGTAAAACGCTCTTCTGTTGATGAACTGCCGCTGCTACCAACAAAAGTGATGATGAACGTGGGTAACCCTGATCGCGCGTTTGACTTCGCACAAATTCCAAATGAAGGTGTTGGTCTTGCGCGTCTTGAATTCATCATCAATAAGATGATTGGTATCCATCCGAAAGCATTACTTAACTTTGATGCACAAAGCGATGAGCTAAAAGCAGAAATCACTCAGCGTATTCGTGGTTACAAAGATCCTATCGATTTCTACGTAAGCAAACTGACAGAAGGTATCGCAACCATTGCTGCGGCATTTTGGCCGAAACGCGTTATTGTTCGTATGTCTGACTTTAAGTCTAACGAATACAGCAACTTGGTTGGCGGTAAAGCATACGAACCGCATGAAGAAAACCCAATGCTTGGCTTCCGTGGCGCGTCTCGTTACATTTCTCCAGTGTTTGAAGACTGCTTCGAGCTAGAAACTCAAGCAATCAAACGCGTTCGTAACGAAATGGGTCTGAAAAACGTTGAAATCATGATCCCATTTGTGCGTACACCAAGCGAAGCAGCATCAGTGATTGATTTGCTAGCGAAGTTTGATCTGCGCCGTGGTGATCAGGGTCTTAAAGTCATCATGATGTGCGAACTGCCATCCAACGCGGTCCTTGCCGATGAGTTCTTGAAGTACTTTGACGGCTTCTCGATTGGCTCAAACGACATGACTCAGCTAACGCTTGGTCTTGACCGTGACTCTGGCGATGTCGCACATCTATTTGATGAGCGTAACCCAGCGGTTAAGGTGATGCTTCAGATGGCGATTGATGCGGCAACAAAAGCAGGCAAATACGTTGGTATTTGTGGTCAAGGCCCATCAGACCACGACGACTTAGCGGAATGGCTAATGGATCAAGGCATCAGCTCTGTTTCACTAAACCCAGACACCGTTATCGATACTTGGTTACAGCTCGGTAAAGTTAGCAGCAAGTAACGCGCTAAAAACTCAAGCCCTCACACTCCCCTTGTGAGGGCTTTGTTATTCATACGTCATTTCGCAATCAGTTCGTGATTCCTCTCTCAAGATCGCCATTTAGTCAATTTCATTATCAAAGTCTGATGACCTAGAATGAATGATGTATCGACAACTCCAGAGAGAATTTGATGAAAAAGTCTATCGCACTCATTACCACATTGATGCTCCTAGCATCTCCCGCTTACGCAGATTGGGATGATATTTCCAACAAAATGTCTGAGCTAGGCGAAGCGGTTTCTGATACTGCGCAAGATGCTTGGGACGATACCAAAGCGTTTTCAAAACAAGCGTGGCAAGATTTCACGAATTGGTCCGAGGAAGCGATCAATACCGCAGGCGAATGGACAGAAGCCAGCATCGAGAAAAGCAAAGAATGGATAGATGCTGCCGACAAAAAAATTGATGAGCTGATGGAAGGCGATACGCCAGAAGAAGCTCGCCAAGCCGTGGACTTAATGGCAGATAGCGCTTTGCTCAAGTTATTTAATGAAAAGCCGGAGGCAAAAGCTATTTACGACAACGCGTACGGCTACGCGGTCTTTGATTCTCGTAAATTATCTTTGCTGTTTCACACCAACTCAGGGTCAGGAGTCGCAGTGAATAAGGAAACAGAAGAACGCACTTATATGAATATGTTTGGTTTGGGCGTTGCACTTGGGGCTGGCGGCAAATTTTACCAACAAGTGGTTCTGTTTGAGAGCAAAGAAGATTTTCATACGTTCGTCAACGAAGGATGGGAGGCCACAAGTGAAGCCTCTGCTGTTGCGGGCGAAGATTCAGAGCAACTTTCAAAACAATTTAACAGCGGCGTCGCCGTCTATCAGTTGAACGCTAAAGGTTTACTCATCGATGCTAACGTGTCTGGTTCTAAATATTGGGTTAACGAAGAGCTCACTAACTCGCAGTAATGCATAGCAACTAATCGCTTAAATAAAACCGTTGTTATGCACCCTTATCAATAAGTTAACGGGGATATGATTCCTCAAAACTGAGCACTTACGCAACTTTCTCTATGGAAGTCACCAGAAGATGGCGACTTCCCTTTCTCGTTGGATTGCTTTTGGTTATGCTTGCGCAAAACCACCTGCAATTCGGTATCCCATGCCTGACAATAACTTTAATAATCTGCTAGCAGAAGCAATTTCTGCTCTTAACACGCCTAACTTTACTCCTAAACTTATGCGTGTCATTCGCACTCTTTTTCATTTTGATTGCGCAGTTATTTTAGGTTACCGAGAAGGTAAACATCCTATTTATCTCTACGACTCAATTGAGAACGAGCGAGAGTTACTTTTTCAACGCTACCTTACTGACTCATTTCAAAATGACCCTTTTTTTCTCAAACTAAACGAGACAAAGCAACAAGGCATATTTACGCTCAAAGACGTGGCGCGTAAAGGCGTTGACTTCACCTCATACTGCGAGCAGTTCTACCATCAGACAGGGTGGAAAGACGAACTGAGCATGCTAGTCGAAGTCGAACCTGGCCGTTGGGTAATGCTGTACTTCGGATATATGACTGATGGAAAATACTTTTCTCAACAGCAAATCAATAAATTAAAGCCCTACTTCCCGATAATTCAATCGCTTTGTCAGCAGCATTGGAAACAAACGGAGTTTACCTTTTCTGAGCCTGTTTTTGCCCAGAGTGCTTATTCTGGCAGTATGCGATTAGCCATTGAGCAAGCTTTAGCAACATTTGGCGTAGAATCACTCACTCGTCGCGAGCAAGAGGTGGCTTCACTTCTCGCTCAAGGGTTTGACACCAAAGAAATTGCCGCGCGGTTACACTTAGTGCAAGGCACGGTCAAAAATCATCGAAAACGCATTTACTCGCAGTTAAATGTGTCTTCATTGAGTGAGTTATTCCAGCTTTTCCTCAATCACCTTATTCTCCATTCAAGATAAAAAACTGTCCCTTAAGGGATATATCGGCAAAAGGTGTCGCGTTTTAGTCTGAATACAACTACCACTAAGACAGACAAAAAGAATGACGACACCATTACTGCAAGATTTACAAGATCGTGGCTTGATTGCACAAGCCAGCGATTTGGAAGAAATTCAGACACTTCTCTCACATCCACAAACCGTTTACTGCGGCTTCGATCCTACAGCAGGCAGCTTGCACATCGGCCACCTCGTGCCTTTGATTATGCTTAAGCGCTTTCAAGATGCCGGACACCAGGCTATAGCCTTGATTGGCGGCGCAACGGGCATGATTGGCGACCCAAGCTTTAAAGCGACCGAGCGCAGTCTGAATTCTTCAGAAATCGTCTCAGGTTGGGTTAACGATCTTTCTAATCAAATTCAGCAGTTGATGAATCACCAACTGACCAAGCCGATGATCATGGTAAACAACGCTGACTGGATGAAAGCGATCAATGTGATCGACTTCTTCCGCGATGTAGGTAAGCACTTCTCGATCAATACTATGATCAACCGAGAATCGGTAAAACAACGCCTGCAACGACCTGACCAAGGTATCTCCTTCACCGAATTTAGCTACGCTCTGCTGCAATCGTACGATTTTGCCGAGCTAAACCGTCAATACGGTTGCCGTCTGCAAATCGGTGGCAATGACCAATGGGGAAACATCGTCAGCGGGATCGATTTAACTCGTCGCCAAAATGGTGAGCAAGTATTTGGCTTAACTCTGCCGCTGATCACCAAATCCGATGGCACCAAATTTGGCAAAACCGAAGGCGGCGCAGTGTGGCTAGACCCTAGCAAAACCTCACCTTACGCCTTCTACCAGTTCTGGCTTGGCGCAGAAGACGCCGACGTTTACCACTTCTTGCGTTACTACACGTTCTTGAGCTGCGAAGAAATTGCCAGCATTGAAGCGCAAGACCAAGTAAGCCAAGGCAAGCCACAAGCACAACGTATTCTCGCTGAAGAAATGACGCGATTTGTGCATGGCGAAGACGGCCTATCTAGTGCCGAGCGCATCACTCAAGCACTGTTCAGCGGTAATGTGCAACAACTGAGTTTGGGTGAATTAAAACAGTTGGAGTTAGATGGTTTACCAAGCATTGAGAGCACACAACAAGATTTGGTTGAGCTATTGATTGAGTCGGGCTTAGCAAGCTCGAAACGTGTTGCGCGCGAACACATCAGCAACAACGCCATCAGTGTAAACGGTGAAAAAGTGTCGGCTGATAACCCGAGTTTGAGCTTCCCACTATTCGATCAATATTGGTTACTGCAACGCGGTAAAAAGCACTTCTGCCTCGTAAAGCGTGCCGCTTAACAAAGCATCGGAGTGACACCTCACAAGGCAAAGTGATATAGCGAGTTAACTGACAAGACTTTATAAGGTTAGCTCGCTCTAGTATCGGCTGTGCATACCAAAATGATGAGACATTCCATCTTCCATTCGGCCGCCTTTCCAGCCACCAGCACCGAATAAATTAAGCACATCTTGAGCGGTATAATCGGCACCAGAAAAGAAGTCATTCGCCACATCAGAGCGGATGGCTTGCAACTCTGGTTGATTTTCCAAATCAAGATCTTGCGGATTCGCGTACAACGCCAACGCAATTTTTTGTTGGCACGTGCTTAACTCACTGGTGCTCGTCTTTACCTGACCGACGGAAAAGTACTCACGACTGCCGTATCCCACCACCAATCTGGTACTCATTAGCTTAATCACTTTCTTAATGCGGCGACGTTGTATAAATCTCAACATGTTTTGTTATTCCTGTATTAAGTTGGCTATGGTCGTATTCTTTTGTTCGAATTAAAACACTCTGTTTTATCCGCGAAATTTCTCTAGCGCTTTTCGCGATGATCGGTTGTATAATACAGACTCTGAAATATTTTGTTACGTTACCTCGGTAACACCTGAGATTACAACATGAACAACAGCAGATGGGTCGGCTTTATAGGCGGCACGATTGTCTTACTTAGTACCTTTATCCTCTTCGGATCTTCCGTCCACGCTGCTTGGTACCGAATCCCTGCGGAAGCCATTCATGGTATCGCCTTCACTCTGGCTTTTGGTTTAGGGTTAAACAGCCTACTGGCGTACGCGACGGCAATGCTTACTCTCGCAGCGCTATTCTACATAGGTTTTGTTGTTGGCTACCGTATTCATCAGAAACTTAAATAACCTTCTGTCTCAACCTGAGCTTAATAACGGATACTTAATAACTAAAAAGGGAGCAAAGGCCCCCTTCCCAGATATCAGCATATAGATGTTCTATGCCCGTTTTAATCATTAAGGTGGTATACCCTCAACGATTGTTGCATGCCTAAAACATCATCACCTAAATACTCAACCGTCATTGGAACGTTGGTCAGCAGAGTAAAACTGGAGTCACCGAACCTTCCATCAACATCACTTTCCAAATGAACAAAAAACGCAGGCTTATCCGCAACCAATGTAATTTGGCTACCCTCAATCGAGACATCAATATTGGCTTTCGCTATCGGCAAGGTTTTTAGCTCGTGAGTACTAAACCATGTGTTGCTTATTCTGTCTTCACCGATTTGCGCTTCAACATAGAGGAAGCCTGACGTAAGTTCATCCTTCTCAACCGATTCATCCAATTGCCACAAAATCGTATTGCTGTCTGCTATGGCTGTTTGTTCTAAGCTCCAACATTGCTTTTCTTCCCCTTGCCAATCTACCCACTTAAGCAGTGCGTTGACGCTTGCGGGCTCTTTGGCATCATTGAGCAAATGCAGGCTCAACTTGCCTGTATGCTCGGAAAATACCAAATACTGCGGCGCAAAAAAGCGTTTTGCATGGTAGTGTAACTGCTTCCAACGACCACTGTATTCCAAGCTAGACCAAGAACTGACAGGCCAATTGTCGTTGAGTTGCCAGTACAGCGTGCCGCGACAAACTGGAGAAATGGCACGCCAATGATCGCATGCAGTTTTGATCGCGATTGCCTGCTGAACTTGACTTAAATACAGCATGCTCTCAAATCCAGAGGGAAAACGGAAATAGCGCGTGAACATCTCTGTGATAATACTATTACCACGAGGGTTCTTCTGATGTTGTTCGAAAGTTGGGGATGTAATATTCCAGTCTTGCTCAGGGACAAACCGCTTAACTTCAGCAAAAGATGGCCAAGATTGAAAACCAAACTCAGAGCAAAAGCGAGGATTCACGTCAAGGTAGGCACTGAATGATTTTCCTGAATGCCAAACGTCCCAAAAGTGCATATCACCTTTACTATCATCATGCCACGCATCACCGAAATCCAGTTCACCATTACACGGTGAACTTGGCCAGAAACGGCGAGTGCTATCTTGCTCGGTAATCACCTGTTCAATCATGCGGTTGAGGCGATCGTAGTTAACCGTGTATTTGACTTTACTGCGCTTAGATTCGTCGTACCAACCAATAGCTCCAATCACTTCATTATCACCACACCAAAGTGCGATTGATGGGTGCTCCTTAAGCCTCGGGATTTGGTATCGAAGCTCTTCTTCTACGTCTTTTAAAAACTCGTCGTTTGATGGATACAGTGAACATGCGAACATCATGTCTTGCCACACTAACAAGCCAAGCTCATCACACAGATTGTAAAAGATCTCGCTCTCGTACTGACCTCCACCCCACACACGTATCATATTCATGTTGGCGTCAACCGCACTTTGCAAAAGGTTGCGATAACGTGTTTCGCACTCTCGCCCCGGCATTGCGTCAATAGGGATCCAGTTGGCGCCTTTGGCATTAATTGGTACGCCATTGACGATAAATTCCATCGCAGAGCCATGTTCATCAGCTTGGTTATTTAGGGTTAACTGACGCAAACCAACGTTGCGCGTTAACTTTTGCTCTCTGCAAGAAATGGTAATGGGGTAAAGATAAGCTTCGCCATAACCCGATGGCCACCAGCGTTGAGGTTCCGAAATGTGGAACTGGCAATGATAGTGACCACTTCCTTTTATTTGAATACATTGACGCTCACCATTAAATTCAACCATCATTTCATGGCGTTGACTGTCCGTTTCCACTTCAACTAATACATCAAGAAACACACTCTCATCGGCTTGCCATTGCTGCTCTGTCGAAAAGCCTTTGAGCCAAAGCTCATTCACAATGTCGATTTGAATGGGGTCGTAAATACCCGATACCATCAAGCAAATGCCCCAGTCCCATCCGGAATGACATTGCGTTTTTCGGATCAAATTCATGTGCGGAATTTGATTATTTCCCATTGCGGAAGGGATTGGGAAAGGCAATTTTTTAGCACGTTCCACACCTTCTATATCGACTCTTGCGAATTGAACAAGAACAGTATTTATGCCCTGTTTTAAATAAGGTTTGATATCAACTCTTTGTTGAGTAAACATGTTGCTGCAAGTTAGTGCTAACTCACCATTAATATAGAAGGTTGCCAAGGTATCGACACGAGTTAGCGTCATCCAAACTTGCTTGGCAGACAACGTAAACGCGTCGACTTCAAACTCACGCGAGATATGCCACTCACACTCTTCAATCCAACGAACTTTGTTTTCATTATCGGCAAAATAAGGATCCGGAATGCGCTCTGCTTGTAAAAGCGCCGAAATATTATCGCCCGGAATAGACATTGGAATTTCAATATCGGGACGCTGTGGCGAGGTAAGTAACCACTGTCCATTAAGTTCGAAGTGAGCCATTGAGTAAACCTCAGTTTGGAGAAGAAACATGTTTGCTCAATGTAATCCTGAGTAATCCATGCAAAAACAAGGGAAATGTTATTTACATACGAAATGCGGTGCACTTCACGTAAAAACACTTTCCTTTGATCTCTACCCAAAAATCAGCAACTTGGCTAACCTGTTAAAAATTAATCGAAATCTAAGGTTATATTTGCAACTTCGACATGTTAACATCATCGGATTTTTGAACATCCTCACACTTTTCGTTGAAACGATGTGAGGGGAAATGCACGGCTTCATAGCCCTAAAAAGCGAAGTAATTATGTCAAATATGACGAATGCCGCCTCCCACACAGCGCCTATTCAGGATGCTGACTATTCTGCTATTCATCCCCCATCTTTACTCAAGCGCCTCGAACTCACCAATCCTGTCTTTTGGTTAAGTGGTAGCTTCCTCACTCTATTCGTTTTACTTGCTCTAACGAATACCGACTCTCTAACCGCAATGGTTAACACCGGCTTCGGCTTTGCTACTAAATATTTCGGAGCTTACTGGCAAGTACTGCTTCTTCTGAATTTCCTAATTGGTTTGGCTCTTGCGTTTGGTCGCACTGGTTATGTGCGTCTAGGTGGTCTAGCGAAACCTGATATTGATAACTTTAAGTGGTTGTCAATTGTACTCTGTACCCTACTTGCAGGTGGTGGTGTGTTCTGGGCCGCTGCTGAGCCTATCGCGCACTTTGTGACTGCCCCACCTTTATACGGTGAAGCTTCACCGAAAACTGCCGCAATCAATGCTCTATCTCAGTCTTTTATGCACTGGGGCTTCTTAGCTTGGGCGATCCTTGGTGGTTTATCTTCCATTGTCTTAATGCACTTGCATTACGATAAAGGCCTGCCTCTTAAGCCGCGTACTCTGCTTTACCCTGTGTTTGGCGATAAAGCCATTAAAGGCTGGATTGGTGATGTTGCTGACGCATGTAGCATTATTGCCGTAGCAGCAGGAACAATCGGCCCTATCGGCTTCTTAGGTTTACAAATTAGCTACGCGCTAAACTCATTGTTTGGCCTGCCAGATACGTTCGTAACGCAAAGCATGGTTATCATGGCAGCGATCCTGATGTATACCCTTTCCGCACTAAGCGGTTTGAGCAAAGGTATTCAAATCGTCAGTCGTTACAACATTATTTTGTCTGTGCTGTTAATTGGTTACATCCTGTTCTTTGGACCGACAAGCTTTATTGTTGATGGCTACGTACAAGGCGTTGGTCGCATGGTAGATAACTTCTTCCCAATGGCGCTTTACCGTGGTGATACGGGCTGGCTAAGCTGGTGGACAGTATTCTTCTGGGGTTGGTTTATCGGTTATGGCCCAATGATGGCGATCTTTATTGCTCGTATCTCTCGTGGTCGTACAATTCGCCAGCTGATCATGTCTATTAGCATCGCAGCACCGCTGATTACTTGCTTCTGGTTTAGTATTGTTGGCGGCAGTGGCCTTGCGTTTGAGCTTGATAACCCTGGCTTGATTTCATCTGCGTTTGAAGGCTTTAACTTGCCTGCAGCACTGCTAGCGATTACCGGTGAATTACCTTACCCAATGATCATTTCGGTTCTGTTCCTGATCTTAACGACAACATTTATCGTGACGACAGGTGACTCGATGACTTACACAATCAGTGTGGTAATGACGGGCTCTACGGAACCAAACGCAGTGATTCGCTCATTCTGGGGCTTGATGATGGGTATTGTCGCTATTGCGCTTATCTCAATGGGCTCTGGTGGTATTTCTGCATTGCAGTCTTTCATTGTAATTACCGCCGTACCTGTGTCTTTCATTTTGCTGCCAAGCATTTGGAAAGCGCCTGGCATAGCAAGTAAAATGGCAAAAGAGCAAGGCCTCGTTTAAACCGCCTCTCTAACCAATATGCGAAAAAGAGCCCTTCATTGGGCTCTTTTTAATTCTGCGCTTTATCCTACGCTATCAATGCGAATCATCACTGCATCTGGACGCCAATACTCGAATTCGCAGTCCATTAATTTGCCATCTTGTTTGTAGTTTACTCGACGAATTTTCAGGACGGGTTGTCCTTCAGCTAGGTTCAACGCCTTAGCGACATGAGCAGGCGCTGACGTTGGAATCACATCAAAACGAGAGCGCTTTGTCTCGTAGCCATACTTCTCACGATAAATACCCGTCAGTGACATGGTGAGGTTCTCAGACAATATACCCTCAAACAGTGCCGCTTTGAGCACGTTCTCAACAAACAATACCGCTCGCCCATCAATAAAACGTAACCGTTCAATCACATAAATTGGGGTAATTCGCTCAACCTCTAACGATTTGGCATACTCACCTGCGGCCATTTCACTTCGCACGTTGAGTAGCTTAGTTTCTGCAATACGATGCTGCTCTCGAATCATCTGATGGAAGTGAGAACGAGACAACGGGTTGTAACAGATACGCTCAGGAGATACATACCAACCCCGGCGCTCTTCTCGATAAATAAGACCTTCCGTTTCCAAAGACACCAACGCATCTTTGATAGTGATTCGAGTCGTAGAAAACAGCTCACTGAGCTCTCTCTCTGACGGCAGTTTTTGTCCTTCCGACATGATGCCGGAAAGAATCTGCTGTTTTAAGCTGCTTCTAATTTTTCCTAATTGGGTACCAAATTGTCCGGTGCCTGCCGCTCTCATTCTGATCTAGTCCAACGATAATTTGACGAATAACATAAGGCGTTTACGTAACAAAAATATGACATTAATCAACAGAACACATACTGAACGTATGAAATATAAGTGCCATATAAAATCAGCAAAACTGTCAAATTACTTGCGCTAAATCGTCACATTCCATCCATAGCATACAAAGCGAACTTACTGACCTAGTCCAGAAGGATGGAGACAATGAAAACTTTGCTAAGTCGTTCAATTACCGCACCAGCGGCAATCATTGCGGTAACACTCGCTACGCCAACAGTAGCGAAAGAAGCCGATATTGAATCGTTGGTAGCAGCAGCACAAAAAGAAGGGGCGGTTTACAGTGTGGGTATGCCTGACAGTTGGGCAAACTGGAAAGACACTTGGGCTGATTTAAAGTCAAATTACAACCTTAAGCACCAAGACACGGATATGAGCTCGGCTCAAGAAATCGCAAAATTCGAAGCTGAGAAGAAAAACGCGACCGCAGACATTGGTGACGTAGGCTTTGCCTTTGCACGTGTAGCGGTAAAAAAAGGCGTCACTCAGCCATATAAACCAACAACTTGGAATGACATCCCAGATTGGGCAAAAGACGAAGATGGTCATTGGGCACTTGCCTACACTGGCACTATTTCTTTTATCTCCAACAATAACCTCGTAAAAGACGCGCCAAAAACGTGGGATGACCTATTAAAAGGCGACTACAAAGTGACCGTAGGTGACGTAGGCGTAGCAGCACAGGCAAACAACGCGGTTCTCGCCGCAGCGTTCGCCAACGGTGGGGACGAATCCAACCTCAAGCCTGCGCTCAAATTCTTTTCTGAACTCGCGAAGCAAGGTCGTCTTTCATTTACCGATCCGAACATCGCCAACCTAGAAAAAGGCGAAGTTGAAGTGGCGATCATGTGGGACTTCAATGCATTGAACTACCGCGACAAAATTGACCGCGACCGCTTTACAGTGAGCATTCCTCAAGATGGCTCTGTGATTTCTGGTTATACAACCATAATCAATAAATACGCGAAGAACCCTAATGGAGCAAAGCTTGCTCGTGAATACATCTTCAGCGATCAAGGGCAAATCAACTTAGCAGAAGGTTATGCGCGTCCAATCCGCACCAACATCACACTGCCTCAAGCAGTGCAAGACAAGCTAATTGCTAATGACCAATACAGCAATGTACACCCAGTGACTGACTTCTCAGCTTGGGAAAAGTCCGCACGTAAGCTGCCACGTCAATGGCAAGAAAGTGTCTTAATCCACCAGCAATAAGAGTAAGTCGTTATGAGCAATAAGGTCATCCTTGTTGTTCTAGATGGACTGAACTATCAGGTAGCCCGTGATTGCATGGGCTACCTCAATGGTCTTCTAGAACAAAGTCGTTCCCAACAAGAAACTCGCGCAACGCTTTATCCTGTGCAGTGTGAGCTGCCCTCTATGTCTCGCCCACTTTATGAGTGCATTTTAACGGGCGTTCGCCCTGTAGAAAGCGGCATCGTAAACAACAATATCGTTCGTCTATCCAAACACGATTCCATTTTCAGTTTGGCAAAAGCCCAAGGAAAAGTGACCGCTGCGGCTGCCTACCACTGGGTAAGTGAGCTTTATAATCGCGCGCCATTTGAACCTGTTCGCGATCGTTTCACGCATGATGAAACCCTGAATATCCAGCACAGCTGCTTTTACCATTGGGATCATTATCCTGATGAAGCCTTGTTCCTGGACGCAGAGTATTTACGTCGAAACTATCAACCTGATTTCTTATTGATCCATCCGATGAATATCGACGATACAGGACATAAGTTTGGCCTAGACTCTCGCCAATACCGCAATTGTGTGCGAGGTGCAGACATTATTCTTTCCAACTACATCGATCAATGGCTTGCTGATGGGTATCAAATCATTGTGACCAGCGATCATGGCATGAACAACGATCTTTCTCACGGTGGGATTTTACCTGAAGAGCGAGAAGTTCCCCTGTTTGTCATTGGTGATAAGTTTACCCATCAAGATTGTCATATTAAGCAAACTGATATTTGTGGCACCGTTTGTCAATTGCTAAACCTTGACCACACGAAGCCATACACTCAGGAATTGTTAGCACTATGAGCAGTTCAGTCCTCTCCCCAAGCTCCAGCGAATCACGCTCAAATTTGGCAAGTACTTGGTTAAAGCGCTTTAAGCCAGCCATTTGGTTGGTGCCTTTCGCGCTGTTTTTCTACCTATTTCAACTCGCACCGATGATTTGGGTGCTGTTAAACAGCTTTATCTACGATGGCGAGTTTGCCTTCGATAACTACATTGAAGTGCTCGACTCCGCCTTTATGATGCAGGCGTTTGGCAACAGTTTGTGGTTAGCTATATGGTCGAGCATTTTTGGCTTAGCCATTGCGACTCTGTTGGTCTCTTCTCTACGCAGAGTCGATTCTAAAGTCCGCGACGGTGTGATTGCGTTTACGAACATGAGCAGCAACTTTGCAGGCGTACCTCTGTCATTCGCTTTTATCATTATATTGGGCACCAATGGGGCGATTACCCTTTTGCTCAAGCAGTATGGCTTACTCGGTGATTTCGACCTTTATGGTAAATGGGGTCTGCTGGCCATTTACATCTACTTCCAAATCCCGCTGGCGGTGTTGTTGCTCTACCCTGCGTTCGACGCGTTGAGTGATGATTGGCAAGCCGCTGCTGCGCTACTGGGAGCCAAAACATCACAGTATTGGGCGAAAATCGCGCTGCCAGTGCTCTCACCAGCCTTATTCGGTACCTTTATTATCTTAATAGCCAACGCAATCGGCGCATATGCGAGTGTTTATGCGCTGACCTCCGGTAACTATAACGTCATCACAATTCGAATTGCGAGTCTGGTATCGGGAGACCTGTTCCTTGAACCTAATCTCGCCGCTGCAATTTCGGTGATTCTAATGGCGTTACTTGCCTTTATCACAGTGATTAACCAATGGCTCATTTCGAAAAGCTATGCAGGTAGGAAGTAGTCATGAACAACGTTAATACTCGATTTCATAAAACGGTGGTTTATTCCATTGTTGGGATCATGCTCATCCCGATTTTAGCGACCTTTGTCTATTCGCTTTCATCACGCTGGGGCGCCACGGTGCTTCCAGATGGTTTCACTTTTGATTGGTACGTTAAATTGCTGACCGACCCACGCTTTTTGCAAGCATTTGGGCGTTCGCTGTTTATTTGTATTGCTTCGCTAACCCTCAGTGTGATTCTAGTTCTGCCAGCGATATTCGTGGTGTTTTACTACTGTCCAAGGCTCGATAAGCTCATGAACGTATTGATTTTGCTACCATTCGCTGTACCACCAGTGGTGTCCTCCGTCGGCTTGCTTCAACTTTATGCTGACAGGGAAATCTCCCTTATCGGTACTCCTTGGATTCTAGTAGGTACTTACTTCACCATCGCGTTACCGTTCATGTATCGTGCGATTTCTAATAGCTTCGAAGCAATTAACCTTAACGATTTAATGGACGCTGCACACTTGCTAGGAGCAAGCACAACCAAAGCGTTTTTGATGGTCATTTTACCTAACCTCAAAAAAGGACTGATGGCATCGCTTTTCCTTTCATTTTCATTTCTATTGGGAGAGTTTGTGTTCGCCAATATTTTAGTCGGCACACGTTATGAAACCCTGCAAATCTACTTGTATAACATGCGTCAGACGAGCGGCCACTTTACGTCTGCCTTAGTGATGACCTACTTCCTATTTATTTTTTTACTGACTTGGTTGGCAAGTCGTTTCAGCCGAGGAGTCAAACAATGAGCTACGTAACAGCGAAAAATCTGACTAAACGTTTTGGTGATAACACCGTATTTGAGGACATTCACTTTAACATCGAGCAAGGTGAATTCATTACGCTGTTGGGCCCTAGCGGTTGTGGTAAATCGACACTACTTCGCAGCCTTGCTGGGCTTAACCCTGTCGATGGAGGCGAGATTTGGGTAAACGGAGAAGATATCACGCATCAAGTCCCGCAAGAGCGTGGTATTGGGATGGTCTTTCAATCGTATGCGCTGTTTCCCAATATGACCGTCGAAGGCAACATTGCATTTGGCTTAAAAATGAAAAAGCTTGCGAATGATGATATTCGACGTGAAGTGGCTAAAGTCATCAAACTGGTGGATCTGGCAGGTAAAGAAAAACACTATCCGCATCAACTTTCTGGCGGTCAGCGCCAGCGTGTCGCACTCGCTCGAGCGTTGGTGGTGAAACCTCGTATATTATTGCTTGATGAGCCACTTTCTGCGCTTGATGCCAAAATCCGCAAACATCTTCGTCAGCAAATCCGAGATATTCAGAAAGAGATGAATCTCACCACTATCTTCGTAACTCATGACCAAGAAGAGGCGATGATTATGTCTGATCGTATCTTCCTAATGAGTAAAGGGGAAATTGTTCAAGCAGGAACACCTGAAGAAATTTATACTCATCCTGCTAACGAGTTTGTGGCCGGTTTCATGGGGCACTACAACCTTGTAGAGGCCAATAAAGCCAAGCAACTCTTCAATATTGATACCGAATGGAAAGTAGCGATTCGCCCAGAGTCTATATATGTAAAAGAGCAAGGTCGTCAATATGATAGCCACATCTCAGCGCCACAAGTAGGTACGATCACCAACCACCAGCTTCTAGGTAATGTTATTCGCTATCAAGTGAACGTTGAAGAGTGTGAGCTCACTGTTGACTTGCTTAACCGCTCTTCAGAACGCTTACTAGCGAATGGCAGCCAACTAGAGCTACTCTTTAACCTAAACGAAATTCAACCAGTGAGAGCCTAAACATGTCCAAACCTTTGTATGTTTTTGATATGGATGAAACCCTAATAAACGCTGACTGCGCAATGATTTGGAACGAGTTTATGGTTGAGAGAGGCATCGCGACTGATCCTTTATTTATTAAGGAAGATCAGCGTCTAATGGCCTTGTACTCTGAAGGCAAAATGGACATGGAAGACTATCTAGCGTTCTCCATGAAGCCGCTAGAAAACATTCCGATTAAAGAAGTAAACGCCTTGGTTGAAGAATGTGTTGAAAGCCATATTTTGCCTAAACAGTTCCCTCAAGCCAAAACTCTGATTGAGCAACTGTCTCGTGATGGTATAGATATGGTTATCATCTCTGCCAGCGTCACTTTTTTGGTGGAAGCCGTTGGTCGCCGTCTTAATATTCCAACCGCACTTGGCATTGATTTAATCGAGAAAAACAACAGTTATACTGCTGAAATCGACGGTGTCCCTAGTTATCGTGAAGGTAAAGTCACACGCTTAAAACAGTGGCTAGAAAATCAGGCTGAGCCTTATTCAGAAATCCACTTCTATACCGATTCAATCAACGATTTGCCGCTCTGTGAGTACGCGGACTACGCTTACCTGGTAAATCCATGCCCACGCCTAAAAGAACACGCGAATCGATCAAACTGGATGCTATTACGTTGGAATTAGGCTTCAGTCTTTATAACAATAAAGGGCAGCTAACTGCTGCTCTTTTCCTTTAATTGTCTGGTTATACGTGAACTCAAATTTGAGACTATCGAAAAAACAAACACACCAGTAACAAAATGGCGTAAGCCATGTCGAATTATTAAAAATAATGAAGATTTAGCAGTGTGATATGACAAGATTTATATAACCAAAATGGATAAAGGAAGGGTCATCTATATCTCATGATGTATTCAAATTCGACAGTCAAGCTTTCCAGGAACAATAGAACAACATATTCACAATCCAGACTAACGATAATGAAAACATTGATTTAAGAATTAACATTTTAACAATCATTGCAACAATGTTAACTTTAGCTCCGTTGGTCGCGCTGGTGGTAAGCCTCTCACCAAGCCTATTGTCAGTTTTATATGGACGTTCGACCACCTCCAAAATGAATAGACACCCAATTTGGTGCCCTTTATTACGCCCGCAGAGGAAATTCTTTGCGGGCTTTTTTCTTCCAGCTTTATTGGTCTGGTAGTAAAAACAAAAAAGCCAGCCTTAAAGGCTGGCAAGTAGAGCAACAAGGTCAGTGCTTACTGCTAACTAGCACTGAACTCGTATTGGATTCATTTTCGTCTGTTAGTCTCTTTATCGGCAGTTATGACTTGCTTGCTTTCTCTTTGTGGCACGTTACCTTTACTAACTGTTCTTGCTCATCTTTAATGTTTTTCACGATACGCTCATCGCGTGCGTGGATGGCATCCATATTCATTTGCTGAATATCTGCTACAGCTTCATGCTTCATTTCAGAAAAGTCCTGACGTAAATCTGAGCTCCACTCCTCTTTGTCTAAAGTGTTAGCAGCAGCGATTGGTGATGACATTACAACAATAAGACTTAGAGTAGATAGAAATACGCTTTTCATAATAAGCTCCTTGAGGATTAGCAGTTCATTTTAGTTACAATTTATATATTGCACATACGATGCCAACTTTTATTTTGTTACTTTTCAATAACTTAAACAAGTCCATATTTTCATCATTATCTCCATCTGGTAAATTTCGCTAACCAAGTGTTAAATTAACCAAGGGAATCAAAAACGCAAATGCATTCATAAAAAGAATGATTTATCAGGGGATTTTCTCGCTGTTCTTTCATCGAATAAATTACGTAACAACCCACTCTAGAACTGCTTTGAATCAAAATACAGAAATAAAAAAGCAGCCCGAAGGCTGCTCCTAATCGTTAACATCAAGCTTGTTAACTCTATGTATTTACTTCAACGCTCGACGTCACTGGCGACTTTCTGAAACGATTGATAAAGCGATGAACAAACCCCTTAATCGATCTAAAAATATTTTTAATATCTTCAAGCATTAAATACAAACAAGGCACCAGCACTAAAGTCAGAACCGTTGCGTACAACACCGCAAAGCCCAAAGCTACAGCCATTGGTATGACAAAACGCGCCTGCAAGCTCGTTTCAAACATAATCGGCAATACACCCGCAAACGTCGTTATTGAGGTGAGCGTGATCGCTCGAAAGCGTGCACAGCCCGCTTCAACCACCGCTTGTTTGATGTTCATACCCTTTTCTCTCACTTGGTTTACGTAATCTGTCATAACTAGAGAGTCGTTGATAACCACGCCAGCAGCGGCGATCAAACCAAATGTCGACATCATACTGATATCCAAACCTAGCCAGAAGTGGCCCCAAATCGCCCCCGTCAGACTAAATGGAATGACTGACATTACAATCAAAGGTTGGGTGTAACTTTTTAACGGTACGGCTAACAAGATGTAGACGATGATCATGCCTGCAATAAAGAACAGAATCTGTTCATTACGCTGCGCTGCTTGCTCTTCAATATCACCACCCAATTCCGTTTTCACACTCGGGAAGACTTGCTTCATTTCCGGTAAGATATTGTCGTCGATGACCTTCACGACTTCTTGAGGTTCAACCAATTCTTCGTCTATCGAACCATAGACATAAACGGTTTGATACCCGCCTTCACGTCGAATGCTACTCACGCCCGGCTGCTCGTTGATCTTCACCACATCACCCAGCATGACCTTCTTACCTGCTGGCGTGGTAATCACAGCGTAACGTAATGATGAAAATGCTTCACGTGTCAGTTGCGGGTAACGCACCATAACTTTGATTTCTTCACCATCACGAATAAGACGCTGTGCTTCACCACCGTAGAAGCTGCCACCCACTTGCTCTGCGATCATGGTGAGATCCAGTCCGAGATCGTACGCTACAGGCGCAAGAGAAAGGAGCACTTCTTTGCTTCCTGAATCAATAGAAGATGAAATATCGTATAACCCTTCTTCCTGCTGTAAACGCTCTATCAAGTAACGCCCAGCCTCGTTCAATTCATTAATATTAGAACCAAACAGCAAGTAACCAAACTCATCTCTGTCACCGCCACCCGCGCTCTGCTCGCGGATTTTGATACTCTTCATTCCAGGAATAACTGGCATAGCTTCACGCCAACGTCGAGCAAGTTCAAATGTATTGAACGGGCGTAATTCCTCATCAACCAATGGCACCAAAACACGGCCTTCGGTACGGCTTCTGTTGTATGAAAGCACATCACGAATCATACCTTGACCATGTTCTGCGATGGTCTCTGATTCAATTTTTTGCATCACACGTTCGATGGTCTTAAGAGCACTGATTGTTTGCTCACTTGAAACGGTATCGTTCATTTCAATAGTGATCGCAGGATAATCAGTAGGCACTTTAGGGTTAGGGATCACCCGAACATAATTCGCGTTGATCAAAGCCGCACTGATCAGCAGCAAACCGCAAAACACAGCAAACACTGTCCAGCGCCAATGCGTACATGTCGTGACAAAGTTACGATAAGTGCCGTTTACAAAGCCAAAAAAGCGTTGGTTAAATCGGTCACGCCAGCCACCAGGTTTAACTGGCTTAAAGTGAGTATGTGCGAGGTGAGCAGGAAGGATTAACTTCGATTCAATCAAACTGAAGATCAAACAAAGAATCACAACGCCCGCAATACCATAGAAGAAAGCACTGTCAATACCGCTAGACAACAAGAAAGGGGCAAACACGGCAATTGTGGTTAAAACGCCAAAAGTAGCTGGCGTGGCAACACGTTTTACGCCGCGAACCACATTTTCTACGCCACCGCCTTTCTCTTCAATTTCGCTGTAGGCGCTCTCTCCCATCACGATGGCGTCATCGACTACAATACCGAGCACCATAATGAAGGCGAAAAGAGATACGATGTTTACCGTGATCCCTAATGCAGGCATCATCATCACCGCGCCAAGAAAACACACTGGTAGCCCAATCATTACCCACATTGCCAAGCGAAAGCGCAAGAAAATGGTCAGCATAATCGCCACTAGAGCAGCGCCTTGCAGCAAGTTTTTCAACATCATGTCGAGACGACCATTTAAATAATAGGTCGTATCCACTAAGACTTTGAGCTTAACGTCCTGCGGCAATGTCTTATTTTTTGCTTCGATATAATTACGAACAGACTCGGCAACAGGGATAATGTTCTGATCACGAGTTGCTTCAACAGACATGTAGATCGCATTTTGCCCTGAGTACTCAAAGTAGCGCTCTTCTTCCGTAAAGCCATCTTTGATCGTGGCGATATCTTGCAGTAAAACCTTCGCACCATTTGCGCCAAGCTTTACAGGAATATTCCTAAATTCATCACCACGGTAGTACTGATTTTCAATCCTTACTGCGATCATCCCTGAGTTTGTTTTGACTTCGCCCGCAGAAAAGTTGGCAGAATAACGACTGATCGCGCTGCTGATATCGCTCAACGTCAAGTCGTATTTACGAAGAACAAGTGGATCAACTTCAATCGCTATCTCTTCCTCTGGTGCACTCAAATACACCAACATGACATTTTTGAGTTGAAGTAATTCATCCTCGACTTGCTTAGCAATGGGTTTGAGCTCTTCAAGCGGTCGGTCCCCAACTAACCCCATTTCTATCACATCTTGACGCCACTCAACTTGGTAGACATTGATCGGTTCCATACCGGCAGGTAAGTTGGATAAAGTATCAATGCGTTGATTTACATCATCCAAGACACGCTTGATATCAGCATTAACGTCTACCTCGATAGAGACATACGCGCTACCTCTAGAGGCCGTTGAGACCGTTTTTTTAATCCCGGTGACATCTTTAATCGATTCCTCAACCTTAACGAGAATACTTTCTTCAATTTCTTGAGGTGAAGCGCCAGGATAAGTCGCACGAACATCAATGTAGTTCACCTCAATGTTCGGAAACATCTGCCTTTGAATAAAGAGAAAACTCACCACACCCATGATGATGATGAACACCATCAAAAGGTTAGCAGCGACGGGGTTATTCGCAAAATAGGCAATTAAGCCCTTTTGTTTAGTATCTTCCATGACAAACTCCTACTTACTGTACGACGGTTTCGGAGTCGTCACTCTTTTTTGCGATTTGTACCGCCATGCCTTTTTGAGGGTACTCCGGCAAGGTAAGTACCAACTTATCACTTTGCTCTAAGCCTTCCCCCACAAGTAAAAACTCACCTTCTGCTCTCAAGACCGTTACCGTCCGAGGTTGAAGTTGATTCTCACCATTCACTACCCATACCGTGCGATTTTTGACTAATTCCTGTGGCAGGCGATAGATATGCTTTAGCTCCTTACCTGTAAAGCTCACTTCAACGTAGGAGCCAAATTTAATTGGAGGCTGCTGATTATCAATACCATATGGGTCTGCGATTTGAATGACCATGTTAATCATTCGGGTAGCGCTATCAATCATGCCTAAATCACGAACCACTCGACCTTCTCTAGTGGTAGAAAACACACCTTGCTGCGTTACTGTCGCAGTGAGCTCACCAATGGATTCGGGTAAAAATGCACTATCAAAACCGGCAATTGGTACGTGCACCTCCGCCACTTCAATGTTGTTTAGCGTGGCAACTCGAGAGCCAGATGTGACAAATTGACCAACACCAATATCACGCTCAACAACCAGCGCATCGTAAGGTGCAACGACTTTGCAATTTTCTAAATCTCTTTTTGCTCGTTTGAGTGCTGCTTGAGCCGACTTCACTTGCGCTTGCGCGCTCAAAACGTGAGGCTTACGTAAATACAGGTCTGTCACTTGCTTATCGCTCAGTCTCTTGGCCTGGCGTTTTGCCACTTCCGCTTTGGCTTGCTCCTCAATTAAGCTCGCACGTGCGCTAGCTAAATTGGCTTCGGCTTGCAAAACCGACGCTTCGTAGTTGTCACTTTCAATCGTGAACAGTACTTCTCCTCGTTTCACGATCCCACCCGTTACAAAATTAGGGTGCCAACTTATCACTTCACCACTGACTTGCGCGGAAAGGTGTGTTTTTTCAAAAGGGACTAACTCACCATGGCTGGTTATCACCACTTTATGATCGGTAGGAAAAAGAGAAGAAGCCTGAACGGTAGGCTCTGTAATGGCATCTTTGGTTGACTCTTTTTCCGGAGCTGTCGCGGCGATTGCGGCATATCCTGCATAAGAGCCACCAACGACAAC
This sequence comes from Vibrio sp. HS-50-1, assembly GCF_024747315.1. NCBI lineage: Bacteria > Pseudomonadati > Pseudomonadota > Gammaproteobacteria > Vibrionales > Vibrionaceae > Vibrio > Vibrio sp. HS-50-1. The sequence goes on along the minus strand of NZ_JAMPZF010000048.1, from coordinate 215,069 downwards.
GAAAGGTAAAAGCCAACGTAATACGGGTTTTGCTAACATCGAAAATCCTTTTTTATTGTTGTTTTCATCACCATGCTTTTATTAAATCTTTGACTCCCTGTAAGCATGATGGTGAGGGAATTACATTTGAATAGACGTCAAAGCAGCGCGTACCTTGCTTTTTCGGTTGCTAACTACAGAGTTATTGCCAATTCAAAGTTAATAAAATTAACAAAAAATTAACCAACTTCGCAAGTTGCCCTGACTTAACTCTTCTTTTGAATAGCAAGGGACGTGCCAGGCATTTATTTATTAAAATTCAAATAGTTATTATTACTCAACTATTTTAACCAGTGTGCTATTGGTCATAATCACCAGATATTAGTGATTATGACCAATTCAGACACAATCATAATTAAAATAAATGATTATCTGCGTTCAAAAAGGTGAACTTAATCCCGAGAACATGACAATTCATTGATTAATAGCCCGTTATCCAACCTTGTTGGATGCACGCTGCGGCAACTTAGGTCTATAATTTCCGATAAGTAACACTCTGTAAGACAAGGAAATGTACTTTGTTACATACACTCGCTAAGCTACTCTTCCCTTCTTTATTCACAATTTTGTCGGCATGTTCATCCGTGTCATTGAACGATCCCAGTGAAAAATCCACTAGCTTCCAACTTGGGTATCAAGGTGACTCCGTGCTTGCACAGTACTTTGAAGCTTACGGGAAAGACCCAAAGTCAATAACTGGCTTTTCCCCGTTAAATCAAGGACACGATGCCCTTCTTGCTCGCACCTCTTTAATCGAGTCCGCACAAAAAAGCCTTGATCTTCAATACTATATTTACCGTGGTGACGAAACGAGTCAGCTAATAACGTGGCGCTTGTATGAAGCGGCAAAGCGTGGAGTCCGAGTAAGGCTGTTGCTTGACGATATGCAAAAGCGAAACGATGACGTGATGGCAGCCCTCAATGCACATCCTAATATCGAAATCCGCTTATTCAATCCGCATCAGTATCGCGACTCCCGCTGGTTCGCACTTGCCAGTGACTTTGAACGTCTTAATCGCCGTATGCACAATAAATCTCTGATTGCAGACAGTGTTTCTGCCATTGTCGGGGGTAGGAATATCGGCAATGAGTACTTTTCTTTTGAATCACAAGTCGAATTTGGTGATTTTGATCTACTGCTCTATGGTGAGGCGGTACAACAAACTGCAGATCAGTTCGACCTCTATTGGAATAGCGCCTATGCGATACCAATGGAATGGATAACACCGGACTCACAGCAAATTACCGACCTGGCGATTCAAAAGCAGGTCGACAAACTCCAGCTAGAGGAAAAGTTCTCAACCGGCCGTTATGACTTCACTAAACTGGATATGTACCAAGCTCTCAAACAAGGCAATCTCAAGCTCTACTGGGGAGAAGCAAAAGTATGGTTTGACTTACCCGATAAAGTTGCGACCCGAGAGAGCCAACTTATTGATAATTTAACGGAGCTGGTTAAAAGTGTTGAACATTCATTTGTTCTTATCTCCCCCTATTTCGTCCCAACCGAAGTCGGCACACAAGCATTGAGTAACGCGGCCAAGCGAGGCGTTGATATCACGATTGTGACCAATAGTCTCGCCTCTAACGACGTGTTTGCCGTGCATGGTTGGTACGCAAAATATCGAACAGACCTACTCGAAGCTGGGGTCAAGCTATGGGAAGTAAAAGCGAGCGCGAAACTCAAAAGCAAGTGGAGCCTCACGGGGAGCAGCAGAGCAAGTTTACACGCAAAAGCAATGACGATTGATGACAAAACTCTGTTTGTTGGCTCGATGAACTGGGATCCACGTTCAGCCGCTTTGAATACCGAAATGGCCGTTGTTATAGAACAGCCAGAATATGTGCAAATGTTTCTAGAACAACTGCCGAATCAATTGTCGAATAACGCCTATGCCTTAACTCTACGCGACGGAGACATTGTCTGGACTGACATAAAAACAGGCAAAGAATATGATTCTGAACCAGAGGCCGGAGTATGGCGAAAAATGGGCGCTTGGTTCTCCGGCATATTGCCAATTGAAGATCAGCTATAACAATTGCCAATGTTTCAAAACCTCCCCGATAAAGCAATACAAGAATGGACACTAGATTTGGGGAAACACAATAAATACAAGGAAGTTCAATGTCAGCACAATGGAACGAGTACTATCAGAAAATTTTAAACCAACCTCACCGCCCAAACGTGGAAAATGCCGTAAACCTACTGAAACTCGAGAGCAAAGTCGCTCTTGATATTGGCTGCGGAATAGGTCGAGACAGTCATTTCCTCCTCGAACAGGGGTTTAACGTTCACGCATTTGATAGCCATGAAGATGCAGTAAAAACTTGTTTAACACGCTTTGACGGCCATAAGCGTTTCTCAATTTCACAGTGCTGTTTTACTGAGTTTGACTACCCTCAATGCAGCCTAGTTATCGCGAATGCCAGTTTGTTCTTTTGCCCGGACGAAAGCTTTGAGCAAGTTTGGACCAAAATAGACAGTGCCTTACAACCTGGCGGTATCTTTTGCGGTGATTTCTTAGGAGTAAAAGACTCCTGGGTTGCATCAGAAATGCATCCGAACATTACCGCATTAACGCAAAAGGAAGTGGAAAGTTTATTCGCGGATTACGAACTCATTTCATTGAATGAAAGAGATGAAGACGGAACCACGGTAGTCGGAAGCCCAAAACACTGGCACATGTTTAGTGTAACCGCTCGCAAGCGCTAAAAGCGGTCTCTCAAGAAAGCAGCACTTCAAATCAGTGCTGCTATCAGCGATTAATTGACTGGATAAACCACTTCAAAACGCTCCAAAACTAGCGTACGTTTCTCATGCCAATCTATGTTCAACTCATCGCATTCAGCTTTAAAAAATGCAGTATGCGCGTCACGCCACCAGTTTAAGGTTCTATCACCTTCGCCTTCTGCGTAGGCAAACTCTGCGGTTACATCCTCATATTTGCATGTATTTACGTCAGTAATTCGTATCACACAAACGGGGTCACCGTTCCAATTCGTGACGACTTGTAAATGGCCGACTTGTGGCATGCTTTCGCCATGCTCTCGATACCAAAGCTCCATACTGCAAGATGCGGTTTTCTGTCCAATTCGAACCAAATCGGCGCATACATTGGCGTTGTATTCATCGGCACAATAATAGTCAGCACTAACTGATGGTACGGCTGCTCTTTGTTCTGGTGATAATAATTTTAGATACTGCTCTAAGTAATCCTTGGCTCTCGCGTCCATGCTTGCTCCTTAGTCATCATTCCGCAAGGAGAATAAAAGATATCTCGACAAATAACCACAGGGAACAAACTGAAAAACAACAAGAATATGACTTTTACGTAGACGACAATTATTTCTTTTGTAATAACTTTGCTAAACGTTTGTGCTATTTGCTATTGTTGCATGGTCTATCTGTACTCTTCTCGTGAAAGGACGTTATATGCGCTTATTTATTGGTATTTTTTTCTCGCTGATACTTGCCTTGCCGACGATGGCATCGGACGAAAAGTATTCAGAATCGGATCTGTTAGATAGACCATTAATGGAACGCTATATTTTAGATGAGCTAAAAGCACTGCGTCAGGACTATCAGAGCCTAGAAAAACGAATGATCACAGAGATCACCGACCGCGAGCTGACGGTTGCGGATAAATCATTGAACTATGCCAACGTGACCGTAACCTACTTCTTCTACATCATCGCAGGTGTCGCATCGCTGATCGCCTTTGTAGGCTGGCAATCTCTGCGTGAGTTTAAACACAACACCAAAGAGATGGCGGATAAACGATTAGAAAAGATCGCCCAAGAATACGAGAAGAAATTTGTAGCACTGGAGCGAGATTTAAAACGCAAAACTCGCATTATCAGTGAAAACAATAAAGAAATTGAGAAAATCAACGAGATCCATAACTTATGGTTGCGTGCGCAAAGCTCACAAACACCAGAGCAACGTATTGAAATCTATGATGAGATCTTGCTGATTCGCCCAGGTGATTTAGAAGCGTTGACTTACAAAGCAGACGCCGCGATGGAAATCAACGAATACCACTGGGCACTTAGCATCTGTAACCGCGTACTTGAAGTCGATTACACCAATGGTCCTGCACTGTATCAACGTGCTTGTGCATACTCTCGTCTTGGCATTGAAGAGCAAGCCATTGAAGACTTGGAACGCGCTATTGAATACAGCCCATCTATTCGTGACTTGCTTGCCGAAGAGCGAGACCTCGAATTGCTGCATGGTAACGAGCGCTTTGAAAAGCTCTTACACCTAGCAAACGAATAATGGAATGAGCAGCATGAGTAGTCACTTTAACTTAGAAGACGCCAGCCAAGTGTTGGTTGGCGCTTTTGCCCTCGCCGTCCCCATCTCTTTTTCTGAAGAGGCGTGGCGACTGGGTGAAAGCTTGCCAATGGCAAACCTGCTCATGCTGTTAAGCCTTTCTGTCATTTTCCTCAGTTTTTTCGCCTATCAAAGCGTGTTCCAAAGCCACATCAAAAATCGCGTATCCATTTTTATTTTTCGTGTGGTTATCGCGTACCTCATTGCGGCCGTTGTGGTAGCGTTAGTTCTTTTCTGTCTTGATAAGCTGCCACTAATGAATGAGCCTTTGGTTGCGATAAAACGCGTTATCGTCATCACAATGCCGGCGTCAATGGGCGCGATTGTGGTGGACAGTTTCGACAAAGAATAGGAATAGCACCTACTCTTCTAACGTTAAGTTAGAACCCGAGTGGTCTTTGCCTAACACATCTTCTGGGTTTCGCAGCGCGCAGGTTTCTAACGACAAACACCCGCAGCCAATGCATCCACCCAAATCGTTTTGCAGGGCTTTGAGCTTTTGAATTTTTTGCTCCAACTGTTCATGCCAATGGCTCGCCATGACTTCCCATTGCTGTTTGTTTGGCGCTTGATGTTTCGGCAGCTCATCTAGCGCATGTTTAATTTCTTCTAACGACAACCCCACTTGCTGCGCCGCTTTAATTACCGCAACGCGGCGCAACACACTGCGATGGTAGCGACGCTGATTCCCTTGATTTCTCCAGCTCGAAATCAGTCCTTTTTGTTCATAAAAATGCAGGGCAGAGACTTTCACTCCGGAACGTTTTGCCACTTCTCCTACACTGATTTCCACCCTTGACTCCCTGTGTATCAATTTTGTTAAAAAAATGCTTTACCTCAAGTTTACTTGAGGCTTTAAAGTTGCACCATCTTAATTAACGCTAAACCCAGATGGTCTCGAAATAATGCGTTCGGAATGAACAAGTTGGTTGACAAACACAGCACCGTTATAAGCCAACGTTTTGAAATCCATCGGGAGCTTGAGGCAAACATAATGAAAAATAAAACTCAGCCGTACTTAGCTGGCCGCTTCTTTGACAGTATCTCATCTGGCTTGTTTATGATGGCACTGCCATGGGTCATGCTTTCCGAGCCCCAAATGGGCACATTCGTCGCTTTAGTTTCTCTGAGCTGCACCGCGATTTCTTTTCTGGCAACGCCTTTCTTTTCCACTTTAGTTGACCGAAACTCACGCAAAGCACTCCTCGTGCTCAATCAATGGATTCAATCGGGCATGGCTTTGGTGGTGTTCATTGCTTATTGGTTGGGTTTTGAGTCCCACTGGCTGCTGGCTTTTGCGCAATTGGTGTATTGGGTTTCGAGTAACTTTGCATGGACGACCAACAACGCCTTCACCCAAGAAAATTATCAGCATCACGAATACGCAAAAATTTCGGGTCAGCAAGAAATTGTAATGCAATCCACGACCCTAGGAGCTGGTGCGTTGGGTATTGTTTTGCTTGAAATGTGGGGAATGAAAGAGTTTGCTTTGTTTGCAGCCAGCGCATCCGCTTTGGCGGCGATGTTTTATATTCTGACGCCGTATACCCAACAATTAAGGGTATCAAAATCTGTCGCTTTCATCGCACAACTCAAAGAGAGCCAACAAATATTCCGTCTCGAACCCCGCTTTTATGGCTTTATTCTGCTCTCTTGTCTCTCTTATCCTGCATTGACGTATTCGAGCAAATTGGTGCCGATTTGGTTTTCTGAACAAGGCATCTCTGGCGATTGGTTTGCAGGGTTCAACATCAGTTTTGGTCTCGGCTCGTTGCTAACTGGCTTCTTTGTCACCAAAGTGCTGAGTCGCGCCTCCCATAGCCACATTATGTTTGCTTCGATGGTCATGGTATCTCTGGCGTTTATCGGAATGAGTTTTGCGATAAGCCCTCTCATCATCTTGTTGTTTACGGCGCTGTTTGGCGTATTTAATGCGCTAAATCGCATTGCGAGAGTCAACTGGATGCATCACACCGTAGCGGTTCATCAACGAGGTCGTGTTGATGGCGGCATCAGCATGTTTTCCACCACCATTCAATCTCTCAGTTACGTCCTGATTGCGATGTTGAGTCATTACGAGCTAACACAATACGGTTTTGCAATAGCAGCTGTTGTCATGGTGTTAGCAGTGGTATTGATGGGATTACTCAGCCGAGACGTCGAGCCGTTTAACGACCTGCCCCTTCATGCAGCGGCAAAGTGAAGCATAGAAATTGAGAAGTTGAGAAATTGAAAAAGCGAGATAAGAAGATAACCAAAATCGTCTTCCTAATTTTCTACACCAGTACTTTTTTCTCTATCGCTCATCAGCAAGGTTGGGTATTCTGAGGCGACCAACATGAGCAGAAGGAATTCGCAGTGAACTTAAGACAATTGGAAGTCTTTTACGCCATTATGCAAGCAGGAACGGTGTCTGGTGCGGCTCGCTTACTGCACGTTTCCCAACCTAATGTCACTCGAGTTCTCGCCCATACAGAACAACAACTGAGCTTCGCTTTATTTGAGCGTGTAAAGGGGCGTCTCGTTCCCACTCAAGAAGCCAAAGCCTTATTGCCAGAGGCAGAAAAGGTCTATCAACAACTCGGACAATTTCGCTCTCTGACCAACAAAGTCAAACAGGGAACTCAACATTTACGAGTCGGTGCCCCGCCTGTTTTGGCTGCGCACTTGTTAGCGCCGACTGTCGCGTTGTTGTCGAAAGAACACGGCATCTCCTTTGAGCTCTTAACGGCCAATCGCGATGAGCTGTGCTCCGGGTTGCTGAAACATGAATTGGATGTCGCCATCGCGTTCGGTGAAGAAACACCACCAGCGATCATAGGGCACGTGTTATTGAAAGAAAACTTAGCACTGATCGCTCCTAAAAGCGCAGCGATACCCGCAGAAAAAACCGTCATTTTAGAAGAACTCTTCAGGCACGATTTACCCATTATCGGTTTAGATAGCCGAGACCCTCTGGGCTTATTGCTGCATCAAACCTTATCGGCGCGTGACGAGCATTATCAACATGCCATCACCGTGCGCAGCTACTCCGCAGCGGCTGAACTGGTGAAACACCAAGCAGGGTTCGCCATTGTAGACCCATGGACTGCAAAACAATATCGCCAAGATAATGCCGTCTCCGTGCATGCTTTGGAGCCAAACATGTCCTTCTCTGTCTCTATTTTATTCGCAGAGCACACGCCTCAATCCATTGCGACAAAGCAATTTATCACCGCCCTAAAACAACAGATGGTTTAAAGGTATAACTTGAAGTTATACCTGCCTAACAAATAAGCATTCGGTTTCCTAAATCAGTCTGGCTACATTAATGAGCAATAACGATGACGAAGGGAACCATCATGCAAATTGCTCAACCTTACCTACTCTTTCTTGGCGATGTAACCGATCCACTCGCTGCAAAAACCGCGCGTGGCATATATCAATGGCGACCTGAGATTTGCCTTGGCCAAATCCGCCTGACGCCAGAAACCGTATCGCTTGGTTTAACCGACATGACACTACAACAAGCGCAGCAGCAAGGAGCAAAAACGCTGGTGCTCGGAACAGCAAATCCAGGAGGCGTCATTCCCGAAGCTTGGCAAGCAACCTTACTTGAAGCGGCAGAGATGGGATTTGAAATTGCATCGGGCATGCACCAACGTTTGGCGGAATTTGCTCCCCTTGCCGATCTAGAACAACGCGGATTAACCAAACTGTATGATGTTCGCCATTATGATGCCCCGCTCAAGGTCGGCAATAGCAAAGCTCGCGCAGGCAAGCGAGTACTTACTGTAGGGACAGATTGCTCCGTTGGCAAAATGTACTCTGCCCTTGCCATTGAGCATGCATTGAAGCGTAAAAACTGTCGTGCAGAGTTCAAAGCAACGGGTCAAACCGGAATTCTCATCGCAGGCAGTGGCATTTCGATTGATGCTGTAGTTGCCGATTTTATCTCCGGCGCAGTAGAAGCGATCAGCCCTGAGTTCACCGATCACGATTGGGACATCATCGAAGGGCAAGGTTCATTGTTTAACCCTTCGTTTGCTGGCGTAAGTTTGGGCTTACTTCACGGCGCACAAGCTGACGCTCTGATACTGTGCCATGAGATTGGTCGCCCGCACATCCGCAACTTACCACATGCGAGCTTGCCAACTATTGAACAAACGATAGAAGCGAATCTGGCCGCTGCTCGTCTAACAAATCCAAACGCTCAATTAGTGGGTATTTGCTTAAACACTTCGGCGCTCAGCGAAGAAGATGCAGCCCAGTTATGCCAGGATTGGAGCGACAAATACCAAGTGCCCGTCACCGACCCTGTACGTTTTGGCGTTGATGCGGTTGCAGATAGGCTCCTTACGATTTAAGAAACATTTACGGTTTAGAAAATAACTGTGGTTTAGGGAAAACTAGTGAGATGAAAATTCATGTAGAACCTGTCACGCTTGCCATGGCGACACCATTTCGCATCTCTCGCGGCAGTCGGACAGAGTGCCACGTAGTCCGAGTGACAATTGAACATCGAGGCATGACCGCCCAAGGTGAATGCACGCCATACCCTCGTTATGGTGAATCGGTTGAATCGGTGATTAAGGCGATTTCTCACGCCGCACATGAACTGCAAAGTTTGTACGCCAAAGGCGAAGCTGATGTCATGGTTCTCAAAAGCCAGCTTCAATCGTTATTGCCCGCGGGGGCGGCAAGAAATGCATTGGATTGCGCCCTTTGGCATCTTCACGCGCTTTTGAGCCACAAGCAACAGGTTCACGACCTCTTTACGTTACCAGAGGCGATTGTGACGGCGATGACGGTTTCTATCGACACGCCGCAAGCGATGGCAAAACAGGCACAAGCTTACCTTAGCCAAGGCGCAAAACTGCTTAAGGTAAAACTGGATGGTGAACACGTGCTTGAGCGCGTTGCAGCAGTACGCGATGCTGCGCCGCACGCGCAAATTGTTTTAGATGCGAATGAAGCGTGGCAAGGCCTCGACCTCGCGACGGTATTTGCTCAACTCGAACCGCTAGACATCACCATGATCGAACAACCGTTGCCACAAGACTGCGATGACGTACTCGCCAGCATTCCGCACCCCATTCCACTTTGCGCCGATGAAAGTTGTCACACCAGAGAGCAATTGCATCAGTTGGTTGGCAAATATGAAATGGTGAATATTAAGCTAGATAAAACTGGCGGGCTCACTGAAGCACTATTATTAGCCGACGACGCCCAAAAACTCGGTTTTAGCCTCATGTCCGGTTGTATGTTGGGGACGTCGCTGGCGATGCGAGCCGCGTTACCTATTGCAGCTCAGGCGAGCGTTGTCGATCTTGATGGCCCGGTGTTACTAGGACAAGATGTAACGCCAAGCTTGGTTTATCGCGACGGCGAAATCGTTCTTTCCAAATAGCCTAAACAATCCAGAGGTTTTGCTCCAAAAGTCAGAACCTCTGAGTTTATGATCTCGATTAAAAAACAATCAGCTCCATCATGAAATAAGTCACATAAATTATATGGTTATTGAGGCATGCTAAGATTACTGTGGTCCAAGAAGGTGGTCTTATGCATCGAGTCATCCGGAAAATGACGTGGAAAACGAATAGGCGGTAATCCCGCCCTACTCCAATGCAGTGCGTGGGTTTCTATAACAACCCACTTCCTAGCAATTCGTAGGTTTTTCACGCCATCTTGCAAGGAGGCTCTATGCCTATCAATAAAATACGCAATATCGCTTTTGTCGGTCAAACCGGGACCGGTAAAACCACACTGATAGAAAAACTGCTCTTCACCTGCGATGCCACCCACCATTTAGGCAGCGTAGAAAAAGGCGATACTGTTACCGACTTCGACCCTCAATCCATCCAATATCAACACAGTATTGAAGCAACGCCAGTCGCACTGCGTTGGAATAAACACCGGCTCAATATCATCGACACTCCGGGACAAAACGAGTTACTTGGCCGTACTATCAGCGTTTTTCCTGCCGTTGAAACATCTGCCCTTGTCATCGACCCTCAAACCCCACTTAACCAAACTTCCGATCGCTTATTCACCTTTGCTAAAGAGCAGCAAAAATGTCAGATGATCATCATCAATAAGCTCGATAACCACGGTAATCAGTTAGAAAGATTGATGGAGAACATCGTTGAGCATTTTGGTGACCACTGCTTGCCGATCAACTTACCTTCGGCTGACGGGGAATCTGTAGTTGACTGCTATTTCGAACCAGAATTGGGACGAGAAACCTTACTTGCAACGGTAGATGAAGCTCATGAGACCTTAATTGACCAAGTTATCGAAGTCGATGAAGAACTGATGGAACTGTATCTGGAACAAGGCTCCGAACTCACTGCAGAGCAACTGCATGATCCGTTTGAAGAAGCACTGAGAACTGGGCATGTGATTCCGGTCTGTTTTGTCTCAGCACAAACTGGCGCGGGCGTCGAGCTGCTGCTACGCACCTTGGCGGAGATCATGCCCATGCCAAACGAAGGTAACCCTCCTCTATTGGAAAAGAACGGCAAAAAAATCAAAGTAAATTGCGAAACCTTAGAGCACACCGTCGCACACGTGTACAAAGTCAGCGTCGACCCATATATGGGAAAACTTGCCTACTTACGTGTGTATCAGGGTGAAATCAATGCGGGCAGCCAGCTTTATATTGGCGAAAGCAACAAGGCATTTAAAGTTGGGCACTTATATCAACTGCAGGGCAAAGATAGAACTGAGATCCCTCGCGCGCTTGCAGGCGACTTCTGCGTTTTAGCCAAAATGGATGATCTCGAATTCGATTCAATCGTTCATGACTCTCACGAAGAAGATGGTGTTCAACTTAAAACGTTGGACCTTCCTGACTCCATGTATTCTTTGTGCTTGAAGCCTCTTAAGCGTGGAGATGAGCAAAAATTGGGAGATGTGCTGAATAAAATCGCCAGTGAAGATCCTTCGCTGCGCATCGAACATCGCGCTCGCACCAACGAAACCATCATCAGCGGCCAAGGGGAGTTTCACCTCAAAGTCGCATTAGAAAAGATGGCGAACGTGTACAAGCTGGACGTCGAAACCTGCCAACCAAGCGTCGAATACTTTGAAACCATCACCAAACCTGCCGAAGGGCATTATCGACACAAAAAACAAAGTGGCGGTGCAGGCCAGTTTGGTGAAGTGCAATTGAAGGTTCGCCCACTCGAGCGCAGTGCCGGATTTAAGTTCATCAACAAAGTGGTGGGTGGTGCAATTCCAACCGCGCTTATTCCCGCGGTCGAAAAAGGTATTTTACAAGTACTCGAAGAAGGAGCGATTTCCGGCAACCCAATCAAGGATGTGGAAGTCACCGTTTATGACGGTAAATATCACTCCGTCGATTCGAAAGAAATTGCGTTTGTCATCGCAGGTAAGAAAGCCTTTTTAGATGCGATCAACAACGCTGATCCTATTGTGCTGGAGCCCATTGTCCAAATGGAGTTACACGTCCCAACCACAAACGTCGGTGACGTGTCTGGGGATTTGTCAGGTAATCGAGGATTAATAGAAGGCACCGAACCGATTGATGGCCAATTCACGTTGTTGAAAGCCAAATCGCCAGTAAACGAGTTGCAAGATTACGCTCGTCGATTGCGAGCTATCACGGGTGGTGAAGGCAGTTTTAGTATGACTTTAAGCCATTACGAGCCCGCGCCACCAGCAGTGCAAAAACAAGTCTGCCAAGGCAGTGCTCAACAAGGTTAATTCCCTGCGATTAAAATCAATCATACAAATAAAAAAGCGCCCTCATTTTGAGGGCGCTTTTAGGTAAATTAAAATTTATTTATCGAGAGACAAACCGATCTGACTGATTTTATTTTCAAACTCTTCGATGCTGTTCGCTTTGTAAGTCGGAGCACCGTTAAAGTAGCGCGGTTTCTCTGGCAGCATCGCATTTTTCAGCTCTTGTTCTTGATCGACATTGTCATGATAAACCGTTACACGATTTGGAATATCCTGCTTTATTACAGCCATATTGGTTCTCCTTGTTTAAATCGAATATTAAGCGTAGAACGTGGTTAACGATGCGTAAAAGCCACTGTGTAAAATTTAGACACTAGCGACAATTTTATACTCAAACCATTGCATTATTTTGTTTCAATGTTCTCTTTAAGTATTCTTGGCGCACACACCTTTCGCGTTTAAGGTAAGTGAAGGTTCCACCATCAAAAAACAGGATGTCTCATGTCAAGGCAAGAGCTTAACCAGATGGGCAGTGCCAAAGTTTATCTGGTAGAAAAACACGGCATTTCATTCATTGAAAAACAGCAGGTAGAACAGGTTGAGGTCGCTTTTTATCAACACCAGGCTAAACCATTCAATGAACTTGGCATTCTTGTACCTGAGCTCATTGATTACGATCACCAACAAAATACGTTACGAATCGAGTATATCCCGCACTCTGTCAATCAAGAATTCCTGCTTGAAGAGCCGCGCGTGATAGAACAACTAGCTAAAATACATAGACTATCTCCGACATCAAATGGTGTTTATCATCCTCATCAGTGGACACAACCTGCCACTTCCCAAGCTTTAAGCACGCTCAAACTAGACGCAAAAACAGAGCGGTTCTTCTATCAGCTACAAGAGCAATCCAGCCCGCTTTTCAACGCCAAAAATTTGATCTCTGGAGACACCAATGCCGGGAACTGGGGGCGACGAGATAATGGCGATTTGGTGCTGTTCGACTGGGAACGTTTTTCGACAGGGCATATCGCGATAGATTTAGCGCCACTAGTCAAGGGCATGGGCACATTCGAAGATTATCTTGCTGTGGCGCATACCTATACCAAGACGGCAAATCAAGGCGATGCGAGTAATTTAGCAAGAACGATTGCAATAGCTAAAACGTGGATGGTGGTAGAAGTGGTGAACATACTGGTCTCGAGACAGAACCCGCAGACCAGTAAATACATTGACTGGTTTAAACACACCTTACCGAAATGGGCAAAAGATCTTAGCGCTCAGATGACGAGTTAGGTTCGGATATTTGATACAAACGTCTTTCAGGCTCGGCACAAGAGGTTTCACAATTGCACACCTTATCAACACCGACATTATTCAATCCGCCACAACTCCCTTGAATACGCTTGTTGTGGAAAATGACGCCAAGCGACATCAACAAAATGATTGCGAGAAAACCAAGAAAGGTAAATAACCAAACCATATTAACCTGCCTTATTAGCCATCGTCTTTAGCCTAAGTATAGCAGGGCGAGATGTCACTTTAAGCAGCCCTGTTGGTGCTTTCGGTCTTGCCAGCAAGGAGGGTTTGGATTTTTTGCCACCACAACCACAGGAACCGCAACCGCCTTTTGGCTTGTGAGCATTTTTCTTATGATTGTTTGAGGGACGACCTTGAGACGGCTCAATGAGAGGCTCTCTTGGAACCGCAAGTACATCTTCCAATGAGCTACGGGTAGAAAGCCTGAATACTTGCGTGCCACTACGAAGTAATTTTTCTAGTGCGCGTTCACCGATATTTCGTACAAGTACAGCCTCCACATTATACTCTTGCAGAGACTGAACTAACTGAGACTTCGCATTGCAACCTGCTTGTGGCATCGAAGCAATGTTCGCTAAGTTTTTTAGCATACCGTCAGTATCAGAATAAATAGCAATATATGGTGCTTTAACAAAGTGGTTTGCCACCCGCTCACCATCATTAGGAATAGCATAAATCATAAGTTTGACTCCTCATCCGGAAAAACTAATGCATGACCTTCAACTAAACTTTTTGCGACTTTCAATCTTGCACTTTTTACTGTGTTACCAAAAGTTTGTCTAGAGACGCCCATCTGTTCAGCAGCTTGCTGCTGGCTAAGACCCTCTAAATCGGCCAAACGCAGTGCTTCTAGCTCTTCTGGTAATATGGCGACTTGCTCCAACTGATGAAATGGCACGCCATTGGGTTTGAAACAATGGTGTGCAGCACGTCCGCATATTCGTCTTTCTATCTTTGGTCTTGCCATCATTATCCCTCAAAAACACAGGGTCAAATTACGCCTTAAGTTGGCATATGCCAATAACATTTTTTAGCATATGCCAATAAACTAAGTTTGCAAAAATCGACACGATAAATACGTAAGACATCAGGATTAATTAGACATCTAAAAATTTACAAACTTTGGTGACAAACGAGCAAAAAGATCAATTCTAATTATCTAGATAATAAAAACGTTAGTTTGCGCAGACTTTTCATACAAATACGCGCTAATGTATTCATTTTATTGGAGAAGAAAAACTATAATCCGATCAAATCATTCATTTGAACACTAATGATTATTTTATTAAAAGGGTGTCTACCTAAGTAACTATAAAGTGCAGGTCGACTGCATTGAAATGAGCCTAACGGGTAAAACAATAGATGGAGGACCTATCGAACCACCAATCATTACTTGGTCTACGATCCCAGCCATTCTTGCTGAATCACGTCTCTTGAGGGCACCTAGATATATCAGAAAAGGAAGTAAATATGTCTGACTCGAATTGGCTCAGCGAATTCCCAGAAATGGATCGCTCTGATCTTAGAGCGATTCGCAAAACACTCGATGGCGCCTACCGAGATTTCTCTCGTGAATATGGTGAACTTATCGAGTCTCTCTTTGATCCGCTCCTTTCATTTCTTGTCTGGTTTGAAAAACTGCTTATTTCAACACCTTGGGTCGTTGTTTTAGGCGTCTGCACCGCCCTCGTTTATGCCGCTAGTCGCTCTTGGAAACTGGCTATCGCATGTTTTGGCTCACTTATCCTGATTGGCTACTTCGGCATGTGGGAAGACACAATGCGCACGCTCAGTATTATCACGGTGTGTACCATGCTGGCAATCACACTCGGGATCCCTATCGGCATCGCCATGGCGCGCTCTAATCGTATTCAGTCTGTTGTGACGCCATTACTCGACGTCATGCAGACCATGCCAGCATTTGTGTACCTCATCCCAGTTGTTATGTTACTCGGGATCGGCAAAATTCCTGGCCTCATCGCAGTAGTAATCTACGCGATTCCACCTGTTATTCGTTTAACTAATTTGGGTATTCGTTTGGTGGATAAAGAAGTGTTGGAAGCCGCAACCGCATTTGGTGCCAGCAGTAAACAGCGGCTTTTTGGGGTCCAACTTCCGCTCGCAATGCCAACCATCATGGCGGGAATCAACCAAACGATAATGATGGCACTGTCGATGGTTGTCATCGCATCGATGATTGGGGTAAAAGGTTTGGGCCAGCCCGTTCTTAAGTCGATTACCAATCAATATTTCACTCTTGGTCTTTTAAATGGTCTAGCCATTGTCGCCCTAGCGATTCTTTTCGACCGCGCTTCACAAGCGTATGCGAAACGCACTCAAGCCCATCTAGGAGATTTAAAGCATGACTAGTCCACTTATCGAAATCAGCGGTCTGTATAAAATCTTCGGCCCCAAACCCAACAGCGTGATTGAGCGCGTCAAGTTGGGACATAGTAAAGAACACGTGTTGGCGGAAACGGGGCACACGGTCGGGCTAAAAGACATCAACCTCCAAATTAAAAAGGGCGAGATTTTCGTCATCATGGGTTTATCCGGTTCAGGTAAGTCCACCATGATTCGCCACTTCAATCGCCTAATCGATCCAACCATGGGACAGATTTTGGTGGAAGGGGTAGATGTCATGCAGCTTTCTAACAAGGAGTTAGAGCAGTTTCGTCGTCATAAGATGTCGATGGTGTTTCAACGTTTTGGCTTATTGCCTCATCGCACTGTTATCGACAACATCGCTTACGGTTTGGAAATTCAAGGAATAAGTAAAGAAGCGCGCTTAGAAAAAGCAAACGAATGGTTGGATACCGTTGGATTAACGGGTTATGAGAACCAGTATCCCGCTCAGCTATCAGGTGGTCAGCAACAGCGTGTGGGCCTTGCACGGGCACTGGCTACCGACGCCGAAATACTGTTGATGGACGAGGCTTTCTCAGCATTGGACCCTCTGATTCGGAGCGAAATGCAGGATCAGTTAATAGAACTGCAACAGCAGTTACACAAAACGATTGTTTTTATTACTCACGACTTAGATGAAGCACTGCGCCTTGGCGATCGCATTGCGATCCTTAAAGACGGTGAGCTTGTCCAACAAGGTTCACCAGACGAAATATTGCTACATCCTGCCGATGAGTACGTTGAAGCCTTTGTAAAAGACGTCAATAGAGCGCGAGCATTGACGGTTGAGACTGTGATGCAGCCACCTTCATATCACATTGCCGCTAAAACCATTGAAGAAGCGCTCAGTGAGATGAAACGTGTAAAACGTGATTATGCTTATCATGTGACCGATGCAGGCTATCAAGGCGTGATAACGCAACAAGGGTTACTAGACGCGACGAAGTTAGCTCAAACCCCAAGCTGGGATGATGATATCTATGAAGAAGTACCTATCATCTCTCCCCATTCAGCCATTGAGCAAATATTGACTGAAACCATGTCGTGCGAATACTCACTGCCCGTTGTCGATGAGCATGGCCATTTGAAAGGTGAATTAGAGCGTCGTACTGTTGCTGGTTTATTCGCTGATGAAGACAGCACAAAACGAAGCACCTCACGTTCAAACATCGATAAGGCCTCTTAACTGATTTAATAAAACTGCTTACAGCAATGTGGGCTGTTTTCACTGTCTCTGCCTCCCACCCCTCTAGGTATTTATTTGTAGACTCAAGCTTGATATCCCAATCAACATTTACATTGTTCTGATTTTCCTGACAATTTCATGCTCATATTCGGTTTTATTGACATATATAGATCATTCTATTGCTTTTTGATGACGCAAATACCTGATAAATGTCTACTATTACTCTCATACAAAATCTTGATTTAAAGAGGGATAAAATGAAAAAAACAATGTTGGCACTAACAGGCGCGGTAATCATTCTTGCAGGCTGTCAAGATGAGAAACCTGCCGAAACAAGCGCAGTTGAAGTACCTCAAGCGACGGAAACTGAAGTCACTACTAGCGCAGAAGTTACTACAGAGACAATTGACACGCTGCCAGTAGCAGAAGAACAAGTCATCACTGAAGAAACATTTGTAGACTCTGAGCATAACGCACAAAATGCCCTTGACTGGAACGGCACATACAAAGGTACGCTTCCATGTGCGGATTGTTCAGGTATCGACGTGACCATCACACTAAATCAAGATGGCACTTACGTACTTGAAGAAAGCTACCAAGACAAAGAAGACGGTCAGTCAAAGTCTGAAGGCCAATTCACTTGGGATGCAAACGGCAGCATCGTAACGTTGACAAACGAAGATGCACCAAACCAATACTTTGTTGGTGAAAATGTACTTATGAAGCTAGACATGAATGGCGAAAAAGTAACAGGTGACCTAGCACCGTTATACAATTTAACGAAACAACAATAAGTCAATATCGATACCTGATAAATAATCTAAATCCGAGCTACCCCAGCTCGGATTTTTTCTTTCCATCGACGGCGGTTGTCTTTCTTATCTTCCTTCTCCGATCTTACATTCCGCTTCTTATCCTGATGGTTCATTACATTTCCATACGCTTTGCTGATAGAGGCTTACAACTTCATTTTGTACAGTGTTCAAAACAAATCAGAACAACTCGGAAAAATGATGAAAAAGACATTAATTGCACTACTAACTCTGACTGCTGCTGGTTCAGCGGTTGCTGGTGATACTTATATTCGTAACGGTAACATCTACAACAATGAAGGTGGCTGGAACGCGGAAGTCGGAGTGGCTCATGGCAGCGATCTTTTCAAAGATCAAAAATACAATACAGCTCCAATTCTAAATGGCGGTTACCATGGTGACGACTTTAACGCCGATCTAAGTGGCATTAACTACCGCTTCTTCGGTAACACCAATGAATTAATCAACATGAGTGCTTACCTTGTTGGCAGTGGTGTCATGCGTGACGGTGATATTGCAAAGAGCCTGAAAGGCACGGATAAACGTCGCTTTGCTGTCGATTTAGGTTTGAACACTGACTTTACGTTAGATCAACACAATGTGATTTCAACATACCTTCAGCATGATATCAGTGGTGCTTACAAAGGTTACTTAGCGGGCGCAACTTACTTCCACATTATGAACTTCGGTAGTGTTGATTTTGTTCCTTTTGCTAACCTAACTTATCAAAGTGAAGACTACGTAGATTACTACTTTGGCGTAAAACAACGCGAAGCAAATGCAAACCGCAAAGCGTACAAAGGTGATTCAACAGTAAGCTATGGTTTAGGCTACAAGCTAGTCATGCCAATCAACGATAACTGGCAAGTGAGCCAAATGACACAATACACTCGCCTAGGCAGCGGTATCAGCGATTCCTCGATTGTTGATAGTGCAAATCAATGGGTTGTTGGTGCGAGTGTGTCGTACAACTTCTAACTCTACATTCCACATAAAGCCATCATTGCGATGGCTTTATGTATTCATACTCTATGCTCACCGTATCGAAATATGCTAGTTAGAGTGAGCGATCCAGAGACGATGCAAATCGCTATAACCCGTATTTTTCACCTGAACACCGCGCACTTGCTGTGTTTTTGTCACCTCTTCATAGCCAACAAATAAAGGCAAATAAAGATACTGCTCTCGTAACGCTTTTTCTACACCTAAAAGAGATTGTAAAGATTGAGCATTTGTCATGGCTTCACGAAGGTTTTCTCGATGGATCAACATCTGGCTTTGATCAAAACTAAAACGCAAACCTGTTGCTATCGATAGCCATTCAAATACGCCATACTCAAACGGCGCTTCCATGACTTCTTCAATTAGGAGCAAGTCCGCTCGATGTGATACGACTTCAGGAAAACTAATGTCATCAATAATGACGATCTCTAGCTCTAATCCCGTCGCACGAATCACACGGTGCAACCACTCAGAGTGACGAATTAAACTTGGTATCGTCCAGATTGGCTCGGCTAGCGCTACTTTACCCTGTAGCTTAGGCGTCACAACAGCCTCTGCGATTAGTAAATCTTGCTCTTGAGTCGCTAACTGAATGCTGTCAACGGCACTTTGCGCCTCATAGATTCTCTTTTGCGCATTGATGTAATCGGCGAGTTGATGCCAATCTTCTTTTGCGAGATTAGAGTCCGCGCGTTCACGATAGGTCAAATATGAAAATGCGCTGATTTTTTCCACTTCAACGTGATCAGAGATTTGGTTAAAACTCAACATATTCAGGGTTTTAACATCACCATGAGACAGCGTAATTTGGTCTAACAATGCGCGCGCTGAAAAATATTCTTTGTGTGCTTGAAGAAGCATACTCTCTTGGTTCCAACCACTGATTTTAAATGGTCCGGTGCCTATGTGGTAAGAATAACCAGAACCGAAAGAAACAACATCTCGACAAAGAATAGAAGCGTGAGGAGTGGCTAGCATATATGGAAAAAACATGTTCGGATGTTTCAATGTAATTTTTAAGCAGCTCGATGTTTCGGTAATCACACTGTCAATACATTGCCAGAGCTCGTGTACTGGTCCTTTTATTTCCTTAAGTCTTTCTATGCTCCAAACAACATCTTGTATGCTGAGAAGTTCGCCATCGTGACGATATATTCCAGGTCTCAACCATAACGTCATCACATTGCCTTCCATTTTCCACTCATGTGCTAGCGAAGGCTCAATGCCACCATTGGAATTTTGAGTCAGCAAAACATCATAAACACTTTTCGCCACATGCAGTTCAGTATGACGATAAGTATTCGCAGGATCGACCTTAGACACCCAAGGGTAAGAGGAGATCAAAATAGCATTATTTGACTCATTCAACTGGTTCACTTTTTCAGAGGCAATCGTCAACGCCCTGACAGCACTTTGGCCGAACCAATCGATAAGTTTTGTTATCGAGTTCATTCTTCCCCGACCAAGCTCCTCAACCAAAAATTCGGTCATCGCTTGTTGAAGGGAAATAGTAATATTCAGACGGCTGGCGTTACTTCTGCCAATTGCAGGTTTCCAATCTACCCAACCGTAAGTGGCAAGCTTTTTCATCACAATAGAAACATTGCGCCTTGACGTACAAATTACCACTTCAAGCTCAGACAGCGTAACGAAGTGATATTGATGAGGTTCAAAGTGCTTTAACAGTAGATCCAGATACCTAAGATTGACATCGTTCACAAAGATTCCTAAGAGTTATTCCAAAGCAAAAAATAGCACAGGACGCTTAGCAACTAAACTTCCTGTGCTATATCTAAACATATTCAAAGCTTGGACTCAGCTCGACCAACAGAAGTCAAAAACGTGTACTAAGCCAAGAGGTAACTTGAATAAGTATTCTTAGAAACGGTAACTCATACCTACAGAGAACACGTTGATGTCAGCATCAACCGTTACTTTTTCATTACCAAATTTCGCAATGTCTAGCTCAGGCATCATGTATTCCCATTCAACTTGCAGAGCAAAGTTTTCTGTAATAGCGAACTCTGCGCCTAAACCGTACATGCCTGTCACAGTGCTGTCAGAAATGGTGGTATGGCCTGCGCTACCGTCAATCACAGAGTTGCTAATTTTGAATTCAGCATTGAAGTAAGAAAGACCAGCTTTAGCAAAAAGGTTGAAACGATCACCAATAGGTAGAGTCGCCTTTGGTTGAATCGATAGATACTTCATATCACCAACAGTAACAACTTTGCCGTCTAAAGCGTCGTAGCCACCAATGGCTGCTTCTAGAGAAATGTATTCGTTGAATTTGTAACCACCAAATACTTTACCTGAAAGGCTTGAGTCATCTTCAAGTTTAAGCTTAGTGCTAGCGTTGGTACCACCACCATTGATAGAGCCATTAACATCACCAAACGATGCTTGACCTACCGATGCGCCAACGTAAGGAGCTGCGTTTGCAACAGAACATGTTGCTAGAAGGGCTGTCATTAGCCATGTTTTTTTAAACATTGTATTTCACTGCCTGTTAATTATTGAGGTTGTGTTTTGCCCATCCTTAAGCACGTCATGCTATCCATTTCACTCGGTTTCAAAACCAAGTTGATGTTAATGAATAAAAACTCAATAAAACATGAAATATTTAAACACAACTTTGCCACTTTATTTCTTAATTATGACAATTTAGTCATTTTACAAGCACTGTTGCTTCAACCAATTGGTGAGTTTGATGAT
The DNA here is from genome assembly GCF_024747315.1 of Vibrio sp. HS-50-1. Classification (NCBI taxonomy): domain Bacteria; kingdom Pseudomonadati; phylum Pseudomonadota; class Gammaproteobacteria; order Vibrionales; family Vibrionaceae; genus Vibrio; species Vibrio sp. HS-50-1. The sequence goes on along the minus strand of NZ_JAMPZF010000048.1, from coordinate 193,567 downwards.
TTCCGCCTGCTTGGCTCGGCTCTTTTTATGAATAAAATAAAAGCTGTCCCCCGTCTCTAATCCATGAGAAGGGATATACACCAAATCATGCGCTTTATCTCTTTCATTGAGCATAAAATCATTCGCAAATGCGATGCCTTGGTCATAACGTGCAGCCTCAATTGCCAGCAACATATGACTAAAATGTTGAACATCGACATCTTTCGGCAAAGTGTAACCACCCGCTCTGCACCACTCTGCCCAGTCTTTTCCTCTCTCACGATAAATAGAGTCTGTTGACAAAATAGGATATCGCCAAAGCGCTTCTGGAATGGGTTGATCTTGTAACTCTTTCCAAATTTTATGGCTGCATACCGGATACAGCGTTTCCGCGTATAACTTCACCGACATATAGTTGCGCTTTGGCTTCTCTACCGTGATAAAACAATCACCAACGCTATCTGTCTGCTCAGGATCACCAACAACCATATTGAGTGTCAGATCGATTTCCGGATGTAACCGCTTAAAATCAGACAAACGCGGAATAAGCCACTTTACGGCAAGCGAACTATAAATCGCCAAACGTATGCTGCCTTTGTCCCCTTCTCTCACCTTTTGGCTGGCCATCGCAATAGAGCTAATTGCCGGGCTAATATCCTCTAAATAACGAGCACCAGTATCCGATAAAGAGAGCTTTCTTCCTTGACGAATAAATAATGACTCGCCCAAATAATCTTCCAATAATCGTATCTGATGACTAACGGCACTTTGCGTCACATTGAGCTCTTCAGCCGCAAGCGAAAAGCTAGAGTTTCGAGCGACAGATTCAAAACAGTGAACCGCTCTGAGTGGTGGCAATTTCATTATCTAAAAATCTCATACTTAAACTAATAAATATCACTTCACTTCATCCTATGACATCACCTACTCTTTGGCAAAGAAAGAGGAGAGGAAATAAGTGAAAGTTACATCGGTCGGCGCAGCTATGCTGCTATTAATTGTTGGGAATCTCATTGCGGTGCTTTCGGACTCTTTAATTAAAAGTGTCGGAAATGAAGTGCCTATTTTTCAGTTTGTCTTTTTCCGACAAATTTCCGCAGTGCTTTTCCTACTGCCTGTCTGCTTGCTGACAAAAAAGACTCATTTTCTTGAAGGATTTAAATGGCATGCTGTCCGCGCTCACGTGTGGTTGCTTGGTGCTATATTTATGGTTTTGGCGATTTCATCTTTACCGCTCGCAACTGCGAACGCAATCTTCTACGCCGCGCCATTAATCATGCTGCCGCTTGCCGCGATATTTTTTGGCGAACAGCTGTCTAAACAATCGGTCGCGGCTGCGATCATGGGCTTTGCTGGTGTGTTGGTCATCATTCGTCCAGATCAAATCGACTGGGCAGCGATTTCGGCTTTAGTTGTGGCTATTACCCTGGCAATCAATAACTTGCTTATTAGAAAACTGCCAAAAAATCAGTCCGTCATGCAAACGCTATTAATGACAAACTTGGCAGGTATTCCCGTGGCTTTCTTACTTGTTCTGATCGAAGCGGAACCTTGGGACTGGAGTGCTTTCCCTGTCGCTGCTGGCTCAAGTTTGTTCATCATGATTTATGCGGCAACATGTGTGATCGCTTACCGCTCGATTGATAGCAACAAAATTGCCAGCGCTGAATACAGTGGCTTAATTGGTGCCGTGTTTGTGGGATTAATCTGGTTTGGAGAAGTGCCAGACATATTCATGGCGATAGGAACAATAATGATTGTTGTGCCGCTGGTTTGGCTTTCTAAACGAGAGCGTCGCAAGAAAAAGCTGCAAGCTCAGCAAGAGCGAGAACAAAAAGAGGCTCACGTTACTTAAAATCGCGCTCTATCTCAAAGACTAAAAAAACCGAGTCGTAAGTACTCGGTTTTTTTATGTGGCTCTAATCCATTCTGATGTAAGCGACCACATGAGATAAAAACTGCCTTGCAAAACGATCATTAAACCGGATGCGATATTCATGATCGGCTTCCGATACTAAACGCCAACCTTCAGCAAAGTACGCTTTGATATCATCGACCGCTTCTTCTTCATTTTTGATGTGTTTCGCGTTCCACTGATAAGTGCAAGAGACAACCATCAGCCCGCCAACCTTGGTGGCTTCTTTTAGAGCGTTAATCACGCTAAGTGGCGACTCACATTGATCAACCACGTTCAAACATACGACTAAGTCAAAGCTAGACTGGAGAGTATCGTGCTCAAAAGGTTGGTTAATCAGCGTCAAATCAACATGAGCACATTTTTGCACGATATCTCTATTCTCTACTTCTAACGTGTTTATGGTGTTCAAATCGTGCAGATAAGTTAACTCGACCCGTTGTTCTTCTATTAAAAGCTGCTTAAAGCCATCCATTAACCTATTTGAAGGCTCAACCAGCGTCGCTTCTTTAAGACTAGGTAAGCGTTGCACTAACTCATAATAGTTTCTTCCCAGCGCCGCCCCAACCTCAAGTAGGGAACACGGCTGAACGCCGCTCTCGAGTGCCATCTGCGCAATAAAGTCAGCGACTTGGGAACAATGTGGTGATGACAAAAAAGAGAGTGGGACTTGTTTTGAGCGACTGGTTATCGTATCAATCTGCTTATCTTCGATGAACTTATCGAACCAGTGCGCTTCGAAATAACCAGCTAAACCGCGATCGGTCAGGTAAAAATCTTCCATGTTTTTTCCGTTCGTACTTTTAGAAAAGTGATTGTATCGAACGCTGAAATTAGCTGGTAATTCTGGCTGCACATTCCCGCGGGAAAATAGATGAAAACACCGCTTATGTGAAAAAGCCCTTTCATCTCAAAGATAAAAGGGCTTGTTAATTACTTCGGTTGAGGAGCTAGTTATTGCGGAAGAACAACTTTGCCATCTTGAATTGGGAACGTTTTTGTCGCTGGCTTGCTCGCTAAGCGAACCGTCGTTGGCGCACCTGAAACTTCGTAAGTGACGTCGTAACCCACTACTTTATCAGATGTCGTATATTCTGTATGACACTGTTTTTTAGTCGTTGTTACTACATCGCCTTTTTGCACATTTTCCTGGATCTTACGACCTGTCAATGCACCAGCAATCGTACCAGCTGCAGTTGCAATCACTTTACCTGAGCCACCTCCGATTTGGTTGCCCAACGCTGCTCCAGCTGCTGCGCCACCAACCGTACCAATAATTTTATTATCGTCCGTAGGGGCAACTTGCTCGGTTACTACCACGTCTTTACATACTTGGTGCGGCTTTTTCACCGTTTCAGTCACCGCTTCAACCAAAGTAATGTTTGCTTGAGTTGGAGCTGGTGGCGTTTTGTCTTTACAGCCTGCTAGTACAGCAACAACTGCCGTTGCAATTGCGATAGATTTCATATTCATGATTTACATCCCAGTATGGTTTGCTTTGATGAGCGTTATGGTAAATCGCAAAAGGGAAATCACATCAGACGAAAACAAACCCTCTGTCATTAACAAGTAAAGAAACACTGTTTTATAAAAGATACGTCAAGAAACACTCAGCAGCGTGTCAACAGAGCTAAAACTGTATCACTACTGATTATGATTGGGCTGGACTAGTCTATGAGATTTATTTTTAAGCCAAGCTCAAAAATAGTTCGTCATCCGTTAAATACTTATGACGGTGGCTTAGATTACGCACGTGCATAAACATAAAATCAGGGAAACCAGGCGCTATAATGTTGTTTGGTTCCCAGCATACACCGCCAACAAACACATATCGCCCTTGCTTGTCATCTTCGTGAAGGGGGTTATTAAGAGGAGAAGAAAACTCTGCTCGACAACCTTCAACCACACAAACAATTTGTCCTTTAAAAAGGCCGATCACGCGCTTAACAAGATTTGCCTTGATGCCACATTTCCATGCCTGCCGAGTTGCCATCTCATAGCCATATTTTCGGATCGCTTTCTTTTGCAAATGTACTACTAGGTTCATTTTGACTCCTGATTCAAGCAATTACGCGAAGCCCAAAGTCATAAAAGCAGATAGACGTCTATACCCGAGTGACCTCATGGTACGTGGGAATAAACTACGTGATTAGACTGAGTTTAGTGTCCGATGAAAATACACCTTCCACGATGCTGTAACGAATCGATTTACACCAATCATAGGCACATAGCACATCAAAAAAACAACCTCATTTTCGAGTGCTTTCCTACGCTGTATCTGGTTACTTCTGCGTATTACTATAACGAAATCACCCTCTACGTTTGTCTATATAAATTTGTCGTAACGATAGAGGGTGCTTATCAAGAAGGAGGGATAACGCCTACGCGTCGATGAGATAGTTTTGACCTTCAGTTTCTAGACGATCAATCAGTTTACGACACTCATTTAAATCAAGAGGTTGCTCGAAGCGGCGCTTGAGGTTCATCAAAAAGAAGATATCTTCACACATGGCTTTCTCAGGTTCGTCACTGATTTTTGCGACTGGTGAACCATTGCACGTGACCATTTTGATCACGATAGAAAGTGGCTGGTAGGCTTCACCCTCTTTATTGACATAATCACCCATATCGTTCGCAAGAAAAGTACCGATACCAAAACTCACCTGAATACGTCCTTGGAAATACTCGCAAATATCTAACGCTTGTTCGAAGTTAAGTCCGTCGGTAAACACCAGTGTTTTTGTTAATGGGTCTATATTAAGCGACTGGTAGTGTGCAATCATTTTTTCACCCCAGCTATAAGGACAACCACTATCGTGACGCACACCGAAATACGCGTTACTTAGCTCTTCATCAAAGTCTTTAAGGAAGGCATCAATACCAATCGTGTCGGTCAGTGCAATACCTAGTGCACCGTTAAACATTTTTTGCCAACGTTGCAAAGCCACTTTTTGCGAATCTCGCACATTCACCAGAGCTTGATGGCCCATAAACCATTCATGAGCAACGGTACCGATAGGCGTCAAATTCAGTTCTTTTGCTAAGTGGTAGTTGCTTGTTCCTGTCAAACATTCCGGCACTTCCTGGCACAAGAACTCCAGCATGGTGCGCTGAGCTTGAAAGGAAAAACGTCGACGCGTCGACATATCAGAAAACTTAAAGTTAGTGATGTTACGACGTTTTAGTTCGGATTTTAGGTACCGAACTTTCTCTTCTAAAACGGTGGTAAATTGCGCTACAGGGATATCTGACCAACGCTGACGGCTACGAACTTCAGACACGATACTCATTATGATCGTTTCGTACAAAATAGTATCTCGCCACAAGCCATTAATAGTAATGCGTAACTGGCTTGAGCCATCAGCCATGGCTTTATTGTGGAAAGAGACATCACTTTGTGGATTGAAACGGAAATGGCGCAGTGCATCAACAAAATCAGGATTCAGGTAAGGCGCGACACGCTTGATGTATTCGATCTCTTCTTGCGTAAATTGAATGTCTTGCAGTTTAAGAACTTCTGCTTTTACCTCTGGTAGCAGTTCAGAGAGATCTTCCTCGCTACGCACAATAAATTTGTATGACACCATCGCATCAGGGTAAAGCGCTGTTACTGCGCTCATCATATTGACTTTGTAGACATCAAAATCCAAAGCGCTTTGAATGATGCGGGAAGAAAATAGTTTGGTGGTCATTAGGTGCCCTTCTACACGCCCTTCCTGGGTATATAACTTTTTGTTACTAACTAATTTGCGTAAACAATAAACACCCATCTATAGTTTGTCAACTTTTGTTACTAACCACTCATTTTTATAAGGTTTTTCTGTCTAGAATTCGCACACAGATTGTGAATAAGTCAGATTAATTCGTAGATTTATACTCAAGGCGTACTATGAAGCACTAACAAAAACGTTTCGCACAACTCGTTACTTACCCATTGATTGACCACTTGTTATGCGCTAGATTACTTACAAATCAATATTAGGACCCAACCATGATCGTATCTGTCGACATTATTCCATTCAGGCTATCTGGCTGTGCCGATAAAGGACTGGAAGTGTTGTTGATTAAACGTTCAAATCCAAATCGGCCATACCATGGAGTCTGGGCACTACCGGGCGGATTTGTCTTTGATAAAGACTTAACCAGTGAAGGAGGACGCCCGGCCGATGAAAACTTTGAGGCGGCGCGTCGCCGAATTTGCCGCGAGAAAATCCATACCTACCCTCGTCATTTTAGCGAAGCGTTTATCGACGGTGATCCAAAGCGTGATCCAGAAGACTGGAGCTTAAACATTACGCACTACGCCTTGGTCGATCGTAACAATGTAGAGCAAATCAACAATGCTGGTGTACCAGAGTGCCAACTAAAATGGTTTTCGCTACAAGCTATACTCAATGGAGAAGAAACTCTCGCGTTTGACCATCAAAAAACCATTGAAAAAGCGTGGCAGAAGCTTCGTGCATCCATTGAATACACATCGGTTCTTTTGTTTGCATTAGACAAAGAGTTTTTGGTTGCGGACATCATTTCTGCTTATCAAGAGTTTGGTATTGATATTAGCCGAATGACGATTAAGCGCCGCTTGATAGATTCAGGCGTACTAAAACCTACCAATAAAGTCGCTTCTACCAACAAAGGCAAAGGTGGAAAACCCGCAATGGTATATACGCTGACTAGCGACGAAGTAACCTTTTTTCAAAACTGTTTGCGTGGATAAACGCAGGCAATCAGACAGACAAGGAGTCTGCCATGACTGTTCGAGTAAACTATCAAACTACAGCAGTGATCGACGTTGATCCAGAGAAAGGCTTTAGTGAGTTATGTCCAAATGAACTACCCGTTGCAGGTGCGTTGGAAATCGTACCGGAGCTTCTGAGTAATCATGCCAAAGGCCGATTAAAACTGGTGAGCCGTGACTTGCACCCACCGAAAGCAAAATGGGATGCAGAAACACCAGCCAACATGCTTGAACCCGTCGGTCTACCCAATGTGGATATAAAATGGAACCGCCATTGTGTGCTTGGCACAACAGGTTCTGAACTGCTAGACGGTTTACCACCTGTTTTGGACTATGATTTTCAAGTTAATAAAGGCATGGATCCTGATGCGCATCCTTACGGTATTTTCTTCCATGATATTGCCGATACTAAAACGACAGGCGCACATGAATTTCTAAAATTCAACGGGATTGATACCCTAGTGATCGGCGGTCTCGCGCTAGATTTTTGTGTGAAGAAATCCGTCATGCAAGCACTGGATCTTGGCTACAATGTGGTGGTCAACCTTGCTTCAACTCGCGCAGTACTGCCTGATAATGTTGAAAATGTGCTTACAGAGCTCAAGGATCAAGGCGCATTATTTGTCGAAAAAGCGGATGACATCATCGTAGAAAAATTCGCCTAGAGACGATAGTAACCGAGAAGGATTTCACTATGCATCAACATGAAAAATTGAATTACGTTGAATTTGGTTCCACCAATATTAACGCTACAAAACAATTTTTTGAGCGTACCTTTGACTGGACCTTTATCGATTATGGTCCTGAATACTCTGCATTTTCAGGACAAGGGTTAGATGGCGGATTCTTCAAATCTGAGTTTGTAAACCAAACCGCAAATGGTGGCGCACTTTTAGTGTTTTATAGCTCAGATATTCAGGCCACGCAGATAAAAGTTGAGCAGCATGGTGGAAAAATTATCCGCCCTATTTTCGAATTTCCCGGCGGCTGTCGATTCCACTTCACCGAACCAAGTGGAAATGAATTCGCAGTATGGTCGGAGAGCCATTAGTACTTACCCCAACACCACTTCCACACCTAGTTTTTTGATTTGCTCAAGGTCGCTTTTCGGAGCGGCTTTGTCGGTTAACAACACCGATATTTCGTTGGTATTGCCAATTGAAGAAGGATAAATCTGTCCAAATTTACTGGAGTCCGTCAGTACGATGTTACGTCTATTCTTTGCCATAATGGCCTCTGCGATGTCGGCACGCATCATGTCCCGGCTAGTAAAACCAGTGTCTTGGTGAAATCCGTCGATACCCAAGAAAGCCGTGCTGAAGTGAATGTTCTCAATACAGAGTTTGGTGAGCGGGCCAACGAGGCTCTCGCCTTGATGCTGATACACACCACCAAGCAAGATAATGTTGGCTGAGGTGTTACGGATGAGATGGGCAATGTACGCCGATGGGGTAATGATGGTCACATCGCCGCGTTCAGCTAAAGTGCGAGCCAGTAATGCGTTTGCACTCCCACCTTCAATCAGCACTGTCTCACTTGGCGCGACCAAGTCTGCCGCTTTATTTGCAAGTGATTGTTTAATATCGAAACGGACTTCTAATCGGGTATCAATATCATCACTTTGCAATGCGGTAGCTGCGCCGTGTACGCGCTTTAGATAGCCCTGTTGCTCCAGAAAATTCAAATCCTGCCTGATGGTCACGCCCGACACGCCGATAATGTCAGAAAGCTCCGTGACTTGAACGCGTTTACGATCATTCACTAATTGCAGGATTTCATTTTGTCTTGGGTTCACAGGCTCGCTCCTTATTAATGAGCTTGCAGTATACGCCCGAATACTTTCATATGAAAGCAGCCTGTGAACGATAGAAATAAGCTAAGTCGCGTTACACCGTAAGCTCAAGACGGTTGCCATCCGGATCTAATACGCAGCTTTCGTAGTAACCATCACCCGTTTGTCTCGGACCGTCGATCCATTGGTAGCCATCATCCATTATGGTTTTGGTTAATTGATCCACTGCTTATTCTGATCTTAGGGCGAAGGCAAAGTGTGCTAACCCCGTTACCTGCATCGCATGAGATTTTTCACAGGCGGTCACACCTTCCATCGACATTGACTCCAGTCGTGATCCACTTTCAAACGAAAGAAAGTAAGATGAAAACTGCTTAGTTGGATTGTGGTATTTATCGTTAGACACCGCGTTAAAATATTTCTCATAGAAGGCTTTTAACTCTTCCAAACGTTCTGTCCAAATCGCGATATGTTCAATTTTCATTGGGATTCCCCTTAGCTCTTAACTGCGCTCAATCTAACGAGGAAAAGCAGCACAAAAAAGAGAGCAAATCATCATCGAGTTGTTCCTGTTTTATGTCCGAACTGCTCATCGATGAGTCATTAAATCTATGGTTGGAGTTGTGTTTGAGCGAAAGTGATGTCCATAATGGCGCAAAGTTTTACAGGATAAAATGATGGAAGAGATTTACTTCGCAGGCGGCTGCCTTTGGGGCGTTCAAGAATTTATGCGTCACCTTCCCGGCGTAATTAGCACCGAAGCAGGACGAGCAAATGGCACGACGGATAACACTCAATCCGAATACGATGGCTACGCAGAATGCGTGAAAACCCAATTCGACCCTGAACAAGTTTCGGTTGAAACTTTAATGGGGTATCTGTTTGAGATCATCGACCCGCACAGTGTTAACAAGCAAGGTGAAGACGTCGGTGAAAAGTACCGTACCGGTGTTTATAGCCAAAACGAGCAACACCTAACGATTGCTAAAGCGTTTATCGCAGCAAGACCGGATGCCGATAAAATCGCCGTAGAAGTGCTGCCACTCACAAACTACGTGCCAAGTGATGATGAGCACCAAGACCGACTCACGCGCTTTCCAAACGACTACTGCCATATCCCGTTAGATTTGCTGCATAAATATAGAAATTAATGGCCAGCTTTTATCACTGTTTCTATTATCTCAAAACTAAGAGGCGCAACGCCTCTTTTTGCATCCTAACCAGGGCTATTGATCCTCCTCCAGTTCATTTTCATGTCCAGTTATTTATTTCAAAATAACTGGAATATAAATCACATAATAAATTTTATAATATTCCGCATTATTAATGACGGCTATCACACTTAAGATTGAGTGATACAAAAGTATAGTTATTGGTTTTTTTTTACTATTTCAGAAAACCGTAACATTAATTAAATTTGCCTCATTACTTCAGTGCCAATGAGTCAAAAAATGATTACAGAACTAACAAACGTCAATTTAATCAAAGGCAACCTTCAAGCAAATAATAAAAAAGAAGTCTTTGAAGAGCTAGCGCAAATGCTATTCGAAAATAATCGAATAAGCAGCAAAGAGGCTTTTTTAACCGACATCGAAGCACGTGAAGCATTAAGCGTGACTTCAATGGACGGCATCGCTTACCCACACGCAAAAAGCAAAGCGGTGACAGAGCCTGCAATCGCTGTTGGCGTAAAGCGCGAAGGCATCGAGTATGGCGACGAAGAGGGAGTCAAACCAACCGTATTCTTCATGATTGCTTCACCTGATAACGGTGCCGACCACCATATTTATGTTCTTCAAGAATTATTCGGAAAATTTAGCGAAGAGTTTATTGAAGATATTCATAACGCAAAAGACGAAAACCAAATACTAAATATTTTAATTAATTCATAAGGCGTGAAATTATGAGTACAATCACAGCTCAAGCTAGCAATAATAGCGATTTCAAAAAACTCCTAAGTACCATGAAAGGTCACCTTTTATTCGGTACTTCTCACATGCTTCCATTTATCGTTGCGGGTGGTGTACTACTGGCTCTGGCGGTAATGGCATCCGGTAAAGGTGCGGTTCCTGCAGACGGGTTATTGGCTGATATTTCTAATATCGGTATTAAAGGTCTGGTGTTGTTCCCAATTATTCTTGGTGGCTTCATCGGTTACTCAATTGCAGACAAACCAGCACTAGCGCCAGCGATGATCTCTTCTGGCATCATGGCTGACATGGGCGGCGGCTTCCTAGGTTGTATCGTCGCTGGTTTTATCGCTGGTGGTGTAGTTCTACAACTTAAGAAGATCCCTCTTTCTGCTAACATGACTGCGTTGGGCGCTTACTTCATCTACCCACTTGTTGGTACGCTTATCTCTGCAGGTATCGTTCTATGGGGTATCGGTGAGCCAATCAAGATCTTCATGGCTTCTATGAACGAATTCCTAGCTTCTATGGCTGGCGCTTCTAAAGTGGTTCTAGGTACGATTCTTGGTGGTATGACTGCATTCGATATGGGCGGCCCTATCAACAAAGTAGCAACGCTATTCGCTCAAACTCAAGTTGATACTCAACCATGGCTAATGGGTGGTGTTGGTATCGCAATCTGTACGCCTCCTCTAGGTATGGCGCTAGCAACATTCCTATTCAAGAAGAAGTTCACTAAGCAAGAACAAGAAGCAGGTAAAGCAGCAGCAATCATGGGTTCTATCGGTATCTCTGAAGGTGCTATCCCATTCGCAGCAAACGACCCTGTACGCGTTCTTCCTTCAATCGTTGCTGGTGGTATCGTTGGCTGTGTGTTCGGCTTCCTAACAGACGTACTGCTACACGCACCATGGGGCGGTCTAATCACAGCTCCTGTATCAAGCAACATCCCAATGTACGTTGTGGGTATCGCACTAGGCTCACTAACAACAGCAGTTATCGTTGGCTTCTGGAAACCAGTTGCTGAAGAAGAAGCAGAAGACGAAATCGTAGAAGCAGCACCTGCACAAGCTCAAGCGGCTCCAGCAGCAGGCGAAGGCGAGTACGACATCGTAGCAGTAACATGTTGCCCATCTGGCGTAGCACACACATTCATGGCAGCGAAAGCACTAGAGAAAGCAGGTGCAGCAGCGGGTCTGAAGATCAAAGTAGAAACTCAAGGTCAAAACGGTATCCAGAACCGCATCACTGACCTAGATGTAGCAAACGCGAAGCTGGTTATTCTAGCTCACGATATCCAAGTAAAAGACGCTCACCGCTTTGCAAAAGCAAACGTTGTTGAGTGTTCAACGAAAGAAGCGATGCGTAACGCAGCGACTCTTGTGAAAGCTTAAACCTTAAGCTCCTCCCCCTAAGAGCCCTTTCCCCCAAAGGGCTCTATTTCAAGTTTTTAAGTTTTAGTAATACCCCTGATTTTTTTAATTATATAACCCTACAACTTACAAGGCTTTAAAAATGAAATTCAAACCTTCCCTACTCGCTTGCGCAGTTTTAAGTGGTCTAGTCGGTCTGACAGGCTGTAACGACGACACAACCAACATTTATGAAGGCGGTGACACCAACCCTGTGCTGCCGGATATTCCTGACGGCGGCAAGCCAGTATGTCCTCCAGTTGGCGATGGCGACTGTGATGACAAGCCAAACCCAGAAACACCTGAAATCGACATGGGCGTTCACATTCCGGTAGATTTCGCCGATATGGACGTAACACGCTACGTCAACCCATTCATCGGCACAGGTAACCTAGGCAACACCTACCCTGGTGCAACCACACCACACGGCATGGTGCAGCTTTCTCCAAACAACGGTTCTAACGGCTGGGAATACATTTCAGGCTACTACTACCACGACGCACGTACTTCCGGTTTCTCTCATACCCACCTTTCTGGAGCAGGTGCTGGCGACTTGAACGACATTCTAGTCATGCCAATCAACTCGCGTTCGGATTACATGATTGATGAAGGTTCGGCAACGCTAAACCTAGAAGCGTCTCGCTTCCAACATCGTGACGAGCAAGCGACAGCAGGTTACTACAAAGTCGATCTATTGGATTACGACATCAAAGCCGAGTTGACGGCGTCGGATCGCGTTGGTGTACACCGTTACACCTTCCCTCGTGATGAGAAGTCAGAAATCATCGTTAACACTGGCTTCAAAATTAACTGGGACTACACCTCAGATTCTTACTTGAAATGGGACAAAGACAATAACTGTCTTGAAGGTCACCGTTTCTCAGATGGTTGGGCACCAAGCCAAAAAGAATTCTTCGTAATGGAATTCGACCAACCAATCAAAAACGTTCGCTTTGCTTACTACGATAAAGAGCAAGGTCGTTACATGGACGTGCCAGAAGGCATCACTGAAATCGGTAACGAAACACGCGGCAAGTATCAATACGCACGCGCTTACGTTGAGTTCGACACATCCAAAGACGGCTTAACGGTTGAAGCGAAATTAGCGCTATCAAACGTTGAGATCGGCGAGAACGGCAAGTCAGGTGCTTCTCTTAACATGACAGAAGTTGCGGGCATGAACTTCGACCAAGTACGCGAAGCGGCAACGAAGAAATGGGAAGACGAACTCGGCAAGATCCAAGTCTCTGGCGACGAAGATTACAAACAGACGTTCTACACCGCGATGTACCACTCGTACCTAGGTCAAACCATTCACTCTGACTTAGATGGTCGCTACCGCCAAGTTCACCAAGGTCGCAACGCATACCCTGATGGCAACACACCTTGGGGCGATAAGATTGATACGCTGAAAGAGTCGATCCGCACAGCCGATGCTAACAAAGATGGCAAAGCAGACTTCACGCGCTACGACACTTTCTCTTTGTGGGATACCTACCGCGCAGTTCAACCGCTGTCTTCGATTCTTGAACCTGACCGCTTAGCAGACGTGGTGCTGTCTATGCTGTCTTACGCCGAAGAAGAATGGGCGGATGACAAAGGCAACGTGCGCAAAGGTCGCCTGCCTGAGTGGACATTCAAAGGCAACGAAACAGGCATGATGATGGGCATGCACTCAACGCCTGTGATTCATGATGTGTTGTCGAAAGGCTCACTAGAAAAACGCATGATCGATCTTGGCTTCACAGAAGCAGAGCGCAAAGACGTTAAAGAACGTTTAGTTGAAGCGATGCTCACTGACGCGCACGCCGCAACGAGCCAAGGCGTAGCATGGATCAAAGAGTACGAAGAACAAGGTTACGTGCCAGCGCAATTGCACGACACTCCACCAGATTCTTACGGCGGTCACTCACCATTTAAAGACTCTTGGACAGCATCTTACTCGCTTGAATACTCAATGAACGACTGGGCAATCGCACAATCGATCAAGGAAGTCTTCGGTGAAGAAGATCCACGCTACACCGAGTTCGCTAACCGTTCTAAAAACTGGCAAGCGCAATTCGACTTTGGCGGTAAGCAATACCAAGGTTGGTTCAAAGCCCGTGACTACGAAGGCGAGTTTATCGATGCTGGTTGGGTAGACCCAATCACCGGTCGCGCGGTGGGTAAAGACTGGCGTCCAGACATGTTCAACTGGGCATTCTCTGAATCGAACGGCTGGCAATACTCGTTCAGTGTTCAGCACGACATTCATGGCTTGATTGACCTGATGACGCGCTTCGACAAGACACAAAACCCTGAAGCAGAACGTGGTGACTTGTTCGCAGCGCGCTTGGATGAGTACTGGTCAACCTACCCAGACCGCAACGCAGGCGACAACCAATTCCCAGTGTTCAACACAGGTAACGTTGGTCAGCACGTTCAAGGTAACGAACCAGATATCCACGTGCCGTACTTGTACAACTACGTCGGTCAGCCTTGGAAAGGTCAGGCAGCCATCGCCTCAGCAACCAACATTTGCTACAAGAATACCGCTGACGGCATTTGTGGTAACGACGACTTCGGTACGCTCTCTGCGTGGTTCGTATTCCGTGCACTTGGCTTCTACCCAGTGAACGCTTCTTCTGGCATCTACGAAATCGGTACTCCGCTGTTCGAAAGCGCGTCTATCGATGTCGGCAACAACCAGAAGTTCACGGTGACCGCAAAGAACGTTAGCCGCGAAAACATCTTCATTCAATCGGCTCGCTACAACGGCAAAGACTTCAACCGCACTTACCTGACTCATGACGAAATCATGTACGGCGGTGAGTTAGAGTTCGTGATGGGCGACAAACCAAATCAACGTTGGGGCTCTCTAGAGCAAGATCTTCCACCAGCACAAGGCATCGGTGAGTTCTTGCATGAAGACGAGATGCCAGCAGGTTCTCGTTAATCCCAATAGTGACAACTCAGCCGGGGGAGCGCATCTCCCGGCTATCCCTACAAGCAAATTTTATAAGCAGTCCTTTATAAACAGTCTCTTATAAACACTTTTTATATACGAATAACGACAAAACGGTATGCACATGTTTAAACGTAATCTTATCTCTTTGGCTATCCTGGTTGGTCTGACGGGTGGCTTGGCTGGCTGTAACAGCGACAACGATTCTTCCTCTTCACTGCCGGGCGATCCAATTGTTGATCTCGCGGTGTTGAAATACGTCGATCCTATGATCGGCACAGCGGCTTCTGGTCATACATTCCCGGGCGCGACGGTACCGGCAGGTATGGTTCAACTGTCTCCAGATACTTTCATCGGCTCTAACACAGACCATGAATCAGGGCTTAACCCTTGGCACTCGGCTTCTGGCTACTGGGATTCATCCAACTACGAAACTGGCGAAGTGGTTAACACTGACGTTCCGTTGTACGGCTTCTCCCATACTCACCTTTCAGGTACAGGCGCAACGGACTTAGGCGACATCTTGGTTCTGCCATACGCAGACATGGCGAACACACAGCTGAACTCTTTCGACAAAGCCAATGAAGAAGCAAGCGCAGGCTACTACAAAACCAAGCTAAACCAAGGTCAAATCGAAGTAGAACTGAGCGCAACCAAACGCGTTGGCTTGCACAAATACACCTTTGCTGATGGCGCGGACCGTAACGTGAAGTTCGATTTGGGCCATACCCTAATGAACAACAACGGCAAGTCTTTGAAGAACAAAGTAGAAGTCGTGGACGAATACACCATTCGCGGTCGTAAAACATCAACAGGCTGGTTCCAAGGGCAAGATCACCAAGGTCAGGACATCTTCTTCTACGCGAAATTCAACCAACCAATCGCCAAAGCACTGTTGGGCGAACAAGATCTAGAACCAACGCGCGAAATGCGTAGTGGTGCGGTTTACTCAGGCGATGATCTGACGGCTTACCTAAACTTCGGCACTGGCGAAGAGCCAATTGAAATCCGCGTCGGTATCTCCCCAGTTAACTGGCAAGGCGCACAGAAAAACTTAGAAGCGGAAGCACCAAGTTTCGACCTAGCACAAGTGAAAGAAGACGCGGAATACGCGTGGGCTGAGAAGCTAGCAAAAATCAAAGTAGAAGGCGGCACAGACGCAGAGAAAACCAACTTCTACACTGGCATGTACCACATGATGATCGCCCCAATCGAGTTCTACGATGTGGATGGTCAATACGTGGATATGCTTGGCACGGTGCGCACACTGAAAGATGGCGACACACCAAACTACTCGATTTACTCAACGTGGGATACGTTCCGCGCCGTTCACCCAATGTGGACTATCATCGACCCAGATCAAGCAACGCTATACGTGAAAGACTTGATTCGTAAATCCAACGACGAGTTTGGTCTATTGCCGAAATGGGAAGGTCACGGCTCAGAAACCGGCACCATGATCGGCTACCCATCGGCAGCGATTCTGGGCGATGCGGTAACCAAAGGCTTGATTGATGCAGAGCAGGCTTACACGGCGTCGGTGAAATCAGCACGTTACACACCGCATGAGTACCCACAGATTCATGACGACATCCTAAGCTCACTCATGGCAGGTCAGTTGAACTACCACGAGAAAGAACAGTGTGTTCGTTACCCGAACTGGAACTCAGTGTCGTACTCGTTGGAATTCTCCTTCTACGATTGGACGATCGCAGAAATGGCAAAAGCCGCTGGCGATATGGACGCGTATGAAGAGTTCAAAGCTCGTTCTTACAACTCTTTGAAACACTGGGATGCAAAAGCAGGTAACGCAGACGGCACGGGCTTCTTTGTACCAACAGAATTGAAAGAAGGCGATCCATGTGCACTGAAATACGCTTCAACTGACTTCGACCCTTACAAATCTGACGCGTTCTACTACACAGAAGGTAACGCGTGGCAATGGCAATGGGCGTTCATGCAAGACTTAGACAAGCTGACTGAAATCATGGGCGGCACGCAAGGTCTGAACGACAAGCTGAACAACCTATTTACTGCTGATCCAAATGGCGGCGAAGCACACCAAGACATGACAGGCTACATCGGTCAGTACATTCACGGTAATGAGCCTTCGCACCACGTTATCTACTTGTACAACCGTACTGAAGAATCTTACAAGGCGCAGGAATACCTAGACCAAGTTTACGACCAGTTCTACAAACCGACGCCAGACGGCATCATCGGTAACGAAGACGTAGGTCAAATGTCGGCGTGGTACTTGATGTCGACACTGGGCTTCTACCAAATCTCGCCAACCGATCCAACCTACAGCATCGGTCGTCCAATCTTCGACAAAGCGACGGTAGACATTGGCTCTGGCACCTTCACGGTAACGGCTGAAAACAACGGTCCAGACAACATGTACATCAAAGAAGTGACCATCAACGGCAAGCCTCTGGATGTGTACAACACCTTCCAGCACAGCGAATTCAAAGCAGGCGGCGAACTTCACTTCGTGATGACAGCAGACAAGTCTGAAGCAATGCAAGCCAACCTAGGCGAATAATGATTTTGAGGGGACCTCGTGTCCCCTTTTCTCGTGGAATAAAAACAATGAAACTAAAAAGAACCCTACTCTCTACCGCAGTGTTAACCGCCATGCTTGGTCTTGCTGGTTGTGGCAGCGACTCTGACCCAGAAACTCCGGTTATCTCTACCCCTACTTTGGAATTCGTTGATACCTTGATCGGCACTAAAGGTCTTGGCAACGTTAACCCATCTCCAGTTATGCCAGAAGGTATGATTCAACCTTCACCAGATAACTTCGATCCAAACGGTTGGAATGGCAAAGGCTCACCAGTCGAATACGATCCTGTGCACAGCCTGCTTTCTGGTTTCTCAATGACGCACATTTCTGGCGCAGGTAAAGGCGACCTAAACGACTTCGCTTTCTTGCCATACACAGGCTTCAATACTGATGCCGTGACCATGGATAAAAGCTCGGAAGTGGCAGAAGTTGGTTACTACTCGGTTGACCTTGTAGAAACTGGCGTAAAAGCAGAACTGTCGGCAACCGAGCGCGTGGCATTCCAACGTTACACCTTTAAACCGGGTGAAGATCGTAAAGTGCGTATCGACCTGCAACACGAACTGTTGGAGCAATACGGCAACCACTCTCGCAGCATCTACTACAAACGCGTTAACGACACCACAGTCGTAGGCGCACGTACCTCAAACGAATGGGGTCAATGGCAAACCGTGTTCTTCGCGGCAGAATTCTCTGATCCAATCATTGAAGAAAACCTGTACACCAAGCTGGCTTCTGAAAGCAAACTGACTCCAACTGACGCTACCGAAGTCGGCTTAGAAGATTACCGCGGCTACGCAGAACATAAACCAATGCCGGGCGAACCAGAACCTGATCCAGAACGTTTGGCAAAACGCGCAAACGATGTCCTGACGCATTTGAACTTTGGTAAGAGCGATGAGCCATTGGTGGTCAAAGTAGCGATTTCTGGCACTGGCGTTGACGGCGCATTGAAAAACCTAGAAGCAGACACTAACGGCTGGGATTTCGACAACGTCGTACAACAAAACCGCGTGGCTTGGGAAAACATCCTTGGCGAGTTTGAACTGGAAGGCGGCAACAAAGCCGACAAGACCATGTTCTACACCTCGCTCTACCGTACGTTCGTTGCTCCATTCCTATACCAAGACGTGGATGGCAAATACCGTGGCATGGATGGCAAAGTGCACCAAGCAGAAGACGGCTTAGTGAACTACTCGGTATACTCAATGTGGGATACCTTCCGCGCCGCACACCCACTGAAAACCATCATTGATAAAGACCGCGCGATTGAACACGCACGCGATCTATTGAACAAATACCAAACGGGCGGCGTGCTGCCAAAATGGGAACTGCACTCGGATTACACCGGTGAAATGGTCGGTCATCCTGCGGTCTCGGTAATTGCCGATATCATGGTCAAACACCCGGAAGCCTTTACCGCTGCTGAGTTTGATTTGGCACTGAAAGCGGCTGACGAAACAGTCAACTTCAACCTTGATAAAACAGAGAGCTGGGTGCCTTACCAAGACGCTTGGAACGGTGACAAACGCTTCACAGTAATGACGCGTCATAACGACTACCAAGAAGACGTCGGCTTTATTCCAGCCAACACCAAATGGGCGCCGGACTCTGGCGAAAAACCGGGTTACGTGGAAGGCTTGAAAGTCGATAAATACGACGAGCTCGTGAACGAATCGGTGTCTTACGGTCTTGAGAATGCTTACTACGACTGGTGTATCGCTCAGATCGCTAAACTTGCGGGCAACGACCAGCAGTACGACCGCTACATGGCTCGTTCTGAATCGTTCAAGAACTACTTCGATTACAACCCAGAGCAATACGGCAAACTGCAAGACACTAAAGGCAACGCATTGGGTGCAACGGGCTTTATGCGTCCGGCTTACATCAACAGCGGCAGCAAGGTTTGGGCAAACAACCTGAAAGCCGAATGTTTGGACGAGAACATGGCGTTGTCTATCCCAGACGGTATGGACTACAACGCGTGTAAAGACCGCAAAGCACTCAACGAAAGTGACGTGTTCTGGCCTTACCGCGCCGAACACCGAGGCGAAGACTTTACTGAAGGCAACACATGGCAATGGACATGGTTTGCACCGCACAACTTGAACGGTCTGGCTAACGTGATGGGCGGCGAGCACATCGACCGCACTGACTTCTCTCTTCCTGAAGACATAACCGAACAAGGCAAAGCGGCATTCCTCGCTAACTTGAATGCGCTGTTTAATGCGGACTCCAACGCCGATACGAGCCAATCACACGATATGTCGGGCTACATCGGTCAGTTCGTGATGGGTAACGAGCCTGATCACCACGTGCCTTACCTTTACAACTGGACGGCAGAACCTTGGAAGACACAAGAAATCGTCGACCAAGCGATGAACGAGTTCTACCACCCAACGCATGAAGGTCTGATTGGTAACGAAGACGTCGGTCAGATGTCGGCGTGGTATGTGATGTCTGCATTGGGCTTCTACCAAGTCACTCCGGGCGAAGCAAGCTACACCATCGGTCGTCCTCTGTTCGACAAAGCCGTGATTCCAGTCGCGGACGGTAAATTCACCATCACCTCAGAAAACAACAGCCAAGAGAGCATATACGTGAAGTCGGTGATCATCAACGGCAAACAATTGAGTGACAACTTCAGCTTCGCGCACAGCGATTTGAAAGACGGTGGTGAGCTGCATTTCGTCATGACTTCAGACAAATCTGAAGCGATGAAAGCGCAGTAACTGATACCCATCCAAATAACGAAAGGGGGCATCTAGCCCCCTAAAAAACTTCACTTCAGTGGAGCCATAAAAATGAAACTAAAAAGAACCCTTATCTCTACCGCTATACTCGCTGCCATGTTTGGTCTTGCTGGTTGTAACAGTGATGACGACAACAGCAAATCTGGTACTCCATCCCTCGACACCACGCTAACCCAATACGTCAACCCATTGATTGGTACAGGCGCAGATGGTCACACCTTCCCGGGGGCGGTTGTGCCTTACGGTTTAGTACAACTATCTCCTGATACCGAAATGGAAGGCTGGGGCTCTGCTGCAGGTTACTTCGACCATGGTAAGCTGACTGAAATCCCAGTGTATGGCTTCTCCCATACTCACCTTTCTGGCACAGGCATTACCGACCTTGGTGATATCTTAGTTCTGCCTTTTACCAAGAAAGAAAACGCCGTTTTCAATACCTTCGATAAAGACAACGAAACCGCAGAAGCGGGTTACTACGCGGTTGAACTGAACAAAGGCGAAATCAAAGCTGAGCTAACTACCACGCAACGTGTTGGCTTCCACCGCTACACCTTCAAAGAAGGCACCACGCCACTCATCAAGTTCGATTTAGACCACACTCTCAACAAAGGTCACTTCAACAACCGCACCATGAAGGGTGATTTAGAGTTCATCGACGCTTACACCATTCGCGGTTTACGTAGCTCAAACGGATGGGCGAACAACCAACACGTGTACTTCTACGCCACCTTCAACCAACCTATCGTCAAAGCCATTGCTTTAGTTGACGGCGCAGAAACGGAAATCGATGTAAACAACGACAACATCGACGCAGTGAAAACCATCGCTTACCTAGAATTCGCACCATCATCAACACCGCTAGAAATCCAAGTAGGCTTGTCACCAACAGGCACAGAAGGTGCGGAGAAGAACTTAGAAGCAGAAGCGAAAGGTGTGTCATTTGATACTGCGCGCGCTCAAGCCAACGATGCATGGCACCAAGAGCTCAGCCGCATGATGGTATCTGGCGGCACGGAAGATCAAAAAGAGATCTTCTACACCGCGCTTTACCACGCTTCTATCGCGCCAATGATTTTCCAAGATGTCGACGGTCAATACCCAGCGATGCGTACTCGCATTCAAAAAGACGCGGGCGACACACCAAACTACTCCGTGTATTCCATGTGGGATACTTTCCGCGCTGCGCATCCACTGAAAACCATCATCGACCCAGAACGTGCCGAAGAGTTTGCCAACGACTTAATTCGTAAATACGAAGACGGTGGCATCTTGCCGAAATGGGAACTGCACAGCCATTACACGGGCACTATGATCGGCTTCCCTGCGGTTTCTATCATTGCTGATGCGATGGCGAAAGGTTTAGACATCGACCCACAACTGGCCAAAGAAGCGGCTGAGTTTACGGTGCGCTACCACGAGGCATCTGAATTCCCAGATTGGACGGAAGACAACAACATCGGCGCAGCAAACGTTGTGCAAGTGAAGGTGTACGAAGAAAACGGCTTTGTTCATCACGGCTACTGGAACAGTGCCTCTTACACGCTTGAGTTTGCTTATGGCGACTGGGCAATGGCAGAAATCGCGCGCATGGCTGGCGATGTAAAACTGCAAGAAGAGTTTATGACTCGTGCCGACAACTGGCTTAACCATTGGGATGCCGAGACGGGCTTCTTACGTCCAAAAAACCACCCGCTAAGCTCATCACCAAACAAACCGCCTTTGGAGTTCAACCAACCAATTGATGAAGAACGTTTGGATGAGTGTGAAATGGTTGAGTGGCCTGAAGGCTCTGGCGTGATGAAAGAGAAATGCCCACTGCTACCATTTGACCCTTACTACGTGGACGAGTTTGCCTACACCGAAGGGAACGCGTGGCAATGGAAGTTCCAACCAATGCACGATTTCAATCGCCTGAAACAAGAAATCTACCAAGCAGACTTGGCGCAAGGCAAAGACACCACGCCAGAGAAAGCCTTCCGTGAAGACTTGGACGAGCTATTCAATGCGCGTTCTTCAAACACAGGCGAAGAACTGCCAGACCTAACGGGTTACATCGGTCAGTACATGCACGGTAACGAGCCATCGCACCACATTCCTTACCTATACGCGCTAACGGATGAGCCATGGAAAGCGCAAGAGTACCTAGACCGCATCATGTCAGAGATGTACACCAGCGAACCAACTGGTTTGATTGGTAACGAAGACGTAGGTCAAATGAGCTCTTGGTACTTGATGTCGGCAATGGGCTTCTACCAAGTGACGCCTGCGGATCCGGTCTACACCATCGGTCGTCCTATGTTTGATGAAATCACCATTCCAGTGGAAGGCGGCGAATTCACAGTCATCGCAGACAACAACAGTCCACACAACAAGTACGTGAAGTCCGTAACCATCAACGGCAAACCGCTGGATGCCAACTTCACCTTCAAGCACAGCGAAATCAAAGCGGGCGGCGAGCTTCACTTCGTCATGACGGGTGACAAGCAAGAAGCGCTTCAAGCTCAGTAACGTTTTATGTAATTCGTGCTTAAAGAATAAGCAGATAGATTAACTCAGTGGCAGGAAGTGATGCGCTTCCTGCCTAAGGAATCAAGATTATGAACTTTACGAAAACCGCTATCGCCACCGCAGTAATTGCAAGTGTTATTGGTTTGGCTGGCTGCAACGATGACGATGAGAACACCTCACCAAGCGTCGATACTTCCAACCTAAAATACGTCGACCCATTCATTGGTACCGGCTTTAACGGACACACCTTCCCGGGTCCTGTTGTGCCAGAAGGCATGGTGCAACTTTCTCCAGATACCGAGCTGATCGGCTGGCACTCTTCATCAGGTTACCACTTCGATAAAAAGACTCTATTTGGCTTCTCCCACACTCACCTTTCTGGCACGGGCATGGGCGGTTTAGGTGACATTCTGTTCCTGCCGTTTACCGAAGATAAAGCTAAATACATCGAAGACAGCGACGACTACCGCGAAGCGATTTCGGTCAAGATGGACAAAACCTCAGAAGTGGCAGAAGCGGGTTACTACTCTGTGAAGATTGCTGAGAATGGTATCAAAGCTTAGCTTACAGCTTCTGAACGTGTCGGCTTCCATCGTTACACCTACCCGCAAGGTCAACCACAACGTCTGAAGATTGACCTCAACTCCATCCTAAATAGTGACTGGGGTTCGACCTCTCTGCGCAACAAACTGACGGTGAGCGAAGACGGTCATACCATCACGGGCGAGCGCGATGCAGCGCACTTCTCTGGTTGGGCGAAAAACCAAAAAATCTTCTTCTATGCGACTTTCGATAAGAAGATCAAAGACGTCTACATCCTTGCCAATGGCGAACATGTTGACGGCCTAACGGCAGAACATGTTTCTGAATTAATTTACGATGACCAAGGTAATCCAGTTAAGCGTGTCAAAGCGGACGTTACTGCCTACATCGAATTTGAAGATGAAGGCTCACAAGAGCTGAATGCGCAAGTGGCGTTGTCTGCGGTTGACCCTCAAGGTGCAGAAAACAACTACGATGCCGAAGCGAATGTCTCTTTCGATACTGCGCGTAACAACGCACGCGAGAAATGGGCAAAAGCACCCAACTTCTCTATCGAAGGTGGCACAGAAGATCAAAAAGAGATCTTCTACACTGCGCTTTACCACACCAAAATTGCACCTATAGTGCATCAAGACGTAGATGGTCGATTCCGTGGCATGGGCAAAGGCTCAATTCGTGAAGGCGAAGGGGAATACTCCATCGCTTACGGTCAAGCAACGGAAGAACAACCAAACTTCTCGGTTTACTCTCTATGGGATACCCAACGTGCATTACACCCACTAAAAACCATCACTGAACCAACTCGCGCGGTGCAATACGCGAAGAACCTAGTTCAGAAGTACACTGAAAGCGGCTTGCTGCCGAAATGGGAGCACTTAGGTGACGAGACAGGCACCATGGTTGGCTACCCAGCGGTAGCAGTGATTGCGGATGCGATGACCAAATTCCCAGAAGAGTTTACTCAACAAGAGAAAGAGCTGGCGCTGAAAGCCGCGATCGACTCTTCGACTTACGACAACTACCCTGCACTGCAAGCCGATTGGGATCAAGGCGTATTGGATCGCACTTTAACCAAGCACATCGACTACATTGAGAAAAACGGCTTCACACCTGCCATCCAACGTGTCGATGGTGAGCCAGTATTTGAAGACTACACGGTTGAGTCTGTTTCTTACGGTCTGGAAAACGCGTTCTACGATTGGGCTATCGCGCAAATCGCCAAAGCAGCTGGTGATACTCAAGCAGAAGAGCAATACCTTGAACGCTCAAAAGGCTACAAGAAGTACTTCGATTACAACCCAACGGAATACGCAGAGCATGGCGTGACGGGCTTTATGCGCCCAGTGATGATTGATGAAACCTTCATGACGCCATTCGACCCATACGGCACAGAACACGAGACAGGCAACTACACCGAAGGTAACGCATGGCAGTGGACTTGGTTTGTGCCGCATGACATCGCGGGCTTAAAAACCATCATGGGTGGCGATGCTGAGTTCCAGAAGAACCTAGAAGCAACCTTCACCGCAGAAAGCCAAGGTACAGAAACACCGGATATGTCTGGTTTGATTGGTCAAGTTGCGTTTGGTAACGAGCCTTCGCACCACATTCCTTACCTATTCAACTGGACCGCAGAACCATGGAAGACGCAACAAGTCGTCGACCACATTCTTGATGACATGTATTTCGCTGCCCCAGAAGGCGTAGTTGGTAACGAAGACGTGGGCGCCATGTCCGCTTGGTATGTGATGTCTGCATTAGGCTTCTACCAAGTGAACGCAGCAGAACCTATTTACACTGTGGGTCGTCCACTATTCGACAAAGCAGTGATTCCGGTGAAAGGCGGCACGTTCACCATCACCACAGAGAACAACGCCGATGACAACATGTACATCAAGTCTGTCACCATCAATGGCAAAGCTTTGGATAACGGTTTCTTCTTCGACCACTCCGAGTTCAAACCGGGTGGCGAGTTGCACTTCGTGATGACAGGAGAGCAATCTGAAGCGATGAAAGCGCCTCAATAACCTTCACTTGAAATGTGTTCCTCAGGCCAAATCAGTC
Source organism: Vibrio sp. HS-50-1 (assembly GCF_024747315.1). Lineage (NCBI taxonomy): Bacteria > Pseudomonadati > Pseudomonadota > Gammaproteobacteria > Vibrionales > Vibrionaceae > Vibrio > Vibrio sp. HS-50-1. The sequence goes on along the minus strand of NZ_JAMPZF010000048.1, from coordinate 168,443 downwards.
TGAGGAACATAAGCTCAAATCAATCCCTTCCACTAATGACAGTGTCATTTCTGCTGCCGAAACTTCTTTGCAACCCGATGAATTTTGTCCGCACCACAACGGCGTAAATTCATCTCGGTTTTGCTTCTCCATAAGCGCTCTTAACTGAGTCATTTCAATGGATGCATATGGGAATTTCGGCGCAGACTCACAGATGTAGCCTAGCTCCGACATCGCGCGATTCACAATGCCTCGTGCTGGCCTGCCCGAGAAAACATTAGTCACCGCCGTATGCTGCGCGCGCTCACTGGCAATCGCATATCGATGTAAAGACGAGGTTTTTGCCTCATCACACAACAAATAGGCGCTGCCAACCTGCACGGCACTTGCTCCTAACTTCAGCGCGGCTTGTACACCGTTTCTATCGGTAATTCCTCCTGCTGCAATAACAGGTAAATTCACGCGCTTAACGATTTGCGGTAACAACGCCATCAAGCCTAATTGAGTAGATAAATCATCCGATAGAAACATGCCTCGGTGTCCACCAGCCTCCAAGCCTTGAGCGATAATGCCGTCAACGCCTTTTGCTTCCAGCCACAGTGCTTCATCCACAGTGGTCGCTGTCGAAAGGATCTTCCCTCCCCAGCCTCTAATTCGCGCTAATAAGTCATCGGCAGGCAAACCAAAGTGGAAACAGATCACTGGCGGTGTAAATGGTTCAATCGCGTCAGCAATATCATGATTGAAAGGCATCCTTGTCGGAGCGTTTGGCTGAGCCTGAACGGTTGCATCAACCTCGGAAAAATACGGTTGCAGCGTTTTTTGCCACTCTTCGTGCTTGTTGGCGTCATATTCCGGCATTTCATGGCAAAAGAAGTTGAGGTTGAACGGTCGGTTGGTTGCCTGTTTGATAAGTTGAAGTTCTTTTACGATGGCGTCTTTGTTCAGCATTCCACAAGGTAACGAGCCAAGCCCGCCAACATTACTGACAGCTATGGTTATTTGGCTGTCTTGCACGCCGGCCATTGGCGCTTGAATAATCGGTAACTCTGCTCCCAAAAGTGTATTAAATACCTTGTTTATCATGATCTTTCCTTGAAAACTTAACCTTTACCTGTGATGGCTCTGCGCCATAGTTATCCAGACTAGACTTTCACATGATTAACCACTTATAAAGTTAAAGTGATGCATTTGTGCGCTATGCACTTTTGATAGAAATGACAAAGGGAGCACATGGCTCCCTTGATGAGTGGCGAACAAGAATTGAAATGGCTATCGTGCTACATCTGATTCAAGCTCTAATTCTGCAACAGAAAGCATGGCAAACTCTTCTTCGGCGGTTGCTGCCACCAGTTTGTTGCGGCTGTATAAACCATAATAAACACCACCGATAAGAAACAATCCCATTGTCATGAAAAAGGCAGAGGGATCAAAAGCATAAACACCTGTCATTGCGATCAAAGAAAGCACCAGAGAAATACTCGAAGTAATTATCCCGCCAGGCGTTTTATATGGGCGAGCTAACTCCGGCTGTTTAATTCGCAATAAAATATGGCTCAAGGACATTAATGCGTACGATACAGTCGCACCGACAACAGCCATCGCCAAGATTAAGTCCCCCTCCCCCGTAAGAGAAACCAAGAACCCAAAAACTCCCGGAACCAAAAGCGCACGAGAAGGCACTTTTTTGTCGCTGGTTAATGACAAAGTTTGCGGCAAATAACCCGCGCGGGAAAGCGCAAACACCAAGCGACTGTAACCATAAATGATAGAGAAAAAAGAAGCGATAAGGCCTGCCAATCCAAGTAAGTTCACGGCCATTGCTATCGTTGAGTTGCCCGTAAGCTTCAGTGCGTCAACTAATGGCACAGCGCTATCGCCTATGACCTTTGAACCAACCGCACCAGCCAAAAGAACGACTACCAGAGTTGCGGTTAGTAATAAAAACAACATCGCACCAATGATGCCTTTTGGAACATCTTTTGCCGGATTTTTTGCCTCCTCTGCCGCTAAAGGTACGCCTTCAACCGCAAGAAACAACCACATTGCAAATGGCAACGCCGCCCATACGCCATACCACCCAAACGGCAAGATTTCTGTTGCCTGAGCCGTCGCCGGAGCAATATCGAATAAGTTATTAACATCAAAGTGACCAATAAGCACAGCAGCAGTGATTAGAATAGCTAGCACAGCCAAACCGCTGATGACCATCATTACTTTGAGAGCTTCGCCAACCCCTGCCATGTGAATAGCGATAAAGACGGCGTAGAAAAGTGCGTAAACAACAGGGCCATCGATACCAACCAATTCATTCACTGCTGAGCCAATAAAAATTACTATCGCAGCAGGTGCGAGCGCATATTCAATCAAAACTGATAAGCCAGTGAAAAAGCCACCTGTCGGCCCCATCGCCTGTCTTGCGAAGCTGTAACCACCACCCGCAGCAGGAATAGCCGCAGACATTTCAGCTAAAGACAATACTAGCGTGAAATACATTACTGCCATCGCGATAGCAGCAATAAGAAAGCCTCCCCATCCTGCTTGAGCGATGCCAAAGTTCCAACCGGCGAAGTCACCAGATATAACATACGAGACACCTAAGCCAGCAAGTAAAATCCAACCTGCGGTGCCTCTTTTTAGCTGCCTTTTGGCCAAGTACTCCTGATGTTTAGACATAGTAAATCCTTCTACTTTGATGAAATTAAAAAGTTGTCGCTGTGTTTATCTTCAACGCTTGCGCCACTTGGCTCATTGATGTCGGAGCGATCTTTCAGGTTCACTCCTGACAGTTGTAATTTTCGAGCCTCCTTGAGCAAGTAAAATGCGCGTTCACAGGCATCGTCATAGTTGAGCCCCTGGGGACGCACATTGGAAATGCAGTTTCTTTGGGAATCTTTAGAGCCTCGTTTAGCCCCCCAAGTGAGATACATACCCATGCTATCCGGAGAAGTTAAACCTGGCCTCTCTCCAATTAAAACCAGCACGGCCTTAGCGTTAAAACATTCACCAACATCATCCCCTACCGCTACTCTTCCTTGCTTTACGATTGTGATAGGTGCGAATTTCCATTGATGTTCATCATCAGCGCTTAAAAGAGAAATCAATCGAGTAACAACAGGCACTGCATGGTTTTGAATTGCGACGGAAGAAAGTCCATCAGCAATAACAATCGCAAGATCAATGTCAGTGTTATGCTCATTTGCTATCGAGTTGAGCGTTTGCCAAGAAGATTCATCGAGCTGCCTTCCTAAATCGGGCCTTTGCAGGTACATAAGCCGATCACTCACTTGGCTGCTCACTACCACTGGAGGCTCTAAGGTATTTTCAAGAATCGAGTAAGAGTCCGACAAACCAGCAACGAGAGACTCAATATTCAAACTGCAATGCACTGCATCCATAGCTTGGGCATGATCCAGCTGAAATGAGAGTAACTCGTTGGTTGGTACACTGTTCCCGCTACGACCCAGAGCGATCCGAGCAGAGGTGAAGTCGCGTAACTTGCCCCAAGGGTTGTGTGTGACAACTTCAGACTCGTCTTGTGGGGACTGAGCAATGGTGATTACTTTACCCATGAGAATACCCCTTATTCAGTTGATTTATTGCTCCCGAAAACGAGCGAGAGATTTGCTCACTTAACCGAACGTCTTGCACGCTCTCGAAAATCTGCATCTCCATTAACCATTGTTCAAACTCTGGTGCGGGCTTCAAACCGAGTACTTTTCTTGCATAAAGGGCATCGTGAAATGAGGTAGTTTGATAGTTGAGCATGATGTCATCAGACCCTGGAATACCCATGATGAACGAGCACTCGGCCACGCCTAACAGTGTCAGCAAGTTATCCATGTCATTCTGATCGGCATAGGCATGATTGGTGTAACAGATGTCGCAACCCATAGGTAAACCAAGCAACTTCCCACAGAAATGATCTTCAAGCCCAGCACGAATGATCTGTTTGCCATCAAACAGATACTCAGGGCCAATAAACCCAACGACAGTATTAACCAACAAAGGATCGAACTGTTTCGCGACAGCATAAGCACGAGCTTCGCAAGTCTGTTGATCGACCCCATGAAATGCATTCGCAGACAACGCTGTACCTTGTCCGGTTTCAAAATACATCACATTGTTTCCTACGCTACCTCGATTCAAAGACAATGCCGCTTCATGGGCCTCTTTCAAAATCGATAAGTCTATTCCGAATGTATCATTCGTTCCTTGCGTGCCGCCTATCGACTGAAAAACGAGATCGACTGGTGCACCCATTTCAATGGCTTCGATCGTGTTCGTGACATGAGTTAACACACAAGACTGAGTCGGTATTTGATAGTGTTGAATCACCTCATCCATTAAGTTCATTAACTTGATAGCTTGAGGCACATTATCTGTTGCCGGATTGATACCGATAACCGCGTCGCCATTTCCGTACATCAGACCATCAAAAATGGTCGCTGCGATACCATTGAGAGAATCAGTGGGATGATTCGGCTGTAAACGAGTAGACAGGCGACTCGGCAAACCAATCGTATTCCGAAAAGCCGTGACAACTTGGCATTTTTTAGCAACGAGAATCAAATCCTGGTTGCGCATAATCTTACTGACTGCGGCCACCATTTCTGGTGTTAAACCTTGACGAATTTTAGCCAACGTTTCACCATCGGCTTCTTCACTCAGCAGCCAATTTCGAAAATCCCCGACCGTCAAGTGCTCAATCGGTTTAAAGGCTTCAAGGTCATGCGTATCGATAATTAGGCGAGTGATATCGTCGCTTTCGTATGGAATAACCGCCTCGTTAAGAAACGTTTTAAGTGGTAACTCAGACAGCGCCATTTGTGCGACTACGCGTTCTGCCGCTGACTGAGCACAAACCCCGGCTAACGCATCGCCTGAGCGCTCCGGTGTCGCTTTCGCCATCAAGTCAGCCAATGACTTAAAGGTATAGACTTTACTGCCTTGTTGCCGACGATAAGTTGCCGTCATTGCTCTTCCTCTTCACTATTTGGTTCGCTTTTTGCTGAACTATCAATAAGCTTTAAGAAAGTATTGCCAAATGTGTTCCGTAGCGTTATCAAAAACTGGCAACATTCATAAACCAAAAATAAACAATGAGTTACATAAAAGCTGCTCCAACATGACTCACAAAAAAGGAATGAGCATCACAAGGATGAGTGACCAAACACCCCAAACTGCACCAATGCTGTGCATCCATCACACAAAGGATGCAAACCAACAAGCTGCAAGCCTAATAAACTGGCAACAGGAATACGATCAACTCAGCGATGGCCGATTTTTAGGTCAAATTCGAGAACGACGATTTCCCAATTTCCATGTATTTCGTGAAGACAGTAACCGCTCACTAAGACAGCAATGCAGGGTTGAAGAGGGAGGAATTTGGTTGGGTTTGAGTGCGGAAAATAAGCCGCTACACCTAAATCACAGTCAGTTTAATGCAAGCCAGCTTTTGCTTAGACAAGGCGGTGCAGATTTTGAGTTAATGACACCTGAACAGTTTTCTATCTATGGGATAGTACTCGACAGAAAACTGGTTCAAATCATAGAAAAACAGCTTGAGTTAGACGGTATCGGCTGCAACACACCGCACTTAGCGGGACCAACAGAAAAGCACATTCAACAACTTAAATTCTACTTGGGTACTTTGCTCGGTACCACTGAGTCGCGATGGTCTGACAGCACACATCAGGTGGTTTTAAAAGACATCGTACTCGAACTGTTCTCAATCAGTTCACCAAACTCAATCCACCCGATATCAATCTCTCATCGTCAGCATGTGATGCGCCGCATAAAGCAACAGCTACACGACTTAGACTACCGAACTCCGATCACCGTCAGTGAACTGTGTGACGCTGTGCACGTCAGTCGCCGAACACTGCAGTACACCTTTGAACATTGCTGTAATACTTCGCCAAAGCAATTCATACACCGAATGCGGCTGAATCAAGTACGTAGAGTGCTACAAAGCCCTGAAGATAATCGAACAATTGCAGAAATCGCTTTTGACTTTGGTTTTTTTCATCTAGGGCAGTTCAGTCAAAGCTACAAGCGGCTATTTGGTGAGACGCCAACTGAAACGAGAAAATGGGAGTCCAGCAAATAAAATGACAGGCAGTATATTCTTTTAGCTCCTGCGTTGGGGCCATGTTATGCAGTCGCAATGATTTGCTGAAACTTAGCATGAAGCTCTTCAAGTGCCGCTTCAACATCCGGTTCTGCACGGCTCAAGTGCGAGATTAACGTCATAAAATAGCAATCAAAAATCAGCGGTATTTTTCCCTCAAGGACGGAGCTTCCGTTTACAGATTGAAACAAAGCTTGGTTAAACGACTGATAATAATCCAAATCCCAAATCACTTCTTTCAACAAAGCTCGGCTCAGCTCAACGTTCTCAAAATAGTAGCGATAGTATTTCTCCGTCAGCGCCAAACCAATGTCGATATCGGTTTTACCTTCCACACTGACTAGCGTTTCTTGGCTGATCTGTTGCAGTTGCGCCAGCATCCCTTCGCGCAAAATCGACAGTTTAGTCGGGAAATGGCTAAACACTGTGCCATCGGCTACTCCTGCTTCTCTCGCTATCTGCCTTGTGGTCGTCATGTCATAGCCATTTTGAGCAAAAGATGCCCATGCGGCTTTTAGAATTTTATCTCTGGTTTGTTGTCGCTTCGTCATTGATGTGTCTGCTTAATGAGCCTGAAAGGATCATACCTTGCGTGGTTGAGATTGACAAATTGAGCGCGCTCATTTATAAAATTGAGCATGCTCATTTTATATAAAAACAAAAGGAATCGCTCATGTACGTATTAAACAAACTAGGCCAAGGATTGATTTTCTTCCCGACCATCTTCTGCTTTTCGTATATTTTAAGACCGATATTAATGGTCATCCTTATTCCAGGAGGACTCGCACTTTTGGCGTTAATCGGTGGCGCAGAAGTCAGAGCGGAACTCAAAGCCATGCTGCTTGAGGAGTTTTTTGGCGTTAGCCCATCGCACACCACCTCGAAAAAGGCGTGAGTGCGCTACAAACGTTGGCAAGGCTAAGTAAAAAAGAAAACGCGCAGATATCGAGATCTCAATACCTGCGCGTAGATGCGGTGAAAATAAGACTGGCGTTAGTCAGTATTCATGTTCTGGCCAATTCGCCATAAAACGCCACTAGGGTCAAACAAACAACATTCACGCATGCCCCAAGGTTGCTCGACCAGCTCAGTCAAACGCGAGCCAAATTCCTCATGGCCCACTTTGGATAAGTGCTGATGCCAGCTTTCTGCGTCTTCTACGAGCAAGTGCATCATGAAGTTATTACCGTGTTCTGGCTCATAAAAATTCTGTAAAAGAAACGCGCAGCTACCTTGAGAGAAGTATGCTACATCACCGAAGTCTGATGCCATTTCAAAGCCAATCGCCTCATAAAAGCGTTTTGATAGCGCGTAATCTTTCGCCGGAACAAATGATTTGATTTCAACAGTATTGAGGTTTTCCATTTCCAATTTCCTAAGCCCTTTTCCATCAAACTGACTGACGTAATCACGCTCTACGCCTTCTATTCGCCTTGCGTATTTTGCTGCGATGGCAGTGGTACACACTCTACCATTTGCGTTTGTAACCACGTGATAAATTTGTGTTCGAGTTCTGTACGCTTTTTATCTTGGCTCAATAAAACATAATTGCAACCTGATAGCACAAAACCAAATGGCGCGACCAAATTACCGCGCTTAATATCGTCCATAACAAAAGGATACGATCCCATCGCCGCGCCTAAGCCATCCACCGCGGCTTGTATGCAAAAATAAAAATGCGCAAATGATTGCTGAGTGCTGCCATTGAAGGTTTCACAACGTGTTGATTGCTGCCAATCCGCCCAAGCATGTGGGTCGGGATTGGTCATTTTCGGCGCGATGCTGGGCTTAAAGACTTAATGCGCTTGCGATCAGATTTCGACCATAAAAAATGCGGCTACTAGAGCCGCATTACAATCCACAAACCTTAGGTCTGATAAGTGAAACGTTTATTGAGTGATAACGGTGAGCTTATTCCAATCAATCGTGAAGCGAATTTGTGCCTCAGTGTAGTGGCTCGTTGTACCTTGATCGTACCAGTTACACGCATTGCGAGAGAAACCTTCGTCAACTTCTTTCATGCCCGCTCGTGCGATCATCTCCGTTTTTGGCTCTTCTCCGCGCTCAAATTCTGGTGTGAACACGTACTGGAATTTCGGTTTGAAGCCGTAGATCAGACGCGGCAAGTTCTCTTCTGGTAATAGGTTTTCGTTTGAACAACCTGTGTAGTGGTAAACACCCGCCCATTTACCGTAGTACTGGTAGTCGTTGGTGTAAATTTGGCTAAGAGAGGTGGTCCACTTAACGCCCATACCACGTTCCATGGAAGCTTTTGGCTTGGCTGCGGTGACGTAATCCTTACTTGAGTAACGAGACGTATAAGCCACACCGAGATCGGTCGTCAACGAGCCAGAAAAACTTGGTGCCGAGCCCGGTGTTGCAGTCGCGGTTAAGCCGATTGACGGTGCAACCGTGGTTGTCGATACCGAAACATCATTGGCTTCGTTTTGCGGTGAGTAATCCTCACTAAATACAGGCGTGCCACCAGCTTGATAGATGCTGTAATCGAACGCAACTGGGTAGTTTTGAGTAAAACGGTCAACAATCGCTGCATCAAAAGTGTGTTTTACACCCGGCTTACCTGGTACATAACCATTCCCTAGAGTGATCACGCGAGCCGCTTTTTTGTCGTTCTTTGAGTTATGGAATAACTCAACCAGTAACTTCATCTGCACACGGCTACCACGAAACTCGTACGGGAAAAGCTCAGGCTCGCTTTGCATCACGACCTCATAACTTTTCTTTACGTAACCTTCTAGCGCGATGTTATCAATCAAGACACTTTCTACAACCTTGTTATCAGAAGCAGCAGCAGTAGCGGAAATCCCTAACATTAGGGGAAGCAGTATTTTCTTATTCATTATTTTATTACCTTACTTGGGAACAGTCCCAAATCAAGCTAACATATTGAATACACTGCATCAACGTGACGAAAACGATTCACATTATCAATAGTTTGACCTACACCCAGAAATGAAAAAAAAACAGCCAACTTACGCTGGCTGTTTCGATGCAGTTAATGAATGACCCGAGCGTCCCCTTTAAGTAACTGAGACAGATCGATAGTGAATATCGTCACTGTCGGACGTTTAGGCAGAGCATTTTCGATCGAAAACTCTGGCCCAGCTGGAACGAGGGGGAAGTGAATAGCAGTCGGCCACGTTGACGAAGCTTCATTACCGCCCGGCTCAGATATTGAGAAAGAAAACGCAGGCAAACGGGTCATAACACTTACCTCAAATGACTGATTCGCGGGCTCAAGCGAGCCCGCTTAGGTTTTGCAATGTTATTGTTGTTTTAACGCTTACTTAATCACTAACGATTGGTAACGTTAGATATCAAGTTCTTTGTCTTCAACGTGGTTGGTGATCATCGCTTCAGTGGTGATCATCAAGCCAGCAACAGACGCTGCGAATTGAAGCGCTGAGCGTGTTACTTTCGCAGGGTCCAAGATACCCATTTCGATCATGTTGCCGTATTCACCTGTCGCAGCGTTGTAACCGTAATCGGCATCACCCGCTTTGACAGCATTCGCCACAACTGAAGCTTCGTCACCTGCGTTGGTTGCGATTTGACGAAGAGGCTCTTCCATTGCACGTAGCGCAACTCGGATGCCCACGTTTTGGTCATCGTTGTCGCCTTTTAGATCCGCCAATTCTTTCGCGATCTTAGTTAGAGCAACACCACCACCAGCAACAATACCTTCTTCAACCGCTGCGCGAGTAGCGTGTAGCGCATCGTCCACGCGGTCTTTCTTCTCTTTCATCTCAACTTCGGTTGCAGCGCCGATCTTGATCACCGCTACGCCGCCAGAAAGCTTCGCAACACGTTGTTGAAGCTTGTCTTTATCGTATTGAGAAGTGGTTGTTTCGATTTGTTTTTCAATCGAAGCCACACGATCAGCAATCGCGCTTGCTTCTGCTGCGCCACCCACAATAGTTGTTGTGTCTTTGGTGATGGTCACTTTCTTCGCGCTACCTAGTTGCTCTAGCGTTGCTTTTTCGAGTTCTAGGCCGATTTCTTCAGAGATGACCGTACCTGCGGTTAGTACCGCAATGTCTTCCATCATCGCTTTACGGTTGTCACCAAAACCAGGTGCTTTCACCGCCGTCGCACGCACGATGCCACGCATGTTGTTCACAACCAATGTCGCTAGCGCTTCACCTTCGATGTCTTCAGCAATGATCAATAGCGAGCGAGAAGATTTCGCCACTTCTTCTAGCACTGGCAATAGCTCGCGGATGCTGCTGACTTTTTTGTCCACCAATAGGATGTAAGGGTTGTCTAGCTCTACGCTGCCATTTTCTTGGTTAGTGATGAAGTATGGTGACAAGTAACCGCGGTCGAATTGCATACCTTCAACCACAGACAATTCGTTGTCTAGACCTTGGCCTTCTTCCACCGTAATCACGCCATTGCGACCCACTTTTTCCATCGCTTCTGCAATGATTTCACCGATCGCGCGATCGCTGTTTGCAGAAATGCTACCCACTTGGGTGATGGATTCTTTGTCGCTGCATGGCTTAGACATTTCACGTAGTTTCTCAACCGCCGCTTCAGTGGCTTTGTCGATACCACGTTTTAGGTCCATTGGGTTCATGCCAGAAGCTACCGCTTTAAGACCTTCGTTGATGAAAGATTGCGCCAGTACAGTAGCGGTCGTTGTACCGTCACCCGCTTCATCATTCGCTTTGGACGCCACTTGTTTCACCATTTGCGCGCCCATGTTTTCGAACTTGTCTTTCAGTTCGATTTCTTTCGCTACAGACACACCATCTTTGGTAATGGTTGGCGCGCCGTAAGATTTATCAAGCACAACGTTGCGGCCTTTAGGGCCTAGTGTCACTTTTACTGCGTCCGCCAGTAAGTTCACACCTTTCAGCATTTTTTGACGTGCGTCATTAGCAAATAATACGTCTTTTGCAGCCATAATTATCTCCTCAAAAAACTACTACAAAAATAATTACTCAACGATTGCTAACACATCAGATTCGGACAGAATCAAGTATTCTGCGCCGTCAATTTTCTCGGTTTTCACGCCGTAACCGTCATTGAAAATGATTTGGTCGCCCACTTTGACTTCCATCGCAGCGCGTTCGCCATTTTCAAGGCGTTTACCTAAACCAACAGCAATGACTTTCCCGCGGTTTGATTTTTTCACCGACTGAGAAGTTAAAACGATTCCCCCTTCAGATTTATTTTCCACCTCTTGTCTTTCAACAATTAGCTTGTCATTTAAAGGACGAATTTTCATTTTTAAGTGCCTCCTACTTGGAACCAAAAATAAAAGACAGAATAAACATCAAGATGGATTTGCGAGTCGACCGCTCGCTTTCGATGAGAATAATAAGGTCGAAAAATTGGAGTTCAAGAGGTGGATTTCATAAAAATTTTTTATTGAATTGAATAAAATCTTCTATCGAAACTTTTGACATTCACGGCCACTTAAAACCTCTTTATGATGGAAAATGTGTTCAATCAAATCTAGAGTGGTTACATACTCTTAAAAAGGATAATCAAACAATGAAAAAGGTCGTATCTCTGTTTCTTGCAACATTGTGCGTTGGCTTGCTTTCTTTCAGCGTTGCGGCTTCTGAGCGTGCTGAGCAAGGGTGGCAACTGATTGAGAAAGGCGCAATGATTGTCGATGTACGCACGCCGCAAGAGTTCTCTGAGGGGCATTTAGACAATGCGGTCAATTTCCCTCTATCTGAGCTTGATAAACATTTCCAAGACGTCGATAAAGATCAAGCGATCGTATTGTACTGCCGCAGTGGTAACCGCTCTGGTAAAGCGTATCAATATTTGCAATCGCAAGGGTTCACGAATCTGCACAATGCAGGTGGCTTAGAAGAACTGCAAGACGCCAAATAATCATCTCTGTTCTAATTTCAAAAATAAAAGCGCAGAGGGCGTTGCAGACTTATTGCAACGCCCTCTGTTACTAAATAATTCTCTTCCGCTACTACTCTATTTGGGCCCGGCCTCAAACTGAGTCAGGTTATCCGATATCTCAAGCCACGGCGCTTTAGACGCGACAAAAATATGGAAATTTGGCTTGTGGGATGGAGCATCATCCAAGACACCTAGGCGAATATTGACAATCCCATTGTTCTTTTTCGAATACAGGCTCGACCCGCAATGGCGACAAAAGCATAACATGGTATTTTCGCTTTTCTGATAAGTCTGAATATCCTCTTTTCCTTGAATAATGAGCAACTTATCCAAAGCGACGCCACCTGCAGACGAGTAGTCGGAGCCTGTGAACTTGCGACATTCCGAGCAATGGCAGTTTCCCATGTACTTGAATTCATCTGCCACTTCCAATTTCACCTTACCACACAGACATGAGCCTTTGAGTACTTCCATTTGAGTCCCTTTTTGTTATGAATCTAATTGAATTAGACGAATACACCGACACCATGCCACTGCAATGCGGAAAATTAAAGGCAGGTAATACAGGTTTTCAAAAATGAAACGAAAATGTAAAACACTCTACTTAGAGGAAAGATAGGTGTGCTCAGCACGTGAGAGCTCAAGCTATTGTCGATACAAAAACACCAAGCAAGACGCTTGGTGTTTTCTTAATATTTTGTCTAACACAGTCATCGCTCTTAATAAGAGACGCCGTGTTGAGAAAGTGTAGTGCTTAGAAAATGCAGTGCTTAGTAAAGCTGGTAGCTTCGTTTGCACTCCAGTCACCTTTTGGCTTATCTTTCAAGTTCTCACACCATTGCTCGCTGCCCACACCATCTTGAAGAACACAGTGCTTCGCAAAGTCTACTGCGTTGTCTGCTGTCCATTCTGTTTTTGGCTTATCGCGCATGTCGTTACACCAGTCTTCAGTGCCCACTTCATCACTACAAGCGGTTAAAGCAGAAGCCGCCAACATCAGCATGACTAGTTTTTTCATAAATTTAAGGTTCCAGTTGCAAACAATATTAAAATAAAACTCAATCGCTTCAACAAATGCCCATTCAACGGTCTGAACTAAGCTGTCACTTGTTGAAGTGACTTTTGTATCAACTATAACGAAATTATCAGTCTACGTGTTAAGACACCGAAAAATTATTGAGCCAAGCTGCGTAAATGACACCATAAACACCTATAGGCAGCGCGCTTGCGTTAATGCGCTGATCTTAGAAGACCCAGTGCCAAAACATGATAAACGTAACTCTAACGCCATTTGCTCAAAGTGCTCGACCACCGCTTGAGTGCTTATAGTAGCCGCTTTCAAGACTGCACCCGCTTGCCCAACGAGATTGGCGCCCAAATGTATGGCTTTCGCCGCTTCAAGTCCGTTATGCACACCACCTGAGGCGATCAAAGGTAATGTAGGATGCTGTGCTCGTATTTGAGTCAAACATTTTGCCGTTGGGATGCCCCAATCGCGGAAAAGTTCGGCTGCACGCTGCATTTTCGGATTATCTTGGCAATAGCCTTCAACCGCGCTCCAACTTGTGCCACCCGCGCCCGCTACGTCAATGGCATCCACACCGGCGTCAACCAATCGCTGCGCAACGTGACCACTAATACCAAAACCGACTTCTTTAATAATGATCGGAACATTCACGCGAGATTTAAGCTGCTCGATAGCGTGTAAGACCCCAATCCAATTATGGTCGCCATTTTTCTGAAACGCTTCCTGCATTGGGTTTACGTGTACAAACAACGCATCCGCTTGAATGGATTCAACCGCACGCTGCGCATTATCAAGTTTACCTTTGTCGCGCAACTGAGCGGCTCCAAGGTTGGAATAAAGCGGCACATCTTTGGCTAAATCACGAATGGTTTTGCCTAGACCTGCGTGTTGGCGCTCTTCTATGCTAATACGCTGCGACCCCACGCCCATCGCAATGCCTAATTCACTGGCAGCTTCAGCCAAACGACAATTGATCACTTCAGCATCTTTCGCTCCACCTGTCATCGAGCTAATCAAAAACGGCAGCGCCAATCGGTGGCCAAGAAACTCTGTCGACAGGTCGATCGCCTGAAAGTCACATTCTGGCAGCGCGCAGTGTTCAAACTCGACAGACTCAAAGCCCGCCGTTTTATGCTTCATGCTCATGTCATGATGTAAAACAGCGTCTAGATGTAAATCTTTTCGGTTAGTTTGCGGAGCCATAATGTCACCCTAAAGTAAAATAGTCGCGCAGTATTGCGATCCTTATCAGTAACGTCAATGCGAATTTTCTGAATTCACGAGATTACTTTTCCGAAACCAGTAATGAATCACGACTTACTCTGACATTATAGAAAGAGAAACTCGCCTTCTGTTTTAAACAAGCAGGCGAGTGTTTCTCCAAGTTGAAGTAATCAGCGTGCGAGACACCACGATAAAAATGGGCCGCATACTTCTCTAATTTACTTTGCGCTTTCTGACAGAATCAGAGACACAACGGTGCTTGTGGTGGTTGGAGCAAACTGCTCAGGGTCATCACAGAATTGAATTTTCCCTTTTTCTTCAACGTGGAACAACGGCACTACCGAGTTCCCTTTGTGATGCGCTAAATAGTCTTGATACGTAAAGTTGTCGCTCAATTTCGTGTGTTTTATCTCTGCACCGCGGCTCAACAAACTGGCCAGCTGGGTATAGCTTACGTTACCGCCCATCAGCAATTTACCGTGGTACTCCTGAGCCACGGAGTGCTTCTCGCTACCATTGCCGTTGGTTTTCACTTTTTGCAAGCAGTGAACTTTATCTTCACCAAACTCGTCGACAAATTGCATGCAAGCCATAATGTTGAAATGCTGGTCAGGTGTTAATGCAACGACTTGTCCCACCCCTATCAGGTTCAAATTGTCATCTGCGTGACTAGAAATCGGATTCCCGTAGTAGTAATCCAGCCCCAACATACGAACTTGACTGATGTACTCCCAGTTAGAATCGGTCATCAATATGCGGCGGTCATAACGTGCCAACGCTTGACCAATTTCTCTAGCTACTCGGTTAGCACCAATCAACAAGAAGCCGCGTGGCGCTGGCTCCGCGACGCCCAACATCAATGCGACAGGACGTGCCGTTGCACTTTGTAAAACAACCGTTCCGATGATCACCATGAAGGTCATAGGAACCAGTAAAATCGCTTCATCAATACCGTATTCGGTCAATTTGATCGCGAAAAGAGACGAAATAGAGGCAGCGACAATACCGCGCGGTGCAACCCAAGACAGGAACAGTTTATCTTTAAGTCTCAAGTTACTGCGGATGGTTGAGAGGAAAATCGACAACGGACGCGACACCAACTGCATAAATACAAACAGCAATAACGCGCCACTACCCAGCGCAGCAAAATCATCCAAGCTGATGCGTGCAGCAAGGAAAATAAATAGGCCGGTGATCAGCAATATGGTCAAGTGCTCTTTAAAGTGCAGAATTTGTTGAATATTGATGCCCTTTGCGTTGGCAAGCCACATACCCATTACAGTAACCGTGAGTAATCCGGCTTCAGACTCAATATGGTTGGAGACGGAAAATACGCCGAGCACGATCATCAAAACCGCAAATGGCTGCAAGTATTCCGGTAGCCACGCACGGCGCATAATCGTTGCGACTGCTGCGCCAGAGGCCGCACCAAGAATGACGCCCACGGCAATGAGCGTCCCGAACACTTCGACGCTATTTATCGCGCTGTGCGATACGATGAACTCATAAACCATCACAACAAAAAGCGCACCGAGTGGATCAATCAAGATCCCCTCCCAACGCAAAATATTAGCAAGCGTACTGTTAGGCCTTACCGTCCGAAGAAGTGGCACGATCACCGTCGGACCTGTTACCACGGTTAAGCTGCCGAACAACATGGCGAGCTCCCAAGTAAAACCGAGGAAATAGTGCGTCGCAATACTGGTTGCTGCCCACGAAATGATGGCCCCGATGGAAACGATACTCCAGACTGAGCCACTCACACCGCGAATTTCTTTAAAGTTTAGGGTCAAGCTGCCTTCGAAAAGAATCACCGCAACCGCCAATGAAACCAACGGAAAGAGCAAATTCCCTAAAATCTCATCTGGATTTAACCACTGCATAAATGGCCCGACAATCAACCCAGCTAGCAGCAAAAATAAAATCGCTGGTAAGCGCAATCGCCATGCCAACCACTGACAACCTAAACCAATGACCCCAACCGCTGATAGAACCAGCGCTTCATTACCCACTTGCATTAATCATTTACCTGTTTTGTCTTTTTTCGCGTGAATGCGCTATACCCAAATAACCTCGGGCGTGCGGTTCAATAAGCATGACTTGGCATGCAGACTAAACGGCTTACCTTCGACTCTTCGACAGCACGCCTCTGAAATGCACATTTTTGAGGTCACTTGGGTATCGCATCAGAATTATGAATATAGTTGAACCCCAATGACTTAACGACTCATTTCTGTTCATCAGATCTTAAAGTGACACACAAGTATGTCGCTTTGTCGAATTCATCATTACGCATTGAGTTTCATTATGTAGAATGATTCTTAAAGAAAGCGCGGAACCTAGCACTATATGAAGCTAAGGCAAAGCGCTTGGACTAAGCTTTAGCGTACGTGCTCAAAGTTAAGAATCGTGTGTCACGCGACGTACGCAGGGAGAAATGGATTGTACGTAATACTAACACTGTTCATGGCGTTGCTCGCCATCCTCATCGGAGTGAAAGCCGCCAACCGAGCAGCACTTTTAGAAAAAGAGCTAACCAAACTTCGTGAAGAGGTAACATCACTGCGAGTCAGTCTAAATAAGGACTCGAACCAACCAACGCGCCAACAATCCAGCGTTGAAGAGGTAGCAAAAGAAGCAAACTCCTCATCCTCTAAGGAGCATGACCCGATTACCGACCGAGCATCTTATCCAAACACAACACATCAAGCTCAATACCAGACAAGCGAAGTTCAACTGGACGTTTTTAGTCAAGAACAAGAGTCTATATTGCCAAGTAGAGTGCAGAGTCTGTTTAGCAACATTCAAGAAAACTGGTTGGTTTGGGTGGGCGCGCTGGCAATGCTAATTGGTGGGGGGTATCTCGTACAGGTTATTGGTAGTCACATTGAGTTTTCGCCACTTATGCGTGTGTCCTTTGCGTTTGTACTCTCGTTACTTATGGTGCTTGTTGGCGAATGGTTCCACCGCAAAGAACAACAAAATCCTCAACGAGCAACACGAGCCCAAGGCTTTACTTATGTGCCTGCCGCCGTTACCGGAACCGGGCTAACTGGCATTTACTGCACGGTTATCTTTGCGTTTGTTGTTTATCAAATGCTGACACCTAGTGTCTCGCTTATCATCTTAGCCGCTGCCGCATTTTGCAGCTTGGCTCTATCTTTACAGCAAGGGCCGTTGATGGCGGTGCTTGGTCTGATTGGTGGATATACCGCACCGTTATGGATTGGTGGAAGCGAGCCTAATTACTTCTTATTAGCTGGGTATATCAGCGCGATCTCGGTCGCGGCAACATTGCTAATGCAAAAAGTGCGTAGTGCATGGATTTCTCCAAGCATCGCGCTTCCACATGTTGTTTGGATGCTGTTGCTCATTGAAAGCATGCCGCTTGAGACGCTTTTTTCTTGGCTGGCTATTTATCTCTCCATTACTCTTTATCTTATTTTCGCCGTTCCAAGACTGGGTTGGACACTCAATCCTCGTTATCATCACTGCCAGAATAAGTGGACAAATCCGCCGACCGCTACCTCTCTCGCGATTGCGTTATTGACCTTTTCGGCTGTCACTAGAATGCCAGAATTGGACACACTACAAATGGTGTACTGTTATGCGCTGCTCGTTGCGACAGTATGGCTCCCAGCGGTTCGCACAGGTTGGTCATTGCGCGTATTTTTGCCTTCCATATTAGTCTCTGCGACCGCAATTGTTGTCCTTACTGTCGCGTTTGACGCTTTGTATATGCCAGAACATGGTGCCAGTATCTTACTCGCATTGGCCACCAGTATTGCACTGATCTGCTGTCGAACTTATTGCCAGTCACTCAGTGACCGTTCGCAACTCAGCGGCGTACTTCTGTTGGTACTGGCTCCAGCAATAAGTTTGATTACGTTGTTTTATATCGACGAATTTATGCAAGGCTACCTGTGGCACTGGACTGCATTTTGCGCATTGGTGACCGTTTATTACGTTGTACTTGGTCAACGCTTGCATTCGCTAGCATTGGAATGTTCAGCCGTCATGCACGCTTTAATTGTAGGCGTCGCCTTTGTTTGGTTAAGCGATACCTGGTTGACGACAGCCATCTCGATACAAGTTGCCGTAATGGCGTTACAGACTCAATCAGGGGTATTTCGCCCCGCAAGTTGGGCGATTAAAGTGGCGATGGGGATACTGGTCATCCGCCTCACTCTTTTACCCTTCATCCCTGAATGGCAACCCGTAGAAGCAGGACATTGGGCTTGGGTTATTGTGAGTTACCTACCGTCTCTCATCATCCTGCTCTATGCTCGAGCAACGCTAAAGCAAGTGGACCTCGAACTGACCAACTGGTTTGAAGGCGCATTTTTGCATGTATTCTTAATGGCGCTATTCACCCAAACCAACTACTGGTTAACTGGGCAGTACGGCTATTTAGGACACCTTGATTTCACAAGCGCCATCGTTTTTGCTAACCAAGCGTTGGTTATGGGTTTGGTGTACAGCTACCGTAGCCAATTTGCACAACGCTTAAGCCGCATCTATGAAGCCTACAGCTACCTGCTTTGGTGTGCCTTCGCATTGCTGATAATTTTGCTTAATACGGCAGAGTCGCCATTGGTGACTGACAACGTCTCAGCCCAAGCTCTTCCCGTTATTAATATGCTAAGCGTCGGCTGGTTGCTGCCAGCTTGCATCCTACTTATCGCAACCTTTAGAGGCTGGAATACGTTACAGGTTCATCGATTTGCGGTTGCTAGCCTAGGCTTTGCACTTGCTGCTATTTGGTTAGGTATGTCTATCCGTCAATTCTGGCAAACCACATCCATGATGTTGTACCAACCGACCAGCATGGCAGAACTGTTCAGTTATTCAGTAGCAGGTTTGCTCGTGGGTGGATTGCTTACTTGGCGCGGTGTGACACACAGAGGGTTGATGATGCAGCGCGTAGGTCTAGTGGTTTTAGCTTTTGTCGCACTCAAAGTATTCTTATGGGATGTTAGTTCTCTGGATGGGTTCTGGAGAGCAATCAGCTTCTTAGGTTTAGGAGCATCTTTAATCGCGCTTGGGTGGTTATTCCAGAAATTGAATCGCTCGGTGGCAAAAGCACTCGAACCATAAACGAATTAAAGAGAGATTCCCGACAATGCACCGTTCTCGTTATTGGGGGGCGATAGCGATGCAAAGCCGGGAATCATTGGAGTGTTCGTTATTTTAGCAACGCAACAACCGTATGACGACGCACGTTTGCTTGTGCATTCAACGCTTGAAAAGTCGAGGTAAACTCACCAGACTTCTGCACAAAACCATCCAGTTTTGCATTCACATCATCCACAGAAAGCTGCGCGGTTTTATTTTGAATTGAGCGCATTTGAGTATTCAATTCACCATGAAATGCTTTCGCTTCCTGCAAGCTCGTTTGCACTTGTCTTAGGTGCTGGTTCACTTTGGCAATCGTCTGTTTCATACCATCGCGTGACGCCAAATCAAACCCAAGTTCTGCAATACCATCTGGCTCTGACTTTAGATTTAGAACGTTCGGCTGGCCCGCAGGAAAACGGTGCCCTTCGCCCGTGACCATCACTTTCTGCTGCATTTGCTGATAAGCGTTGTCTCTGGCTTCAAATAAAATGCTGCCATCGTCAGCTAATGAGGCACGCATCCCTAAAGCAATCAAGCTTCGGTCAAGCATTTTGACAGTTCGAGCACCATCGGCTTGTCCATCGAACTGAATCATTACCGCTTGACCCTGAGGGAAATCCAAACGAATTTGCTCAGCCTTGTCACTTAAGCGATGCACGTTCAAGCCAGGAATAGAAAAGCGACGAATGTCTGCTTTATCTAGCTTTAAATGCAGTTCGTTGTTGAGCACTTTCTGGCCGTCGAAACGAGCATGCTCCACAACGTTCTGAATGGTGGCTTTAGAACGAACCAATGTATCCTGCAAGCCAGGTACATTTTGCACGCCTTGATTCACCGCTTGCGTCAAACCACGTTTAATTTGAGTCAGCTCTTTGCCAATCACCTGCAACGATTTCGATGCGATCTGCACTGCCGTCGCTTGCTGCTGACCTTGGGTCAGTTGAATCCCAGAGACAGAGTAGGCTGACGCAGTGTCAGCCTGAACTTGCGCCGGGCGCGGTTTAATTGCAGTACTTGAGTCTGCAGAACGGGTCGGCATGATAGAGGCTTGTTCTTGCCCACCCAAGCGTATGCTATGGGGTCTAACCTCTACTGTACTCATTACCATAAAAGAACTTCCTAACCTTATAGACGGTCAAACAACGATAGATCATTGATCTTTACATAGCTCGCTTGCGTTGCTTGCAAAGCCGCCATGTAATTGCTCAAGCGTACCGATGCTTCACCGTAATCCAGAGCTGAGAGGTCACCTGATACTTTATCGACGAACAGTTTATTCTCACCATGAGCACCGCCAACCAAATCTAGGTTATTGTGTCGGCCACCAATCTCCGTCATCGTGCCAAGTACGCTTGCCAACGTATCATCAATGGCACTCAGGCTTGCGTCCACTTCAGCTTGGAAATTCGGACTCGGGTTCTCAAATTCTGTAATTAGATTATTAATTTGATCCAGTACGTTTTTGCCGCCACCAAGGTCCAAAATGTCCTTTGCCGTCATGTTGGAATCCATCGTTACGCCTTTCGCAATCGTCACGACACGTTTATCGCTGTTGCCCTCGATGACATAACTACCGCTTGCACTGTTTATAGCAGGGGTGTCAGTTTTGGTGCCTGAAAATAGGTAATGTCCTTCTTCATCCTGAGCATTGAAAGACGACTCAATTGAATCACGATAGCTCTTTAGCTCCGTGATCATACCGGTACGGTCTTGATCAGTCAGTGAGCCATTCGCGCCCCATAATGCAATATCACGCATGCTCATTAGGCTCTCTTTCACTGAGTCTAAATGTGTTTCTTGACTCGAAAGCGTGGTTTTGACGTTTGCGATATTGTTTTGATATTGGGCGATGGCACTGTTTTCACGATCCAAATTAAGCAGCTTAATCGATGCCATTGGATCGTCAGATAGTTTAGTTAGACGCTCACCTGTCGTCATTTGTTGTAGCACGTGCCCCAGACCTGCATTGTTACCTTGCAGGCTTTGCAGCATCATTTGGCTAAATTGATTGTCACTGATTCGCATCTGGGTTTCCTTTAGAATAACTGCAATACAGAATCGAACAGCTGATTCGCTGTGCTGATCACTTTCATGTTGGCATTGTGTGCATTAGCAAACGTCATTAAGTTAGCCGCTTCTTCATCACTGTTAACGGCACTCACATTGTCACGAGCCGCATGTGCTTGCTTGTTCATGGCTAACTTAGCTTGGTAATCGGCGTCTGCTTGGCGTGCTTTAATCGCGGTTTGACCCACCATAGAACTGAATGCGTCATTCAAACTCACTGAGCCATAGCCAGTCACAGAAACAGGCTTGTTGCTTAAATTAATCAACGACTGCAATACATCCGCATTACCTGGCGTACCATCACTTGAAAACGCAAGCTCACCTGGAGTCAACTCAGTGATATCCAAACTTGCCGCTGGGTTGGCAGGGTCGTAGCTGAACAATGGTTTACCTGGGTTACCATTTAAATCTTGTCCAGTAGCGAGCACAGCGTTGTATTCATCCGCTAATGCTTTCGCCATGTCATTCAAAGCCAATTGGTTTGGTTTTAATACATCGGTTTGATAATCGTTAATCGCACCTAATTTGCCACCAAGAGAGTCACCAATCGCAAAACTTTGGCTTGAGAATGTTACGTGTAAGTCTGCTACGTAAGGGTCACTAGGATCTGGAACGGCTGCGAGTTTGCCATGGTCCGTGCCCATAACAAGTGGCTGACCAGAGGTCAACGTTACCTGAACACTGCCGTCAGGCTGTTCTGTTGTTCTGATTTCGATGGTTTGAGATAACTCGCCGATCAATTTATCTCGTTCATCCATAAGTTGCGATGGGTTGCCGCCTGTTCCTTGCATTTCAACCAGCTGCTTGTTTACCTTCGCGATGTTTTCCATGAGGCTATTCGCGTGGTTGAGTGCCGCATTACGCTGGTCGCTCATATCTTTATGTTGGTTGTGCAAAGACTCGGTCAACGTATTAAAGCGGCGCGCCAACGCTTCAGATTCGTTGATGATTTGTTGACGGTAAGGGATCGACTCAGGCTTAACCGTAGCATCGTTAAGCGCAGCGTTTAGAGAGTCCAAACCAGCAGAAATACTGAAGCCATCGGCCCCTAGCGTATTTTCCAATTGGCTCATGTTGCTGGTGTAGCCAGAAGCGTACGCCGCCATACTGTTAGTGGACCACGTTTGCTTAATCAGAAATTGGTCTGTAACGCGGCGAATGCTGGTGACCTCTACCCCTAAACCAGGGCTTAAGCGGTTGGCTTTTCCGTCATCAACTGATGCCATCAACGCTTGTTGACGGCTGTAGCCCACAGTATTCACGTTCGCCACGTTTTGTGCCGTTACGTCTAAGGCCACGCGGTTCGCGCCTAAACCTGAAAGGGCAATATTAACTAGGTTCATTTACAGCTCCATTTTCCTGATCAACGGCTGAGAAAACGCGGTAGTCATACCGGCTTCACCGAGCACCTGTTTTACAGAGGCGACGGCTTGAGAGGCGGTATTAAATAAGCTTGAGTTCCTCTCAATCTCGTTAGCATCAAGCTGTGAGATAGATTCAGAATTCGCACCTTTACCATCGTTTGCAGATGAGATGTTACGCGCAGCATCAAAGGCGACTTCGCGCATAGAGGGGCTAAGTTGCTGGATGAGCATATTGGCAATGCCAGAGCTCTGCTTTTTTGCCAGTTCCATTGCCAGTTGCCCATCGTACATATCGCGGAAAACACCTTGCTGCTGGCTTGCAAACGGGCTGTCTTTATCCGCTAGAACATCGCTGCTGCTGCGCATTTGACGCAGCACCATTTGTAAAAACATCGCCTCAAATTGACCCGCCACGACTTCAAGCGCGCCTTCCTGATCTCGACTCTGCTTGATGTTGGCAAGTGCGCTGTTGTCGTGATACAGCATCGAATTCAGTTGAGTTTGTTCATTGGTACTGTCTAGTTTCATCCTTAACTCCTTAAATCACGACCAATTCAGCGTTCAATGCACCCGCTTCGCTCAGTGCTTGCAGGATAGACATTAAGTCAGTAGGTGTGGCACCTAAGCTGTTTATCGCAGTCACAATAGTGTTGAGCTCCGTGCCTGGAGGCCAAATCACCATTTGAGCTAAATCTTCGTTCACATCAAGATCCGTTTGGTTAACGACTTTCGTATCGCCATTTGCAAACGCATTTGGCTGACTGACTTGTTGTGATTCAGAAATTCGCACGGTTAAGTTGCCGTGGCTCACTGCCGCCTCACTCACTTTGACGCTCTTACCGATCACGACCGTTCCCGTACGAGAGTTAAAGACAATTCGAGCTGGCTTGCGGCCTTCCACGACGCTCATTTCTTCAAGCATCGACATCATCACTACGCGCTGTTGGGTATCTTTTGGCGCACGCATATCAATGCGCGCTTTATTGATCGCAACAGCAACGTTAGGCCCAAAAGTGTTGTTGATTTCACGCGCGATATTTTTTGCCGTTGTGAAGCTTGGTTTACGCAGGTTTAAGGTGACTTCATCACGCTGGTTGAAATCAGTTTTGATTTCTCTCTCTAACGTCGCGCCATTCGGGACGCGACCTGCCGTTGGCGTGTTAACTTCGACTTTGGAGCCACTTCGCCCTTCTGCAGATAAACCGCCCACCACGACGTTTCCTTGTGCAATGGCATACACTTCACCATCAATACCGCGTAAAGGCGTCAACAATAGCGTACCGCCACGGAGGCTTTTCGCGTCACCAATTGAAGACACGACCACGTCCAAAGTTTGTCCGGGGCCCGCCATTGGATCAACGGTTGCTGTCACGCTCACAGAAGCCACATTTCGTAGCTTAGGGTTCATACTGTCATCAATTTGAACCCCAAACTGACGAAGCATGTTGGTGATAGATTGAGAAGTAAATTTCACTTGGTTTCGGTCACCCTGGCCAGCTAAGCCAACCACCAAACCATAACCAACCAATTGGTTTTCTCGAATGCCGCGTACATCGACCAAGTCCATGATCGGAATTTCCACTTCAGCATGTGAAGTGGTTGGTAATCCCAAGGTCAACACCAATAGGAAAGACGTAAAGAAAGATTGCATTGTCTTCATTAGAAAGGTACCCATGGGCTGTTGAAGAATTGAGTTAGCCATCCGGCTGCGTTGCTGTCAGCCAGAGCTCCGCGACCTGCGTAGGTAATTCGTGCATCAGCAATTCGTTGAGAAGAAACTTGGTTGCTGCGATTAATATCATCCACACGAACAATGCCAGTGAGACGAATAAACTCATCTCCCTGGTTAAGGCGCAGCCATTTTTCGCCACTGATACGCAATACACCATTAGGTAACACCTCGTGTACCGTTACGGTGATAGCACCTTGTAGCTTGTTACCCTGTGAGCTTGAAGCGCTGCCATCAAAGTTGCGGCTGCCATCGACACTAACCCCTAACTCATCGAACGTTTTCGTTCCTATGGTCGGCGCCGCGAAGTTAACCGCTGAGCTTTTGCCAAACTTAGTACCCGCTTTTTTGCTCGATGAGGTTTCTTCTGATAGTTGAACCGTTAACACATCGCCAACTCGGTAAGCACGACGATCCTGAAACAGGGTCATCGTGTATTGGTGACGATAAAGGCTACCAGACTGGGTTTCCGGCAACGTGTAATCGAGCGTTGGTGGTGCATATTCCTCAGCATTTGGCTCAGGCGGAATAAATTCCTGACGGCCGGCACATCCCACCAGCAACACGGCGGCTACTGCCCAACTCTTAGAAAGCCATTTCATTGCTTTTTCCTTCATCATCACCAATTTCATACTTACATTGATTGCGAAACAAACTTCAGCATGTCATCTGCAGCAGAGACCACTTTCGCATTCATCTCATACGCACGTTGAGTCGTGATCATGTCGACCATCTCTTCCACTACTTGTACGTTTGAACCTTCCAATGCACCTTGCTTGATGAGGCCTGCGCCATCTTCACCAGCAATCAGTTCATCTGCCGGGCCGCTGGCTTCCGTTTCACGGAACAAGTTACCCCCCACGGCCTCTAAGCCTGCTGGGTTAATGAATTTTGCGAGAGTGATTTGACCAAGCTGCTGTGGCGTTGGATCGTCCGCCGTCGTTGTTGTTACCGTGCCATCAACACCAACAGAGAATGAAGAGGCATTATCTGGGATCTGAATTTGTGGCTCTAACGGCAAGCCTTGGCTGTTAACCATCAAGCCTTCAGAGTTGACATGGAACTGACCATTACGTGTGTACATGATCTGTCCATCCGAGTTTTCGATTTGAAAGAAACCCTGTCCCATAACGGCAAGGTCCAACTCTTGTGTTGTATTTTGAGTGTTACCTTGCGTAAACACTTTTTGCGTGCCAACTACGCGAACACCGCTACCTAGCTGAATACCACTTGGCAACTCGTTAACTTGGTCTACTTGAGCACCAGGTTGACGCTGAATGCTGTAGAAAAGGTCTTCGAATACAACTCGGTCACGCTTAAAGCCAACTGTATTTACGTTCGCTAGGTTGTTAGAAATGGCAGTCATCTTCGTGTCCTGCGCTGCCATGCCTGTTTTACTTACCCATAATGCTGAATGCATTTTTTATTACTCCTTGCGGGGCGAGATTTATCTCGCCGCCATTAATTTATTACCAGCTTGTGCCAACGTCTCGGCCGTTTTCATCATGCGAACTTGCATCTCGAAGTTACGCGTTAACGACATCACGCTAATCAACTCATCAATGGCAGATACGTTACTGCCCTCAATGTGCTCAGGAGAAAGTTGCACCGTTTCATCGGCAGCGAATGGCACGCCATCTACACTGTGCAGTAGGCTGTCACTCTCTTTTTGAAGTTGGTTCATTTCTGGTTTAACCAACTTCAACGTTCCCGCGACGATTTCTGCGCCACCACCTGGTGGAATCACGGATACTTGACCACGCTCGCTGATTTCAATCTTTTGATAATCAGGCACAACCAAAGGCCCATTTTCACCAAGAACAGGGAAACCATTGATGGTCATGGCACCAAAAGTGTCGACTTGGATATTGCCCGCTCGCGTGTACGCTTCGTTACCCGCAGGGGTTTCTACAGCAAGATAACCCTCACCCATGATGGCGACATCCAACGGGCGTCCCGTTTTCATAATGTCGCCAGAATCAAAACGCGTTGAGGCAGAGTTGGTCACAACCATAGTGCGACCATCAAAACCTGGGCCTTGCATTTCTACACTGCGCACGCGCTCCATATCCGCTCGGAAGCCAGCAGTATCAGCGTTTGATAAGTTGTTTGAACGCACGTGCTGAGCCTTAAGAACTCGACTCGCACCTGACGTTGCAGTAAATAACAAGCTATCCATGCAAAACTCCCATTACACCGCGTTAAACAAAGCTTGAGTTAGCTTGTCGCTGGTAGAGATGGTTTTCGCGTTTGCTTGGTAGTTACGCTGTGCGGTCATAAGCGCCACAAGCTCACTGGTTAGGTCAACGTTAGAACCTTCTAGCGCACCTGGGGTTAAATCACCCAACGTACCTGAACCAGGGACACCCGTGATTGGCGCACCAGAGCTGAAGCTTTGAGTCCACGCCGTACCACTCACTTTTGCTAAACCTTGTGTGTTGGCGAAGTCTGCAAGTATAACTTGACCTTGCAGCTGTGATTGGCCGTTATTGTAGGTCGCGTAAACCATGCCATTACCTTCAACGCGTACACCTGTAAGCTTACCGGATGTGTAACCATTCGGGCTGTTAGTACTTACGCCGAATTTCGCACCAAACTGCGTGCTGCCTTTCAAGTTAATGTCGACACTCATCGCGTTTGCGCCTGCCGCAGGGAATGAAACATTAAACGGAGCCGTCGGTGAAGAAAGCGAACCGTCTTTGTCAAACGTTACTGGCACCGTTGTCACTGGTGTTGCGCCACCATCCACTTGAACATTCACTTCCCAAGAGTTAGAAGCGGTCTTAGTGAAATACTGGGTTACCGTGTGCGAGTTGCCCAGCGAGTCATAGACTTTTGTGGTGTAAGACGTATTGAATGAGTTTGAATCGTCCGGATTGAACGGCGTTACCGTTTTATCAATGGCAGACACACTTGCATCAAAGTTTGCAACAAAATCAACACCGTCTGTCGCTTTTGCACTCAGTGATGACGTAGATACTTGGATATTGCCCACAGAGCCTGTCATCAGGTTGTTGTTGCTATCCACACTGTAACCTTGCAGTTTTGCGCCACTGTTGGCCGTAATAAAGTTGTCCTTATCCCTTGAGAATACACCTGAACGCGTGTAGAGCGTTTGACCCATGTTGTCTTTAGTGACAAAGAAGCCACCGCCGTTAATTGCTAGGTCCATATTACGGCCTGTCCCTGAGATACTGCCGTCTTTGTCGAAGTTCTGTGAAATTGACGCGACTTCTACACCACCAGGTTGCATGCCGTTGTATACTGCGGAGAATTCTGTGCGGCCACCTTTAAAACCATACGTTGATGCGTTGGCAATGTTGTGACTGATTGTGTTTAGCTCTGTGTTGGTCGCGTCCAGACCACTTAGTGCGATGTTAAAACTCATAAAAAGACCTCTGATTTCCCTATTTGGTTAAGCACCAAACTGAGTGATTTGATAGAAAGGAACGTTGCCAACGCCATGGACATTGACTAATGCTGCGCCGCCAGTATTTGGAATACGCACTTGCTCAACAGTGCCAGCCATGAGCACATTTGGACTTGCTTGCCCTTCTTGCACTTCTACTGCCACTGAGTATTTGCCTGGTTTAAGACCAAGTTCTTCAGGATTAATTGAAAAGTCGACGTCACCTTTGCCGTGAGCACCTAATGGCACTTTAGTAGATTGACCAAACTCATCTTTCACAACTAACGTCACTTGGTTTGAGCTATGAGCGAGTTCGATTTTTCCGTTCTGTACGCCTTCACCAAGATCAAATTCGTTGGAATTGACGTAAACCGTTTGCCCAACAAGGCCCGCTGTTGATAGCACTTGCATGTTGTTCAGTAACACCATGCTCTGTTGCATTGTCTTAGACATATTCTCGGTACTTTGTACCTGCGAGAACTGAGCCAATTGACCAACGTATTCCGTACCATCAAGGGGATTAAGTGGGTCTTGGTTTTGAATTTGAGCCACCATCAAAGAAATAAACTCATTCTCCAATGAAGAAGCACTGTTCATGTCTTTAGGGTTTGGTGAGATACCGTTGCTGTCTTTTGCTTTTGTATTTACTGGAGCGTCAGACGATAAAGGGGTGTATTGTGCAATACTCATTAGCTGCCCTGCCCTAATCTAAGCAGACCTTGCTGCATACTTTTTACATTGGCTAATACTTCAACATTCGTTTCGAAGCTGCGTGTTGCGGACATCATGTCTGCCATTTCAGCAACTACATCAATATCTGGGTAAAACACATAGCCTTCATCATTAGCCAGTGGGTTGTTCGGCTCAAAACGCTTCTCTGCATCTCCAGCATTTTTAACAACGTCAACAATGCGAACTTCTGCATTGGGATAAGCTCCATTTTCTGTTGTCATTTGCGTTTTTTGGTACACAGTCGCAAATACTGGCTTAAGCGCTTTATAAGCGTCATCTGGATTTGCAGACACCGCGTCCGCATTAGCTAAGTTACTGGCGACCGTGTTAAGACGCACAGTTTGTGCTGTCATCGCGGATCCAGTGATCGAGTAAATATCAGTGAATGACATAATTAACGTCCCTCAATCGCTTTCGTTAAGCCATTAAATTTCATGTTGAGAAACGTCAGGCTAGTTTGAAAGTCCATGTTGTTTTGCGTGAATTTCGCTTGTTCAACACCCAGTTCTACAGTGTTGCCATCTTTGCTGTTCTGGTAAGGCACCGAGTATTGGGCCTGAACCTGAAACTTAGGCACTGGTTTGTTCACACCGCCTGCAGCCACCTGGTTCATTACGGTGGTGAAACTTAGGTCTTTCGCCAAATACCCAGGGGTGTCAACATTTGCTAGGTTACTGGCAAGGACTTTGGTACGCTGAACGCGAAAATTAAGTGCCTCTGGATGTACACCTAAAGCATTTTCAAATGTGATCGCCATGCATCTTCCTTACAGTTGGCTCGAATACGCCAACATACAAACAAGATGCGTGCCATAAAAAATAGTTATATATATCAATGATTTACAAACAAGGATGGAAGCCAAACTTCCGGCTCACGGAAAGCATTAAAAGCAAGGGGAAAGTGCTTACTTCCTCAACATTAATGCTAACTCTGCTTGCTCTAATACCAGGACAAACTTTCGCCAACACCTCTGGCAGAACCCTAAGCGTTGAGGAGATAAAATCCGTTGTAGCAGAGCATTTCAAACAAGAAGTGGCCCAAAATGCTCACTCTAACCAGTGGGGAGAATACCAACTGGATTTCGACATGTGGGTACCAGGCTCGGCGAATCACCTACCTGAGTGTGAGTCGCCTCTGGTCATCACTGGTCGCGACAATCAAGCGTTGCCAGTTGGAAACCTTAAGCGCTCAGTAAGTTGCGATGACATCGATTCACCCTGGCGAATTAACGTCACGATAAAATCTTCTCTGACACTGCCTGTCTTGGTTGCCACAACCACGGTCGGTCGAAATGAAGTTGTGACTGCCAAGCACGTTAAACTGGAAACGCGCACCATCTCGCGACAAGACGATTTTTATACTCGCCCAGGACAAGCAATAGGCTTAGAAACCTCTCGCCGTTTACGCGCAGGGCAAGTGGTCAACCCATCCAATTTATCGGCTCCACCTTTAATCGAAAAAGGCAATGAAGTCATAGTGATTGCGAGCAAAAATGGATTTAGCGCCAGCACGAAAGGAGTCGCCTTAGAAGATGGTGCGAAAGGGCAACAAATTGAAGTAGAAAACCTAAGTTCAGGCAAGGTCATTAGAGCTGTCGTAACCGGGTTAAACCAGGTTCATACTCAATTTTGATTTTGGACTCAGAGTAACATTTTTTAATTTTGGCTCTCGTCAGTAACGCTGAATTTCGAGTACAAAAAAATATTTAATGTTTATCACATCCTAACCGCCTACTTAATTTAGAACATGATGATGAGGACCACAGCATGAAAATCGACAAAGTCGCGGGCGGTCATGTCCCACAAACAAAATTACAGCAAGCAAGCAAACAGCCTGTCGACGTCGTCGAACAGAGCAAAGTACACGAGCCTGCATTTCAAGCGAATACAGTAGCGATAGATCGCGCTCAAGCTGAAATGGCATCACTACCTGATGTTGATATGGAAAAAGTAGAACAAGTACGTAACGCATTAGCGCGTGGCGAACTTAGCCTAGATACCAAAGCACTATCAAAGGCGATCATGCAATTCCATACAGGTCACGAGTAATAACATACTAGGAAGAGATCATGGCAAGCGCAGTATCGCAGCGAATTCAACAATTTATTCGCTCAATACCTGAGGATATCAAGCTCTATCAACAACTTATCCCTTTGCTTCAACAGCAAAAAACGTTGTACTTAAAGTTTGATGGGGAGGCACTGAGCAATAATGTTCAGAAACAAATGCCAATACTCAATAAACTTAGCCGCTCAGCCAGTGATAGAAGCCAGTGTATGCGAGAGCTGGGGTTAGCGTGTAATGACGCCAGCGTAAAACGAATTTTCAATGCTTTGCCTGCCCAAATAGGTATGCAAGCTAGAAAACAATGGGCGCTATTGGAAACGTTGGTAAGTCAGTGCCAACAATACAATCAGAGCAATGGCCACAGCTCTGCGGCGTTCCATGAGTTGGTCAGTCAACTCAAACAACCTGTGCAACACACTTATGAAGATAAATCGTTCTAAACGATGTTCGTCTTGCCTACAGATTCAGTCGCCATCTCGGCTGAGTACTGTAGGCCTTTTTATTTTTATCGCCTTACTATCCTGCCTTTCAATCACCTGCCAGGCGAAACCAAGCTCAGCTGATATTCAAACGCAATATCAAGTTTTAGCCCCATACAAGCCACAAATTGCCAAGCGTCTCGATTCATCCAGTCCGGTGATTCATCACATTTTCAAACAACTGCAAAGCCACTCTTTACCAAAGAGTCTAGCCTTAGTGCCAATGTTGGAATCCTCTTACAACCCCAAAGCCGTTTCTCATGCCAACGCCGCCGGACTTTGGCAACTGATACCAGCAACAGCTCAACGATTCGGGTTGACTGTAGATACAAAACAAGACGATCGCTTTGATACAGAAGCAAGCACAGCTGCAGCACTCCAGTATCTGACGTTTTTATACAACAAATTCGATCAAAACATGGCGCTGACATTAGCGGCCTACAATGCAGGCGAAGGGCGTGTCGCACGCGCTATTCAGCGAGCAGGCAGTAACGACTTTCAGAAGCTCACACTACCTAAAGAGACTCGCCAATACGTTAGTCGATTCTTCGCGCTGGAAAAGTTGATAGATATCGGTCAGTTACAATCCTCATCATTTCAACCTTTACTCTTATTTGCTTCAGATGCTCCGATGGTTTCGCAACCGCTGATCGACTTTAGTCCACTACCTCCGTTGGTCAATTTGTGATAAAAATCACGACAAAATCCAATGTCAGAAAAACGTAAAATTACAAGATCGTGTTCGGCCAATTTGAAAACTCGTGATCTCTATGCAAACGTGTGCAAAAAAGTTGAGGTAAGGTATCTCAAAGATAAGAAAGAGTAGTGGTTTATTAAAAGGTACCCAAATTGCGCTTGCCAATTGGGTAGATATGCGTCACATTGCGTTTGCAAAAAACATGAAAACCAATGGTTGGACCTAATAATTATTTACACACTAAATGTAAAACAGCTATTGTTTTCATAGTTCGAAACAAATTTAAAATATCAAGATGACGCTTCGCTTGCGCGTCTGGAATAAGTCCGGGTTCCGGGGGGGAGTCCGGACTTTTTTTATCGATTTAAAAGCTGACCTATTAACAGAACAACGAGTAGGTAAGTCACTATGAGGCAAGCTAAGTTATTTATAGTAATTCTTTAGAAATCAACTGAAGCAAAAACGTTTCGCGCTCGATGCTCATGCCTTTTTTCGGGCTTTCTGCCATGGTCTTTTCATTGTGCGCTATCGCTTCGTGAATGTTCATCCATACCGGACGCATTCCATTTTTAACTTCATAGTCTTCATAAGCCGTTTCGCCTAACTCACGATCGATTTTACATGTATAGCAATACGATACCATGTGCATTACGTCAGCGTCGTCTTTGTACCAAGGACGAAACTCCTCAAAGATTCCGAAAGGCTTAATACCATGGATATTCTGCGCGCCGGTTTCTTCTTCTAGTTCACGAATTAGTCCAGCAATCACATCTTCACCATCATCAATACCACCACCAGGCAAAGTGTAGTCATGGTAACGCTCTGTATAGAGCAACAACACATCTTCACCATCTAGTACGATGGCACGTGCCGCATTGCGCTGGAAAATAATTTTGTCGTCCAAGTGCTCAATGTCCGGATGAACGGTCGATTTTAAGTGTCTCATCGAAAATACCACTGTCATGTTTTGCGCGCATATTACCGAACTTCACGCTTTAAATCATCGTTGTCGGTCCAAATGCGTTCAAGACATTGGTTTGAACGCAACGGTTCTAACCTTCGTAACAATCCGCAACAAATAGAAGTGTGACGTGATAACCAGTAAAAGATGAGAATATCTAAATTCTTATACGTCCCTCTTACTTTTAACATCGATAAGACAATAATCTCTGAAAGTTGCCTATAATCAATACAATACTCGCCCACCCCATGCGGAGATAAAGAATGAAAAAGACAAATTTAATGATGGCTATGGCTGCAACGTTGGTACTGGCTGGTTGTTCAACTTACGAAGGTGCCACTCGCTCGACTGAGTATACCTCCGTCGCAAATCCTGCAGCCGTTTACTGTGTTCAGCAAGGTGGTGAGTTGGATACCGTTTCGGAAAATGGAGAACGTGTGACTTACTGCGTGCTGTCTGACGATAACCGTGTCGAGCAATGGGAATACTATCGCGACAATCATAAAGAAAGTGAGAGTGGCGACTACTAAATTTTTTTGTCGACACATCAGATTCCCTCTATCACTTAGGAGCCTTTAGGCTCCTTTTTTATTTGATTTATCAAAACTTTCTCACTTCATTTTTACATACCTCTGACTTTACCGCACATCGATACTATATCGAACAGTGTTCTATTCTTGACACTCCTCTGACATAACTTTCCACTTGGACAATAAAATCCCAAACACAGATCACACTAATTCACATTTCTTCCACATTTTCTGGAACAGGTGAGCAAGATGAAAACACAAATAGTAAAAGAAGCCGAGTCAGCCCCAAGCAACGTTGTTACTGAAGAGTCAAAGCGCATCATTTATAAATCGAGTTTAAGCGCTTTGATGATTGTCGCTATCAGTATTCTCGTTAACCTCAGTCTTCGCCTTGATTATGTCGTGTTGGGTTCAAGCCTTGGTGAGCTTTCCATAACAGAAACACTCCAGCTTGTGATGCTCGCGATTGCATCATGGTCATTTTTTAGCCTATCTAAACAACAGCCTCAGCTAAAGCATGCGGCCATTTTGATTGCCGGCTTTTTCGCGGTGCTCATTATTCGTGAAACAGATTATTGGACAGACATGATTCGTCATGGTTCTTGGGTTTTCCCTGCGCTCGCTCTCACCGCACTGGCTTGCGCCAAAGCTTACCAAGGTGGTAAAGGTACCATGAACGAAATGGCGACCATCTTAACGGTGCCCCACATGAAACTGTTAATTGGTGCCGTGATGCTATTGTTGGTCTTCTCTCGCTTGTATGGCATGGGCAGTTTTTGGCAACAAGTGATGGACGAGAACTACATCCGTGATGTTAAAAATATTTCGGAAGAAGGCATGGAACTCCTTTGCTACTGTTTGATCGCATTGAGCGCAGTCCGTACAAAACGCGAACTTAATGAATAGACTCAGGATCCAAGCGGCGGTTCAATGCAGTTAATATCGGATGAACGATCCTTAACGCTTGTTCCGCAGCTCCTACAGATTCATCCAAGGCCGTCATTTCGACGGCCTTTTTCATGTCTTCAATCTGTTGCAAACTATCTTTATCGAGTGGTAAAGCGAGCAATTGCTGAATGGCATGTCTCGCGATCATAAGCGGCTTCTTTCGGACAACCGATAAGTCTCGTAAAAATGCTCCCTGCTTGACCCCTTCTAAATAAACTCGGTAAGTCGTGAGTTCATCCAGTAATAAAAATGCCGCCGCCACAGGCCCTTTATGTGGGTATGGTACGCTGATATGTTTGTTGATATCCAATGGTAAGTTGAGAGTAACGCCCATGGATGCGCACTCAGATTTTAGTACTCGTAATAATCCCTGCTCATCCATCAAGGTTTGGATTTCTATGATTCGCTCAAGGTGGTAGTCATTCGACAACAAGGTGACCTCAACCGAACGCGCTGACCATAACTGGAACAAACCACTATCACACAAAACGCGAGAAGCGTAACGCATGTTCTGGAACGTATTCAAAGATCGATTTTCTAAAAGTATTTGATGTTCAGGGAACGGATGCACAGCGGCCGCATTTAGAGATTTAAAATAACTGTACATTGCATCTGCTTCAGAAATGCATTGGCCTTGCGTTAATCCACCACAAAAAATAATCGCCGTTCGCTCTGTCGGCAATGACGCAATCGCATTAGATAAGGCTTCGACTCTTGTTACCCCCTCAACGGTCAATCTGCTATTGACGAGGCGTTTACCTAAAACGATGACCACATTGTCTAACTTCATTTCAAAATCTCGCGCTTAGTTGGCAGTGTTACAAAAATCTTCTTTCACTCCCGGCCTACAGGCTTTAACATCTAGTTAACAACACTGTTCTAGAGACCTTTATAAAGGTTCACTGCTAAAGGAAGTCAATTATGCTGTCGATTTTCGATATATTTAAGATTGGTGTCGGGCCTTCTAGCTCCCACACTAATGGTCCTATGCTTGCCGGATTCCATTTCACTCAACTAGTTAGCGACTCTATGGCGAAAGTGCATCGGGTGCAAGTGGACCTTTATGGCTCATTATCGCTCACTGGGAGAGGGCACCACACAGACCGAGCCACTGTCCTTGGTTTGATGGGAAATAAACCCGATACCATTAAAATGAGTAGCGCTAAAAGTGCGCTACAAAATACTATAGACAACAACACGCTGCTGCTCGCTGGTACGCACCAGATTGAGTTTAGCTACGACCATGACATCGTCTTTCATAGTGACAACCTTCCCCTGCATGAAAACGGAATGACGATTACTGCACTAGACGCTGCGGGAGACCAAGTGGCGTTTGAAATTTATTATTCCATCGGAGGCGGATTCATCGCCACCGCTGACGAACTAGAAAACGGCACGCAACAAGATGAAGTCGCGGTACCATTTCCTTTCACATCAGCGGATGAGATGCTGGAAAAAGCCGAGACTAACGGTTTTAGTTTGGGAGGTATGATTCTACAAAACGAACTGGCATTCCGCTCAGATGAAGAAATTAGCCAAAGAGCAGAACAAATTTGGAAAGTGATGTCGCTCTGCATGCAACGTGGTTTCGATACGGAAGGGATTTTAGAAGGTGGTCTCAATGTCACTCGTCGTGCACCAAACCTTTTGAAAAAGCTCGAAGCCAACGCTGCAGTTGAGAATGATCCAATGGAGATCATGGATTGGATTAACCTCTTTGCCTTTGCGGTTAGCGAAGAAAATGCAGCTGGCGGACAAGTCGTTACTTCTCCAACTAATGGCGCTGCAGGGGTGATTCCGGCCGTATTGATGTACTACCATCGCTTCATCAAAGAGCTTGATATTAAACAGCTGAAAGATTTTCTCGCAGTCGCTGGCGCTATCGGCATCTTATATAAAACTAACGCGTCAATTTCCGGCGCCGAAGTGGGTTGTCAGGGAGAGGTCGGGGTTTCTTCATCCATGGCAGCCGCTGGTTTAACGGCGCTCAGAGGCGGCAGTAACGAGCAGATTTGTATTGCTGCGGAAATTGCGATGGAGCATTCATTAGGAATGACTTGTGACCCGATCGGCGGCTTGGTTCAAGTGCCTTGCATTGAAAGAAATGCCATGGGCGCAATGAAAGCCATTAATGCCTCACGTATGGCATTAAAGCGCACGAGCAAATGCCTTATTTCATTAGATAAAGTTATCGAAACCATGTATCAAACTGGTAAAGATATGAACAAAAAATACCGTGAAACTTCCTTAGGTGGCTTGGCCGTCATTCATATGGCACCGCCATGCGAATAGTCAAATAAGCCCGCTATATCATTGCTGGCGATGCACTTCGTCAGCAATTTCCTTTCTCGCAAGACCTCTTTTTATTTACCAGCAATCCTATAAACTCCCTTCGGTCTCAATTAGTAACAAATACAAAAAAATTAAACAAAAACAGAATTAAGCACTGCTTTATTCAAATTGATCCAGAACAACACATTAGCATTTAGCCACCTAAGCATTAGAAAATATAGTGCAGCATTTCCACGTTATGCGACAATTATTTCAATACTCAATCTTTCGTTTCATTACTATTTAATAGAAATAACAATACCTACCTTTCTCCGCTAATGTGAGTACAAAATTATGTGGAATAAACTCAATAAATCCATGATGTTCTGCCAAATGATGTTTGGCTTATCATTTTACGGTGTATTAGTAAGTCTAACTCGATTTTTTCTAGAGGATCTAAATTACAACGAAGCCGATACGATGATGATCGTTGGTGCTTTTTCGGCGATCGGGCCACTTTTCGCGATTGCGGGCGGCTTTATTGCAGATAAGTTTTTAGGCGCTTATCGCTCACTTTCTATCGCATATTTCGCTTTTGCATCCGGTTACGTATTACTCGTGTTGGGGGCTTCTGCTTCTAACGTTCCACTTTCAATGTGTGGTATTGCGCTCGCCAGTTATGGCCGCGGCCTGATGTCACCCTCTTACCCTAGCCTCTATAAACGAACGTTCAAATCACAAGAAGATTTTGAAAAAGGATACCCAATCAATTATTCAGTGAATAATGTTGGCGCCTTTTTAGGTCAATATTTGTTCCCAATGATTGTCCTTGTGATCGGCTTTAATGGCGGTTTTACCATCTCTGCTGTTATGGCAGCAGCGGCATTGATCATGCTATTGGTATTCCGCAAAGATCTTGTTGGCGTAGCCTCTGAGCTTGATCAAAAAACCGTAAGTTTAAAAAACTGGGTACTTTTTGCATTGATTTCATTGGCAATGATCGCGTTGGTATTTTTCATGTTTTCAAACATGGATATTGGCCAAAATATCGTATACGCCATCGGAGGGGCGGCGATCGCATACTTCATATCTCTGATGCTTAAAGCAAGCAAAGCTGAGTCTTTGAAGATGGGGACCATCTTAATTGTGACCTTGCTGACAACCTGTTTCTTTGTTTACTACGGACAAATGATGACCTCGATGAACATGGTTGCTATCAACACATTAAAAGGCTCTCTATTTGGTTTTATTCCGCTCGAACCAGAAGCAGCAATGGCAATGAATCCGCTTTGGTGTATGGTTGGTGGTCCTATCGTAGCTGGCTTTTTTGGGTTGCTGGAAAAGCGCGATATCTACCTCTCTACCGCGACAAAAATCGCCTTGGCATTTGTACTGACCGCGATAGCGTTTGGTATCTTGACGTTTGCCGTGACTACCGTGGGTGAAGATGTCGTGATCATGCCAGAAATCTTTCTCGCTATTCACTTCTTCCAGGCGATTGCAGAAGTCATCGTGGGTTCGATGGTCGTAGCGTTTATTCTTTCCGTCGCGCCGAAGCACATCGAAAACTTCTCTGTGAGCCTATTTTCTGTGGCAATCGCATTGAGCGGTATTATTGGTGCTGCATTTTCAACCTCTATCGCGTTAGAGAAAGGACAGACCATCACACAAGACATTGTACAAAACGTATATGGTGATTATTTCCAATTACTCACTGTCCTTGCTGTTGTCATGGTCGCTATCGCAATGGCAGCGTCACTCATTATTCGCAAGATGCTTGATGCGGCGAAAGAAAGCGATACTCAAGCGCAACCAGTCGAGATCGAAGCTGGGGTTGAAGTTCAAAGCTGAGTTTGATGATTTACCTATCTCAAAATATAAAAAATGCCGCGATATTCGCGGCATTTTCTTAACAACAACATGTTCGATTAATCACGTCGACCACGAAGTTCAATTTTTTGTGTAGCAGCATCCGTATGGATGATTACCCCGCCATAGGCCGTTTCATTCCGACCTTTCAGCGTCAGTTGAGAATCTGCTCGCTCGACGTCAACCTGATTTTTCGTAGCCATCGTCATATCAATCGTGCCCGTGTATGACCCATCGCCAGCTAATGCTATGTTTGTTGAGCAAACCATCAAACCAAGTGCGATTAATTTTTTCATACGTCACCTCTGTTTTTGTTCTTACTTTCTTTCGATGAAAAAACTGTAACAACAGAAACGTGTTCATACGAGGAAAGTCATCATTTACCAAATGGAAATCCAAACCACTAAATTGATATGACCAAGCCTATTTGCTGTCCACCGTCGCCTTCAATAAACCATAAGATACGACAGCATGCTTAAATTGACCGAACGTTGTCTTTTGTTCAGCAATCCAGAGATATGATTTCTCGGCAGAAGACAAATGAGACGATGTATGAGCATTAATCTGGACATTCAAAACGTATTGGTACTAAAACGGATGTATGAGTTACGTAGCGTCCGATTGGTGGCAGATTCACTCGGAAAGACATCAGGATCAATCAGCAAAAACCTGACAAAAATGAAAGCGCAGCTCGATGACCCTTTGTTCATTCAGACTAAAAATGGCTTTGAACCGACCGCTTTTGTCGAGGCGAACATGCCACATTTTGAACAAATCCTCACCAGTATTGATTCCATCAAACCACAGAGTTTTTCACCCGCTCATTTTGACGGCTCGATCACTATTTATGCGAATACATTGTTTTGGGATTACTTTGGTGACAAGTTTTACTTAGAATTACTAAAACACGCCCCAAAAGCAAAGTTCGCTTGTTTACGTTGGGGGAGCGACGCGAAAAAGCGATTAACTGAGGGTGAAAACGCTATTGCGATTCATTATTTTGATGAGGATCTTCCGCAATCAATTATTCAAAACGAACTAGGTCGAGGAAAAGCAGTATTTTTTGTTCGAGATGAGCATCCCGCTCAACATTTCCAAGAGCTAGAAAACTACCCCTTTTTACTTTTCAAAACGCCGGGATGGAACGACTACCGATACCCGTTGTTGGAAAGGCTCAATCATATGGGGTTCAGAACCACACCTAAGGTAGAAATTGAACACCCAGCGATGATTCAAAAAGTGCTCCTACAAACGGATCATTTTGGTATAACCATGAGTGGACATGTGCCTAAGGGCTGCCGAAGTATCGCGCTTCCTGGCGGGTTAGAGCTTGATGTTCGCTACGTGATGAGCTGTCGTCGATCACAACAGCAAGCCCCGATAAACCAGTGGCTATTCAATGTCATTAAAGATATCACCCAGCCCTAACCTAAAAGTCCTAGGGTGATGACTTGTCTATGTTTTCTTAGGTACTCGATATCGTTGAGGTAAGCGGTATGATGGCAATCTTCTAGGTTCGCTTGAAACCTATCATCACCTTGAGCTGCGACCCCTCTCATATAATCAACTAATGCGGAGAGTCGATGTGTCATCACCTCCACGAGCTCTTCCCGTTCCAATCTCGAACACCCATAAGCGTCACAGAAGAGTTTTGCACGCTGAATTTGTTGCTCCAAACAGCCCATTTTATCGTGCTCATCGGTTTTAAATGGTGCCCAACCATAGACCGAAAAAGCGACATCCCAAACTCTTGGTGCCGGATGTGCCGTATCAAAATCAAACACACCAACGACAAACTCTCCATGGAGTGCCACGTTATATGGCATGAAATCACCATGACAAATCACCTCTTGTGGTGTTCGTGGTGGCAGCATCCAGTGCATCGTTTCATTTTGATATTGCTTAAGGAAACCCTCAGATGCATCGTGCATATCGCGTAACATTTTTGCCGCAGATTGGAGCGCGGAAACAGAAGCAATGTTGCCAATCAATGGATAGTTGTCAGTCTCTCCTTCGACATAGCTAACCCACTCTTTTCCTTTCTCAATACCAACCGCTTTAGGGCATGCCGTAAAGCCTCGTGAATGAAGATAGGTAAGTAGCTGATGGATAGTCATCGTCCAATAACTGGCAGGACGAGATATCAAATTCCCTTTTCGATAGATGGCATTTTCTCTACCGCCTTGCATTGTTTCCATAACAGTATCCTGTGTGGATTAAGCGCGCATCAGATAACGTAAAGCTAGATCATCATACACTCAAAGCTTTTAGAGAAGGTTGACTGACCCTATAAGAAACCGCGCATTTTGTTAGGTAAATCGCAAGAATAAGTACCGCTGTAAAAATAGACCGTAAAACATCAAAGGCCTTGTATTAACCATTGGGCAAAGGTGTTTACGTGTGACTTTTCTGATGCCCTAACCATCATATAGTGTGCGCCGGAGCTGGGCATACGCCAATCTCCGATTTGTACTAATATCCCTTGTTGCAACTCATCCTCAACAAGAAAGTCTCTCACCAGTAAGACACCAAGTTGATTAGTTGCAGCTTGAATAGCAAGCAATGAATGTTCAAATTCGGCTATCACTTTGCTTGCCTTGATAACCTTGGTACGCAAACCATACCTGCCAAGATTCATGATAACCGCCGGTGCAAATTTTAGGTGTTTGAGACAACTTCGTGAGGTCATCAATCGGATTTAACTGAATAAAGCCGGGGCTTGCTACAACGATCCAGTTTTCTTGGGTAAGCTGAATAGCTTGTTGCTCTTGCCAATCGCCATCTCCGTTAATAATTTCTATATCTGCTATCGCACTGGCGTTTGGAACCGTATTCGCGGTTGTCGAGATCTTAAAGGAAACATCTGGAAATTGACGCTGAAAATCGGCCAGCCTTGGCATTAGCCATTGCGAGCAAAAACTGTGGGCGACATGTAAGGTAATTTGCTTGTTCTGTGGGCGAGTAAATAAATGATGGGTCGAGGTTGATAAATGATGGGTCGAGGTTGATAAGGTTTGAAGCACATGGTTAACCACAGGCCAGTATTCTTTTGCTGAGCTGGTCAGCGTAAGGTGCGTACCCTTGCGCTCGAATAATGTTGCATTTAACTGCAGTTCTAGCGATTTCACCTGCTGACTGACGGCCGCACGGGTCACATTTAGCTCCTCTGCGGCTTTAGTGAAGCTCTGTAATCGCGCCGTGGCTTCAAACGCTCGGAGCAAATTAAGCGGCGGTAAACTTTGCATAACACTCTCCCAAATACTTGGTAGCCATGGTATGAACTGGTGATGACAAATTGATGAAAGTGCTGAGTTTGTTAAGCGGGATCAAAAAAGCCAGCGTGATACACGCTGGCTTTTGGAACTGTCTCTTAAGCAGGAATTATTCTGCTTTCTCAGTGGTTTGGTATTCAAACGCAGGGACAACTACTTCAACACGACGGTTCATTTGACGACCTTGACGTGTTTCGTTGCTTGCTACTGGGTTAGCTTCACCCATACCTTTCACTGTCATACGCTCAGCCGCAATACCTTTTGCTTGGAACTCGTCAGCAACGGCTTTCGCGCGTTTTTCTGTAAGTTGCTGGTTGTACGCAGCAGAACCCGTCGTATCACTGTAACCCGTGATCTCAACTTGAGCTTGTGGGTAAGTGTTCATCAGATCAACGGTACCAGAAAGGGTCGATGCATCTTTCACTTCTGCACTTTCTAGGTCGAATTGTACTGTCGCTGTTGTTTGAGCAGGGTAAACATGCTCAACAATACGTGTTGCAGGGCGTGTTTCTACTACTTCCTCAACCACTTCTTCTTGAACTACTGGCTCAGAGCCAAACTTGTAGTTAAAACCAATACCGAAGAAATCTGAATCCATGTCTTCAATCACGTCATCAGACATATCTTGGTAACGTTGGTATTCAGCACGTAGGCTCCAGTTGTAGTTGATTTTGTACTCAGCACCTAGAGAGCCTGTTGGTACGAAATCTTTTTCGTCACCCGCCATCATGTATGCAGCACCAACTTTCGCGAATAGATTCCAAGAATCTGTTAGCGGTAGGTTGAATTTAGGAGCAAGAGTCAACGCCCAAAGATCACCGTCAACGGTGTTTAGGCCCGGCTTTTTGAAGTTTGCAGTGAAGTCACCAAGGTAATCAACACCGTACTCTGCTGCAACGTACTCGTTGAAGCTGTAGCCCAGGTGCATAGATGCTGCAAAACTGTCGTCGTCACAAGGTTCGTTTAGGTAACACGCATCATTTAGAGAGTTGTAACCTACTTTACCGCCCATGTAAGTGTCAGCAAGTGCAACGTTTGAGATCACACCACCAGCAAGTACAGTAGCCACTGCTATAGCGATTTTTTTCATTATTCTTTTCCTTTTTCTTGTACACAAAGCAACACATCGAGGCAGCATACTGCCGTAAAATATGAAGCCGTAACTTTCTCTTTTCTTCGAACAGAAATAGCTAAATAGCGTAGGAAAGAATCAAAAAATGATATTCAAACGCCAATGACGTAAACGGAGAAAGATAACCTCAAGACCATCTATTCATGAGCTTCATCCGCATACCCAACCGAGAAATAAAGTCTCGTTGCGTTGGTTTAGCCATAGTCAATTCGTTGCGGAGAATATCACAAAATAGCCAGTTTTCTGTGACGCAAATCACCATAAAAACCCATATTCTCAAATTTAAGAATCGACATTTAAGCCTGTGAATGGCAACAAATTTTTACAGGAGAGAATGGATATCGAAGGCATAAAAAACAGCTCATTTAAAATGAGCTGTTTTCGAAATAATGAACAGACGTGAACTTATCGAACTAGATTTTATCCGCCACGGTAAGCGTTGCAGCTAAGACATCTTGCCCAAATAATACACTGCGTTCTGGTGACCAACCATAAAGCGGATCTGGGTGATTGTTGTTGTCTTTAAATGGCATCTCGATCGTGTACGACAGGCATTTGAACTGCTCCGCGACCCAGTTTGAGCCTACCGTCAAATTCGCTTTACCCGGCTCATCTTTATCATAACCAATCTCATCTTGGAACTCAGGTGTAATAGTCAGTAACGCTTGCTTAAATGATGCCTCTAAAGCGGCAAGATTTTCATCGTAAGAAGGAATACCTTCTGAGCCAGCGACGAAGTTATACGGTATCGCTTCATCACCATGGATATCTAAAAACATGTCAACACCCGTTTCCAGCATGCGCTGACGCACAAGGTAGACTTCTGGGCTCTTTTCCATTGATGGCGTTTGCCATTCACGATTCAAGTTCACGCCTACCGCGTTCGTACGCAAGTGGCCGCGAATACCACCGTCTGGGTTCATGTTTGGTACCACGTAAAGCACTGCTTTTTCCAGTAATGCACGCGCAACCGTATCATTTTCATCCAGTAAACGTTGGATCATGCCTTCCATGAACCATTCAGCCATGGTTTCACCCGGATGTTGGCGTGCAATCATCCAGATTTTCTTTTTGCCTTCTTCCGGCTCACCAAACGTTAGCAAGCTCATGTCATTGCCGTCTAATGT
Source organism: Vibrio sp. HS-50-1 (assembly GCF_024747315.1). Lineage (NCBI taxonomy): Bacteria > Pseudomonadati > Pseudomonadota > Gammaproteobacteria > Vibrionales > Vibrionaceae > Vibrio > Vibrio sp. HS-50-1. The sequence continues at coordinate 124,414 of NZ_JAMPZF010000048.1, read as the reverse complement.
GTGGCCTAATGTTTCTAGTTGGCAGTGGTGCGCGCTTTGTGCCATGTGTAACAAATCTAAATGACGATCGTATGTGTAAGGCGCAAAGTACGCGAAGTAAATTGAGCTACGCTCAGGGATAACAGTGAAAGTCAGCGTGTCACCATCGAACTCTGCTGGTATACGGAACCATTCTTCACGGTCGTAAGACGCCACGACATCGTAACCTTGCCACCCTTCTGGATAAGCCGACTTAGCCAAATCAAGCAGTTTGATCGTGTGCGACTGCTCGGCTTCGGTTTCTAGACGGAAATGGAACCACTGGTAGAATTCCGACATATTGTCATTAGGGATTTTAAGTTGGATGTCATTTTTGTCGTCCGCTTTCACTACGTGAATGCTGCCGCTATCGAAGTTGCTGAATACTTTCATTATATTACTCACCTTTTAAATCTGAGCTTGAAAGACAGAGGCTAACACAAGGCTACATCGCCCCCCAATGACTTTCACTGCAAACTGTCTCGTTTGTGGCTAAAGTCTTCAGTTTAGTCGAGCTTATCCGCTTTGCCTGCTGGTCCTGCGAGTTTCGCTAGCCATTTATCCCAAACAAACGGATGTTTCTCATTGTCTTCCGCTTCCTCTTTTCGGCGAACAGCATTTCGTACCATCATTGCTCCCAGCCAACGTATTGGTTCTGGTGGAAAATACCCAAGCGGTCCTTGCGCTAAACCACTTCGCGTCCATTCGTTATCTAGTCCTAACACCAACGACGATAAAATCTTTCCACCCATTCGAGTTTGGGCAACGCCGTTACCTGAATAACCAAATCCGTAAAAGACATTACTTTGCTCATCCAATTGTCCAAAGAAAGGAAAACCAGTTGCGGAGCGATCCGAACCGCCAGTCCAAGAGTACTCAAATTCAGCCCTTTTTAAGCGAGGAAAAAGGTTGTCGAATGATTTTTTTAGTAGCGTTTGATAACGCGTCGGCTTGTTAAACATCGCGTCAACTTGGTTGTTGAAAGAGAACTGATTACCGCCTTTACCTAGCATCAAACGGCCATCTGGCGTATCTCGGTAATAATGTACGAAGATGCGTGAGTCCAACACACTCGAACCTGCTTGCCAACCAGATTGAGACAAAGTATCACCAAGCGGTTTGGTAATAACCATATCCGAAGACACCACAACAATACTGTTTTTGAACTGCTTAAATTGCTCCACCATCCATGCATTTAATGCCAACACCACCTGCTGCGCTTGAATGTTTCCTTTAGGTGTACAGACGGTGGCAGGTTTTCCATAATCTAGACGCGTCATTGGCGTGTTCTCATAGATTTCCACACCCAACTCAATAGCGATACGGCGTAACCCTCGCGCGAGTAAGGCGGGTTGTACGTTAGCAGCAACCGGAGAGTGATAGCCTTCAATATGGCGAGGTGAACCCGCATTGGCACGCAGTTCCTCCACCGAGCAACGACGCCAACTGTTCACATTTAGCCGTTGTAACTCGTCGACAACTGGCTGCATTCCACCTTTCTGAGCCTGATTGGTTGCGGTGTAATAAACCCCTTTTAACGATAATTGCGCATCGATATTGTATTGCTGACAAAAGTCGTCAATCTCCAACACCGCTTGTTCCGACTCTTTTACCAACCAAACAGCATGTTCTTCACCGAATAACCGTTTCAACGTCGGGAACTTGGTAGACCATGTCAGCATACAGCCACCATTCGCGCCAGATGCCCCACTGCCACACAAGCCCTTTTCGATAACAACCACCTGTTTTTCAGGAGATTGCTGCTTAATCATAATCGCTGTCCAAAGTCCGGTGTAGCCACCACCGACAATAGCAACATCGGTATCAATATTTTGATGTAATGGTTGCGGCGTTTCTGGCTGTTCAGCTTCAATGGCCTGCTTGAACCAGTATGAACTGTGTGTCATCGGATATCCTTGTTAGTGCGTTGCATCGTTTCTGTAAACACTTTACAAACGATGAGCACAATCAACGAGCAAGAATATCTAACGCTGAGCGATAGCAAATGTTGCGCTGAGAGAGTGGAAGTTTCTGCTATCAATGAATACAAAAATGGGGAGCAGCGCTCCCCAAAACAAACAGCAAGGATATAAACTATCGGAAAATCGAGACCGTCTTACTGGTTAGTATTTACCGGTTTCACGCATGCGGTACTCGTATTGAACATTGAGAATAGGCTGGTATACAACTTGCCCGTCACTTTGCAAGAACTCATTCACCATGACTTTTGAGTCGGTGATAGAAAACGACTGGCGATCAACATACTCTGTAAGGCTTGTAAACTCGTCACGAAGCTGACCTGGTGATTTGCTTTGATAGTTCTGAATCATGTCACGACCCATTTCATAAGCCGCTTGTTTGCTATCCATAACATCACCATGGATCGTTTCGGTATCGTTTGTCCACTGATAGCCACCAGCAAAAACAACAGAAGGTGCAGCAGTCAGAGCAATCATACTTGCTAAAGTCATTAAGCGTTTCATAAACCTCTCCTTACTTACCTTTATATCGGGCCTAAATTGGCTCGATATTTATAAGGTACGTATAAAGACCAGAAACACGTCAAAATAATTTCAAATAACGTTCAATTCTTGTTCAACTCATTTCACTTTAACTTAGCAACACGGCATCATACTCTGCCAACACGAGCATTTTTCTACCTCGTAGTCACAACGTTCAAAGTGGCTTCCAAACTGACATTTCCTTACCAACCCATACAATACCTAAGGTCAATTTTCTCTTAGAATCCCAAAAAAAGAACAGTGTTCAAAACCTTATATAAACGTCGGGCACAGCAAAACCTCCCCTTTTAGTAGTGCTTTGCATTTCCCCCTTTTTCGGGTTCTTCGCTGCTCGTCCGTCGGTTCTTAATTGTGGCTGTTGAGCACACGTTAATCTGGAGTGAAAATGACCGCGAACAAATCCATTTTTTACCATAGCACATCAATTTACTCAGATGATTATGCTGATGTCTATAAGCCAATTTGGACCTACAGAGCTAAGTTCATCTTGCGCGCACTTTACTACAAACGAGCGTTTAAGCACCTGTCAGATAATATTGAATCGTCATTACTAGAGATGCTTTGTGCACGTACGCACCGCTTTTTAGAAAAACCGTTTCGTCCCTACATCATCAAAAATAACTCAGCGTTCGATCGTTCAAACCTAGTGGTTGATCACTACAAAACCATTTCAGAGCTGTTTTCTAAACAGACCATTGAAGAGATCTATACCGATTCGACAGGCTTAACATTAACATCATTTGAAATCGACGAGACATTGTACTCTGTGCGATTGGTGTACGAAGCGCGTTACCAAAAAGAAGGCGACATGAGCCTAGTGCTACACAGCGCGGAGGATGGCAACTTCTATACGCTCTCATTTACTCTCGGCCACATAGAATCTGGACGCAGCATTATGATTGGCGGCTTGCAAGGGCCACGCAGCAGTGAAGAGAACAACGCGAAAATTAAAAAGTTAACTCGTAAACTTTACGGGCAAAGACCAAAAAGCTTGATGGTGAGTTTGCTCACTTTACTCGCGCAAATTTGGGAAGTGAATACGATTCTAGCGGTAAAAACACAATCCCATACTTATGCTGCACGACGCTACAGTAAAGGACGAATCAAAACGGATTACGATGCACTCTGGCAAGAGTTGGGCGGCACCGAATACAACCGTCATTTCTACTCACTCGATGTGAATGCCCCGCGTCGTGATATCGAAGGCATGTCGCGTTCTAAGCGTTCGATGTATCGACGTCGTTACGAATGGTTAGACAATACCAAGGTCACTTTCGAACAAATATTAAAAGGCGAGCAAGCTAAAAGCTAAGGAGAAGCGTTCATGCGTTATTCATTCATTACTGCTTTAGTGTTGTCGGCTTTTTCTTTGTCAGCCAATGCAGAAACCAGTGAGCACATCATAGGTACAAACATTGGCTATGGCGATGTGAACTACGATGCTCCGACAAGCAAAGAATCAGGCGACATGTTCTTAGGTGAAATATATTACCGCTACATGCCAACACATAACTTTGGTATCGAAGCAGGTTATAAAGGCGCGTTTGACGGTATCGGCTCGATACTCGTGAGTCCGATTTCAGAAGTCACCAATACGAGCTTCTCCGGGCCTCGCTTGAGTGGCTATGCTAGCTATCCTCTGGGTTCAGGTTTCGAACTGTACGGCAAGGCAGGTGTCACTCTCTACACTCTCGAATACACTTATAAAGTGAACGGTCAGAGCAAGAACATCGAACACTCAAGTGTCGGAGGTGAAGCGGCTGGCGGTATCGGCTGGAGCTATAAACACTTTGGTTTGAATGCAGAATATGTGTACTCAAAAAACAGCGATTTTGACTCTAGCGGTGTGATGTTTGGTGCGCAACTGCGTTTTTAAACAAGGCTTACAAGTTAATACAAAAGGCAGCGAGAGGCTCATTCGCTGCCTTTTTTCGTGAATATAGGTCAATACGTAAGCGCGAGAATGATCCCCGCCACGATAGAAGTAACGCCAAGCCCTCGGGTGAGATACCATTTCTCAGACAGAAACCAAATCCCCATAAACAATCCAAACACAATGCTGATTTGCCTTAGTGCTACGACCAAGCTCACGTTGTCTGTCATGGTCATCGCAAACAGTACCAAACCGTAGGTGGATGCCATCATTACCCCTGCCATGCTGGCTGTTTTGCGGATATGCCAGACTGTCTTAATCTCATCTGGTTTGCCTGTAACCAAACACCACACAAGGGCAGGAATACCAATTGCCCAAAACTGCACGCCCAAATAGAAGATTGCACTGTACTGATCATTCAAGATCTCTGACGCTTGCCCTGTGAGTAAACTCAGCGCTTCTTTATCAACCACGGAGTAACCCGTTGTGCCTATTGCGGCAATTAATGCCCAGAACACACCGACATTCAAATAAGAGCCAAATGTCATTTGACGAAAATTCGTCAGTGGTACCAGCATACAACCAAGGGTAATCAGCAAGAATCCAAGCCACTGCTGACTGGATAATTCATGTCCCAATGCAACACTGATTGCGCCGACCATCATCACAGGCAGTGCCCGAGCAATCGGATAAACCACCCCCACATCAGCGTGCTTATAAGCGACAATCAAACCAACCAGATAAACCATTTGTGAAATGCCGCTAATGAACAGCAATCCCCAAAACTCACTCGGTAATGATGTCCAGCCAATGGTTGCCAAATACCAAATCAAATAAGGGGTAAGAATGGCACAGGCAGAAAAGCTGGCGGCCATGGTAAACGCGAGCCCTGACCCAGAGTTGCTTTTGCCAAGGATATTCCAGCCCGCATGAAGAACAGCAGAGAAAACGACGAGACCAATCGCCAACAAATCCATTTCAATGTTCCTGTCTGAATAAAAGAAAGGCCCCGAGATGGAGCCTTAGATAATGAGAAAATCCACTTAACGATTGAGTTCCGCCAGAGATTCAATGCTGATGGCATCGTGTCGCCAATACTCGATATCGCAATCAATCAACTCACCGTGTTGGTTGTAGTTGATGCGCTCCACCACCATCGCTGGCGTGCCGGCTGTCGCGCGCAATGCTTGAGCCATTTCACCCAACAAAGTACTGGTTGAAATGCGGTAGCGAATCTTTTGATACGTCACGCCATAATGATCGCGATAAATGTCCGTCAGTGAATTTGATAAATCGTAGTCCAACAGGTTCGGAAACAGCTCTGGGCGAATGTAGTTTGTTACGAAGACCACAGGTCTGTCTTCAAGGTATCGCACACGGTCGACTCGATACACATCCGAGAAAGGCTGCAAGTCCAACAAGCGCGCGGCTTGTTTGTTTGCCAGCGTCCCTTTTGCTGCGACCAACTCCGTTTTTGGCACTCGATTTTGCGCTTTCGCCATGTTCGGGAAGTTCAGCGTTTGGGTTGGGTCGTAACGCAATGGCTCAGGTGAGATAAACCAACCTCGGCGATCTTCGCGATAGATTCGACCTTCCGCTTCCAGCAGTGATAAAGCTTCACGCAGAGTGACGCGTGTAGTATCGAACGACTCCGCCAACTTACGCTCTGCTGGCAGTTTTTGACGCGGCGATAGCATGCCCGCTTCAATCTGTTCAACAATCGAATCTTTAATTTTTACGTATTGCACGAAGTGTCCTTATCTTTTGCGCCAAGCTTGTGTGCGATTCTCTAACAATTTACCCAAAGTCATCTGAACAATCTTCGCAATTGCGGCAGCCATCATGATCATCACAGCCATTGCCGCTGCAGCGCCAGTTTGACCTGCATCGTCCATATTCAGAATCGAGACCGAAGCCGGAATCGTATCAGTTGAGTAAAGGAATACTACCGCAGAAGTGGTGGTCAATGCATTAACAAACAAGTAAGTCGCAATGTCCAAAATCGCAGGTAAACACACAGGTAATGTCACTTTAAAGAACAACTTGTACTGAGGAAGCTTCACCGATGCTGCTGTGGCTTCAATCTCCGATGGCAACTGCTTTAGCGCTGTCAGGGCGGTCATGTGACCCACGGTGTAGTAATGCACTACCGTGTTAATCACCAAGAATGCCATGGTGCCATAAAGCACGTTCAGAGGATTGTTCGCATCGTTGAAGTAAAAGATGTAACCCAAGCCAAGCACCATACCAGGAACCGCCATTGGCACCACGCTGAGCATTTGCATCACCTGACGAATTGGACCAAACGCACGCCCTTTCTCAATGCAGTAAGCACCGACAAAGATAATGGCTGTACCGATCACTGCCGTCCAGCCTGCCAGCGTTAGCGAGTTGAAGAATGGGCTCCAACCGTAAGTGCTCATTTCAGTAAAGTTGTAATTGTTTAGCGTCAACGCTTTGTTCCAAGGCCAGAACGTAACTAACGAGCCATACACCGCCATGCCAAGCACAGCCAGCACTGCGATAGAAATGATGCTGCAGTAAACCAAACAGATGCTGTCGCGCGCTTTGTTAGGTTCTGGCTGATAAGGCACCGAGCGAGTGTCAAATAAGCTCTTTTGCTTTTTCTGTACCCAGCGGTCTGCGCCGAACGCCATTACCGCAGGAAATAACAACATAATGCTGGTCACCGCCCCCATGGCAAAGTTTTGCTGTCCCACGACTTGCTTGAAGATGTCAGTCGCCAGAACGTTGTAGCTGCCACCAATCACTTTCGGCACACCAAAGTCCGTGATAACCAGTGTAAAGACGACGATAAGCGTACTGATCAAACCGTATTTCGCCGCAGGTAGCGTAACCATAAAGAAGGTTTTGATGGGCGATGTTTTAAGTGCGCGGGCAGCTTCATACAAACGGGCATCTGAAGTGCGCAGCGAAGTGGTCAAAATCATCAATGCATGAGGGAATGTCCAGAAAATCAAACCCATCGAGATACCAATCACGCCGTAAATCGAGTTTCCTAACAGCATCTCTTTGGCAATGCCTTGATTACCGAAAAGGAAGATCAAACTGATCGCCGGCAACAACGAAGGCGCAAGAATTGGCGCAGTGCCTAGGATTTGAAACAAACCTTTAAATGGCATGCATGAACGAGTCAGCGCGTAGGCATAGCCAAACGCAAGCACACCCACTACCGAGGTCACTATCACGCCCAAAGTGAAGGTGTTGCCCACCGACACCCACAAGCTTGAAGAGGAAAAGTACGTCGCAAAGTTTGCCAGACCGACAAATTCGCCATTGGCATTTTGCACACTCTTGGTCAACATTGCCCAAAGCGGCATTAAGATGAACAACACCATCATGGTCGACAAACCAGCGAGCAAACCAAACAACACAAGGTTGTCGCGGCTAACACGTCCGAGTAAGGATTTTGCTTTGTCTTGTGTGGTCAGGCTATTCATCGTCATTGTCTTCGCATCCATGTTTACACCTACGCTGCTAGCGCTTTATCAACCGAGGGCACGGCGTAACCATGCAGCCCTTCTTCAGCAAACTGGATGTAACGTACATCGCCCGCCTTGATATTGAGTTTTTGAACCGTTTCCACAGGCACATCCACTACGATGGTTTTCGTTGAGCTGTCGTTTTGCAATACGCAATCAATGCGGAAAAACGCCCCCAGAAACTCGGTAGCCGTAACTCGCACTGGGAGAGAGTTGGTATAGCTTTCAACGAACTTGATGCTTTCAGGACGCACCGCAAGGTCGAAGCGGTCACCACGTTGGATCTTACGATTGGTCAAGCTTGGCGCTGGCATCAAGGTTTCGGCAATGCGTACTTGGGAGTCCGTAGCTACTGAGGTTTCAATAAAGTTCATGCTGCCGACAAACTCAGCGACAAAGCGCGTAGCTGGTTGTTGGTAGATTTCTTGAGGTGTGCCAACTTGCTCAATCACACCATGGTTCATTACCACGATACGATCCGCCATCGATAATGCTTCGTCCTGATCGTGCGTAACCATGATGGTGGTGATGCCCAGCTTACGTTGCAGCTTGCAAATCTCATCACGTAAGTGAACACGTACTTTTGCATCCAGCGCTGACAGCGGCTCATCAAGTAGCAGTAGACCCGGAGATAGCGCCAATGCACGAGCCAAAGCAACACGCTGCTGCTGACCACCAGAAAGTTGGTTAGGGAATTTCTCTCCAGAGGTTGGAAGACCAATGGTTTCTAGCCAGTAATCTACTTTCTCTAACGCTTCTTTGGTCGACATACCTTGGTTCTTCAAACCCACTGCAATGTTCTCTTGCACAGTTAGGTTCGGAAACAGCGCGTAAGATTGGAATACGATCCCGAAATCGCGCTTCTCTGGTGGTAGGAATGTGGTCTCTTGACCGTTTTGAAAAATCGCACCAGACGTTGGCAAGTCTAAACCTGCAATGGCACGTAGTAGAGTGGTTTTACCGCAGCCAGAAGGACCAAGAAAACAAACGAACTCGCCCTTTTCAATCGCTAGCGAGATTTTCTTTAATGCAGTGAACTGTCCGAATTGCTTCACTACATTTTCAATATTTAGGTAATGTTGGTTAGTTGACATAACACACGCTCCAAATGGTATATACCAACCTTAATTTGGGAGTGTTACGTTCCAATGACAAATTTATAGCCAGAAGATGACAAATAGATGAAGGGAAGCGAAGTTTGTTTACGTGACAATTAGAGATTCCCGACTCGCTCCTTCGTCACTCTCGAGAATGACGTGATGAGTGTGGTTCATAAATTCTGAAATCACATTCGCGGCTCAGAACGACAAGTTTTGACCTTCACTCCATATACTTAAGATCGTCATTCCGGACGAGCCTAAGCGAGCCATCCGGAATCTCTTACAAGCACTATATTCTGAGATTCCCGACTCACTCCTTCGTCGCTCTCGAGAATGACGTTGTGAGTGCGGATAGAAGCTCCCAACTTTCTTAAGTCCGTCATTCCAGCGAACCTAGGTGAGACTAGGAATCTACTTTCAACAAACTCTGAAATAACATAGAAAACAAAAAATCCACCTCAACCGAGGTGGATTTCAGCATTCAACTCAAAGCAAATTCAATTAAGACTTTGGCTCTGATTTCGCGTCAAATTTCTCAGACCATGCCGCTAGAATCTCTGCACGCTTGCTACCCATTTGCGCGAAGTCCATCTTCGCCATGTTCTCTTGAACGTTCGGGAAGTTAGACACGGTCGCTTTCACTTCTTTATGTGCAACCACTGGGTACATTTCTACGTAAAGCTCGTTTGCCGCTTTAGAGATTGACCAGTCGACAACGCGCTTCGCTGCATCCGACTCTTTTACTAGACCAACCGCTTCTGATTCCCAGCCGATGCCTTTTGGTGTGATAACCGCTAGTGGTGCACCTTGTGTTTTCAGCTTCGCGCCGCGGCTCGCCATCGAAATACCGATAGCCACTTCACCCATACCCGCTTGAACACATGGCTTAGAACCAGAGTGCGTGTAGTGTGCAATGTTCTTATCTAGGTCACGCATGTAGTTCCATGCCTGATCTTCACCCATGTTTTGTAGCCAAGCAGAAACCTGCATGTAGCCAGTACCTGAAGACGCTGGGTTCGGCATTGCAATGTGACCTTTGTAAACCGGCTTTGTTAGGTCTTCCCAAGACGTTGGTTTCGGTAGGTTAAGTTGTTTCGCTACCGCTTCGTTGAAACAAACTGCGTTAAAGAACGCATCGTTACCAAACCAAGCTTGGTTTGATTGAGGGTCGTTTAGGTTCGCGTGCAGCTCTTCCAAACCTTTTGGTGTGTAAGGCTTAAGAAGACCTTCATCTTTAAGCAGTGCCATTGACGAGCCAGCCAGACCCCAAACCACTTCCGCTTGAGGGTTGTTCTTTTCTGCCAGCAATTTCGTCGTCATGATACCGGTGGAATCGCGAACCCACTTAATCTTGATATCTGGGTTATCTTTCTCAAACGCAGACTTGTATTTAGCAAGAATGTCAGTTTCGAAAGCGGTGTAAACCGTGACTTCCTGTGCTGCCATTGCATTCGTAGCTAGCAGAGAGACAAGTGCAGCCAGCGATCCTTTCATCAAACGGTTTTTCATCATTTTCTCCAGTTAATTTGGCTAAGTTTTAATTTGGTCTGTACCAGTTGACGATAACCACCCTACTGAGCCTTTGTGACGAAATCATGACCATTAAATGGCAGTTTTACGAAAATTTGCGATGAATAATCGTTCAATTGATCCGCCATTTTCTGGATATTAAAGTTTTATGAAATTGGATATTCGCCTATTTACTGCCCTTTTCTTCCTCGCTAGAGTGAACTTGAAATTTGGTGTAGACCAATTGGCCTATTCTGATGGAAATCGAGATGAAAAACGAATACCTACTACTGACTCCAGGTCCTCTATCTACTTCTGAAACAGTACGTGAAGCCATGCTAAAAGACTGGTGTACTTGGGATGATGAATACAACAAAGACATTGTAGAAGTGATCCGCACTAAGCTTGTAAAACTGGCGACGGAGCAAAACGGCTACACCAGCGTACTAATGCAAGGTAGCGGCACCGCATCAGTAGAAGCGACGATTGGCAGCGCCATTGGCAAAGATGGAAAATTGTTGGTTGTCGACAACGGTGCTTACGGTGCGCGTATCGCTCAGATCGCTGATTACCTAAATATTCCATGCCATGTAGTTTCCCCAGGCGAAACATCACAGCCACACTTGAACGAGGTGGAAACTGCATTGGCATCGGATCCTGCTATCACACACGTGGCAATTGTTCACTGTGAGACAACCACTGGCATGCTTAACCCAATTGAGGCATTTGCTTCTGCGGCAAAAGCACACGGTAAAGTCGTGATTCTCGATGCCATGTCGAGCTTTGGTGGCATTCCTATCGATATCGCAGAGCTGGGCATCGATTTTATGATCAGCTCAGCGAACAAATGTATTCAAGGCGTACCGGGTTTTGGCTTTGTGATTGCGAAGCAAACTGAGCTCGAAAAGTGCCAAGGTCAGGCACGTTCTTTGAGCCTTGATCTTTACGACCAGTGGCACTGCATGGAAGTGAACCACGGCAAATGGCGTTTCACGTCTCCAACGCACACAGTTCGCGCTTTCTACCAAGCATTGCTAGAACTGGAACAAGAAGGGGGCATTGAGGCTCGTCATAACCGCTACCAAACTAACCAGAAAACACTGGTTGCAGGTATGCGTTCTCTGGGTTTCGAACCGCTACTGAGTGATGACCTTCACTCGCCAATCATCACTTCTTTCTACTCTCCGACGCACAGTGATTACCAGTTCAAAGCGTTCTACACACGTTTGAAAGAGCAGGGCTTCGTGATTTATCCGGGTAAGGTATCGAACGCAGATTGCTTCCGTATCGGCAACATTGGCGAAGTTTACCCAGCAGATATCGAGCGCTTAATCGGTGCGATTGAAAAAGCAATGTACTGGCAAGTTGCGTAAAGCAGCCTTCTGATTGAGAGCGCATTATGACTCAGAATATCAAACCGACTCATTTCCGCAGCGAAGGTGATGTCAACACGACACCAGCGCGCCAAGCTTGGAATGCATCGATGGACGATGAACGCACGCAAGCCTTGTTGAAGCGTGATTCGCAGGTCTTTCTTCATCAAGCCATGTCGACGCCTTGCTTAGATACCTTGGAAGCAGCAGAAGGCATCTACATCCAAGATGCTACCGGTAAAAAGTACATGGACTTCCATGGCAATAACGTCCATCAGCTGGGCTACGGTCATCCGCATGTGATTAAACGTGTGCAAGAGCAAATTGCCAAACTGCCGTTTTCACCACGTCGTTTTACCAATGAAACCGCGATTGAATGTGCCGAAAAGCTCACCCAAATCTGTGGCGGCGAATTGAACCGCGTGCTGTTTGCTCCGGGTGGCACCTCTGCGGTTGGCATGGCACTTAAACTAGCGCGCCACATCACGGGCAACTACAAGGTGGTGTCTCTGTGGGATTCCTTCCACGGCGCATCGTTGGATGCCATCTCAGTGGGCGGCGAAGCGTGTTTCCGCCAAGGCATGGGACCATTAATGGCAGGTGTTGAACACATCCCACCAGCGGTGTCTTACCGAGGTGCTTTCCCTGTCGCGGACGGCAGCGACGTGCATTACGCCGACTACCTTGAATACGTGATTGAGAAAGAAGGCGGCGTGGGCGCGTTTATCGCAGAGGCAGTTCGTAATACCGACGTACAAGTGCCGAGCAAAGCCTACTGGAAACGCATTCGCGAAATCTGTGACAAACACAATGTCATGCTGATCATCGACGACATCCCTAACGGCATGGGTCGCAGCGGTGAATGGTTTACCTACCAAGCCTACGACATCGAGCCAGATATGCTCTGCATTGGTAAAGGTTTGGGCGGAGGCTTAGTGCCTATCGCAGCCATGGTAACCAAAGACAAATACAACACCGCCGAGCAAATCTCCATGGGTCACTACACTCATGAGAAAAGCCCTATCGGTTGTGCTGCAGCACTGGCAACCATGGAAGCCATTGAGCAAGACGGCTTGCTAGATAAAGCCAAAGCCGACAGCCAGTTCATGCGTGAAAAGCTGCTAGAGATGAAAGCCAAGTACCCTGTGATTGGTGATGTTCGTGGCATCGGCATGTTGTGGGGCATTGAACTGGTCACTGACCACGAAAGCAAAGCGCGTGCGTATGACGAAGCGGAAGCTGCGTTGTACCAATGCCTCAACAATGGCGTGAGCTTCAAGGTGTCGCAAGGCAATGTGATTCAACTCAGCCCACCGCTGGTCATCACTCGCGAACAACTGACAGAAGCGTTGGCGATCTTCGAAGAATCGATCGCCAAAGTGTGTAACGACTTTAACTACTTCTAACTTCAACAAAAACCAATTTATCCAGAGCGCAGTTCCAACGTGTAGGCAAGCGCTCTGGCAAGCAAAAAAGGATTGAACATGAACAACTCACCAATTCAAGCAGTGATCTTTGACTGGGCTGGCACTATCGTCGATTTCGGCTCTTTTGCGCCAACCAGCATCTTTGTGGAAGCATTCAAACAAGGCTTTGATTTTGAAATCGACCTTGAAGAAGCGCGCGAACCAATGGGACTTGGTAAGTGGGATCACATCCAAGCTGTGGGTCGTATCCCTGCGGTTGATCAGCGTTGGAATGAGAAGTTTGGTCGCTCAATGACCAGCGAAGACATCGACACTATCTACGCAGCTTTTATGCCTCTGCAAAAAGCAAAAGTGGCTGACCATGCCGAGCCAATTCTCAATGCAATTGAAGTTGTGAACGGTCTGAAAGACAAAGGCATCAAGATCGGTTCTTGTTCTGGTTACCCTCGCGAAGTGATGGACGTACTGATTCCAGTGGCAGCGGATTACGGCTATAAACCAGATTACGTGGTAGCAACGGATGACCTACCACAAGGTGGTCGCCCAGCACCATTTATGACACTGAAAAACGTGATTGAGCTGAACGTAACTGACGTTAACGCGTGTATTAAAGTGGATGACGCAGCACCGGGCATCGATGAAGGTCACAACGCCGGTATGTGGACCGTTGGTCTGTTGCTTTCTGGTAACGAAGCGGGTCTGACGTTTGAAGAATACAAAGCCGCGGACGAAGCAACGCTTAATGTCGCTCGTGAAAAAGCGCGTGCAAAACTGCTCAAGAGCTCGCCGCACTACCTTATCGATACGATCGCAGACTTCCCTGAAGTGGTGGCAGATATCGAACGTCGCCTAGCAGCAGGTGAACGTCCGTAATCTTCATCTTCCACCAATAAGTGAAAACAAAACGCCCCTCATGTGAGGGGCGTTTTTCATATTGAGGCTATCTTATTGAGACAACAACTTTCTCGTTGGTTCTTGCTCGGTGTATTCAACGGATTCGTTACCAGATAGCTTATCGACGTCAGCTTGTTCGCCGCTCACCACCAGTACCTGTTGCTTCACCAACGCATCAACCACTTTAAGGTTATGTTGACGAAGAAGCGCTCTCACTTCGCTCTCTTTCCCTTTGTGATACTTAACAAAGTAACGCGTAGGTTGTTGCTCAGCTTGTTCAGAACGTTCATCCACGAGCGGAAATCCTTGATTGTTCGCCAAGCTGGCCGAGCTTAGTCCGATTGCCAATAGTGCGGTAGCACTCACCGCAGACAAAGAAAGTAAGGTCAACTTCTTCATAGCCACTCCTTATTGAAAAGTCAGAGTCCAACTGTTGATTGTGCCTGTGTCTCTTCTGGCACTGTCTACCGCTTTTAGTTCCCAAGAACCTTGTGATTCAAAACCAGAGAAATCCGCTTGGAAAGTGGCCTTGATATCGTTAGCGCTGCCGCCAGTATTATCGTGAAGCACGACTTCTCCACCAGTAGGTGAAGTTAGCGTCACTCGTAGGTCACCGATGTAAGTGTGGCTAATATCAACGTCAATACTTACTGTACCTGAATCACCAGAGCGATCGACATCTACTGCGCTGATTGCGCCAGAAGATTTGTTGTCAGGAATCGCAACAGGGCTGGTGTTTGAGAAGCTAGAGTCCGAAGAGCTACCGCCACCGTCAGGACCGTTACAGCCCGCATCCAAGAATAGTTTCGCCGCTTCCGCATTCACTAGGCCGTGACCTGTGCGGTTGTCTCGTCCAGCGACATCAATGTCTGTTGCCGTTTGAACTAGGGCATTACGTACTTGCGCTGCTGTACACGTTGGGTGGTAACTCCACACCAAGCCTGCTACGCCAGTTACATGAGGTGTTGCCATCGATGTACCATTGTAGTACTCGTAATCTTCACCAGAGGTGGTTGAAACCGTAATTTCTTGACCTACATACCCCAGCAACTCTTGACCAAATGCACGGTCAACCGTCACCGAAACCATGCGATAAGCGTTGTTTGTGTCAACCAAGAATGGGTTTTGTAAACCAGGTAGTTCCGAGTTGCTGTATACGATTGCCGCTCGCGCACCCGCATTGTAACAAGCCTGAACCGCATCCACTTCTGGGTAGTTACCTGAAGACTGGTTGCCAATACGTTCAGTCAAACAAATTTTGCCCGACATATCACCACAGTTAAAGTTACCGCCAGATACATCACAGCTATCTAGCATTGCTGTTACTGAACCAGCGATTGGATCTGGCACATACGAAGAGCCGTTATTGATCAAACGATTGTGAGGGACAATGCCGCGATCAAATTGGCTTACGCCATTCAAGGTAATATCAGAAAGTTTACCTTCGCCTACCGTAACCGTTGATAAGATCGCCACACCTGGGCCAGAGATCTCAACTTGATCAGTAGATTGCGAGAACGCCGCATGATCATTTTGGTTATCGACAGCAGCAACAGACATAACTGAATCGTAAGAAGCTGGGTAGCTGTGTGCGGTGTTACCGTCATTACCAGCTGCGGCGATTAGCAGAACGCCTTGATCGTAAATGTTTTGCAGTGCATTTTGCTCAGTTCGGCTTGATTGACTACCACCAAGACTCATGTTCACAACGTTGGCACCATTATCTGCACACGTTTGGATCGCTTTAACAAGCCCAGATGAGTAACCCCAACCTGATTCGTTAAATACTTTCACGATGTGCAAATTCACATTCTGGTTTGGCATCACTCCCTTTACACCTTCGGTGTTGGCAATCGCTGCGATAGTACCTGCTACGTGAGTACCGTGGGCGTTATTGTTACCCGGATCGCTCCATGATCCTGTACCACTATCGTTGGTACCTGCAACACGGTTACCGCTTAGGTCGTTGTGCGAGATGTCGTACCCTGAATCGATAATACATACAGTGCGATTACCAGCATTGAAGTCGTCTAACTGTTGAGCATTAACCGCTTCATAACCCCACGGGGTAGTTTCGCTGAGCAAATAGCGAGGCGGATCGACTTCGACATATTCCACATCACTGCGATTACGAAGTGGTTCTAAGTCATCACCATCCAACTCAACGCTGTAAATGGCGCGATTACCTAGTTTTTCCACCTTACGTGCCTTTACCTGTTGTAAAACAGACTCCTGCGCGATTCGTGGTCCCCAAAATGAGTTACCACCCATTGAAGATCGGCTGACTGCATCTTCTTTGAATTTGACGATGTACTTCGTCGGTAACTTAGATTCATCAAATCCCATTGGTGGAGCCGCAAACGCTGACATAGAAGTGGTCAGTGCTATCGCTACGGCAGACAACGAAAATAAGCCTTGTTTTTTACTTGTTGTGTAGTGCATTTGCCCTATTCCTTATTTGAGCTAATTTTTATTCACTATATTCCCATGAAAAGTCATCACCATGATGTTTGCATGAGAGCTTCAGCTATAGTTTATAGGCCAAAAATGCCAAACAATTTGTTTCATGAATATACAACTTTGTACAAAAGATCATTCAATAAACATTTTTAGTTAACATCAAAAAGCATAAACAAAACCTTATAAAGCAATCACTTAATTAACAAAAAGTGCATGTTAAATTAATGTTAGTGAGTAATTATTCTAAATAACACGTATTTAATCGATTGCTATGCTGAATGGATTTTTTGACTGTGGTGCCAAAACTGAAATATTGAATATTTAGTTGTTGACTGTCTTGAGTATTTACTCAGAATTAGAAGGTTTAGTGAGAAAAATTCTCATCTAAATACTGTTATAGCCGAGCGTATTCACGTATTCGGAACCATAACCATTACAAGAAGAGTGAATGATGAAAAAAACAATCACACTATTAACTGCATTACTTCCGCTTGCCTCTGCCGTTGCAGAGGAGCCAACATTATCACCAGAAATGGTTTCTGCGTCTGAAGTGGTCAGCACGCAAGAAAATCAAACCTATACTTACGTTCGCTGCTGGTATCGTACGAGCCACTCTAAGGATGATGCGGCTACCGACTGGAAATGGGCAAAAAACCAAGATGGTAGTGACTTCACTATCGACGGTTATTGGTGGAGCTCTGTTTCATTTAAAAACATGTTCTACACCAACACTTCACAAAACGTGATTCGCCAGCGCTGTGAAGAAACACTAGATCTGGCGAACGAGAACGCAGACATTACGTTTTTTGCTGCTGACAATCGCTATTCTTATAACCACACGATCTGGAGCAATGATGCTGCAATGCAACCAGATCAAATCAACAAAGTAGTGGCTTTGGGCGACAGCTTATCTGATACAGGCAACATCTTTAACGCTTCCCAATGGCGCTTCCCTAACCCAAACAGCTGGTTCTTAGGTCACTTCTCGAACGGTTTTGTTTGGACGGAATACGTTGCTAAAGCCAAAAACTTACCGCTTTATAACTGGGCAGTTGGCGGCGCAGCAGGTGAGAACCAATACATTGCGCTAACAGGTGTCGGCGAACAAGTTTCTTCTTACTTGACCTACACAAAACTGGCGAAAAACTACAACCCAGCAAACACATTGTTTACGTTGGAGTTTGGTTTAAATGATTTCATGAACTACAACCGTAGCGTGCCGGAAGTAAAAGCGGATTACGCTGAAGCTCTGATTCGTCTAACAGACGCGGGCGCGAAGAACTTCATGTTGATGACACTGCCAGACGCAACCAAAGCACCACAGTTCAAATACTCAACGCAGGAAGAAATTGAAACGATTCGCGCGAAAGTATTGAAAATGAACGAGTTCATCAAAGCACAAGCGATGTACTATAAAGCTCAAGGTTACAACATTTCATTGTTTGATACGCACGCGCTGTTTGAGACGTTAACCTCGGCACCAGAAGAACACGGGTTCGTGAATGCAAGTGATCCTTGTCTGGACATCAACCGCTCATCTTCTGTGGATTACATGTACACCCATTCATTACGCTCAGAGTGCGCGGCATCTGGCGCAGATAAGTTTGTGTTCTGGGATGTGACTCACCCAACCACAGCCACGCATCGTTATGTTGCTGAAAAAATGTTGGAAAGCAGCAATAACTTAGAAGAGTTTCGCTTTTAATAAGACTTTCTTATAGGTTAAACTCTTAATCATCATAAATACTTTGATGATAAAAATGGCCACGAAATATCGTGGTCATTTTGTTTTCATATACATGAGTCTACTTTTATATTTAAATATAGATGAACAATAATTAAAATACAAAATTCCAAGTTATAAGTATTATAAACAAAACTTTTAAATACCAGCAAACCAGTAAAATCTAAACTTATTCAACATGCAATCCATTTAAATTTCATCATGGTCATTTTGATTATGCATTTAAAGAGGAGTTAAGTGGCAAGTTAAATAAAAAATACCCACATAACACAGGTAAGACCGAGAGGAGTGTGTCATGTGGGTTTAAACGATAGTTCTCTTGCTGATTCGAACTACCAACGTTGGGATGCAATGGAAATACAAATGACTCAGAGTTTCCATCACGGACACTTTATCGCTGGATGCCCCTCTATTTGTTAGGGAACAGTCAGCACAATAAAAATAGAGAAGTAATACCGAAAAAAATAAAAATAGAGGTTCAGGATTTTATTTACACGTAAAATAACTACTATATTCACGCCATGAAGCATTAATAAATTCAACAATAAATATTTATTAAGTTAAATTTACTTATTGTCAGCACACTGTTAGTTTTACTCCTAAATGCACTGGTCAGATTTGTTTATTTTACTGATTTTCGTTGCAATACAACTTCTAATTAATTCATGAGAAAAACATGCAGCGACAATTAACTCTTTCACCGATTTATTTATTAATCGGGTTAGCCTCCTCGACGGCGTATGCCGGTGGTTTTCAAATTAACGAACATTCTGCGACGGGTCTTGGTCGTGCTTTTGCTGGTGATGCCGTCATTGGTGATAATGCGTCTGTAGTCAGCCGCAACGCCGCAGCGATGACGCTGTTTAAACAAAATGCCTTATCGTTCGGTGTCACTTACGTCAAGCCTGACGTTACCGTTAAAAATGCGCAATATCATCGAGCTAACATTAATGCGGATGTCAATGTTGGTATGGGCGGTTTTCCTCCTTCCCCTCAAGTTGACATTACCCCGTCCTTCTCTCAAACCGTGACCGACATTGATGACGTCGATGGCGTCGGTCAACCAGCCGTTGTACCCAATTTTTACTTTATTCACCCTATCAATGACGACTGGTATCTAGGCTTATCGGCATACTCCAACTTCGGAACCGACATGGAGTTTAAACCAAACTATGGCGCACCTGTTTTTGGCGGTGTCACCAGCGTAGAGAGTGTCAACCTTGGCGCAAGCTTGGCATACAAGGTGAACGACCGTTTTAGTATCGGTGGTGGTATTGATGTGATTTACGGCTCTGGTGAGCTGTACCGCGATATGGACGTGGGTGTTTGCGTTGGTGGGAACATACTTGGAAACGAACTAGAACAACGCTGTGGATCCGTAAAAGGCAACGCACTTGATGTGGAAGCTGGCGGCATTGGGCTTGGCGCGAACATTGGCATGATGTACGAGTTTAACGAGCGTCATCGCTTAGGTTTAAGCTACAAGCACAGCCCTAACATTGATGCCAAGGGCGACATCCAATTTGCTGGCGAATCGTACGACTCACTTGCTATGCCGCTACCGGATATTGCGGAGTTTTCCGGTTATCACCGCGTCTTACCTAAATTTGCCCTGCACTATTCTGTGCAGTGGATTGGTTGGTCAGCATTTGACAGCTTGAAAGCTGATGATCAGTTGCTAAAAGATTTTCAGTGGCAAGACTCCGCGCACTACTCCATCGGTGCGACTTGGTACGCCAATGAACGTTGGACACTTCGCACGGGTTACATGTTCGACAAAACACCTGTCGATGAGCTGACTTCGCTTTCTATCCCAGATTCGAACCGTCACTGGTTATCCGCGGGGGCCTCTTACCAATGGTCATCAGATACCACGGTTGACATCGGCATGACGTACTTGATTGGTGAAGATGTCAACGTAGAAGAGTACGCGTATGAAGGTGTTCCTGCACCGATGGTGACGGGCGTGACCCATTCAAATGCGTTCCTAATTGGTGCCCAACTCAGCCACCGTTTCTAATTTGTTAGGCAGTGATCAAACCTCTAGGTCATTGCCTTGTAACAACGCTTATCAAAGCGACCGAACAGAGACATTATTATGAACAAAACACTACTTGCTTTTTCACTCTCCCTTCTCACTCTAAGCGCTGCTCAGGCTTCGGAATGGGGCTATGGCAATGACAAACACGGGCCAGAGCACTGGGGAGAAATCGCCAAAGACTGTGCTACCACAAAAAACCAAAGCCCAATCAACATCGACAACCCTGCCGATGCAAAACTGGAAGCATTGAACCTTTCGTACACTGGTCAGGTCATTGGTTTAACCAACAATGGTCATACGCTGCAAGCGCAAGTGAACGGACGTAACAGCTTCACCATCGATGGCGAGACGTTCGAGCTGCAACAGTTCCATTTCCACACACCTTCAGAAAACCAAATCAAAGGCCGTCAATATCCACTTGAAGCGCACTTTGTACACGCCAACGCAGACGGCGAGTTGGCGGTAATTTCGGTGATGTTTGATGCAGGCGATCAAAACGCAGCGCTGTCTAAACTGATCAACGCAATCCCACAAGAGAATCAAACCACGTTCTTTAAAGATACGTTTGAGATTAACGACTTACTGCCAAAAACTGCAAACTACTATAAATTTAACGGCTCTTTAACCACACCGCCATGTTCAGAAGGTGTGCGCTGGTTTGTGCTTAAAGACACTCAAACCTTATCCAAAGATCAAGCCGAGAAACTGATGGAAGTCATGGGACAAAACAATCGTCCGCTGCAACCGCTAAATGCGCGCGTTGTACTTTCTAACTAATCGCCAAATCCGATAAGGGGCATCGTATTTGCCCCTTATTTTGATTCGCTCTAACCTCACTTCGTTACAGGAACCCCCAATGAAAACTCCATCTGTTCTGTCACTCTTACTCGCACTCGCCCCCTCTCATAACCTTTCTGTCGGTCAAACCACCCCTTCCGTCAGCATTGATACCTATGGCGAAATGACGCTACAAGGAGACGATGTGGCTTATCAACCTTGGGCAACTCAGCAGATGTTAGGCAAAGTCCGTGTGATACAAGCCATTGCAGGTCGTAGTAAAGCCAAAGAGATGAACGCGCCGCTGATGTCAGCAATCACTGCCGCTCACTTTCCTGAAGATCAGTATCAGACCACAACCGTAATCAACCAAGAAGACGCCATATGGGGAACCGGTACATTTGTTAAATCGTCGGCAGAGGACAGCAAAAAAGACATTCTCTTGGTCTTCCATGGTGTTAGACAAAAATGGCGTATTAGCAACAACTTGGGATCTACAGCAAGAAAGTTCTGCGATTATCGTACAAAATAAACAAGGCGAAGTTTTATTCGTGAAAGAAGGGGCTTTAACTCAAGACGAAGTCACACACGTCATCGAACTGATTAAACAGAATATCTAAACCTAAGGTAAGGAAAAGCTATGAAACTGTTCAACACCATCGCACTCTGTCTTTTAGCGGCTGTAGCCTCTTTCCAATCGGTTGCTGGAGACAACGATTGGGACAAGATTGCAGATAAAACCGTCAGTTTTAAATCGGAAACCGACACAGTCAATCCACTGTCCCCATTTGCTAACGCTCGTTTCAGCCACATCAAAATCAAATGTACGCAAGGTACGGTCGATCTGAAAAGCGTTAAAGTAATCATGAAAGATGGTCAGGAAAAGACGTTCGACAGTTTAGGTGTTCTGACTAAAGGCATGTCATCAAGAAGCTTAAGCCTACCAACGAAAGATAACGCGAAATTAGACAAGATCGAGTTGAACTATGAATCGGTTGGCAGCACAGCGCTGCAAGTCGCGGGGGTGACCAAGAAAGCAAAAGTAGAAATTTTAGGTAAGAAAATCGACGAGTAAGCGATGGCTCAACGAGCTCTCCCAAACTAAAAACAGCGGCACTAGGCCGCTGTTTTCATTAAAAATTATCATTAAATGAATTTCTTCAGCTTCGCCAAACCATAAGCCGCGATAGTGACACAATCTTTGATCGTGCCGTCGATCATCATTTGTTCGAACTCCTCAACAGAAAAAGCGCGAGTGATCAAATCCTCTTCTTCACTGTCGAGTTGATTGCCCACGTCCGTTAAATCACTGGCGAAGTAGACGTGACATGTCTGATTCAAAAAGCCGTATGCGATAAACTGCGCGCCGACATACGCCATGGCGCTCGCCTGCATGCCCGTTTCTTCACGTAGCTCACCTTTGGCAAGCTCAAGATGATCCGCATCTGGGTTTGATTCCCACGCCCCTTGTGGGATCTCCCAGCAACGTTGACCTACGGTGTAACGGTACTGCTGAACCAAGTGAATCATCCCATTATCGATAGCCAGAATCGCAGCACAATCAGGTTTGTCGACCACACCATAGATGCCCTCTGCGCCGCTCGGACGTAAAATTTTGTCCTCACGCACCGTCATCCACTTATTCTGGTAAACGACTTTGCTGTCTAGCTGTTTGATGTCTGGCATAGTTATTCCTTGATTTTTCTGAGGGTTACTGCGGAATAATACCCGATTCGGTTACGCCACCAAAATGTTCTTTAGTTCACTCAAAGACTCAACGGTGTAATTTGGTGCGATACGCTCATCGACACTTGCGCCTGTGGTATTTAACCAGCAAGTTTCAATACCAAAGTTATTGCCACCAAGAATATCGGAATGCAGGTTGTCACCCACCATCAGTACACGCGTTTTGCATGGGTTGCCCATTTGCTGCATCGCGTATTCAAAAATGCCTAAGTCCGGTTTTGCGACGCCCACTTGTTCAGAGATCACCACTTTATCGAAGTACTCAGTCATCCCTGTGCGCTCAAGGCGAATTGCTTGCAACTCTGTAAAACCGTTGGTGATGATGCCCATTTTAGCTTTGCCTTGCAGCGCTTCCATCAGCTCTTTTGCACCTGGCAACAAACTGCAAATATCGGCCATTGCTTCTAAAAATGCGCTATTGAGATCTGCTGTTGTGGTATTCAACTTCTCAGCCCACTCGGTAAAGCGGTTATGTTTTAGCTCATCTGCCGTTACTTTGCCGTCTTGGTAATCCACCCAAAGCGGTTTGTTTACGGTTTGGTAATGAGCAAAATCTTGTTCAGTAAAATCTACGCCTTTGCGAGAAAACATAAGCTGCAAACCTTTGAAAGCATCAAAGTGGAATAAGGTTTCGTCAGCGTCAAACAGGATCCAATCGTACTTCATTTTCTTCTTCCCAAAATCAAGGTCGTAATACTGATGCATAGTCTAGATTGTTTTCTTCTTGAAGATAATCTCTATAATTGGAAATTAATTGTATCCTTGTGCTCAACAATAAATGCTTCACGATGATAGGAGATTGATGTGAACGCGATTGCCTCCCTGCCCGTTTTTGTTGCTGTTGTCGAATGCGGCAGCTTTTCCCTTGCGGCCAAACAGCTGAATCTGACGAAATCGGCGATAAGCAAACGCATCAACCAACTAGAAGACGATTTGGGTATTCGTCTCCTTAACCGAACCACGCGTAAGCTGAGCCTGACCGAAGCGGGAGAACGCTATTTTGAGTACGCTTCTCAAGCGCTCAATCTGGCCCAGCAAGGCGTGGACGCGGTATCGGAACTGCAAGGCTCTCCACAAGGTCGGCTCAAAATTACCGTGCCGATGTCTTTCGGTGTGCTACATATCGCGCCTTTGATCAGCGAGTTTCTCGCTCGTTACCCGAAAATTGAAGTGGATTTAAACCTCGAAGACAAAATGGTCGATTTGGTTAAAGACGGTTTTGATTTGGGGATCCGTATTGGTGAACTCACCTCTTCCAATCTAATCGCAAAACGTCTCGCCCCTTGTAAAAGTGTGCTTTGTGCCTCACCAGATTACTTAGCGGAGTTTGGAACACCACAAAAACCAAGTGATTTAGTCAGTCACAACTGCCTGCGCTATTCCTATTTCCGTGGCGGCGTCGAATGGATGTTCATCAACAACGGCAGCGAATACAAGGTGCTTCCAAAAGGAAACTTTATCGTCAATAACAGTGAAGCCATTCGCCAGTTGCTGTTAAGAGGTTCGGGCATTGCGCAACTGCCAACGTTTATTGCAGGAAGAGACTTTGCCGCAGGAAATCTAAAACCGGTGATGGAAGAGTATTCTCTACCAGAACACGCCATTTATGCGGTGTTCCCTGAGCGCAAGCACATGCCGTTGAAAGTAAGAGCCTTTATCGATTTTATCAGCGAAAAACTCGGCACAGATTTACCTTACTGGGATCGTTACAACCGCCCAGAAAAATAACCGTATTGATGATAAGTGAGTGAGATTTCACTACTGACATGTTCTGACATTCCATCCGCGTAACCTTATTTGGAACTCAACAGGCAATCCGCCAAAACCAATAAGGAATCACAATATGGAAACCGTTATCGAAACTGTGCAATTTCGTCTAACCGCAGGCACAACAGAGCAAGACGTGATCGCCGCCGCCAAGCAGTCACAAACGTTTGTGAAGAATCTGCCGGGCTTTTTGTATCGCTCACTCAGTCACGAAGCGACGGACGATGTGTGGACAGACATCATTTACTGGCGTTCAATGGACGATGCAAAACAGGCGGGAAAACAGATTAAGCAAGCCGTTGAATTTCAGCCTCTGTTATCAATGATTGACTGCGAAAGCTTCGAGCTTAAACATCACAACTTAAAAATGTGCAGTGAGCTAGAGAAGTAATCAGCCACACTACCACTAACAACCAGTAGGTCTAGATAAGGAACATCATGAGCAAATCAGAACGACTGTTTGAGCTACTGACGCTTTTGCGCGCAAAGCGTTACGCCGTGACAGCGAAAGAGCTCGCAGAAAGAATGGAAGTCAGCGAACGTACGATTTATCGCGATATTCAGTCGTTGCTCAGCTCTGGTGTTCCTATTCAAGGTGAAGCAGGTGTCGGCTACCTGTTGCAAGCGGGCTCTCATCTGCCGCCTTTGATGTTCTCAGAAAAAGAGATGATGGCGCTTGAACTGGGTATGCGGATGGTTCGAGCCTGGTCGGATGCCGAACTCGCCGAAGCGTCTCATTCTGCGTCCGCCAAAATACTTTCGGTATTGCCCGATAAGCTCAAACAACAAGTGGAAGATTGTCCGCTGATTGTGCCCGATTATCACACCCAATCCGAAACTGCCAAACGAGGGCAGCTTCTGCGCCACGCGATTGATCATCAGTTTAAGGTCAGTTTGGATTACCAAGATGAAAGCGGACAGGTGACCGAGAGAAAAATCCAACCGTTAGGCCAGTTCTTTTGGGGCAAAGTCTGGACGCTGGTCGCCTGGTGCGAATTGCGCGATGACTACCGCCAGTTCCGCCTCGACCGTATCCAAGCACTGCGTATGCACGATGAAGAGTTTCAGAGTGCGGAAACCAAATCTCTCAAACATTATATTGCGCAGTATGAATCGAAAGATTGAGTGTTTTTCATCCCTCCATCACAAGGATCCTAAATTGCTCTGCTCAATGCGCGATATTTGGAAAGGCACATTTGGTTAAACTAATGTTTCATTTTTAACAGATGCGCAACCAACCTAAGATCGTTAACTTAAGTAGCACGTCAACCACACCGGAGCGTGAAGCTATGAAAGTACTGATTCAATACACCCAAGCAGGGAAATATCGAGATCAAGCGTGGGAGTCTTTAACTCTTCGATCTAAAGGTGATATGCAGGCCGTTACCCCTTCTTATGCAGCCCAACTTATCGAACAAAGCAAAGCGACACTTGTGATGACAGAAGACGGACAGATCATCTTTCACTCCTAAATTCCATCAGTCCTATGACGAAAAAGGCCTGCATTGCTGCAGGCCTTTGTATGAGTGAATTAAGAGTTATTTACTGGAAACTCACTGCAGTTGGTAGGCGATCAAGCATCTTGTAGTAATCACCAGCCACAGCGCCGATATCACCACGCAAGTACGCTTGGATCATATTGAGATCTTTCAGCCAAAGTTCTTTGTCAGCATCTGAAGACGCCATGTACCCTGCGTACACATTGTCGACCGCGAACATCATGTCTTCAGCGTGATCGTTGTAAATCAAAAGCATCGCATCAGTGTAAGCTTCGAACGCTTTCAGCTCATCGTGCGCTTTACCACCTTTGTAGCTCAATGTGCCCGAAGTTGCATCGATGACCAAATCACCCGAAGTCACATTCACTGTCGTAAAGTTGATGAAAGACTGGCTAAACGACAGCACACCTGCCGCGATATCCGCATCAATGGTTCGCTTCATTGCGTTGACCATTGGCGCATCCAGCAGCAATACAGGATCGTGGAACGCTGGGACAATCGCTGTTCGGAATGGCCCCCAAGCACTATCGATGCTCTCTGCAACCTTGTTTAGTGTTGCAGGCTCATAGCTATCTAGGTACGTTTTTAGATCGTAACCTTTGGACGTCACCAGTTGATTTGCGTAGTCGTAAGCCAGCTTGTTTGCTTTTGTTGCCACAAACTTCTCGCCGTCGATAACAAACTCAACCTTGTCACCCGCGATGATACCGTAACGGTCTTGCTGCTTCGTAAACGTATCAAACTGAGATTGACCACGAGTCTTCACTGTGTAGTCGTAAGACTTCATTTGGTTCACACCCATTCTCAAGATGACATCGCCAACACGTCCGCGACCTTCTGCACCAATATCAAGGAATCTTGCAATACCACGAGGCATTGGTGGTAGGGACTCCATTTGCTCAGTGATGTGTAGGTTCACGGTAACACCTTTTAGATTGGTGTATTCCTTACCGTCTTTACCCACCAATTTAACTGGCGTATTTAACGCATCATTTGCCACGATGTTGCCCATGATGTCTTCGTATTCAGCTTGCACCCCAGGGATATCAAGCAGCGATGCAAAGCTCACCTCGTCGGTAAAACGGTTCGAGAATCGACGTGCTAAGAAGTGGCTCGCCAACGCTTTATCTGGCCAGTTACCCAACACAGACACCGCATTTGACCAAGGGTAATCCGGGTCAAAGCTACCAATCGAGTTTAGGAAGCGTCCATTCGCAGTTTCCGCAACAGCTATATAGCCCTCATCTGAATCTTCGATAAAGCGTGCTGCCAAATCATCAAAACAGCTGGCTGTTGAAAGATCGTAATCAGCCGGAATTTGGTGTGAGTTGTTGTCTAACAGTTGACCAAAAGAAATCACTTTTTGGTTGCCTGCCGCATTTTCTATCACACATTGATGCTCTGGTGTGCGCAAGATATCAAGGAAGAACGCCGCGGATTTTTTCGCCCCATTCGCGTAATCACAGAACCATGAGTTATCGGCTTTACCTTCGCTACAGTATTGAGGATTTGAAGCAAGGAGTAATAAAAAGTCACCCGGCTTATCCGTTGACGAAGTGTAACCCAGATTGGTGTACAGGTTATCGATGCGCTCAAGATCTTCCATCTTGTCACGGATAGCGCTCATTTCCATGTAACGGCGCACTAAGTAACCAGGATAATCGGACGAGAATAATCCCGTCGTCCCATATAACTCCAAGTTGCGTCGATCATAGCTATCGAGATAGTTCTGCCACTCGTAAGAAACAATTTCTTCTAGGTTTGTACCTTCGTCAAAACGGTTACAGTCGCTGTTTAGAGAAACGTTCCCATCGGTACAGAAATCGTAAGACTTACGCTCAATTTCATTCACTTTATCTAGGTAGTAAAGTGCGCCATAACGAGTTTTCGCATTCAGTTCTGGATCATCAGACAACGCGGCGGTATCGAATCGGCTAAAGTCACAGTTGTAGAGTGATTTGCCTTTCTCGTTCCCCGTTAATGCCTTCACTTCAGAACACACCATCAGCGATGTGTTGTCTGGATTGTTGCCAAACTTGTATGCAAAGCTTTGTTGGTAGGCTTGCTGATCAGCGAGGTACCGGGCGTATGCCGCTTTGTCTTCATCGCTTGCACTGTCTGCCGGCTTCGCAACAGGTGCAGGAGCCGAGCCTGAAGAATCTTGAATCGTCTCGACTTTACGACCATAACCAAACTTAAAGGCCGCAATGTCGTACAGACCCCAAGTTGGCGTTTCATCCAACATGCTTGGCGCGTAGTCCATCGTCGAACTGTAAGCAGGAATGTTGTTCAAACCAAGTTGATGCGCTTGCTCTAGCGTGTAGTAGTTCGCTTTGTCATTTGAGCCTTTAAAGTTATGGCGCAGACCCATGTTGTGGCCAAGCTCGTGAACGAGCGTATTGCTGTAAGTCGCAACCGTAATCGCATCTGCGGCTTTCACTTGCAACTCTTTTGGCAGGTATTTCCAGCGCTTAAGCTGACGTGATACTTCGTTACCTGCGTCATCGAGTTTGATCTCAAAGTAACGCTCGTCGTCCAACTTCAAGTTGTCCAACATGGCCTTGTTAGTTGAAGAAACCCACGACGCTTCAATTGGATAAACGTTGTTCTCTGCCCAGAAAGACAAACGGTTCTCTTCAGCTTCAACCACCTTTTCAAACTCCATATCATCATTGAAGTTTTTCATTAGCTGAGTTGGGCTCTTTGTCGCCGCCTTGCCAGAAACGATGTCTTCTTTTGATACGAAAGGCGCATAAATGTTTTCATCCGATTTCAGGCTCGCCATTGCTGCCATTGTCGAGAGGGCTTCAACTCTATCCTCGACCTCTGTTTTCACCGTTTCACTATTAGTCGGCAGTGGATCCAATCCATCTAAGTCCAGCTGATTACGATTGTAGAATCGCGCCAAGTTATCCCAATAGAAAGGTACACCCGTTCTTGCAACGCCTGCGTATTGGTTCACGTGGCCTTTGATGATTTCCCCCGTCATCGGGTTAGAAACCGACGGGCCGTAGCCAAGCAGACCGTTCGCTAGAGGCTCGTCAATCAGATTAATCACGTTGTAACGCAGATCTCCTGGGTGAATACCAGCCGCGTTGGTTTTGTTCACAATCTCGATTTCAGGCTTGCCTGCATCCGCCCCAAATACATTCAGCGCTTGGTTCATCTTGTCGATCGATTGCAGCGTTGCATCCAAGAACAACTTGTTCTTCTCTTCAAAGAAGTTATCGCTCAAGTAGTATTTGATAGAACCTTGATTCGGGTTGAAACGATTGAGGTAAACCACATCACGGTCGTATTTATTCGTGACTGGGTTAAGCTTTTTCGTCGACGTAGTGAAGAAGCCAATGTCGTTCTCATCACCCACTGGGTACAAGATCGGTTGGTAACCTTCGGTTGCCACTTCACTTTCGTGCACTAACGAGTAGTAGAAACGAGATTTAAACGCGCCATCAACAAGCGCTTCATCCAAGCTCGCTTTCGTTGCAAAGTTGATGTAGTCGGAAATATTATCTAAATCGATACGGAACGTGCGCTCTAGTTCGAAATTGAGAAGACCGTTTTTAGGGTCAAAGTCCCACGAGATCAATCGTGGTGTGCCAATTTCATCAATGCCCTCGGTAATGCCATACAGATCTTCCATATTGAATTCTGCAATTTCGAGATCTTCAGGACGAGGAGTGAAGTGAGTTTTCTTCTTGTAGTTTAAGCTTGCGTCTTCGTTGGTTTCTTCTTTGTTGGTGCAATCACCATGCGCGTCTTCTTGACAGCGATACGCCGCAAAGTCACCCGGAATCGTCAGCACTTGCGCGAAGTTAACGCCGTCGTCGTCTGCGACAAATTTCTCTTCACCGCAGTAATTATTGGCATCTTTGCTTAGATGCGCGTCTGGGTAGTTTTTATCGTAACTGCGAACTTCCAGACCTTCTTTGGTAAAACAAAGCTCAACGTAACGAGGTGAACCTTGCAAGAATGGGAATTGGTTCAGAGCAAAGCGTGGCGCGGCACCAGTCGTCGGAACGTAAAACCAACGACCGTCTTTAAGATCTTTTACTGCGACTTCTTTTGCATCTCTTTCGACATAGTCATACGCCTGATCATCTGCGCCACAGCCTGCAAGTGCGGCCGTTATTGCTGACACCAGAGTCAATTTTTTAAACATTATTTGGATATCCTTAATTGTTGTTATTTTCCTAGAAGGAGTAAGTCACTGTCGCGATGTAAGACGCTTTCTCTTGGTCCAACAAATCGATGTTGCCCAAGGTGCCTCGCTCTGCATCTTGATAGAAACCCGTTGATGACGCCGCGAGTAGCAATGACCAGCTTTCATCAAACTCGTATGTGCCGTACAACGCCCCCTCATACTGCCAACTGCTTCTGCGCGTACCTTGATAACTGATGCTGTTACCACCTAACGCCGTGATCCCCACTGCGAACGATTCCCACGACTTTTCCGCAACAGCAAACAATGAGTAAGTCCACTCAGTCAGCGAGCGTCCCCCCATGGTTTTGTATTCGTGGAAATTTTTTCTCAGTCTTGGCGAAACCGAAAAATCGACGCTCCAAGCTGAAAAAGAGATCGGCACACCTAAACGAACCGCGGTGTGCAGTTCATCTTTACGAGATGTTTCTGAAGTTGGAATGGTGAGCTGACCCGCAACGCCGATTTTCCCTGTCTCTCCAAAGCGATATAGGTTCGTGTATTGCAAGCCCAACACCGAATCTGTCGCGTAGGTGCCGACTTCATCTTCTAGGGCACGATAGCCACCCGTAGAAAAATAGGCTTTTGTGTCGCTCGAAAAGGAATAAACGAGATCCCCTCCCCACGAGAAATTGCGGACAGAACGGTAGTCGTCTTTATCGTAAATGTTTGTATCGTAAGATAGGTAAACGGCCCCACTAAACTTACAAACAATACAGGACGTATCTCCTTCATTTTGTGTAGATTCAGGCGTGCTAGTGCTATCAATTACACTCGTTTCCACCGCGAATGATGGCGCTGAAAACAGCGTACCCAACAACATTGCAAGCGGCGTCATCATCCACTTTGTTGTGTGCTGCATGTTTTGAAACTTCCATGAGAATTAAGTTTATTAGAATAAACTTAAAGACAAACAGATTATTGGGATGAAATTCCATAAAAATTCAGATAATCAACCCCAATAAACCTATCAACCATAAAATTACTCTTATGGTTAAATCCTTATTTAATTTTTTAATACTATTTATCTGAGTATTGTTGCGTTCTACTTTGCTTAAAAACGTACTTTAAAATGACTTTTTATAAATAAAACCACTCACCACAACGTTAAAGAAGCAGCAAAGAAACGCCATTAAAATAAAAGTTAAAAGACAATTATTATCAACAACTTAAAATCAACAAAAACAGTTAAAATGAATGAGTGAAAATGTATAAGTTAAAATACAAAAAATATAAGAACATCATTCCGTTTAATTTTAGTCGTTATTGTATTGAGAAAGTTTAATTTTCAATTTCTAAAATTGGTGGGATACACATAAGAGAAATCATCAAAACCATCCGTTGTTAATAATGAATTTCGCATTTAAAACAAAAGATAGAAACAAGATCAAATTCATGTTTTCTAATATATCTATTCAACCCTTGACAAGTTTGAATAGAAAATCAAACTTTCAGTCAATCTAAAATCAACAAAACATTCACTAAGTGAATACTCAAAAGATAAGTCAAAACTAAATAGCACATACGGTCAGCATATTTGTGAATTACTATTCATTAAATATTTTTTTATGAATTAAACAATAACGTGACCGGATTCACACAATTGCACTGCATGCAACATAAAGCAAACGAAATTTAAGTGTTTACGGACCCAAAACGTGTCGATAGAACAGAGATTAAACATCGAGCTGAAACACGTATTTCCCACCGAAATTTATTATACATAGCAGTGAGTTACCTGTACCCAAGCGGTTAAAATGCGTACTGATGTGACTCACTTTTGAGAGAGGAACATGAGAAGAGCAAAAGCACTAAAAGAGGATAATGCGATTTGAATAACCAGTGCTTCAAACCGCACTTATGTACTTATGCAGAGAAAGAAAGACTATCAATTACTGTTGAATGGTTTTATGACCACAGTTTTCGCAGATCAAGTGACGTTCAAATTCATCCATAGAAGCAAGGAAGGCGCCGAATACTACGCTTTTGAGAAAGCCAGCAATGAACTCTTTCTTGTTGCGATTTTTATCGCCTTCAAAGCCACTTTTCTTTCTGACTAACACCACTACATGATGCGTTTCTACCCCACATTTAGGGCACATGAGGACTTCTGTCTTGTTCGACATCTTAGACTCCTTGGCGAATTATCCCTTTCTGATGGCATGATTCTCTTATGCCTGTAAAGCGAGTCATCATACCATCACTATCGATTCTTACTCTTCTTCGTTGAGACGACGAATCAACTTAGCAGGTGTGCCTCCGTATAGACAATCTGGCGGCACATCATGGTTGACGACCGAGTTCGCCGCAATCACCGAGCGAGCACCAATCGTTACACCTTGGTTAATGACGGAGTTACCACCAATCCACACATCATCTTCAATCGTGATAGGTTTACAAAACGTCTCCCAACGTCGGCGACTTCGGTAATCAACAGAATGAGAAGCCGTATACAATTGCACGCTTGGACCGATTAGCACGTGGTTCCCGATGGTAATTTTAGCGCCATCAAGCATGACCACATTCATGTTGATAAAGGTTTCTTCGCCGATTTCGATGGTTTTACCGAACTCGCAATGGAAAGGTGCTTGAACAATGCAAAGACCCGCTTTGCCAAACAGCTGTTTTTGTAATTCGTCGCGCTGACTTTCGTCGGTATTGTTATTGAGCGCTCTAAGTGCTTGAAGAGCATGACTTCTAATTGCGTCAATTTCTTTGTCCATGCCATCAAAGATTTGACCAGACATAATTTTTTCGAGTTCTGTCACTGGGAGACTCCTAAAACCTGCAATTACTACTTTCAGATTAATCACACGGTACGTGAATTGCGGAATAAAAAAAGAGAAAAGCCTGCACTTTTCTCTTTCCTGTTTTTATATTTTGTGGAGTCTGTCGACTTACACGATTTCCCAGCTGTGGGTCATCTCAACACCTTCACCTAGCATTAAGCAAACCGAGCAGTATTTTTCTAGCGAGTCAGCCGCCACTTTTGCTACGACTTCTGGGTCAAGTTCGTCACCTGAAACTTCAAAGTGGATATTCACTTGCGTAAAGATACGTGGTGCGGTTTCACGACGCTCTGTGGTTAGCTTGGCATTAACAGACAAGACCTTTTGTCCTGCCGTTTTCAAACCGTCGACAACATCGACAGAGCTACAGCCACCTGCGGCCATTAGTACCATTTCCATTGGGCTTGGTGCCATTGCACCGCCATTGCCATCCATCACTACGGAGTGACCCGACTGAGATTGCCCAAGGAATTTAAAATCTTCTACCCATTTAACTTCTGCTTGCATGATTTACCTCATTTAGCATCGCTCGTTGAAGACATCGTTGCCCTATCAAGCGGTGTATTTCGTGTCGATACTTTAGCTTTCTCGCATAAAAGGGCAACGGAATTTTCAACATTGCTGTAATTTTTTCGCTCGGTTGCCTTTCTCTATACGTAACACTTTTTATTTCAGTCACACTTTCTACGAAAAACAACGTTGAGGTAGCTATGAAGAATATATCTAAGTTATTGGTCGGATTCTCTTTCGCACTTCCTGTCTTGTTTCTACTTTTGAGTAAAGCAGGCACCGCCGATACGATGGATAAGATGAAGGCTTCAGAGAATGCAGAAATCGCCACACTAGCTGGCGGCTGTTTCTGGTGTACAGAATCTGATTTGGAACAGTTGACTGGCGTAGTCGATGTCATATCAGGCTATTCTGGTGGTCATGTTGAAAACCCAACTTATCGCCAAGTTTCATCAGGTAAATCAGGTCACATAGAAGTGATCGAAGTTAAGTACGATCCAAAAGTGGTTAGTTACGAGCAAGTGTTGGACTACTTTTTTCGTCATATCGATCCTACTGACGATAAAGGCTCTTTTGTCGACCGTGGCCCACAGTATCGCCCTGCTATTTTCTATCATAACGCGGAACAAAAGCAGATCGCAGAACAGTTTATGATGGAAATCGACAAGGCGATGATCTATCCAAAACCGTTGAAAACAGAACTGATCGAGTTTGAGAAGTTTTATCCCGCAGAAGAGTATCACCAAGACTACTACAAAAAGAGCAGCTTAAAGTATAAGTATTACCGCTATGCGTCTGGTCGAGATAAATACTTGGATGAAGTATTTGGTGATGATCGTAAAGAGACCCCAAAAACGCTTCGTCAGTTGATCGAAGAAAAAAAGTTGCTATCAAAAGTGAAAGAGTACAGTAAGCCTGCTAAGTCCGAGATCAAATCAAACTTAACGGAGTTGCAATACTACGTAACACAAGAAGAAGGCACCGAACGTCCGTTCGACAACGAATATTGGGACAACAAAGAAGCGGGGATTTACGTTGATATTGTAACTGGTGAGCCGTTGTTTTCTTCTACCGATAAATACAAATCGGGGACGGGTTGGCCAAGTTTCACTAAGCCAATCAACCCAGGTTACATCGTTGAAAAAACCGATTACAAGCTGATTTATCCAAGAACGGAAGTTCGCAGTAAGTTTGGTGATTCTCACCTTGGTCATGTTTTTAAAGACGGTCCGAAGCCAACAGGATTACGCTACTGCATGAACTCTGCGGCAATGAAATTTGTACCTGTAAGTGAAATGAAAACGCAGGGGTATGAAGAGTATCTGTATCTCTTTGATAACTAGTTCGTATTCATTCAACTTCAAGGGCATACGATGGCGAATGAGGAGGACCAGATGAAAGGTTTTAAAACACAATTACCAACCAAAATCTGCTCTGTTTGCCATCGCCCATTTTCTTGGAGAAAGAAATGGGCAAGAAATTGGGACGAAGTCGTTTACTGTTCTGAGCGCTGCCGAAGAAACAAATCAGTCAAAAGTTAGAACCACAAAAACTTTATGTCGCACTGCTAGCCTTATTTTCCAAGGTAACGTGGCTCAGACCAAGCAGCGCTTCACCAAGGTAACAAGGCACCATCATAAGCCCAAAATGCCCCGCTATCCTGCGGGGTTGCTTTGTCAATCAATCCCCATAAGTCTCGCGCGACACGCTCTGGGCTAAACAGCTTTCCTTCAGGTACATTCGCTTGAAAAGGTGCCGACAAAGCCGTATCTGTTGTGCCTGGGTGAAGAGCGAGTACAGTCCCGTGTTTGACCATTCTCCGCCATTCAATCGACATGGTTTTGAGGAACATATTTAACGCGGCTTTCGATGCACGATAGCTGTACCAACCGCCTAAGTGATTATCACTAATACTGCCAACTTTGGCCGAAATGGTCGCAAACTTGGGGTTGGTACTGCGTTTTAACTTGGGCGTGAAGTATTTCGCCAACAGTAAACTCGGCAAAGTATTAACCAAGATGGTTTGCTGAAAAAAGTCTGCGTCGAGCGAGCTAAGATTCTTCTCAGGACCTTTATCTTGGGCGTGCAACATACCAACGCAGTTCACCAACCAATCAACATGTTCAATTTGCTCACTGAACGCTTTCATCTGCTCGTCCTGCGATACATCCACTTGATGCCAAACTACATTTGGGTGTTGCCAGTCTGGTTGATGCTTACGATAAGTGGCATGCACGTGAGCTTGAGGAAAGCGAACTAGCGCTTGTTGAACCATCGCCAATCCAATGCCGCCATTTCCACCAACGATCAGTATGTCCATTACAAGCTCTCCAAGTTTTCCATATAGTGCTCAGCAGTATCTAATATCGCTTGGCGTTGCTGCTCTTCCATATTGTCCCAAGATCGGAAAATCATCCCAATACGTGGATTCGTTGCTAAGCGTTTGTCGTGTTTATTCATAAAGCGCCAATATAAGCTGTTGAACGGACATGAACCTTCACCACTGCGTGCTTTGTTATCGTAGTGACATCCTTTACAGTAGTCGCTCATTTTGTTGATGTAAGAGCCACTCGCCGCATACGGTTTGGTGCCAACAATCCCACCATCTGCAAACAGTGCCATACCGCGCGTATTGGGCATTTCTACCCATTCAATCGCATCAACGTAGATACCGAGATACCATTCATCCACTTGGTCTGGGTCGATCTCGGTTAATAAACAAAAGTTACCAGTGACCATCAAACGTTGGATGTGGTGTGCGTAGGCATAATCGAGAGACTGGCCAATCGCGTTTCGCATACAGGCCATGTTGGTTTCGCCGTTCCAGAAGAAGTCTGGCAGCTTTCTACTCGCTTCCAGTTCATTCTTTTTCGGGTAATGAGGCATGTTCGCCCAATAAACGCCTCGGATGTATTCTCGCCATCCCAAGATCTGACGAATAAAACCTTCTACTTGAGAAATGTCTATGTCGGCATTGGCATGAAATGCCTTAAGTGAAGCGTCAATCACCTCTCGCGGATTCAGCAGCTTACTGTTCAGCGAGAACGAAATCCGGCTATGATACAAGCTCCATTTAGCCTCGTGCTGACCTGTCATGGCGTCTTGAAAACGACCAAACAGTGGCAAACAGACCTGACAAAAATGCGCGAGTAAAGACAAGCTTTGAGAGCGACTTACTGGCCAAAGTAAATCACCATTTAATTTACCTATGGTTTGAATGTTGTGCCGACCTAAGCGCTCGACAATATCACTGACGTCATGACTAAACATTAATGGCTTTGGCAGCTGTTCAATGTCTTTTGCTTTAAGTTTATTTCGGTTATTGGCGTCGTAGTTCCACTTTCCACCAATAGGCTTACCGTCTTGCATCAAGATGTCGAAGCGCTTACGCATCCGGCGGTAAAAGTGCTCCATCATGATGTGTTTACCTTGAGGAAACTGCGATTCTATTTCCTCAAACGGTAACAAAAAGTGTTCCGAATCGACGCTGCGCATCACGACCCCATCAAGCTTTAGTTTGGCTAACTGCTCTAGTAAACGGTATTCGTCGGGGCGTTGATATTCAAACTTACTTGCACCAACTTCACTCACGTAGTGTTGTAAGACTTGCGCAAGATCCTCGAAAGATTGTGTGTCATCCAACGTAAGGTGCAAAACTTGATGCCCTTCTTCCTGCAGCTCGTTGGCAAAATTCGCCATCGCAGAGAAAAAAGCACACACCTTTTGAATGTGATGCGTAACGTAAGTATTTTCTTGTTTTAACTCAGCGACAAGGTAAAGCACCGAATCGTCTACACGTTTAAACCACGAATGCTCGCTATTAAGTTGGTCACCAAGAATGAGCCGAACCGTATCGTAATGCATTGGTTATCTCCCGCTCTCTTTTTTTGGCGCAATCGGCCAATCCACCATATCGACACTATCAAGATGTACGCCTACGCATCTCCCCTGCCATTTGTCGATAAATGAAAAATCTGGATCATAAGTTTGTGTCTGCTTTTCTAGATTAAACTGACGTGAGCCACGTGGGTCAGCGCCAACACCAGCTAAATACTGCCAGTTGCCCCAATTAGAGCCGACATCGTAATCAATCAACTGAGTTTCAAAATAAGCAGCACCGTAGCGCCAGTCGAGTCCGAGTTCATGAACCAGACAACTCGCGACCAGTTGGCGCCCTCGGTTAGACATATAACCCGTTTTATTAAGCTGATGCATACATGCGTTAACGATTGGAAAAGGTGTCTCGCCTTTCTTCCACTGCTTGAAGCGTTGCGCATAAAAACTGGTCAGTGGTGGCTGGTTGGCGATACCGCCAAATCGAAACAACGTCTGTTGATACTTTCTCGCGTACCAATAAAAGTATTCCCGCCACAGCAACTCGAAATAGATCCAATAGGTTGAATCATTTGCACCATTCTCCGCTTCATAACGTTTCAACATGGCATAAATGGTTTTCGGAGAAACGCACCCATGAGCTAGCCAAGGAGAGAACTTGGTGGAGTAATCCATGCCATCTAAACCATTGCGTGTTTGTTTGTATTCACTGGCTAGTGTGGAAGCAAAATACTGGCGACAATGTTCAAGCCCGCGGCTTTCTCCACCATGAAACGCAGCTTTTGTGTCAAAGTAATATGCAGTAACGGAAGGAAGATTCACACCTAAAGGAATTGGAGGTAACGAACGGATACTCTCGTGGGGCCGAGAGATGTCTAAACCTTCAACTTGCTTTCTAAACTGCGTGAAAGTCGTAGGCAGATTGCTCAAGTCAAATGGCAGTTGTTCTTCCCTTAACAGGGTCCGGATTGCTTGCTGTTTTATTTTTACATGAGACGCGCCTTCAACTGCGCGATCTAACGCTTGTTGCTCATCCGAACCGGGAAAGGCGTCAGCATATATATGTGTGACGCCGAAGCGATTAACAGCATACTTGATTGCTTGATCGGGCGTCAGTTCAACCGCCCATAATCGCTGACCAAGGTGATTCAAAGATTGATTGAGTTCACTAAGCGATAAGTCGAGAAACTGCAATTTCGCACGCCCGAAAGAGGCTTCCTGCGCAAAGTGATGCAAGTAAGGCGTCATTGAAGGGTAGCAATACAAGCAAATTAACTCGTCCATTTCTACACTGGCGCTTTTCAACAGTGGGTTGTCGTGCAATCGCAAGTCGTTCGTGAACCAATAAAGTCCTATTTTCTTTTTCAATTCGCACCCTCAGATGTTAATTCTTCGTCTACGAGTTCTTTTCACGGAGACCCTGACGTTAAGCCTTTTGATTTACTTGCTTTTATACGAAAACGAGAGTTTGACGATCATTAGGTTACTAACGTTCAAACGGAATCCATTTGCTGGATATCTCAAAACACGCAATACCACCAAATGCCTGTACATGTTTCATACTGATATTTTATAAAATTTGAATCCAACGGTATTGATCACGATCTTAATCACTCATTTTCTATATAAACCATGCAAAAGTGATAAAAATTAAAGCGACATTAGTTAATATCCGTTAATCTAAGCCCAATCCCATTTTGCTAGTACCATCGCAGAAATGACCGACGAGTTTAAGAAATCAACCGCTAATTTAAAAAAAGCGGTCCCACTGATGATCAAAAACCATGTTGCTGCCACGCCAGCCAACTACGCGCTTTGGTATACCTACGTTGACAAGACCATTCCAGAACTCAACTTTGAGTTAGACATGGTGTTAGAAAACTACGGTATTTGCCCTCCAGCAACCAATAAACAGCTTTACAACAACTATGTGGCCAGCAAAGCAGAAACCAGCCTTGAAGATCTTAGAACCAATGTAGAAGTTCTGCTACATGAAGTATCCAGTTCAATGAGCGATACGATTTCAGATACTTCCTCCTTTTCCGAGATGGTAGACAAAAGCTTTAATAAACTGGAAAAAGTTGAGGACAATAGCCTAAGCATTGAAGAAGTGATGGTAGTGATTCGTCAACTTGTCGCAGAGTCACACGAAATTCGTCACTCAACAAAGTTTTTGAATAGCCAATTGACTAACGCGAGTGAAGAAATTTCTCGCCTCAAAAACCAACTGGCTGAAGTACAGCAAGATGCGTTGTTCGATGGTTTGTCAAACCTATACAACCGCCGAGCATTTGACAAAGATCTCTCTTCACTTATTGCATCAAATCAGGCAATGACCTTGATCATGCTTGATATCGATCATTTCAAATCATTTAACGACAATTACGGGCACCTTTTTGGCGATACAGTATTAAAAGCCATTGCCCGCCGGCTACAACAAAGTTGTCGAGATGGGATATGTGCGTACCGTTTTGGTGGTGAAGAATTCGCGTTAATTGTACCTAACAAATCTCTGCGAATTGCTCGCCAATATGCAGACACACTACGCCGGATGATAGAAAAACTGCGTATCAGAGATAAGCGCTCAGGCACACAAGTTCACAGCATTACCGCTTCTTTTGGGGTAGCAGAATTTGAGCTGGGTGATACGCCTGAAGCCTTAATCAATAAAGCCGATAAACAGCTTTATGAAGCAAAACAACTCGGTCGTAACCGCGTGATGCCAATTTAAATAAACTGGCTAAGCGAAAACGACTTTTATGATAAAAAAGAAAACCCCGCGCTGTAAAGTGCGGGGTTTTTGTATCCAATCATGAGTATCTTAATCGACGCTGTAGCAGTAACTTAGAATGTAGTCGTCACCATTTTTTGCGGTATATTCTTTATCTTCACTGCATGCCATCGGCTTACCTTTTTTGTCGCCTTTGATTAGACTTATCCAATGGCGCATCGCGGTTGGTGCATTGCCAGTTAGTTCAGGATGAAACGTCGTGCGAGTTTCCAATTGAATATCATCAATGTCCACTAATTCCACGCAACCAGTGCCTTTATGACAGCCAAACAGCACTTCTACATGATTGCCCGAATCATCTTTGAACAAAATCGACTTTGGATCTTCCTTTTCACCAGTGTACGCCACGAAGTGTTTTGGGCTTTTCAGGCCGCTGTGTGTACCGTCTTTGAAATAAGCCAAAACATGGCGGTAATCAATCACGTAACTTGATACGTCTTGGTGCGACCCGTTCTCCAATGGGAACATGCGGTCAAGCAGTTGCTTCGCTTTTACTTGTTTCTCACTCTGCTGCTCAGCACTTACCGCTTCGACGGCAAATACGGCTTCAGCGATAAATGGGCGTTGTTGTTGTTGCATCTCTTTTTTATCGAAGTTCAGCATATTCATCGTCATATCCTCGCACTTAAAAACTCGTCCTAGAGTAAAAACTTAAATCCTTTATTTAAGTTTCAGGCAATTCTGTGAAGTGGATGGTTAATTTCCTTGCCTGCTCATTATGTAGACTAGCGAAATATTGACTACAATTTCACAACAAAAATTTTACAATGTGAATTTTA
The DNA here is from genome assembly GCF_024747315.1 of Vibrio sp. HS-50-1. Classification (NCBI taxonomy): domain Bacteria; kingdom Pseudomonadati; phylum Pseudomonadota; class Gammaproteobacteria; order Vibrionales; family Vibrionaceae; genus Vibrio; species Vibrio sp. HS-50-1. Next base: position 83,257 of record NZ_JAMPZF010000048.1, on the reverse strand, counting down.
CAAAATGTCTGTGTCAAAAAGCCTTATTCGTCAGTCTCATTTTCTTGGTACGAAAATTCGTAACCTAAGAAAAAACAACCATTTAACGATGGAAGATTTGTCTGCCCGTTGTGTAAGAATTAATCCAGAGTACGCTCCGTCGGTTTCTTACCTTTCAATGATTGAGCGCGGAAAACGCGTACCGAGTATCGATATGCTCGAAGTGATCGCGGAAGTTTTTCAAAAAGATCCGGCGTGGTTTTTAGATGATGAACCCGAATTAGAAGCCATCACACCCAACAAAGGAAATCGTGGCGGGATTAGTGGCATGGCGTTGGAGCCGAGCTTCCTGTTTTCCAATGATATTCTTCAAATCGCGATACCAGAAATGCTCTCCCAAACAGGTATCACGGGGCGTCAATTCGCCCACTTACTGATCCGCGCACACCAAGAAAACCATCAAAACCATTTTCCTGATTTAGAGCGCGCCGCCGAAGAGGTCGGCTTGAAGCGGCTGAATCTATCTGTAGAAGATCTCGTAGACATTGCAAAGAGTATGGGATTGGATATCCGCTGGGTAGATCGAGCGCCACAAGATGTGATTGATGAACTGGGCGTCAGCGCCAAACAGTTGATTACGTCTTTCATGGAGCCACCTGGGACTATTTATCTCAATAAACGAATGCGTGACTATCCAACCCGATTGAAGTATGACTTGGCGGTATATATCGGCCATCGAGTGCTCCATAGCAGCGATGCAATGAATAACGTTTTATCTATCGGGCATCAAAACAATTGGGAGCAAATGGACAGCCCTGTGTCGAACTCTGAACTCAATTCGCAAGATATCCTGCAAGCTTGGCGTGATTTTGAGTCCAGCTTTTTTGCTGGTGCCTTGCTTTGCCCCAAAGTACCATTTCGTCAGTTGCTTGACCGCTCCGGTTACGAAATTGATGTTCACAAAAAGGCCGGCGTTTCTCCTTCCGTTGCAATGCGTCGCATGACGGTGGTCTCGCCTTACCCTCATTGGCACTATTTTGATGCCTATGGCCCTGGCAAGTTAAAAGCAGTGTATCGAGGAAACGGTATTCCATTGCCTTGGGGTAACATGCGCAAAGTGAACGACCCTTGCCAGCACTGGGCGGTATTCCGACGCCTTTCCCAGCCTTTGGATACAAGTTCAGCGCAAATTTCGATTTTAAATGTTGGCGACGAGCCACGTATCTACTGCTGCGAATCGGTCAACGTATTTGATCCTGCGGGGAATAATCGCGTGCTATGTGCCGGTATTGATCTTAACCCTGCCATTTCTGCACAAGGTGGCGATGCCGTTTCCATAGCGGAAGAACTTAAGTCCCTTTGTGTCGCTTCCGGCGGAAGTAGTGTTATTCCTCCCCACATCAAAAAAGACTTAACGACTATCGCTAAGATATTAAACATCAACTGGATAGAGCGCGGGATTCAAACCCAAGCAAGGTTAATCTGCTCCAGAGGGGCGGTTTGTCCAAGACAACCTAGTTGTTACAGCAAGTGCGAAGAAGCTGATGAGACGGGCAACGATGTGGATATCATCGGGCTTTAGAAAGAAAAAACGCCAATCACAATAAACGTGATTGGCGGTATATACTTGTGAACAATTTGTATTCACTAACAACGTCAGTTGGCTAGGTGACCCTCGGCTTAATAAGGGTCACTCTAAGTAAAGCACGATGCGTGCCAACTTTAAAAAAGCCGTTTTTTAGTAGATCCAGATGCATATCGTTGCTTTATTAACCATTAATTTCGCAAACTGCATTTGCAAAATGCAACATTATGCAAATATGCCACTAAATGCACTGCTAATAACGACTCTCTCAGCAAAGTGTCTGTGAACATATGAAGTCACATATTCTTGCACCTCAATGATGATGAGATTTCGGGATCCCAACTTTACCATTCCTCTAACCCCTTATTGAAACTGGGTTCAGGCTCATCCGCCATGCTTTTGTTGATACATTCTCTCATCGGCTATTTTCATCATTTGCTCAGGAGATGACATTTGCGGGTCAAATATCGCGTACCCAATACTGGCTTTCAAATAGATAAGCGTTTCATCGTAAATGACGGGCGTCGAGCATAGCGCTAATCGAAGTTTTTGTAGAAGGGACTGAACATTTTCTTCCGTTCCAGGGTGATGGACTACAACTAAAAACTCATCACCGCCCATTCTGGCCACGATGTCTGATTTACGCAGAGAGCTTTTTACCCTTTCAGCCGTAGCGATTAAAACTTTGTCACCTGCGTCGTGACCATAGGTATCGTTAATGTGTTTAAACCTATCTAGGTCAATATTAATTAAGGCGAAGCTATAACGCTTTTTATAACGTTTCGCTATTTCGAACTGCTGCTTGTAAAACTTCATAAAATAGCGACGGTTTGGTAAATTCGTGAGTTCATCGTGTAAAGCTCTGTCATCTGCAATGGTATACAGTCGATAAATGGCGAACAGCGCGAGGCTAAGTGCGAATATAATGGGATAGCCGATTACTCTAGCTAAATGCAACTGATGCCAAGAGATTTGGCGATCAGCTTTGCCTCCAGAGAAAACCACCATACTCCACCCACCATAAGGAAAATGAACCATCTCTTTTGCATATACCATGCTATTTACACTTTGCGCGCCAAAGAAAGCATCACCAAATGAGCCACCGCTATCGTAACCACGGATCATTAAAGGGTAACGATACGAGAAATCAATTACGCCGGTTTCTCTCATCAGAGCATCGAAATCAATCACCGCACTGATCACTCCCCAGTAGTCCTGATTCATTGGAGGATCAAGAAAAACAGGCACACGCACGATCAAACCTCGGCCACCTTGGATCAATGTAACGGGCCCTGCGATGAAAATTTCTTGTACATCCTTGGCTTTTTGCACCTGTACCCACTGCTGTGGCACTGCGCGGTAATCAAGGCCGATTAGGCGCTCATTACCTTGGCGTGGAAATACGTGACTAATTACATCATTTTTCGCGATACCGATGATTGTAATATGTTTACTTTTATTTAGGATTCGGTGAGCGGCGATACTCAATTCTTCTTCTTGGTTTTTAGGAAGTAAAGTAATGAGTGTCGCTAAAGTACTGGCTTTGTAGATATCCGCCATAAGTACCGCTTCCAAATTGGAACGGAGAATGGAAAGTTGTTCTTTGGCCTCAACTTGAACTCGCTCTTTGTGAAGCTCTTGCTGGTTTCGATTTAACAGCTCAATAACCCCAATACACAAAGCGAAAAAGGTGAGGAAGAACAATGCAAAATAGCATCGCTTTCTGGGTAAATAACGCATTTTCTCCCCACAACTCGTATACAACTACGAGATTTTTTATTTATTGTTAAAATTCTTATTATCACAAGAATAACCAATCATAATCAGAAAGGTAACAGTGATTGACAACTTTTATGTTTTAGGTGTGAGATGATGCATCAACAAGGCGATTTATTTGGCGGCGATCTATGGCAAGAAGTAGAAAGAGGAAAACTTTATTATGATCCTCATTTTCTTAGCCATCTTGAGGCGGATAATTACTTTGACCAACTTCGAAAGACACTGCCATGGCACCAAGAACACATTACTATGTTCGGCAAGTCAGTACTTCAACCTCGCTTACAAGCGTGGCACGGTGATGCAGCATATACTTACTCAGGCTTAACCATGCAGCCTCACCCTTGGACTCCTGAGTTAACTCAGCTCAAAGTGCGTTGTGAATCAGTTGCTGATGTCACTTTTAATTCTGTTCTCGCTAACTTATATCGACACGGGCAAGACTCAATGGGCTGGCACCAAGATAATGAACCAGAGTTAGGTAGAAACCCTGTTATCGCATCTTTGAACTTAGGTGAAACACGTCGATTTTTGCTTAGAAATTTACATTGTAAAACTGAGATTGAATATGAGCTTTCTCACGGCTCCTTACTGATTATGGCTGGCGAGCTCCAGCATCACTGGAAGCACTGCGTACCAAAAACCGCGAAAACCAAAGATGAACGTATCAACCTGACTTTTAGGCAAATTTTCAACTATTGACTCAGCTTTTACATTCTCAATTAATATTGATGGTAGGTTTAGGTTCAGGACTTCATAGGGAATGGATTTATGCGTATTAAACCTCTTAGCTTAGCGGTCTTACTCTTTTACTCACTTACCTTTGCTGCTCAGGCATCACAGGAAGACGTACCGCTTCTCGATAATACTCAATCAGCGCAGTTGATTCGTAGTACCTACGAACAAGAACTGTTCACTTTCCCGGCGTTTAAAGAGGGCCATTTTGGCTTACGCATGTACCGCCAAACATTAGATGAGAAATATCACGCTGCCATTTGGACCGACATGGCACAAGTAGCCAGCCGGTTAAACCTATTTGCTAATGAAGTCGTTGAACCAGAAGACATCATTCTCTATTCATCTCAAAGGTTGACCACGTATCAAGAGAAAGAAACCGAACGAGGGCAGCGACGCTATACCGTGACTAAACACCATCCTGAGTACCTTTATCTTGGTGTGGATTCGCTTGGCGCAATGGCAAGAGCAAACGAATATGGCCTACAACATAAACAAGACAAAACGCTGAGAAAAATTATTAGGCGCTACGATTTCTCGCGTTACGTTACGGACAAAGAGATGATAGAGGCATGGGCAGCTCAGCTTGCAAACCAAGTCTACTGGCTTCGTCAGCTAGGAGAGCAAGATGTGGTCGAGGAATTCACTCAAACCTTCCGGAACACCTACCCCGACGATAAAGATAAGATGCTTTCAGCTCAGCAGTATTGGAACAAACTCTATGGTATGACGCACATCATCTTTGCCGATTCACAGTATTATCAGGAGCGAGTAAGCGAGAAGAAACACCAATGGATTTATGATTACTTTCGCAACAACATCGACACTATCCTACTGCGCGCCAAAGAAGACGTGATTGCGGAAGTCGGCATTTCGTTTTTGTTAGCAGGCTTGGACCATGATCCGGTCGTAAAGAAGACCCGCCAAGCCATTCGTCATGCAATCAACGCAGAAAAAGGGATGATTCCGTCGGTCGACGGTAACTTTGATCTCAAGTACGGCGAACACCGTAACGTGCTAGCCATCATGCTGCTCGATTGGAAAGGGGTACATAAAGCGCCAACTTATCAAGAGCACCCAGAGGCTTTTAAATCGATACCTTACGGCTTAATGCCCAAGCCTTAGAAATAACAAAACCCGCCATTTAGGCGGGTTTTGAGTGTGGATCTTCAATCTAAATTAGAGAGAGATAAAAATTCCCGCTAAGCAAGCACTCATCAGGTTAGCGAGTGTACCAGCAGCAACCGCTTTTAGGCCTAGACTTGCAACATCTTTGCGGCGCTCAGGTGCCATCACGCCGATAGAGCCCAACTGAATCGCAATTGAGCCAATGTTCGCAAAACCACACAACGCAAAAGTGATAATAATTTGAGTATGCTCAGACAGTGTCGCTTTGTGCTGCACAAAATCGATAAACGCAACAAACTCATTCATCACCACTTTCTGACCAATGTATGAACCCGCAGCTAGAATTTCGTGGCTTGGCACACCAATCAACCACGCTAGAGGTGCAAACAAATAACCAAAAATCGCTTGTAGCGTTACGCCAGAGAAACCAAGTATCTCACCCAAGTTTTCTAGCCCCGTGTTCACCATCGCGATAACACTCACGAAAGCGATAAGCATGGTACCAACAGCAACGGCAACTTTCATACCGCCCATGGCACCGCTTGCTAGCGCATCAATTACGTTGCTTTCTTCTGATTTATCTAGCTCAATATTGTTGTAATCGCTTGGCGTTTGACGCTCAGGAACGATGATTTTTGCCATCATCAAACTACCTGGTGCTGCCATAAAGCTTGCCGCGATCAAGTATTTGAGGTCGACCCCTAAACCAGCATAACCACCAAGCACACTGCCCGCCACTGAAGCCATACCACCAGCCATCACGGCAAACAGTTCAGAGCGAGTCATGTTAGAAAGAAATGGACGAATAAGAAGTGGTGACTCGCCTTGAGATAAGAAAATGTTCCCTGTTGCAACCAAAGACTCTGCTTTACTCGTACCCAAGAACTTCTGGATAGCGCCGCCAATAAATTGAATCACTTTTTGCATAATGCCCAAATAGTAAAGGGCGGAGATAAGAGCACTGAAGAAGATGATGATAGGAAGGACACGGATAGCGAAGATAAAGCCAGAAGAAGCGAGGTCACCAAAGAGGAATTTAATCCCTTCATCAGCAAAGCTGAGTAGCCCCGCGACACCATTACTTAAACTCGCCAGCGCCGCTTGACCCAACGGGAAATAGAGCACCAAAGCAGCAAACCCCATTTGTAGCATCAAGGCGCGAGATACAGTTTTCCAATTAATGGAAGAACGACCCTCAGAAAGCAGGAAAGCACAACCTAGCAGTGCAACAATACCAAATAGACTAAATAGAACACTCATGAGCTGGACCTACTAAACGTTGAAAAAGAAAAAAGAGCCAAAGGAATTGGCAGAAGAAAGGGACAACGCAGCGAGTGATAACTCACTTTTAGATCCAGAATGTAGACAGAACGAATAGTTCGACATCTTATTTTTACCTTATACAAGCAATTGAACGTAGCTGGTCCGGTCCGTGGGGTCATTCACTGCTGGCGAGCATGTTGCTTGGCCTGCTCCATGTGACGGCTTGTATGGGTAAGGGTCCTGAACAACTAAACCCTAATTCCCGCTTAAACGGGACGCAAGTATAGCCAACAAAAAGAGATATTCATCACATTTATTTACGCAAACGTTCAAGCGTTCAAAATTTAGGCAAAAGTACTCTTTTGTCGTCATACTATTAATAAAAGTAAGGGCATAAGGATAGGCGTTGATGGTAAAAAACATAAAAGTGACCAATAAATATGCAATCAAACTCGAAAGAGCCAAAATTCGTCATTTTGCTCTCGCCAACAGGTGGATTTTGGTTATACAATTCGCGTTGCTTCTTTCGAGGCCTCTGAGTATTCAGAGCATCATGATGCCGAGATGGTGAAATTGGTAGACACGCTAGCATGAGGTGCTAGTGCCTTTGGTGTGAGGGTTCGAGTCCCTCTCTCGGCACCATTATCCTTCTTCCCTAATTTTGTTCGAGTGTAATGCAAAGTTCTAAGCAGGCAAGACAGTCTACAGATGCTAACCAACTTCTGAGTGAGCTTGCGGTTCACGCTTTATTGCACCTGCACTTTAAAATTCACGCGTCCTCAGATGGCCTCTCCCTTAAAGAGCGTAACGACTTACTGCAGAAATGGCTGAAGCCAAAACTGAAGAGTAATCGCTATAAGCTGATTAAAAAGCCGTTAAAGTCTTTGACTCAACGGGCAAAAGGCGAGAACGGAAATCTGGAAGCGTTACTCGAACGTTGCGTGGGTGCAGATAAACCAAGTAACCCTCAACCTGATCTAGATAGCTACTTGCTGTTGATTAACGAGATTGAGAAGAAGTTGGGGACTACTATATTATTATCTCGACCGGAAGACGTCGACTTATCTCACGACCAACACGGCTGTTTGCTATGTGTGCTTTCTGAGAACTTAAATCAGCATTTCGATGATAATAACGCCCTAATCGCTCCTATTTCGATGCTGTTCCGTGGACCAATGAGCCAACGTTCACTTTTCCTTGGCAGTATTTACGCCAGTGGCACCTTCAATTATGAAGTGCAGTACCAGGACGATCAGTTCGTTCGTATTACATTAGAGTTGGCGTAAGTGTAACGCTAAGAAACAAATCGAAAAAGGCCGCGAAACTCGCGGCCTTTTGCTTTTCTATATTCAGCCTTAATTAATCGTTCTCTTTAAACCGAGCAGTAAAGTGGCGCAGCACTGGTGGCTCGTACTCGAAAGTGAGTCCTTTTAACTCATGAGCACGATTTTTCAGTTCGATAATCGCATCCGCAATGTAATCCATATGATCGTTTGTGTAGACACGACGTGGAATGGTCAAACGCATCAACTCAAGCTCTGACGCTTTTTGTTTACCCGTTTCCGGATCTCGACCAAGCAACAGCGATCCTATCTCTACTGCTCGAATGCCCGCTTCCAAGTACAAAGCATTACACAATACCTGCGCAGGGAACTGATCCGCTGGAATATGTGGCAAAATCTTAGCGGCATCCACAAACACCGCATGACCACCCGTTGGGTATTGAATCGGAATACCGCCTTCACGTAAGCGCTCACCTAAGTATTGAACTTGGCTAATTCTATAATGAAGAAAATCCTCGTCCGCGGCTTCATACAAACCGCGAGCGAGCGCTTCCATATCACGCCCAGCCATGCCGCCGTATGTTACAAATCCTTCCATGGGTACGCAGCGCGTCTGCACCGCCTGGAACAACTCCTTATGATCACGAATACAACACATGCCACCAATGTTTACCATCGGGTCTTTCTTAGCTGACATGGTGAGCATATCACCGTACTGGTACATCTCACGGATGATTTCCAGAATCGATTTATTCTCGTAACCCGCTTCACGCTGCTTAATAAAGTAGGCGTTCTCACAGTAACGAGCCGAGTCAATCACCACCGGAATATCGTACTTGGTTGCGATTTCGTACACGCTGCGCATGTTTTCCATCGACACAGGCTGACCACCGGAGCTATTACAAGTAATCGTGGTGATAATCGCACAAATGTTATGTGAACCGTGCGCTTCAATTGTTGCCACCAGCTTATCGATATCAAAGTTGCCCTTCCAATCATAAGGCGTAGTGGTGTCGAATGCTTCTTCCGTTACCACGTTAATTGCTTTACCGCCATTGAGCTCAATGTGACCCGCGGTGGTATCAAAATGGTAGTTCGATATAAATACTGGCGTTTCACCACCACGAACCTGACGCATACGCTCAATCAAAGCTGGGAACAAAATTTGCTCGGCACCACGCCCTTGGTGCGCAGGCACGGTGAGCTTGTAACCAAAGAAGTGCTCTACTGCATCACACAGGTTGTAGTAATTTCTGCTACCCGCATAGGATTCATCCCCCATCATGATGCCAGCCCACTGATTATCACTCATGGCACCAGTGCCAGAGTCAGTCAGCAAATCGATATAAACATCATCACTACGAAGAAGAAATGGGTTATAACCCGCTTCTTTTAACGCGACTTCACGGTCTGCCAAAGTGGTCATTTTGATTGGCTCAACCATTTTGATACGGAAAGGTTCTGGAATACGTTTCATTGTTAATTTCCTTATACGCATTGCCCTACGCGCTATCACGTAAGACTAAAAAAACAAATAGATAAAAATGCTTTTCAATGCGGTTGCATTGAGGAAATCAACGAGAAGAGATTTTACTAAGAAGAGACAAGCAGTAGTCTAGGTTGTACCAGAACGACAGCACCAAACGGCTATCGAGAATATCCTTTATTCTCATCGTCTTCGTCCTCCTGATAAAAATAAAAAGCCAGAAACCCCATGTTTCTGACCTTTTCAATATAGTGCAGTTTTCAATCAACTTTCAGTGAAGTCACCCTCATTTTAAGAAGGTCTGGCCCTTTTCATTCTGCGTTTGATATTACTTTCTTTGACTAAATAATCGAAAAGTGGCGCGAATAAGTTAGCAAATAGAATCGCTAACATGATGCCTTCTGGATAAGCTGGGTTCAGCACTCGGATAAAAATCGTCATCACACCGATTAATAGTCCGTATGCCCATTTACCGCCATTGGTAAAAGCCGCCGAGACGGGATCTGTCGCCATAAAGAAGGTACCAAACGCGACCCCACCAATCACGAAGTGCCAGTAAAACGGCATGGAGAACATTGGGTTAGAGTCCGAACCGATCGCATTCAATAATAATGAAGCCGCCACTAAACCAACCAACACCCCTGCAACGATTCGCCACGACGCAATCTTCATAAAGATAAGAACAAAGCCTGTTAGTGCAATCAATAACGTGGAGACTTCACCCATCGAGCCTGGCAAATTACCAACAAAAGCATCTCCCCATGAAATTGGTTGTCCCGTCATATTATTTATCAAGGCACTTTGCCCACCTTCATACCATTGGCTCAGCGGTGTAGCGCCAGAGTAACCATCTGCCGCAACCCAAACAGCCCCGCCAGACATGTTAGCGGGATAAGCGAAGTACAAGAAGGCTCGCCCTGCTAGTGCCGGGTTTAAGAAGTTTCGCCCCGTACCACCGAAAATCTCCTTCGCCACAACAATACCGAAAGTGATACCTAAAGCCGCTTGCCACAGTGGAATTGTCGGAGGAAGGATCAGCGCGAATAGTATAGAGCTGACAAAAAAGCCTTCGTTCACCTCATGCTTTCGAACAATAGCAAACAGAACTTCCCAGAAACCACCAACGATAAACACCGTCGCATAAACCGGAATAAAGTAAGTGGCGCCAAGCCACATTTTACTTGCCCACCCCGCCTGTGAAACCGCATCTAACGAGCCCCATACCCAACTCAGTTTCCACGAAGAAGCCAGCGCTTGCTGAGCTGAGGCTTGATCCATTCCATACAACAAAGCATCGCTGGACTGCTGACCTATGTTGTACATACCCCAGAACATGGCAGGGAAGACCGCCAGCCACACCATGATCATAATACGTTTTAAATCGATGCTATCTCGAACGTGAGTCATGCCCTGATTAACCTTACCAGGCGTGTAAAAAATGGTTTCGACAGCTTCGAACAATGGATAGAACTTGTGATACTTCCCACCTGGGCCAAACTTAGGTGTCGCTTTCTCAAAGTAGTGTTTAAGGCTCATAACAACTCCTCCTTTACCTAAAAGATGGTACGCACTGCCGTAAAAAGCGATCGTTTTTTAATCTCTTAGCCTTCCTTCTTCGTATTCCATTTTGTTCGTCGCTCTTCCCTCATCTCTTCTAATTCGGCGAACTGTTAATTCGAAACTTAAAAGGGAATGCCCATGGACACACTCGCCATCGATTTAGCCAGATTCCAATTTGCCTTTACTGTCTCTTTCCACATCATTTTTCCAGCGTTTACGATTGGTTTGGCAAGTTACCTCGCCGTGTTAGAGGGCTTGTACTTAAAAACGGGCAACAAACAGTACATGCAGATCTATAAATACTGGCTCAAAATCTTTGCCATCAGTTTTGGTATGGGTGTGGTAAGTGGCATCGTGTTGAGCTATCAATTCGGGACCAACTGGAGCGTATTTGCCGACAAAACAGGCCCAATCTTAGGCCCGCTAATGGGTTATGAAGTTTTCACTGCATTTTTCCTCGAAGCGGGGTTTTTAGGCGTGATGCTTTTCGGTATGGATAAGGTAGGTAAGAAGCTTCACTTCGCCGCGACTTGTATTGTTGCATTCGGGACGTTTTTGTCTGCGTTTTGGATACTTTCGGTTAATAGTTGGATGCAAACACCAGCGGGCTATAGTATCAACGAAGCCGGACAGTTTATCCCTGAAGATTGGTGGGCGATTGTCTTCAACCCTTCCTTCCCTTATCGGCTCGTCCATATGTTGCTCGCGGCTTACCTCACTACCGCCTTTGTTGTAGCGGGCGTTGCCGCTTATCACTTATTAAAAGCAAACCATAATCCACTAGCCAGAATTATGTTCTCGATGGCAATGTGGATGGCAGCCATCGTGACACCAATTCAAATCGTTGCTGGAGACATGCACGGATTAAACACCCTTGAACATCAACCCGCCAAAGTTGCCGCGATGGAAGGGCACTATGAGTCTCACCAAGGCGCGCCATTGATTCTCTTCGGTATCCCTAACGATGAAGAAAAACGTATGGAATACGCACTAGAAATCCCCAAACTCGGTAGCTTGATTTTAACTCATGACCTCAACGGCAAAGTAAAGGGCTTAGATGCTTTTCCAGAGGAAGAACACCCTCCTATGTCCATCGTTTTCTGGTCTTTCCGAGTAATGGTCGCGCTTGGTTTTGCCATGCTTGTTATTGGTTTGTGGAGCCTATGGCTAAGAACACGTCGCGAACTTTTTGATTCAAGGGCACTTCAACGTATTTGTGTGCTGTTTGCTCCAGCTGGATTCATTGCGGTTTTAGCAGGCTGGATAACCACCGAAGTTGGTCGCCAGCCTTACACCGTGTACGGTCTTTTAACCACAGCCAATTCGGCATCGCCTATTGATGCCGCCGCGGTGAGCGTCTCCCTGACGGCGTTCATCGTGGTTTACTTTGTGGTTTTTGGAGCAGGCTTCTTCTATCTACTGCGTTTGATGCGCAAATCTCCAACTCGTTATGAAGAAGGCTTAGACAGCCGACTTCCTGATGGCACGAAAACCGATGCTATCACACACTCTAACCATCTAACCTAGGAGGCTAGCTCATGGATTACGCATTAATTTGGTACGCTTTGATCGGGCTCGCCGTTCTGATTTATGTCGTGTTAGATGGCTTTGATCTCGGTATTGGTATCCTCTTCCTCAGCGCGAATGACGATGAAGAGCGCGACATGATGATGAACAGCATCGCTCCTGTTTGGGATGGGAATGAAACTTGGCTAGTTCTTGGCGGTGGTGGGCTTTTTGCCGTGTTCCCCCTCGCCTACGCGGTCATTATGCCAGCACTCTATGCTCCCCTGATTTTAATGCTGCTCGGGTTAATTCTGCGCGGGGTTTCTTTTGAGTATCGCTTCCGAACACAACGCGGAAAGTTTTTATGGGATAGCGCTTTTTTCATTGGTTCACTCACCGCGGCATTGATGCAAGGCATTATGCTTGGAACCCTGCTCCAAGGTATAGAAGTTAGTGAACGAGCATACGCAGGTGGATGGTTTGATTGGCTTTCGCCATTTAGCGTATTTTGTGGCTTGGCGCTTGTTTGTGCTTATATTCTGCTTGGTTCATGCTGGTTATTAATCAAGCTTCCAGAAGAGCTGATGGGGCGTTACTACGTGGTCGCGCGACGATGGGGGCTAGCAATGGTAGCCTGTATATTCATCGCTAGTTTATGGTTGCCATTGAGCCAACATATCGTCTTTGAACGTTGGTTCTCATTACCAAACTCGCTACTGTTTTTCATTTTACCAATTATTGCAGCGGCACTCATTTGGCAGCTATTCAAAGCCTTACTCGACCACAAAGCCGTCCGAGCCTACGTTCTTGCGATCGGCCTGTTTCTTGTATCCGCGATGGGTTTCGGTGTCAGTACGTTTCCTTACTTGGTCCCATTCGCACTCACTTATCAAGACGTCGCCGCGCCAGATAAAAGTTTGGCATTTTTACTTGCCGGTGCGGTGGTATTACTTCCTCTGATCATAGCCTACACGGCTTATTCGTACTGGGTTTTCCGCGGTAAGATGAAACGTGGAGAAGGATATCACTGATGAAACTAAAACCCATTTTGTGGTTCATTGGCATTTGGCTGGCAAGCGTGGTCGCCTTGTTTATCGTCAGTTCGCTGATACGAGCTTCGATATTGTAGGCCAAGAGTCTACTGCACCACATCTGAAGCCATTGAGGTCTATACTCAAGCAAGAGTAAAGCAACGGAGTGTTTTTATGACCTTAAAGCGGTTTCTGGTAACTTTGATTCCTTTGACGGTTCCACTGTTTTCACCAAATGCATTGGCCGTAGACAAGCAGATGTCATCCGCCATGAAAAGTAAAATGCGGTCTATTTGCTCCGCAACAAACGAGCAGGGTCATTGGCAACTTGCTGAGGCAACTCCTGACGCCAGACGCTCACTCAACATGGTGCTTTATCAAATGAATGCCGATGATAAATTGAAAGCGATTCATGAAGTGAGAACGAAAATGGTCGGCGGAACCCATTATACATTTGAGTTCGAGTTGCAAGATGGCCAAGTCTGGAATGCGATTGTTTTACACAGCGCTCGTGGCGATTACATGATCGAAAGACACGCCAAGAAAGGTGAACTTTGCTCCAAAGAGCAATAAACACTACAGCTCTACAGTCAAAACAGTAAAGGCGACTGAGTCAGTCGCCTTTACTGTGGGTATGTTTAGGTATCGCTTCAAAAGCTTGGGAAAAGTAATAGCTTTTAACCTGAGGTCTAATCAAATCACAAGCTAACCCAAGGTCATCATGCTTTGTGAAAGGTAAATGTTCTGATACTAATTCCTGGGAATCTTTGTCCACGGTCCGGAAAGATTCAACAATTCTAAGTGGCCAGTAAGCTTTATTCTCAGTAACAAGAAAAAAGTAATATTGGAGCTGCTCTCCATGAGTCACGGCATTGTTAATTTCACTTCTAATTTTAACCACTTCGATTTTGCTACCAACACAAGCGAAGTCATATGCATCAGTAATTTCCGCTTCCTTCGCGCCCGGAGTATATACCATATAATCCGATTCAAACTTATTATCAGTCAGCAAATAACCATCGTCGACACTAGTTAACTGAAAGGAAAATGCAGGGTAATGTACTATCAAACAAGCTCCAAAAGCCCTACTTAAAAATTTCTTTGAAAATACCTTTTTTATACAGTTCGGTAAATATCTCATGTCTTTGTCCATATGAATCTGTATTTTTATTAATAACCTTAGTAATACTATCAGTTACCGTTCTAGATGCTCCCTTATCGGCTTTTAAATATAGTTTATTCTTCAGCCAAAAAATCATAGCAGTCCTGATGGCATATTTAGGTTGAGCAACTAACTGGGGCGAAGAAGAGAAACTCGTATTTTCGTTCCAAATATTTGCGTGTATGCTTTCTGTCGCTAAATAGTTTCCTTTCCCTGTTAACTGTATCATTCCTCTACCGCGATATTTCCATCCATCTCCGGTACTTGCATCACCATTGCCTATTTTCATGGCATAGGCATTATTTGCTATCGCTTCTTGGTTTGCTTTTTGATTGATGGCATTTTTTCTCCCGTGCTTTTCAGCTAACTCCGGCCTATTCCGATAGACTCTGAAAGTGCTTTTCAATCCTTGAACTGAATAATTCAGGTTTTCCTCCATTCTCATTCCAGGACCAACCTCTTTTGCTAATTGAGCGACAAAGTGTGACAGTCTCAGTTCACTGTCTAACTTACATTCAGAGATCTTCATAGAAAGTTCTTTGCTTATAATCACTAAATAGTCTTCTGAAACTTTAGTTTCATTCTTCCATACTTTTCTAAGGTGCTGTTTTGTAATCATAGTCCCTCCATCTGATGAAGATTAAAACTGAAAGAACAAAAAATCACCTATAAAATTTGAAGTTGACATTGTATTACGACACTTTAAAACCATTTCTTACATACTAATTACATTATTGTGCGGCAAATGACATACCAGTCAATATTCTAGAAAAGCATTCTTTTCGCTCATATATTTTAATATGGCTTTTTACTGTTAAACCAACTCGGCTTTCGCTTCTATCTTCTCATTCACTTTATCGCAAATGTATTCCCCAATCGGCATTGCCGATGTCGCTGCGGGAGAAGGTGCGTTGCAAACATGCAAGCTTCTTGCGCTCTCTGCAAACAAGAAGTCATGAACCAAAGTGCCATCGGATAACACTGCTTGCGCACGAATACCCGCAGGATATGGTTTGAGATCGTCTACCTTGATGCTAGGGCAGTATTTGTTGACCAACTTGAGATAGCCCGGCTTCCACCAAGAGTTCTTAAACTCATCCAATCCGGTTTTGAGATGCTTTTGTGTCACCTTCCAGAAACCGGAGAAGCTGAGCATCTGCATGGTATCTTGCAGGCTAAAGTTAACCTTGTCGTACCCTTCTCGCTTCCAACCTTGCACCGCATTTGGACCTACGGTCACACTGCCATCAATCATGCGAGTCAGGTGGACACCCAAGAATGGCAAATCAGGGTCGGGAATTGGATAAATAAGATGATTCACCACTTGGTCGTGTTTGCTATCTAAGCGGTAGTATTCACCGCGATAAGGGATGATCTGAAAGTCAGTTGGAATACCCATCATCTTAGTCATACGATCCGCCATCAAGCCGCTGCAAGTAACCAAGAACTTGGTATTAAGCTGCATCGTTTGACCGTCTGAAATACAGGTCAGTTGGACTTCCTCATCCTTCTCTTCGGCAGCCACCACTTTAGTTCTCAGGCTAATTTGCCCGCCGAGCTTTTGGAACTCTTCCGCCATCTGCTCAGTGACCAAACGATAATCGACAATACTGGTGGTTTTGACATAAATCGCGCCCAAGCCTGTGATGTTTGGTTCAGCCAGTTTGAGTTGAACTTCATCGAGTAGCTTTACGTCGATACCGTTGACATGGCAGCGCTCATAAAGGGCATTCATACGTTCGACTTCTTGCTCATTGGTCGCAACCAACAACTTGCCACAGTTCTCCACCGGAATATCGTGCTCAGCACAGAACGAAATGGTTCGCTCTACCCCACGCTTACAAAAATCGGCTTTTAAGCTGCCCGGTGCGTAGTACACCCCAGCATGAATCACGCCGCTATTGTGTCCGGTTTGGTGCCTGGCAAAACCGGACTCTTTCTCAACCAATAAAATGGATTTGTCTGGGTGACGTTGCTGCAGTTGCCATGCTGTCGACACGCCAACGATACCGCCACCAACAATGATGTAGTCATAGACTGATTTCATACGACCTCTTATAAAACCGATAGTTGAGATTGTTGCAATTTGAACTTGCGACCACTGTAAATGAACACCGCGACAAATACCGCGCAGCTTGCCACACGAACCAACATTGGGATGTCGTGCCAAACCAGCAATGTACCCACCACTACCAACAAGAGACGCGTCAGAATGTTTAGAGGACCTTCCAAGTAACCTTCAATCGCACCAATCAATGCATAGGTACCGATGATGGCAAAGAAGCCCACGGTAATCACTGACGTCACATCCCAACTTACTAAGCCTGTGTAGGCAATAAGTAGCGGCACAAGGTACAAACCTTTGGCGATTTTCCACGCCATCAAACCAGTGCGCATTGGCGGTGTTTTCGCGATGGTTGCCGCAGCAAATGCGGTCAAACACACTGGAGGAGTAACGTTACTGTCTTGCGATAGCCAGAAGATGATAAGGTGAGCAGCCAGCAATGCCAAGCCTACCGCTTCCATACCCAAACTTTGCTCTAGTAGGGTTTCCATAAAGTCAGCAGGTACTAACGCCACCATTTCTTTCGCCGTTTCCAACGCCATTGGTGCATTAAGCAGCTCCAGCTTTTCTGGCGCCGCCAACATAAAGATCGCTTTTGCTTGTTCAGGCAATTGACCTGACACCATCAATTCAAGCAGTTGGTTTTCCGCAATCAACTTGTAAAGCGCTGGGGCAGACAGTGTGCCCAATACAATATACGCCGCTGTCACAGGTAAACCCATACCCAAAACAAGAGAAGCGAGCGCAATCAGAACGATCATGATGAACAAGTCGCCATTCGCCCAACCGTCGATCATCAGTGAGAACGTGTTGCCGATACCCGTTGTGCTGATCACGTTGATCACCAAACCAATACCCACCAGCAATACGGCTGTTGTTGCCATGTTTTTCGCGCCTTGCGAGAGTGCTTCGATGATCGCTTTTGGTCCCATCTTGTGATCTTTCGAGAACCAAGAAGCCACCACCACAGAAATGATCGATAAGCCAGCAGCGTAAGTTGGCGTAAAGCCTTGAACCAGCAAAGTAACCAATACCGCCAGCGGGATAAGGTTGTGCCAACCGCTGATCAACACTTTTAATAGAGATTCATCGCTGGTCGTGATTTTTTGAACGCCGCTGCGTTTGGCTTCGATACGCACAAAGAACGCAACAGACAAGAAATAGATAAGAGCAGGGATGAAAGACACCGCGATAATATCAACATACGGAATTTGCGTGTAAGACGCCATGATGAAAGCACCCGCCCCCATCACTGGTGGCATCAACTGACCCCCCGTCGACGCCGCAGCTTCAACCCCCGCTGCAAAGCGCGAAGGGAAACCTGCTTTTTGCATTAAAGGAATACTGAGAACACCGGTGGAAACCGTATTTGCCACACTAGAGCCCGATACTGAGCCCATCAAACCGGAGCCAATCACTGCGATAAAACCCGGACCACCAATGATTTTGCCAGCCGCAGCACGTGCCACATTGATGATGTAATCACCAACACCAGAGCGAACAAGAAACGCACCAAACAGAATGAACATGAATACGAAAGTCCAACTGATGCGCGAAATAGAGCCAAACATGCCCTCAGAAGAATAAAAGCTACGGTAGAGCAAAGTTTCCATGCTCAAACCCGGGAAGTGGAAAATACCTGTCGCCCACTTACCCCAAAGCACAACGTAACTCAGACACACCACAATCAGCACTGGAATAAACCAACCCATGGTGCGTCGGATCAGCTCAATAACAATCAGGATTGCCATGATGGCGAAGACCCAATCGCTGGTCACGAACTTAACACCGCGTTCATATAGCGCATCTTCGGCATAGGGAATGTAGAGCAAACACGCGACCGCGCCCATGGCAATCAACACATCGATGCCGAGTGCAATCTTACTCTGCTTGAGAGAGATATGAGCCGGATACCAAAGCGCACAAATCACCGCAAAGCCAGCAAAGTGGGTCGCGGAA
Organism: Vibrio sp. HS-50-1; assembly: GCF_024747315.1. NCBI lineage: Bacteria > Pseudomonadati > Pseudomonadota > Gammaproteobacteria > Vibrionales > Vibrionaceae > Vibrio > Vibrio sp. HS-50-1. Next base: position 64,739 of record NZ_JAMPZF010000048.1, on the reverse strand, counting down.
ATCCATAGCTCTGGTAACGTCGATAAGGTATTAAACCAAATGTGCAAAGCAGACAACACCACGCCAAACACTGTGATCGTGGTGGTTACCCACGGAAAATCAGTGCGCGTGGGCAGCTCAAACTTCTGCAATTCCTTTTCTATTGAGTCGCTCATCTCATACTCCAAGCTCTGGCGGCTTTTTCCATCTTAGAAATCGGTAGGGATAAAATGCCCCGAGCCAAAACTCGGGGCGAAGTTGGCGTTATTTCGCCATTAGATCTGATGGGATTTCGATGCCCATTTCTTTGTAGTAACGCGCCGCACCTGGGTGAAGAGGCACTGGCAAGCCAGCAATCGCTTTCTCAATCGCCATTGCTTTTGTTGCTTTGTGGATACCTTGTAAGAACGGCAGATTCTCGTAGATCGCTTTGGTTAGTTGGTAAACGTCTTCTTCCGAGATATCTTCACGAACAGCCAAGAAGTTTGGCTGTGCAATGGTGGTGATTGGCTTATCTAGACCCGGATACGTGTTCGCAGGAATTTCGTACTTCGTCCATAGGTTGTAGTTACCGTTTGCCTCTTTGATTTGCTCGTCAGTAAACGAAAGAATCGAAATGTCTTTACCCAACGCAGCAAAAGCTTGAGTAACCGCACCAACAGGTACACCCGCAGGCGTGTTCATGCCGTCAATGGTGCCGTTTTGAAGTGCGCTCGCACTGCCGCCGTAGCCCATGTAAGCAAGATTGAATTTATCAGGATCTACCTTCAGACCTTTCATGATTTGGCGACCCGAGTTCTCAGTACCAGAGTTCTTCTTACCGATAGAGAACTTCTTACCGTCTAGATTGTTCAGGTCAGTCACTGTGCCAGTTTTTGCTAGGTCAGAGCGAACAATAAAGTGCTCAACGTTTTGCCACAGCATAGAGACTGAACGCAGTTGTTCTTGGCGACCGCTTTTCTCATAAGGACCTTCACCAGACCAAGCCCAAGCACCGTAAAGACCTTGTAGGATCGCGAACTGTGCTTCGTTCTCGTTCAGCAGTTTGACGTTTTCACCAGAGCCCGCAGAGCTGATTGCAGAAAGGGAAAAGTGGTGCTTTGGTGCCAATTTCACTTTGCTTAACGTCGCCAACGCTACGCCCACAGGGTAGTAAGTACCACCTGTCGATGCCGTTGCAAGAATGTAGCTACGATCTTCTGCCGCAGCGTTAGCAGCAATACCAAAAGAAGTCACAGCGACAGCCAAAGCTTTTACCAGCTTATTCATTTTCATTATTACTCTCCGTGTAGTCGTTTCACGATTGGGGATTTACATCATGTTAAATCTTCATTAACAACAAATTCCCTAGAGCAATTGAAATGCCAACTTTTAAGTCATTGTATTTATTGACATAAGCACAGAAAGACATCAAAAATGAGCAAAATTATGCTGATTTGATAGCAAAGCGATGAGCAAGATCTTGCTTATTCAAGAGGAGAAGGTTGCACGCCTAGATCGCAAAAGGTTAATGAAATGTGACCAACACGAAACAAATGCCTAATTCGCTAATAAGCAATATTTTGCCGACGTGACTTTGGATTGGACTACAACTAATGAGCGTCTTAACAATAAGAATAAAAAGCGCATCATTCTAAACTGCTCACTTTACCAGCGGAGGCTTATAGCCTAAACGACTACAAATAGCACAAAAATACAGCAAAACAAGCCATGTTAATGAAATGAAAAGTCATTTATTCTAATTTTAAATTTAAAAACCAGTTCGATCCACCAGTTCAGAAACAAACATTGACCGTATCAACTTATTTTCTACTTCGGGGTTGTGCCAATAGCCTCATGTTCGTTAGGGTAACTACACACCAAGGCAAACGTATTCCTTGGTGCTTTTTTGTCACTAAGGATCACTCATGTCAGCAACTGCGCAATCACAATTCGCTTTAAAACGCCCATCTGGCGTTGCTGCTGCGATCCTCCTGCTCTCTCTGGAACTGATTCAGAGCTGACAGGCTATATCTTAACTTTCTGTCAGCTTGAGAAGAAGCTGACGGGAACACCACATACTCCTCCCATTCCTTTCAGTTTCTTCCAAGCGAAACATAAGAGGAATAACAATGTTAAGCGCACGCAATATCGCCGCTTTGGGCTTCATGACTTTCGCCATGTACTTAGGCGCGGGTAACCTGATCTTCCCTCCATTTTTGGGTTACCAAGCAGGTGAAAACTTTCTGAGCGGGATGTCTGGCTTCCTCTTAACGGGCGTAGGTCTACCTGCAATGGCACTGGTAATGGTCGCTATCGTAAACGGTTCAGACAAATTAACCGCCGCCCTACCTAAACCTTTGGCAACCAGTTTTTGGGTGATGGTGTTTATCGTGATTGGCCCTGCGTTTGTGATTCCACGCGCGATTACTGTGGCTTACCAATTTAGCTTTGCCCCAATGTTTGGCGATGCCGCTTTGGTGCCTTTCACTGTTGCCTTCTGTGTTATCACCATTTTATTCGCCCTATATCCGGGTAAGTTGGTCGACAACCTAGGCAAGATCTTAACTCCCGCTTTGATGGCTATCTTGGTGATCATGTCTGTGACCGCTCTGGTTTATCCTGCTGGCGAACTAACTGCCGCAACGGGACCATACGTATCTGGCGCGTTTGCTGAAGGCTTAACCCAAGGCTACATGACAATGGACGCGCTAGGTTCTATCGGTTTTGGTTGGATCATCTTCCGAGCGATTCGCAGCATGGGAGTGGATTGTCCGAAAGCCACCGCAAAATACACGCTAATTGCAGCTTTGATGTACGCCGTTGCCATGGCATTTGTTTACATCTCATTGGCTTACATTGGCTCAACAAGCTCATACTTAGGTTCTGAATTCAGCAATGGTGGCGACATCTTAACGGCATTCACCTTCAGCCACTTCGGCGCATTTGGTTCACTATTACTTGGTGCCGTGATGGTATTGGCGTGTTTGACTACTGCTATCGGCGTAACCACCGCAGGCAGTGAGTTCTACGACAACACTTTCAGCAAAGTGAACTACAAAGGCTGCGTTATCACGACCATGGTATTGGCAGGTTTGATCGCTAACGTAGGTCTAGAGCAACTATTGGCTATCACATTACCAGCGGTTGTGGCGCTTCACCCAGTAGCGATTGCGTTGATGATCATGGCACCAGTGCGCAACAAGATGTCGCAAATCATGGTCGTCGCGACGGCGTTCACTGCTCTAGCGTTTGGTTGTGTTGATGCGCTGCACATCCTCGGTTACATGCCAGATTCCACCGATGAGTGGATGGGTAATTACATGCCTCTGTACAATGACTTTGCTAGCTGGATTATGCCTAGCGTATTTATGATGATTGTTGGTCTGCTGTTTACGACGAAAACCAACCAAACCGAACAATTCGAGCTGGTAAATGAATAGCCGTTTAACATAAGACATCACTCAATAAGTAAGTTAATATGTAGTTCGCTTATTGATATCAGGCAAAGGAGTTGCCTGAACTATGGATTGATGTGGAGCGCTTATGGACAATCAGTATTTAGACATCAGAACGCTCAACTTTATCGTTATTCTGTTCTCTTGCATTTACTCAATCAGTCTACTTTGTTACCAATACACACAGAAAAAAATCAAAGGCTTAAAGACTTTTTCTCTCTCGCTGTTATTTATTGGCTTTGGGCCTTTTTTACTAGGATTTAGAGGCTCCGCACCAGATTGGCTTACCATCGTCATAGCTAATACGCTCATATTAATCGGATTCTTGCTTACGCTTTACAGCGTGAGCATTTTTCGTCAATTCCCTCTAAAACTGGCCCACTCACTCGCTTTTTTAACGCCCATTTTCAGCGGTTCGTTTTATTATTTCACCTTCCATGACCATTCAATTAAAAGCCGTATCATTTACTTAAGTGTTTATATCTGCATCGGTACGTTTTTTAGTGGGATCGCCATGCTGAAAGGTACCAAGCAAGACCAAAAACTCCCAACCATAGTGATGGCGTGCTCCTTCTTTTGCTTCAGTATTTTTATGGGCTTCAGAGCACTTTGGAGCGCTTTCGCCAATGAAGTGCCAAATTTTATGACCGCAGGTTTTATCCACCAGATGACGTTTTTACTTAGCATCTGTCTGATTGTCGCTATGAGCTTTAGCATGTTGTGGCTAATTAATGGCCGCTTGATACAGTCAATCAATGATCTCTCACATTTAGACGCTCTCACAGGGCTTCATAATCGTCGCGCGATGGAAGAAATTGTTCCAAACCTTGTTAATCAAGCTCACAAACGGAACCAATCAATAAGCATCATCATGACCGACATGGACGAGTTCAAAGTAATTAATGATCACTACGGCCATACGGTAGGCGATTCCGTCATGGCTACGATTGCCGCTATCTTTAAGAAACACCTCCCAGAGTCAGCTTGCACAGTACGATTTGGTGGTGATGAGTTCATGATTGTTTTACTTGAAAAAGCACAACGCGCCAAAATTGTTGCCGAGCAAATTCGCCTGGCGGTGGAAACTGAAGCCTCATTGCAGTCATTCGAAAATGAGATCACCATGAGCTTTGGAATCAGTGAGTTATCAGAGGGACAATCGCTTCACGAGGTCGTTGCTGAAGCAGACGAAGCGCTGTATAGCTCTAAACATACGGGCAGAAACCAAGTCACCTTGTTTGGAGAAGGGAAAGGCCTAACTTATAAGTTTGTCCCAACTCCCTCAAAGAGCGCTTAATCATATTTGTGACGCTCATAGCGGTAAATCAGCTTAAAAATGGCGTTAAGTATAATCAGAGCGATTTAAACCAAACTTTTGCATCTTTTGATTCAAAGTTCGACGAGGTAAATCCAACTCCTGCATCACCTCGTTAATGCGTCCGTGATGTCTGACCAATGAATCATGCAGCACCTTGCGCTCAAAATTGTGTAATTGAATAACCAGTGGAACACCCACTTGCGTCTCCTCCGTGGTTGACGAAGGACGGCTAGAGAGAATTTCCATCACAGATACCGTTTCATCCAAGGCAAAACGCATAGCCACGTTTCGCAGCTCTCGAACATTTCCAGGCCAAGCGTAGGAAAGCACAGCGTTTCTGTCGGCGTCACTCAATGGTCGGGTTTCAGGGTTAGTTTGCAAGGTGAAGTGCTCAAACAAAATCAGTGAATCTTCTTCTCGCTCACATAATGGTGGCAAATAGATCTGCGCCACATTGAGTCGATAATACAAATCTTGACGAAACTCATCATGATCATTGAGATCTTCTTTCGCGGCGGCGATCACTCTAAAATCAACCGAGATCTGTTGATTGCCTCCAACGCGCTCAACTGTATGTTCCTGTAATGAACGCAGCACTTTCACCTGCATGGACAGCGGCATACTCTCGATTTCATCAAAGAATAAGGTGCCTTTATCCGCGTATTCCAATTTGCCAATGCGCTTTTTACCCGCTCCGGTAAATGCCCCAGCTTCATGCCCAAACAGCTCACTTTCAAACAGGTTCTCAGGAATGGCGCCACAGTTGATTGGCACAAAATGATGGGTTCTGCGTTGGCTTTCATTGTGCAAACTGGTCGCCACCAGCTCTTTACCACAACCTGTTTCGCCGTAAATGATCACGTTAGTATCGATTTTCGCCAATTTCGCAACTTGCTCGCGTAATTGCTGCATCACTCTACTTTGACCAATGAGCACCTCTTCTAAACCACTCACGCTAGCTAGATACTCTTGGCGGTGAAGCGTCGATGTTTGCGCGCGATGGCTCTCGACCGCATCTGTGACGCGTTGAGACAAACGCTCCGGCTGGAAAGGTTTTTCAATAAAATCAAACGCGCCGTTTTGTAGCGCATTCACCGCCATATCCACATCACCATGACCAGTAATTAGTATCATTGGTGTTGAAATGTGATTCGCAATAAGGCTCTCTAAAATCGCAATTCCATCAGTATCTGGCAAACGAACATCACTAACTATCGCATCAAACTCTTGGTTCAGAATGGCGGTTTTGCCTTCCTCCCCCGAGCTAAAAGCTGTGACGTCAAACCCCGCCAATTGCAGCCATTGGCTTGTTGCTTGACGAACGATGTCATCATCTTCAATTAGGGCGATACGCGGAATGTCGTCAAAAGTCATGAGTTACTGCCTGATCGGTGATAGAAGTCTTTGCTAAAGTTAGCAAAAACCATGCTATAGAAAAGGAGCTAGATCCCACTTCTTAATCACAATTCTTTAACATCCAATCAGTTAAGCGCACTCTTTCACTACCAACTACGATAACTATGTTCAGCCAAACGGAGCTCGTATGCAGCGCACTAAGAATGGGAAAATGTGGCTAACCGCCGTATTGATCAGTGCGCTGGTGATCTTTTTCTACGGTGCTAGCCGAGAGGTGGCCCATCAATGGCTGAGCGTCCAAACTCAACAAGAAGCACAACAGAAACTCCTCGACTACATTGGTGAAGTCCGCCGAGCATTAAAACGTTTCTATCACCTTCCCTATCTCGTCACGAATAACCCAGAAACAATTTCGTTTGTGAAAGGTAATTTAAACTACTACGAGCCACTTCAAGCACAACTGACACAGCTCGATAAAGCCGCGAATACAGAGGGCTGGTTGATACTTTCAACCTCGGGAGAAGTGTTGGTATCAAGTCTGATCGATGAACGGTTCAGCCGCTCTGACCGCCGTGCGATTGTCGAACAAATACAACGTCAGGGAGAAGGCGTCTCACTGGTGAATAAAACAAAAGGTTCTAGTCCGCTTTACTACCTCTCTGCACCAATTTTTGATGGTTTGGAGATAGCGGGCATCGTTGTTGTTCAAATCAACCTGAGTTTACTAACAGAGCAGACCATCACCAGCCAAGACATCATCACGCTACAAAATCGCCATCAACGCTTCTTCCTCTCCAGCAGTACAAACTATAACGCCGACTGGTTTAATGAACCGAATAACCAAGTCAAAGTCGAAACTCAAACACTGTATGACAATACGGTGATTCATTTCTGGACTCTCAATCAGCAGCGCTACTTTGCACACACAGTAAAGCTGGACGACTTAAACTGGTTTGTCAGTTACCTTATTCCGACCAAACCTGTTCAGCAGACGATTAGTGTCATTGGATGGAGCATCGCAGCGCTCCTCCTGCTCCTTATCCTGTTGGTCATCATTGGTTTACAGCGTCGACAAAAACATCTCAATCAGCAGCGTATTCAAGCCTTACTAGAAGAATCGCAACGCCGACTTAAACAGATGATCAATAAAACACATGTTGGTTTGTTGTTGATTGATGAACAAGGTCTATTGTTCGACCTCAACCCAATGGCAAAACGCCTTTTTTGTCTTCCTGAAAGTGTGAATCGTCATACCTTCGCCTGGGAGTTATTTGATGCGGGTAATTCAAATTCGACCACACTCACTTTGCTTAGAGATCTGCCAAAGCATAAGGAACTAGCAGAGATTAGCGCTGTAGAAACCATGGCGCGACGCAGTGATGGCAGCGTATTTCCTGTACTCTTTTCACTCACTAGCTTCCCATGGCACGGTGAGCAGTATTTCCTTGCTACCGTAATCGACATTAGTAAACGTAAAAAAGCGGAACAATCGCTGCAGCTGATTAACCAAGAGCTCGCTCAAAGGGTGGAAGAGCGAACTCAAGCTTTAAAACAAGCCCAAGAGCAATTGATTGAATCAAGCAAAATGGCAGCATTGGGCAGAATGTCGAGCGCGATTACCCACGAGTTAAACCAACCATTGACTGGCCTGCGTACTCTTTTAACCACCAATGAATTGCTAGCAGAACGTGGACAAACAGACATGATGAAAGCCAATAACAAGTTGATTCAAAAGTTGATTGACCGCATGGCAAGCATGACCACTCAGCTAAAAACGTTTGCCTACAATAAACCAGAAACACTGCACGAGATATCGCTGACAAACGCTTTAGAAGAGACGCTACGCGTCTATCAATCTCAACTCGCGAAGGTAGACGTTCGGGTACGCATTCCCAACGACTTACCCAATATCATTGGCGAAGAGCAACGCCTACAACAAGTGCTCGGCAACCTAATTTCTAACGCATTAGATGCGATGAAAGAGACCCAAGATCCACAGTTAATGATTGCCGTTGCACCCACTACCGATAATGTTGAGGTCGTGGTAAGTGATAATGGGTGTGGGGTACCTTCAGACCAACTCGATACCATGTTCGAACCTTTCCAAACCAGTAAAAAAATTGGTGAAGGACTGGGGTTAGGACTTTCCATCACCGCCAACAATATGCGAGATATGCAAGGGAAAGTCAGTGCGCAGCTCAACGCTGATAAAGGCATGTCCTTCACCTTAATGTTTGAGCTCGCTCCTCATCGTAGCTAACCCAATACCATCCACCTCTTCAGCTTTTCTCCACGCAATTAAAGAGCAATAAACCCTGATCAACTTTATAAAGCGAGTTGCCTAACCTACGCTTAACTTGATGAATCGCCACATGCTATTCATCAGCACAATTTTTGGTGGTTGACACCAAGTTTTAGCTCCCACCATCTAATTTATTGATAAGTAATTATTTAAAGTAAGAATGGATGCGTTATGAGAAAACTAACTTTAGCAGCAACAGGGGCGCTTTTTATTTTATCACCTCACGCTTTTGCAGCGCCTTACGCAGCAGACGCTCGAAGTCACGGAATGGGAAATACAGGCGTTGTTTCCGCTGACTATTTAACCGCTCCTCTACACAACCCAGCCCTAGGCGCTCTCTATCGAGAAAATGACGATATCGGCCTACTCATTCCTGCTCTCGGCGTCAATATTCACGATGAGGATGAAGCTTTATCAGCCGTTGATGATGTTCAAGACCTTTACGATAGTATTCAGGGCATTCCCACACCTGCGAACGAAGCCGAACTTAATCGACTACTCGATCAATTAGATAAGAGTGCTCCAGTCGTCATTAACGGAGGTCTGAGCCTCGCGATTGCGATTCCGACACGCTACATGTCGGTAAACCTTTTTAGCGCTGGTTATGTGGAGATACTTGCGGCACCCGATATCTCAGATTCAACAAACACCGCAGATCGATACCTCAATTCTGCCGTCGACCTAGCGGCTTTCGGTAGTGCGGAATATGGCGTTGCCTTGGCTCGCGCTTACACGATAGGTGGGCAGCAATTCGCATTTGGTATTACGCCCAAATACCAACAACTTAAAACCTATACGCAGCGTACAACACTAGATGACTTTGATATCGAGGATTACGACAAAAGTGAAGTATCAAAGAACACGTTCAATATGGATCTTGGGGTCGCTTGGTATCACAACGCATTTAGAGCGGGTCTCTCGTTAAAAGACGTCTTCGAACAAGATATAGAAACAAAACTAGGTAACTATACCTACGAACTCACGCCACAAGCGACCCTTGGTATCGGCTATGTCGGGGACTATGTCGCTCTGAGCCTAGACGCCGATCTCACCAAACAAAAGCGCTTTAAAGAGCTCGACGATGACACGCAGTTTATTCGCGTTGGTATCGAGGGGAATGCTTGGGGATGGGCTCAACTCCGCGCTGGTTATGAAGTTGACCTAGAAAATAACCTCGATAACTCGGTGACAGGTGGCATTGGCATCAGTCCTTTTGATGTGATCAGTGTAGACCTAGCAGGGTCTTACGCTGGCGATAACCAGTTTGGCGCGGCGGCGAATTTAGCATTTACGTTTTGAATACGAATGCCAACCTAAATTCACTTAGGTTGGCATTGTTAACAACCATCCTATATCTCAATGTTTATCATTACTGACGTTTGGTGATGAACTGATAAAAACACGATCTCGCTACAAGTATCGAGATGTCTCCTACACTATTCTCAAGCAATAAATCCACAAACATTTCCTAAATATAAAGAGTGAGAAACATGATTAAGTTTCCAGATAATTTCCTTTGGGGTGGTGCCATTGCGGCAAACCAGGTAGAGGGGGCATACAACCTTGGGGGGAAAGGTTTATCAACATCAGATATGTTGCCAAACGGCATTCTGAGCCCGCATCAAACGCGTGAAGAACGAACGCCTGGTATCAAAGATCTTGCTATCGATTTCTACAATCGCTATCCAGAAGATATTGCCCTGTTTAAAGAGATGGGATTCACCTGCCTGCGCTTATCCATCGCTTGGAGCCGTATTTTTCCTAATGGCGATGAGCTTGAGCCAAACGAAGAAGGACTGGCGTTTTACGACAAAATTTTTGATGAGCTGGCCAAACACGATATGCAACCATTTGTAACGCTTTCTCATTACGAGATGCCTTACGCCTTGGTTGAGAATTATGGTGGTTGGGGCGATCGTCGAGTGATCGAGTTTTTCGAGCGTTACGCTCGCACCGTGCTAGAACGCTACAAAGACAAAGTGAAGCTGTGGCTTACCTTTAACGAAATCAACATGTCACTTCATGCACCATTTACGGGAGTGGGCTTGCAAGAAGACGCCAGTGAACAAGACATTTATCAAGCGATTCACCACCAGCTTGTAGCAAACGCGAAAGCGGTAAAACTGTGTCAGCAAATCGTACCAAACGGCAAGATTGGTAACATGCTGCTTGGCGCAATCAACTACCCATACACCTGCAACCCTGATGATGTGCTTGCTGCTATGCATGAAAACAATAAGTGGTTGTTCTTCGGTGATGTGCAGACTCGTGGTCAGTACCCAGGCTACATGAAACGTTACTTCCGTGAAAACGGCATTGAAATACAAATGGAAGCTGGCGACTTAGAAGACATTGCCTCGGCAAGTGTCGATTTTATTTCCTTCAGCTACTACGCAAGTGGCTGTGCGAGTGCCGATCCGAAACAGAAAGAAGTGGGTAACATCGTCGATAGCGTACCAAACCCATACCTTGAAAAGAGCCAATGGGGCTGGTTGATCGATCCAAAAGGCCTGCGCGTTTTGCTTAACTTCCTTCACGATCGTTACCAAAAGCCGCTATTTATCGTCGAGAATGGCTTAGGCGCTCGTGATGAATTCGATGAAAACGGGGAAATCCAAGACGATTATCGAATCTCATACCTTAATGATCATTTGGTTCAAGCACACGAAGCGATTCTTGATGGCGTTGAGTTGATGGGCTTCACCAGCTGGGGGCCAATCGACTTGGTGGCTAACTCAACAGCCGAAATGAGCAAGCGTTACGGTTATATTTATGTCGATCGTCATGATGATGGGCAAGGAACGCTAGAGCGTAAACGCAAGAAGAGCTTCTACTGGTATCAAGACGTGATTCGTACTTCAGGCGGTTCATTGAAAAGCTAAGCCTGTTGTCTGGATATAAAGTGCGACTGGGCATTCGCCTAAACCATCAAGCCCTGCATTTGCAGGGCTTGAATTTTAAGGTGTTAATGCATTTAGAGATTAAACTGCAATCTCTCCACCGTCTTCACGTCGAATGACAACCGTCGCCGCTCGTGGACGCACAGAAACACCAGCAGGCGTTTCTTTGGCGGCATCTTCACTGTATGGCCAGTTGCCTGGGTGCTGAATATTCACAAACAATGATTTGTAATCAGGGCTGATAGTAAAGCCTGTCACTTCACAACCATTTGGTCCAACAAAGAAGCGTTTAAGCTCCGCTTGGTTATCCGCACCAATCACTGCTTGGTCACCATTCTCATCTGTTAGCTTAGATGGCACAACGGCCAACATTTGATCATTAGTGTAAGACGTAACTTCATCTGCGCCGTTATCGGTCTGAATCCACAAAATACCACGGCCATCAAACGCTAATCCGTCAGGGCTAGCAAACTGGTTTAGCTCATTCAGGCCAGAACGGTTGGTATCTGCATCACCATTTGCTGGCGAACCAAAGACAAAAATATCCCAAGTAAAGTCTGTAGCTGAAGCCCCTTCATCCCAACGAATAACGTGACCAAACTTATTGTTCAAACGTGGGTTCGCAGGATTGGTTTCATCAGTACGGCGCGTATTATTCGTCAATGTTAAGTAAACCGAGCCTGTAAATGGATCAACCGTACACCACTCTGGGCGATCCATTGGAGTTGCCCCAACGAGGTCAGCCGCGCCTGCCGTATTAATGATAATTTCAGCCAATGAGTTAAAGTGATCCGCTAACGTACCACCAGATTTTGTTACGCTATCAAGCGTCAACGGTAACCAAGTACCTGTGCTGTCTTCATTGAAGCGCGCAACATACAGTGTGCCTTTGTCCATGTACTTGTCACCCATCGCCAAACGGTTATCAGGGTTAGCATCTGCTGGATCCCACGCTGCCGCAGATTCAAATTTGTATAGGTACTCAAAGCGAGAGTCGTGACCAGAGTAGAATACCACTGGTTTGCCTTCTTCAAGCTTACCAAAAGTACAGCCTTCGTGACGGAAACGACCTAGTGCAGTACGCTTCTTCGCACGCGAGTTTTGCGTGTAAGGGTCAATTTCGACGATGTAACCGTGACCATTGGCTTCATTACGGTAATCATCCATTGCACTTGCTCCTGTTGGAGCCACGTTAAAGCGAGAAAACTCATCGAGACGCTCTTCTGCATTTCCTGCAAGTGTTTCCCACAAGTAGCGTGTGCTTTGGTCATCAACACCAATGCGATCTTGTTCTTCTGTACGAGTCCCGGCGTTAACAAAGTAACCTGGCCAGTTCTCTTCACAAGTTAAGTAAGTGCCCCATGGCGTGTAGCCGTTGCCACAGTTGTTTAACGTACCACGTGCTTGGCTGCCATCTGGCGAGAAACGAGTGACGGTTAGTGACGTGTGCGCCACTGGGCCAGATAAGTCCATTGCTGTCGCACCAGTGTAACGGCGGTTTAGTGGATCAGTATCGACTAGCTTCCACATGTTATTTTCAAGCTGAATACGAACCACTGACACACCGTGCGCGTTAATCTCTTTACGCACTTCATCTACAATGGTACGTACGCCATTTTCAACCGTCGGACCGTTTGGATGCAGTGCTGATGTATCAATGTACTCGTGGTTAATACATAGTAAGCCATCTGTGGTGCTATCGTTCAATGGGAAAAAATGCATGCCGTCATGGTGCATGCCTAGCGCATTTAACTGATCGGTACTGGTGTTGGTACCATCATTTTGCCATGCGCTGCCTTGTGCATTAAGTGGTGTTCCCCAAGGTACCAATACTTGTGCGGTGTAGCCTTGTGGAATTGAAACGGCGTCAGTGAGTGAGCCAGGGATAGATTCAAAGTTAAGAACGGCTTTAGATACGCCCGAGCCACTGCTTACTGTACTTCCTGAGTCAGACGAATTACAACCAGCCAATCCGAAAGCACCAAACGCTGTCATCGCACTGATACCTAAACCACCTTTTAGAATGCTGCGTCGAGATAGGCTCGCTTCTAATACTTCTTCAAATGGTTTGTTTTCACTTTGGTTATAACGCGTCGCGTCAAAGGTTTCCTTGCTCATTTTTACTTTCCCGATCTTATAGTTTAATTAATAAATAAGTGATTAGTTGAACGGCAAGAAGTTTGGAGAAGAAAAATGACAAAAGTGCTTAAAACATATGAAACTTGTGTTTCAGCAGTGCAGTAAACTCAGCAGCGTTACCAATTGAGCAATTAAGTTTTGGTCACATAATCACCAACTGTATCGCTTCATTCTGATTTTACTTGGGCTAAAGTGTGATAGAAGGTATAAGGTGTACGAATTCAAATCATCTACGAGAGATAATCATGAAATTAGACAAGATCGATAACAAGAGCCGTCGTATCCGTAAAAAGCTGTTCTTAGGTGAGTTCGCAATCCTAGGTTTCGAGATCAGCTGTGAAACAGACATCAACGACTTCGACCGTTACGATGCATTCGTTGATGACTTTATCGACTACATTGATGGGCTTGGCCTTTGCTTCGGCGGCGGTGGTCTAGAACTGTTTGAAGGCTTCCTATGCTCTACTGACCGTTACGGCAGTGCTACTGAAGAGCAAAAAGCACAAGTTATTGCATGGTTAGAAGTACGTCCAGAAGTGAAAAGCGCAAAAGCTGGCGACTTGGTTGACGCAAACTACCTGTAAGTAACCGAGTCATACTGACAATAATAAAAAGCTGGTCTCCGGACTGGCTTTTGTACTTTTGGAAGTGTGTGATAGTAAAAGTAGAGTGCTGGGAGGTTGTGCGGAGTGAATGTGATTGTGGCGTTTTTGAGCTGGCAATCAGCGGGAAACGGCGTTCCACTGCCAGCTCGTGCCTTTAGGTATCATTAACTATGATTTTTTAGCTGGTGCGTCTTTCGTGTCTTTCCAGTATTGAATGCGCACACGATGTAGCTGAGCTCTTCTAGTCTTTTTCATAGTAAAGTCCCTCATCTTATATAAGTAACGCTCCTTATGGAGCTTATTGTCTAAGGTCGAATCCCCTTCAATCTATAAGGGAACCAATTATTTAACCGTGACCAATTTCACAACATAATGATAATTACCGATTTCTTGCAGTCATCTTTGGCTAGTAAACGGCGTATTATCTCTCTGACACGGTTAACTTACTCACCAGATATGACAGAAAAATGGCAATCAAGTTCCCTATATTATCTGTCACTGAATCTTAATAATGATTCCTGAAAAATTTTGCAAGTAAGATATCAATTGCCCATCACTTTCAGCCGAGTAACTCTTTTCGCGTTCGTGATCGCAGTTGTGTGCGACCCAATTAAGGCTGGATTCGCTGCTGATATTGCTGACGGTACTCGCGTGGCGTAAGCCCTTTATACGTTTTGAAGTGACGATTAAACAGGGCTTGGTTTCGATACCCTACTCTCTCAAACACAATTCCAATCGGCAAAGGCGTTGATTGCAGCAAATCTGCGGCATGATTGATCCGCAATTTCATTAGGCGTTGGCTAAACGGCTCTTTAAAGTGCTTTTGAAACAATCTTGTGACCGCACTTTCACTCAGCGATAAGTAGTTCGCCAAGTCTGCGAGCGTCACCTTAGTTGCAAAGTACTGTTCGAGATACGCGTTGACACTTGCCACTCGTTCTCTTTCCTGTAATTCGTGTTCACTCATCGATAAGTAAGAGTGAGTCATCAGTGTTTTCGCCCCTTCGTCGTGAGCAATCAGAGACAAAACATGGAGAAATCTCGATAGTTGCTCCATTGCAGGAAACGTCATGAGCTCATGCAGAAGATCCACAACGTGCTGAGCTGTCCGCTCAGAAAACACTACACCTTTGTTGGCCGCCTTTAAAAGCGGATCAAGCTTTCTAAGCTCTGCGCAATAGAACATCAAATTGGCAATCCACTCACGCTTAAACCAAATCACATGAGTCTCGCACTTGCTTTCGACCAATGTGGAGTGAATTGAATGAGGCACACCAGGCGCGATCAATAGCATTTGGTTGTGAGTCACTTCTAATTCGTGATGACCAATATGCAAACTGCCAGTGAAGTGGCGATGGATGACTAATTCAAACACATCATCGTGAAAATGGAGATCGTACTCTTTTTCTGGCTCATCAATGCGACGATAGCGCCAAGAAAAACCTGGTCTTTGCGGTACTTTTTCGATGTGTGCCATTGGCTACTCCACAAAATAGTATTGTTTCACGCTCAAATAATATCAGTATTGCCAGCTTAATCTTCATCACGCCGAAATAGTATTGATATTAAGCGGCATACTATCAACTTTGTGTCGTCACGCTCCTTATTGTTGCCTTGAAAGACAAGATAACTAAGGAGGCTTTCATGAGTCACTTCACTGTCAAGCTACGCCAAGTCCTGCACAAAACACGTGATGAATGGGCAACATTCGCCATCAAAGAAATGGAAATTCCACCTGACACTATCGCCAAATTTTATGGCTACAAATCGAGTTGTGATCTTGAGCAAATTCTTAAACAGGATGAAAACGACACCAACTCGGACATTTGCTCGATACCTTGTGCGACATCTCTTACAAGCAATGTAAGCAAAACGACCATCATTGACTAAGACAAAATCGAAAAATCAATATAAGCCATTGAAAATTATCACTTATACCATTTCAAACAATATTCGCTGCCAAAGTTTTTTTACCTAGCTAATTGAGGGTAATCAGCAAAACATCAATACTGATTGTGTCGACAGGATGTTGGCGGGAACAGGAAAAAAGCCTAATGGACTAGGTATCTTCAGGATGAAGATTTGGTAGCTTAGGATGAGTTATCAGCAAGGATGTAGTTAAGCTCTAGGATAGAGTTCGCCCGTCAGGATGATAGGCAAGAATGGACACCGCTAGGAAGGCGATGAACAAGGAACTCGGTTAAAGGACTTAGCCACAATCAAGGATAGATGCAGGGAGCACCTATAGTAGCCGGATTGCTGCGAAAGAGAATAAGCCCCGTCTGGGAAACCAGGCGGGGTTTTATTTTGTCTGCTATTTATTATTCGCTAGGCACCTAATTCTCTTGCGTCGATTTATTTCGTGCCGTGCTATCATTTTCTCTACGTCTTTCAGCAAGCTCACAGCAAATCTCACATTATGCTTAATCCTGTTTGGTTACATACATTTAAGACATTGATTGAAGTCGGTCATTTCACACAAACGGCAGAAAAACTTTTTATGACCCAACCTGGTGTCAGCCAACACATCAAAAAGTTAGAGCAAAGTTGTCAGCATGCGCTGATCAAACGTGAAAACAAAAGCTTCGAATTAACAGAGCAAGGTCGGATTGTTTACGCCTACGCGCTGGAGTTAGAAGAAAGCGAGAAAGCGTTGCTCGAAGAACTCAGTTTTGATGATGCATTTTCAGGTCACTGTAAACTGGCCTGTTCTGGCGCAATGGCATTGATGCTGTATGGCCCTCTTTTAGAAAAGCAAAAACAGCACCCAGGCTTATCGCTGCATTTAGAAGCCGCACCCAATCACTCGATTCTCAATGCAATAACGGAAGGAAGCATTGATATTGGTATCGTAACTGATGTTCCTCACAAAGGTTTATTTCACAGTGAAAGAATTGGTAAGGAACAGTTGTGCTTAGTCCTACCTAATCAATACCGCGAAAAGCAGATAACACCACAACTCTTGCACGACTGTGGTGTCATTGCCCATCCTGATGCCAAGCACTACATGACGCTGTTTTTTGACCAATGCGCGGAACAAGAGCTCCAAGAAATTAAGATGAGCGATTTACCATTATCCGGCTACGTGAATCAATTAAGCCAAATTTTACTACCTGTGAGTAAAGGACTCGGCTTCACCGTGCTGCCTCAAAGTGCTGTCGACAACTTCCTACAAAAAGATACCTTGCACATCGCACAACTGAAAAACACCGTGTGTGAAGAGTTATTTTTAGTTCGCAAACGCAGTCGTGTTCTACCACTGCGCTATCAAACAATTAAAGATGTGTTATTGGACGTCATCACAAACTCAAAACAAACTACAGAATAGCCTAGCGTTTTAAACTCGTCGTAATCCGTTTGCTTAAAAAAGTCCACAGACAACTTCCGGCTTACAACGCTGAGAATGTCCGATGATTCAACAAATTATTTTTGTCGTAACGACGAGTTTTTTTCGTTTTCTTCTCGCGAGAAAAAAACCTAAGGTGCGCACCTCTAACAAAGTGGTTGTCCAACCACACATCTAAATCGTTGAAGTCAGTAGGTAATATCACCTAAATATCACATACCTGCTGCATTCTATACTCTATACTTATATTTTTAATTTGGTACTGACTTACTAAGGAATTGCCATGCGTATTGCTATTCTCTCTCGTAATGAGAATTTATATTCAACCATGCGCCTAAAACAGGCAGGTGAAGAGCGTGGACATCAAGTAGACGTCATCGATACTCTGCACTGTTATATGGACATTACGAGCAACAACCCTAAGATCCGCTATAAGGGTGAAGAATTGCCACAATACGACGCTGTGATTCCTCGCATCGGTGCATCCATCACATTCTACGGTACCGCGGTTGTACGTCAGTTTGAAATGATGGGCACATTTTGTGTCAACGAATCGGTCGCGATCAGTCGCTCTCGTGACAAATTACGCTCGTTGCAACTGTTATCGCGTAAAGGCATCGGCTTGCCGCGCACTGGCTTTGCTCACCACCCTGATAACATTCAGGACGTGATCAAAAATGTTGGTGGCGCACCTCTAGTGATTAAATTACTAGAAGGCACTCAAGGCATCGGTGTTGTGCTTGCTGAAACCAACAAAGCAGCAGAAAGCGTGATCGAAGCATTCATGGGGTTGAAAGCAAACATCATGGTGCAAGAGTTCATCGAAGAAGCTAAAGGCGCAGACATACGTTGCTTTGTTGTCGGTAATAAAGTGATTGCAGCGATGAAGCGCCAAGCGAAAGAAGGCGAGTTCCGCTCTAACTTACATCGCGGCGGCTCTGCACAGTTAGTGCGACTAAGCAAAGAAGAGCGCGCTACTGCGATTAACGCGGCAAAAGTCATGGGGTTAAACCTATGCGGTGTAGATATCCTTCAATCTAAAAACGGCCCAGTGGTAATGGAAGTGAATTCTTCACCAGGTCTTGAAGGTATCGAGCTCGCTACAGAAAAAGACGTTGCTGGTATGATTTTCGACTTTATCGAGAAAAACGCAAAACCACACGCAAACCGTACTCGTGGTAAAGGTTGATAATTGTTTGAGTGAGAGCCTGCTCAGTAGGCTCTCGTATTACTCATCGCTAGGATGACACTATGAATCAGAAAATGATCATTGGGAACGCCGAAGCTATTTGCTTACCTGAGTTAGGGATTACTCACCTTGAAGCGCGCATTGATACGGGCGCACAAACCTCTTCATTACATGTAGATAACATTGATTGTTTTGAAAAAGATGGTCAGTCTTACGTTGCATTCGATCTACACCCGGATGTTTATCACTTAGAACAAGTGGTTCGCTGCACAGCGAAGCTAAAGGCAAACCGTAAAGTTAAATCTTCAAACGGTACCTTTGAGCATCGCTGCGTTATCACCACCATGCTGCGCATGGGTGACAAACAATGGCCAATCGACATTACGTTGACCAATCGTGAAAAAATGACTTACATGATGTTGCTAGGCCGTCAGGGTATGGCAGACAAAGTGCTGGTCGACCCTAGCCAATCTCATTTATTGGCATCTTAACCCCGTAGCTTCAGATGAGTGATCGAGCGTCTTTGTTGAGCATCACTCATCTGGCTTTATCTTCGCCTACTTCCTACTAAATAGCGCAAACAACAATCCCTTCGCTTTGACCTTTGTAACGCGCCAATGGGTCATCGGCTTAGTTGGCGCAGTATGCAGAATGTGCTGATACGCTTTCTCATCAAAAGTCACCTCTCCCCCATGCGCCAAAAGCAAACATTGCGGATTCATCTCAAACACACGCTGTAATGATTGGCGATATTGGTTTGGATGAAATATGGGAAACGGCGCAATCAGGTGTTTCTTAACTTGCACCATCAAATCCGCCACATACAATACATCTTGTTCAGAATGATAAACCGACAAATCTCTATCGGTATGTCCCTGCGTTTCTAGTACCTGCCAATCATCAAACCCCGGAATACACTCTCCATCGATGAGTTCGATATCGGGCTTTAACTTGCGCGAATACCACAGGTTTTGCTTTGGTTTACGCATCCGGTTCGCCATCCAGCGCGCTAACATCAAATCGGTCAAATGCATTAGCCAACCGTCTACACCGCTATACCACTGGCTCTCTCGCTTTGCGGCCAATAGTTTACATCCAGTTAAATCACGCAGTTTGTGCGCGCCACCAGCGTGGTCTGGATGCATGTGAGTTACAACGACCAACTTTAGGTCAGAAAAAGGACGATGGAGTTGATGTTCAATAAAATCTTTAAGGTGAGGAATGTCTGCTCGACTTGCACCATCAAGCAACATTAATTTATCGGGATATTCGGCGAGATACATGGTCTGAATGTATCCCTGAATTCTGTGCAGCTGCAAAATATGTCCTTATTTGAGTGAGATTTTTCATGACCGCTTCCATGCTGGTCAGACCAACTATAACAGCTGAATGGACGCACTGGTAAACAAATGTTCACATCAACGCACGACAAGAAATCATAATCGAGATGATAGATTTTAATCATTAGACTCAGCGGCACTTTTATCCGTTAATGCGCGCACACGGAGTTCGTGTCAGGGTATGAGGTTAATGCCTCATGATTTGCTTTTTTGTACTTTTCCTTCTAGTTAATTAAGGACTTAAGTACATTTTTGTGAGAATCGAGTTGGAAAAAGCAACTAAATTAGACCGCATCCGCGCGGACTACAACGTTCACTACTGGAGCCAAGGTTTCTACGGTATTGATGACCAAGGCGAGGTTTACGTATCACCTCGTAGTGATCGTGCACATCAAATCCCTTTCAGTGCCATTGTAAACGAGCTAGAAGCGAAGCAGTTAAATCTGCCTGTATTAGTGCGCTTCCCGCAAATCGTGCACCAACGTGTGCATGGAATTTGCCACGCTTTCAACCAAGCAATTGAAGAATACCAATATCCAAACAAATACCTGTTGGTGTACCCAATTAAAGTAAACCAACAACGTGAAGTGGTGGATGAAATTCTAGCGAGCCAAGCTCAACTAGAAACCAAACAGCTTGGTCTTGAAGCGGGTAGCAAGCCAGAATTGTTGGCAGTACTTGCATTGGCTCAACAAGGCAGCTCCGTGATCGTGTGTAACGGCTACAAAGACCGTGAGTATGTGCGTCTTGCACTGATCGGTGAAAAGCTGGGCCACAAGGTATTCATCGTACTAGAGAAGCTTTCTGAGCTGGATCTGGTGCTAGAAGAAGCGAAAAGCTTGGGCGTAAAACCGCGCCTTGGTTTGCGTATTCGCCTCGCCTCTCAAGGTGCGGGGAAATGGCAAGCAAGTGGCGGTGAAAAATCGAAATTTGGTTTGTCTGCATCGCAAGTGCTTAGCGTTATTGAACGCCTGAAACGCGAAGGCAGCCTAGATGCGATGCAATTGGTTCACTTCCACCTTGGCTCACAGATGGCAAACATCCGTGACGTACGTAATGGTGTGAATGAGTCCGCACGTTTCTACTGCGAACTGCGCGCACTGGGTGCAAACATCGAATACTTCGATGTGGGCGGCGGTTTGGCAGTCGACTACGACGGCACACGCAGCCAATCATCGAACTCGATGAACTACGGCCTTGCAGAGTACGCACGTAATATCGTCAACACAGTGGGCGACGTGTGTCAGCAATACGAACAACCGATGCCAGTGATCATATCTGAATCCGGTCGTTCACTGACAGCGCACCACGCTGTGTTGATTTCTAACGTAATTGGTACAGAAACATACCAACCGGAAGAAGTGCATGAACTTGGCGCAGATGCTCCACTTTTACTACAAAACATGTGGCGAAACTGGGAAAACTTACAAGATGGTACAGACGCTCGCGCGTTAATTGAGATCTACAACGATACCCAAAGTGATTTGGCAGAGGTACACTCTCAATTCGCAACTGGCGTGCTTAACTTGGAGCAACGTGCGTGGGCAGAACAACTGTCACTGCGCATTTACTTCGAACTAAGCCGCAAGATGAGCACTAAAAATCGCTTCCACCGTCCGATTCTGGACGAGTTGAGCGAACGTCTTGCAGATAAGTTCTTCGTGAACTTCTCTCTCTTCCAATCTCTACCAGATGCTTGGGGTATTGATCAGGTGTTCCCTGTTCTACCACTTTCTGACCTTGGCGATGCGGAAGAGCGTCGTGCGGTAATGTTGGATATCACCTGTGACTCTGATGGCGCGATCGATCACTACGTTGATGGTCAAGGCATCGAGAGCACGCTACCTGTACCAGCTTGGAGCAAAGACAAACCATACCTAATGGGCTTTTTCCTAGTAGGCGCATACCAAGAAATCCTTGGTGACATGCACAACCTATTTGGTGACACCCACAGTGCAGTAGTCAATGTTGATGAACACGGTCAATTTGAGATCAGTTACATCAATGAAGGTGATAGTGTAGAAGACATGATGCGCTACGTTCATATCGACGTGGATGCGATTCGTGACAATTACAAACAATTGGTTTCCCAAAGAGTTGAAGCCAATGAACAAGCACAAATCCTAGCAGAACTAGAACAAGGTCTAGCGGGATACACCTATTTAGAGGACTTCTGATATGAATGATTTGTTTACTAAAACCGATTATTCGCTTTACTCCAACTCTATGTCGTTTTTACGTCTACCGTACATTCGTAATCCGGTATCGGCAGACGCAGACGTTGTGGTGCTAGGGGTTCCTCTGGACATGGCTACATCTGGTCGTCCAGGCGCACGCATGGGGCCAGATGCGATTCGCCGTGCCTCAGTCAACTTGGCATGGGAAGGTAAGAAGTTCCCGTGGGACTTCAACGTATTGGATAAGCTGAAAGTGATCGACGCGGGTGACCTCGTGTTCGATTGCGGTGATGCGGAAGATTTCACTTACCGTCTAGAGGCAGCAACCAGTGAAATTCTAAAAAGCGGTAAAACCATGTTGGGATTGGGCGGTGACCACTTCATCACACTGCCTATCCTGCGTGCCTACGCGAAGCATCATGGTCAAATGGCTCTGATTCACTTTGATGCTCATACGGATACCTACGCAAATGGCAGTTCATACGACCACGGTACGATGTTCTACCATGCGCCGAAAGAAGGCTTGATCTCTGCGAAGAACTCCGTACAAATCGGTATTCGTACTGAATACAAACAGCAGGATCACGGCTTTAATGTGATTAATGCGATGCAAGCGAATGACATGTCGGTGAACGAGATCTTAGAAGAGATTCGTCGTACCGTCGCAGATAAGCCAGTGTATGTTACTTTTGACATCGACTGCTTGGACCCAGCCTTCGCGCCGGGAACAGGTACACCCGTTTGTGGTGGCTTGAACTCAGACAAAGCACTGAAGATCATTCGTGGCTTAGCCGGTATGAATATTGTGGGTATGGATGTTGTAGAAGTATCGCCTCCGTACGACCACAGTGATGTTACCGCATTAGCGGGAGCAACCATCGCGCTAGAAATGCTTTACACATACGCATCTGGCCGAGAATAAACATAATCATTTCTAAGGGAGCTTCGGCTCCCTTTTTGTTCATGGTGCCTTCTGCAGTCTTTTCTTCGTTCGAACTATGTCTTGCTCTGGCTAACCAAAACAATTCTTCTCACCTCAGTTTTAACCATAAAAACCAATGACCTATAAGTGGATTTACATTCACAACAAATAAGAGATTTAACGTAATTCAACAAAGAAAAGCAGCCTATTTCCGAATGCAAATTCAGATTATTTTTTCTAATGCATATTATAGATTTTTATCTTGCTCAACTTCACACTTTTCGATTGCTAATTGTACACGCAAAGACTAATATCTCGCGCAAATAGCCCCGTAACACCAAAAGTTTGTTGGCACTCTGCATTAGAGCGCTAAGGGTTTTTACGTCTTAAATTTTTTGGAGAGATACGCAAATGTCTGCTTCGTTTCCATTAGCGAAACTTACCTTTTTAATCGCAATATTGACTGCCGTGGGTCAAATGACCCAAACAATGTACGTGCCTTCAATCGGTCATATGGCGGGTGAGTTTTTGGTGTCTGCGTCATCACTTCAAGCTGTGATGGCTTGTTACCTAATTCCATATGGCTTATCGCAATTCGTGTACGGTACGTTATCGGACCGCTTAGGTCGCAAGCCAATCATCATAGCAGGCCTACTTATCTACATCGTAGGTACATTGGTGGCGCTCTTTGCACACCAATTTGAATGGTTCTTGATTGGTAGTTTCATCCAAGGTTTAGGTATTGGCTGCGGTGGTGCGATGTCACGTACTCTGACTCGCGACTGCTTTGAAGGTTCTGAGCTACACAGAGCAAATAGCTTAATCAGCATGTGTGTGATTTTCTCACCATTGTTGGCTCCCGTACTTGGCGGCTACTTAACCGAAGCGTTTGGCTGGCGCTCTAGCTACCTATTCTTAGCGCTGTTTGGCATTGCAGTGGTGATTACCATGATGACCAGCATGATGGAGACGCTACCAAAAGAGAAACGCAAGTTCGAACCAGTAGCCAAAAGCTACAAACACGTTTTGTCTGACCGCCGCTTCCAAGGCTTTTTGATCTGCCTAGTTGCGACGTTTGCTGGCGTAGGTGTGTTCGAGGCAGCAGCTGGGGTATTGCTAGGTGGTGTATTGGCATTACCAGCAACAACGGTAAGTTTGCTGTTTATCTTACCGATCCCGGGTTACTTGGTGGGTGCCGGCTTATCTAGCTACATCGCGCAGCGTCGCACTGAGCGTCGTGCTTTAAATGTGGGCTTGGTGTCTATTTTTGTTGGCTCTGCTATTGTGCTCATCCCTGGCTTGTTTGGTTTAACCACGGCGTTAACGCTGGTTGGTGGCGCAACCGTGTACTTTTTGGGTGCGGGTATCCTATTCCCAGCCGCAACAACCGGAGCAATTGCGCCATTCCCATACCATGCAGGAACAGCAGGCGCGACATTGGGTGGCATGCAAAACTTGGGAGCAGGTATTGCGACTTTACTCGCGTCACTATTTCCAGCGCATAACCAGATGCCACTGGGTGTTTTGATGATGGCAATGTCGGTAATTGCAATGCTTGGGCTCATGTGGGTAAATCGAGCGCACAACCACTCAAACGAAGTTCCGCAAGTCATCTGATTATTATCGACTAACATTCAAAATCCAAAAGGGACACACTAAACTAGTGTGTCCCTTTTTTCATATCACACTATATCGATTTACCGATGAGAATGATTTAACTTTCGAATTGATATTTGTTAAAAATAACAGCTGCTTACACAATGTGTTTTCAGCTCCCTTCAAATTGAGTAGCCAACTCGGAAATATTGAGAATTCTCACTTTTTCGGCACACCCCATAACAAAGAATGGACAACTGAAAACCACTAACGAAATGAAAGCCCAGCCCTCAGGATGAGGTCACTTGGGTGTATAATAAGGACAAAAACAGATGCGTTTCACTTTAACTACGTTGGCCGTCTCGGTCGCGCTTGTCGCCGGATGCAGCAATCAAGGAACTCCCAGCATGACTCAATACTCCCAATCACAGATCGTTGCTCAACAAACTCAAGCTCCGGTTGCGAAAAAAGTCCCTCACGCGATGACTATTCATGGTGATACTCGCGTTGATAACTACTACTGGATGCGTGACGACGAGCGTAAAGATCCGGAAATTTTGCAGCACCTAGAGCAAGAAAATCAGTATGCGGAAACCGTTCTCAAGCACACTGAAGCTCTTCAAAATGAGCTATTTGAAGAAATTAAAGGTCGTATAGCAAAAGACGACAACTCCGTTCCTGTGCGTAAAGGCAACTACTTCTACTCAAGTGAAGTGACCGGAGATAACGAATACGAAGTTCATCTTCGAGCGAAAGACTTTGCAGGCAAAGACAAGCAAGTCATTTTAGATGTCAATGAACTTGCAAAAGAACATGAGTTCTTCAGTATTGGCGGCTTGTACGTTAGTCCGAATGAAAACTTACTAGCGTATGGCGAAGATACATTAAGCCGCCGCGTTTACACTCTTAAGATCAAAGACCTGAAAATAGGCAATTACCTACAAGATGAAATCGAAGGCGCCTCAAGCGCGATTGCATGGCAGAACGATAACAACGCCTTTTACTACATCAAAAAAGATCCACAGACCTTGCTGGGCTACCAAGTGTATCGTCATGTTTTAGGCACGCCACAAAGCAGTGATGAGTTGATTTTTGAAGAAACCGACAGCGCCTATTACACCTCACTAAGCAAAAGCAAAGATGGCGAAGATATTTATATCTGGCATTCCAGTACAGAAACCAGCGGCGTCTCCATCATCGATGCGAACAACCCTAAAGCAAAGGCGAAGCCTTTTTATCCTCGTGAAAATGGCATTGAATACAGCATTTCTAAGCTAGGCGATTGGTATTACATTTATACCAACTATCAAGCCGTGAACTTCCGTTTGATGAAAGTTAAGCAAGAAGAGATGCACGATCGCTCTAAGTGGCAAGACGTGATTGCCGCAGACGACAACACTCAACTTGTCGACTTCGAGCTATTCGATGATCACCTCGTCTATGAGCAGCGCTCTAACGGTCTAGCAAGCGTCACTGTGCGTCAGCTCTCAACAGGAAAAGAACTCCCCCTCACATTTAATGACGATGCGTTTGCTGCCTATTTTACAGGCAACCTAGAGCTGGATAACGAGAAAGTTCGTATTTATTACAGCAGTTTAACCACTCCAGGAACCTACTACGATTTCGATCTAAAAACGGGCAAGTCAGAAATCATGAAGCAAACACCTGTACTTGGTGATTTTAATCCTGACAATTACCAATCAGAACGCATTATGATCACAGCCCGTGACGGTAAAGAAGTACCCGTTTCTTTGGTGTATCGTAAAGACTTATTTAAGAAGGATGGTACGAATCCACTCTACCAATATGGTTATGGATCTTATGGCGCAACCATTGAGCCAACTTTCCGCTCGACACGTTTGAGTCTATTAGACCGCGGCTTTGTTTACGCCATCGCTCATATCCGTGGATCTGAAATGCTTGGCCGACCTTGGTATGAGGATGGTAAAAAACTCACCAAACAGAATACCTTCAACGACTTTATTGATGTGACTAAAGGTTTGGTTGAACAAGGCTATGGCGAGAAAGATAAAGTCTTCGCTGTTGGTGGCTCTGCAGGTGGTCTCTTAATGGGGGCTGTCATCAACCAAGCACCAGAACTGTATCGCGGTATCGGTGCACACGTTCCGTTTGTGGACGTGGTAACCACCATGCTCGATGAATCGATTCCATTGACCACCAATGAATATGATGAATGGGGTAACCCAAACAACAAAACATACTATGACTATATGTTGAGTTACTCGCCTTACGACAACGTTAAGGCACAAAACTACCCGAACATGTTGGTAACGACTGGCTTGCACGACTCTCAAGTGCAGTACTTTGAACCAATGAAGTGGGTCGCCAAACTTCGTGAAATGAAGACAGACGATAACGTCTTGTTGTTCAAAACCGATATGGAAGCCGGACACGGCGGCGCATCTGGTCGATTTAAGCGCTTGAAAGAAGATGCGTTAGAGTACGCGTTCTTCCTCGATTTACTCGATAAAAAATAAGCGTATTAATAGAACTGCATCTCTAACAACAAAAATGCCCGCAACTTGCGGGCATTTTTTATAGACGCGCTCTCTAAACAGAGAGTTGGGGTACCTAAGCACATCATTACCAGTGTCTCTTATAGCCAACGGAAAGCAGAAAGAAAAACGCCTACTCACAACGAGTAGGCGTTAACACAATAAATGTGTTTAGGCAGTAGAAACTGGCCTATTTATTAGAAGTAGTAACGAGCACCTAGAGTCCAGTAGTCGTTCTCTTCGCTAGTGTAATCGTTACCTAGGTCAAACTGGTAAGCAGCAAACGTTACGAAAGCAGGAGTTACAGCGTACTCTGCTTGTAGCGCAGTTTCGCTTGAAACTGTCTTGTTGTCTTCTTCGTCTTCTACGCCTTCGTAGTTAACGCTGAATGTCCAATCATTCACGCCGTATGCCAAAAGAGCTTCAAGTTGAGAAGTCTCTTTACGCATGTCGTAGAAGTAATCGTTCATACCGTATACTACTGCTGCGTATAGACCTGAACCGTACTGACCGTAGTTTACAGAGAATAGGTGTGATTCAGCGTTCTTAGTACCTAGAGTCGCGTTTTTAACATCACCGCCGCTGTATACGTAGCCTAGGCCAAAGCCAGCTACAGAACCGCTCAGTGCAACTTGACCACGTTGCTCGTATGTTGTTGCATCTGAAGTTTGCTCACCTTGCCAACCTAGACCTAGGTTGAAAGCAAAGCCTTCACCAAATTCAAAACCTTTACGGTAGCTAAGCATTTTATCAGCACGAGCTGAGCCTAGGTTGCCGTGGTTGTCGTACAAAAAGTCGTTCGCAAACGCGATTGGTAGATCCGCAACACCAGCGACATCGTAGTAAGGTGACCATTGAGTACCTGCAACAAGGCGACCGTACTGCTCGTGAGTTGCACCGATGTAACCTAGACGAGTTTTGAATGACTGTTCACCACCATTTAGGTAGTTAAGCGCCCATTCGCCTTTAGCGTCGATAGTGATACCGTTGCCAATGTCTTTCTTACCCGCGACGTTAATACGTGGAGACACTTGATGAACTTTCACATCTTCCTCGTAGTACTCACCCACGCCAACTGAAACGTGACCGCCGATCGATAAAGATGTACCATCGCTGTTATAAACTTCTGCTGCGAAGGCCTGTGAACCACATGCTAGTGCCGCCACTGCAACGGCTAGAGTTTTCATTTTCATTGTTAACATCCGTATAGTTGTTTGTACCGGTTCGCTTAGAGACAGATTAAATCCGAATCAATCGCAACGAACACATAACAAAGTAGTAATGAAATAGAAATGAAACAAACACTTTCTTATGCAACCAGTGGTATTAATACTCACATTTTGAACTAAGTCACAAAAAAATAGGGAACTTTTCATTCCCCATCATAAAATCTGTGGCTTTTTACGTGTCACATCTCCCAACGTGCGAGTGGCTTCTCAGTTTTGATACCCTTACTGCCCCAGCGGTCAATAACATCAATTTGCAGTATACGACTCGGTTTAATAAGCGATGTCAAGGTTTTCGACGGTCGTTTATCCGTCACTAACCATAGCGTTTTATCTTGTTCAAACTGAGCTTTTAAAGATAATTTGTCTTCTTCTGTCCACTCGAGTTCTGGCTTAAATTCGCGCCCAACCACAAACAATTGGTTGCCAGAGGCAAAGTCCTCTAGTGACTCACTCATCAGTACCACTGAATCGATGCCTTTATCGAAGATCTCTGCCTGTTGTTGGTTGATCAGTTCACGCACATTGAGCATAAAAGCCTGTTGATTCGTTTGAATCGCCTTTTGGTGTTCAGGATATACACGTTGTAGATCCTCTCCAACAATGCCCGCCATTCGGATTAAGTTTGTAGGGTTCAGCCACGCGTACTTCGATGTTGACCCGTTTTCCAATGTCAGTGCTGCAACTCCTTGAGCTCTAGGAGAAATGGCCTGCGATGCATCGATTTCAATCAAGTGAATGTTGCCCTGTCGAGCGTAAACATAAGTCGGGTCTTGTTTCCAAATCGCACCAAGAGTAATAGCAACCGTCGCGGCTTGACCCGCTTGCTTAACTTGCTCTGTACCTTTATTTGCGAACCAGTTCTCAAGACGCTCAACGCCGTAACGCTTTGGAGGCAGATACTGAGTCTCTATCCCTGTACCTTTCATGAGTTGCTCAGACAACATGTACGTGACGGGAGTGCTGGTTAAAATGTCTTTGGCGCTTGCCAACGATGGAAGTGTCGTCGCTATAACCAAACCAAAAGTTATCGCTAATTTTTTTATCTTCATGTTCATTACTTTATAAAAAGGGTTACGCTTTTTGGATAATTCGGTAAACCGTTGCTGTTAGGAAAAAGGCCGCAGAAACAATGATGATGGATGCGCCTGATGGCACTGGTAGCTCAAGCTCCATCGGCAGTATGGTTCCGACTAAACACGCAATGGTTGCCAATAAAGAAGAAAGGAGAACGAAACTGCCCATGCGTTTAGTCAATAACCTAGCCGTTGCACCAGGAATCAGTAGCAATGCACCAACCAATACCGCGCCAATAATCTTTACCGCGGCGATGGTGACCAAGGTGATCATCATGACAAATAAGTAATCATAAAAGCTGGTATTAAAGCCGCGTACACGTGCAATATCCGGGCTGATACAAGTCAGCAAAATGCGGTTAAACGTAGGAATAAGAAGCAGTAATATGATCAAACAACTGATCGCTAAAATAAGGATATCGTTGTCCGTCACAGTCAAGATCGATCCGAACAACACGTTCTCCAACATGTGAATGTTGATCTTACGAGCGACGTACATTAACAGCGCAGCACCAACCGCTAACGCTAGTGCAAGAAAAACCCCAACCAGTGTATCGTAAGGTACATTGGTACGATTACGAACAAAGTGAAGCAACAGCGCAAAAATCATACAAAAGCTAAACAAGCCGATGATCGGATTCTCTGGCGGCTCACCGAGCAACACACCAATCGCGATTCCGGTAAGCGCAGCGTGCCCAACCGCTTCAGAGAAAAAAGCCAGTCGCTTGGCGATGACTAATGTCCCAAGACCACCAAGTAATGGTCCTAATATCAACGCAGCCACAATTGCGTTCACCATGAAGGCATAAGAAAAGCTATCGCTTAACCATCCAGCTTCAACGCCGCTAACCGCTAACTCTCGTAACCAATCCATTATGCAGCCTCCACTTTTGCTGTGTAGTGCTTAAATAATGTTTCTATACGATCAGGGCTTAGCACATCTGAATGGTGACCTGACGCCACAATTTGACGATTTACGACATGGACCTGAGCATCTAAACGGCGCACTGCGGTCACGTCATGGTGTACTGCCAGTACCGTTTTGCCTTCTCCAACGACTTCATGAATCAAACCTTCAAGATACCGAACACCTTGCTCGTCCATACCAGTTGTAGGTTCATCTAAAACCAATAAATTGGGCTCATCCAGTAAAGCTTGCGCAAACAAAACACGCTGTTGCTCACCGCCAGAGAGTTGCCCCATACGACGATCGCAACGCGTTGCCATGCCCACGCGATCCAGCTGGGCCAGGGCATGTTGAGTTTGTTTAGTTTTACGTCGCCAAAATAGAGGGATACGGGTTTGATTAAGCAGCACAAAATCCATCACGGTTAACGGGAGGCTTGCCTCGAACATCGCCTTTTGTGGTACATATCCTATCTTACCCGATGCAGCTGATTGCTCTGGCCAATTGAGTGCAATGTTTCCCGAAAATGGTGTTAGCCCAAGTATCGAACGAAGCAAAGAGGTTTTCCCACCACCATTCGGCCCCATGATAACGTGGCATTTAGCGCTCTCGAATTCAGCGCTGATGTTCCGCAAAATAATATTGTCGGCGTATTTTAGGCCCACGTTACTTAAGGAAACGGAAGGTCCAGTCATTACGCCTTTTCCCCTGCTCGCTTGCTCGCAACAAACTTCATTGCCTCAATGAGCGTTTCCACGTTATCTCGCATCTCAAGTTCGACTTTATCAGCCTCATACTCACCGTGAGTCATGTGAGAAAAGCGATAAAGCTGCACCCCAGTCGCCTCTTCGATAGTATCAACAAAACGGTTCGGCATATTGAGCTCATAAAACAGCACATCAATACCCGATTCACGAATTTTCTCAATCGTTTCCTGCAACTGACTGGCACTTGGTTCAACACCATGAGCAGGCTCAATGACAGCTGCGACGTCAACACCAAATTCCTGAAGGATATAACCGTAAGCATTATGGGTTGTCGCCACCTTCATACCAGCCGTGTCCAACTCTCCAAGAGACAACATTGCATCACGCTTCATCAGGCGGAAAGTTTTCGCGTATTTACGAGCATTTTGGCGATAAAAAGTAGCGTTGTCTGGGTCCAGTTTACTTAGCTCACTCGCGATGGTGTAAACCTTTTGAATAGTGGTCGATAGACCAACAAAGGTGTGAGGGTTCACTGCACCTTGACCAACTGACTGCCCCATCGCCGGTAACAGAGGCACTTCTTTGTTTGCTTCGATAACCACGAGATCATCACGCTGAGAGGCTTTGATCACTTTCAGTGCAAAATCGTCATGACCAATACCATTGATCACTATCGCATCCATTTCATTCAAACGCTTAAGATCATTGGGTTGCGGTAAATAGTTATGAGGGTTAAAACCAGCATCGACCAGAGGAATGATGTTCGCCTTGTCATCAACAACAGCTTTGACATAGCTGTAATAAGGTTGAAGCGTAATACCAATACTGAGTTTATCGGCAGCAAAGCCAGTAGAAGACACCGTCAATAACACGGTGGCTGTAAGAATACGACGTAAAAGAGAGCGTTTGATCATAGTAGTTATCAATTATGTTGTCTTAATGGGCGTGAGAATGGGAAGAAGAGGAATCTGACAGAACGATTTGTTGCCAGCCATGCTGGCGGCGTTTTGCTAGATCGCTTAGTACCTCCGCATTTAACGATCGGCTAGAATCACTAAACCAAATATCAGCTTGAGAGCCACGGCTATCCAGAAGCATAGAGGCAGAACCTTGGGCATTTTTCTTCATGCCAATGTAGACTCCGTCATCGATTCGTTTCCACTGATGAGACCCTTTGCGCTTCCAATTTTGGTCTTTTACGAATGGAGCAATCCAAAGCGCCTCCATGTCAGAGACCTCAGGCCAAGTTCCAGTTTCTAGCTGCAAATCACGAATCTCTTCATGAGCAAGCTTAAGTTCCGCGATCAAACCCAACTCGTTTTGATGTAAGTCCGTGATTAAAACTTGATGAGCCTGTATGTCTGACTTTTCAGTCGCAACCTGATGATGGGGCATAAGTATGGCTGCAAAACCGAGAATCGCTGCGATAGTCAGTGCGACCCACTTTCCTTCTCGGTTACCATCATCGGGACGAACTTTCTGTACACTCATTTCTCTTTCAGCTCAACGATATCCACTTCCACCGGGCTTTCATGTCCGGCATCAAATACCAAATAGAAATCTGTTTCAGGGTGAGTAAATTCTGCGATGGAACGCTTATCTGTTTTTTCTTTGGCGATCAGATTGTCGTCGTAATCGTACATTTCGACATCGTAGTCGACCGCTGTCGATCCATCCGAGTAGCCCGCTTCACAAATCACTTTATCTTGCGCCAAGTGACAACTCATCAGAGGGAAGTGTGCAGCAGCGTGAAAAGAAGCAAATCCAGAAAAAAGCAAAGCAGCTTTTAGAAGAGAAGTGTTATTCATGATGATTCCAAAATGGCCCAGCGATTGCTGAGCCTAATTCGATTAGTTAAGTTGAGTTTCAAACGTAAGGTGAACATTGGCACTCGCTTTATCCGCCAATGGATTATCTTTTAATTCACCTTTGTAGTTCGCTTTCATTAAGTAGCGCCCTGCGACCTCTGGCGTGAAGATCACTTTGCCATCTTTATCACTCACCACATCGATTTGTTCTTGATGGTTTCGGTACATGGTGCCTTCACGTGTGATCTCCGCTGTGACGCCCTCTTGTGGCTCACCATTGAAGAAAAACTGGAAAGTGACTGGTTCACCTTCAATGATGTCCGATGGATGCGTGACTGGCTTCATCTCCAGCATTTTGCCTTCAATCTCCAACGCTTTGTCCGTTGGCATACCAACCGTAATGTAGCTTTCTGCTCGGGTGTAGCTTAGTTGCGTAACCACATCACGTGCTTGCTCGGGAAGCACATCACCACGCTCAGCTTTGTTTGCTCGAGCCCACTTCACCGTATCACGACGACCCGCTTTGTATTGGGTGTAGTAGCTCGGCTGATTATTGATCGCGACTTTGTGCGTGCCTTCTTCCGTAAAAAAGAAATCAAACATAGAACGACGTTTGCCACGAACAACAAAGTTAGGACGCTCAGAACGGCCATCCGGCATCACCACGAACGCTTGGTCACTACCCGCAGGCTTATCAAAAACAAACGTCCCGTGAGAAGCAGTAACATCAAATGTCAGCCAGTCACCGCCTTCTTTTGAAACCGTAAAGTGAGAAGGCAGAACCCAACGTGGATGCGCTTGTGCGGTGGTTGTTGCAGCCAATCCCATTGCCATTACACTCGCCAATGCCACTGCTTTCATTTTGGTTTTCATTGTTGTGTCCTTTAATCACTTAACTTGATAATTGACGGTGATGACACCCGTCTCTTGAGTTGGTTTAAGCTCATAGCGCACTTCACTGTCCGCTAGCGTTATTTTTTGACGTAAGTAGTTACGCCCACCGTGTTCACGAACGACTTCGACGTACAATGTGTAATTTCCCTGCTCCAAACGCTCCCCTGCGTCATTGGTTCCGTCCCAAACAAAACGGTACTGTCCAGCAGGGCGCGTTGCTGACGTCACCGCATCAACAAGTTCACGATCATAACGACCCGCTTTTCTCCACCAGCTGCGTAGATCTTTTAACCATTCGTCTTTCCCTACCCATAACTGAATGGTTTTAACCGGTTTACGCTGATCGTTTTCAACCCACACCGCCACATAAGGGCGTGCGTACATTGAAGTGTCTATCTTTGGAAGTTCGAATTCGAAATCGATCTTCGCGTTATCTGGTAGAGGAGCCGCAGAAAGAGAGAAAGGAGCAAAAGCCGCGATCAAAGCGGCTTTACAAAAGTGATTGCGGCGGAAAAATCTTCCTGTGTTCAACATAAGTGTTCTCTAAAAAAGCTGTTATGGAACAGCAACAAAATAAATCACGAGCGACAGTAACGTACCAAAGCTCATCCATTGCATTGACGTTCTAAGCGTCTTCTTCTTAGGCAGTAATAAGCACACACCTGTTAGAACAAAAAACACCATCAAAAGCGCAGTGACGTCGATAAACCACTTCCAAATCCCACCACTGTTGCGACCTTTATGTAGATCGTTCAACAACGCCACAATACCGTAGTGCGTCGTTTCAACATCTGCCGCACCAGTAGTCATATCAATAAAGACCGTAGCGTTATAACCCGGGCCTTTAAAATCCATAGACAGCTCTCCGAGTAACAACTCACCTTGCTCAACTTCGGTATACACATCTAATGCGGAGGGAGTACCGCGAAGCTCGGTTTCCTTAGTCAAAAAAGCCACCAGTTCTTCACGATTAGGTTGAAAAGTATCTGAATGTGAGAGTAGAACTGAGTGCGGAACCGTCAGAGTATGTTGTTGAATGATAGGTTCACTGCGTTCAAACAATTCGGGGCGATTGAGGGTAATACCAGTTACTGCAAAAAACAGCGTAACTAAGAGAAGAGCCATCGAAATATAGATATGTAGGCGGCGAGCCCAAGTTTGAACACCTTTGCTTTTAAGCAGCATAGAAACAATCATCACCAATAAATGTGGGACATAATTTAGGTGATAATCATTCGTATTGGCATTTAATTTACATTGTTTACTTTAGACAAAAAAATACCCGAGACTGAGCTCGGGTATTTAATAAAAATGTTCGCTATGAGTTTTGCGTCGATTCTACTTTGCGTAGCTGTGATAGATACTTAACCCAACTTTTTGCCTGATTCGACGGTTTAATCTCATTCGCTCTTTTGGCATTAGCGAGTGCATCGTCAAACCGCTTAAGTTTGTAATAAGCGCGAGTTTTGATAAGTGCGACATCCGCTTTACGACCGCTGACCTTATCGAGCGCGGCAAGGGCATCTTTATAGTGGCCTTCTTGCACCAATAATTGAGAATAGTTCCAGTAATACTGTCGGTCTAACTGAGCAGCAACACGCCAACTATCGATAGACTCTTCCCACTCTTTTGCCATTTGCCAATACGTCGCTTGCTGAGCTTTCAGTTTACTATTCGAGTTTACATCCTCTAGCTCGTTCATCACTAACGCAGCTCTCTCAGGAATACCTCGTTTCGCGTACAATTGTGACAGCAGCTTTAAGTCATCTTGGCTAAGTTGTAACCCTTTCAGTTTTGCCAACGCCAAAGAGTCCAGAGCACGTTTGTTGTCATCAACACGCAGGTAAAGAGCAACAAGCTGACGCCACCATTCAATTCGCTCAGGTTCAATCGCGATCAAGCGTTTGATGGTCGAGATTGCCGGCTTCCACTTTTTCAGTTCTAGCTCAGCAGAAAGCTTTATCGACAATGCGCCAAGCTTGTCTGGCTGACCAAACTTCTCATAACGAGCCATTGCTGAAAGCACTTTCTGCCACTGACTCAGTTGATAATGAGATTGGGAAATACGCAGCCATAGCTCATGCGCTTTTTGACCTTTAGGAATGTTTTTGCTCAAGGCATAGTAATGAGGTAACGCCTTAGAAAAGCGTTGCTCGTTCAGCAGTATATCTGCCAACATTTTTCGGGTTTGCCATGCTTGCTCATCTTGTAGCAAACCACTATTGACTGCCAACTCAAGTTGCTTAATTGCTGCTTGAGTTTGCTCATTCTGCCAGTAAAAAATACCCAACATTCGAGCGACATAAGCTTGGTCATATCCACGAGAAAGCTCCATAGCTTCAAGAGATGAAATCGCTTCTTTTAGTTTCTCCTCTTGAGCCAAGTTGTGTGCTCGTTGAACTCTCGCGGCAGTGTATTGGCTTAACTCACTGGCAATGGTTGAAAGTGCACTCAGGCTTAATACCGTACCGATTAGGAATTTTTTCATCATTTGGCTAACTTGAACTCCACTTTAGCGGTTTGTCCATACTGCTCAATTGACACACCATCCTCAACTTTTGGCTGATACTTCCATTTTTTAAGCGCACGGATTGCTTCCCTTTCGAACATACGCTGTGGCTCAGCCTCGATCACTTCAATATCTTTTGGTCGTCCCGTAGCGTCGATCGTGAAACGCATAATGACATAGCCTTCAACTCTACGTTTCAGCGCCTTACTAGGATAGCGAGGATCAACACGATACAACGGCAGTGCTTGTTGGTTGCCCATTGTTCCCTTCAAGTTTGGCGCACTGATCGCGATACCTTCAAGGGCAGTGTTCAAACCTAAAGCACTGACTGGCGTCATCTGGCTCATTGGCTCCATTTGAGTGTCAGCTTGAGACAGATCCATTGGCTCCGGCGCTTGGGGTGGTTCTGGTTGCTCCGGCACTGAACGTTGACGACGCTGCACGTCTGCTTCATTCTCTACCATCACCATATCAAAACGAACCGCTTCCGAAGCTTCTGGCGCACGCTGGTTGCCTTTATCAACCATCCACGCCATAAAGCTAAACAGGCTCACAGAAATTAACAATGATGCTGGTAGTGCAAGTAACAGCCTGCCCATTAAGGTTTCTCCGCCGCCAATGCGATGTTTTTCACGCCCGCCGCTTTTGCAGCGTCCATCACTTTCACGACAGTGCCATTATAAGCATGCTCGTCAGCTTGGATAACTAACGAAGCATCAGGCTGATCAAGTAACAAGTGCTCAATAGAGGCCTCAACACGCTCAATATCAACCACTCGTTTGTCGATGTACACGTCATTTGCTGCCGTTACCGCGATAAAAATGCCCGCATCTTTTTGGCTTACCACATTAGAAGCCTGAGGGCGGTTCACGTCTACACCGGATTCACGTACAAACGAACTGGTCACAATGAAGAAGATCAACATGATGAAGACGATATCAAGCATCGACGTTAAATCGACTTGAGCTTCATCTTGTTGGTTAGGTCTGCGTCCGAGTCTCACTTTTGACTCCTTAAAGATTGTTCTAACTGGATAGCTTTTCGTTCACACACTTTGCTAAGGCGAGCATGAATAAACATGCCCGCCAGCGCTGCTACCATACCCGCCATGGTTGGCAGCGTAGCAAGTGAGATACCAGAAGCCATCAATTTTGGATTGCTGCTGCCTTGCGATGCCATTACGTCAAATACCGTAATCATGCCCGTCACCGTCCCTAACAACCCTAACATTGGGCAAACCGCCACAAGTAGCTTAATGGTCGATAGGTTTTGGCGCAGTTCGATTTGCGCTTTTGCAATCCATCCTTCACGGATTTGATGTGCGTACCAAGAGTGGTGCTCTGATCTTGCTTGCCACTGCTCACAAAGCTGTTTCTTTACCCCAGGGAAAACCGTTGTGAGATAAATAACTCGCTCCATAACCAACAGCCAGCACACCGCCACGACGGCAGCCAGCCACCATAGGATTTGGCCACCTTGCTGCATAAAGCTCATCAAGGTTGTGGCCCAATCCTCACTGATCAAACCCAATGTGTTGAGTAGGATCTGCTCCATTACGCTGCGTTCTCCGCTAAGGTGTTAGAGTGACTTTTGTTGCTCGGCATATCACGCTCAGCTTGTTCTGCAACTAAACCGATACCTTGCTTTTCTAAGATACTGCGAATATTTTCTGCTTGAGAGCTCAATACGTTGTGCGCCAATAACAATGGCATGGCTGAAACAAGGCCAAGTACAGTAGTTACAAGCGCCATCGAAATACCACCCGCC
The DNA here is from genome assembly GCF_024747315.1 of Vibrio sp. HS-50-1. Lineage (NCBI taxonomy): Bacteria > Pseudomonadati > Pseudomonadota > Gammaproteobacteria > Vibrionales > Vibrionaceae > Vibrio > Vibrio sp. HS-50-1. The sequence goes on along the minus strand of NZ_JAMPZF010000048.1, from coordinate 26,723 downwards.
ATTACTTTCGGATCACCATTACCAAATTGAGTGATGACTTGGAAGGTTTCGATCATACCCGTTACCGTGCCCAATAGACCAAGCATAGGAGCCAGCGCAGCAAGAAGCTTCAGCATCGACAACCCTTTTTCTAGGTGGGTTTGCTCATCAACAACGGCTTCCAAAAGACGTAGCTCTAACGCTTCTACGCTGCGATGCTTATCTTTCTGATACACCGCAAGCACACGACCCAAAGGGTTGTCTCCTGGCTGTGCTGGAGTTTTCAGTTGCTTCATGATTTTCTGGCGCGAAATCATCAGAGATGCACCACGAACGAGAGCAATCAATAGGCCGATAGCTAATAAACCAAGAATGATTTTACCGACAACGCCGCCTGCATTTAGGCGATCAGCCAAAGTCGGTGAGTTTGCGAGCTGCTCAAGAAGAATGCCGCGTGACGGGTCAATGACAAGCGCATCAATGTCACCAGAGGAAATAGTATTCGCTGTTGGACCGCTTTCAGGCTGACGAAGATAGTTTACCGCATCTCCGCGTTGACCATTCCACTTAACGTAGCCAGTGTCATGCAGCAGCGCCATAGAACCAAGACGAACACCATTAACCGTTTGTTCACGACCTTCGCCATTTAGCAGTGTGAAAGAGACGTTTGCCATCTCACCACTTGCTTTGATTTGTTCTTCCATGCTGTGCCACATCGCCTGAAGTTGGGTCAACGTTGGCAGTGATTTAGCCGCAACAATAGCATCGATATCTTTCTGATATGAGTTTGCATCTACACCCGTTACTGAGCTCTTGAGCTCTGACTCTAGCTCTTTTGCGTTCTGGCGAACGACGCCAAATAGCTCACCTAAGCTCCCGGTTTCTAGACGTAGCTTTTCTTCTAGCTGCGCCAGTTCCGCTTCGTTTTCACCGAAAGTAACACTTAATGAATCCGCTTCTGCTTGAAGAGCCGCTCGCTCTGCGGCCAATTTATTCTTTATAGCCTGTAGCTCTTGCTCTGTTTTCTTAAAACCTGATTCACGCGTGACATTGTGCGATTGCTGTTGACGATTTTCTTGCTGCGCCTTTTGTAACAACGCATCACTAGCAACAGTTGTATGAGGCATTAATGCGGCTGTCGAGATTAGTGCAACCGATAACCATTTTTTCATCATTTATTTGCCCTCCGCAGCGGTTAACGACACTGGCAGAGTTAACATACTCGGCGCGATCTGTTTATTCGCCATAGCGAACGCTTTATCTAGCTCTGATTTTTGCTCAGAACCCACTTGTTGCCATACTTGTTGTTGCTGTGACCAGCTCCAGAATGTCTCACCAGATAAGCTACGTGCTACCAAAGACAAACGCCCTAAATAGAGAATGTCCGCCTCCACAGCTTCATTGTCACCCAGGTTAATCTTGCCTTGGTAAACGCCAAGCTTGGTGCCGTAATCCATTTCAATTTGGTACGCTTCTAAAATACGACGAAACTTCTCTGCATCCGCAACGTCTGCACGCGTCATCATGGAATCCAGCTTTGCAATTCGTTCCTCACGTTGCGCTTTGCGTATAGGTTTGTCGTTAGCAACGAGCGCTTTTAAGCCTTCAAGCATGTGATACATCAAAGGCACGACACCTTGACGAGTTTGAGCAATCTGCTCAATTTGCTCGTTCAAGCTATCAACTTCTTGATTTTGGCTCTCAACAAGGCTTGCAAGATGATCGCGATAAATCTTCAAGTTACCGACTTCCTCTTGCAGCTGCTCAATTTCAGCTTCTAGAGTAAGTGATTTTTCTGCGCTTGCATCAATACGTTTTTGGCTTACCGCCGACGACTGGTTTGTTTTACTCTGCACAGCTTGTGCATCGTTTAAGTTCGCCGCGTGAGCGGGAATCAAAACCGATGATATCAACAGAGCGATACTTGATTTCATTAGATTCATACGAGTTATATTTCTGTGTTCCAAAAACGACCAAAGGGGAAGACTACCCTTCCCCTTTAATAATCAAATTGTTATCAGTACTTGAACTGGATTGTTGCCATGTAGTTGCGGCTTTCTCCAACCACAACCCCACTCGCACCTTTTTGCTCGCTATTCGTGCTACCACCACCTGCGAAGTAGTCGGTATCGAATAAATTCTCGACATTGAATCGAGCAATGATATCCAAGTTTTCATCGTACTTATGTTTGTATGACACGCCCATATCAACGCGAGCGTAGCCATCTTTCTTGAAGGTATTCGCTGCATCACCGTAGCGATCACCTTCATAAATCAAACCGAGGTTTAAGTTAGTGTTGTCTTGAACCTTGTAGCTAGACCATAGACTTGCCGAGAACTCTGGCACATCTACAGGGCGGTTACCTTCATATCTTTCTGCCTTCTTAAGCTCTGCATCCAAGTACATTGCAGAAGCGGTTAGCGACAACTCAGGGGTCACAAAACCTTGGGCCATTAGCTCAGCACCTTTGTGTACTTGCTCACCACCTTGAGTTTTCTTATGTAGAACCTTATTACTAGCATCTTTACCACTTTCAACATCCAGCGACATGTTCTCTAATGTGATATCAAACACAGCACCTGATACAAATAAGCGCTGATCAAACAGTTCCCACTTCGTACCGATTTCATAAGAAATTCCGCGCTCTGCATCTAGCTTCTCGCCATCGTTCACGTAAGTTTTGCCACGACCACTGCTGACTTCACCTTGTGGCATAAAGCTTTCAGAGTACTGAACGTAAACCGAGCCATTCGTCGCTGGGTGGAAAATTACACCAAATTTTGGAGAAACCTGGTTTTCAGTCAGGTCATCATCACGCTTTTCGTCATAACGAACACCTGCAAGCACTTGCCAGTAATCATTAATCGTCATCATGTTTTGCGCGTAGATACCCCAAGTGTCGTGCTCGCTTGTGGACTGTTTAACTTTCCCAGAGTAGCCAGGACGAGGCACTGACTGACCGGCTTCTATACTTATAGGGTTGTAATACTTTTGGAAACGGTCATAGGTATACTCTAGATAGTTCGCACCTACCAAAAACGTGTTATCTGTACCAAACAGAGAAAAGTCCGTCGTCACATCTATATATGCAGTATCAAACACCCAATTATCTTTGCGTTCGTTACCAGAATGGTCGATCTTAGTATCTTGGTCATAAGTATCGAAACCTGGGTAAGACTCTACATCAAAACGCTTAAAGTCTTGACGGTTGTAACCCGCTTTTACGTTTACATTGTCAGTCACTTGAGCATTAATATCGATACCGTAGTTTTCTACTTCGTTGTCAATCTTTGACCACTGGGCATCCCAGATGTGCTTGTCACCGCGAACCGCTTTACCATCCACAATGTAAGCACCAGAATCCACACTACCATCGTCTTTCGTGCGATCGTAATGCGCTGACACCATAAAGTTGTCGGTGATGTCGTACTCAACCACTAGGCCCGCAACCGTACGATCCGTTTCTGGCTCGGTACCATCGCCGTAGCTGCGCCAAGAGCCGTAGCTTTCTTTGGCAAAAATTGCGCGCGCGCGCAGTGTCTCTGCATCATTTAGCGCGCCACTCACATCAAGCACCGTGCGTGAGTGATCATTCGAACCTAGATCTTGACTCAAACTAGCTTGTGTTTGAGTTGTTGGTTTTTTCGAAACCATGTTTACCAAGCCACCCGGCTCAGATTTACCGTATAGCAAGCCTGATGGACCTTTAAGCACTTCAACACGCTCTAAAAGCTCAATTGGCTGACGGTAGTGTGACCAGTGTTGACGGCCATCACGAAGAAAACCGTCTGAACTGCTAAGCTCAAAACCACGTAGAGAGAAACGTTCGCGGTTACGGCTTGTACCACCCGCGCTAACACTTGCATCGTTACGTAGCACTTCACCAAGTGTACTTGCACGCTGCTCATCAATTACCGTTTCATCGATAACCGCTACTTGTCCTGGCGTTTCCAGCTGCGTCATTTCCATGCGCATTGCTGTACTGTTTGTATCCGCCTTGTAGCCGAACTCTCGACCTTCTACAACTACATGTTCGTCTGTTTGAACGTCCGCCACTGCAGGTGTTGCTAACACCGCACCGATCACTAGCGCCAAATGGCTCTTAGTAAACATATCCTTTCACTCCGATTATTATTTTTCGGGTCACATGCTTGTTGAATGCGATTCCCTCTTAATTATTTCGCGGGTGAATATAAGTGATAAGTATTACCATTTGCATTAAATTTACATTCTTTGCATTTGCAAACTTTTGTAAAGTACTCTCTGATGATGAGCCACAATAACGTGATCAAAATCACAGTTTATAAGACTTAACCATACTTACTGCTTGAACACCAACGTAACACTCAGACCTCCTTGTTCACGATTTTTCGCCGTAACGGATCCACCCATAATGCGCATGGATTCTTTGACAATCGCGAGACCTAAGCCGTAGCCGCCAAGCTTCTTATCTCTTGATGCATCTAAGCGAGTAAACGGGTCAAAAATATCGACCAACTTGTTCTCTGGAATACCAGGCCCATTGTCGGATACAGACATGGTAATCAATTGCTGCCCATCTTTGACATGATTAGCCAGAGAAACTTCTATCTGAGATGCTTGCCCTGAATATTTGATGGCATTTCCAACAAGGTTGTTCAAACAACGAATGACGAGCGTTTCTTCGCAAAAAGCTTTGGCGCATGTTGCTTCTGAACGGAATGACAATGTTTGTTCTGGCTTTAAATCGATTTTGCACCGCTCAACTTGCGGTGCGAGCAACACCTCTAAATCACGGCGTTTCGCACCTTTGTCGAAACGCGCATTTTCCAAGCGACTGAACTCCAAGATATCGCTTATCAAATGGTTTAGCTCTTTAGCTTCGTCTTCTAGCCTGGTCACCAAGCTTTGCTCATTCTCCCCAACTCGCTTCCGCAAAAGGTGTAGAACTAAATTCTGTCTTGCTAACGGCGTTCGGAGCTCGTGGGAGACATCTCTTATAAGCAATCGCTGCTTTTCGGCAAGAGAATGAATTTGCTGTGTCATGTGGTCGAAGTCTTGCGCCAGCTCGTTAAACTCGCGCGTATTCGATTTTAACTCTTTCACCACACTGACATTAAAGTCGCCGTTAGATAGCTTTTTGCTTGCTTCTCTTAAGCGATCAAGCGGCTGTTGTAAGTTGCGTGCCATTAGCAATGAGAACAACGCCAAAATAACTACCGCAATCACCACTTTGAGAATAGAGAAATATAAAATGAAGTCATGTGCGGGATGCAGTCGATGTGGCAGTTGAATCACCAAGCTATTATCTTTAACCAAAGGGATATTGATAATCGGGCGATTTACCTTTCCCTCAAGTTGATCATCAATACTTCTTTTAAATTGAAGTTTGAACTCGAAGTGTGGATGCATTAAACGGTGAGTGACGGGTTGCTGGTGCTCATTCAGCACAAACAGATAAAAGTTTTGCGCGTTCGCCCAGTCAGCAAGTTCATCCATGTCTCCGTGCTCAATCAGCACATTGGCTTGATGTGCAAGATCGAGCATTTCTTCTCGCACACTGTCCGGCACTTTTAGCATGGCTTTCACGAGAGCTTGCTCCGCCATTGCTTGTACGACCAAAATACTTATCACAATTGCAGTCATATAACTAAACAACTTAAACGCTAAGCTGTCTTTACGTTTCGCGATAAAAGGTGGGCACGTGAGCTTCATTAATTGTTTACAGCCTCTAGGTAACTGTAACCTTTGCCACGGAAGGTTTTGATATGTTGTTTAGAGAGCCCTGCTTCTACTAGCTTGCGACGTATATTACTGATGTGCATATCAAGATTGCGGTCAAAAGGGCTTAGCTCTTTCTTTAATACTTCGGTTTGGAGTTCCGCTTTTGAAATCACCACACCTTGGTTTTTGACTAGATAGCTCAGTAACTCGGCTTCCGTGCTTGTGAGTGGTAAGCTATTGAGCTGATCACTGATCGTTTGAACGGTACTGCACATCGCCTGACGTTGGCGCTCTAAACCAACACGACGAAGAATCGCTTTGATGCGCATCAGAAGCTCAGCAACATTAAAAGGCTTTCCTATGTACTGATCGGCTCCCGCTTGGTAGCCATCAAGCATCGAGTTTTCATCATTAAGAGCAGTAAGCATTAGAATAGGTGTCGCGAAGCGTTGACAGATTCTACGGGCAACTTGCATGCCGTTAAGGTTTGGTAACATGACATCAAGCAGTACAAGATCTACCGGCGTTTTTTCCATATATTGCAAAGCACTTTCACCGCAATGTACAGAAGAGACAATATAACCCTCCTCTTGCAAAACTGCTTCTAATAGCTCACACAAAGGAACGTCATCATCCACTATCAAAACTCGAGACATTACCACTCACCATTCAAATAAAAATGGTTCGCATTCTATTACTCATTTACAAATTAAACAACTACACATCCTAGGGCTTTAGTACAAATAGCTCTATAGCAGTAGACCAGAGTGCTAAGCTAACTAGCACCTGATAATGAGGGTAGATCAGGGCGTTAGCTTCGTCTTCTTAGCGACATTTTCCACGATGTGTTTTAAGTGGGTGCGGATCGTTTTTAATGTGACAAGCTCCTCTTCAGTGAAGGGATGCATCAGAACTGAATTTGCTCCGTTTTTTCCAATAACCGTAGGTAGGCTGAGAACAACATCATGCAAACCATATTGCCCCGACATCATCGTACCGACGGGCAACACCGATCGTTCGTTAATCGTCACAGCTTGAATGATTCGAAAGACACTAGCGGCAATGCCATGAACGGTGTTCTGCTTACGCCGAAAGATTTCGTATCCCGCCTGTTTCACCGCCTCAAGAAGTGCGTGCGGATCAATTCTCTCAATGTTATGGGTATCGCAGTAATAGTCGGCCGGTTGCCCAGCGATAGAAATTAAGCTCTTAGGAGTAAAGCAATGGCTACCATGCTCTCCTAATACATAACCAAACACGTTCTTCGGGTCTAGGTCTACACGGCTAGCAACAATACTCATTAAACGAGCAGTATCAACTACACAGCCACTGCTAATAACTTTACTCGGCTCAAAACCGGTGTTGGTGACAATAAAGTGCGCCACGATATCGCATGGGTTTGACACAACAATCAACACCGCATTTGGCGCTACGCGTTCTATTTGACGCGCAATATCAACTCCAATTTGAGCATTAACCTCAGCAATATCTAAACGAGTTTGTCCTTGTTTAATCTGCGTACCAGCGGTGATAACAACAAGAGAGGCTTCGAGTAAATCTAAGTAATCATCCGACGGCATAATGCGTGTGTTTTTTGAAAAAGTCAGTGCCATCGTGTGACGAAAATCAAACACTTCACCCTCGGCACGTTCTAAATTTTTATCAAGTAGAACAAGCTCGCTAAAACCACCCAGAGTGAGTAAGTAATTACATACACCCACACCAACAGCACCTGCACCAATAACACCGATCTTCATATTTCTCTCTCCCGATAACCATGATGCACTCGCAACTACCTTGCTCTTTAAAAATGAGCGGCAGGAGAATAAAAGTCCAACTTTGGTTCATGATTCGACAGGAGTGCTTCCAACGACCTACCTTGACGAATGGGCGATTTGGCTTTTATTAAGACGATCTGACAACATGCACCTTGAGGTATATCTTCAAAGCAAAAAACGAGTACAATCTGCTCATCACAAAGCAGAAGATGAAGAACATGGAAACATTAGTAATTGGTCATCGTGGTGTTGCTGGCTCATACCCAGAAAATACAAAAGTGAGCGTTCAGGCCGCCATTGACCTCGGATTAAATTGGGTTGAAGTTGATGTACAACCGACCAAAGATAATGTTTTAGTGGTTTGCCATGATCACACCATAAATCGATGCAGTAATGGACAAGGGCGTGTCGATGAACTGACTCTGGAAGAGTTAAAGGCGTTGGATTTTGGTAGCTGGTTCAGCGCAGATTTTTCAGGTGAGAAAATCATGACATTAGATGAGCTGCTCACTTTAGCTACTGAGCACAAGCTTAACTTGAATATTGAAGTTAAGGTAGATCGCCACCCAGCAGAAGAAGTGGCACAAGCTCTCGCCAACGTACTAGCAAAAAGTCCCATGCCGCAAGAGAAGGTACTACTCTCCAGTTTTAGTCATGATGTCATTAGAGCGCTGCATAAATACTGCAATGAGTATCGATTAGGTGTATTGAGTGAATTCTTAACGAGAAAAGATAAACGCCTTTTGGAAGAAGTTAACGCCTATAGCTGCAACCTAAACATTAACTGGGTTCGCTCGCGCCAAATAAACAAACTCCAGCAGGCGGGTTACAAAGTGATGTGTTATACAGTGAACAATCCAAACAAACTGAAGTACCTACCTCAGTTAGACGGTATATTCAGTGATCATCCACAACGCTTTATGCCATAGCACATACCACCTTGAGCTTTAGAGGCACCATTTCGTTACCACTCAATCTGAATTGGTGTCCCCATCTCTACAAGCTGGATAAATTCATCCATCTCTTCATTGGTAATCGCAATACATCCATTGGTCCAATCAAAGCTTTGGATATAAATCGGCAACTGGCTCTCACCGTTTTTTAAACCATGAATTTTGATGTTCCCTCCTGGGGACACACCTCGGCGCTTCGCTTCCAACGTATCAATCGCATCAGGGTAGCTAATATGCACAGAACGATAAAAAGCAGAGTCTTCTATAACGTAATCTAAGGTGTATTCGCCCTCAGGTGTACGATTGTCTCCCTCTTCTTGTTTATGCCCTTTAGGGCTCGCCCCTAAAGCAATGCGGTATTCTTTTAGTATTGTGCCTTGTTCCATTAAATACATTCGACGCTTTGACTTGTCGACTTTAACAAGATCTACAGCTGCATGGACGCCAGAAGCCAACACGCAACACAAGAACATAGAGCACCATTTCACTGACATTGCCGGAACGCCTAACCTAACTAAAGTGAACAAGAAAAGAGCGATTATGCTAGTCAGTTAGCGCCCGTAAAGCAAACAGTATCTAGGGTAGAACCTGTATTACCCCAGGAGCTAATGTGATGAACGCACAAGTGCAGAGTCGTAAGATAATACTCATTGAAAGACGTGATCGTTATCGTTGTTTGATATGGCAAAAGTTAAAGAGAAGATTTCTCTATTCATTCCGCCTAAGTTGCATTACTTTATAAGTATATTTATTTATAAAGTCCGCACTTTTTGAGAGGGAACCATGATTAATATTGCTTTTTTTAGTGCAAAATCCTACGACGAGGCCTCTTTTAATAAAATTAAAAATAACCGAGATTTTGAATTCCACTATCACGACTTCCGGCTAACCGAAAAAACAGCCAAAATGGCACATGGTTGCGATGTCGTGTGTGCTTTCGTCAATGATGACCTTTCAGCTCCCGTTCTTAAACAGCTTTCTCTAGGCGGAACTAAGCTTATTGCCATGCGCTGCGCGGGTTTTGATAAAGTTGATCAACAAGCTGCTAAAGAACTTGGCTTACAAGTAGTTCGAGTTCCAGCTTACTCACCAGAGGCGGTGGCAGAGCACACAGTCGGTTTGATGATGTGCCTAAATCGTCGCCTTCACAAAGCCTACCAACGCACACGTGACGCCAACTTCTCGCTAGAGGGCCTAGTTGGCTTTAACTTTTACGGAAAAACCGTTGGTGTCATTGGTACAGGTAAGATTGGTATCGCGACGATGCGTATCTTCAAAGGGCTTGGCATGGAGCTGCTTTGCTATGACCCTTACGAAAATCCATTAGCACTAGAAATGGGAGCGCGTTACTGTTCGCTTGAAGAAATCTACGCTAATGCGGATATTATCTCTCTCCATTGTCCAATGAGTGAAGAAAACTATCACCTATTGAACGAAAAAGCCTTCGCGCAAATGAAAGATGGTGTGATGATCATTAACACTAGTCGAGGCGAGTTGCTGGATTCACTAGCGGCGATAGAAGCCTTGAAACAAGGTAAGATTGGCGCGCTTGGTCTAGACGTGTATGACAATGAAAAAGACTTGTTCTTCCAAGATAAATCTAACGATGTCATCGTAGACGATGTTTTCCGTCGCTTATCGGCTTGTCATAACGTGCTGTTTACTGGCCACCAAGCATTCTTGACTCACGAAGCACTTAATAATATTGCCTCAGTTACGCTCGATAACGTCGAAGCCTTTTTCTCTGGTAACGTATCGGGCAATGAACTGATTAACTAAAGCCAGACAATCGAGAAGTATAGTAGAGCGTGTGATCTCAGCTATGCTATACTTCTCGACTATTTAAAATTTGAGCCAAATTACCATGAGCATAAAAACTGATATTCAAAAGCTGCACAACCGTTTAGATACATGCCAACGTAAACTTGATGCGGCACGTTCTCGTGGTGATCACGAAATGATTACAAAGTTCACGGATGAAGTAGAACAGCTAACCAAAAAGCTTAACCAGTTAAAGCATAAGCAAAACTATGAGCTGAACAAAGAACGTAAAAGCTTACTTGATATGCCATTCTCTCGTGAAATCACCAAAGCAGAACAAGCGGACATCGGCAAACTGAAAAAACGCGTACGCGGCTTAGTAATCGTTCACCCACTAACAAAAGTTGGTAAAGAGCTTCGCCTCGATGTCATGACAGGCTTTGCGCCAAAAGAGTTTTAAACTCATATTAATACTCGTTGAGCCTAAGCATTTGCTTGGGCTTTTTATTTTGTACTGCTTCATTAAATGTCATCGAAATATCAACCCATAAGCTCCTAAAAAGGCCAGCGACAAAAGCCACGGACCTATTTTCAACCAATACCGTCTGCATTACATCTCAACGCTACGACAGTTGCTGCAACTTGTGCTCCACAACGGGGTCATTCGGAACTAACTGCTGAGCCACTTCCAAAAGTTGTACTGCATCTTGCGGATTGTCATGCTCATGCTTCATCGCAATATCAACAAGTGGCTGAATATCGATTTGCGCTTGATGCTCCTTCACATGTTCTTTCTTTTCTTCAATTAGCACATTATGAGCGGTACTCAGTAGGCTCAAACGATGTTGTGAACTCGCATTCGCCTTGTTAAGACACTGATAGTAATCTTCTTTTAATCGCAGCGTTTTAGTCTGATGACGAAACTGCGCTATATCTATCTTCTGATAACGTATAAAGTCTACAGCCACTTGCTTATAAAAACCGAATTTATTCAAATACGTCGCGTGTGTACCATGTCCCATACCGAAGACTCTCAAGTGAGTGAGCTCTGGGTAGCGTTTGGCGTGAAGACGGTCGATTTCATTGGTTGGATCATAAATGATGTAACCTTTTGCATCTCCAAGGTCGAGGTCGTGGTACTTTCCTTCCCAATCAAATTGTTGGGCAAGTTCAGTACTTGGCCTGTCATCCCATGGCACTAGCACTTTGTTTTTTGTACTGACCGGGTGAAACATCAATACTTGATCCAACCTTAATAGATTGGAAAAAGCGCCAATAGCAAAACCACCGCGGCTAAGGCCATAACCTAAACGGCATTCAAAAGGCTCAAGTAATGTCGATAACTGCTCTAGAAAGAAAATCAAATTACGGCTGCGAAACCAGTTACTTTTCCCAAGGTGCTGAAAAGAAATAATATTTACTTTTTGTTTCTGGGCTAATCGATAGCCCCAAGGCGCAAAGTCTGAGTGTAAGTCCTGTACTTGTAGATTCGTACCAGCAGGGGAAAAGGTGAACAACAGCGGTTTATTTCGGTCGACAAACTCATACTTAACAAACACATCATCAAGTAAGTCCTCCCCGGACATCGGTAGCCTGGTTTGCTGTTCTTCACGAGAAAGAGCCAGCCATTCATCCAACCAGTACAGTAACTTCATTAATCCTCCATCTAAATTGCGCCTAGCAATTGTGTTAAAAATCTAGTTTTTAGTGTGTGATCATCTCCCCCTGGTTACAGGGGACTCTGATATCAGTCCTCTTTTAAAACAAAGCGTGAATTTGCTTATTAAATTGGTCAATATCTATGGTTTGATGACGAACAAACTCCTTCGCCACCAGATTAAAAAATTCTAATTTATCTAATTGTGTGGATTGAGTGCCGTGCCCCATACCGACGACTTTTAAATGAGTAAGCTCTGGATAACGTTCAGCATGAAGACGATCAATACGATTGGTGGGGTCATAAATAATGTAACCTTTGGCATTGCCCAAATCTCGATCATGGTAGCCGCTTTCCCAATCGAACTGTTGAGCAAGCTCAGTGCTCGACCGCTCATCCCATGGCACTAACGCTTTATTTTTTGTGCTAACAGGATAAAACAACAAAAGATGATCCAACTTCAGTAAGTCAGCGAATGCGCCAATTGCAAAGCCACCTCGACTTTGCCCATAACCCAAACGACATTGGAAGGGATGAAGCAACTCAGACAGCTGCTCCAGAAAGAAAATCAAATTCCGACTACGGAACCAATTACTTTTACCTAAATGTTGAAAGGCAATAATGTTTACTTGTTGTTGTATTCCGAGGTCGTAGCCCCAAGGAGAAAAATCCGGAGTTAAGTCTTGTACCTGAGCATCAGTACCGGAAGGAGAAAATGTGAACAACAATGGCTTGTTAAGATCGACGAATTCATACTTCACAAAAACATCATCAAGTAAATCGTAGCCAGAAATTGGTAAAGCAGCATTTTGCTCTTTTTGAGTAAACGCTTGCCATTCATCTAACCAGTAAAGTAGCTTCATTTTTTCTCCAAGTACATCTGCAGTATTTAGACTGAAACTCTATCAAAATGCTTTTAAGCATCCCACGTTGAGACTTAACAAAGCTCTACTTAAAGCCCAAATGACCTATGGAAATGTCTTCGATTGAAGATATTACTGCGTAAACTACACCCAAAGTGAGTACGCTAAAGAACTTAGAGAAAGGGCCGGAGAAAAGCCAATTAGAAGTTTTCGATAACAACTGTTAAAAAACAGCAGATACAAAAAAACCGCTGTAAGAACAGCGGTTTTTTAAAGGTGGCGGAGAGATAGGGATTTGAAAGCTATATCCGCAAGACTAAACTGCTTATTTTACAATGACTTAAGTTGTATGCTCAAAAGTCGATTTTGCCATGTGACTGGTACAGATTAAACCAAAAAATGCGCAAAGGTTCAACTGTAGACCTGATATCAATAAAAAGTTTAGCTTACCATTCATCATCTTCTTCCACTTCTTCTCTATAAATTATCATTCCACTGGCTATGTCTAGATAGTGACCTCCTCCAAGATCTACTTCATATACTTCTTGATTACCCGTGTAATAGCTTTTTCGGTTTAAGGAGCAATTTACAGGCATGGAAGTGCGGTTATCTTGAATGTAGCGACGAACGTCGTAGCTACATTCATATCTACTCATTTGACCATGAATTGAATTTTCAAATGTCACACACCAGCTATAGTTGTCAGTGATAAACTGTTCAACAAGATAAGTCATCTCATCGGGTTTAACGTGGAAACACTCACTTAGGCTACCTGTGCTAAAGTGAGGTAATCTTTGTAGGTCTATAATAACCTCTAAATGCTCCAATAACCTTGCTTCAATTTCATGAACGTTACCGTTAACAATTTGAAAGGCTGTGTAAATAAAGTAACCAGGATTTTGAGAAGAAGTGTGGCGAGTATGCAGTCCAATCGTAGTTTTGCCAACTTTTGACCAGTTTCGATTGTAAATATCGCCACCAATATATATCCAGTTACCATAGTAGGTTGGCGTACTGTTGATTTTAAGTGTCATCTGTATACCTTTAAATATGCATGCGATAAGTAAGCACCCCAGATTTGGAAACCCAAACCTTAATGGTGCTTTATCTACTTGATTATAATCAACGTTGCATGTACTTCATTCTGCGATTATCAAATGCAGGCATAGTTCCCTCGAGCACATCGACAACCTTATTATTAATTATGTTGCACTCTATAGCTCCTGGGGTGTATGTAATATTGTGTCCATTTGTACGATCAAATTCGCAGTGAATGATCTGTTCAGCATCGCATACAACAGCTAGGTTTGGATTATGGGTAACCATAATAATTTGTCTCTTCTGCTTCGCTTCCGTCAATACTGGAACTAGCAAACTCACTATGGTTTCGTTGTCTAGGTTTTCCTCTGGCTGATCTAAGATAATTGGAGTGTTCCCCTTGTCGACAAGCAAGTAAAAAATCAACAATAGTGCACCTCTTTGACCAGGAGATAGTTGTCCAATTTGTGCATCCTGAAACATTAACGTGTATCTTGGCTCTAAATATTCCAAACCAAATATAAGGTCATAAACTTCATTGGCTGTTCGATCCTTTCGCAATAATGAGCCTATGCCTATTGGATTCTTAGACGCTGCTTCCAGCTTTTTATATAGTTCGTCAACAAACTTTATTAGTGACTCTTCACAGTTAAGGTCATGTCGATCTAAAAGATCTTTCATAACCGAAAGACTCTCTGACTCACCTCTAAACTCCCCCGATGCTTGTTTCACAATAGAGAACAACTTGTTTGAAATTTGGTCTACTGTACTGCTTAACTCAGCCTTAAATTGCAATTTGTACTCATCACGAATCAGGGCATTATTTTGAATAAGCGATTGTACTGGCTCAAAAAGCGATTCTCTGTTCGCTTTTTGTTCATCTAGAGTCTTGAATATCTGGCTAGTCAATTCGAGACGTTTTTCATGTAGTTGTTGCCTCTGAGTAGGGAGGAGATCCAGCTGATGCTTCCTATGCCGCACGCCTTCAAGTGTGTCAGGTTCATCTTTTGTACCGACCAGTGCCGTTATTCGATCTTCCCAAGCCTTAAGTTGTTCTTTGTAGGCTTGAAACTTCTGCTGAGGTGCATTTAGTTGTGCATTCAATGGAGCCTTTTGCTCATCAAGTGATTGTTTATTAACGTCAAGAGATAGTTGCTCTGACTTTATAGCCTCACTCTGCAACGAAGTCGATTTTTCAATATCAAGAATGACTTGTTCATCAAGAGTCACATTGATTAGTTTATCGATGTCTAGATCTAAAATTCTAGCATCAGAGTCGAACTCTAAAATAAACTGCTCGGCTGCACGTTTAACAATATCAAACCCTGCTTTAATGTTTTTACATGCTTTTTTCCTCGACGCTAGTCTAGTTAGTTCCTCTTGATGTGATTCTTTTTGTTTTTGTATTTTCTCCAGCTCTTTACTTATCGAAGCCAGTTCTTCGGAAACCTTTTGTTGTTCCAAGCTCAACTCCTTTGTTGGCTCAGGGACTTCTTCTGGTTTAGATTTGGTTAGTTCTTCATGCAGGCGTTTCTTCTGTTCAAGTAACTCTTCAAGTGTTTTTCGCGCTTCGTCAGTCATCTGGTTTTCAACAAATTCAATTTGCTCATTGACCTTATGTAAAGTGCTACGATAACTTTCTAGCTGGCTGCGAAGAGAGCTTTCTTGTTGCTCGATAAGTTGGTCAAAATCATGCGCTCCTAGCCGTATAGAGTCATCTGCATGTGAGAAAATTACAGAACGAAGCTCTCTTTCAAAAGCATCTGATTGGCCTGACACATGAGCATTGCACAGTTCCTCAAAGTGCCCTTGTGGAATATATTTAACTAACTCAACATTTTCAGTAGCTGGATTTTCATTTAGATTTTTCTCAAGTTGCTTTTCATCACCCCAAGTCACTTTGGCGTCAAAGTGATTCGCTGGCTCTCCTGTCTTACCCCGAAACCTGTTTTCTTTCAGGAAAGAAAAATGATGACTTTGTTTGGAATTACCAAGCAATGCGGCTATATCAGCCAAAGCGCTTTTGCCACTACCCTTGTTACCAATGATAGCTACTAGATCATGATTTAAGTGCAATGAAGTATTGTCGAGCCAACTATCAGTTAGAGATGAGCTAGATACTTTCGTCACTTCTAGTGTGTTGATAAATCGGCTTCTATTTTCACTTACGAGTTGCTTCTTTGGCGGTATGGTGCCGATAAATGATCTTTTCGCAGGTTCTTTGATGGCCTGCATTAAACCATCAAATGTTGGATTCGCTTTTATCCATGTTGCTTTGCCTGATGGATAATCACCATAGCCGCGTCTGTCGTTATTACCTGATTCACCAATAAACCTGTGAGCATCACTACCAGATACAGCTAGTCTAGGTACATTGTTAAGAGCCTGTTGAAAATCATCTAACCAACTCTTGTTTTGGGATGTTTTTATACCAGAGAACGCTTCCCAAAGGGCTAAGTTACGGGTCTCAAATATTGGTGATTGTTTGAACAAGCTTAGAACATAGGCGTAGTGCTCATTCCGTTCTATACCAGTTAAGCCATCGCTAGTATCAAATGGCATAAAGCCTATAGCACGCCCATTTTTTACTTTCGAAATAGCATTCTTATAGCTATCACAACTCAGCTCAGCCATTATTGAACCTGCTCTGAGTGCGTAGGCAGAGTCTTCTAGGACACGGCTTTTATCCAAAGAATGGTGCTTTAGCTTATCTGCGGGAACAAAACGTGCGTATTCGATCAATGCTACATCAGACAGGTTTCTAGGCTCTTCACCTGGGAATTCAAGTTTTAGATTGGATTTAAAATCAATAAGCTCTTGTTCGGTTATCAAATCAGAAAAGAGGACATGTGCATTTAACCTTCCTTTCATTGGAGCCATTAACCGCAATTCAATACCAGGAAAAACAGTCTTCTTTAGTTCGGGGGCTCCTGGCTGTTTCAATCGTTTCTGTAGCGCAAACCAACCGTCAAAAGTCCAGTAATCCATTATCGCAAAAACTGCTGGCTCAGCATCGTTCATGGCTTTGATCATTTGATCAATCAGCTGAATATTCTCGGATGAATCTGGGTCGGAGTTAAATTTTTGACCATCCCAATGAAAAGACGCAGGGGTATGAATGTGTAGATCCCACTTCCGCCACTCAGAGCCTTGCGGATAATCGCTACTAGCCATTAAATATTCCTTTTATTATATTGGTGTTGCACTTAATTGCGTATATATCGGTACTTTAATGGCTCTAAAAAAAGTTAGTCAAACGATAGAGATGGGAAGTGAGAGATCTAACACCTGTTACCTTAAATCATTGTCTTCTTGCCATTGCTACCTTCTGATACTGATGTTTCATATATAAATTTGATCCTTCCCAGTTTCAAATTTCTAAATCGTGCAATGTGTCGCTAGAGGTAGTTAACCGTACTTTGGCCTCAGCTAACTGTGCTTTTGCCTCCTCATGCTCATCGGTTAACTCAACAACCCGTGATTGAAGACTTTCATTCTCACTCAGCGCAGATTCCAGCTTCACTTTCACAGATGTATGCTCATTTTGTAGTGCTGATAGCTGTTCGTTGATGCCTTGGTAAGTCCCTTGAAGTATTTCGTACTTCTCCGTAATGGAGTTTAAATTGCTTGTAAGTTTAAGATTGTGTTGAAGTAACTCCGAGTGGCTTTGCCGTGATTCAGCCAATTCAAGTTCTAATTCTTCAATTTTGTCCTCAAGCCGTTCCTTTTCCTCAACTTGCTTCTTAAGGCGTTCTTCAATATCAGCATAGTCAGCTTCAGCTTGCTCCTTGGCTCGATACGTTAGGTTATATTTTGCGTCGAGATCTCTGACACGAATAGCCATTATGGTTTCATAGTGCTCGTGCGCTTTGTTGTTCAAAGCGCTTGTCATCTCTCGCATTACTTTGCAAAGCTCTTCTTCCCGTTTAGCTAAAAGCTCTTGTAGTTCAGCAGGAAGGTCATACGACAGAAAGGCAAGAGTCGCTTCATCGTCTTTTGTATCTGGCGCTTTTCGCACTTCGACGGAGATATGCCCGTCTTGTATCAACCGATCTAAATCCGCTTGAATAGTAGAAATTCTTCCTCTCCCAAGCGCTTCCTTGATGTACCAGCCAGAAGGCTTCTTTCCTTTGCTGATCAATTGAGTCGCAATGTTGATGACATCGTCATCCGTATATGATCTTGGTCTAGCCATTGTATTACCTATGTTTTAGTTATTATGTTTAGGTTAGTAAGTAAGTAAGTTAGTAAGTAAGTAAGTAAGTTAGTTAGTTAGTTAGTTAACTTACTAACTTACTTATCCAGTGAAGCTTCCGCTCCAATATTAATGTTGGCTTCCTTTATGGTCTTGATTTCCTTAGAAACGCCTTGTGCTACTGAGGGAGGAAGCTCAAGTGCAGCACTCAAAGCGGAATCAAGATACTCAGCTTGCTTTATAGCCATCTTTTTGTCGCGAGCATTGATAGCAAGTAGCACTTTCTTGAACACACTTACCAACCTCGGAACGACAGCGTCGGTTAGCTCTAGAGCCAGTTGGGATAACCGTGATTGTTGATCTTTAAGCTCTGTTATCTCAGTGGTTACTGTGTCTTTTTCAATTTGAAGCTCACTAAGGTTGACCTGCGCCTGAGCTACGTCATCGAGTAACTTGTCAAAGTTATCTTTTAACGAATGAGTGTTTTCTACTAGCTCATTGTACTGCTGCTCTGCTGAATGAACCTTTGCTTGAACCAACTCAAGTTGGTGCGTGTAGTAGTTATGGCTTCGAGCAGACTTAGGCAGGTTCGATTCCTTATCTATCTTCTTGCGCAGCACCGATTTTTGCTCTGTTTCGGGAGCAAATTCAGCTTTCAAACTCTTGCTCTTAAATAGTTGCTCATTGGCAAAATCAAGCATCATACGTTGATGGTAATGACCAAACTTTTGACTGAGCTTCCTGGTAAGCTTGCCATTCTCTGGAAGCGACTTTTCACTAGGGTAGTTTTCACGGATATACTTGTTGACGACGTTAATCTGAGTTTTCCTCAAGTCATATTCACCAGTTTGGTTGTTCCTACCCGAGATAAAGTAGTGAGTATGTGCTCCAGTATTGACATCAACACTTCGCTCATCGTCATGTCCAATGATTGCCTGAATGTCGTAAGCAGGATAATGGTGCTTCAAAAACTTACGCGTAAATAAAATGTATTCTTCAAGCGTTATGGTGTCGCTGCCAACGTTCCATTGATGTGGAACTTTAAAGGTGCCTTCTTGCATGAATACGTTGTTCGCTGCTGGTCGCTGCTGCAACTGGTTATAAGCGTTCAGATACGTTTCTAGCATCTTGATACGTTGCTTTTTCCGCTGCATTTTCAGCTTTTTAAATTGCTCGATACGTGAGTAGGGCACATGCCCTTTGGCGTTTAAGACTGCTTGCAAAAACTCCGCAGCCTCTGTATTTCCTTTGGTTGTTTCACTCTTAATGGCGTTGTTCATTTTGAGGCGATACTGCCGCTGCTGAGTTTGCAATTTCGATTGATTGCGAATTTTTGGCTGCGGTGCCAACTGATACAACAGCTCTAAACGCTCATCTTCGGGCAATGAGTGCAAGGGTAAAACCTTTGACCCTAGCCAAATTAAGTTGGTATCTGCAAGCTCCTCATTCCACTCTAACCGCTTAGAGTCATTAACAGCGGTGGGTGGTGCAATACGTAATGAGTGAGCTAGAGAGTGTTCGCACTTAACTCGATCAACTGGTTTTGATGTGAAGTTAAAGCGTCGATGAAAGAATCGAATTTCCTTCATAGTCACCCCCGAAGGGGTGAGTATGGTAGAGAGTCAAGAGAGCCATCTCTTGCCCGCAGCTCACGTTCATCTTTTTGGAACAAAAAGTGTGACGGGAGCGCAGCGGGTTGCTTTGTCATCTCACTTTCAAAGTGGATGACTTTGGCACCAATAGTGCCATTCATGGCAGTGAAACTGCCATGGCTGACAACGCAAATGCCAATGGTGGCGATAGCTATCATGGCTGGCTCCCAACTAGCGTTTGCACAAGTGTAAGCAGCTCGGGTTTAGCTTGTAACGCTTGAATCAAAGCTACGAACTCAGATGGAATTTCTGTCACAGACACAGGCTCAGATACTTTCATATCAAACGTGCTAGACAGGTTCCTTGCCGACGCACTTGCATAGTCGGGGGAGTCTACCGCTATCCATTTGCCGTAATGCTTATCGACCATCGCGGTATCGCTATGGCCCATTTGACGTGCAATCCACTCTTTAGAAATACCTGCCGTCAGGTTTTGGCTGGCAAAGGTATGTCGAAGTTGACCTGCGCCACGGTGCTCAACACCAGCCTTTTCTAAAAATGGTTTGAAAAAGGTTTTATTAAACTGCGCTGCGTGAATGAAAGGGGCATCAGTTTGACTGTTGTAAAATACAAACTGTAAGTGTTCTTTGATACGACTTTTGTTATCACTTTGCAGCACCGAGATTTCACAAGTTGCCTTGCCACCTGTCAACTTGAGTTGCTTTTTCAGCACTTGAATAGCCAACTCATTGAGCTCGACTTTCCTGCTTGACTCTTCAGTTTTCGGTGTTTTGTAATCGCTAAGCACCTTCGCTCGACGGACAAACATTTCCTTGCGCTTAAAGTCTATATCTTCCCAAGTTAGTGCAATCAGTTCACTAATCCGAACACCAGTAAGAACGTTCAACATGAGCGCATGCTTGCCATGTAGACACCCATGAGTACTGTGAAGGCTGTTCAGTTCCGCTTTAGAGAAAGGTTTCGGTTCAACTTTGCACGCTTTAAAGTTCTTGACGTCTAACATTGGGCTAACACCAATGGCACCATCATTGACAGCGTGTTTAAAAATACCTCGCAGCACAGTCATGAACTCATTGATTGTTTTGTTCGCGTAACGTTCGTGAAGGTCGTCAAATAAATCTAGAATGTCGCTATGACAAATGTCCGAGATTAGTGTCTCACTAAAGTAGAGCTTCAAAGCGTTCGCTTTGCACTTGTTGTTAACAAGAGTTGATGGAGCAACTCTGAATTTTCGGCTTTTGATGAATTTATCTGCGTAATCTTTAAATTTTTTGGGGTTCCTGTTTTCCATTTTCTCAACTTAGGCAGCTATGGCTGCTCTTCTATTTGAGAGCATCATATCTAGACAAAATCAGGAAGTCCAAACTGAAAATGCTAATATTATTAGTTACTTATTATAAAAAATTACTAATCCATTTCTTATCAAATAGTTAAAAAATTCAGTTTTTACCTTTGGGGAGGGAATGGATAATTGCTAATATGCAACAGGTGATTGTGAGCTTAATTGATATTATAATCGCTTCCAATATTCCATAGGATGAACGTAAGCCATATGAACTTTACTTTAGTTCCAAGTAACCAATCCGTGCCTTCACTAGGACAAAATACGGTGTACTTACAAATAGATAACTGGAATGACTATTCGTTTGTAACCATGTTTTATCTAGTGATTTTTGATGAAAATGGCACAAAACATGATATTGGAAACGTAAAAATAGGATTCAAGGGACAAACAACTCAACAATCAACTTACGGGAGTTTGGCTGCTTCATTCGATAGACTACCAGAAGGGTATTTTTCTCTTGGTGAGGGTGTTGAGTACTATAAAACGATTGTAAATGAACTATCACCTCAGACTAAAGAAAGTCTTCTAGATGGACTAAATGATATAGTGGCCAAACCAAGCATCATAAATGCAATTGAAGATGAAGATGTGTTTGGTACATCGCTGTTGAGGTATACAAGTTTGTCCGTCGTGAAAGGTCAGTTGACAAGGATATTGAACGGTGACGCTGAGTTAACTCCATACAATTTTGGTTTTGTTCGTCACCAGACGGAGAGTTTAGCTGGAGTTTCATTGGGTTTCCAAGTCACACCCGAATCAAAACCAAAGACAAACATTCACGCAATTATTGGGCGCAATGGTGTAGGTAAAACAACCTTATTAAATGGAATGATCGCTAGTGTTATTGAACAAGATATTTCTAAAGGTCATTTTTTTGAAAACACACCATTTGGGCCTGGAAATGCGATTAATAAAGACTACTTCAGTAGTATTGTTTCAGTTTCTTTTAGTGTATTTGACCCATTTGATCCTCCGATGGAAAGAGCCGATCCGTCGAAAGGCACGTGTTACTACTACATTGGCTTAAAGCAAACATCCCAAACAGCGCTCAAAAACTTGGGACAACTTCATACTGAGTTTTACAGTAGTTTAAGAAACTGCTTTGTGAGTAAGGCGAAAAAAGATAGATGGTTAAAAGCTGTAAAAACCCTTGAATCGGATAGTAACTTCGCAGATATGAACCTCGCAATCCTCACCACGGTTAGTGATGAATATTTCAGGCAGTCAGCTATTCACCTAATCTCAAAAATGAGTTCTGGACATGCCATTGTAATCCTAACCCTTACAAAGTTAGTTGAAAAAGTCGAAGAAAAGACACTTCTTCTTATCGATGAGCCTGAAAGCCATTTACACCCGCCTTTGCTTTCTGCTTTCACCCGAGCATTAAGTGACTTGCTTTCAAACAGAAATGGCGTCGCAATTATTGCAACTCATTCTCCCGTTGTGTTGCAGGAAATACCTCAAAGTTGTGTTTCAAAAATAACACGCTTTGGGGCAAGCATGAGTACTTCCCGTCCCAAAATCGAAACGTTTGCGGAGAACGTCGGTATGCTTACGCGAGAAGTGTTTGGTTTGGAAGTAACAAAGTCTGGATTTCACGAACTTCTGCAATCTTCAGTGGACGAAGGGAAAAGTTATCAAGAAATACTCAATAGTTATCAACAAAAGCTAGGTATCGAAGGTCAATTTTTACTTCAGAGCATGATCGCCAACAGAGTAGCTGGTCAGGAGTAATAATGAAAAAACTTCCTTTGCCCAGTTATCAATTTCTGGATACTTTTAACGTTTGTCTTCAAGATTGTGATTCTGAAAATCTCCCTGCAATGATAGGGCTTCGTCAACATATTCCTGAGTTTGATTTGATTTACCAACAAAGAGCTTCGAATACTACTTTGCATCAATTGACTCAGTCTAGGCACGGGCACTCAGAAGATATTGTTGTCGAGAGTATCACCAAAGCAGACTTTGTGGACTTATATGAGAAGTGTTTTGTCAAAACAGGCACTAGTGGTAGAACTATATACGATGCGCTCAGGGCATCATCTGATGGACTGTGCCCGCTCTGTGGGATTGGCAGCGTATCGACACTCGACCACTATTTACCGAAAGCGAGATATCCGCTTTATTCAGTGAACCCGTGCAATCTAGTCCCTGCATGCATGGACTGCAATAAAGGAAAAGGAAGCTCAGTATTAAATTCAAATGTAGAAGAACCACTGCATCCTTACTTTGTATCAGAGCACTTTATTGATGAACACTGGATATCAGCGGAAATTGTTGAAACTACGCCAGTGACAGCTAGATTTTTTCCAAGCCCACTTGCTACGTGGAGTCAAGAATGCCAACAACGAGCGATTAACCACTTTAATGATTTTGACCTTGCTAGTAGATATAAAACCCAAGCATCTCTGTTATTTACAATGTTGACCGAAAGAGTACGTGAATTAAAGCATGAGCAAGGTCTTAGTACAGAAGAAATTCAAGCTAATTTCTTGGCTAGAACGCAAACTCAACCTCCCAACTCTATAGCTAGAGCCCTCATGGAGGCCATTGCTCAAAGTGAGTGGTTTTGTTCTGAACAATACCTAGTTTTTTAGACACATCTAGAAAACCAACGAGCAGTTATAGGTATCAAGCTTTTCTTGCTGCTTTGTTGACGTTTATTGCAAACCTCTCCGCATCTTGTTCGGAGTAAGATTTTCGCTTTCGTCGCTGCTTCGTTTGGTTATCTCCTCGCTCAATTTTCGTTTGGGTATTGAGCTCCACAGACGATGGCTTGTTAACGGACTCATCAGATTGATTGTTTATTTCACTCATGTTTATTGCCTTAGTTAAACAGCAGCGCTTTTGAAAGCGCTGCGAATAAGGGAGATTAAACTTCTGCTGGTATTAGCTCCATAATTAAATCACTCGGGTTGCCATGAGTGAGAAGGCGCACACCACGACTCAACTCAGTCGTAATACTTGAAACGGCAATTCTGCAAGCATCATTGACTGCATATACAAGTGTTACATCGTGCGCGGAAAAGTCTTTATTTTGTTGATTAACCAGTCCTGTCTCAAACATGTACTGCATAATAAGCAGGTACAACTCATCGACGTAACGGTTTGCTGTTGGCAGGTGATTCTTGCGAGCAAATTCTTGGTATTCATCCTCTACGACATTCCAGAGGCTGTACAATGAGAAATTAATTGCTTGGAGCTCAGAGAACCAGTCAAGGTCTTGTTTGATATCAGAGGCATCTGCCGTGTAATTGCGTTTGCTCTGATAATGTTCAGCAATACTCTGAACCATCGTATCCGCTAGGTTGTAATACTCCTGAACAAACAAAAGAAGTAGATGGCAATCACGTAGCTGATACAGATCTTTATAGAGAGATGAGTATTGACCATTTAGTTTGGGTGCTTGCTGATAAGCATCGACCAAAACACTATCGCATGCGAGCGACATGATTTGATATGTCTGCTGGTCGAAAGCAGAATAACGCTCTCTCGCACTGCTCGGTGTGTAAAGGCGCATATTATCGAGTCCTGTCCAACTATTCGGCACGATTACATTGTCTCGTGATGGTAAGTGCCACTTTAATAGGTGATGTCCTGTTGATGCCTTCGTTTCCTTTTCATCTGTGACCAAAACAAACTCAATCCCAAGGGCGTTTTGAAAGCTCATTGAGACCATGGACGGCTCTAAGTCGAGTAAAGCAGGTTTGATAGTGCTTGCCATCAACTCAATAAGTTGCGATTCGGAAAGCTGGTAGCCTTGGAATGCCTTCATAACGCGAGGCCAGATGGTATTTTGAAAGCGAGCCTCTAAAACGGAGTCACTTTCTTGCTTCCAATCCACCAATACATCTTTATTTCGACTTAACCTTTGGTGGACTTCATTAGGGCTGAGATTAAACAAAATGTGCGCGAGCATGTCATCCCGTTTTCTGAAGGGAATACTTAACTCTAAATTGCGTCGCAGGTGTTCATTGAAGGCATTGGTTAGCTTAGTGTAAGTCGATTTGTTGCGTAAACGCATAGCTGTCTCTCCAACGTGCAAAACAAGCAAATGGCTGGCGTTTACTAAAAGCTTGCTTTGGCACTGGGGTTTCAGCACAAAGACTTTAAATTAAGTTAAATTGAGTACGGACAGAGGTAGGTATCGCCAGCAACCCATGTATGTCATCCGCGCTCATTGTAATCCGTTCTAAATTTTCAGTGCAAGAAATTTAAAACGGATTAAGCGTAAATGCATTAACAGCATGCATCAGCTTCTCTGCTGGAAGTTGCTTACCGTAGTGTCCGTAAGTCATGCTGGTATTTTTATGCCCTACGATTTGAGCTACTACATGTTCCTCAATATTGGCTTGCTTTAGTTCATCGACGAATGTGTGTCGAAAAGAGTACGCAGTGGGGCGATTACCCGCCTTAAAGCCACATGCGGTCAGAACGTCACCCATGCTGTCTCTGAAATCTTTTGACCAATCGGTATCCTTGCCACGTGGGATAAAATCAAACAGTTGGATTTTCTTGTGTTGTTTCCGCTCTTTTACATAATCGAGAAAACTAGACTCCAGTAACCTTTGATGGATGGGAACCTGTCGTTTGGATGAGGCATTTTTTAGATGTTGCTGCTCTCCGCTATCAGTAAAAGATATTATTGGTATGGGGCCATCTATATGGATATCAGCTACTCGAAGTTGACAAGCTTCCGACGGGCGACAGCCATGCAATACCATAACCTTTGATGCCCACTGGAAGGATGAATCCTGCTCTTTAAAAGCACGGCTAGAAAATAGGCGTGTTAGTTCCTTTTCGCCCCAGCGTAGACGCTGGGAATGAGACGAGATGTTTTTGGAAGGTAGCTTTACGTGAGCAAATGGGTTGGAGTTTATCAGCTCTTGCACCACACACCAGTTCATAAACTGCTTAATTGCAGCGAAGTAGTCACGTAATGTCTTATGACTTAATTCTCGACCTAAGAGCTCGTCTCTGTAAGCCATTGCAACGCTGCTGGTGATACTCGATCCTTCTAGTTGCTCAACAAACTTTAAGAAGTCCCCATTGCGTTGTTTTAGCTGCTTGAGGGTAAGGTTTGTAACTTTTTCTAGACGTTTTGATTCAATGAACCGATTTAGTACATCGGTGTTGATTGATGATGTCTGTTTCTGTTTTTTGGGCTCATACATTTCCGAGAGCAGACGACATGTTGAGTCACCATCACTTGTTTGTTTATTAAAAGAGACTCTAAGCTTGTTAACTTCTGTATTAAGCTTTTGCTTAAAATCTGGAAAGGGTAAAGACTTTGTCTGTGCTAATTCGAAAAGCTCGAAGATTACTTTTGTCTGATCAAGATTGCGTTTGTAAGCCATACGACGATCACGCGTGACTAGGGACAAGCGAATTTCCTTAGGAAAACCGTTTTTTTGAAGGGAAGTCGGGATTGCAACACGTGTGTAATACACGCTATTAGGTTGTCGAAACAAATACATCTGTATCATCCTCTTGTATTTGTCGACTTTTGAGGTATAAAAACGAAAAAACCGCTGTAAAAACAGCGGTTTAATCTTTGAATGTGGCGGAGAGATAGGGATTTGAACCCTAGATACGCTATTAACGTATGCCGGTTTTCAAGACCGGTGCTTTCAACCACTCAGCCATCTCTCCACAAATTGTCACTAAAACTTAGTCTTATACTATCGATGCTAATTTTTAGTTTTGCCTTCAGTTATCTTAATTAAAAAGAAAACTTGAAAGCGATGTTTAAAGCCTGGCGATGTCCTACTCTCACATGGGGAAGCCCCACACTACCATCGGCGCTATTTCGTTTCACTTCTGAGTTCGGCATGGAA
>NZ_JAMPZF010000047.1:0-1146 GCF_024747315.1 Vibrio sp. HS-50-1 | reverse complement strand
ATATTGGTGAGATGATAATTGAAATGAGTTTAGAAAAAGCACTTATTAAAAATTTATTTACAGATGTTCTTATGGCGCCGGAGTTAGATGTTTCATTAATTGAGCAGTACGTCGACCCATCTTATATACAAAAAGTGGATGGAGTGGAGTTGGATTATGATAGCTTTGTAAATCATATAGAGGCACAGAAGAAAGTTATTAGTAAATTAGATGTCAACTTTCTTACTTTGGTTCAAGAGGGCAATGTTGTTTTCAGTAATCATGTAGTAACAGCCCACAAAAAAGATGGTTCGATTATAAAAGTCAAAGTTATAGCCCAGTTCACGATACATAATAATCGTTTAGTCTTGTGTGATGAATTAACAAGGTTAATTGAGGGCGGTGGTGAAGATCATGATATTGGGTCAAGGCATTAAATCACTTTGACTATTTGCCTAACAAGCTGTTCAAGAGTGATTCGCAACGCATGGCATTTTCACTATGCGTTGGTTTTAGTGTTTGAGGTGGTATGCAGCAACTTCGGTATTGCGTTGCTCACACCTTAACAGGGCGTTAGTGTTGAAAGGAAAATTTGTGCAGCAAGATGATTTATTTATTTCTCGCTATGTAGCGGGGCGACTCTCTACCGAAGACTTATTAGCTTTTGCTGAGAGCAAATTGAAGTCTGGAGTATATACGGATGAAATTTTGGCCGTATATGATGCTGAACCTATATGGGAAGTAGTGTCAGAGATGTTTGAAGTGATGATTAAATCTCTAGGGCATGAGAAACCGTCATTCGAAGCTGCTATAGATTTTTTAGTTAGATACCATATATCTCAAATAGTTTACAGAAGCGCCAACCCTAGTCAGCAATTTGAGTTACTTTTACACGATATTTCTGGATTTGATTTACATGAAAATATTGAGTTCTTTGTAGGCGATAATATAGGTATACATAAGATTTATGGGGCATTTCATGATTTCTACGAGTCTGATTCAGAGCGGGATTTTTTTATATTTAACGAATGTAAAGTATGGTTGGAGTTACAACACTAACAAAGCGTTTAAGACGGATTCCCAACGCTTGGCATCTTCGGTTTGATTCAGCTTTAGTGTTTACGGCACAATAGTTTAAGTAAGGTGGTTGCGTTGCTCACCACTTAA
>NZ_JAMPZF010000046.1:0-3576 GCF_024747315.1 Vibrio sp. HS-50-1 | reverse complement strand
ATGCCCGAACTCATTGTGTATTCTGGATGTCCTGTGTGCTCATCCAATTGTTCACTCACGACTTTAAAGCCTTGAGATAAATAGAATAGATAGCTAGCCTGATTTTCCTTGTATACAGAAAGATTTAATTCCGCCCGCTGAGTTTTAGCATGACTCAATAGTTGCTTCCCAATGCCTTTACCTTGAAGCTCAGGAGAGACAAATATTGCAGCTAGGCTATTTTCATATAGTGCGTAAAACCCGACTACTTTCGACTCAGCTTCGTAAACGTAAGTTTCTGAAGCTGGAATGTAGAAGCTACGCATGTTTTCTACTTGAGATTCCCAAAACTCAGCCGAAATGAAATCGTGAGCTGTAACTGACGCTTTAAGCCAAATTTCAAGAACTGAATCCATGTCATTTTCGTTGTACTTTCTTATCATTTAAAGCTCTCAATAGCCGAATTTATCGGGACAATATAACGCCGCATTAAGGTGTGAGCAACGCTACCACGAAACTTAACCATACCACCGTAAACACAAAACCCAACGATGGAATGAAAAATGCCAAGCGTTGGGAATCACTCTTAAATGCTTTGTTATGCTCGTGCCAGTTTACCTATGTTTTCCTTAATATAGTCATCCATTTTCTGTGGAAGCAATTGATCGTTTATACGGATGACCGCACACAAGAGATTTTCTCTGATAGCAGAACGAGGACGCCCATCTTCTGCACAGTCAATAGCTACCAATATTTCACCTAGAATATTCAGTAACTCTTCAAGATCGAAGTTGTGGTCTCTTGTGTTGTCATATACGACCGTTTCCATTACGCGGTGATAGGTTTCAGAATTATTAGGGTGACAAGGACAGTGACACCATTTTTCCCCCTCAAACGGGTGAATGTGAGTCCATGTATAGTCGTCATTGTCATGCGTTATTCCGATGCCAGCGTTGTCTATTTCAGGGAACCAATCACCATGCAATTCGTCATTTGGACAATTGTCTATGAAATGGCGCTCTACGACATAAACTCCAAGATCTTTGCTAATGACCCCGAAGTGATGATTATATATATCTTGAAGTTTTTGCTTAGTCAGCCAGTTGGGAGTGGTGTCATCCCAAAACAGGCTACCCTCCGCATCATCTGTACCAGTGATGACCTCAATAATTTGTTTTCTCAAAGTCACATAAAAGCTAAATATGTCCATACTTTTCTCTTAGAGCATAACGCCCTGTTAAGGTGTGAGCAACGCAATACCGATGCCGCCGCATACCACCTTAAACACCAAACACAACGCATAGTAAAAATGCCACGCGTTGCGAATCACTCTTAAACAGTTTGTTAAGTTTCAGTTTGCTGCACAAACTCATTGTAGAATTTCATTGCATCCTCTTCAGAGCCCAAAGCGGTGCTGATAAGCATTTGCAAGCTCCACAAACGTCCTGGAACGACTTCATCTAAGTCTAAGTCTAAGTCAGCAGGATAACTCTCAGGGTCGATGGCCATTTCTAGGTTTACAAACCACCAAATTTCTATCTTCCGCAATAAGCCCACCATATCATCAAAGCTTTTTGCCACATCAAAGTCGCAGCCTTGGGAAGCGAACTTAAATAGTTCATGCGTCAGTTCATTACGATGACGTTTAATACGCTCATATACTTCAATATCAGCGTCATCAATAGCGTCATGTTGCTTTAACCATAAAAGTGAAGCATAAGTTCGACTACGGTTTAGCTTTAAAACTTTGAGCTTATAATCATCGCTAACAAGTGGGCCGTTTTCATCAAAGCCATTTGTAAAGAACTCTCTAATTTTATCTTCGATACTACTTTTTAGCATCTCGAATGCCATCGAGTGTACAGAAGCCGTGATTATATTGTTCTTGAGCGACACTGGATTGAGGAATCTTTCCCATGACGCTTTTACTTCTTTATCCATTCCACCTGAACTCCAATGAAACTTAACGCCTTGTTAAGGTGTGAGGCACGCAATACCTAAGCTGCCGCATACTGCCTTAACCACAAAAACTAACGCATAGTAAAAATGCCACGCGTGCCGAATCACTCTTGAACAATTTGTTAGGCGATGACTTTTAGCAACCTAATAACCTCGAACAGCGAATACAACGCCGCAAAATATAAAAAGAACAATAAACCACAAAATTGCAGGCATCGGATTTCCATTTTTGGCTTCAGACGCTAGATATGAATTGAACTCTTTTTTACTTTGTCTTCTGCCGTGTTTCGTGGACAAATTATGCTGCCCTAACGGTGTAGTTCCCGACTCAACGTATTGTTTCGCTGACGCTAGTGTTGGTACAGGTCCGAAGTCATGAGAACCGTTAGCATCAAGCACAAACCAGCCCGAACCTTGTTTTACGATAAACCGTCCATCATCCACCGAGTACTGCCCTGCTTGGATTCTAGTTACTTTAGCCAATATTATCTCCTAGTCGCCTAACGCCTTGTTAAGGTGTGAGGCACGCAATACCAAAGCCCCCGCATGCCACCTAACCACTAAAACCAACGCATAGTAAAAATGCCACGCGTGCCGAATCACTCTTGAACAATTTGTTATGCGCGTTCTCCACGATTGAACGCAACTACAGTAGCGCGTAATTTAGTCAGCTTAAACTCTGTAAGTAACACTGTAACAAAAGACAATATAGAAACGGAGATAAGTGCAATATTTATCAAAGCATTACCACTAAACTCATAAATACCTGACAGACCAATAAATAGCAAAAGACAGGCAATTATCGATAGAATCGAATCATTAGTTTTCACTTTATACTCATCATCAGGTATATCTTTTATTATCGAAACCGGATTTGAAAGCCCGTCAAGCCGAACTGCAATTTTTCCTTTTTTAATTTTGACTTTTAGGCCAGAACTTCTTAACGAATTAGCTAAATCTTCCATGATTGATTATCTCCATTTCTGCGAGCGCATAACGCCGCATTAAGGTGTGAGCAACGCTACCACGAAACCTAAACATACCACCGTAAACACAAAACCCAACGATGACACCAAAAATGCCAAGCGTTGTGAATCACTCTTAAATGCTTTGTTAGTTGTTTACTTCAGCAGCTAGTTGTTCTTTGATTTCTTTCAACTCTTCTTCTGTGTGCTTATCTAAAAATGCCAAATGTGGTGAGTAGGTCATCGCTTTGAAAAGATAAATGAAGCCAATAAAATAGCCTGCGAGTCCAAAAGCAGGCAACAATGATTCAGCAACTAAGCCAAAAGCAACAAAGAGAACCGCTTTCATGATGTAATGAAAGGAACTGAACATCATCAAAGTTAGAACATTAGAAAGTTCGTTCCTATCGTTATCGATATAGGCACCAATTAGTGCTACTTTCTGGCTAGCTAGAACCTCATTATTTGTACGACTATACTTTTCCCATTTAGAAAAGAAAAATCTCACTATTTTTTGCCCTAAGAAAGATGTGATCGCGAATAATGCTGAACCAAGAGCCCCTTGTACAATTACTGGCCAAGCTGTAATCGTATCTATGATGTTCATTGTTTACCTCAGTAATTTTATGATATGCAATACCTATTATACCTTCAATGTATCAAGACCTAAACA
>NZ_JAMPZF010000045.1:0-720 GCF_024747315.1 Vibrio sp. HS-50-1 | reverse complement strand
TTTGCCTGCATACCGAAAATTTCTCGTCATATCAAAAGATTAGGCGTAAACATGGCCGACTTTAGTTGCGGAATAACAAGACGTTCAAGGCGATTCGAAACGCATTGGGGTTTTAGTGCCCAAATAGGCACGGATTTATCAGAGTTTATTTTAGGTTAGGGTGCATGTGCGTCTCTCACACCTTAACTGCGCGTTATGTACTTTAAGGAAATTGAAACCAACTCTAAAGGACTGAGAGTGATAGATCATTTTGAAATTAAGGTAGTTGCATTCGAAGAGTGTCGTGTGTTTTAACTGAATGTGTTAGAACCATTGGGTATTGAGCTTAAGTGGTCCGATGAAAATGCAGCTGGTTTTGGGCTTTTGAGCGAGCCAAATGTAAGATTTTTAATTGAAAAAGGCGTCAGTAATTCTAAGTGCCATATTGCTTTTTCTGCATCAAACAAATTACAAGTTTCAGCGTTTCATCAAGCGGGACTATCTTTAGGTGGTAAATGCAACGGTAAGCCGGGTTTACGGGAGCACTATGCTCCAAATTACTACGCAGCATTTTTGATTGATCCCGAGGGCAATAATGTGGAGTCAGTCGTTTACCTTTAGCACGTACATAACAAATTGTTCAAGAGTGATTCGGCACGCTTGGCATTTTAACTATGCGTTAGGTTTAGTGGTTAAGGTAGTATGCGGAAGCATAGGTATTGCGTGCCTCACACCTTAACA
>NZ_JAMPZF010000044.1:0-1138 GCF_024747315.1 Vibrio sp. HS-50-1 | reverse complement strand
ACAACCGTCGCCAGGCCCACCTAGCCTTCTCCGTCCCCCCATCGCAATTGTAAGAAGTACGGGAATATTAACCCGTTTCCCATCGACTACGCCTTTCGGCCTCGCCTTAGGGGTCGACTTACCCTGCCCCGATTAACGTTGGACAGGAACCCTTGGTCTTCCGGCGAGGAGGTTTTTCACCCCCTTTATCGTTACTCATGTCAGCATTCGCACTTCTGATACGTCCAGCATGCGTTACCACACACCTTCAACCGCTTACAGAACGCTCCCCTACCCAATACTCAAAGAGTATTGCCGCAGCTTCGGTTTACTACTTAGCCCCGTTACATCTTCCGCGCAGGCCGACTCGACCAGTGAGCTATTACGCTTTCTTTAAATGATGGCTGCTTCTAAGCCAACATCCTGGCTGTCTGAGCCTTCCCACATCGTTTCCCACTTAGTAGTAATTTGGGACCTTAGCTGGCGGTCTGGGTTGTTTCCCTCTCCACGACGGACGTTAGCACCCGCCGTGTGTCTCCCGGATAGTACTTACTGGTATTCGGAGTTTGCAAAGGGTTGGTAAGTCGGGATGACCCCCTAGCCTTAACAGTGCTCTACCCCCAGTAGTATTCGTCCGAGGCGCTACCTAAATAGCTTTCGGGGAGAACCAGCTATCTCCAGGTTTGATTGGCCTTTCACCCCTAGCCACAAGTCATCCGCTAATTTTTCAACATTAGTCGGTTCGGTCCTCCAGTTGATGTTACTCAACCTTCAACCTGCCCATGGCTAGATCACCTGGTTTCGGGTCTATATCCAGAGACTGAACGCCCAGTTAAGACTCGGTTTCCCTACGGCTCCCCTAGATGGTTAACCTTGCCACTGAATATAAGTCGCTGACCCATTATACAAAAGGTACGCAGTCACAGGACAAAGCCTGCTCCTACTGCTTGTACGTACACGGTTTCAGGTTCTATTTCACTCCCCTCACAGGGGTTCTTTTCGCCTTTCCCTCACGGTACTGGTTCACTATCGGTCAGTCAGTAGTATTTAGCCTTGGAGGATGGTCCCCCCATATTCAGACAGGATATCACGTGTCCCGCCCTACTCGATTTCACTGAATATGCGTCGTCAGTTACGGGGCTATCACCCTGTATCGCCA
>NZ_JAMPZF010000043.1:0-199603 GCF_024747315.1 Vibrio sp. HS-50-1 | reverse complement strand
GGTTCTGGCGCCGCAAGGTGTGAGAGTTCAAGTCTCTCCTTCCGCACCATCCTTGGTCGAAGTTTTAAAATGGCTACGTAGCTCAGCTGGTTAGAGCACATCACTCATAATGATGGGGTCACAGGTTCGAATCCCGTCGTAGCCACCATTGATTGGATTGCTAGCATAAGCTATCAGTCACGTAGATTTAAGATGCGGAAGTGGCGGAATTGGTAGACGCACCAGATTTAGGTTCTGGCGCCGCAAGGTGTGAGAGTTCAAGTCTCTCCTTCCGCACCATCTTAAATTAATCTACACTATCAGAATACGCGGAAGTGGCGGAATTGGTAGACGCACCAGATTTAGGTTCTGGCGCCGTAAGGTGTGAGAGTTCAAGTCTCTCCTTCCGCACCATTCTTTCTCTCTCTTTGACTATTTAAGCTGTAGGGCTATCGCCAAGCGGTAAGGCAGCGGCTTTTGATGCCGCCATTCCCTGGTTCGAATCCAGGTAGCCCTGCCATATACAACGATATTGAGATTTTACCAATTATCTTGATATCTACAGATCAAGTTGCGGAAGTGGCGGAATTGGTAGACGCACCAGATTTAGGTTCTGGCGCCGCAAGGTGTGAGAGTTCAAGTCTCTCCTTCCGCACCATTATCGGAAAACCCAGCATGATTTTGCTGGGTTTTTTCTTTTTTTGGTTCTGGACTCGGGAAATCATTAGGTTTGCCGAATTAAAAAAGCGAGCTCATGGCTCGCTTTTTTTCTATCTGTGGATTGAGTAACTTACTACATACCTAACGCATATTTCAGTACTTGAGCCTTGATCGGTCCTGAGTTTTCAGCAAACTTCAATGCAGCATTACGTACAAACTTCAATGGCCCAAGATCGTTGCTAAAACCTTTATAGAAAAAGTCCATGCCTGTCTGCATGAGTAAGTTGTCAGGTCGACGTGCACGTTCGTATTTCGCGAGTAAGGTATCTTCCAGCTTTTCTTGGTGTTCTGTTACCGAAAGGAGAACGTCTACATCTTTGAAGCCTAAGTTTACCCCTTGCCCTGCAAGCGGGTTGATCGTATGGGCAGAGTCACCCACTAACACGCAATTTTTGCTTGAGTAGCTTTGCGCATGACGACGAGTGAGTGGGAATGAGCCAAACTGTAAAACTTCAATATCGCCTAATTCTGCAGGGAAATGACGTAAGATTTCTTCCCTTAGTTGAGGTTTACCCATCGCACACAGTTGTTTAATACGTTTAGGCGAGTCATACCAAACCAAAGAACCTTGGCCTACTACTTGACCATCGTCGTTACTCAAAGAGCACAGAGGTAAAAATGAACGTGGGCCTGAAGGTGTAAATTGTTGCCAAGTAATATCTTGCTGAGGCAATTCTGTTTTCACGTTAATCAACATGCAGTGTTGTCGGTAATCCCACGCAGTTACACCAATTCCAGCCAATTGACGAACTTTAGAGTTTGCACCATCAGCACCAATCACCCAGTTAGCTTCAAACTGCGCCCCACTTTCTAGTGTCACAAGATTTACATCTGCAAACTCAATGGCTTTTAATCGCTCAGGACACATCACGGTTAGATTTTTATACTGAGAGAAGACTTGCCAAAGACCTAATTGGATTAGGCGATTTTCAACGATGTAACCTAGCTGATCCAATGACAATTCATCAGAGTGAAAACGAGTACGACACTCTGGGTGCTCCCAAGTTTCTAAGCGCCGATAAGGGCAAACTCGCATACTTTTAATTTCTGACCATGCGCCGAGTGAATCAAGTAACTCCACCGACTGGTGCGAAATCGCAGATACGCGAATATCCATCACCTGAGCGGCATCAAAAGCTTTGGGTTTTGCACCTTCAACCAAGACAACGCTTCTGCCCTGCTTGGCAAATCCAACAGCGACGGCTGCCCCAACCATACCGCCACCGATCACGGCGATGTCATACTTGTTCATTTTTTACTCTTCATCGTGCTAATTAATTGGCGTTTTTTATTGTACTTTCCATGGCTATTTTTACAAAATTGTTTAACAAAAAACCTTGTTCTGCATAGGGCGAAAAACTAGATTTCATCAGGCTTTGCAGAGAATTAGCCAGATCACTAGTCAGGTGCTTTTTAAAGCAGTACAATACGCCGCTTACCGCCGTGATGGCGGCTATAATTTGAGCAATAGCTCTCCAATTTAAGTACAACTGAACGAGCGAAAGTGAGATGAGTAAGAAACTGCTAATTAAAACCTGGGGCTGCCAGATGAACGAATACGATTCATCAAAAATGGCCGACCTGCTTAATGCTGCAAACGGCTACGAGCTGACGGAAGAGCCAGAGGAAGCAGACGTACTTCTACTTAACACCTGTTCGATCCGTGAAAAAGCGCAAGAGAAAGTTTTCCACCAGCTTGGTCGCTGGAAAACACTAAAAGATAAAAAACCTGGCGTAGTTATCGGTGTAGGTGGTTGTGTAGCAACGCAAGAAGGTGACCATATTCGTGAACGTGCACCATACGTCGACGTTATTTTTGGCCCACAAACTCTGCACCGCCTACCTGAGATGATCAAACAATCTCAGTCGGATGACGCACCAGTTATGGACATTTCGTTCCCAGAGATCGAAAAGTTCGACCGCCTACCAGAGCCTCGTGCGGAAGGCGCGACAGCATTCGTTTCGATTATGGAAGGCTGCTCGAAGTACTGTACTTACTGTGTCGTACCGTACACTCGTGGTGAAGAAGTAAGCCGTCCAATGGATGATGTGCTGTTCGAAATCGCACAGCTTGCTGAACAAGGCGTACGTGAAGTAAACCTACTGGGTCAAAACGTAAACGCGTACCGCGGTCCAACACACGACGGTGAAATCTGTTCATTTGCAGAACTGCTTCGTTTGGTTGCGTCTATCGATGGTATCGACCGTATTCGTTTCACAACGAGCCACCCGCTAGAGTTCACTGACGACATCATCGCGGTTTACGAAGATACGCCAGAGCTTGTGAGCTTCCTGCACTTACCTGTGCAAAGTGGTAGTGACCGTATCCTAACTATGATGAAACGCCCTCACACCGCTATCGAGTACAAGTCGATCATCCGTAAACTGCGTAAAGCTCGTCCTGATATTCAAATCAGTTCAGACTTTATTGTTGGTTTCCCTGGTGAGACAGACAAAGACTTCCAAGACACAATGAAGCTAATCAAAGATGTAGACTTTGACATGAGCTTCAGCTTCATCTTCTCTCCACGTCCAGGTACGCCAGCAGCGGATTACCCTTGTGATGTATCAGAGCAAGTGAAGAAAGAGCGCCTTTACGAACTACAGCAAACTATCAATGCTCAAGCGATGCGTTACTCTCGCTTAATGCTTGGCACAGAACAACGTGTTCTAGTTGAAGGTCCTTCGAAGAAAAACCTAATGGAACTGCGCGCTCGTACAGAAAACAACCGTGTAGTAAACTTTGAAGGTAGTGCAGACCTAATTGGTCAGTTCGTTGATGTGAAGATCGTAGACGTATTTGCGAACTCACTGCGTGGTGAGCTAGTACGTACTGAAAAAGACATGGATCTTCGTAGTGTGATTTCCCCAACGCAGATGATGGCGAAAACACGTCGCGAAGATAAGCTGGGTGTAGCTACTTTTACGCCGTAAGCTCGTATAAATAGCCATGGAGAGCCTGGTCGTTATCAGGCTCTCACTAAGTGGCAAAAAATGAGAGGCAACATTGAGTAATAAAATCGTAACTCTAGAAATTAACCTAGAACCTTCCGACAACCGCCGACTTGCTAGCCTGTGCGGTCCATTCGATGACAATATCAAGCATTTAGAACGTCGTCTAGGCGTTGAAATTAACCACCGTAGTGACCATTTTACAATTGTCGGTAAACCTCATACCGCATCAGCTGCGCTGGATATCCTGAAAACTCTGTATGTTGATACCGCACCTGTACGAGGTGAGATCCCAGACATTGAGCCTGAACAGATCCATTTAGCGATTAAAGAGTCTGGTGTTCTTGAGCAGAATACTGAGTCTAATATCGAGCATGGTAAAGAAGTCTTCGTTAAAACCAAGAAAGGCGTGATCAAACCACGTACGCCAAACCAAGCTCAGTACTTGGTTAATATGGTCACGCATGATATTTCTTTTGGTATTGGCCCAGCTGGTACAGGTAAAACTTATCTTGCTGTTGCAGCAGCAGTTGACGCACTAGAGCGCCAAGAGATCCGTCGTATTCTATTGACGCGCCCTGCGGTTGAAGCCGGTGAGAAACTGGGCTTCCTACCTGGTGACTTAAGCCAGAAAGTCGACCCATACCTACGTCCGCTATACGATGCCCTATTTGAAATGTTGGGCTTTGAGCGCGTAGAGAAGCTGATTGAACGTAACGTGATTGAGGTAGCCCCTCTTGCTTACATGCGTGGTCGTACTCTAAACGACGCTTTCATCATTCTTGATGAGAGTCAGAACACCACGGTTGAGCAGATGAAGATGTTCCTAACGCGTATTGGTTTTAACTCTCGCGCAGTTATCACTGGTGACGTCACGCAAATCGACTTACCTCGTGGTGCAAAATCAGGTCTTCGTCATGCTATTGAAGTACTAAGCGAAGTCGACGACATCAGCTTTAACTTCTTTTTAGCAGACGACGTTGTACGTCACCCAGTGGTTGCTCGTATCGTTAACGCGTATGAGAAGTGGGAAGCACAAGACCAGAAAGAGCGTAAAGAGTTCGAGAAGCGTCGTCGTGAAGAACGCGATGCGAAGTTATTAGAAGCAGCGAAAGCCGAACTGAATGCACAAGTTGCTTCCACTAAGGAATAATCATGGCGATTGAACTTGATCTGCAACTGGCAGTCGAAAATGAAGAAGGGCTGCCTTCGCAGCAAGATTTCCAATTGTGGCTAGATAAGACGATTCCTCTCTTCCAGCCACAAGCCGAAGTCACCATTCGCATTGTGGATGAACAAGAAAGTCACACGCTTAACCATGAGTATCGTGGTAAAGATAAACCGACCAATGTGTTGTCTTTTCCATTTGAAGCCCCTCCGGGTTTGGAAATAGATTTACTTGGCGACTTAATTATTTGCCGCCAAGTCGTTGAAAAAGAGGCAATTGAACAGAACAAGCCTCTGTTAGCACATTGGGCGCATATGGTTGTACATGGCAGCTTGCATCTGCTAGGTTATGATCATATTGAGGATGACGAAGCCGAAGAGATGGAGTCCCTCGAAACCGAAATCATGCAAGGTATGGGCTATGAAGCCCCTTACATTGCTGAAAAAGAGTAGCCATTGGCTATTCAGCAGGGAAAGGCGAACCACCAAAATGATTCTCGTGTTCGCCTCTCTATGTGTGCTATCACACTTCTGATAGCGTTACTTAATTGAGAAACAATGAACGAAGATAATTCTCCCTCTTCTAACGAAGATAAGAAAGAAAAGGCAGAAGGTCCGAGTAGAAAGTCCTTCTTTGAACGTCTAGGTCAACTATTTCAGGGCGAACCAAAAGATCGCCAAGAGCTTGTGGATGTTATCCGCGACTCTGAAGTTAACGACCTGATTGACCATGACACTCGCGATATGCTTGAAGGTGTTATGGAAATCTCCGAAATGCGTGTGCGTGACATTATGATCCCGCGTTCGCAAATGGTTACCGTTGAGCGTACTCACGACCTTGATACCTTGGTTGCTTTGATTACCGATGCTCAACACTCTCGCTACCCTGTGATCAGCGAAGATAAAGACCATGTGGAAGGCATACTTCTAGCGAAGGACTTACTTAAATACTTAGGCTCAGGCAGTAATCCATTTGATATCGAAGAAGTCATTCGACCAGCGGTTGTGGTACCGGAAAGTAAACGCGTTGATCGACTGCTGAAAGAATTTCGTGAAGAACGTTATCATATGGCCATTGTTGTCGATGAATTCGGTGGTGTTTCTGGTCTTGTGACCATTGAAGATATCCTTGAGGAAATCGTCGGGGATATTGAAGATGAATTCGATGAAAGTGAAGAGACGGACATTCGTAAGCTGAGCAAGCATACGTTTGCTGTCAGAGCGCTGACAACCATCGAAGAGTTTAATGAGACATTCGGAACCAACTTCAGCGATGAGGAAGTAGATACCGTTGGTGGCATGGTCATGACTGCCTTTGGTCACTTACCTTCTCGTGGTGAACTGGTTGAAATTGAAGGTTACAACTTCAAAGTCACCGCTGCCGATAACCGTCGTGTCATTCAACTCCAAGTGACGATCCCAGACGAAGAAACCCTGGTTGAAGCCACTCAAGAGTAACGCGATACCCATTGGGAATCTCAGAAAATTATAATGATGAATGAACTCTTTCATCGCCTCAAGCGGCCCTTAGTGGCCGCTTTTGTTGGCGCCTCTACTACGCTCGCTTTTGCACCTTACCAGTTGTGGCCTGTTGCCATTCTTAGCCCAGCTATTCTACTGATTCTTCTTGCTAACCAAACTCCGAAACGTGCACTGTGGATTGGCTATGCTTGGGGGTTAGGTCAATTTGCAACTGGCGTTAGCTGGGTGTACGTCAGTATCTCCGGTTTTGGCGGTATGCCGCTCATTGCCAATTTATTTTTAATGGGCTTGCTTGTTGCCTACTTGGCTGTTTATTCAGGCTTATTTGCTTGGCTCAACAACAAGCTGTTTCCTCAATTTACGCTCACAAAAGCACTTCTCGCTGCACCTGCTTTATGGCTAATCAGTGATTGGTTGCGTGGTTGGGTGATGACCGGCTTCCCGTGGCTATGGCTAGGCTACAGCCAGATTGATGCTCCACTAGCAAGCTTTGCGCCTATCGGTGGCGTGGAACTGCTCACTCTATTTATCCTTATTAGTGCGGGGGCATTAGCCTATGCTTGGGTTCATAAACAGTGGCTGATGGTGATTATTCCTGCGGTACTACTCAGCACAGGCTTTGGGATTCGTAACTACGATTGGGTAACACCTCGGCCAGAAGACACGACTAAGCTCGCGCTGATTCAAGGTAACGTTGACCAAAACCTTAAGTGGCTGCCAAGCCAACGTTGGCCAACCATCATGAAATACGCCGATCTCACTCGTGAAAACTGGGACGCTGATATTATCGTCTGGCCAGAAGCTGCAATTCCTGCTTTTGAAATTGAAGTGCCTTCATTTTTGAGCAATATTGACAGCGCAGCAAAAATGAATAATAGCGCAATCATCACTGGTGTCGTCAACCAAGCTGAAGATCGACAGTTCTACAACAGTATTCTGTCCCTTGGCATCACACCATACGGTGACTACAGTTTCGACTTGAGCGAACGCTACCATAAGCATCACCTATTACCGTTTGGTGAGTTTGTTCCATTTGAAGATATTTTGCGCCCATTAGCGCCATTCTTTAACTTGCCGATGTCGTCGTTTAGCCGGGGAGCTTTTGTGCAGCCCAACATCGTTGCGAATGGCATGCACATGGCACCAGCGCTTTGCTATGAGATCATCTTTAATGAGCAAGTGCGTCAAAATGTGACTGACGAAACAGACTTCATTCTAACGCTTTCGAACGATGCATGGTTTGGTCACTCTATCGGTCCTCTTCAGCATATGGAGATCGCCCGTATGCGTGCCTTAGAGTTGGGCAAACCGCTCATCCGCTCGACTAACAATGGATTAACAGCGGTAACCGATCACAAGGGTAAAATCGTTGAGCAAGTTCCGCAGTTTGAAACTGCAGTACTGCGCGCAGAGCTCACCCCAACCGATGGGAAAACGCCATATCGAATCGTTGGTACTTGGCCATTGTATATTTGGGTAGGGTTAAGTTTAGCTCTGGCTTTCGGTTTAAGAAGAAAACAGAGCTGATAACAGCTTGAAAGTAGAAAAGACAAAAAAGAGGCGACTAAGCCTCTTTTTTATTCATTGCATTATACAGTCGTTACTCGCCATTTATGGCTTTAATGACTGACGAGTAAAGCCTTTGTGACCACACTTAATACACGGAATGATTACTGTTGGGTGGTTATACGTTGTCTTGTGACCACACTCATCACAGACTAAAGTTCCTAAGCCTATCACCTCTCCTGCTTCATATAGCCCTTGATGCTCTAAGTCATCGAACAACTCAACCCACTCAACTTTAGTTCGGTCTGTAATCTCTAACAGCCCTTGCCATATCGAATCCGCAATCGTTAAGTAAAACGGACCGCTTTTGCTATCCTCGTAACTCTCTGAAAACTCTTTTAAGTCTGCTTTAAGGTACGCTTTGATTAAAGCCAACTCATCTTTGGTCAAGTCATTAGCAGCATCCACCACTTTGCCCGACGTCTCAATCGCTTTGTTAACTTCT
The DNA here is from genome assembly GCF_024747315.1 of Vibrio sp. HS-50-1. Classification (NCBI taxonomy): domain Bacteria; kingdom Pseudomonadati; phylum Pseudomonadota; class Gammaproteobacteria; order Vibrionales; family Vibrionaceae; genus Vibrio; species Vibrio sp. HS-50-1. Next base: position 191,292 of record NZ_JAMPZF010000043.1, on the reverse strand, counting down.
TCCGGACTGTGCTTCAAGGTTTCAATCACATCCTCGAGCATTTCCTCATAACCTGTTTTACGTTTAGGCATAACTGACCTCCATCTTTCTCCTACCTGCATCACTTAAGGGCGCATGGGTACAGATTGGCTATTGTTGTGATCCCTAGCTTTAGGTATTCTATGACGATCTATTTAAGTCTGTTCTAACCGAACTCACAAATTCCAAGATAACGGATACCATCGATGCAAGAACAATACAACCCACAAGATATTGAACAAAAAGTTCAAAAGCACTGGGATGACAACAAAACCTTTGTTGTAAGTGAAGACCCAAATAAAGAAAAATTCTACTGTCTGTCCATGTTCCCATACCCAAGTGGTCGACTGCACATGGGTCACGTGCGCAACTACACTATCGGTGATGTAGTATCTCGTTTCCAACGCCTACAAGGTAAAAACGTGATGCAACCAATCGGTTGGGACGCATTCGGTCTACCTGCAGAAAACGCAGCAGTAAAAAACAAAACTGCGCCAGCACCTTGGACTTACGAAAACATCGAATACATGAAGAACCAACTTAAGCTTCTAGGCTTTGGTTACGATTGGAACCGTGAATTCGCAACATGTACACCGGAGTACTACCGCTGGGAACAAGAGTTCTTCACTAAACTTTACGAGAAAGGTTTAGTTTACAAAAAGACTTCTTCTGTTAACTGGTGTCCTAACGACCAAACTGTTCTTGCAAACGAGCAGGTTGAAGACGGTTGTTGCTGGCGTTGTGATACGCCTGTAGAGCAAAAAGAAATCCCTCAATGGTTCATCAAAATCACTGAGTACGCTCAAGAGCTACTAGACGACTTAGACAAGCTTGAAGGTTGGCCTGAAATGGTGAAAACCATGCAGCGCAACTGGATTGGTCGTTCTGAAGGTGTTGAACTGAAGTTTGAAGTTAAGGGTCAACAAGACCTAGAAGTTTACACAACACGTCCAGATACGCTAATGGGTGTGACTTACGTGGGTATCGCAGCCGGCCACCCTCTTGCAGCTCTTGCAGCAGAGAACAACCCAGAGCTTGCAGCGTTTATCGACGAATGTAAGAACAACAAGGTTGCAGAAGCTGAGCTAGCGACAATGGAGAAGAAAGGTATGGCTACTGGCCTTACTGCTATTCATCCATTGAACGGCCGTGAAGTTCCTGTTTACGTAGCAAACTTCGTACTGATGGACTACGGTACAGGCGCGGTAATGGCAGTACCTGCACACGACCAACGTGACTACGAGTTCGCAACGAAGTACGGTCTAGACATCGTGCCTGTTATCAAGCCTGCTGATGGCAGCGAGCTAGACATCTCTGAAGCAGCATACACAGAGAAAGGCGTACTGTTCGATTCAGGTGAATTCGACGGCCTAGAATTCCAAGCGGCGTTCGATGCAATTGCAGCGAAGCTAGAAGCAGAAGGCAAAGGCACTAAGACTGTAAACTTCCGTCTACGCGACTGGGGTGTATCTCGTCAACGTTACTGGGGCGCACCAATCCCAATGGTAACGACTGAAGACGGTGAAGTTCACCCAGTACCTGCAGACCAACTACCAGTGATTCTTCCAGAAGACGTGGTAATGGACGGCGTAACCAGCCCAATCAAAGCAGATAAAGAATGGGCGAAGACCACATTCAACGGCGAACCTGCTCTACGTGAGACAGATACGTTCGATACGTTCATGGAATCTTCTTGGTACTACGCGCGTTACTGTTCACCGCAAGCAGACGACATCCTAGATCCAGAAAAAGCAAACTACTGGCTACCAGTAGACCAGTACATCGGCGGTATCGAGCACGCTTGTATGCACCTACTGTACTCACGCTTCTTCCACAAGTTGCTACGTGACGCGGGCTACGTAACGTCTGACGAACCGTTCAAGCAGCTACTGTGTCAAGGCATGGTACTGGCAGACGCGTTCTACTTCGAGAACGAGAAAGGCGGTAAAGAGTGGGTAGCTCCAACAGACGTAGCCGTTGAACGTGATGGTAAAGGCCGCATTACTTCTGCTAAAGACACTGAAGGTCGCGATGTAACGCACTCAGGCATGATCAAGATGTCTAAGTCTAAGAACAACGGTATCGACCCTCAAGAAATGGTAGATAAGTACGGCGCTGACACAGTACGTCTATTCATGATGTTCGCGTCTCCAGCAGACATGACGCTTGAATGGCAAGAGTCTGGCGTAGAAGGTGCGAACCGCTTCCTGAAACGTGTTTGGAAACTAGTGAAAGAGCACACAGCGAAAGGCGCAGCAGAAGCAGTAGATACCGCAGCGCTTTCAGGTGATCAAAAAGCACTTCGCCGTGACGTTCACAAAACCATCGCGAAAGTGACGGACGATATCGCTCGTCGTCAAACATTCAACACCGCGATCGCAGCGATCATGGAGCTGATGAACAAACTAGCGAAAGCGCCTCAAGAATCTGCGCAAGATCGTGCAATCCTTGACGAAGCACTGAAAGCTATTGTTGTCATGCTTTACCCTATCACTCCGCATATCTCATACGAGCTATGGGCAGCACTAGGTGAAACAGACATTGATAACGCGGCATGGCCGACGTTTGACGAAAAAGCGCTAGTTGAAGACGAAAAAACTATCGTTGTTCAAGTTAACGGTAAGCTACGTGCGAAGCTAACAGTCCCAGCGGATATCCCTAAAGACGATATCGAACAGCTTGGTCTAAACGACGAAAACGTGGTTAAGTTCACTGATGGCCTGACTATTCGTAAAGTCATTTACGTTCCAGGTAAACTGCTGAACATCGTTGCAAACTAATCACAGCTTGCAATTTGTCTCTGTTTAGCGAACTTATTTGTTAACCAAGAGTCATTAAACAGGGTAGTTCGCTACCCTGTTTATTTACCTCAAACCATTCATATGAGTGGTTTAAGGTAAATAACCCCTTCAATTTAGGATGAATACAATCAATGCGCTTTTTCTCTTTGATTAAACTACCAGTGGTATTGGTATTAGCGGGGCTTCTTTCTGCCTGTGGTTTTCACCTTCGCGGTGAGTATTCCGTACCGGAAGAGCTGCACACTATGTCTTTCTCCAGCTACGATGAATACAGTGAATTAACTCGCTATGTTCGCTCTCAACTCGAACTGAACAAAGTTGAACTTGTTCAACCATCATCGACTGTACCCAACCTTCATTTGACGGAAGCGACTATCGATGAGCGTACACTGTCTCTGTATCAAAATAGCCGTGCAGCAGAAAAAGAGCTGACATACGTAGTAAAATACCGTGTGACGATTCCTGGCTATGGCTCTAAAAACTTTACGACAACAGTAAACCGCAACTACCTAGACAACCCGTTGACGGCACTTGCAAAATCTGTTGAACGTGACGTAATTGAAGACGAGATGCGCTTGCAAGCTGCAAAACAGATGATGCGCCAGTTGGGCCGTATTCGTGCCGAATATGAAGCAGGACAAATCTCTGAGCCAGCGAACGCAAACTCTTAATCACTATGCGAATTTATGCCGATAAATTAACGGATCATTTAACTAAACACGTTAAACAAGTTTACCTAATCTTTGGTAATGAGCCGTTACTGATTCAAGAGAGCCGCCAAGCAATCCAAAAGGCAGCGTTTCAACAAGGTTTTGAGGAAAAACACCGTTTTGCGGTAGACGCAAGCATCGACTGGAATCAAGTTTACGATTGCTTCCAAGCGATGAGCCTGTTCTCAAACCGTCAATTGATCGAGCTTGAAATTCCAGAAAGTGGCGTGACAACCGCCGTCAGCAAAGAGCTGCAAACACTGTGTGATATGCTGCATGATGACATCATGCTCGTCATTGTTGGTAGCAAACTGACCAAAGCCCAAGAAAATGCGAAATGGTTCAAAGCATTAAGCTCAAAAGGCGACTGGGTAAGCTGTTTGTCGCCAGATCTACAACGCTTACCTATGTTCATTCAGACACGTTGCCGCACGTTGGGACTAAAACCCGATCAACAATCACTGCAAATGTTGGCTCAATGGCATGAAGGTAACCTATTTGCATTGTCACAAAGCTTAGAGAAATTGGCCCTACTCTACCCGGATGGTGAGCTGACTATCATACGTTTAGAGGAAGCCCTAAGTCGCCATAATCACTTCACTACGTTTAACTGGATCGACGCCTTACTGGCAGGTAAAGCAAACCGTGCACAACGTATTCTTCGCCAACTTGAGGCGGAAGGGGTCGAGACCGTGATCTTGATTCGAAGTGTACAAAAAGAGTTGAGCCAACTTTTAAATATGCATCAAGACTTAACTCAAATGGGAATGAACCAGGTATTTGAGAAATATCGAGTTTGGCAAAACAAGCGTCCACTCTATAACGCAGCACTGACCCGCTTGTCGGCGAGTCGTATTTGTGCATTGCTCTCCTTGTTGGCTCAAGCAGAGATAAAAGCCAAAACTCAATATGACGAGTCTGTATGGCCAACTATTCATCAGTTGAGCTTAGAAACCTGCTCTCCTGATATTAAGCTGGCAATTTAAAAATCAAAGCGTGATATAGTGCGCGACCTGTTTTGCAAGCAAGAATGTAAAACACTGTAGAGATAAGAGACAAACCGAGGAAAACCGAGTGCTTCGCGAAGAACTGAAAGACTTTTTAGCTGACAAAGCCGACGACATGAAAGCGGAAGACATTATCGTCCTAAATGTGGAAGATAAATCAAGCGTTACAGATTACATGATCATCTGTACTGGCACATCCAAACGCCACGTTTCATCCATCGCTGACCACGTTGCAACAGAAGTGAAAAAAGCCGGTCTTGAGCCACTAGGAATGGAAGGTGAAAACGAAGGTGAATGGGTAGTCCTAGATATGGGCGACGCCATGCTTCACGTGATGCAAGAAGAGCACCGCGAACTCTACCAGCTAGAAAAACTCTGGGGTTAATCTTTTGAAAATTCAACTAATTGCTGTTGGCACAAAAATGCCAAAATGGGTTGAGGAAGGCTTTCAAGAATATCGTCGCCGTTTCCCACATGATATGCCATTGGAGTTGATTGAAATTTCTGCTGGCAAACGTGGAAAAAATGCCGATATCGCTCGCATCCTGCAAAAAGAAGGTGAAGCGATGCTCGCTGCGGTACCAAAAGGCAACCGTATCGTCACGTTAGATATCCCAGGTAAAAAATGGGACACTCCTCAACTCGCTGAGCAGTTAGAAGCTTGGAAATTAGATGGCCGTGATGTATCAATCTTAATCGGCGGTCCTGAAGGACTCGCTCCTGCATGCAAAGCTGCAGCAGACCAAAGCTGGTCATTGTCTGCCTTAACGCTACCCCACCCTTTAGTGCGTATCGTAATGGCAGAAAGCTTGTACCGAGCGTGGAGCATCACCGCGAACCATCCTTACCACCGCGAATAATCGTTGTTTAACTTTAGAGCCAAGCGTTAATGATTCGTAAGCGCCGCAGTCAAATCCGAGATTATCAAGCCGAAGCGCGTCTGTTTGCCAGCCGCGCTATTGTCGCTTTTATCGGTATTGTTCTCTTGATGGGAGCTCTGGTCGCCAACATGTACAACATTCAGGTGAACCAGTTTCAAGATTATCAAACCCGCTCGAACGATAACCGTATCAAAGTGGTTCCTATCGCGCCTAACCGAGGTCTGATTTATGATCGAAATGGTGTTTTACTGGCAGAGAACCGTCCCGTCTTTAACTTAGAACTGACTCCAGAAAAAATTAAAGACATTGATGCAACCATCCAAGAACTACAAACCATTCTGGAAATTACCCCAGATCAGATTGAACGTTTCCACCAAGAGCGTAAACGGACTCGTCGATTTAAGTCGGTCCCACTGCTTACCCAACTGAACGAAAAACAAGTAGCGGTATTCTCCGTCAATCAGTACCGCTTTCCTGGTGTAGAAATAAGTGCGACCTTAAAGCGCTATTATCCTTTCAGCGAAGTCTTAACCCACGTGATTGGTTACGTTTCTCGAATCAATGATCGCGACATGCAGCGCCTGATCCGAGAAGAAAAAGACGCAAACTATCAAGCCACTCGCGACATTGGTAAGCTGGGTATCGAAAAATACTACGAAGACCTCTTACACGGTACGGCCGGATATCAAGAAGTCGAGGTAAACAGCCGCGGCCGAGTAATTCGTACGTTAAAGTACGTTCCACCTGTACCCGGAAAAGACATCGTTTTAAACCTTGATATCAACTTGCAGCTGTACGTACACCAATTATTGGATGGCCGCCGAGGAAGTGCTGTAGTGATCGATCCTAGAGACAACGGCGTACTGGCTATGGTTTCAAGCCCTAGCTACGATCCTAACTCGTTCGTGCACGGAATCTCAGGTAAAGACTATCGCGCCCTTTTGAACGATAAAAACCGTCCTTTGGTCAACCGTACCACACTTGGCATTTACCCACCTGCGTCTACCATCAAACCATTTATGGCGGTAGCCGCACTACAAGAAGGTGTCGTCACACCGAACACTACGCGAAATGATCCAGGTTATTGGCGCATACCAAACTCCAACACTCGCCCATTCCGTGACTGGTTGCGTTGGGGACACGGACGCGTCGATATCATTAAGTCGATCGAAGAGTCTGTTGATACCTTCTACTATCAAATCGCTTATGACATGGGTATTGACCGTATTTCGAATTGGATGATGATGTTCGGTTTTGGTGATTACACTGGCATCGATATCTACGAAGAAAGTAAGGCGAATATGCCGACTCGTGACTGGAAAATGTCTCGCCATAAAACCCCGTGGTACAAAGGCGATACGATCCCTGTGGGTATCGGCCAAGGTTATTGGACAGCAACACCAATGCAAATCGCCAAAGCGACCTCCGTATTAGTAAATGAGGGAGAAGTGATTGCACCTCACTTACTAAAAGCGACGATAGAGAACGGCAACGACTTCGAAGAACAACAAACAACAGAATACGTGACTTACCCGCCAATCAAGAATGTACCGAAAAAGTACTGGAATATGGCGAAAGAAGGCATGCGTCGTGTAAACCATGGCACGCGCGGAACAGCTCGCCGCTCATTCTACAAAATGAGTTATCAAACAGCGGGTAAATCAGGTACTGCACAGGTCTTCGGTCTGGGTGAAAACGAAGAGTACAACGCAGATGAGATCGCCGAGCACTTACGTGACCATGCGTTATTTACTGGCTTTGCACCATTTGATGATCCTAAAGTGGTCGTCACTGTAGTACTAGAAAACGCCGGCGGTGGTTCTAGCAACGGTGCCCCAGTAGTAAGGAAAATTTTTGACCGAGTCGTTCTTGGTCCAGAAGAAATTGAGCCTGAAAACAATGCGAAGAAAGAGGTAAAACAGTAATGAAGATGGATCCCTCTACAGGTAAAAATCGCGCCCTGTTTGAACGCTTCCATATCGACTTACCACTCCTACTTGGCATATTGGCCCTGATGGGGTTTGGCCTAGTGATCATGTACAGCGCCAGTGGCCAAAGTTTACTGATGATGGATCGCCAAGCTATGCGGATGGTACTTTCACTCGTTGTGATGATCGTTCTTGCGCAGCTTTCTCCACGAACCTACGAGAGCCTGGCACCTTTGATGTTCGTCGGCGGCGTCATACTGCTCTTTGGCGTGCTGTTTTTCGGTGAAGCATCTAAAGGCGCACAGCGTTGGCTTAACCTCGGTTTTGTGCGCTTTCAACCTTCCGAGTTATTGAAGCTCGCGGTGCCATTAATGGTGGCACGCTATGTAGGTCGACAACCCCTTCCGCCAACGCTAAAAACACTCATCGTTGCACTGATTATGGTCTGCTTGCCAACCATCCTCATTGCAAAACAGCCTGACTTAGGGACCTCTATTCTAATCGCCGCTTCCGGTATTTTTGTTATCTTCCTCGCGGGCATTAGTTGGAAAATCATCGCTGGTGCTGCGATTGCACTGGGTGGTTTCATTCCGATTTTGTGGTTCTTCTTGATGCGCGAATACCAAAAAGTTCGCGTACGTACTCTGTTTAACCCAGAGTCAGATCCGCTTGGTGCGGGCTACCACATTATCCAAAGTAAAATCGCGATTGGCTCTGGTGGTATTTCAGGCAAAGGTTGGTTGCAAGGCACTCAATCACAACTGGAATTTCTTCCTGAACGACACACTGACTTTATCTTTGCAGTAATTGCTGAAGAATGGGGTATGATTGGCTTCCTTTGCCTTTTAGCCATCTATCTATTTATTATTGGACGAGGTTTATACCTCGCCAGCCAAGCGCAAACTGCATTTGGACGAATGATGGCAGGCAGTATTGTACTCAGCTTCTTCGTGTATATTTTTGTAAATATTGGCATGGTAAGTGGCATCCTACCTGTAGTAGGTGTACCGTTGCCACTCATTAGTTATGGCGGCACATCAATGGTAACCTTGATGGCTGGCTTTGGTATTCTGATGTCAATTCATACGCACCGAAAAGCATTCTCTAAGGCGACCTAGACATGCAAAAACGCGCTTTATATTCCTTGGTTTTCTCTGCTCTTATTTTGGCAGGCTGTTCATCAACTAGCCAAAAAACGCAAGACGGCCGTTACGAACTCGAATCCGATGTTGCACCGGATACACCGCTTTCAGTCGAACACATCGAGGATGCGCACCCTAAATATGAACCGTACAGCCTAGGTGGGAACAAAGATTACCACTTGCGCGGAAAAGACTACAAGATAGTTCGCGATGCCAAAGGCTTTAAAGAAAAAGGCCGCGCATCTTGGTATGGGAAGAAGTTCCAAGGTCATTTGACTTCTAATGGCGAAATCTATGACATGTACTCAATGACGGCTGCGCATAAAACGCTACCGTTACCAAGTTACGTAAAAGTTACCAATACTGACAACGGCAAAACCACCGTAGTACGAGTTAATGACCGAGGTCCTTTTCACGATGGCCGTATTATCGATTTAAGCTATGCCGCAGCACATAAGTTAGATGTCATAAAAACAGGCACCGCGAACGTGGAAATTGAAGTGATCAGTATCAATCAGCCCACGGACAAAAAGTCATTAGAAGCGCACCCTAGGTACGTTATTCAAGTGGCATCATCAAAAAATGAAGAGCGCGCGCGAACTTTAGGCACCGAGCTTGGTCAAAAATTGGATACAGAAACTTTCCTAGAAAATGCGAAAGAGTCTTATCGCTTGTTGTTAGGGCCATTTACTGACTATTCCCTGACGCAAGCCACTCTAGATAAAGTAAAGTTGCTCGGCTATTCGTCTGCATTTATTAAAAAACACAACACTGCCAAATGACCTAGTGTCATGAATTTCTCCTCGATCCCCTCTTACATAGCTGGGGATTCTGATAAGATGTCCGCAGTTAACCCAAAAATTTGAATTACCATGAATAAAAATAAGTTTGTGAAATCTATTCTCGTTTCTTCGGTTGCCCTTTCTGCAACTTTCGCTCAATCTGCTCTTGCATCACCTATCGTTGTTCCAGATGCCCCTCAAATCGCGGCGAAGGGCTACGTACTGATGGATTACCATTCAGGTAAAGTACTGGCAGAGAAAGAGATGAACACAAAATTGTCTCCAGCCAGTCTGACTAAGATGATGACCAGCTACGTAATCGGCCAAGAACTAGCGCGTGGTAATATCTCAGAAGATGACGATGTCACCATCAGTAAAAATGCATGGGCGAAAAACTTCCCTGAATCATCAAAAATGTTCATTGAAGTGGGGACAACTGTAAAAGTACGTGACCTAAACCGCGGTATCATCGTCCAGTCTGGTAACGATGCCTGTGTAGCGATGGCTGAACACATTGCAGGCTCAGAAGATGCGTTTGTTGACCTAATGAACGCTTGGGCCAACACACTAGGTATGACGAACTCGCACTTTGCCAACGTTCATGGCTTAGATAACGCTGAACTGTACTCGACACCATACGACATGGCATTGCTAGGTAAAGCCCTGATCCGTGACGTACCAAATGAGTACCGCGTGTACTCAGAGAAGAAATTTACTTACAACGGCATCACCCAATACAACCGTAACGGTCTACTTTGGGATAAGAGCATGAACGTTGACGGCATCAAAACGGGTCACACAAGTAATGCGGGTTACAGCCTAGTAAGTTCAGCAACTGAAGGTCAAATGCGCTTGGTTGCGGTCGTTATGGGTACTAAAGATGCCAATGCTCGTAAGTCAGAAAGCAAAAAGCTACTAAGCTACGGCTTCCGTTTCTTCGAAACAGTGGCACCGCACAAAGCAGGTGAAACGTTCGTTGAAGAAAAAGTGTGGATGGGTAACAAAGACACTGTAGCGTTAGGCCTTGACCAAGATACTTACGTAACACTACCACGTGGTGAAGCGAAAAACCTAAAAGCCAGCTTCGTCCTTGAAAAAGAGCTAGAAGCCCCAATTAATAAAGGTGATGTAGTTGGTAAGCTATACTATCAGATCGATGGTGAAGATATTGCCGAATACCCACTAATGGCACTAGAAACCGTAGAGCAAGGTAGTCTATTTAGCCGCATGTGGGATTACATCGTATTGTTATTCAAGAGCTTCTTCTAAGAAGAACGTTAGAGTAGCAAACTTATTCGCAAAGCCGCCTGAAAGGGCGGCTTTTTAAGTTTGAGATCCTCGTCTTGAGTTCCCCCTAATTTGACTGTACTATTTCGCACCGCAACGAATATCTACTGGAGTTATCGATATGCTAACCATCAACTCTGATGCAAAATTAAAAGACCTGCTTGAGTTCCCTTGTTCATTTACTTACAAGGTAATGGGTCATGCAAAGCCTGAACTTCCAGAGCTTGTTCTTGAAGTTATTCAGCGCCATGCTCCAGGTGACTACAGCCCGACCGTTAAACCAAGTGCTAAGGGCAACTACCACTCGGTATCAATCAACATCACTGCAACGTCTATCGAGCAAGTTGAGACGCTATACAAAGAGTTAGGTGAAATTGACATCGTGCGCATGGTTCTATAATTTTTTGATAGATTAAATTTTTTTTGAAAGCAGCTTCGGCTGCTTTCTTTTTATTTATCAATCAGATAACAAAAATTTACACCGCTTTCAGTTAAAAATCTGTTACTCAGCGGTAGAGCATCAGGGTTATCCGGTTTATAATCCAAAAACTTTATATATTAGCAACAGGAATTCCCATGCAACACCAACTTGTTGTAAAACGACTTGGCCGCCAAGACTATGAGCCTGTATGGAAGGCGATGCATGAGTTCACCGACCAACGCACAGAAGAAACCCCTGATGAAGTCTGGTTGGTAGAACATAACCCAGTATTTACGCAAGGTCAGGCAGGTAAAGCTGAGCACCTTATTAACACTGGTGACATTCCTGTTGTACAAAGTGATCGCGGAGGCCAGGTTACGTATCATGGCCCTGGTCAGTTGGTCGCCTATTTCTTGATCAACTTACGCCGCAAAAAATTAGGTGTACGAGATCTCGTTACCACTATCGAGAACCTCGTGATCAACACGCTAAAAGCATACAATATCGATTCGGCCGCGCGACCTGACGCACCAGGCGTTTACGTTGACGGTAAAAAAATATGCTCTCTCGGTTTACGCATTCGTAAAGGATGCTCGTTTCATGGCTTAGCCTTGAACGTAAATATGGATTTAACACCGTTTCTGCGTATTAACCCTTGTGGTTATGAAGGTATGGAAATGGTTCAGGTCAGCCAATTTGGCGGCCCAGACAATGTAGAAGCCGTAGAAAAACAATTAATAGAAGAACTCGTTACTTTGCTCGACTATGAGCAAGTAGAGTTCAGCACAGAAGCACCTTCTCAAGGTAATAAAGCATGAGCAAACCAATCCAGATGGAAAAAGGCGTTAAATATCGTGACGCCGATAAAATGGCATTGATTCCCGTAAAGAACATGCCTACAGAGCAGAAAGAAGTGCTACGTAAGCCTGATTGGATGAAGATCAAGCTACCAGCCGACAGCCAACGAATTCAAGACATCAAGGCGGCGATGCGCAAGAATAAACTTCACTCCGTATGTGAAGAAGCATCTTGCCCTAACCTAGCGGAATGTTTTAACCACGGTACAGCTACCTTCATGATCCTAGGTGCTATTTGTACTCGTCGTTGTCCTTTCTGTGACGTTGCTCATGGCCGCCCATTACCACCGGAAGCAGAAGAGCCTCAAAAACTGGCGAAAACCATCGCCGATATGAAGCTGAAATACGTAGTAATCACTTCTGTAGACCGTGACGATCTGCGTGATGGTGGTGCACAGCACTTTGCCGACTGTAACCGCGAGATCCGTGCGTTGAACCCGCATATTAAGATTGAAACTCTGGTTCCTGACTTCCGTGGTCGTATGGACGTAGCGCTTGATCTAATGAAAGATAACCCGCCAGATGTCTTCAACCACAACCTAGAAACAGCGCCACGTCTTTACCGTAAAGCTCGCCCAGGTGCAAACTACAAGTGGTCGCTGGAGCTTCTTAAGAAGTTCAAAGAGCAGCATCCAAATGTACCGACCAAATCTGGTTTGATGATGGGTCTTGGTGAAACCAAAGAAGAAATCATCGAAGTACTGAAAGATCTACGCGCACACGGCGTAACGATGCTGACTCTAGGTCAGTACTTAGCGCCAAGCCGTCACCACTTGCCAGTAGAGCGTTACGTTCCGCCATCAGAGTTTGACGAGCTAAAAGAAGTTGCACTAGAGCTTGGCTTCACGCACGCAGCGTGTGGTCCATTTGTTCGCTCTTCTTACCATGCTGATATGCAGGCTCAAGGCATCGAGATTAAGTAAGCTCTCGTTTGTTTTCAAAAGAAAGGTTGGCTCAGTGCCAACCTTTTTTGTATCTGTCAAATGATGATAAAAAGCCATTCTACCTCCGTCATTCTGAACAGCGAGGAACGAGCGTGATTGAGAATCAGTTTCCAACGTACTGATGATTTTTTGGGAAACGCTGAGTAAAAGAGTGTGCCTCAACAAGATTCCTGCTCTCGCCTAGGCTCGTCGGAATGACGCGGTTTGGATATATTGAAAGGGACAGTGTTGGTAGCCATCTCCTTATCACACACTCTTCGCTATATCTCATTCCAAACGCCAGACAAACAAAAAGGCCCTCAATTGAGGACCTTTAGTATATCAATGTTCAAAATAGATGAGTCGAGTTCTAGGAGAACACACGGAGTTTGCGCGAGCAAGTGAGTATGTTCGACACCGAAATTGACTCATTCTATGAAGAATAGTTAGGCGTAAACCGGTAGACGCTTACAAATTTCGAGCACTTTCTGTTTAGTCGCTTCGATAACTTCTTCGTTGCCGATGTTATCTAGAACGTCACACATCCAGTTTGCTAGCTCTTTTGCATCTTCTTCAGTGAAGCCACGACGAGTGATCGCTGGCGTACCTACACGAATACCAGACGTTACGAATGGGCTGCGTGGGTCATTTGGTACCGAGTTTTTGTTCACTGTGATGTTTGCTGCACCTAGTGCCGCGTCTGCATCTTTACCAGTGATGTCTTTGTCGATCAGGTCCACAAGGAACAAGTGGTTTTCTGTGCCGTTAGATACGATTTTGTAGCCACGCTCTTGGAATTGACCAACCATTGCTTTTGCGTTTTTCACTACGCGAGCTTGGTAAGCTTTGAACTCTGGCTCCATCGCTTCTTTGAACGCTACTGCTTTACCAGCGATAACGTGCATTAGAGGGCCACCTTGACCACCAGGGAACACTGCTGAGTTCAATTTCTTGTACATATCTTCGCCAGCATTTGACAAGATAAGACCACCGCGAGGACCTGCTAGTGTTTTGTGCGTCGTTGTTGTTACCACGTGAGCGTGTGGAACAGGTGTTGGGTATTCGCCTGCTGCGATAAGACCCGCTACGTGCGCCATATCAACGAAAAGGTAAGCATCTACTTTGTCAGCGATTTCACGCATGCGCTTCCAATCAACGATTTGCGAGTAAGCAGAGAAACCACCGATGATCATCTTAGGCTTGTGCTCAAGCGCTAGCTGTTCCATCTCGTCGTAGTTGATTTGACCCGCTTCATCGATACCGTAAGGGATAACGTTGTAGTGCTTACCAGAGAAGTTTACTGGAGAACCGTGAGTCAGGTGACCACCGTGTGCTAGGCTCATGCCTAGAACTGTATCGCCTGGGTTAAGAAGCGCCATGTAAACCGCGCTGTTTGCTTGAGAACCTGAGTGAGGCTGTACGTTCGCGTATTCACAACCGAACAGTTTACATGCACGGTCGATAGCAAGTTGTTCCGCTTTATCTACGTACTCACAACCGCCGTAGTAACGCTTGCCTGGGTAGCCTTCAGCGTATTTGTTCGTTAGCTGAGAACCTTGCGCTTCCATTACACGTGGGCTTGTGTAGTTTTCAGAAGCGATAAGTTCAATGTGTTCTTCCTGGCGAAGAGTTTCTTCCTGGATAGCTGCGAACAGTTCCGCATCGTAATCTGCGATGTTCATATCACGCTTAAGCATCTGTATCTCCTGACTCAGATTAGTACTGAAAGTTGCAAAAAAACTGTTGAATGACCCCGCGCAAACGTTTTCGTCACCCTAATGGCGCGCATTCTACATAATTTGATCTGGGTCATAAAGAGAAATTTACAATTTTTCTCATGCAGTTTTTTCATGATGGCAAGCAATCTGTATCACGCCCGCATTGCAATTGCATAACGACGATCTATTGCCTGTCAATTTTGTGCTTTACACCCTGTAAAACAGCAATTACATAGGTTTACCGTAAATTTTACCCTCTAGCTACCGAAAAGATCATCTTTTTACTACTATGCACGCCTTATTTATCACTAATGACTGCAACATTGATGGAAAAACACTCATTAAAAGAAGACTGGATAGCGATTCTCACGGGTACCTTTTTGGTAGCTCAAGGCGTTTTCTTTCTCCAATCCGCAAACCTCCTAACAGGGGGGACGACAGGATTGGCTCTGCTTATTAGCCAATTTACACCTTTTACGTTTGGTGTGCTGTACTTTTTAGCAAACAGTCCCTTTTACTTGTTAGCATGGAAACGCTTCGGCCGTCATTTCGCCATTAATAGTGCCATTTCTGGCGCTTTGGTTTCTATCTTTGCCGATCATCTTTATTTGCTAATCTCGCTCGAATCGGTAAATGAAGTTTATTGTGCCGTCGCAGGTGGGCTTTTAATGGGACTCGGTATGCTGATCTTGTTCCGACATCGCTCCAGCTTAGGTGGCTTTAACGTGCTGTGTTTATTTATTCAGGATAAATTTGGCATTTCAGTTGGCAAAAGCCAAATGGCAATCGATGCGTGCATTCTGTTTGCGTCATTCTTCTTTGTTACTCCAGAAGTAATTGGTCTTTCGATTTTGGGCGCGTTTGCACTGAATGTCGTGTTAGCGATGAACCACAAGCCTCATCGCTATTCCGTGACCTACGGTTCATAAACTTTTGATGGTAATTGGAGCGCAATTTATAAGATTTCGCGCTCCAATCGCTATATAATATTTCGCCATTTCCAAATAACGCGGTGCGGTATGCGCGATTTTTTGCAACAAGCCAAACAAACTCACAGTTGTATTGCGATTGGCGAGTTGGTCTATAATCCGAAGACACAAACTCTTCATCAAGACACTGTCGCGATTGATCTCGAACCTCGTACCATTGAGTTATTAGAACTGCTGCTAACAAGCGTGGGACATCCGCTCTCTGCCGATACCATTATCGAAACCATTTGGCAGAGCAAATTCATCTCTAAGAATGTACTCACTAACCGCATTAGCACCTTACGTGCGCTGCTACAACAGCATCTCCCCGAGTACGATGCGACTAAGCTCTTGGTCACCTACCCTCGCAAAGGTTACTTTCTAAACCCTGCGAATATCCGTTTAGTGCCACCAGCGAAAAACCATCGACGTGCTATTACAGCTCAAGTTACGAACCGTAAGAACATCAAGCTGATTTTTGCTTATAGCTTATGTGCCGTACTTACGGTTTGTAGCGTGACGCTCGCAAGCTTGTTATGGCAACGCCAAGAGATTTCAACACAACAAACACGTCATCAGTTACTTATCCCCAAAGTCGAGTTGCTGCTCAACCGTGTCGATGCAATCGGCTCTCAGGCGCGAAAATACCGCATACTGGTCAAAGCCGTCTTACTGCAACAACAAGTCGAATATCCATACACCGACATCGCCAACCAAGACGCTCCCAGTTACTTTCTTGATCCTATCGGTCATACGCCGTATTTCCCTGGCGCGCGAAACATGCAGACCAGTGATTACGAACTCAACATAGAGTTAAAAGACGGCGCAGAGCAAGGCACCTTGAAAGCTCAGATGAACCTTATTTATCCTGCGACAGGGAAACTGGCGTTTCGCAACGAATACACACTGCGCTTATCCGACCTACAATCGGATATCTTCCAAATTCACTCAGATGTCGCGCAGTACTTCAACTTGCCTGCACCTTCGGCAAGCACATGGCAGCTGTCAGACGTTCACCAAAAAATGCTGTTTGAGAATGTCTTTTCTAACCAACCTCTCCAACAAGCTGATGAGTTTGCAGCGATCACAACCGCAAGGCATCTCGCTTTGTACGAGCAAGAACCTCAAAAGCTGGAGGCGTATTTGACGCAAGTGCAGTCGTCGTTCGATGTTTTGCCAGATGAGCTAAGCCTCTGGTTGGGCGTATTGCATTTCAAACTAGGTAACCTAGACCGAGCAAAAGTTCTGCTGACCACTCCAGATGGCGACTCACGTATTCAAAACGCGCTGATTTATACGTTTGTGTCTCACATCGCTTATAAACAAAACAAACTCGAACAGTTCCGTCTCAACTACATGGAATCACTGGTGGCACTGCTGCGCGTTTTACCTTCCGAGACATTGTTTGAACGTCTTTCTCAATCTGAATCGAAAGAAACTTGCCTTCAACCATGGAAAACGTTGCATGTCAGTTTGACCGATCAAGAAATTATCAGCCGATGGAAAGCGCTCATCAACGAGTATTGCACCAACGTAGCTAACGAAATAAGCCCAAATAAAACAAAGACCTAAATATAAAATTAAGCTTTCGTTAAGCCCTATTAGCTTTTGTTTTTTGCCCTTTTTAGCTCACTAAACTTAGCATGCTCGCATTCAAGCAACGGCCCAACATGAAACGGCCTAATCAATCAGGAATGTAAACCATGCTAAACAAAATGACGCTTATCGCAGCAGCAACTCTGGCTCTTTACGGCTGTGGCGGTGGTTCATCTTCTGGCAGTGCTAATCCAAACAAAGTGCCTCAAGAAAGTTTCGACATCGCGATTCAAAACTCAATCTTCGCTCCCACGCCAAGCACACAACTAAACTACGCGTTTAGCCTGGATGGCCAACCTGAAGGCGAGATGAAACTGAGTTTCCAAGCGATGGATAACGAGCAATTGTTGGCAGCATTGGCACAAATCCCAAACAGCGAAGCAATGGTCCAGTTGGTTAATGACTTGGTGAACTACGGCGCCAAACAGTTCTACTATTCTGACGAACAGTACAACGATGATGAAGAGGGCAATACGCTTTATTTTGCAGGCTCTGATGGCGCACTTCATGAAGTCACCGACGCTTATTCCATTAACCAGCAGTTTGTTGCCATTCTGATGCACAGCAGCCCTATTTTCCGTCTCAACGGTGACGACGTAAAAGAGAAAAGCC
This sequence comes from Vibrio sp. HS-50-1, assembly GCF_024747315.1. NCBI lineage: Bacteria > Pseudomonadati > Pseudomonadota > Gammaproteobacteria > Vibrionales > Vibrionaceae > Vibrio > Vibrio sp. HS-50-1. The sequence continues at coordinate 173,641 of NZ_JAMPZF010000043.1, read as the reverse complement.
CGAATATTGACACCGGTGAAGAAACTATGTCTCTGCAAACCACTCTTACAGGCTACTCAGTTCACAACCTACTAGACCGTTTTGAAGAGCATGAGTGGGTACAAAACCTTCCTATGACAGCATCTTGCCAAGTGGTTTGGAAACAGCAAATCCGAGAGACTGGCGTGCGTAAAGCGTTCTCGATCTCAGGCAAGAAAATTGAAGCGGCATACCTGATGGAAGAGAACATCTACAACCTAAACTGTGATGATATGGACTCAATGGAATTCGCCACTTCGGCAGAACGTTGGTTTAACCCGAGCTTAGGTCTGATTGAGCAAATCGAGCTGCTAAAAGTACAACAAGTACAAATCAATGAAGAGAAAGTGCTGCTAACAGCAATTGAAACAAAATAAGCCTGTACTCCACAAGTATCTCGCATCTCAATAAAAAAGGCTTTGGGGAGCACACCAAAGCCTTTATCTCGAACATCAATCTTAGGGGGTGACACCCGAGTTTATTCTTCTATCAATAAAATACGAGTTTCGTAAGGTCGTAATACTTGATGGTTTGACGCGACTGCACTCGCTGAGTTTTGATAGTTGGATAGCAAGTTTTTCGCTTTATTCATATCAAAACGCTCTGGCAGAACGCATTCCACCTCTTCAGCGTAGTAGTTGTTGATACACAGCAGCGTTTGTTTGTCGTTCTGGCGAGCGTAAGCAAAAATGCGTTGATGCTCTGGCAATAAATCTTCATAACGGCCATCGGTGATCACCGGAACCTGTTTACGTAGCTCAATCAAACGTTTGTAGAAGTAGAACACCGAGTTCAAATCAGCAACCGCTGCTTCTGCGTTGATTTCAGAGTAATTCTGCGCCACTTCAAGCCACGGTGTGCCTTCGGTAAAACCAGCGTGCTTTTGGCTATTCCATTGCATTGGTGTACGTGAGTTATCACGCGACTTCTGTGCCAAGATCGCCATCATATCGTCATGAGATACACCATCACGGTTGACCATGATGTCGTACATGTTAGTACTTTCAACATCACGATATTGGCTGATTTCGGTATAACCCGGGTTGGTCATGCCGATCTCTTCCCCCTGGTAAACATAAGGTGTGCCTTGCATCATGTGCACTGATGCCGCAAGCATCTTGGCAGATTCAACACGGTATTTCTCGTCGTTACCTAATCGGCTCACAACGCGTGGCTGGTCGTGGTTACACCAGAACAACGCCCCCCACCCTTTGCCATTTAAGCCCGTTTGCCAATGATTGAAGATCTGTTTTAACTGAATGAAATCAAACGGCGCTTTGGTCCATTTTTCACCATTTGGATAATCGACTTTCAGATGATGGAAGTTGAACACCATGGATAGCTCTTTGCCGTCTAGTGAAGAGTATTGCTGGCAGTGCTCTAGCGTGGTCGAAGACATTTCACCCACCGTCACGCTGCCGTACTTTTGGAACACGGCTTCGCTGATTTCTTGCAGATATTCGTGCACGCGAGGACCATCAGTATAGAAACGACGGCCATCGCCAATATCATCGCTTGGGAAATCTTGTTGTTTAGAAATCAGGTTGATGACATCAAGACGGAAACCATCCACGCCTTTGTCTGCCCAGAAGCTGATGACTTCTTTGACTTCTTCGCGCACCACTGGGTTTTCCCAGTTCAAATCCGCCTGCTCTTTAGCAAAAAGGTGCAAGTAGTACTGCCCTGTCGCTTCATCCAATTCCCAAGCATTGCCTCCAAACTTCGATTGCCAGCTGTTGGGCTCTACGCCATCAACCGGATCTTTCCAGATGTAGTAATCACGGTAAGAGCTGTTTTTATCACCTAACGCAGATTGGAACCACTTGTGTTCTGTCGAAGTATGGTTGACCACGATGTCCATGATGATTCGAATGCCCAACTGATGAGCCTCTGACAACAGGGTATCGAAATCTTGCATCGTGCCGAACTCGGGGTTGATCGAGTAGTAATCGGAGATGTCATAACCGTTGTCGATCATTGGCGATTGGTAAACCGGCGTCAGCCAAATCGCATCCACACCGAGGTGTTTTAGATAATCCAGTTTAGAAATGATCCCTTTAATATCGCCCGTGCCTTTACTGCCGCTGTCACAAAAGCTTTTTGGGTAAATTTGATAGATGGTTGCGGTTTTCCACCAGCTCTCATCATGCTTGGTCATAGCCATTTCTAACACTCACTTACCAGTAATCGGAAACTTAAAATTTGAAAAGAAAAATAGGAGGAGGCAGCCAAGTCACTGCCTCAAATTGAATTACGCGTTTGCCGCCTCAAGCTCACCTTTCGCTTGTGCACGCTTATAAAGAAGTAACGTTAATGCAGCGGGTACCACCATCGCGACCAACATCGCCAGAGCAAAGATGCCCCAGAACTGCGGCTGGATAGATAAGATGCCCGGCAAGCCGCCCACACCGATACCGTTCGCCATGACGCCCGCACTACCACAGATAGCAGCAGCACATGCACTACCGATCATCGCACTCAACATTGGGAACTTGTATTTCAAGTTGATGCCGTACATCGCCGGCTCTGTTACGCCAAGGTAGGCAGAAATCGCTGCTGGCACTGAGATTTCACGCTCATCCTGCTTTTTACTGATGATAATGATGCCAACCACTGCCGATGCTTGAGCAATGTTCGATAGTGCAATCAAAGGCCAAATCGGCGTGCCACCCAATTCTTGCATCAACTGCAAGTCAACGGCGTTGGTTGTGTGGTGGATACCTGTGATCACAAGTGGCGCGTATAAGAAGCCGAAGATAGTTGAACCAATCATCGCGAAGTCACCCGTCATGGCTGCTTTTGCTGCGAAAGCCACGCCATCACCCAACATGCGACCAAATGGGCCAATGATAGAGTGCGCAAGAATCACAGACACAATGATAGAAACAAACGGTACTACTACTAGGTAAAGGTAAGACGGAATGATGCGTTTTAAGCGTGTTTCGATAAACGCTAGTGCGATACCTGCTAACATCGCGGGAATCACCTGCGCTTGGTAACCGACTTTCTCAATCGCAAACAACCCAAAGTCCCACACTTCAGGTACTTGCTTACCAATCAGGTAGGCGTTCATTAACTGCGGCGAAACCAATGTCACACCAAGCGTTATACCCAGAATCGGTGTACCACCGAGCTTTTTCACGGTCGACCAACACACACCAACGGGTAGGAAGAAGAAAATTGCTTCACCAATTAACCATAGGAATGAATGAACAGTCGCCCAAAACTGACTGATTTCCGTTAGGGTTTGACCATCAAACATTTTGATGTCGCCAATCACATTACGGAAACCAAGAATCAAACCACCAGTAATGATCGCAGGCAACAGTGGTACAAAGATTTCTGCAAGGTGGGAAATACCACGCTCAACGATATTCATATTTTGACGAGCAGCATTCTTGGATTCGTCTTTGCTCGCTTCACTTTTACCGCTTAGCTCGATCAGTACTTTGTAAACCTCATCAACTTCAGTGCCGATGACGACTTGGAATTGACCTGCGTTGGTAAAACAGCCCTTCACCATCGGTAATGCTTCTAACTGTTTTGTGTCTGCTTTGTCCGTATCGTTTAGAACAAAACGCAAGCGAGTTAAACAGTGGCTTACACTGGCAATATTGTCCGGCCCCCCGACCAGCTCAATAAGACGCTCCACGTCTTTACGCGCAATCTTACTCATAACTTTGTCCACCCTGTATTGGATACATTCGATTCATCATTTTATTTTTTTATAAATGGGAACATTCCCATTTCTTAATTTTAATATTGCCATTCAAAGACAAAAAACAAAATGGGAACAGTCCCATTAATTGAGAATGATCACAGTATAATTTTAGAGCAAACCGTTGTAGTGTGGATTAGCGGCAAATAGGTTGTTGAGTGAAGTGAACGACTTCTTCATCACCATTTAATTGATTAATCAGCATTTTAGCGGACTTTTCCCCCGCAAGGGTATAACCTGGATCGACACTAAATACTTTAGGGAAAAGGAAAGAAAGCAACTCGTTACCACCCACGCCTGTCACGACCACGTCTTCACGACCTAACTCTTGAAGACGCTTGATTACGCCCAATGCAATGGTATCGCTGGCACACACAATGGCTTGCGTGTCTGCATTGAGAACGTGGTCCACCAGCTGATAAGCACTTTCATGGCTAAGCTTACCGGTTTGGAAACAAGGCGTAAGTTGCTTGCGTTGACACCACGATTTATAAGCATTTAGACGAGCTAAGCCAGTGGTTTTGTCTTCAGGATCAACACCAATATAAGCAATGCGAGATAAAAATTGCTGCTCAAGGTGAGACAAAGCCATGTCTATCACGCCTTGGTTATCATAATTGATGGAAGAGACGTTATCGGTATCCATCGCAATCACCACAATGCGATTGCCCCACTCAGCTAAGGCTTGCTCATCGCATCCTGTAAACCCAAATACAATCACGCCATCCACATTGCGACGCTTAAGCACACACAAGTGCTCATTGGTTTTGTCTCGGTCAAACTGACTCTCCATGATCACCGCATCATAACCAGCGGAATACAATGCATTGAGCATTGTACCAACGGCGCGATTTTCTGATGGTGAGTCTAGACGGGAGATGATAACACCAATGACTTTTTGGCTACCGCCACGCATTGATTGCGCAGACTTGGACGGTACATAACCAGATTCACGAATGATTTGCTCTACTTTCTCTCGCGTTTGAGGTTTCACTTTTGGATCGTTGGTAAGCACACGGCTTACTGTTGATTTGCCAACGCCTGCCAATTTCGCGATATCAAGAATGGTGAGTTTTTTGCTCATAAGTGATCAAACTAGAATGGATGAATGCTTAGGTGACTGAACTTTAACAGTAATAAGAGAAAAGGGAAGCAAACGCTTCCCTTAAATATGCGAATTGTGCAGATTATTTCTTTAGATATGCAGGCACGTCAGCAACACTATCAAGCACAACCGTTGCCAATGCTTCACCTTGCTCGGTGATTGGCTTACCTGTGCGAACCAAAATCTTGGTGCCAACGCCCGCGGCTTCTGCTGCCATCATGTCTTCGGCTTTATCACCAATCATCACAGATTTTTCCATGTCGATTTTCAAGAAGTCGCGAGCAGAGATAAACATACCAGGCTTAGGCTTGCGGCAATCACAATCCTGCTTGTAATCCCCAATGCCATGCTCAGGGTGATGTGGACAGTAGTAGATACCATCAAACTCAACACCATGATCAACAAAGTTCCAGTCCATCCATTGAGTCAGAGACAAGAAACGGTCTTCACTGAATTTACCACGTGCGATGCCCGATTGATTCGTCACTAGCACTAAGAGGTAACCTTGATCTTTCAGCGCTTTCGTCGCTTCAAATACACCATCAATGTACTCAAAATCATGTTCGTCATGAACGTAGCCGTGGTCAACGTTTATCACGCCATCACGATCGATAAAAACAGCAGGTTTTGCCAAAACGTATTTCTCTATTAACTCGGTTTAATCAGATTATTACATACCTTATAAACTTCAACACTATCTAATTCATTCTAGGCCTCGACAAAACAGTTGATTTGTTGGGCAAGAATCGGTAATTCTGAGGGGGCTCTCCACTTATCTTCTCCTCGTAACTTACTCCTCATTCTCTTCAAAACAGAACATCCATACATTTAGACGTCTAGACGTAAAAATATCTATTGACTTCATTCTGGTTAACCCATAGCATCAACTGAGAAGTGAGATAAAGCTCAACATTAAGTTCTGTCAAAGGCCGTTTTTGACAGCGAAGTTCCCCGTATCTTTGGGCAGGTTGAAACATGATAGAAATAAAAAACGTCAATAAAGTGTTCTACCAAGGCAGTAAGGAAATCCTTGCCCTGAAAGACATTAACCTACACATCGCCAAGGGCACCATCTTCGGTGTTATCGGTTCATCTGGTGCTGGTAAAAGTACGCTGATCCGCTGCGTAAACATGTTAGAAGCACCAACATCTGGCTCCATCATCGTTGATGGCATTGATTTAACAAAACTCAGCAAAAAGCAGTTGGTCGAAACGCGCCGTAACATCGGCATGATCTTCCAGCATTTTAATCTGCTCTCGTCTCGTACTGTGTTTGATAACGTGGCGCTACCACTGGAACTGGCAGGCAAAGACAAATCGCAAATCACAACAAAAGTCAATGAGTTACTAAAACTTGTTGGCTTAGCCGACAAACACGAGAGCTACCCATCGAACTTAAGTGGCGGCCAAAAACAACGTGTGGCGATTGCTCGCGCATTGGCATCCGATCCAAGCGTACTACTGTGTGACGAAGCCACTAGCGCACTGGATCCTGCAACGACTCAATCTATCCTTGAGCTATTGAAAGAGATCAACCGCAAACTCAACATCACGATTCTCCTGATTACCCACGAAATGGAAGTGGTAAAAAGCATCTGTCACGAAGTGGCGATCATCGGTGGTGGTGAGTTGGTGGAGAAAGGCACCGTTGGCGATATTTTCGCGCACCCTAAAACGGAGCTGGCGCACCAATTCATTCGCTCAACGCTGGATCTATCCATTCCTGAAGATTACCAAGCACGTCTGCAAGCAGAGCGTGTTGATGGCAGCTACCCGTTGGTTCGCTTAGAGTTTACTGGCGCAACCGTCGATGCACCGTTAATGTCGCAAATTTCTCGTAAATACAATATTGATGTGAGTATTTTGAGCTCCGATCTTGATTACGCTGGCGGCGTGAAATTCGGCATGATGGTCGCAGAGCTATTTGGTAACGAAGAAGATGACAACGCAGCATTGGAATACCTGCGTAAGCACAACGTAAAAGTAGAGGTACTTGGTTATGTCCTTTAATACAATTTCTGAATGGCTGAGTTTAAACAGCAAACTACTTTTAGGTGCAACGTGGGAAACGCTTTACATGGTTGCGGTTGCCGGATTAGTCGGCTTTGCCGTGGGTATTCCATTAGGCGTAATCCTCCATATTACTAAGAAAGGCGGCCTACTTGAAAACACCAAACTAAATAGCAGCTTAGGCGCTGTCGTTAACATTGGTCGTTCTGTGCCATTCCTCGTCCTGATGGTTGCGATTATTCCAGTGACAAAAATGCTAGTTGGAACCTTTATCGGTACAACCGCAGCAATCGTCCCACTGACTATTGGTGCCATTCCGTTTGTTGCACGTCTTATTGAAGGTGCTTTGTTAGAGGTACCAACAGGCTTGGTGGAAGCGGCGCAATCAATGGGGGCGACACCAACACAGATCATCACAAAAGTTCTACTACCTGAAGCAATGCCGACTATTGTTAACTCAGTAACGATCACCTTAGTCACTCTCGTTAGCTACTCGGCCATGGCGGGAACGGTAGGCGGCGGCGGCCTCGGCGACGTAGCCATCCGTTACGGTTTCCACCGCTACGATGTAACTATCATGGCCGTGACTGTCGTGATGTTGATTGTTCTAGTACAGATTATTCAGTCTATCGGTGACGCAGTGGTGCGCCGTGTAGACCACAGATAAGCATTGAAAATACAAATTATAAGGAGATAGAGATGAAATTTAGCCTTAAAGGTCTTTTGACTGTAGCAACAGCCGCTTCTGCTCTTGTTCTAGCGGGTTGTGGTGACAAAGAAGTAGACGTAAATAAAGTAAAAGTTGGCGTTATTGCTGGTGCTGAAGCACAAGTTGCCGAAGTGGCAGCTAAAGTAGCAAAAGAAAAGTACAACCTAGACGTTGAGTTAGTAACATTTACCGATTACGTAACGCCAAATGCCGCTCTGGATGATGGTTCAGTAGACGCGAATGCGTTCCAACATAAACCATACCTAGACCAACAAGTGAAAGACCGCGGCTACAAACTGGCTATCGCGGGTAACTCATTCGTTTACCCTATTGCTGGTTACTCTAAGCAAGTGAAGTCAATCGATGAAATCCAAGATGGCGCACGCATCGCAGTTCCAAACGATCCAACGAACCTAGGTCGCTCACTACTGCTTCTTGAGCAACAAGGTTTGATTACGCTGCGTGATGGCGTTGGTCTACTCGCTACAGTACGTGACATCGTAGGCAACCCTAAAAATATCGAAATCATTGAGTTAGAAGCGCCACAACTTCCACGTTCATTGGATGACGTAACGCTATCTATCATCAACACCACTTACGCAAGCTCTATCGACCTATCGCCAGAGCGTGACGGTGTGTTTGTTGAAGATAAAGACTCACCATACGTAAACCTAATTGTTGCTCGCGAAGAAAATGTTAATGCGCAAAACGTACAAAACTTCGTAAAAGCTTATCAAACGGAAGAAGTTTACGAAGCAGCAAAAGAGCTATTCAAAGGCGGCGTAGTGAAAGGTTGGTAATCCCACTTTTCTAAACCGTACTGAAAATATAGTCTGAACATAAAAGGGCTGATGTGAAAACATCAGCCCTTTTATTTCTCTATCTAACCATTTAAGTAACCTCAATTAGTTACTTAAGGTGGTCCCAAGAGATATTCGACACGATTCGGCAGTCATCACACTTAAAGTGAAATATGTCATGTAGTGGCTCATCAAGTAGCCACTCTCCACCGCATTTGGGGCACTTGCGCGCTTTCTCGCTCTCCAGCGACTGACCGCCCACGCGATACTGGTAATAGTAAGTTGGAACCTTGGTGATGTATTCGATACGACCTCGCAAATCCCAACCGCGGCGGAACAACACGCTGTCTACATCGCAAATCTCGTGCAGCGCCGCATGCTCTGCACGGCACCCGCCAGCCATTTGGATTTCATCGCACGCTTGCCATTCGGTCTGCCACTTGATGACGGCTTTATGGTCACCATTTAGCGTCGGCTCATTGCGATACAAAGGAATCGGCAACAACGTTTCCCCACTGCGCAATGGCGAACACGTATGAACATAAGTCGTGTACAACACTTGCCAGCTGGGGATCTCTTCTTCGGCCGCTTGTTCTGAATTTAAATCACGGCCAAGCATACGCATTTTCGGTGCAAGCAAAGACGCGTCTGACAAACGGTTCATGCACACTTTGACAAAATCTGAGTGATAACGTGGATGCAAACTGTCTTGCTCTGGGCAAACGACACGAACATAAAACTCGCCATCTCCCATCACTATCGGGAATTCTCGGCCTAGTACTTGGCCGTTATAACGCAGAGCATCCATCAAGCCATTAATGGCTTTGTCTACCGCGCTGACGGTGGTGTTATCAAAACACTCAAACTGCAACTCAACAACATACATACTTAGACGGCAGCCTCTAACTTATTCAAGAACTCAACCAATGAATCTGCCAATACATCACGTTTAGAGGTGCCCAAACGCTCTAGAATCACATTGCCAGTGAGGTTACAAATAGAAATCACATCCATTTCCTCATCTGTCGCTGCGATAAATACTGTTGGTTTAAGTTTCAGGCGACGTTGCGTCACCAAATGACCAAGAATATTTTCTTGTAGGCGCACAAAATCATCATCTCTCCACACTTGCAGTAGCGTCAACGAATTACCTTGCCAAGTTGCCTCCATATCGGCGCAGTATTGAGAACCATAAAAGGCTTTAACATCATCTTGCAGTGACAACTCAATCGCATTTTCCACATTAGTGAAATCGGCCATCTCATTACGCGCGACCGCTTTCCAAAGCACCTTTCCATCACGCTTCTCTTCGACACAAGGAGAAACAAGATCTGCAAGCTCTTCACTGCTTGGCAACTCATTATATTTAGCTTGCCAAGCTTGTTGGTAGCGCAGGCTGAACTCTTGTAGCGCCTGAGTAACGTTTTGGGTCATGAAGGTCTCCTCATTCCTTATTTATCAGATAGCCGTGTTTGCCGGATGGCAATTGACCAGCGGATTCAGTAAAATTCTCGCCATTCTAATCGAAAACGACCACAAAGTATGAGCAAATATTCTGACGCTAAAGAGCTTGCTGGCCTAACACTAGGTAAAAAGACCGAGTATGCGAACCAATACGACCCAAGCTTGCTGCAACCAGTTCCTCGTAGCCTAAACCGAGATGACCTTCAGTTAGGCGAAAGCCTTCCTTTTATGGGCCACGACATTTGGACGCTGTACGAACTCTCTTGGTTAAATAGTAAAGGCTTACCACAAGTGGCCGTTGGCGAAGTATACATTCCAGCCACCAGTGCAAACTTGATTGAGTCGAAGTCTTTCAAACTGTACTTAAACAGCTACAACCAAACCCGTTTTTCAAGCTGGGAAGAAGTTGAAGAGCGTTTAACGCAAGACCTATCTGAATGTGCCGGTGAAAAGGTGTTGGTCGAGGTGAACCCGGTTACTCACTACACCAATCAGCCTATTGTGACAATGGAAGGCGAATGCATTGATGACCAAGACATTGACATCACCAGTTACGATTTTGATGCCGATTTGCTTGAAGGCGCAGCAGGTGAAGAGCAAGTGGAAGAAATCCTACATAGCCACCTATTGAAGTCAAACTGTTTGATCACCAATCAACCCGACTGGGGCAGTGTAGAAATTCGCTACCAAGGTGCGAAAATAGATCGCGAGAAACTGCTGCGTTACTTGGTATCTTTCCGCGAGCACAACGAATTTCACGAACAATGTGTTGAGCGTATTTTTACGGATCTAATGAAATACTGCCAACCAAGCAAACTGACCGTATTCGCCCGCTACACGCGCCGTGGTGGCTTGGACATCAACCCGTACCGCTCAACGGAACAAGACAAGCCAGATCACAACCACCGCATGGCTCGTCAGTAATCGCGTTAGTGACAGAAATAAGTTCGGTAATCTAAAGGGTTACCGGACGTTTTTATTGTCCAAGCATGTTACTATATCAAATGGCTTCAACCTGCATTTAAGAGGCTTGTTGAGGTCTTTACCGTTATCCGCCATATCTAAAAACAGTTCGAGGGAACGAAAGGATGTTTTGGGACAGTTCGCGTCTATTCAAGTTGATTGGCTTTCTTTGCTTGCTGTTTGTACAGCCGCTTCACGCGACCATTTTATCGTCCGCGTTACTCAACGAAGCACAACAATTGGCGGAAATAGAGCCATCACAAGCAAAACAAGCGGCAACCAACTACTTGTCACAACGTGAGCTAACGGAACGCAAAGAGAGTGACAGCCCTTCTGCGATGTCTCGTGACGAGACCGATCGTAGCGTTCGCACACCAAGCAGCACCATCGAAGCACACAAGATTATCGCTCAGGCAGACTACGCCATGGGTAACGTTCGTTCGGCTATCGAACACCTAAACAAAGCCGAGCGCTTAGCGCAAGAATATCAATTGCCTTACATGGACTTAGATCTCCAGCTGATGCGCAACCAAATGATTTGGATGTACGACAAAAACTACTCAAAAGCGGAAGACACGCTTAACCAAATTGAGCAGCAACTCGATGAAGCTGGTGCGGTATTGCAACGTACCGACAGCGTTCGCTATCGATTAGTGATGCAAAGAGCGCTCCTCGCTTCACATAGTGGCGATCTGATTAAAGCGGAAAGTTTGTATTCTCAAGCCAAAACTATGCTTGAAGACAGCCGATCTGACTTAGCCTTGATCGACTATTACACAGCCGTCGGCGAGTTTTATCTGAATAGCAAGAAATACAATTTGGCTTTGTCGGAACTGCTTTATGGTTATTGGCAATCTATTGAGAGTGACAGTGGCGCAAGGTTAGCAAAAGTTAATCGCCTGTTGGCAAGACTCTTCCAAGAGCGCCGAGTTTACGACAAAGCGATCGAATACTTATCTCAAGCCGCAGACTTCTATGACTCCTACCCTAGCTCTCCCATCCTAGCGGATGTCCTTGAGCAAATGGGTGACATTTATTTTTACCAAGGCAAGTTTAACCTTGCCTTAGTGCACTACTTCAACGTGCTGGACCATGAAAGCACCAGTAAGAACATTAATCGGATCATTAAGATTCGCTTAAGCTTGGCGGCTACCTATCTGCAACTCTATAACTACGCGCTAGCTGAACAATACCTAGACCGTTCTAAAGAGCTTTTAGAATACACTGACATTCCTAAGCTTGAAGCAAAGGCAGCGTTGCTTCAGTCAGGTTTGGCTTATCATCAAAACGACAGTAAAAACGTCATTACCAATGCAAAGCTGGCGTTAGCACTTGCTGAAAAGTCACCTGAAAATAACAACTTCATTAAGCAGCAGTCTTACCGCTTACTCGGGCTTGGTTACGAACAGGCAGGCGAATACCAACTTTCTCTGCAGGCTTATAAGAAATACACCAACCTTGTGCGTTTAGAGCAAAAGCAGCTCAACCAAATCAGTGAGGATGCATTCCGCCAACAAAAAGAGTTTGCTGAACAAACCATCCACTATATCGGCCAATCGGAACGCCTTGAGCAAGTGGAAAGGGAACACCGCAAATTCCAGAAAATCTCATTCGCATTGTTTATTACTGTGTTGGTGATGTTTTTGTTCATTATGCGCCGCGGCGTGATCATGCAACGCCAAGCAAGTGAAATCGAAAAACTGCGTAATGATCTCTTCACTCACTCTCGTTCCCGTTTGCGTAACTTGCGTATGCTGAACGTGAAGCTGTCTCGTTCATTGAAAAAGTCGAGCGAAACTTTCGAGCAATGGCAAATGGGCGAATTGATCCACGAGCCACTTAACGATCGCCTGCGCTTTGTCATGATCGACTTGCCATTCCTACGAAGCATGTACGTCCACAACGGTTATAAAGCAGGCCTGGAGCTGGAGCGCGCATTTGGTGACTTCCTAGCGGAAAAGATAGAAAAACCGTCGCGTCTTTACCATTTCTCAGATGCAAACCTACTCTACATAGAACCGAATGCTGACCGTGATGCTTCTGCCGAAGTCATGTTCGAGAAATTCCAGACTTGGGTGGATGAGTTCGCTCAACAACACAACGTCAACCGTATTATTCGCATGGGTATCAGCGATTATCCGTTCTTACCCCGAGCCTACACTGCAATTAACGACGAGGAATTACTCGATCTGTTGCTGCTTGCGACTCACATTGCGCGAGAAGTCAGCTTGAAGGATAAGCAAAGCCACTGGGTTTTCTTGAAAGCCATCGATAACGCACCCGCCGCGAGCTTTGCAACGGGTAACATAAGAACCGCCTGTCAGCATGCCATTAGCCAAGGCCTGATTAAGATCCATTCGTCCTACAAGAATGAGGACGACATCAAGAAAATATTAAAAAATGGATAATTAAACGCCTGTTAGACATAATAACTAATGACGCTATAACGTTTTTTGTTATTATCGGATAATTGTCAGTAGTACATGGACTTAACCGTAGTCACTTCATGGGAATCTTGGAATCCGATATTCAGTCGCAGCTTCATCAGCTGAGTTGTCAACTTGACCAACTCAGACTGACACATCGTGATACTTCACTCAAATTCAAACGTGAACAACAAGTTCTTAAACGCGTTGTGGCATCATTGTCTTCAGCTTGCCAGGGTTCGAATACCCAGGTATCCAATTACCTGTTTGAAATCCAACAAGAGCTGCAACATCAAAAAGATATCAGTACTCTTATCCCACGTTTAGCGGTATTAGAGAGAATGCTCAAACAGCAGTCGAAGACGATGGACAAACAGAACGGCTACCTAGACGAACAAATCAAACACAGTGGTGAAACACTCCAACGTGTCACAGGGTTACCTGCTCAGTTAAAACGTGAACTACGGAACTTAATGAGTTTCTCAGAAGCTCATGCCAGCAATAAAGCCGATCAAGCCACTAAGCTACTGAGCATTTACGAACGCGCTCTGAAAATCATCACTTCCAACTCGCGTTTGCATCTCAGTGAGTTTGAGAATAATCCTGATAAGTCTCAACTTGAGTGCTTAGCCAGCGATCTACAACATACCATCACCGAGCTGGATTTTGAGGGAGAAACGGGAGATAGGTTGCTCGATATTCGGGCTAAGCTGCTTCTTGGCGTGAGTGCAGAATCTCTCATTGAGCTTACGCTCTCAACGCTGAAATTGGTTGTCGAAGCAACAAAGTTCGAGCGCGAAACGTCTAGCCAATTCCTTGATCAGCTGAACACTTCTCTCGCAAGTAACCTAAAAACCGTTCATCAGAACGTCGACCAACATCATACCTACTTTGAGCACCGCCAAGAGCTCAACACAGAAATGAACAGTCTGGTTGAATTGAGTCAACTTTCGCTCGACCAAGCTCAAGATCTAGCGGATGTAAAAAAAGAAATCGCCCCGTTACTTGCGAAAATGGCGTCGCTGACAGAGCGACTTAAAATGACGGAAGAACGAGAACAAGCGCTGCAAGAGCGTTTGAATTACAGTAAGAACCAGCTCGAAGCCGTGTTTGAAACCACCCAAGATCATCGTCGACGCTTAGATGACCAAGCTCAGCGCATGTTGCTAGACCCCCTGACTAAAGTCTATAACCGCACCGCATTTAATGATCGACTAGAGCTAGAGTATCGCCGTTGGATTCGCTCTCAACAGAACCTGCGTGTAGTGTTGTTTGACGTTGATAACTTCAAAGCGGTGAATGACAGCTATGGCTATACGGCTGGTGATAAAGCGTTGAAGATCATCGCTCGCACCATTAATAAACGCGTATCAGAAACTGAAACGGTAGCTCGCTTTGGTGGCGAAGAGTTTATTTTACTCGTTCCAGAACAATCTGAAGAATACACACTGGATCTCATTAAACATATCCAGCGTGATATTAGCCAATTACCATTTAAGTTCCGTGAGCAAAATATCATGATCACCCTAGCGGCTGTGTCGACCTCTTTTAAAGAGTCCGATACGCCAGAGTATGTACTCGATCGACTCGGCAAGATGCTTGCGGACGCTAAAAAACGTGGAACAAATCAGCTTAACTGGAGCTAGATTTCGTACAAAAAGCGAACAAACAAACCAGAATTGGCGCAATTTACGCTTTATAACCACCCATTTTCAACGAGTTATCACATTTCTTCCCTTTCAGTCTGCTAAGCTGTAAAAACCCAAGTCACTTCAAGATGATGCATTTACAGAACGCGAATGTACCATCTTGAGGTTGCTTGGGAGTCAATAACCATAAAACCAAATCGGCCAACTGCCTTTCATCAAACCATACGTATAACCCAAAAAGGTGAGTTGGTACTTTCCCTCAAAATAATGCAACACAAGGAGGCGTTATGATTACCCATATAAGCCCCGCTGGTAGCATGGACTTGCTATCTCAATTAGAAGTAGAGCGCTTAAAAAACACGGCCTCGAGTGAACTTTATCAACTGTACCGCAACTGCACGTTAGCGGTGTTGAACTCCGGCAGTCATACCGATAACTCTAAAGAGCTGCTCGATAAACACCAGTCGTTTGATGTCAACGTAGTGCGCCGCGAGCGTGGTATTAAGCTTGAGCTGACTAACCCACCTGAGCACGCCTTTGTCGATGGCGAGATAATTAAAGGTATCCAAGAGCATCTGTTCTCCGTGTTACGCGATATCGTTTATGTCAATATGCATTTAGCAGACGCACAACGACTCAACCTGACGAACCCAATTCACATCACTAACCTCGTGTTCGGTATTCTGCGTAATGCCAGAGCACTCACACCAGGTATCGAGCCAAACCTCGTCGTGTGTTGGGGTGGTCACTCTATCAATGGCGTGGAATATCAATATACACGTGAAGTCGGTAACGAGCTTGGCTTGCGTGAACTTAATATCTGCACGGGTTGTGGCCCTGGTGCGATGGAAGGGCCAATGAAAGGTGCTGCTATCGGACATGCGAAGCAGCGTTATACTCAGCAACGTTATCTTGGTTTAACCGAACCTTCGATTATTGCAGCCGAGCCACCAAACCCAATCGTGAATGAGCTGGTTATCATGCCAGACATCGAAAAGCGTTTGGAAGCCTTTGTACGTATGGCGCATGGCATTGTGATTTTCCCTGGTGGTCCGGGTACTGCAGAAGAGTTACTGTATATTCTTGGCATTATGATGCACCCAGACAACACCGATCAGCCAATGCCTATCGTGTTAACAGGACCAAAAGAGAGTGAAGAGTACTTCCGCTCTATCGACGAGTTTGTTCGCGATACACTTGGCGAAGAAGGTCAAAAGCATTACGAGATCGTCATTGACGATCCGGCAGAAGTGGCACGTATCATGAAGCGCTCCATGGACTCTGTACGCCTTCACCGAAAAGAAAAAGGCGATGCTTATAGCTTTAACTGGTCATTAAAAATCGAGCCTAACTTCCAGTTACCATTCGATCCAACTCATGAGTCGATGGAGCAATTGGATTTAAGCTTAGATCAAGAACCTCAAGTCTTAGCGGCCAACCTGCGTCAAGCCTTCTCCGGTATCGTGGCTGGTAACGTAAAAGCCGAAGGCATTCGAGAAATCGAACGTCGAGGCCCTTTCACCATTCACGGTGATCCTGTGCTAATGAAAAAGCTCGATAAGTTACTACAAGACTTTGTCGAACAACACCGAATGAAATTACCTGGCGGTTCAGACTACGAACCGTGTTATCGCATCGCTCACCCAGAAATTGGTGGTCGATAGTCAGGCTAGCATTCGTTACACTAGGGGCATTACGCCCCTTTTTTATTGCTAAGTCATTATGTCTATTCATCTTGTTATTATTGATGCCCTAAACCTGATCCGCCGTGTGCACTCTGCACAACCGGATCCAACCGACATAGCAAGAACCATCACCACGACACAAAGAACCCTCACTCGCATTCTGTCAGAAGCCAACCCGACACACATCATCGCGGTTTTCGATCACCATGAACAAGACAGAGGATGGCGAGCTGAGATTCTCCCAGACTATAAGCAAAATCGAAAACCAATGCCGGAACCACTGATGCAAGGTCTAGATGCGATTCAGCAAGCATGGTGGGAACAAGGTATTGATTCATTGCTTTCTGAAGGCGACGAAGCGGACGACTTGGTTGCTACTCTCGCGACGAAAGTGGCCAGTCATGGTGAAAAAGTCACCATCGTTTCTACGGATAAAGGCTACTGTCAGCTGCTTTCTCCTACCCTACAGATCCGTGATTACTTCCAACATCGTTGGTTAGATGAACCGTTTATCGAAAAAGAGTTCGGCGTAAAACCGAGACAACTGGCCGATTATTGGGGGTTAACGGGGATCAGCTCTAGCCAAGTGCCGGGGGTTCCGGGCATTGGACCAAAAGCGGCGAAAGAGATTCTTACTCAGTTTGAGAATATTGAAGCAGCCTACGCCAGTGAAGACCTCGCACCGAAATACCGTAAAAAATTAGACGAGCACATTGAGTCTGCACGCTTATGTAAACGCGTCGCGGCTTTAAAGTGCGACATTGAACTCGGCTTTAACTTACAGGACATTCGCTTTACAGGACCAAATAAAGCGGAATAGTGTCTGATGATGGTTTCAAACCATAAAGCTCTCAGACAATAAAAAAGCGCCATTTGAAGGCGCTTTTTTCTATTCTCGGGACTATCCCCAAATGACTCGGAGATAGAATTAGTACGGCGAAATGTTCGATAGACACTGGATATGAATCGTGATTTCTTCACGATCATGATACAAATGCTTAGCTTGTAGTCTGAACTTTACCTTATTATCAATCAGGAACTGCTTCAGGTTTTCAAGGTCTTGCAGCACCTCGTCATAGCGGCCTTTCATTGGCAGCTTAAGGTTAAAGATTGCCTCTTTCGCCCAACCTTTTAACAGCCACTGGCCCATAAGGTGAGCAACACGAGCTGGCTTTTCTACCATGTCACAAACAATCCATGTTACGTTCTTACGGTCTGGTTCGAATTTAAAACCATCCACCATATGATGCTTGATCTGGCCGGTTTCCATCAAGCTGTCTGCCATCATGCCGTTATCGACACAGTGAACGAACATCGAGCGCTTCACCAGTTGGTACGTCCAACCGCCTGGACATGCCCCTAAATCGACCCCCCACATTCCTGGAGCCAAACGCTCATCCCACTCTTCACGTGGAATAAAGACGTGAAATGCTTCTTCCAGTTTAAGCGTTGAACGACTTGGGGCGTCTGCTGGGAACTTAAGGCGAGGAATACCCATGAAGAACTGAGAGTTATTGTCAGTGTAAGAATAACCGACATAACAGTGGCCAGGCTCCACAAAACAAATGTGCAGTACTGGCTTCTTCGCGTTGTCTTTGTTCAACATTAAACCTTTACCGCGCAACGCTTGACGCATTGGGACAGTAAATTTACGGCAGAATTTCAGTAGTTCTTTCGCTTCATTCGTATCCGGAGTTTCAATTCTCAAATCCCCACAGCGAGGAAACGCTTCAATGTCTGCTAGCTCATTCAAAATTGGGCTAATGCGGTCATCACTTGGCAGCGATTGAAACTCAGCCGCTACCGCAAACATTTGGCGAGCGAAGATTAACGACTTAAAGTCCAAACCTCTCGCAAGTTTGTCCGCATCTCCATCTTGGTAACACTCGAAGACAACATAACCTGAGTTTCTCTTCACACGAGGGAAGCCATACACTTCCAACTGTGTCGCTTTGTCCTGAATTTCACCAGCACACTCTTTCTCAAAGCCAGAACGGCAATAGAGCATTAGTTGTTTCACTTGGAGACCTCTTTGATATTGAACGCAGCAAAAAAGAACAGACACCAACCAATAATGAACAGCAATCCTCCCATTGGAGTAATCGGCCCAAACCATTTAATGCCTGTCAGCGCCAGCGCGTAAAGACTGCCGCTAAAACAAAAGATGCCGATGATAAAGCAAATTGCTGCAATGAAAAAATATTTTTGTGCTTTTTGTCCCAAATTCAATAGCAATAAAACCGCACAAAACACAATCGCCAACGTGTGAATAAATTGGTACAACACTCCGGTCTCAAATACGCCAAGTAAATACGGAGCTAGCTGAGCTTTTAGCCCATGTGCAGCAAAGGCTCCTAGAGCGACAGAAACCAGCCCAGACAGACCAGAAAATGAGAGTAACCACTTACTTTTCACGATACACCTCTTTGATAAACGCCGCTAACTGCTCTACCGCGAGATCGATGTTACCCGCCTCGGTATGACCTGAGCTCTTGCGCGGTTTAAAGCTGTGGTCACCATCGGGTAAAAAACTCACCTTAACTTGCGATGAAAGGACAAAGTCATCGAACTCCTCACGCTTACCAAAGGTGTCTCGCTCCCCTTGTAGAATCAGCGTAGGTTTCTCGATATTCGCTAAGTGATCGCCTTTGAACTTTTCTGGCTTCCCCGGTGGGTGAAAGGGAAAACCTAAGCATGCAATCCCTGCCACCAGCTCATTTTCAGCCAGTAAACTCGACATGCGGCCACCCATTGACTTACCACCAATGACAATAGGTTGAGAGGTAAAGTGAGCAATCACTTCTTCATAGGCTTCCAGCAGTTTTGGCGCACGATCTGGTGGGCGCTTTTTCCCATCTTCCGCTCGCTTAATCATATACGGGAAGTTAAATCGCACCACGCGAATTCCTTGCTCAACTAATCCTTTGGCAACGGCGGTCATGAAATCATGTTCCATCCCCGCTCCAGCGCCATGGGCAAAGATAAATAGAGGACCGCTTTCAGGTCCCTCAACTATCCATTGGCTCATCTAATACTTCCTCTTGCTCTTTTCTCGCGGTCGCTAACATCCAGTCTCTAAACGTTGCGATTCGGCCCATATCTGCCTGCTGTTCATGACACACCACGTAGAATGCATTCTTGGAGATCAACACCTCGTCGAATGGCGCGATGAGTCGTCCAGCTTCCATTTCTGGCTTGGCGAGTACGTTGTTACCAAGCGCAACCCCCTGACCATGCGCAGCAGCCTGTAGCACCATCGTCGAGTGACTGAAAATAGGACCGTGGTTTACATTGATACCTTCGATGTTGTAGTGACGCGCAAACTGCTTCCAGTCTTTACGCGAAGTATCATGTAACAAAGTGTGTAATTTGAGGTCACTTAGAGATTCTAATGGTTTGTTGCCTAAAAGTAACGAAGGTGAACAAAGTGGGATCAGAAACTCTTGGTACAATTTATCCGCTCGCAAACCCGGCCAATTCCCTCGGCCATAGTAGATAGCGACATCTACATCATCAGTCAGTGAACCTTCATCCATATCCACAGCTTTAATACGTACATCGATATCTGGCTCTTGAGCATTAAAATCGGCCAAACGAGGCACCAACCATTGGATAGCAAAACTCGGCGGTAGACTGATCGTCAATGCTCCTTTTTCACTACGTTCCAATACCTTATCTGTCGCCTCGGCAATCGAGGTGAAAATATCTTTGATGTCGAGAAAGTAACTTTGTCCTTCTTCTGTCAACAATAGCGAACGATTACGGCGACGAAAGAGCTTCAACGATAAGAACTCTTC
Source organism: Vibrio sp. HS-50-1 (assembly GCF_024747315.1). NCBI lineage: Bacteria > Pseudomonadati > Pseudomonadota > Gammaproteobacteria > Vibrionales > Vibrionaceae > Vibrio > Vibrio sp. HS-50-1. Next base: position 153,297 of record NZ_JAMPZF010000043.1, on the reverse strand, counting down.
GAGTGCTTTAATCTGGTGACTGACCGCGGCTTGAGTAACAAACAACTCTTCTGCCGCTCGCGTAAAACTGAGATGGCGAGCAGCCGCTTCGAAGACTCGAAGCGAATTTAATGGAGGCAATCTGCGAGACATATGGGACCTCAAATAGGATTAGTTTTTTTAATCTGAAACATTATAAAATGTCCGTTGTCGAACAGCCAGATAAATTCTATATTTCACCCCGCAACACGAGCCTGAACGGCTTGATTTCTTTGGAAATCAATTGGCTTCGTTGTTGCGATGTTGTGTTTGCAAACTCGTATTTCGAGTTAGGTAGATTTCTACCATAATGTTTTGTCCACACTCCCTGTGACAAAACATATACTTCCTGTATTTATTTTTGACCTGTCTGTCAAATTTGTTACACCGCCTAAATTAGGCGGTGTTTTTTTATCTATCGAAAATCTCATCCGTATATCTGGCAGCAACATCACTTTATTACTCTTCTTTCGGATTAATTATCGTTATATCAACACAAAGTGTATGGCTTTGCGATAAGCCTCAACATTATGCTAAGTAATGATTAGCTGTAACGCGATCAAAAACAAAAAAAGGCGCAAATTGATGTCTCAATTTGCGCCTTTTAACGTCTTTTTATCAGTCAACTATGGGCGGTAAACTTTTACGTTATTGAAGCCTTGCTCTTGCAAGTAAAGTGCTTGCAGACGGCTCATCACACCACGGTCACAGTACAATAGATATGTCTTAGATTGGTCTAAATCACCAAACTGTGTACCCAACTTGTAGAATGGGATATGTTTCACATCCACACCTTCGATTTCGAGCGGGTGATCGTCTTCCTCTTCAGGACTACGAATATCTAGCACAACCGCGTGCTCCTCTACCGCTTCAACCTGCTCGACTTCTGGTGCAGCTTGCTCAGATTCTTTCGCGATATCACGAATGTCCATCATGCGTGCATCACGAACTACTTGCTCAAGAATGCTAAAGTCAAATTTCTCTTCTTCCGCTTCTAGCTTCGCTTTAATCGCTTTTACTGTCGGCTTCTTAGAAATAACACCACAATACTCTGGCATAGTCTTCGCAAAGTCTTCCGTGCCAATTTCGCGTGCTAGGTTAATGATGTCTTCTTTATCCCAGTTGATAAGCGGACGCAGAATCAGCGTGTCTGTTACGTTATCGATGTGGCGTAGATTGGTTAGCGTTTGGCTCGATACTTGACCTAGCGCTTCACCTGTTACCAATGCTTCGATCTTCATCTTCTGAGCGATCATGCCTGCTGCACGCATGAACATACGCTTCAAGATAACCCCCATTTGGCCGTCATCGACTTTCTCTAGGATTTCCGCAACCACAGGTTCGAAATCAACTGAGATGAAACGTACTTTTGCTGAAGAGCCGTATTTGTTCCATAGGTAGTGAGAAACCTGCTTAACGCCGATTTCGTGCGCTGGACCACCTAGGTTAAAGAAACAGTAGTGTACTTTTGAGCCACGTTTGATGTGCAGATAGCTAGAAACACCAGAGTCAAAACCACCAGAGATCAAGCTCAGCACGTCTTCTTGCGTGCCCAGTGGGAAGCCGCCTAGACCTTTATGACGAGCCAGCACTTGGTTTAGCTTATCGTTCGAGACTTCCACCTTGATCGTCACGTCTGGGTTTTGCAGCTTAACTCTTGCGCTCTCAATCGCTTGGTTTAAACCACCGCCGACATAACGCTCTAGTTCGATAGAGGTAAAGTCGTGCTTACCGCGACGCTTCGCACGTACAACAAAGGTTTTATTTTCGAGTGCAGAGCGATTTAGCTCCAGTACTTGTTCGAAGATATCGTGCAAATCTTTAAATTCGGTCTGCTTCACTTCCAGTACGTGGTGAATGCCTGGTGTATGAGTCAAAACCTCAAGAACTTCAGCGTGGAATTCGTTACTCTCAGAGGTCACTTCAATGTGATCACGACGGTTGAATACCGCGACAGATTCCGTGCGGCTCTTAATGATGTTACGAATGTTGCACTCTAAAATCTTTGTGAAGCGCTTACGCACAGATTCACTTTTTACAAAAATTTCTGGATGGGGCTTTACAATAAATTTCATAGTCTAATTCGCAGGTTAGTTTCGCAATCAACAAAGAGTGACACTCAACTTCAATGCTTCATACGCAGTAAAACCGCGTTTCAGTCACAAAAAGTAGTCTGAGCTCACTTTTAAGGCGCAAGATTATACACCCAAGCGGATTGGAAAAACAAAAAAAGCGAGCAATCTGCTCGCTTTCTTATCTCTCTACTGACTTAAAACTAAAGTCTAGTTATTGAATTACAGGCACTTCTTCACTGTATAGTGGCTCGCCTTGCATGATGCTGATTTCAACCCGTCGGTTAAGCGCGCGATTTTCATCAGAATCATTCGGCAACAATGGTTCAGTATCTGCCATGCCTCGCACTCTCAAACGTTGATGAGAGAAGCCTCTCACCTTCTCCATCTCTTGTGCGACCGATACGGCGCGCTGAGAAGAGAGATCCCAGTTAGAACGATAAAGCTCTGAGTCCAACGGTCGGTTGTCCGTATGACCAGATACTCGCACAATGCCTGGCACATCTTTTACTAACTCTGCAATTTGTCGAACTAAAGGGCGGAATTTAGGCTGCAAGAAGGCCGAACCTTCAGGGAATGCACCTTTTTCACGCATGCGTATGACAATCTGTTGGCCAAGATTTTCAACTTCAATGGCACCTTGTTCAATCTCTCGCTCTAAGGCTTTCTTGATGCTTTCCATCAAGGTTTCCATCTCTTGCGACATCTCTTCAGATTGCTGCTGTTGCATGTCCGCTTCTGCAGATTGATTGTTTTGCGTTGACGTTTCTGGCGACTGGCTCCCCGTTAACTTGCCTTCATCACGCTTTGTGCCACCAGCTCGGTCAGACTCCCCTTCATGAAATTCGAGCGTCTGCTGAGTGATGTCCATGGTTTGCTGCATGATGACATCAATCGGCGTTGGTTCCGGTCGGCCCGGTCGAAATTCTTGAGCAATGATGCTAGTACCTTTGGGAATGTCTTTCACTTCAAGTTGATTTTGTACACCGAAGGCAAATTTCATTGATCCCGCAATCTGTTTGAACTTCAGCACGTCCATCTCAGAAAACGAGAGCAGAAGAACAAAGAAACACATCAGTAGCGACATTAAGTCCGCGAATGTCCCCATCCATAACGGGAGACCGGGTGGCGGACAATCGCATTTGTTATCTTCATCATCCATCACTACTCTCCAAGTTACTCGTCAATCTCAAGGGCACGTTTACCTTCGTTGAGGTAGTTCTTCAAGTAACTATCAATCACTCGCGGGTTTTGACCATCTTGAATCGCTAATACACCATCCATGATCAAACGGCGGTTTAGCGTTTCTTGGTCACGGCGCAGAGAAAGCTTATCCGCAATAGGGAAAAACACCATATTGGACAGGATCGCGCCATACAATGTGGTTAAGAGTGCAACCGCCATTGCTGGTCCAATCGCTTTTGGATCATCCATGTTTGAAAGCATCGCAACAAGACCAACCAAGGTACCAATCATCCCCATCGCAGGAGCAACGTCACCAAAGGCGCGAAATACGCCAGTACCTTGCGTATGTCGTTCATCTGTAAGCGCGATGTCTTTTTTGAGTGCCGCTCTCACAACGTCGGCATCATGGCCATCAACCAGTAGATCAATGCCTTTCTGCATGAATGTGTTGTTTATTTCCATCTCTTCAAGAGCAAGAAAACCACCTTTACGCGCCGCATCGGCCATTTCCACAATTTTTGCGATCAGGTCTTCGGGTTCATCCGCTTTAAACATGAAGGCTTTGCCAGCAATCTTTGTCGCACCAAAAAACTGTCCCATTGTGAACTTCATCAATACGACGAATATTGAGCCACCAACGACAATAAGGATCGACGTGACATCGACAAACATGCCGATGCTGCCACCAAGCACCATCGCCATAATGACGAATGCAAAACCACCAATCAAACCTAATAGGGTTGCTAAATCCACAAAGCACTCCTCACGCTATACTCAAATACTGCCATTGGGCGGATTATTACCTGTATCGACAACTCGCGCAGAATTTTTAGAAAAATCTTAGCTAATGGATCACAAATTAGACTTAACAACCTTAACCAAAATATGGGGTTTCAGCGCTTAGGCTCGTTTAACGCTAATTTTGTGACAATTATATAAGGTTAAATTTGACCAAGTTACTAGGCTAAGGTAACTTTCGTGCATCTTCTCCAAGGCTTGATTAAGGCAGAAAAAAGATGGCGGTCAAGAAACCAGAAAACATGACCTTCGAAGCAACCATTGAAGAGCTTGATAGCTTGGTTGATCAATTAGAAAATGGCGATCTTGCCCTAGATGATGCTCTACGTAAGTTTGAACGAGGCATTGCCTTAGCTCGTGCTGGCCAAACTAAACTTAGCGACGCCGAACAGCGCGTAAGTATTCTTCTCAGCGAAGATGATGAAGCACCACTGAGTGACTTCAAACCAGATTCAGAATAACCATCAGTAGTGAGCAATGTGATGCAACAGACATTGACGTCTTTTCAACAAAGAAACAATCAGCAATTGAATTTGTGGCTCGATCAGCTTCCATATCAAGAGCAGCCATTGATTCAAGCAATGAAATACGGCCTTTTGCTAGGTGGAAAACGCGTTCGCCCTTTTCTTGTTTACATCACAGGTCAAATGCTCGGCTGTAAACCAGAAGACTTAGACACTCCTGCCGCTGCTATCGAATGTATACATGCCTACTCACTCATTCATGATGATCTGCCAGCCATGGACGATGATGAACTGCGTCGAGGTCAACCAACTTGTCACATTAAGTTTGATGAAGCAACCGCAATACTGACAGGTGATGCACTACAAACTCTCGCCTTCACCATTATTGCCGATGGTCAATTAAACCCGGCAGCCGAGACTCAACGCATCAACATGATCAAAGCGTTGGCGCATTCTTCTGGCGCCAACGGCATGTGTGTTGGGCAAGCCTTAGATTTAGGCGCAGAAAATCGCCAAGTTTCTCTTGAAGAAATGGAAGAGATACACCGTAAAAAAACCGGAGCTCTGATTGATTGTGCGGTAAAATTAGGTGCATTAGCTGCTGGTGAGAAAGGTATCGAGGTTCTACCTCACTTGGAGCGCTACTCAAAAGCAATTGGTTTGGCGTTTCAGGTTCAAGACGATATTCTTGATATCATCAGTGACACAGAAACACTGGGTAAGCCTCAAGGTTCCGACCAAGGTCTGAATAAGAGCACTTATCCTTCCCTGCTGGGTTTAGAGGGAGCCATAGAGAAAGCTCACACTCTGTTACAGGAAGCACTTCAAGCATTGGAAGCTATCCCATACAATACTCAGTTACTCGAAGAGTTCGCCCGATATGTCATCGAGCGCAAAAATTAACACTATAAGCGCGCATTTATATGACTCTTGATATTTCAAAGTACCCAACACTGGCGTTAGCAAATACACCGGAAGAATTACGTCTCCTTCCGAAAGAAACATTACCAAATCTGTGTGATGAACTGCGAACGTATCTGCTAAATTCAGTGAGCCAATCTAGCGGACACTTAGCGTCTGGCTTAGGCACCGTGGAGCTAACTGTCGCTCTGCATTATGTTTACAACACCCCTATCGACAAACTGATCTGGGATGTTGGTCATCAGGCTTACCCGCATAAAATCCTCACCGGACGTCGCGATAAAATGCCAACAATTCGCCAAAAGGATGGTCTACACCCTTTCCCTTGGCGTGAAGAAAGTGAATATGACACCTTATCTGTCGGCCACTCTTCGACATCGATTAGTGCAGGTCTTGGCATGGCCATCAGCGCACAAAAAGAAGGTAAAGGTCGTAAAATTGTCAGTGTGATTGGTGATGGCGCAATTACAGCAGGCATGGCATTCGAAGCCATGAACCACGCTGGCGACGTTCATCCTGATATGTTGGTGATTTTGAACGACAACGAAATGTCGATTTCAGAAAACGTCGGCGCCCTGAATAACCACCTTGCGAAAGTACTTTCTGGCAGCTTGTACACTTCTATCCGTGAAGGCGGTAAAAAAGTGTTGTCTGGTGTTCCACCTATTAAAGAGTTGGTTCGCCGTACGGAAGAACACCTCAAAGGCATGGTAGTGCCTGGTACTCTGTTCGAAGAGTTCGGCTTTAATTACATTGGCCCGATTGATGGACACGACGTCAATGAACTCGTCAAAACGCTAAAAAACATGCGTGAGCTCAAAGGCCCTCAATTCCTGCACATCATGACCAAGAAAGGCAAAGGTTATGAGCCTGCCGAGAAAGATCCTATCGGCTACCATGGTGTTCCTAAATTCGATCCAACGCATAATTGTCTGCCGAAGAGCAGTGGCGGTAAGCCAACTTACTCAAAGATCTTCGGTGACTTTTTATGTGACATGGCGGCCCAAGATCCTAAGCTAATGGCAATTACGCCAGCAATGCGCGAAGGATCAGGTATGGTGCGTTTCTCAAAAGAGTACCCAGACCAATACTTTGATGTGGCGATTGCTGAGCAGCACGCAGTGACACTGGCAACAGGCATGGCAATTGCGGGCGATCATCCAATCGTTGCTATCTATTCGACTTTCTTGCAACGTGGTTATGACCAATTGATCCACGACATCGCGATCATGGACTTACCAGTGATGTTTGCGATCGACCGCGCAGGTCTCGTTGGCGCAGATGGTCAAACTCACCAAGGTGCGTTCGATTTGAGCTTTATGCGCTGTATTCCAAACATGGTGATCATGGCGCCAAGCGACGAAAACGAGTGCCGACAAATGCTTTACACTGGCCATAAGCATTCTGGCCCGAGTGCGGTTCGATACCCTCGTGGTAGCGGCATGGGCGTAGAAATCGAAACTGAGTTTACGGCTTTAGAAATCGGTAAAGGACGCATGGTTCGCCAAGGTGAAAAAGTTGCTATTCTGAGCTTTGGTACTTTCTTGGGTAACGCGCTAGAAGCGGCAGAATACCTTAACGCCACTGTTGCTGATATGCGCTTTGTGAAGCCGCTCGATGAAGCATTAATTCGTCAATTAGCCGCAGATCATGACGTGCTCGTGACGTTAGAAGAAAATGTTATCGCAGGTGGTGCAGGTGCGGGTGTCGTTGAGTTCATGATGAAAGATAAAATCATTAAGCCAGTCTTAAACCTAGGTTTACCCGATGAGTTTATTCATCAGGGAACACAAGATGAACTGCATGAAGAGCTTGGTCTCGATGCAAAAGGAATTGAAAAATCCATCTTGGATTATTTAGCAAAATAGCATGTAAAAAGGGATGCTCATGGCATCCCTTTTTTACGTCCAGTGTTTAGTTCATGGTTTAATTCATCCAGCCAGCGTATTTTGCGACTAGAAACAGGGCAACACCAGCCATAATTCCCGCCACGATATCATCAACCATAATACCCAGCCCACCGTGAACTCGCTTATCTAGCCACCCAATTGGCCAAGGTTTTACCATATCGAAAAAACGAAATAAGATGAAGCCAGTGATCAACCACTTCCATTCAGTGAGTGGAATATTCAGTGCAGGTACAATGCTCATCGTAATCCAAAAGCCCGCAAACTCATCCCATACGATTGAACCATGATCATGTACTTTCATGTCTGCAGACGTCACTTGGCATATTTGAATGCCGATCACACACGAAATCAGAACAACAATGACATACGCCGTAAATGGTAATTGTGCCAACAGCAAAAAGAAAGGCACGGCCGCCAGTGTGCCCATTGTTCCAGGGATAAACGGGGATAATCCACTGCCAAAACCCGTCGCCAATAGATGCCACAGATTCTTTAATGAAATCAGAGAAAGAGGGTTGGTCATATCCTTAAACCTATACTGCTAGTTTGGTTTCAATCGTCATGCCTGCGAGTTACTCAATAGTAACAGGCTCTTGGCTAGAGCTTAGCTCAGATCATTTAAAGTGGTCGAAGCCACTTAAGTCCCAATCAAGTGGTTGATTGTTATCATGCAGCTCGAAGGTTCCATTTGGTCGGATTTGACCAATACATGTGACCTTACAGCCAGTATGAGATAAAGCGCTTTGTAACGAGCCTCGATTTTGCTCCGGCACGGTAAAACACAACTCGTATTCTTCGCCACTTGCTAAAGCATACTGCTGCGCGCTGATCTTATCATCTAAAAACTGAACTAATTCTGAAGAGATCGGTAGCTGAGAGACATCAATACTAACCCCAACCTGAGATCGCTGTAAAATGTGCTTAATATCAGAGATTAAACCATCTGAAATATCTATCGCCGACGAGGCTAAGCCAACAAGAGCTTGTCCAGCAAGCACACGCGGAGAACTAAGGTAATGAGCTCGCTCTAGTGCTTCCGCGCCGGCTCTGCTGCGCAGAGAGTCATCTAGAATCACATCCAAGCCAGCTTTTGCATCGCCAAGGTTTCCCGTTACATATACCCAATCCCCAGGCTTGGCTCCGGATCGCGTGAGCGCTTTGTCTTCAGGTACAAAACCTTGCACCGTGAGTGTCAGACACAATGGCCCTTTGGTGGTATCACCGCCTATTAACTGAATACCATAGTAATCAGCCAGTTCGAAAAATGCATCACAGAAAGGAGCAAGCCATTTTTCATCTGGCTCAGGCATCGTTAATGCAAAGCTCACCCACGCAGGCGTTGCGCCCATCGCCGCCAAATCACTGATGTTAGAAGCCAATGCTTTGTGTGCGACCCATGCTGGGTTCGCGTCGGCTAAGAAATGCGTTCCAGCTACCAATGTATCCGTGCTAATCGCAATCTGAACATTAGCTGGCGCTTTGACCAAAGCGCAATCATCACCAGCGGCTAGATGGACATCTTTACGTTGGCTCTGACGACCGACGAAATACTTGTCTATCAGATTAAATTCACCAGACATAATTCACTTACTTTTTGATGTAAAAGCTTTTGATACAAAAAAGGTCAGCATGTGCTGACCTTTTCATTGAAGAAATCGTTATTTCTTACGAATGTGAGGTGCTGCTTTATCAAGTACACCATTCACAAACTTGTGGCTATCTTCTGCTGCAAAAACTTTTGCAAGTTCAATCGCTTCATTGATAACAACTTTGTAAGGAACATCTTCGCGACGAGTCATCTCGTACATAGCAAGGCGAAGAAGAGCAAGTTCCATCATATCTAAATCCTGCATAGGACGAGAGATGTATGGACGAATTTTGCTATCTAGCTCAGCGTGGCTAAGTACAACACCGCTTAATAGTTCACGGAAGTAAGCTACGTCTGTCTCTGGAGCAGCAAGCGCTGGCTCAGATGCATGAAGTTCTTCTTCATCGTATTTGTCGCCAGACAAAAACTGTTCTTCAATCTTGGCAACATTCTCTTTAGTAATTTGCCATGAGTAGATCGCCTGTAGAGCGAATTGACGTGCGTTACGACGTGCGGCTGGTTTCACACTGGCCCCCATTAGGAATCAATTTCAGATAGTACATTAATCATTTCAAGTGCGCTTAGTGCAGCCTCTGCACCTTTATTACCAGCCTTGGTTCCTGCGCGTTCAATCGCTTGATCGATCGTATCAACAGTCAAAACACCAAATGCTACTGGAATGCTGAATTCCATAGACACTTGTGCTAGACCTTTGTTCATTTCACTACAAACATAGTCAAAGTGAGGCGTTCCACCGCGAATAACAGACCCTAGAGAAACAATAGCGTCGAATTTGCCAGTTTTAGCAACACGCTGAGCTACTAGAGGTAGTTCTACGGCACCTGGACAACGCACAACCGTGATGTTGTCTTCGCTTACTTGTCCGTGACGCTTTAGTGTATCGATCGCACCAGAAAGTAGGCTTTCGTTAATAAAACTGTTGAAACGAGAAATAACGATAGCAATTTTTGCATTTGGCGCTGGGAAGCCACCCTCGATCACTTTCATAAGCTTTCCTTTAACTCTATTTATAAGTGAAATATGTTCATCAAGTGAGAATCGCCGGATTCTAGCACAAATTTGTGAGCAATATCTAATGGAAATTGGAGGCAAATCACCGGTTCCTAGCCATTGACGAGTTAAGCACGTCAAAGACTAGGAACTTATTGTTCGGTTGTTACTCGCAGACGTACTCAACAACGTTCAGACCAAAACCACCTAACGCGTGGTACTTTTTGTTGGTCGATGACAGAAGGCGCATATCATGTACACCGAGATCCGCAAGAATCTGTGAACCAACGCCAACACGGCGAGACGTGCCTTGTTTTTTAGCAAGCGTTGGGGCTTCACCTTTGTCTTGCGCTTCGAACATCTTCACGCGATGAATAAGTAGATCGGTCGATTCTTCATGGCCAAGAACAACCAGCACACCACCTTCTTCACCAATGCGTTTCATTGCCTTATCTAGTGTCCAGCTGCGCTCTGCATTACGATCGCTACGTAGTAAGTCGGTAAAAACGTCTTGAAGATGTACGCGAACCAGTGGCGCTTTTTCTTTCAAATCGCCCTTGCACATTGCGTAGTGCACTTGGTTATCAATGGTGTCCTTGTACGTGACTAACGTGAACTCGCCAAACTCTGTCGGTAACTTGCACTCTGCCACACGTTCAATCGTTGTCTCAGTGTTATTGCGGTACTCAATTAGGTCGGCAATAGTGCCCAATTTAATACCGTGCTTCTCTGCAAAGATCTCTAGATCAGGGCGACGAGCCATAGTGCCGTCGTCATTTAAGATCTCAACAATAACCGATGCAGGCTCTAAACCAGCAAGGCGAGCCAAATCACAGCCAGCTTCAGTGTGACCTGCGCGAGTCAGTACACCGCCATCTTGGGCCGCGAGCGGGAAGATATGACCAGGCTGCACCAAATCCGCAGCTTTGGCGCTTGGTGCGACTGCTGCTTGAACGGTACGTGCGCGATCCGCGGCTGAAATACCCGTCGTTACCCCTTCTGCCGCCTCAATAGAAACGGTAAAGTTGGTTGTGTATTGCGCATTATTGTCTTGCACCATTGGTGGCAGACCTAGGCTTTCGCAACGATCTTTGGTCATGGTTAAACAAATCAGGCCACGGCCATAGGTTGCCATAAAGTTGATGGCTTCCGGCGTAATATGCTCGGCAGCCATGATCAAGTCACCTTCATTCTCGCGGTCTTCATCATCCATTAGGATGACCATTTTGCCTGCGCGAATATCATCAATAATTTCTTGTGGCGTACTGATTGGCATAGTCTGTTATCCCGTTATTCTAAATTTGTTATTGCGACAGCAATGAAATATCATGTTGCAGTGAATGCTAGTTAGGTCAATAGTTTGAGCTTTGCACCAAGCAAGTCAATGAATCTCGCGGTGTTCTGTGAGTCTGCTCTTTATCGCATGCCTCACGCAGCCACTCCCAAGACTTATGCAAAACCGTTTTGCTGTAAAAAGTCCATCGTGATACGAGACTCGGCCTTATCTTCTTGCTGTCCTTGCAGTAAACGCTCCATATAACGCGCAAGTACATCAACTTCTAAGTTGACTTTGCGCCCCACTTGAAACTGGTCAATCGTAGTTTCTTCACTCGTATGAGGAACGATCGTCAGCTTAAAAGCATTTTTACGTAAGTCGTTGACGGTTAGGCTAATACCATCAACAGTAATCGAGCCTTTCTCTGCGACGTACTTGCTAATTTCCGCAGGCATTGCAACCCAAAACTCTATCGCGCGGCCAACTAAATTGCGTTCGACAATTTCACCAACCCCATCGACATGACCTGAAACGATATGTCCACCCAATCGCGTTGTTGGTAACATGGCTTTTTCTAGATTCACCTTATCGCCCACTTGGTATTCAGCAAACCCAGTTTTCTTCAAGGTTTCTAATGACAGATCAGCACTGTAATAGTGGCTTCCGAAGTCAACTACCGTTAAGCAAACACCATTGGTCGCGATGCTATCGCCTAACTTAACGTCTGACATATCAAGCGTCCCCGTTTCAACCGTGACGGTGATATCTTCGCCCTTCGGCGTAATCGCAGCTAACTTGCCAACTGCTTCTACTATTCCTGTAAACATACTATTTCTTATCTAAGTTCATTACGTTTGATGGTGGCGGTGATACGAATGTCTACCCCGACCATACGAACGTCTGTAATGTTTAAATCAATGACGTCAGCCATAGCGCTTAATCCTAAAGCACCGATAAGCCCCCGACCATCGCTGCCCATGAGTTTTGGCGCAAGGTAAACAATGAGCTCATCTACAAGATTAGCCTTTATCATCGCACTCGCTAGCGTGGCTCCAGCTTCAACCCATAAGTGATTGATGTGGTGCTCATCCGAGATACGTTTTAATGTTGTTGATAAGTCAATTTGGTCAGCGCTGTCCAATAGAGGGATACAGTCTCCATCTGGGCTAACAATAACTCGCTCTCCATCGGTGTGGAACAGCTTGAGCGCATCCGTTAAATGGTTCTGACGGTCTAAGATTACACGTACTGGTTGACGAAGTTCTTCTCGTAAATACTGCGCTTGAACACTGGTAGGTAAGTCATCCCAACGCACATTGAGTGACGCATTATCATCAATCACCGTTTTGCTGGTAGAGAGAATACCACCACTCATCGCTCGATAACGCTGCACATCTTGGCGGGCCGCTGGGGAGGTGATCCATTGGCTCTGCCCATTGCTGAGTGCGCTTTGCCCATCCAAACTGGCTGCCATTTTTAATTGAACAAACGGCATGCCTGTACGCATGTACTTTATAAAACCAGGGTTAAGGGCAAGGGCATCTTGCTCTAACAAGCCGATTTGTACTTCAATTCCGGCATCACGCAACATCTGGATGCCCCGCCCCGCAACTTTAGGGTTTGGGTCTACCATTGCGCAAACCACACGTGCCACTTTAGCTTTGATTAGCCCTTCAGCACATGGCGGTGTACGGCCGTAATGAGAGCAAGGTTCGAGCGTCACATAAGCGGTTGCACCAACTGCTTTTTCACCCGCCATGCGCATCGCGTGCACTTCGGCATGCGGCTCACCAGCGCGGTGGTGATAGCCCTCACCAACAATTTCTTCATCACGAACGATGACGCACCCCACATTTGGATTTGGGGCGGTGGTATAAATGCCACGTCTCGCTAACTTAATAGCTCGTGACATCATGGCGAAATCTAAATCAGAAAACGCTCTTTCAGGAGTGTGTTGAGTCATGAGCTACTCAGTCTTCTAGGCGGGCAATCTCTTCGCCAAACTCGCGAATGTCTTCAAAACTGCGGTAAACTGAGGCGAAACGGATATAAGCGACCTTGTCGAGTTCTTTGAGTTGGTCCATGACTAAATTACCAATCATTTCACTCGGAACCTCTCGTTCACCCGTCGCACGCAGTTGTGATTTGATCATGCTGATCGCTAACTCTATAGAATCGGCACTCACTGGGCGTTTCTCTAATGCGCGCTGAATACCGCCAACCATTTTATCTTCATCAAATGGTTCACGGTTGCCATTCGATTTGATCACTTTAGGCATCACTAACTCTGCGCTTTCAAACGTAGTAAAACGCTCGCTACACGCCAAGCACTGACGGCGACGTCGAACTTGATGGCCATCAGCCACTAAGCGGGAATCAATAACTTTGGTATCGTTCTCGGAACAAAAAGGACAATGCATATCACCTCCATATCTATACCAAAATAACCTCATGAGCAATCACGAATAACCACGCGTTCATGGTTATACGGACTCTATTAAAGCTATTTGGGTATAACGCTTTCAAACCGAAATAAAAGCTCATGTAGTGTAGCGGAATTGGTATGTTAGACAAAACAAAAAGGGGCCCAAAGGCCCCTTTTTCACTCAAGATCTCGTTGAATGTGTTAACTGCGTGCTAAGTAATTCGCTTTACCAACCCACTTGTAGCTAGTTAGCTCTTCTAAACCCATTGGACCACGGGCATGTAGCTTTTGCGTAGATACTGCGACTTCTGCGCCAAGGCCAAATTGCGCACCGTCTGTAAAGCGCGTTGAAGCATTCACATAAACCGCCGCCGAACCGACAGAATTGATGAACAGTTCTGAGTTTTCCAAACTATTGGTCATGATCGCATCTGAGTGGCTCGCGTTATGAACACGCATATGATCAATTGCATCTTTCACATCAGACACGACTTTTACACCAAGGGTGTAGCTCAACCATTCCGTATCAAAGTCACCTTCAACAGCATCGCGAACTTGTTTCGCTTGCTCCATGAGTTCTTTTGCTTTTGGCTCTGCCACGAACGTCACTTTTTCGTCCATACGCTCAACGATCATTGGCAGAAACTGTGCTGCAATTTTTTCATGCACGAGCAGCGTATCTAATGAGTTACACGCAGATGGACGTTGAACTTTAGAGTTCTCAACCACATTCAGGGATTTCTCTAGATCAGCGGATTCGTCGACAAAGATATGGCTGATACCAAAGCCGCCAATAATCACCGGAATCGTGCTGTTTTCTTTACACATTTTGTGTAGGCCAGCACCACCGCGTGGAATGATCATGTCGACGTAATCGTCCAGTTTAAGCAGTTGAGAGACTAGCTCACGATCTGGCTTTTCAATGTACTGAACCGAAGCGGCAGGAAGGTTCGCCTTTGCTAGCGCAGACTGAATAACCTTTACCAATTCCATATTCGAGAAAAATGTCTCTTTGCCGCCACGCAAAATGCTTGCGTTGCCGGTTTTCAAGCACAGCGCCGCAATATCAATAGTCACGTTAGGACGCGCTTCATAAATTACGCCTACAACACCCAGTGGTACGCGGCGACGAGACAGTGACATCCCATTTTCCAGTACCTTACTGTCGATTTCGCTGCCTACAGGATCGTTCAAGCTAATGACGTTGCGAACATCATTCGCAATTGCAGTCAATCGTTCTTCATTCAGCAAAAGGCGATCAAGCAGTGCATCGGTTAAACCCGCTTCACGGCCAAGTTCGATGTCTTTAGCGTTTGCCGCCAAAATAGCAACGGAGTTTGCTTCTAGCTCATCAGCAATGATGGCTAATGCTTGGTTCTTCTGCGCAGTTGACGCTGTCGCTAATTCGAAAGCTGCATCTTTAGCAGCTTTACCCATATTCGTTAAATCCACTTTGCTTCCCTCTAATTCTATTCCTGAATGACGACCAAATCATCGCGATGAATCACCTCAGAGCCATAATCATGCCCCAAAATAGAGATGATATCTTTACTGTGCTTACCAGTAATTTTAGTTAGGTCATCACTTGAGTAGGCGCTGATGCCACGAGCCACCAACTTACCGTGAGAATTTGTTACACGCGCCACTTCGCCTCGTGCAAAGTCACCACTTACTTTGATTACCCCTTTAGCAAGTAAGCTACTGCCCTTACCGACCACTGCATTTACCGCACCATCATCAATAATGATGTCGCCCGATGCCGCAGGTCCCGCCAGAATCCAGCGTTTACGGTTTTCTAAAGCTTCAGCGCAAGGTAGGAAGCGTGTGCCTTGTGGCTCTGCACTCAAAGAGTCAAAGATAACATTCGGTGCACTACCGGCAGCAATAATAACCTCGATACCAGCGCGGCGAGCGATGTCTGCGGCTTGCAGCTTCGTTGCCATACCGCCAGTACCCAATGTTGTACCACTTCCTCCTGCGATTTTACGCAGCGTATCGTCGATGGTTTTTACTTCCTTGATCAACTCTGCATTTGGGTCTTTACGAGGGTCAGCAGTAAACAGACCTTTTTGGTCAGTTAAAAGTAAGAGCTTATCTGCACCACATAAAATGCCTACCAAAGCGGAAAGGTTGTCGTTATCGCCCACTTTAATCTCACTGGTCGCAACGGCATCATTTTCGTTTACGATTGGAATAATATCGTTCGCAACGAGCGCATTGATGGTGTCACGTGCGTTTAAGAATCGCTCGCGATCTTCTAAATCAGCACGAGTTAGTAGCATTTGGCCGATCTTGATACCGTAAATACCAAACAAAGACTCCCATGTTTGAATCAAGCGACTTTGCCCTACCGCCGCAAGTAATTGTTTACTCGCCATCTCGTTGGGCAATGCGGGGTAACCAAGATGCTCACGGCCTGCTGCAATAGCACCAGACGAAACCATTACCACTGAATGGCCTTGTTTTTTAAGCTCAGCACACTGGCGCGCTAACTCAACCATGTGAGCACGGTCGAGTGCCAGAGTGCCGCCTGTCAGCACACTTGTACCCAGTTTCACAACGACAGTTTGTGGTTGTGAAACAACTGCATTTTGTTGATTCGTTGTCATGATGTCTTCTGAAGTGAAAAACAAATAAAGAGAGGATGTTTTAACAATCAAAGAGGGAATTAACAAGAGAAAAGGTGCGTTTTCGCACCTTTTTGTTTGGTATTAAATGAAAACAACCAAATTAAGCGAAATCGAAAGACTCCGTGTGATATTCGACTTCTAATTTGAAGTGTTCTTCTAAAGTATCAACCAGCTTTTGATGGAATGTGCTCTGCGTCAGATACACTTCCTCTACCGCTTTTTTAGGCAGGGCTTCCGATACCCATTGCCCTTCTTTGTTGTACTTGCCGATATGATATTTGGCAGTAAAGCCTCCTTCGATGGATTCTAAATCCATCCACCAGCCCCAAAATTCACGCTTCTCAGGCGATTTTTTGTCGTCTACACAAACAGATAGACAATCAAAATAATAGCGCCCTTCTTGCGATTGTGGTTCGCGCAGGTAAGGCCCTATCGCCTTCAACTTTGACATCAAGCGAAAGTGAGTCGGGCCCTGAGTCGTCTCTGACATATGAATCTCCGTTTTCATAGTTAAAAGTAAACACCCAAGAATGATTATTATTTTTAATTATCATGAGCTTATTTTTTGCTCAGATATATCACTTTTAACTAATTTAGGAGAATTGTCACCCTAATAATTCATCTTCTAGCCACTTTATGGCTAAATCGAGGGATTGCTCATATCCTTTTGTAATCGTTTTGGAACTGATTTTTTTCGCTCTGCCATACTGGCTAAACAGCGCGACGAGTTGGTTATCACTGTGTGGAGACACCGGATCGCCTTCAAGGCTCAAAGCTAAAATAGGTACTTTGGTTTTTCTACTGCTCAAGAAGCCCTGAACCTTCAATGACCAGGCCATCATCTGGCCCGCCATGCTATTAATATCAACCGCGCTTTTCCCTAAGCGAGAAGCCAACAGATCCAGATACATCTTCGGCATTTTTTGCAGCTTCTCAGGGGAAGTAAAAATATCATGTACGGGTGCGCCGAGGGCTACACAAGCTTTGATCTTCTCTTGCTCAACAAAAGAGAGTCGGATCATGGCATTACCACCAAAACGAAATCCAACTAACCCCACTTTGTGATGATCCACCCAAGGCAATGAATACAGCTCATTTAGTACCGCTTGGTGCAGACAGCTTGAGTTCTCAGTCAAAGGCCAGTGAGAACTGTGCCCTACCGAAGGCATGTCAACCGTCAACATCGCAATATCTCGTGGTGCAAGATGATTGCGGAACAAACGCCACATGTCGGTTTGTAACGTATCGAGACCAGCGCTCACCATCACCACAGGCAGTTGTTTGTCGGTTCTTGGCAAATGAAGGTTCGCGATGATTTTGCGATTTTGGTAAGGCACTTCAATTTGCTTGATGGTGTACTTGGTCTTCTCTGCGCCGTCAGAGTACGCTTTGTTTGCCAGCACTTGAGCCTGCAAGGCCAAATTATCATTCTTCAGATGTGGGTAGCCTGCGATACTAAAACACAAAGAAGCGGTGAATAGTTCATCGGCGGCCTCCTCACCTTGCATTTCATTTGAACGCTTCTGATGCTCCATGCCGAGCTTAATCCACTCAAATGTCCAGTTACCGTTGTGGTATCCCATTACGGTGTCTAACCAATCATCATTGGTTCGAGAGTGGGAAGAAGAAGCGATTTTAGAAAGCACACCTTCCATCTCTATCGGAGACAACCCTTGCCAAGCCCATTGCAAGCGGCGCAAATGACGATACCAAGCACGATCACCCTGCGCCTCTCGCTCATCAAGTATTTTTTGACTGGTCGGCATGTACTGGGTAAGCGCAGAGGTTTCTTTTGCTTGCTTATGTTTCACGAACAAAGTTTCGGAAAGATTTTTACTGACGTCTTCAGACATAGGAAGAACCTTAGGCTATTAGCATGAGTTGTTATGATAATAAAAAAAATGCCCCTATACAGGGGCATTTCTCAATATTCTTTAATAGCGTTTATTTTTGCTTGCGGTTTACAGGCTCAGCGTACTGGATTGACATATCCCAAGGTTGTTCAATCCAAGTGTCTTGCGCGATATCTACCACATAATCATCTAGCAACGCTTTGCCTGAAGGTTTTGCACACACAGCGATCATCTTCGCTTTTGGATACATCTCACGTAGTTTGCGCGCCGTATCACCACTGTCTACTAGGTCTTCAACGATTAGGTAACCTTCACCATCGCCTTCAGGTGCTTTTAGTACTGTCATATCGCGCTGATGATCATGGTCGTAGCTTGAAATACAGATTGTATCAACGTAACGAATACCCAGTTCACGAGCCAAGATAGCGCCAGGAACCAAACCACCGCGGCTTACCGCCCAAATCCCTTTCCATTGCTCAGCTGGCATTTGTTTTTCAGCCAGTTCACGGCAGTAAGTCTGCATTGCATCCCAAGTGATAATGAATTTTTTACTCATTGTAATAACCTAATAATTTGAAAATATGCATCCTCAAAATCTAGCGAACTCACTCAAAAGCGGAATGCTCACTGACCTCTCCAAAACGTATGGAGATGAGGATTTCAAGCTGCGCAAACGATTATTCTACCGAAACACACCGCTAATACCAACGGTGATATCAAAATTCTCTGCCTATTCCGCAGAAAAACCGTCTGAAGTGAACAACGTGAAAAAAGAAAAAGCCAGCGTGAATAAATCCACACTGGCTTTTTGCTCGAGAAATTAACCGACGAGGTATTTGACGATGAAGATGGCAGACATCACCCACACACTCATCGACACTTCACGGCCCTTGCCGCTGAATAATTTGATCGCCGCGTACGCGATAAAGCCTAACGTAATACCCTCTGCAATCGAGAACGTTAATGGCATCACCAAACAAGTCACAACAACTGGTGATGCTTCCGTTAGGTCACGCCAATCAATGCTTACCAGTCCAGACAGCATCAAAATCGCGACATAGAACAGAGCGCCCGATGTTGCGTAAGCTGGGATCATTCCTGCTAGTGGTGAGAACAACAGAGCAAGTAGGAAGAGCACACCAACAACCACTGCTGTTAGACCAGTACGACCACCAGCCGCCACACCAGAAACACTCTCAATGTAAGATGTGGTGTTTGAGGTACCAAGTAATGCACCTACTGACGTTGCCGTTGAGTCTGCAAGTAACGCTTTGTTTAGACGCGGGATGTTGCCATTCTCATCCGTGAGGCCTGCTTTTTGAGAAACACCAACTAGCGTACCTGCGGTATCAAACAAATCGACAAATAGGAAAGCAAACACAACGGAAATCATGCCAACTTCAAACAAACTAGAGAAATCCAGTTGCATGAAAGTGGGTGCAATGCTTGGTGGCGTTGACATAATGCCGCTCCACTGCACATCACCAAATAGAAGGCCAAGCGCTGTAACACCAAGAATGGCGATCATCACCGCACCTTTCACACCACGGTGAACAAGCGCGATAGTAAGGAAGAAACCAATCGCAGCCAATACAGATGGCAATGATGTGATGTCTCCCATAGAAACTAATGTCGCAGGGTTATCAACGACGATGCCTGCATTTTTTAATGCGATAAATGCTAAGAAAAGACCGATACCAGCTGAAATACCAGTTCTAAGAGAATGCGGGATCGAGTTAATAATCCACTCACGGATCTTAAATATACTCAAAAGAATAAACAGCAGGCCTGAAACAAACACCGCCGCTAACGCAACTTGCCACGTATAGCCCATCCCCAACACAACAGAGTAAGTGAAAAATGCGTTCAGCCCCATTCCTGGTGCTTGTGCAATTGGGTAGTTGGCAACAAATCCCATGATGAAACAGCCGATAGCGGCCGCAAGACAAGTTGCAACAAAAATGGCACCACGGTCCATACCGGTATCCGACAGGATCGCTGGGTTTACAAAAATAATGTAAGCCATGGTTAGGAAGGTGGTAACACCTGCAATGATCTCAGTGCGCACATTTGTGCCATTGTCACTGAGCTTAAAAAGCCTCTCGAGCATGATCGAATCCTGTAAAGGTAAAAAGTAAACGGTTGCGTAATCGATTGGCGGGAATTATAAAGTTATCAAATAGCAAATTCTAGATAGAATCTTCACTCTAATGCGATTTTTTTCTTTGGATATGAAACCCATTCGCTAATTCTTAAAAGCAAAACAGGAAATATATTCTTATAAAACAACAATTAATAGTTATCGTTCAGAACCCAACAACAGAATAAAAACTGAACAATGTACTAAACTTTCAAATAGAAACTGGGCGTTTTAAGCGTCATATCTAGGTGGATTTGACGGGGAAGTCGATAAAACTAAAGAACGGAGAATAGAATCTAGCCTTGATGGCAGAAAATGTGTCAGAAAGAGAAAGTGGAGATAAAAAAACGCCACCCAATTTGGGTGGCGGCGAATCATGTCAGCACTATCACTGAAAAAAAATTCCAATTTATAGGGGTGAACAAACTGTTCGAGTCACATGCGTTGACTTCACTTAGTAGCCAAAGCTTGTTGGGTATACAAAGTTGCCGGTGTAAACAGACTTGCTATTCCAGAACATTGTACTTGGTAAACCTTTCATAACTATCACCTTTTAAATCAATTAAACATTCGTTGATTTCTCGGTTCCTTGGAGGCGATAAAACGGACTCATCCTTTGAGCATTTCATTCTTCTCTCAGAAGCTGGTTACAAATATACCACCAAGAAATTTAATTACAAGCCTTTTAGTGATTTAAATCACAAAAAATGTACAAATTGATCTTTATCAGAGTTTAAATGTAATTAAATTACAGTTTTGTGAATTAAAAAATAAAGCCACTTTCAGAATGTATGATAAAGAACACATAGTGCCTGTTATTGTGTTCACAAACTGTGACAGTTCTGAGAGAAATCCTTGTGCACGCGACTACTCGTACTCCTTATCTGGTGGTATGCTAAACGGCAATTTGAAGGCCAAATCGTCTAGCATTTAATGCTATCTCGACAATATTTTTACGGTATATATTTGGCAAAGCACATCAAAAGGAGTCCTCCGTGTCTGAGTTCCATTCTGAGATCAGTACCTTATCACCTGCTCCACTTTGGCAGTTTTTCGATAAGATTTGTTCTATCCCTCACCCATCTAAACATGAAGAAGCATTAGCACAGTACATTATCAACTGGGCAACAGAGCAAGGCTTTGACGTTCGCCGTGATCCAACCGGTAACGTGTTCATCAAAAAGCCCGCGACACCTGGAATGGAAAATAAGAAGGCTGTTGTACTTCAAGCACACATCGACATGGTGCCGCAGAAAAACGAAGACACCGAACACGACTTCACCAAAGATCCAATCCAACCTTACATCGATGGCGAATGGGTAACGGCGAAAGGCACGACGCTTGGTGCAGATAACGGGATTGGTATGGCTTCTTGCCTTGCTGTATTGGCATCTAAAGACATTAAGCACGGCCCAATCGAAGTTCTGCTGACGATTGATGAAGAAGCAGGCATGACTGGCGCATTTGGTCTTGAGGCTGGTTGGTTAGAAGGTGAGATCCTTCTCAACACAGACTCTGAACAAGAAGGCGAAGTCTACATGGGTTGTGCTGGTGGTGTTGATGGCACCATGACTTTCGGCATTTCTCGAGAAGCAACGCCTGCCGGTTTCGTAACACGCCAACTGACGCTGAAAGGCCTAAAAGGTGGTCACTCAGGTTGTGACATTCACACAGGTCGCGGTAATGCCAACAAATTACTTGGTCGTTTCCTCGCGGGTCATGCGCAAGAGCTTGATTTACGTTTGGTAGAATTCCGTGGTGGTAGTTTACGTAATGCAATCCCTCGCGAAGCGTTTGTCACTGTCGCTCTTCCTGCAGAAAACCAAGACAAGCTTGCTGAGCTGTTCAACCACTACACTGAGCTGCTGAAAACTGAACTGGGTAAAATCGAAACAGGTATCGTAACCTTTAATGAATTGCTCGCTACTGACGCGCAAGTATTTTCAATCGCCGATCAGCAACGCTTCATTGCCGCACTTAACGCATGCCCAAATGGCGTCATGCGCATGAGCGACGAAATTGAAGGTGTGGTCGAAACGTCACTGAACGTTGGCGTGATCACTACTGAAGAAAATAAAGTGACAGTTCTGTGTCTGATTCGCTCTTTGATTGACTCTGGCCGCAGCCAAGTTGAGAGTATGCTACGTTCAATTGCTGAATTAGCAGGCGCACAAATTCAGTTCTCAGGTGCTTACCCTGGCTGGAAGCCAGATGCAGATTCCGAGATCATGGCAATTTTCCGTGATATGTATGAAGGCATTTACGGTCATAAGCCGAACATCATGGTCATCCATGCTGGTCTTGAGTGTGGCCTGTTTAAAGAACCATACCCACACATGGATATGGTGTCTTTCGGTCCAACAATTAAATTCCCTCACTCACCAGATGAGAAAGTGAAGATTGATACCGTTCAGCTGTACTGGGACCAAATGGTCGCGCTTCTAGAGGCAATTCCAGAGAAAGCGTAATTCAAGCACGAAAAACGACAAAGGGTGCTTTACGGCACCCTTTTTTGTTTGGCTGGACCAAATTACACGCGATTTTGCGTATAAGCAGCTAGCTCATCCATTGAAGTTTGTGCAACGACTTCACCATCAATGTAGTAAGTGACAAACTCACCATCGCGCACACCCATGAGTGTCGCCTTCTCGCCGTTATTGTAAGTAATATCCATTTGAACAGTATTCTCATCGATTTGCTGCATTCGACCCTGCTCAATAACACGGTTATTCGCTAACGGTGCAATTGGCGCCGTCGTTAACGATTTATCTAACTGGTGGTTTACATCGATGTAAGTATCCATCTTTGTATCGAAGATATGTGGCTTACCATTTAAAGGGTTCTTACCCGTCCAAAACTCTAGAGAGTTAAACACGATGTAGTCCGCTGCGATTGCGACACCATAAACAGGTGCTAAAAGCATGTTTAGACCACCTCGAGCGTAACGGTTATCTACAGCTTTCAAGTTAAACCCCATGACATAACCTGTCACGGCATTACTGCCAACGCAACCTGAAAGTGAAACTGCTAAAGCAGTCAATGCACCAATTTTAGCAATTGCCTTTTTCATCAAAACCTCTAGTTAGAAATGTTAGACCTCAAATTCGGCGCGGATATTATCGGATAAAAAGTAGGGTTAAAAGTCCGTTTTTTTGTCCCTCATTATCAGTATTATTTTTAATACAGTCACATTTTTTAAGCCTATGATTGCTCTTCCTTCTGTACCTCTCGTTATGTATTAAACTGATATAAAAGATCATATTGAAAACAAAAACGTCACACATGCTGAGATTTCGCGCATGACGATTAAAGTAATTTGTCGTGTCCTTAATGAGAATGATTAGTACGATTTTGCAGCAATTGTTACATTGCTGATAACGCATTTGACAGAGATGGTTTATGGCCAGAAGTAAAAAAAGCAAAGTGTTTGAGCTCTTAGGGCATCAAATACAACCAGGACAACGATTAGAGATCGAATTTGAAGCAGCGAAGCTATACACACATTCGCCTTTATCTATTCCTGTGGAAATCATCCATGGGAAACAAGAAGGGCCTGTGTTAATGGTCAATGCTGCTATCCATGGTGATGAGCTTAATGGCGTAGAAATCGTTCGTCAGATCATTAACCAACTGGATCCACAAAAACTGAAAGGCACTGTCATTGCAGTACCTATCGTTAACGTTTTTGGTTTCATCCATAAATCACGGTACTTGCCCGATCGACGAGATCTCAACCGTTGCTTTCCTGGCAGTGAAAAAGGCGCGCTTGCATCTCGAATGGCACACGGGTTCTTTAACAACATTGCCAAGCGTTGTGACTACATCTTGGATCTGCACACCGGAGCCATTCACCGCACGAACCTGCCACAGATTCGCGCAAACTTAAGCAACCCAGAAACTCTGCGTATTGCTCAGGCGTTTGCGACGCCAGTGATTGTTGATTCAGCATTGCGTGATGGCTCTTTGCGCAGTGAAGCAGAAAAATGTGACATCCCCGTGCTCACCTACGAGGCTGGCGAAGCATTGCGTTTTGATCCACTTTCGATCAGCGCTGGTGTACTCGGGGTTCGGCGCGTAATGCAAGCCATTGGTATGTTGCGTGCGAGCAGGAAAAAGCTGCCAGAGCCTATCATAGCGAAGTCCACCAGCTGGGTTCGTGCGTCAGGTAACGGTATTTTGCGTACTGTCGTTAATCTGGGAGACAAAGTGGAACAGGGTGAAACGCTCGCCTATATCAGCTCTCCTCTTGGACATGATGAGGTAGAGCTCAAAGCGCCTAAGCGTGGCTTGGTGATCGGTCAACAAACTTTGCCACTGGTTAATGAAGGCGATGCGATCTTCCACCTTGCTTACTTCAACCAAGGTGATGATTCGGTAGAACAAGCCGTTGAAAGTTACATTGAAGGACTGACCGAGTTCGATGTCGAGCCACTGACTACCGGACAGATCCCGTTAGAAACTCAGTAATTCCTACCAAGTACGCACTTGATTAGCTCGAAAGGAGCAACAGTGCTCGCACCATCTTGTTTAAAAGCCAATGAGCTCAGCGTCCATGATGCTGGGCTTTTTGTTTTCTGTAAGCTAACGATACTCATCGTAGTTTCCACGAATGGATAAAAAACTTTACAAGCCATCGCAAAAACACATTTGATAATTAATCTCATTATCATTTATTAATCGTAATAATGTTCTTATAATCCGAGCTTCATAAAAACACTATAAATCATCAATATGAAACGATTAAAAAGTCACCCATTCAAAGTAAATCTCATTTCACTGACTTTGCTCTTCCCTCTTTATTCATATGCCGAGACAACGCCAAATGAAGAGCTCGAAGTCATCGGTGTGCGTTATGCCAAACCCATCACCGTTGCTGAGCCTGCGCAAACCACCATTAATTGGTCAGAGATTGAAGAGCAACAGTACTCCAATTTTGCCTCAATGATCGATGCCGTTCCGGGCGCATCATTAGATGGCGGCGGCCGTTCCGGCGGCGAACGTATTAATATTCGTGGTTTTGATGATCCAAGCGATATCGCCGTATTTGTCGATGGCGCTCCAATTGGCTTTCAACAATACCGCTACGGAACTTTCTTTTTTGATCCGTTCTTGATTGGTGAAGCAGAAATTATCAAGGGCGCGCACGACTATCGAGCACTCAACGGAAAGTTTGGTGGCTCCATTCGCATTAAAACCAAAAGTGTCGATGATCTCCTTTACGGCGACAGAAACTTTGGTGCTCGCATCTCAAGTGCATATAACAACAACGGCGATGAGAATGCCTACACGCTAACACTCTATGGTAAAAACGATGCTGGTTTTTATTTTCTAGCGAATGGCTCTGTAAAAGATTCTGATGACATTAAAGTCGGTGGTGGTGAAACGTTGGATTACTCAGGTTATGAGCAAGAAAACATGCTCGTAAAAGTCGGTTATGAAAACAACGATCACGAGTTTGAAATTAGCCACACGCGCTATAAAGATGAAGGTCGTAAACCTTGGGCTAACCGCCGCGGGAAAATGCCTAACATCACTGAGTACAACATCAAGAAATACGGATCATTAGAAAAAGCCAAATACGCATACACCGTCGATAATAAATACACGGATAACACCACGACCATCTCTTACCACTACATGCCGACTAATCCGTATATTGATTTCAATATCAAAATGGCACGTTCTGAAAACGATCGTCACTGGGTTCGCCCTGACGTGGCATTCGAGAAAATGTTCGTTTCTGTTGGCAGTTACGGTCACGAGTCTTGGTTAAGTTACGAGCGAGACTATGCTGATGTGTTTAACCAAGCGCAGTTCGGAGACCACACTCTAGTCACAGGGCTTCAATATCAAAAAACCGATAGAGACTCATTAGTATTCAACGCATCATACGACAGTAATGAAGCCAAAAACTACGGTTGGTATACCCCTTACTACGAACCATCTGGCACTCAGTCAATTTATGCGGCTTACATTGCTGATCACTATCAAGCAACAGACCGTCTAACCATCACACCTTCTCTGCGTTACGAATACATTAAGAGTGAAGGAAAAGGGAACGCTGCGCCGGATTATAATGACCCAGCCGCTGGACATGACTACGGTGAAACGACGCATAAAGGCTTTAGCCCACGTTTGGATATCGACTTTGATGCGACCAATAATACGCGTTTAAACGCCTCCTACGCCTACGCTTTAAAAGCACCAACCGTTGATAACATCTACTCAGTGCAATATGCGCGAGCTACCGCTACGGCTACTGCTTTGAATCTGGACGTGTCTCGTATCCATGCTTATCAAGCAAGCGTTATCAACTTAACGGAAGGGCTGGTGAACTCTCGCGATAACCTCGCAACAGAGTTAACTTTGTTCTATAACGATGTTAGCGACACAGTTGATATACGAACGGGCGAAAACCTCGACAAAAATACTACTGAGTTACAAAGCTGGAATACAAACCTAGATGGCTTTAAAAACTACGGCTTTGAGCTAATTTCACAATACCGGATTGAAGATTTCTACAGTAATTTCTCAGCAAGTTACATTCGCGGCAAAAACAAAGGTAGCCTATCTGACTCGACAGGTTCAGATGATGATCACCCTGATGTGCCACCATTAAATATCAACTTAGGTTTAGGTTACGAATGGATTCCAGGTTTACGCACTGGCTGGGAAGTCCGTTGGTATGATGCGCAAACCAAAACCAAGGCAAGCGGTAACAATTTAAAAGTGAAATCGCCAAGTGAGCAATACACGCTACAAAACGCTTACGTGGTTTGGGAAATACAACAAGTCGAAGGCTTGAGTGTTGGCGCGGTTGTGAAAAACTTAACCGATCGTTACTACGAAGCATACCTATCTAATGGCGTGCCTTCGCCTGGTCGCGAAGTCAAACTGCACCTCACTTATCAATACTAACCATACCTAAAAGATGCAGGGCAGACATTAACTGCCCTGCTATATCGTGTCCAACGGACATAATTGCACGCCGTTTTATTTACCAGTACTATCATTTCTTTTTGCTTGCATACACACTATGAACAACTTAAAAACACTGTTTCTTCTTGCTTGCTTCGTTCCAGCAAGTCAAAGCCTGGCACAGACTTCTGAGAGCATTGCTGACTACTTACAAGAGCAGAGTCAGCACCAAGTTATTGAGGATCATTACGCACAACCAACAACAAATAATCTGAATCTAGACACCAAAGCAAACGCGTTAACTTGGCATGAAGAAGAAAAGCCGGATCACTGTCGTTACGCCAAGCAGCCCAAAGACGTCACAACACATTTCGACTACGGTGAAGCAAACGATCTATCTGACGGATTGCAACACTTTGATTTACCAGAGAGGCACTCGGCAAAGGGCAAGTCAACACATCGCACTTATGCTAATAACCCTCACCTTCTTCCTGGCAATAAACAATTTGCAGCCCCTGAAGACGGTACGTTTAGTCTGTCAGTATCTTCGGATTGTTTTTAAGTCGATACAATAAAAAATGCCCTGAGACAAAGCTCAGGGCATTTTCACTTTTTGTTTGATGGGTGACGTCACCATCTCACCGACTTGAATCTATTCTTCGTCAGCGTCTACTTCAGCGTCACGTGCTTTGCGGGCTTCTTCTTTACGAACTTTTGCCGCTAGTTGTTCTGCTTCACGCTCTTGACGTTGCGCTGCTTTACGCTCGTTACGAACCACTTGGTTTTGGATAAAACCAGCCAGTTCTTGTTCAGCCCAAGCTTGTGCTTTCTCTTCGCTGTCAAAGCCAGTTTCACGCTTTGATACTACAGTCTTACGAGATGTCACTTGGCGAGTGATTTCTGCGCTCCAGCCGTTACGTTTTTCAGTGACGCGGATAGCAAATTTTGGATTCTTAGACATTTATTTCATTTCCTAAGGGATTTAGGGATCAATCAGGGATTCGGTCAACTTGATAACTCCATCTAAGCTGAGCTGTTTAACACCATCCCTTGGTAAGCGCGGTATTAGAGCATAAAAGTAATCTAAACGCTGCAAGTTTTTTACGCGAGATAATAGATGACAAAGAAGAGGCAGAACAAAGCAACGTTTAGCCTAGTCACGAGAAAGAGCGACGAAGAAAAAGAGCAATAAGAAAAAAGAAAGCGCTGGTCTCTCAACCAACGCTTTACTTAAGCTAGATTAACCTTTGGTTAATTAACCGATATTCTTACGGGCATTTTGGAACATACGCATCCAAGCGCCATTTTCACCCCAACCTTCCGGAGCCCAAGAGTTTGCAACTGTGCGGAATACGCGCTCTGGGTGAGGCATCATGATTGTCACGCGACCGTCTGCTGTTGTTAAGCCAGTAATCGCGTTTGGCGAACCGTTCGGGTTGTTCGGATATTGTTGCGTCGGGTTACCGAGGTTATCCACGTAACGAACCGCAACCGTACCTGATGCTTCAATCGCTGCTAGGTGCTCAGCATCACGTACTTCTACACGCCCTTCTCCGTGGGAAACCGCGATTGGCATGCGCGAACCTGCCATACCGTCGAAGAATACAGAATCAGATTTCTGAACTTCAA
The DNA here is from genome assembly GCF_024747315.1 of Vibrio sp. HS-50-1. Lineage (NCBI taxonomy): Bacteria > Pseudomonadati > Pseudomonadota > Gammaproteobacteria > Vibrionales > Vibrionaceae > Vibrio > Vibrio sp. HS-50-1. The sequence continues at coordinate 124,459 of NZ_JAMPZF010000043.1, read as the reverse complement.
CTAGGCTAAAGCGCGCTTCAAAACGCTCAGATTCGTTACGAACAAAACGTGGCCACAAGTCTGCACCCGGGATCAGCTCTTTCAGGTTAGAAAGCATCTGACAACCGTTACATACACCTAAAGAGAACGTCTCTTTACGGTTAAAGAAGGCTTGGAACTGTTCACGAGCTTGTGCGTTAAACAGGATAGACTTAGCCCAACCCTCACCCGCACCTAGTACGTCGCCGTAAGAGAAGCCACCACAAGCTACTAGGCCATGGTATTCATCTAGTACCGCTTGACCCGCTAGGATATCGCTCATATGAATATCGGTTGCTTCAAAACCTGCGCGGTCAAACGCTGCAGCCATTTCAACGTGGGAGTTAACACCCTGCTCACGTAGAATCGCCATCTTAGGTTTAGCACCTTTCGCAATGTACGGTGCTGCAACGTCTTCATTTACGTCGAAGCTGAGCTTAACGTTTAGACCAGGGTCAGAGTTGTCTTTCTTAGCTTCGTGCTCTTGGTCTGCACATGCTGGGTTATCTCGTAGCGCCTGCATCTTATGCGTTGTTTCAGCCCAGATAACGCGTAGTTCGGTACGTGAGCGTTCAAGCACAACTGCATCACCAGAAGAGATAATAAAGTCGTCTGAAGCGTTAACTGAACCAATCACATGTGAACATGCCTCTAAGCCGTTTGCCGCCAGAGTAGATAGAACTGAATCCAGATCATCATTCTTAACTTGAACAACCGCACCTAGCTCTTCGTTAAATAGAACGGCTAGCGCATCGTCACCCAGCTCTGCGATGTTCGCTTTTACGCCACAGTGACCCGCGAATGCCATCTCAGCAAGCGTTACAAATAGACCACCATCACCTTTATCGTGGTAAGCAACCAGTTTGTCATCACGAACCAGTGTTTGCATTGCATCAAAGAAGCCTTTTAGCTGCTCAGCGTTATCTACGTCAGCAGGTTTGTCACCCAGCTGTTTGTATACTTGTGCCAATGCTGTCGCACCTAAGCGGTTTTTGCCGTTACCCAAGTCAACAAGAACTAGAGAAGTATCGCCTTTGTCAGTGCGTAGTTGTGGAGTCACGGTCTTACGTACGTCTTCCACACGACCAAATGCCGTGATAACTAGCGACAGTGGAGAAGTGACTTCTTTACTCTCGCCGTTCTCTTCCCACTTGGTTTTCATCGACATGGAGTCTTTACCAACTGGGATCGTCAAACCTAATGCAGGACAGAGCTCTTCACCCACCGCTTTGACTGCTTCATAAAGACCTGCATCTTCACCTGGGTGACCCGCTGGCGACATCCAGTTCGCAGACAGTTTAATGTGTTTAATATCACCGATGTCTGTTGCCGCAATGTTCGTTAGTGACTCACCAACCGCTAGGCGAGCCGATGCACCAAAGTCTAGTAATGCCACTGGCGTGCGCTCACCCATCGACATTGCTTCGCCGTGGTAAGTGTCATAGCTTGCCGCTGTTACTGCACAGTTTGCTACTGGTACCTGCCAAGGGCCAACCATTTGATCACGAGCAACCAGACCCGTTACTGTTCGGTCACCGATAGTAATTAGGAATGTTTTTTCTGCAACCGCTGGAAGACGAAGTACGCGATCCACCGCTTCATTAAGCTCAATACCATCACGAACAATGGCAGGGCTTTCCACCTTTAGTGTGGTTGCGTCGCGGTGCATCTTCGGTGGCTTACCAAGCAGGATATCCATTGGCATATCGATTGGCGTATTGTCGAAGTGAGAATCTTCTAGCGTTAGATGACGCTCTTCAGTTGCTACACCCACCACTGCATATGGTGCGCGTTCACGCTTACAGATTGCATCGAATGCTTCCATGTTTTCTGGCGCTACCGCAAGAACGTAACGTTCCTGTGATTCATTACACCAAATTTCTAGCGGACTCATGCCCGGCTCATCGTTTGGTACATCGCGTAATTGGAACTTACCGCCACGCTCACCGTCGTCGACAAGTTCAGGCAATGCGTTAGAGATACCGCCCGCACCCACATCGTGGATAAATGCGATTGGGTTGTCGTCGCCTAGCTGCCAACAACGGTCGATCACTTCCTGACAGCGACGCTCCATCTCTGGGTTTTCACGCTGTACTGAAGCAAAGTCCAGATCTTCTGCTGACTGACCAGACGCCATTGAGGACGCCGCGCCACCACCAAGACCGATGTTCATTGCCGGACCACCAAGTACGATTAAGCTCGCACCCACTGGAATTTCTTTCTTCTGCACGTGTTCGTCACGAATGTTACCCATACCACCAGCAATCATGATTGGTTTGTGGTAACCACGGATTTCTTCACCCGCATGAGAAGTGACTTTTTCTTCGTAAGTACGGAAGTAACCCAATAGATTTGGACGACCAAATTCGTTGTTGAATGCCGCGCCGCCTAGAGGACCTTCAAGCATGATGTCTAGCGCGTTAACAATACGACCTGGCTTGCCAAAGTCGGTTTCCCATGGCTGTTCAAAACCAGGAATACGTAAGTTAGAGGTTGTAAAACCAACCAGACCCGCTTTTGGCTTACCGCCGATACCCGTCGCGCCTTCGTCACGGATCTCACCGCCTGAACCAGTCGATGCGCCCGGCCATGGAGAGATTGCCGTTGGGTGGTTGTGCGTCTCTACCTTCATCAAGATGTGTGCATCTTCATGGTGGTAAGTATATTGGCGTGATTTTGGATCTGGGAAGAAACGACCCGCTTTAGAACCCGTCATAACGGCCGCGTTGTCTTTGTATGCAGACAGTACATAGTCAGGTGTCGTTTCGAACGTGTTTTTGATCATTTTGAACAGAGACTTAGGTTGATCTACCCCGTCGATAGTCCAATCTGCGTTAAAAATTTTGTGGCGACAGTGCTCTGAGTTCGCCTGAGCAAACATCATCAATTCAATGTCGTTTGGGTTACGCCCAAGCTTAGTAAAGTTCTCTACCAAGTAATCAATTTCATCTTCTGCGAGTGCCAAGCCTAGGGAAACGTTTGCTTCCTCAAGCGCAAGACGACCGCCCGCTAAGATATCAACATGCGCCACTGGCTTAGGCTCAGCGACTGTAAACAGCGCTGACGCAGCTTCAAATTCTGTAAATACCGTTTCCATCATGCGGTCATGAATTAACGCTTTGACATCGCCAACTTGAGCTTCTGATAGAACAACTGAAGATTCGACATAATAAGCCGTACCGCGCTCTAGACGTTTCACTTTATCCAAGCCACAGTTAACAGCGATATCGGTAGATTTAGAAGACCAAGGCGAGATAGTGCCTGGACGAGGCGTAACAAGAAATAGAAGACCTTCTGGCTCATGCTCTTCGATGGTTGGGCCGTAAGTTAGTAACTTTTCAAGTTTTTCTAACTCTTGGTCATCAAGGTCAGACTTTAGATCGGCAAAGTGCATAAACTCGGCATAAATGCCAGTTACAGGCAGATCTTGTTCACGACAAAGTTCCAGTAGTTTATTAACACGAAACTCAGAAAGAGCTGGGGAGCCACGCAAAATTCTCATGTGCTTAGGTCTCTTATGCAATTGATTAAGGTGATATTGGAATAAATTCAGACGCTTAAAATAAGCCCTGTCGAACCTATGCCGATTCCACCTCGTCATTGCGAGCGCATTATATAGCAATTGTTTTTGTGATGTAACACCAAAAGCAACCGTTTGCGTCATTTTTTTTGTCAAATTTGAATTACGGCTAAAATGTCGATAAAACACACAATGTCACGCTATAAGTGTGTGATTCACTTTGCCCCATGAGCTCGCTTTGATATAAAGGCAAATAGAAATTTCCTAAGATGTACCTATTAATGCAAATAAGCCAGCTCAACCGACTCAAGCGCAGCGCCCTAATTTTTGTTTCTGTGCTACTACTCTCTGCCTGCCAGATTGAGTCGGAACCCAAAAGTGAATTCGAAAAAATTCAGGAACGTGGCGTGCTTCGTGTTGGCACGCTAAACAATCAGCTTTCCTATTATATTGGTCCCGATGGTCCCGCTGGGTTGGATTACGAATTGGCGCGTCAGTTTGCGGAGCAGCTCGGCGTCAAGCTCGAGATTAAACCGGCCTTTCGCCAAGCCGAGCTTTTTCCTGCTCTTAAGAAAGGAGATATTGATCTCATCGCTACGGGCTTAAATCAAACGTCACAAGCGGTAAAACGCTTTAGACCTGGCCCTGCTTATTATTATGTAAGCCAACAAGTTGTGTATAAAAAGGGGCAACTTCGACCACGTGATATCGAACAGCTGATTGAATACCAAGCATCGAAAGACAGCGAATCTGACGAAGATACAAATGCAGGCGCGCAAACATTAAAGATCGTCGAACAATCGCAATATGTTCCGACCCTAACCGCATTAAAGAAGCAATACCCAGAGCTGCAGTTTGAAATTGTTGGCGATGCTGACACGAGAGACTTACTTAAATATGTATCCACTGGTGAGTTGCGTTTTACTGTGACTGACTCTGTGGAACTTTCCCTAGCTCAGCGCCTTTATCCCGATCTTGCGCTCGCGTTTGAACTTACAGAAGATCAACCAGTATCGTGGTTTACTCGACGCTCTGAAGACGAAAGTTTGTATGCGATGCTGATAGAGTTTTTCGGTAACATTAAACAATCAGGAGAACTGTCCACTCTCGAAGAGAAGTACATTGGTCATATTGAAGCATTTGACTACGTTGATACTCGCGCATTCATTCGAGCTCTGGATGACAAATTGCCTAAGTGGGCACCTTTATTCCAAAAGTACAGCGAAGAGTTCGACTGGCGCTTAATTGCAGCATTGGCGTATCAAGAATCACACTGGAAGCCAGCGGCAAAATCGCCAACAGGTGTTAGAGGGATGATGATGCTTACTCTGCCAACAGCGAAAAGCGTCGGGGTAACAAATCGTTTAGACCCTGAGCAATCTGTTCGTGGTGGTGTCGAGTACTTACGTCGCATTGTAGGTCGCGTGCCTGATAGCATCAACGAGCATGAAAAAATATGGTTTGCTCTGGCTTCATACAACATTGGCTACGGCCACATGATGGACGCACGGCGACTTACTAAAGCGCAAGGTGGCGATCCAAACGCTTGGGCAGATGTAAAAGACAGATTGCCTTTACTGCGTCAGAAGCGTTACTACAGTCAAACTCGCTATGGGTACGCCAGAGGTGATGAAGCGCGTAATTACGTAGAAAATATTCGACGTTATTATCAATCCATCATTGGTCATGTCAGCCAAAGACCAGCGATTGATGAGAATAGCGATGACTTACAAGTGATTCCGCCGCTCAACCCTGACATTTTGATATCAGGAGCAGTAGAGACCGTTGTAGAGCAAGTATCAGGTGCTTCTGACGTCACAGTTGAAGAAGACACCGAACAAGAAAGCCCTGAAGAATAGACCCGCGGTAAACTAAAAAATGACGAGCCTATGAAGCTCGTCATTTTTGTTGAGTCCTAGCGAAAACTTATCTAGAATCCAAGACTCTGAGTGACACCAACCACACTCAACCATTCCTTTGGTTGGTCGCCTTTTTTTCACCGTTAGTTAAACTGATTGCTTTGTAACAGATTGCTTGCTTCGTAACCACACGGTTTAGCTCACTGATGAAGCGGCGCTTTCGGCTACACTCGGCCGAAGTAACGTCACTCCTATTATTAAGTATCGTATTGAAATTGTTTGCTGGCTCTGTGCAATGCAGAAGTCAAATGAAGAACGTTAAACCATCAAATGTTTAGTGCGATTATCGAGCCTATTGCCAAGCATCGATGAGCCGCGCTTTACTGGTATAAGTCTTGTCTGCAGGAGGTTTTGAATATGAGAAGACGTAGAGTGCAGTCAAAGCGTTTAAATAACACAGTAGCTGCTATCCGACGTAAACGTAAACTGACATGTATGAAAAAGAAAGTAAGTTCACGTAATCGTGTTTTTGTACACTTAGTCAATCACTAGTACGTTCAGGCAAACATCTACCCCGTAGTAGATGTTTGCTAACTCTCACTATTTCCATAGTTTTGTCCACTCTCTCCATTTTCTAATGCTTTTTGTGCTTGTTTCTTCGCTTTAATTTCCTTTCGGCGACGCTTAAAAAACGCTTGTAGCTGAGTACGGCACTCATCTTCTAGTAGCCCCTTTTCAACCAAGGCGTAATGGTAAGCAGCTTGGCTTTCAAACAAATTAAGCACTGTTCCTGCAGCTCCAGCTTTTAAATCTGGCGCTCCAAAAACGACCCGCTTAACGCGGCTATGCAATAAGGCTCCTGCACACATTGGGCATGGCTCAAGTGTTACATACAAAGTCGTATCCAGAAGGCGGTAATTTTCTAGCTTTTGGCCTGCTTTACGCAGTGTTTGAATCTCAGCATGTGCGGTAGCGTCATTAGTACCAATAGAGCGATTCCACCCCTCAGCGATAATTTCACCATCTTTGACAAGCACTGCGCCGACAGGTACTTCCCCCTCTGCTTCTGCTTGCTCAGCAAGCACCATCGCTCTGCGCATAAACAATTCATCTTGAGGGGTAAACGGATGGTTAGACAAAGGAGGCTCCAAAGAAACAAAAAACGATTGAATTCAGGAATTTTATCACTAACTTCGGTTTCACTACAGCAACACATCACGGGGCAAAGTTTGCTACTCCAAAAAGCCTAGTTACAAGATCTATCAATGTTCGTTTTGCGATAACAAAAAAGCGCAGATCGAAGACCTGCGCTTTTCGGCTGCCAATTAGCGGCTTTCACACCCTACACGTTTTTACATTGTGTAAGTGTAAGGAGCTTGAATGCCTAGCGGGATACCTACCATCCAATAAGCAACTAGGAAGATAGACCAACCGATCAGCATTGCGATCGAGAATGGCATCATTAGTGACGCAAGCGTACCGATACCAGCCGACTTCACATAACGCTGACAGTAAACCACTACAAGAGGGAAAAATACCATTAGAGGCGAAATGATGTTCGATACAGAGTCACCCACACGGTAAGCCGCTTGAGATAGCTCAGGCGAGATACCAACCGCCATTAGCATTGGCACTAGGATTGGACCAATTAAAGCCCATTTTGCCGATGCCGAACCAATAAGTAGGTTTACAGACGCGGTTAGAAGGATCATACCGATGATAGTCACTTCACCTGGTAGGTTCATCGCTTTTAAGCCTTCTGCGCCATACAACGCTAGCATCGTACCGATGTTTGACTGAGCAAATGCAGATAGGAACTGAGCACAGAAGAACGACATTACAATGTATGCGCCCATGGTCGACATAGTATCAGCCATCGCTTTGATAATGTCGTTGCTGGTCTTGAACGTACCTGACACTTTACCGTAAACGTAACCAGGAATGATAAACAGAATAAAGATCAGCGGAACGATAGACTTCATGATCGGTGCTGAGAAGGCCGTAATTTCACCTTCAGGCGAGCGTAGCGCTGATGTTTCTGGAATTAATGCTGCAACAAGTAAGGCAATACCCGCCATCATTGCCCAACCAGCATAACGAAATGCTTTTGATTCCAGTTCAGTAAATGAGCCTAGGTTTGGCGCAGTTTCCGCATCGTCATCAATTGGCATTTTTGACAAACGAGGCTCAATGATTTTTTCTGTCACGTACCAACCAATCGCTACAATAATGATGGAAGATAGGCCAGTAAAGAAGATGTTCGCTAATGGGTTAACCACGTATTCAGGATCAAGAACCTGCGCCGCGGTTTGCGTAAAGCCTGCAAGTAGTGGATCGATACCAGAAGGGATAAAGTTTGCAGAGAAGCCACCAGATACACCTGCAAATGCTGCCGCAATACCCGCTAGAGGGTGACGACCTGCCGCATGGAAGATAATACCGCCCAGAGGAATAACCAGAACATAGCCTGCATCTGCCGCAGTATGCGACACAATAGCAACCAAAATAAGCATTGGAGTAAGAAGCTTAGCTGGCGTGAAGTTCAGCATCTTCTTAAGACCCGTCGTAATAAAGCCCGAAGAGTCTGCAACGCCCACACCTAGCATCGCGACAAGTACGATACCCAGTGGCGCAAAACCTGTAAAGGTAGTCACCATGTTCGCAAGGAAACTTGCTAGCGCTTCGCCCGTAAGTAAGTTGGTGATAGTAAGAGCTTCGCCCGTTCGAGGGTTTGGAAGATCGAATGATACATTCGACAAAAGTGCTGACGCCGCCCAAGTAATGATCAATGCCCAGAAGAACAAAATCGCAGGATCAGGGATTTTGTTACCTGTCCTCTCGATAAAGTTTAAAAAGCGCTCCATCCCGCTCGGCTTCGATGATGGTGCCTTATTTACAGCTTGGTTACTCATGGTAACTCCATAGTGAATGATGTTGGTGCCAAGGCCTATTTGAGTAATTATGACGGCCTACTATCCAACGAGTATTCTAGTAAACACTAATGGAGAAAGCACAAGGTTCTATATTTTTTTTCATAATTGGAGACATATTTTGCAAAAACACCACTTCAATTAAACATAATAAAAACAGTAGCACATCAACTCGATTAACAGTTCAAAAACCATTTATTAACCGTGACAAATCCGGTATCAAACAGGAATTACACCCGCATTTGTCTCAGCGCATGCATGCAATTGAACTTAGTTTTCGAATTCACTGTATTGTGAGATCATCGTTTTAAGCTGAACTGATCGCGTCTCGCCGATTCTATCCTTCCAGCTAGAGGTAATAGTGATAGTTTTCAGTGTTCCTGAAACCGTGGCAGCTGGAACTTCCCACTCGACGACATAAGATCCAGTAACAGAAGAGCCTGTTGCAATAGAAGCAAAATTTGCAGGTGTGATGGTAGACATCGCCGCAGAAGCACCACGCGTCCGGAACCATTCGAGCTGGTTTTCTGCTAGACGCAGTGCTTCAATACTTTTTATGGCATATTCGGATTCGCGTTCTAGATACACGTTTAGCTTCGTTAAACCTAGAGCCCCAACACCGATAAGCAGAAAAGAAATTAGAACTTCAAGAAGGTTAAAACCTTTTTGTTTAGAGATCATTCCAAGAGCCCTTCTTCCATCTAGGAATTGCATGCGCATTCCTTGAATTGTCTATCACATCTTTATTGTATCTAAAGTCCAAAGAATCGAAGAAAACCGCTGCCTGATCTTCACTATCAAAATATTGACCACCAGATACCGTAAAAGAACCATGCTGATAATAAGAAGCTATTGTCCTGTATGAGTCTTCTACAACACTTGGCACATGATTTAGGTGAGCATTGGCTTCGAACCCAACCCAATCCGCTGTTGCCGGAGCATAATCATGATTGAAATGAAACAAGACCCCTTTAAACTTATTTGATGTAGCGCCGGAGCTCGGTGGTCCCATCACGGAGAAAAGACCATCATGAATGAGCACTGTTACGCCATTGGTCGATGATGTAGCATTCACCAAATCATTGTATTCCGATTGCTTGATTTCACAGCTCCCTTCAACCCATAAATGATGCTTCCCTGACTGAATTTCTGCTGTTAAAGCAGCACCACAATTAGGTATGCCACCAGCCACTGAGCCCGTCATAACATGAAATACACCATTATCTCGGACATCGTTATGCTCTTCAGCCTTTACTCCAAAGAAGGATTCAAATGGCTTTAAATCTGTATCTTGAGTAAAATCATCACCAGCACCAACCCCGCCAACACTAGATGAGAGATGACGGTTTGCCGTCGTGTTTGCACAATCTTTATTTGTAGGGTTGTTAAAATCGGCATAGGGAGACTCTCCATGAATTACGCCTTTATTATCAACTGAAGAGGAGTAAAAGCGCTTTTTATACCTTAACGCAATACACTCCCACCCATCGCTGCTCAATTCCCCTGGATCTGGAGTAGAAAACGTTGCACTAGAATGAAAATAAATGTCGGCACTAGACTGCATTGCACCATAGCTCAAGTTACCTCCCAAAATAATCTCCTTACTAATGCTTGTAAATCCAACATTAGAAGTAACCAAATACCCATTGGAAGTACTCGTAAAATTCGGAACCGTCCAAAGCCCTGAGCCACAATCTGTTATTACTGCAGGTACAATATTACTAACTCTAAATTGCGCCCATGCACATTCAACACCTCCTTCAGCTAACCAATGTGCTTGTCGAGATTTTATTTCGTTTTGCGCAACTTTTATTTGAAAAAATACACCTTTGGATGATGCTAATGATGCAATTAAAGCAAGTAATAAAAGTATAGAAGTCACAAGCAAAGTGGTATAACCGGAATAGTTATATTTAGATGTCATTGCCAATTCCTTTGTTTGATAGAAAACTCCGCGACTTCACTAAAGACTCCATCAATCGTTTGCAAACCTAACTTAACGTTCGTGACCGAACTTACATTTCCTCCATTAGTCACTGTTTCTGAACTAACGGTGAATTGGGTAACTTGGAAAATATCATCATCAAATAGAGAACGACAAAAATCTATACCATCAAAAGATAATATTTGTGTTTGAGACACAACGCCTTTTTCACATATAAAAAACCGAGTATCTCTCTTCTCATACTTAATATTTCGATAGTCTTCATTGGCAGCTGAGTCTTCTTTAAAATACACAAAACCAACAGAAGAGGCGCCGCTCAGCATTATGGTTCCTGTAGCTCCGGATAATTTGAGTGAACTACCGTTCCCACCATCATAACCTGCTCTTTGAATATCTTCTTTCATAACAGATAAAGTAATATTAAGACCTTGCAATAAATTTAGCTCTAAGCTTTTTTCTTTTGCTGTTTTTTGTAAAGTCAAGAATATAGAGCCCACTACACTAAGAACAATTAACCCAATTAAAGAACTAATCATTAATTCAATTAAAGAGCTACCTATTTGATAGCGTTTGTTAGCACTGATGGTAATCATATAACTTCGCTCCAGAATTACTACAAATCTTAATCCTCCCAGGAGGGTTTGAGAGCTTTGCTTGTAGTTTTATGTTTTGAGCATTGGTTGGGAAAAACTCTATATTTCCTCCTTGGGGCCGTCCACGGACCTCATCGAAGCTTATTTTTTGATTATCGTAACTGTGCTTCAAAGATAATTCAGAGTATGCGGAGCCGGAAAGGTTTAAGATTACTCCCCCTGAGCCGCTAGATGAGTCAGTTAACTGTAGAGACCATGCACCTTGACTGACAACAACGTTTTTAGCCATTGAGAAATGTATATATAACTTTTGATTTCTCATTACCGCCTCTGACTTACTTTGGCTTAGAAAACCAGCTAATTCAGTTGCCAATCGCTGCATTTGCACAGTTTGTGAAACACGGCTAAAGCTTGGAGCTGCAAACGCCAATATAATACTCAGTACAGCAACAGTAATAAGAAGCTCCAACAACGTAAACCCGCGAGGCATTTCCCAAATTCCTATGTAAACGGCAAAAGGGCCGTAATTCATCTTGCACAGATGCTATCACCTGCCAAAAATAGGCGGAAAAGTGAAAAGGAAACTACTCGTGATGATTCGAATTTCTCGCTGTAACAGCTACAAAAAAAGATTGGGAGGGATGACATTGATCGAATTACTGATAGCCGTAGTGATTGTCGGGATCATTGCGGCTGTCGCCTACCCTTCTTACACCAATCATGTAATTAAGTCTCATAGGACGGTTGCCTTGAGCGATCTTAGTCGAATTCAGCTAGAGCTAGAGACATCTTATGATGGTGGGTACGACTGGAGTCATATTATCTCTGGAGGCACATGCACTCTATGTGATTCAGACACAGATAGATTTTCTTTCAATATTGCGAGCTCTGCAAGTACGGCCTATACCATTACAGCAACAGCAAAATCGGCTCTGGGACAAGACGACGACGAGTGCTTGACTGGCGCTAAAACGATTACTTTAACGTCAACAAATGTCGAAGAACCAAGTGATTGCTGGAATTAGAAGAACACCGAGATGCAAAAAGGCCTGCATTTTAGCAGGCCTTTGTATTTGTGCTTTTCACTAACGTCTTAGCTGGTTAAATCATCAAAGAACTTTTTCACACCGTTGAAAAAGCCTTCTGATTTAGGCTTATGCTTTGTCGCCGCTTCACCACCACAAGACTCTTCAAACTCTTTGAGCAGTTCTTTTTGGCGTGAGCTTAGGTTTACTGGTGTTTCAACAACCAACTTAACAATCAAGTCACCGATACCGCCACCGCGGACGCCTTTCACACCTTTACCACGCATGCGGAACATACGACCTGTTTGCGTTTCTGAAGGCACTTTTAGGCTTACGCGACCATCTAGAGTTGGTACCTCAACTTCACCACCTAGAGCCGCCATCGCAAAGCTTACAGGCACTTCACAGTATAGGTTGTTACCATCACGTTCGAAGATATGGTGCTCTTTCACGTGCACTTGTACATACAAGTCACCCGCTGGTGCTCCCATTTCTCCCGCTTCACCTTCGCCAGATAGACGAATACGGTCGCCAGTATCAACACCTGCTGGGATCTTAACGTTAAGTGTTTTAGTTTTCTGCTTACGACCTTGACCATGACACTCATTACAAGGGTCTTTAATGATCTTGCCTTTACCGTGACAGGTTGGGCAGGTTTGTTGCACTGCGAAGAAGCCTTGGCGCATCTGTACTTGACCATGACCATGACAGGTACCACATGTTTCAGCAGATGAGCCTTTCTTCGCGCCACTACCATCGCAGGTATCACAGTGTACGAGTGTTGGTACTTCGATCTCTTTCGTTACACCACGAACCGCCTCTTCTAGCGTCAATTCCATGTTGTAACGTAAGTCCGCACCACGTTGAGCACGGTGACCACCACCGCCACGACGACCACCACCAAAAATGTCGCCGAATACATCGCCAAAGATGTCGCCGAAATCAGCACCGCCGCCACCAAAGCCGCCGCCACCGAAACCACCGCCGCCTTGTTCAAAAGCAGCATGACCGTACTGGTCGTACGCCGCTTTCTTTTGAGGGTCGGTCAGAACTTCGTACGCTTCTTTTACTTCTTTAAACTTGTCCGCCGCAGACTCATCACCCTGGTTTCGGTCTGGGTGGAATTTCATCGCTAGACGCTTGTACGCCTTTTTGATATCGCGCTCTGAGGCATCACGGCTTACGCCTAATACTTCGTAAAAATCACGTTTTGACATGTTCTTCGTCACCAGTTAATTACTACAAACGGCATCGATTCACCGCTTGGTGTTTGTATCGTTCTAGGTAAGTGCACTTATCCGCAACATACTTAACTAGAAAGACAGCGTTTACAAACAGACGGGCGTAAGAGTTGCCCCAAACGCCCGCACACGAAGTCTTATCGACCCCAGATGGCTTTGCAGCCATCTGGTTAAGAAATATTATTTCTTGTCGTCTTTAACTTCTTCGAACTCAGCATCTACAACGTCGTCTTCTTTAGACTGTGCACCGGCGTCAGCACCTTGTGCTTGCTGCGCTTGAGCTTGTTGTTGAGCGATTTCCATCAGTTTTTGAGAAGCTGTCATTAGTGCTTGAACTTTAGCATCGATAGCTTCTTTGTCTTCGCCTTTGCGCGCTGTTTCTAGCTCAGAAATTGCTGCTTCAATCTTCTCTTTCTCTTCTGCAGGTAGTGCTTCACCAGCTTCTTCTACTTGCTTACGAGTACCGTGAATCATTTGGTCAGCTTGGTTACGTGCAGTTGCTAGCTCTTCGAACTTTTTGTCCGCTTCTTTGTTAGCTTCTGCTTCTTGAACCATTTTCTCGATGTCTTCATCGCTTAGACCGCCAGAAGCTTGGATAGTGATCTTCTGCTCTTTACCAGTCTGCTTGTCTTTCGCTGACACGTGTAGGATACCGTCCGCATCAAGGTCAAAAGTAACCTCGATTTGTGGCATACCACGTGGTGCAGGCTGGATGCCTTCTAGGTTGAATTGACCTAGAGACTTGTTGTACATCGCTTGTTTACGCTCACCTTGTAGAACGTGGATAGTAACTGCGCTCTGGTTGTCTTCCGCTGTAGAGAAAACTTGGTTCGCTTTAGTTGGGATAGTTGTGTTCTTCTCAACTAACTTAGTCATTACGCCACCCATTGTCTCGATACCTAGAGACAGTGGAGTTACGTCTAGTAGTAGTACGTCTTTAACGTCACCAGCAAGTACACCACCTTGAACTGCAGCACCCATTGCTACTGCTTCGTCAGGGTTTACGTCACGGCGCGCTTCTTTACCAAAGAACTCAGCAACTTTCGCTTGAACCATTGGCATACGAGTCTGACCACCAACTAGGATTACGTCAGTGATGTCGTTTACTGATAGATCAGCGTCAGCTAGAGCTACTTTTAGTGGCTCAAGAGAGCGTTGTACTAGGTCTTCAACTAGAGATTCTAGTTTTGCACGAGTCACTTTAATGTTCATGTGCTTAGGACCAGTTGCATCTGCAGTAACGTAAGGTAGGTTTACGTCAGTTTGAGAAGTAGAAGAAAGCTCGATTTTCGCTTTTTCTGCTGCTTCTTTAACACGCTGCATTGCTAGTGGATCGTTCTTAAGATCGATACCTTGTTCTTTCTTAAACTCGTCTACTAAGTAGTTGATTAGACGGTTATCAAAGTCTTCACCACCAAGGTGAGTATCACCGTTAGTCGCTAGAACTTCGAATGTTTTCTCGCCTTCAACTTCATCGATTTCGATGATAGAGATATCGAATGTACCACCACCAAGGTCGTATACCGCGATAGTGCGATCGCCGCCTTTCTTATCAAGACCGTAAGCTAGCGCTGCTGCTGTTGGTTCGTTGATGATACGTTTAACTTCTAGACCTGCGATACGGCCAGCATCTTTTGTAGCTTGACGCTGAGCATCGTTAAAGTAAGCAGGTACTGTGATAACTGCGCCAGTTACTTCCTCACCAAGGAAATCTTCAGCAGTTTTCTTCATTTTCTTAAGAACTTCAGCAGAAACCTGAGGAGCCGCCATTTTTTGGCCTTTTGCTTCTACCCAAGCGTCACCGTTGTCAGCCTTAACAATTTTGTAAGGCATGATTTGGATGTCACGCTGAACTTCTTCGTCTTCAAAACGACGACCGATTAGACGCTTAATTGCAAATAGCGTGTTTTCTGGGTTAGTTACTGCTTGACGTTTCGCAGGTTGACCTACTAGCGTCTCACCGTCAGTGTAAGCAATAACCGATGCAGTAGTACGTTCGCCCTCTGCGTTTTCAATTACACGTGGTTTGTCGCCGTCTAATACAGCAACACATGAGTTAGTAGTACCTAAGTCAATACCAATGATTTTACCCATCTGGCTATCTCCGAATAAATTCTATTTTCGTTTGGTTATAACCCCAATGTGGGGGGAGGAGAATCGGGTTTCAACCCTTGCTCACAAACAAAAATAATCAATGTTTGCTTCTCTATGCCACATAGATAAGGGCGGCAAAATGCTTTTCAAGGGCAGAATTAAAAAAAAGCGTCTTTTTTCGAAATTTATGTGTTTCTTTCTGATTAGTTGGGAACTCGTCACACTGCTGTAGCGCAACAAAACACCATTTCTCAGGTAAATGTATTTATGCCCGACTCTTCCTAAACAAAAAACGAGCTCATAAGAGCTCGTTTCAATATTAGGGTTAAAATAAATGATTCAAGGCATTAAGCGTTCGCTTGAGCAGGCTCAGCGTCAACGCCTTCTTCTTTACCAATCTCACCTTCTGTTTTTGCCACAATGGTGTTCACTGCCGTGTCGCCCACAACGTTTGAAGACGTACAGAACATGTCATTAATACGGTCAACCGCAGCAATAATTGCCAAGCCTTCAGGTGGTAAGCCTAGTTGGTGAAGCAAAACGCCTACCATTACCACGCCGCCTCCAGGAACGCCACCAGCACCAATAGATAATAGAAGAATAGTTAAACCAAGCGTGAAGATGTCTGCGGTGTTAATTGGCTGGCCAAAAGCGTTCGCAACAAACATCGTTGCTAGAGCAATATAGATAGACACACCAGACATGTTCATCGTTGCGCCCAGTGGTACACCGAAGCCAGCAACCGATTTAGAGACCTGAAGCTTTTCTGTCAGTGTTCGCATCGTTACCGGGATAGTCGCGTTTGAGCTCGCGGTAGATAAAGAGAACAGAATCTGCTCACGAGTTGCACGTAGGAAAGTCTTTGGAGAGGTCCCTGTCGCAAGACTTACTGCCATTGGATAGAAGAAGAAGATCCAGAACACCAACATCGCAACCACCAAGGCCACATAACCAGCCACGGACATCAATGTATTGGCGTTTAGTGTTGCACCCAATTGAATCATTAGCGCGAACACACCATATGGCGCAAGACTCATCACTAACCCAACCAGTTTCATCATGATTTCATTTGCCATTTTGAACGTGCGGATGGCAGGACCACCACGAGAATCCAAAGCTTGAATTGCAAGACCTGTCAGAATTGCCATGAAGATGATTTGCAGCATGTCGCCGTTAGCAAACGCTTGTACTGGGTTGCTAGGAACAATGTTAACAACTAGAGAGAAAATGTCCGGCGTTTCTGTCGTCGTCAGCTGTACGGCCTCAGATACCGTTCCTGCCAGATTAGCACCCGCTCCTGGCTGGAAAATCAAACCAACAGTCAAAGCCGCCGTAATCGCAATGATGGTGTTAAGAATGTAGAGGGTAAAAGTTTTTCCACCAAGACGACCAAATGCACTGATGTCTTTCAAGTCAACAATGCCGCATACGATTGAAACGTAAACTAAAGGAACAACAAGCAATTTGATCAGCGAGACAAACATGCCGCCAACGCCTTCTGCTGCTCCAAGTAGGTATGTATCAAAAATCGCAATACCGCTAAATAAGTACTGAATTGCTGTTCCGAGCACAAGGCCGGCAAACAAGCCTATAAAAATCTTACTAGAAAGCGATTTATCCATTATAAATCTCCGATATGTTGTGTTTGCTATTTACATCTTTGTAGTTATATATGCTTACTTTTAAAGCATTAGTCGCAAATCATACACACGAAGGTTACAAAATAAAGTGATAATTTACATTTTTGTTAACGGAATTGTTGTAGAAAAAATGACTATCTTTACATTCCTATGCAGGACAAACATTCACACAACGAATGATTACAATTACTTATAGCCCTCTTCGTTCATAAACACGCAGTGAGATGAGAAGAAATCTCCTATAGGAAAATAATTAACCAATAAGAAAAAATATGAAGGGGATCAAACTTCCATTTTATCGATATACAATGAAGCTCATTACAACAACTTACGTTTAAAACAAAAAAGCGCCCATCAAAAAATGATGGGCGCTTTATATTTGAAAACAGGCAGTTAAGGTTATTTAGCAACCATTACCATTGCCGGACGAATCACACGGCCGTTTAGTTCGTAGCCTTTTTGCATAACAAACATAACTGTGTTTGATTCATGATCAGGGCTTTCCTGAATCGACATCGCTTGATGGAACTCTGGGTTAAATGCTTCACCTTCAGGGTTGATTGCTTTCAAGCCAAATTTCGCCACAACGTCGACAAACGTTTTGTGTGTTAACTCAACACCTTCTAGGAACGGCTTAACCGTTTCATTCTCTGTATCTGCCGCTTGAATTGCACGCTCTAGGTTATCAATAACAGGAAGCAACTCTTCGGCAAACTTGTTCAACGCAAACTTACGTGCTTTATCGATTTCTTGCTCAGTACGACGACGCATGTTTTCTACTTCAGCTTTAGAACGCAACACCGCATCTTGCTGCTCTTTTACTTTTGCCTCGCTAGACAGTAGTGCCGCTTCTAGTTGAGCAATCTTAGCGTCTGTCTCATCACCAATTTCTTCAAGCTCAGCTTCTACTTCTTGTGCTTCAGCTTCTACTTTTTCAGCCTCTTCGATGATTTGATCAAGCTCTTCTTCTGTAACTTTGTTTTCTTCGTTGCTCATGATATCTCCAGAATTCAACATAATGCCCTTAAAGCCATGCGCGTTTTTGCGGGCTTTAACCACATAAAAATTCGCATATTTAGGTGACTTGCCATTATTATGGGGATGAAGATTCCTGATTCAAGCCTCTTTAATGCGGAAATGCTATGAAAAATCCATGTAACGTGATCGCGATTATCGGAAAACCAAGAGATCAACAAGCAATTCAAACTCATAAAGAGTTGTACCAATGGCTGACCTCTGAAGGCTATAAAGTATTTATTGACGATCGCCTTGCCGCAATACTGGATGATATCCCGCAGAGTCAATTTGCCAGTTTAGTTGAACTAGGAAAAAATGCCGATCTAGCCATTGTGGTTGGTGGGGATGGCAACATGCTAGGCGCGGCAAGAATTTTATCCCGATTTGATGTACCAGTCATAGGGGTGAACCGTGGAAACCTGGGCTTCTTAACTGACTTAAACCCAGACGAGTTCCAAGCGTCTCTGCAAGCGGTACTCGACGGTGAGTATATTGAAGAAGAGCGCTTTCTCTTAGAAGCGGAAGTACACCGTCACGGGCAAATTAAAAGCCACAACGCTGCGCTAAATGAAGCTGTACTTCACCCAGGGCAAATTGCCCATATGATTGAATTTGAAGTGTACATTGATGAAAGCTTCGCCTTCTCTTTACGAGCCGATGGTTTGATTGTCTCCACACCAACGGGCTCGACCGCATATTCGCTTTCTGGCGGTGGTCCAATTCTTTCGCCTAGCTTGAATGCCATTTCACTCGTGCCAATGTTTCCTCATACCTTGTCGAGTCGACCTTTGGTGGTTGATGGAAAGCGTCGAATTAAATTGGTGGTGTCACCAGAGAACCGAGGAACACAAGAAGTTAGCTGTGATGGACAAGTGTCTCTCCCTGTTTCTCCAGGAGACGAAATCCACATCTATCAAAGTCCAAATGTGCTCAAACTCATCCATCCCAAGGACTACAGCTACTATCACGTTTTACGTAACAAGCTTGGTTGGTCTAGTAAATTGTTCTAACACTTGTTATTCAGGGAAATGACTTCAATAAAAAAGCCAGCAGCTTAATTGCCACTGGCTTTTGGCTTTCTTAGACAAGAAATAGACACAAAGTAGTGAGGCGACACGATATTTGCTGTCATTAAAGAGAAGTTTATAAATTTTGATCCTGTGGGCAAAGTTTACACAAAAGATAGAAAAGCAAATTCAATGATCTATGTCCGGTGATATTCTCACCATGAATAGAGTATTAACTCTATTTCATAAAATCAATAAAGGACATATTATGAAGAAAACCATCATTCTGTCTGTTCTCAGTACATTAGCACTTATTGGCTGCCAATCAGAGGAAACGCAAGTCAACAGTGTATCCAACGCAAAAGCGGAAGATATCACTAAGACGAAGCGTGCCCTCGCTCAACAATTGAGTGAGCACTATGCTGCCATTGAACCCATGTTGAGAAGAGATATTACTCCACAACAGACTAGCGTCTCTGTATCAGCATTTGTTCAACAAAACCCCAACTCCGAGTTTAGCCATCAGCTTGTACAAGCTGACACTCAAATTCGTAGCTGGAAAGGTATTTCTGAATACTCAGATCAGTTGCTGGAAGTTCGTTTAGCGAATGAGAGCATGATAACAGCATGGCAAAGTGGCGAGGTCGAGCCATTATTTGCATTTGAACCAAGTGGTGATGATGAGAATTGGCAATATATCGAAGCATTTGATGTGTATGGCAACATCCATCAACTCGATGTTTACCAACTCCCAGATGTACCTGTACTCGTTGTTGATAACAACAGCTCTGCTGAGCTAAAAGCAGGCTTGCAAGCTATGCAAGCTGAGATGAAAAAACTCGGTCAGCCAGCTTTAGTTCAACCATACGTTGCTGATGAACAACGCCAAAATGCACCGCTATTGTCAAGTAGCACAGTGGGCGAAGCGGCTCCAATTCAAACAACGCAGTTGAAAAAGATCCGTCTCGCCGATGACAAAGAACCTTGGATCTCTGGCAAGGCAGAAATCTACGCTATCGTAACGGGCGTCAATCCAAGTCGTGATGAACCGACTCTCGATTTAGTGGAGCTTCCATACTTAGACTACGATAACCAAGATTACTACCCGAATCAGATCATTATTCACTGGTCTCGTTACCGCTGGGGCGCTGCAGACATCGTGCTCATGGAACAAGATGATGGTACAGACTATAAACAGTTGGCAAAACTCCTCGTTCAAGTTGCTGGAGAAGTGCTGAAAGCGATTCCAGATCCAGAAGTTCAGGCTTACGCGATTATTCCGCAAATCACGAATAAGATCATCGACACGATCCCTGACGGCGTCCTAACGAATGATGATGACTTCGTCGACGTTTACTACACACTCATGCAAAACACATCATACGTGGATCATCCAGGTGCTGGTGTGAATGCAGTAGTCACATTAGAGCCGCTCACGATTAACCCAACTCGTCCGTAACCTGTTCAATTTTAATGAGTCGTTGTAATCACTTCGGCTCATTTTTCCCACTTCATCACAAAAAAGCACCCCACACAGAAATTTTTTCTCACCTGTCTTTACTGTATAAAGAAACAGTATATACTGTTCTCTTATACAGTATTGTTCAGTTATACAGGTAAATAAAAATGCTGGCTCATCTAAGTGTTAATAATTTTGCGATTGTTAAGTCTTTACAACTCGAGCTGTCTAAGGGCATGACCACCATCACAGGTGAAACAGGCGCGGGTAAATCCATTGCTATCGATGCACTTGGGCTCTGCTTAGGCGGACGAGCCGAAGCTGGCATGGTTCGACAAGGTGAAGAAAAAACCGAAGTTAGTGCCGCTTTTTTACTGGACAACAACCTACATGCAACGCGTTGGCTAGAAGATAACGATCTGCTTGATGGCAGTGAATGTATTTTGCGTCGCATCATCACAAAAGAAGGTCGCTCAAGAGCCTTCATTAATGGCAGTCCTGTCCCACTATCACAACTCAAATCTCTAGGGCAACTGCTGATCAATATCCATGGGCAACACGCTCATCACCAATTGATGAAAAGCGAACACCAAATGGCTATGCTCGACCAATATGCAGGTCATCTAAACCTACTAAAAAGCACACGAAGTGCTTACCAGCATTGGCGTCAGGCAGACAATAACCTCAAGCAACTAAAAGAAAATAGCCAGCAAAACCAGGCGCAAAAACAATTGCTTGAATACCAAATCAAAGAACTAAATGAGTTATCGCTAGGTGAAGAAGAATTTGCAGAGCTCGAGCAAGAGCACAAACGACTATCCAACAGTGGTGAACTCGCCACTACCTGTCAGCAAGCCATCGAACTTATTTACGAAGGTGAAGAAGTCAATGCGCTTGGTATTTTGCAATCGGCCAATCACTCCCTAATTCAACTAGCTGAGTTAGATGAAAAGCTATCTGAGCTACCCAACATGTTGTCAGAAGCGATGATTCAACTGGAAGAAACGAAGAACGAATTACGCAGTTATCTAGATGGCATCGATGTGGATCCTGCTCGTATGGCTTATGTAGAAGAACGTTTTTCTAAAGTGATGTCTGTTGCTCGCAAACACCACGTGATGCCAGAAGAACTATACCAACATCACCAAGATCTTCTGGCCCAAGTAGAAGCGTTAGATTGCTCTGATGAACGTTTAGATGAACTCGCGCAAGAAGTGGAACAAAAGTACCAAAGCTTCCTAAACCAAGCAGAAAAACTACACAAATCACGCAGCCGTTACGCTAAAGAGCTGAATAAGCTGATCACGCAAAGCATGCACGAATTGAGCATGGAAAAAGCGGTATTCAATATCGAAGTCAGCAATGAAAACACGCACCCATCACCACTTGGCATGGACAGTGTGTGCTTCTTAGTATCGACCAACCCAGGACAGCCATTGCAACCTATAGCAAAAGTTGCGTCAGGCGGTGAGCTATCACGCATCTCATTAGCTATCCAAGTGATTACCGCTCAGAAAGTGGATACACCAAGCTTGATCTTCGATGAGGTGGATGTCGGTATTAGTGGTCCAACAGCAGCAGTCGTCGGCAAAATGCTACGCAAGCTTGGCGAGTCTACTCAGGTATTGTGTGTCACTCACCTCCCTCAAGTTGCAGGTTGTGGCCATCAACAAATGTTCGTGGCTAAACAAACAAAAGCTGGCCAAACCGAAACACAAATGCACGCATTAGATGAACAACAACGTGTGGCAGAATTAGCTCGCCTACTTGGAGGTAGCCAAATTACAGATTCTACCCTTGCAAACGCCAAAGAGCTCCTCATCGCCGCTTAGCCATGCTCTTTCAAAGATAGAGTCACGAACACTACTCCGTGACTCTACCTCCCCCATCACCATATCAAAGTGCTTGGGTGCTGATTCCCTTTCGAAATAATGGTCAGTGCCACCCCATAGCTCAATAACTTAGCTATTTGTCATTAGTTACCGCTTAAACTGGATAGAAAACCGCTCATCGACATAAACATACATGTGAGAGAATCAATAAATGCAACTCAACTCAAAATTCGTTGTCAGATTTCCTATCATACGACGCATAGCTTTTTACATCTGCGTCGAGCTTGTTTATTATCAGCGCAGTATTTTAAAGGTTACTAAGAAATTATTATGCAATTAAAGAAGTGGTTAGTTGCCGTACCATTAGCAATGACATTGCTGACAGGATGTTCGGTATTGGAAAAACTGGTTTATCGCATTGATATCAACCAAGGCAACTATGTAGAACAAAGTGCGGTAGATAAATTAAAGTTTGGGATGACTAAAGCACAGGTTCGCTTCGTACTAGGGTCGCCAATGCTTATTGAAAACGGCTACCCAAACACTTGGTACTACATTTATCACCATACTCCTGGTCACGGTGATCCAGTGCAAAAAGACCTGATCGTTAACTTTAACGACCAAGGCACACTCGCAGATATCAGTGGTGACTTCCCAAAAAGTGACGCATTTTACGAGCAGATTCAGTAAACGACTTTTGCAAAAAAACCTCTCACATGAGAGGTTTTTTATTATCTAGATATCGCGCAATCACACTTTGAATCAATGACGCCATCCATTGGGACTGATATCAAGTCTACTTATTCTTACGTACAGAGCTAGGCTTACCACCGGTGACTGGGTCTGCATTCCCCTCGGCTTTAGCCTGCTCCGCCCGCTTACGACGAATCTCTTTCGGGTCTGCGAGTAACGGACGATATATCTCTATTCGATCTCGATCTCGAACGGTCGCATCTAACTTCACATTACGACTAAACACACCCACTTTATTCTTAGATAAATCAATTTCAGGGTATAACTCTAACACGCCAGATTGTCGAATGATCTCTTCTACCGTTGCGTGATTATTCACCACTAAATTAAATACACGCTGTTCATGAGGAAGAGCATAGACAACCTCTACGTGAATCATATCTGACTCAATACTCATAACACTCGTAGACCTGTTTTGCGCGTTTAGTGAATGCATTTACCATGTTACTGGTAAGCTCGTTAAAAACCTTACCGAAGGCCATCTCAATCATTTTACTTGAGAATTCAAACTCAAGCTTTAGCTCAACCTTGCAAGCTTGCTCATCTAGCGCGGTAAAAATCCAACCACCACGCAACGTCTTAAACGGGCCATCCACCAAGTTCATCATAATTGCTTGGCCAGGGATCAGCTCATTTGAAGTAGTAAACGTTTTGCTGATACCAGCCTTCGCCACATCGACAGAAGCCACCATACCATTACCCGAAGACTCAATGATTCTAGAGCCCGAGCAACCAGGCAGAAACTCAGGGTATTTAGCAACATCGTTAACCAGATTGAACATCTGTTCAGCACTAAAAGACACAAGCGCAGAACGGCTGACTTGCTTCATACATACTCCTATCGATACATGTACAGATTTAAAGCTCCTGCCAATTTTACTTTTATTCCACGATTGCGCAAATAAAAGGATTTCCTATCCGATATCCAACCCGTATAATGTCGCTATTATGGCAAAGAAAAAAACGAAACAAAAAGCGGGTAGCAATACTATCGCGCTGAATAAAAAAGCTCGCCACGAGTATTTCATCGATGATGAAATCGAAGCTGGCTTGGAGCTCCAAGGTTGGGAAGTGAAAGCCCTTCGCCAAGGTAAAGCCAATATTTCAGAAAGTTACGTATTTATGCGTGACGGTGAAGCCTTTGTGAGTGGCATGACAATCACTCCTTTAAATCAGGCATCGACACACGTTGTGGCGAACCCCACACGTGTGCGTAAACTACTAATGAGTCGTCGTGAACTAGACAACCTATTCGGACGTGTGAACCGTGAAGGTATGACATTAACGGCGCTCTCTCTGTACTGGTCTCGCTCTTGGGTGAAACTAAAAATTGGCGTAGCAAAAGGTAAAAAGCTGCACGATAAACGTACGGATTTAAAAGAAAAAGACTGGGCAAGAGAAAAAGCACGCGTAATGAAGAGTACACTGCGTTAATCTTGACCACTTAAACGCATAGTACTGGACAGCCAGTGCTTTTCTGTTACTATGCGAATATTACCTGGGGCTGATTTAGGATTCGACGGGAATTCAGAAGTCTGAGGTGCATGCCGAGGTGCGGTAGGCCTCGTTAACAAACCGCAAAAAAATAGTCGCAAACGACGAAAACTACGCACTAGCAGCTTAATAACCTGCTCAGAGCTCTCTCGCCCTAGCTTCCGCACGTAAGACGGGGAATAACGAGGGATCAAACCCAAACGCGCTAGCCCGGATTCTCCCGCCTGAGAGATGAACGGCGAATTTTAATTCAGGCTAGTCATTCATTAGCGTGTCGGTTCGCAGGTGGGTGGCGAAATTAAAGATCGACTAAGCATGTAGTACCAATGATGAACGGTTTTCGGACGCGGGTTCAACTCCCGCCAGCTCCACCAATTCAACATCTAAAGACGTCTCAGGACGTCTTTTTTTGTATCTACATCAATGTAAAATCAATAACTTAGCATCCCATAGTATCTCAAGGTGTTTCACTACATCTTTGACTTTTAGTAACCATTGTAGGAACCTTAGTATTGTGTTCCTTACTTTTGGTTCCTAACATGCCTAGACAAACCAAACCGCTCAGTGCGACAGAAGTAAAAAACGCCAAGCCCAAAGAGAAAGAATACAGTCTCGTTGACGGACAAGGCCTGAAATTAAGAGTTCTACCAAGTGGCTCTAAACAATGGCAACTTAATTACTACCGCCCAACAAACAGAAAGCGCGCCAATCTCAACTTAGGACGCTACCCTGATGTTTCTCTTGTACAAGCGCGAAAAAGTGCTCAAGAAGCAAGAGAGCTGATCGCACAAGACATAGATCCTCAAGAACACAAAAAGAAAAAACTACAGGAACACATAGAAGTTCATGAGCATACATTTTTGAATGTGTCTAAAGAGTGGTTTGAAATCAAGAAACACAATGTTACTTCTGACTATGCTGTTGATATCTGGCGCTCTCTTGAACTACATATTTTTCCTTATCTATCCGATACACCAGTTAAACAAATTACAGCTCCACAAGTTGTAGATCTCCTCAGACCCATAGAGGCCAAAGGCAGCCTTGAGACCGTTAAGCGACTAATTCAGCGCCTTAATGAGGTCATGGGGTATGCTGCTAACTGTGGCTTTATTCCGGCCAGCCCACTTAAAGATATTCACAAAGTATTCAAAAAACCAAAAAAAGAACATATGGCAGCACTGGCACCCGCACAACTACCAGAGCTTATGGGAGCGATTGCCAATGCCAGTATAAAGCGTACTACTCGTTGTTTAATCGAGTGGCAACTACACACTATGACTCGTCCTTCGGAAGCCGCAGGCGCTAGATGGGATGAGATTGAGTGGGAAGAAAAAATATGGACAATTCCAGCAGAGAGAATGAAAAAAAGAAGAGAGCACCGCATCCCGCTCACTGAGCAGATGCTGGCGCTATTAGAAGTAATGAAGCCGATAAGCGGCCACCGTGAATACATATTTCCTTCAGATCGCGATCCGAAGAAACCATGTAACAGCCAAACGGCAAATATGGCTCTGAAACGTATGGGGTTTGCGGGAAGATTAGTTAGCCACGGTCTGCGGTCTCTCGCAAGTACTACACTCAATGAACAAGGTTTTGACCGTGACTTGATCGAAGCGTCACTGGCACACGTTGATGATAACCAAGTGCGTAGCGCCTATAACCGAACTGACTACCTTGAACGCCGCCGCCCTATGATGAGCTGGTGGAGCGGGCATATAGAAGAGGCCGCCAAAGGCAGCCTTTCTGTGACAGGAACAAAGCAGTTGAAAGTAATTAGCTAAATGTATGAATTTCTTACTAACTCAAACTATAGGTGCCCTTCTGTACAGAACCAATCACTATTCGCAAGAGCTTGACATGAAACAACTTGCCAATGATTAATGAATAGAGGTGAGTCTATATAAGATGAGAGAAATGCTTTAAATTCCTCTGCTGTACTATCGTTCATAATTGTACTTCGTATTGTCACTATAAAAGTAACAAGATTGGCAGCTTGAATACTGTACCGTTTGGATAAATCAAAGTCTATAAAGTGCTGTTCAGCTCTAAGCTTATCATTCTCTTCCCATTCTTCAGGGGGAGATACATAAAAATCCAGCGCACACGGCGACCCTGGCAATACTTGTGCGAAAACCCACTGCTCCTGAAAAAAACACTCTTTGTCTAAATAAGGGTGGATTATCTGTTCATGATAAGCAGTCGCATAGTACTCTCCCTTACCGTCCATATTACAGTCCCGGCAAGAAGGGAGAAGATTGAATGGTAAAATAGAAAACTGAGGAAAATGAGCTTTAGGTAGATAATGGTCTAGATTCTTAGGCCGTCCGATTCCGCCACAAAAAGGACAACTCTCATCGGCAGAGAGCATTAGAGCGTCATAGATCTCCCTTCCAGGCTTTTTGGTATTTCTAAAATAATACTCATATAGATTTACAAATTCCCTCTTGGAAACACCAGAATTAACAACTGACTCTTCATCGCCTTCAATAGGATCAATGGTAAAAAGTTCCCCACCCTCAGCTTTAACGCAGTAGTCTGCCGCAGATTCTCGTATTTCGTCACTCCCCTGATAAATTCTGTCTTTCAGATCCTTCTTTGACATCCCGTCAGTACATAGTTGAATAGCATCATTTATGGTGTGTTCCGGTGGTGAGAGTTTAATCATTTAATATCGGCCTTCTCTTTATGTAGGAGAAGCGCCTTCAAGATAGCTCTTGCCTCAAAACCAAGCTGATTATTGTACTGATTTAGAATCTCTTCATAAGTAAAACCGTCATCAACAGATTTGGATAAAAGCTTGTGGAAACCAGATTTCGTTACCTCTAAGCCAAAAACTTCTCTTGTCAAAATTCCTACATTTTCTCCAAAAGTTTCGATCTCAGGGCGAAGCACTTTTGTAACATCTCCAGATTTCAACACCTTCCACACACACGATTTCGGTACTTCTTGCAATACTACAGGAGAGTGAGTTGCGATGATCGCTACTCCGTTTCTATCATGAAGTAGTTCGCTCAAAGCTCGAATAAATGCAGATAGCAGCGGCGGATGTAAGTGGCTTTCAGGCTCGTCTATTAGAACTAACGTCTTTTCTTCGACAGATGCAACTAAACGCGTCAGTGTTTGCAAAACTACAGCATGACCAGAACTCATTGATGTCATTGCTTCCCAAATACCCCTTTTGGCTATCGAAGTAGGTTCTAACTCAAATCGACGGATATTCATTTCAGCAAAATTCTCATCTGACTCCAGAGTTTTTATTGCTTTGAAAAGCCGAACCTTTTTTTCTTTCTCCCCCAGACATAAAGCAAATGACCGATTGAAATCAACGTCCATCTCAGTCCGGGTTTTAAGCCTGTTCTCACCTTGTTTCTGACTTTTTAAGCCAACATAGTAATACCGAATTCCTTTACTTGGGTCTTGCTGTTCTTCTGGAGGAGTAAATGTATCAAACGCGCTAAACGATACTGACACTATGCAAGAGAAATAATCTTTCTCGAAAGCTTCTCCAGTGTTTGGATCAATGAAAAAGCCTAGTTTATTATTGATTCCTAGCCCACCTTGAACCATTCCATTCAACAATGTCGTTTTTCCGACACCATTTCTTCCAATGACAGCATGTATATTGGTACTAGGCACGGAACTGGCGTTAACCTCAAAACCCAGATTAATTGCGGAGAAAAGCCCATCAGTTGAGCGGTTAAAACTGAAACTGTAATCAGTGAGAAGCACCCCACCCTTAAGAACTCGTGAAAACTGCCCTTTAATGCTAGACAAACTTACACTCGCCAAAAAGTCAGTTCTAAAAACAGTTTCTTTCTGCGCAATTGCTAAATGATCTGATGAATACACAATATCATTGAGGCTTCTCAATAAGCTAAAACGAAGCGAACTAGGCAATTGCGCTAGCTTAGAGTAATAGTCAACGTCTATGCCTAATGAAAAATAATCGTTGCCTAATCGTTCAAAAATGGGAGGGAGACTCTCTGAGAGCTTCTCTTCGGAGATTTGATTGACAACACCGATTTTTACAAGGCCAAGCTCTCTATACAACCCTTTGTCATCGTGAAGACTTACATTAAACAATGTACTAAAAGAAGACATTTCATTTTTGATCGGTGTTAGATAAACCGAGCTAACACCACTATGTGGAACAGCCTCTTGTCCAAATAAGATATGATAATTCATCAATAATGCTCTTCAATATAACCATACGCCTTAGCGAACAGCTCTTTGTCTTTTCCTAAACCAAATTGGGCAAGTGTCAGTAGCAGTGCCTTTTGAATCTCTCTTGGACCACTATTAGAGCTCTGCCAGCCTTTAAAGCGTTTGGCTTTTACAATCTTATCTATCTGCTCTACAACATCGCCGATTAGCTTAGGCGTGCTTTCAGGGCGAGTTTCTAAGAACAGTTTTGTTAGTGCTTGTTTGTTATCTTCTTGGGTTACTGGTGAGTCACCCGCTTCACGCTCGGCTTGCACAGTATCTTTGGCCGTATCAAGCAGCCCTTTTAACCAGTCGATTGCTTTGATTACGCCTGCTTCATAATCTTGACGTAATTTTTCTAAGCGCTCACCGAGAGCGATAAACTTCGGATTACCGCTGCCGCGCAGACGGCCCATTAGATCAATTTCTAATTGGCTTGCGCGCTTCTCTTGTTCTTTCTCAGTCAAGGTGAAGATAGCGTGTTCATCCATAACCAACTCATCAATGTCATCACGAATACGATTGATGTCAGTATGTTCGTGAATCATCTTGATGGTTTCTGGGCCTAGCGCAGCCCACACGAGAGAGCCTGTCTGCCCTACCGGGCGGACTGATTCATAGATTTGAACCAACCACTTATAATCAGCTCGATAAGGAGTAAGAAAAGTGTCTGGATTAATCGCAGACCACAGCTTAGACAGCACACCAAAAGACGCCGCAAATTCATCACGCTTTTCGTTAGTCGGTAGGCAAGCTTGCGCTGCCATAATACCTTCAAAACCATCGATGGTTCTGTCGACGTTAGGGAAGAAGCTTAAGCACTTATCTAACTGAGCTGGCAGTAGCTCTTTAAAGGCCTCAATGCCTTCCACCACGCCGTCGATCTCTTCAGGATCGTAAGCAAGTGCGGTACGCAGGTTTTCAAATACGCCAAGGTAATCAATGATGAGGCCCATTTGCTTACTGACGTTGTCTGTCTCGTACAAACGGTTAGTACGGCACATTGCCTGCAACAATGTATGGTCACGTAATGGCTTATCTAGGTACATGCAGTAACAGATAGGTGCATCAAATCCTGTTAATAGTTTTGCGGTCACAATCAGCAATTGAAGTGGTTGTTTTGGATCTTTGTAATCCTCAATCAAACTCTTCTGCTTTTGGTCGTTGCCATCAATTTCTTGCCAACGTTCAAAGTCCGACTCGATGATAGGAAGCTCAAGCTCTTGCTTCCATTTACGCCAATCCTTGTTAACCTTGCCTTTCTTACTTGCATCTTCATCTTTGACCGGTGCCTGGTCGACGTTCATGACCACTTCAACCGCATCAAAGCCAAGCTTCTTACCGAGTAAGTAATACATCTGCACACAGGCATCTCGGTCATAGACCACTACCATGCCTTTCATCTGCTTTGGCTTTACATGGCTTACAAAGTGATTGGCAATATCTTCACTTACCGCCGCCATGCGTTTTGGCGCCTTCAACATAATCGCTAAGCGGCCAGCACGCTTAGATAATGCCATTTTCTCATCATCGTCTAGGTCGTTATCTTTGACCATTTGTTCAAAAGCTTCATCAATTGCGGCACGATCCACACGAAGCTCAGCCAAACGAGGCTCAAACTTCACTGCATTGGTCGCTTTATCTCGTATGGACTGCTTATAGCTGTAGCGGTTCATATAACGCCCTTCATCCTCTTCAGCACCAAAGAGTTTGAAAGTATTGCGGTCGATACCAGAAATCGGCGTACCTGTTAAGCCATAGAAATGAGCATGAGGCAGCGCCCAGCGCATTTTGTCGCCAAGAGAACCCTCTTGAGTGCGGTGCGCTTCATCCACCAGCACAATAATGTTATCACGACTGTTTAGACCGTTTTCATTGCTCTCATCGATTTCGACGTCTTTAAACTTGAAGACGGTGGTGATCAAAATGCCGCGACTATCTTGTTCTATATGCTCACCAAGCTTTTTACAGCTTTGTACTTTGATGAGGTTTTTAACATCCGCTCCACCAAAGGTTTCATTGATTTGGCTATCGAGATCTCGACGGTCTACCACAATCAAGACGGTTGGATTTTTCAATTTGTTATCAGCACGAAGCATGCGAGCCGCATAGAGCATAAGCAAGGACTTACCTGAACCTTGGAAGTGCCAGATAAGCCCTTTTTTCGGATAACCTTTTTTTACACGCTCAACTATTTGCTTTGCGGCTTCAAATTGCGGATAACGAGGCAGAATTTTAATGCGTTTAGGTGGCGTGTCTTTACCTGTCTTCACGGTTGAGAACAACGCGAATGACTCTAGCATTTGCAGCAAGGTTTCTGGGTTCAATAAGCCTTCACAGCTATCAAGTACCGTAGCTAAGCTAGCTGGAATCTCATCTCGCTGGTCGGTTTTATGCCAAGGTCCCCAATCTTTGGCTCGGGCATTAATCGCACCATACGCAAAGGTGCGACCTTCAGAAGCAAAGCACAGAAGGTTTGGTACAAAGAAAGGTTCAACATTTTTCCAATAGTGCTTTTGGCCGCCCATAAAATCGGCTGCGCCATCTTGCCAGGTGACACTTGGACGAGTGGCAGATTTTACTTCCCCGACCACCAGTGGGATACCATTCACATACAGAACGATATCGAAAAACACCTCTGTCGCGGCAATGAAGTGAACCTGCTGGGCTACAACAAAATGATTATTTTTAGGGGTATCAAAGTCAATCAGCTTGATGGTGATATGGTCGCCGTTCTCACCAAACGGTAGGCTTTTTTCTGCCATCAACCATTCATGAAAATTTTCGTTGGCTTTCACCAATCCTGTGTGCTTGGCTTCCAACATCAAGCCGCGAAGCTTGTAGATCACCTCATCAGCATAATCGGGATTGTTACCAATATCAGGGTTTAACGAACAAAGCGCCTCTTTAAGCCAGGTATCAACGAAGATATCGTGTGTTTGCTTAGGCAAGCTCTCACCATGGCAGTAATTCCACTTAACTCCGCTTAAGCCTTTTAAGCGCTCAATGATTCCATTTTCTGTGACGGTTTGTTCGTTAAACATTTACATAATCCCAAATATTTTTTGCATGTAGGACTTCTTTGCCAAATTTATTTTTGCCAATTTTGTAAGCGCGACTGAATGCAGATCCTCTACATTTGACAACGTTTCTTCTAGCTTCCCAACCTCGCTTTTCGGAGGCATAGGTAACATTATGTTTTCGAACACCTGCGCTGGAATCCTTTGCCTCCCAGTGGTTCCTTCCATGTTATTAATAGCAAACTGTCGGACGCGATTGGTTCGGCAAAGATGGTATAGATATTCGGATGAAATATTCTTAGGAGACAACACTATAAATTCTGTTGATCCTTGCCCCACAGCTTTGTCTTCCAAAAAGTCAACAATGGCCATTTTCCCATTCTCTGCACAGGGGGTAATTCGTGCAAACAATACATCACCATTTTTAAATCGCGCACCACTTCCGCCTGACTCCTTAACGATCAAACTTCCTTCTATTTTCATTGAGTCTGTGGCTAATGCAGCCATATCACAAAAAGTCACCGATTGCTGATTCTTAAATTTATATGTGGGGTTTATTTCGGATAAATAGGAGAAAGGTTTAATACTCCAGCCCTCAGGAATACTTCCCCAGTGTGTCGAAACCAATTTTCGACCTTTTCCACCTTTGTAAAGTGTTTCTGCTCTTGTTGACGATCGAAGAGTGTTCGAGCTACTAATTAGCTGCTG
The DNA here is from genome assembly GCF_024747315.1 of Vibrio sp. HS-50-1. NCBI lineage: Bacteria > Pseudomonadati > Pseudomonadota > Gammaproteobacteria > Vibrionales > Vibrionaceae > Vibrio > Vibrio sp. HS-50-1. The sequence goes on along the minus strand of NZ_JAMPZF010000043.1, from coordinate 92,101 downwards.
GCATTTAGTCAGAACAACCTCAAATGCTTGGAGTGCCTTTAGTATTTTCTCTTGATGCTTTATGTCCGGGAACAGAAACATCTGATTTTCTAATGTTTTCCACTTTATGGTCGGTGAAAGCGATCCCTCGGAAATTGCCACAGCTCGATTCATGAATACATCAGACTGCATGAAAAATGGCAAAAAATCAGGAATGACACTTTGAGGATTAGCCTCTAGCACCATTGCGTGAGCAGAACAAATACAATCCCAATCAGCGACTGCTATTTTACGCTGATACGCACGACGTTTTCCGAAAATAATTTGTCCTTTTTTAACCAATAGCTTTTGTCCCGCAACATCACTAGGCACGCCATGACGCTTTATCTTTAAGCTATCAGGATCTAGGTGCTCTAAGCCGACATACACTTCTAAGTCAGTTTCAGTTGGGGCAACTCGCTTGGAAATATGTTTGGCGATATCACCAAACTTAACCATTTGCCAACCTTCTGGTAATTGTTGCTCAGTCATTTATTGCTCCACCTTGGTTTCAACTGTATATCCAAGTGCAGCAAGGCTTTGGAACAACTTATTGGTTTGCTTTTTCAATTGCACGCGGCTGACTTTCCATTCTTCGAGAGCATGTTCGATATCATCCACTTCACCATTGTTTTGTGCCTGCACATATAGAGGGATCGACAGGTTGTAGAGGTTCTCTTTGATGGTTTCGATATCCACCAAAGCCGTGATGTCGCTTTGCTTTTCTGGTGTAAAGTAAGCCTCACATAGCACATCTAAATCATCATCAGATAAGCGGCTATGGGCGCGCTCGCGGGTTACACGCTCTACACCATTGATAAACAGAATCTTATTTTTGCGCTCGACAGGCTTATTACAGTTAAGCACCACTACGCACGATTCCATCGGTGAGTTGTAGAACAGATTTGGACCAAGCCCTATTACTGCTTCAATGATGTCTGATTCTATAACCTGTTTACGGATCGCTTGTTCTGAGTCACGGAACAGAACACCGTGGGGCCAAAGCATAGCCGCACGGCCAGTCTTTGGTTTCAAACTCTTGATGATATGGGTATAGAAACCGTAATCAGCACAACCTTGCGGTGGTACACCGTACATATTGCGTCCATACGGGTCAGCTGCAAACTTTTCACGGTTCCATTTTTTGATGGAGTACGGCGGGTTAGCGAAAATAACATCAAACTGCTTAAGCTGGTCGTTCTCGATAAACTTAGGGTCGCCTAGGGTATCACCACGCATAACATCAAACTCTTCAATGTCGTGCAGGAACATGTTCATACGAGCAATTGCGGACGTTAACAGGTTTACTTCTTGGCCATACAAGTGAACACCGCGCCACTCTTCGCCTTGAGAACGCAGATCCATCACCGCATTAAGCAGCATTCCACCTGTACCACAAGTTGGATCATACGCACTCTCACCAGGCTTAAGCTTCATGATACGGGTCATCAAATGCACTACAGTACGATTGGTATAGAACTCCGCAGCCGTATGGCCTGAGTCATCCGCAAATTTTTTGATCAAGTACTCGTAAGCCTCACCCAAGTCATCTTGAGCAACAGACTTAATGCCTAGTGGGATTTTACTAAAGTGCTGAATAAGATCTGACAACAAGTGATCTGGCAAACGCTCTTTGTTGGTCCACTGCGCATCACCAAATACACCGTGCAAACGCTCGTTCTTTGCTTCAATCAAACGCAGTGCATTTTGAATCGCTTCACCAATGTCTTTATTGGTATTGCGAACTTTCTCCCAGCTAGCTTCTTCAGGAATATCGAAACGGTGATACATCGACATCGCGGCATATTCAGCATCACCTTCGTGCAGCTCGAGCGCTTCGTTATACTCTTCTAGATATACATCCGATAGACGCTTAAAGAACAGCAGTGGGAATACGTACTGCTTGTAATCAGACGCATCAATTTGGCCACGCAGGAATTCTGCAGCGCCCCACAGTAGGTCTTCTAATTTGTTTTTATTCATAGCTCAAAGCCCTCTTTGATTAACAAGGCTTCTAACTCTTGTTCAGCGGCCTCTAAGGCTGCTAATTTTTGCTGGAAATCTTTCAACGCTTCTTCTACGGTAATGGTTTCTTCTTCTAGCGGCTTTTGTACATAACGAGCGATGTTCAAGTTGAAATCGTTCTCTTCTATCTCGCTATGTGGCACCCAACGTGCAACACCCTCAATGTCGTCTGCTTTTGGCCCTTTGGTGCGCATTTTCTGATAGATGTCATAGATCTCATCAGCTTGAGGCTCTGATAAGGTGTTTTGCGCTCGGCCTTTAGTGAAGATTTCTTCCGCATTCACAATCAGAACATGGTCTTTATGCTCTTCTGGTCTTGCTTTACGCAATACGAGAATACAAGCAGGGATGCCTGTACCGTAGAACAAGTTTGAAGCCACGCCGATTACCGCCACGATACGGTTCTCTTTTAATAGCTTGGTTCTGATTTTACCTTCTGCACCACCACGGAAAAGCACACCATGTGGAAGCACTACCGCCATGCGCCCTTCATCATTCAATGAAGCAAACATGTGCTGTACCCAGGCGAAATCACCGTTGGTTTTTGGCGCTAAACCAAAGCTTGCACGACCGTACGGATCACTTATCCAATAGTCATAACCCCACTCTTTTAAGCTGAACGGTGGGTTAGCGATTACACAATCAAAAGTTTCTAACTGATCATTTTTAAGGAATTTAGGATCACGAAGCGTATCACCACGAACAATCTCAAAATCTTCTTGTCCGTGTAGGAACAAGTTCATCCGAGCAATGGCTTCGGTAGTCAGGTTCTTCTCTTGGCCTTTGATTTTAAGAAGACGTGGGTCGCCGCCACTTTCTTTAACATGGTGGATGGTTTCAAGCAGCATACCGCCTGTACCACAAGCCGGGTCATAAACACTTTCATTAGCTTGTGGGTCTAGAATATTAACCATAAGACGAACAATGGTACGTGGCGTATAGAACTCACCTGCTTTCTTGTTTGCTTTATCAGCAAAGCGCTTGATGAGGTATTCGTAAGCACGACCCATATCATCATTACGCACACTCGATACGCCAAGGTTAACCTTGTTGAAATGGTTGAGTAGTGTCGATAACAGTTCGTCTGATAGACGTTCTTTGTTGGTCCAGCTCGCATCACCAAAAATGCCATGCAGCTGTGGGTTTTCTAGCTCAATGCCACGGAATGAATCTTTTAGAGCTTGGCCGATGTCTTTGGTTTCTGCAAACACATCTTTCCAATGACAGTTAGCTGGAATTTGAATGCGGTGAAACATATCGCCTTTCGCAAGCTCTTCATCACCCACCTGATCCATCGCCTCTTCGAACTCTTCATCGTAAACATCACAGATACGCTTAAAGAATAGGATTGGGAAGATGTAGGTTTTGTAGTCTGAAGCGTCGATTGGTCCCGTTATGATGTGGGCCGCATGCCAAAGGTGCGCTTCTAAGTCTTTGAGATTTATTAATGTCATTACTTGCTCTTATTCTCTTCTATCCACGCCTCAAGGTCTTCACGTTTGAAGCGCCAAGAACCGCCGACTTTGAAACCAGGAAGCTTTCCTTCGCTTGCTAATCTATATGCTGTTTTTTCGGCCAACTTTAGGTAAGCGGCCACCTCTTTCAAAGTTAAAATTTGGTCTACCATTCAGAGTGTTATCTCATGTTGGTTTTATTCATCAGAATTGATGGTGAGAGAATATGGGAAAATTGGGGAATCGGCAATGTGAGATAACTCAATACAAGACTGAGTGCATAGAAAAAAGACAAATCCCCACCAGTGAAAGCTGGTGGAGATTTGTTTCATAGTTATCAATGCAGTGATAGCTTCCAAACTATATTGATAATTCAGCAACTCGTAAGTGTAGAACTATTACTAACCTAAACAGGCAATGGGTCTTTGTGTTTCGTTGTACTATCGCTCTGCGAATAGTCTTTCATACTAAAATGATTCAACTTACTGTATGTTTTATCAAAATAGCGCTTGTCGGACCAAACCTGAATATCGCCGATGACATACAAGTGTTTTTTGGCTCGGGTAACCGCTACGTTCAACAAATTTGGTTTTGAAGAAGCCCAAGACGCCCCGCCACTGTTTCTTGTGTCACAACCAAGTACTAAAATGACGGTATCGTTCTCCTTGCCTTGGAAGGTATGAACAGTCCCCACGTTGTGTTTCAAAAAGTTATTAAAGTCCTTCCCTTTCCAATTCGAGTTACTCAACAGCTCAGACTTGCTACGCCTTAGATCTTCTTTCAACTCTTTTTTTACCGCTTTAAACGGTGTTATCAGGTAGATGCTGCTTAAGTCCCCATTGTGCGCTGCTAATTCGAGTAAAAGAGCTTTAACATCTTCACCCAACTCAAGTTTGTACTGTTTGAGTACACAGTCTCCTTGTGAATCATTCCATCGATTGTGTCCTAAGGCCTTATGAGTTCTTGGCTCAACATCTTTATTGTTGTCAGAGCCATGTATCATTCGATTGTTATAAGCTATTTCATTCGAAATGCTAAACATTGGTTCTATACATCGGCGATGTACCCATAACGGTATACCTATCCATTGGTTTTCACCATCCATATCTATCATACAGCCATATGGATTAACGCGATCGGCTAACGTCTGAACTGACCACTTACAAGGGTCCCACTTCTCGGATTCCTCTTGCAATTTAGATTGCATTAGGTAGTCAATAAGCTCTGGTGGGGAAGTAAACACAGGTTCGATTTGCAGAGGATCTCCAACAACCACAGCCCGCTTAGCACGAAGCAACCCACCAACCGCTGCTTGGGGTATTGCTTGCCCGGCCTCATCAATCATGAGCCAACCTAGAGATTCTGGGGGCAGCTTAGAAAACATATTTCCCAATGAAGCAAAAGTCGTCGAAACCACGGGGACAAACATAAACAGTATCTGCCAAATCGCCAGTGCATTTTCGCTACTCTTCCCTAACACAACATCATTGATTTTTCTTATCTTTGATAGAAAGGCACTCTGCTTACTGGCCTCTATCAACCAAGCCTCGTGAAGCTCTAACGCTGCCGCGTAAATGTCAGACCGTAATTCATTGATGGTTGCGTGCTGCCAGCAAGCATGCCTCTGCCTGTCATGATCCTCGATATCATCAGTAATTTCAGGTAAATGATACCCTTTAAACTCCGTTCTATAGGCATCTAACTCATCTAGAAGCTTCTTCTTTTCAAGCTCTTTAGCTTGAATATCAACCTGCTGCTGTGAAATTTTCTTTGTATATCCTTTTATCTCGATTTCTTTGGCTTCAACATCACCAACAACCGACCGGATAGCTTTTTTGACACTTTCGAATTCGCCAAGCTTTTGGGATAGTGAGGCCCTATATTGTTTATTTTTCTTAGTGTTAAAGAACCGACTAAACCAACTAGGCGTGTTCACCTTCAGTAACTCTATGGAAACTGCAATTTCTTCTTCCCTTTTTACTTCAGCGTTTCTTGTCGAATTAAGGGCATCTAACACCATAGAAAGCGAATGAACGTAGTTTTCTAGCTCATTGAGAGCTAGGTTCATTCGATGTAAATCAGCATCAAATTGATGTGCATCGAAAGTGTTTTTCAGGCTATCAAAATAGGCTAACTTGTCATTCAGTTCATGGAAACGAGATAACTTCTCGTTAAAAGTTGCTTTGGCCGTGTGAAAAGAGGGCCCGGTATAAGTTGAGCGATATTGCCAAAAGTTCAAGAAGTCTAAAGAAGGTTCTCTAAACTCTGGCTCCTTGCCTTTTTCATAGTGATATTTAAAGAAAAAGCGATCGAGAAACCTTTGCCTCTTTTTATAAGCCCCCATGGCAGCAGATATATTTCCCCAGCTCTGTACTTTGTCGTTCAAGGGTTGTAAACGACCTTTCTTCTCATCAGCACTAACTTGATTGGCAACAGAGCGAAAAAAACTGGTATTAGCGTATCTGTCAGCTATCGACTTTGCTTGAGGAAGTTCTTTTGAGATATTTTCAACGGCTGCATTGTTTGATGACGCCACAACCATTTCAAAATCAGTAAGCTCTTCAATAAGAAACCCTTCTGGACTTAATCCATCGGCAGCTTTCGAAAAAGAAGCTAATACTTTCGCTCTCTCAACAATATTTTGCGCAATTATGTCACGTAATAAGGTGGTTTTACCTGTGCCAGGAGGACCATTTACTGAGATTACTCCACCTGTTTTTAGCTCCTTGAAGACGGTATTGATAGCAAACTGCTGCATTAAGGACATGTTATGAGCAGGCTCCGTCAGCCACCTTCCTTCTGGTGTTTCTTTGGGGCTCAGGTGATTATGAATCAACGGAATCGAATCGTTTGTATACAGGTCGACATGCTTATGATCGGATTGCCCCAGATACGTTTGAAGGGGCTTGCTGCTCCTGCCAGTAGAAACCGCATTAATGGCACGTTCTATATCTCGAATGTAAAAGCTGTTCAGGATGGGTAACTGAGATTCGTCATCGCTAGGGTCATCTTCATTATCGTCTTCAGCTTTTTCTGACTTGTTTTTATTCTCCAAAAGGTTGTCTGACTTCGCCTCGTACTCATAAAAAGCCATCTGAAGCGGGTAAACCTTTGAATTATCTGAAAGCAATAACTCCTGATTGGAAATACCAGCCCATTGATAAAGCCCTTCAATCAAGTTCATTAGGCTTTTCACACAAAGAGTATGTCTTCCCTCTGAGCGAGGATGGCTAGGCAAGGTTGTTTCCCACCGCTCCACAAACTCGTTAAGGTCCTCGCAGCGACTATCAAATCGTTCCTGAGATATCGTCCCTGCCCTTCCCCCGAGTAACTCGGCTAAAGCCCAAGGTAGTGTGCTTACCGAAAAGGTATCGAGCCGGGGAGTACCAAACTCATCCAACATCAATTTGGCAAAGCAAGACGCCCCTTCATTGTCTCTTCTTTGCTCTATCTCTTCAGAGAAGCAATCCTCCTGGCGGTTGGTAGAAAAATACTCTGCAACTTTTTTATCTATCGCCGATTTATCGAACAAACCTAGATATAGGGTATAAACACACTTTTTTCCTGGAGTAAGGCCGAGCTTGTCACGAGCCGCGGGATTTAACCACGGAAGTAGGTAATTACCGTGCGACTGCAACTCGTGACCAGCCACGTTTACTGGAGCAATTTTACTGTCGTCTTTGTCTGGTACCGAGTAGGCTTGAAAAAACTCCACTAAGTGCCAGGACCTCAAAATATTAACTAAGCTTTCTTTTCTATTCTCCACTAGCCAAAACCTACAATACCATCAAACATCATTAATTTACGATGATATACAGCCTGATTGCATAAGGCGATAAAGAATGCCAGAAGAATGATAGAGTGTGACGGCTCCCTCTGAAAACAAAGCGGCACTGAATCACCTTAAAGCTAAACACTCCTCCATCCACTCATCTACTTCACTTTCAACCCAAGCTACTGCCCTATCCCCTAGGCTGATGGACTGAGGAAATTGATCTTCATTCATTTTCCGGTAAATTGCTGAACGGCTTAGTGCTGTCTTTTCCATTACTTCTTGTAGTTTTAGAAATCTCATGGGACGTCCTCCTATGTCATTGGTTCCCATGGGATTGACTTGCACATAAAAAAATACCGTTTTGTCCCTGTGGTTTGTTTGCAAAGCTATAAAATTCGATAACGGCAAATATGAATCACTTGCTGGCAGTACCAGCAAGTGATTCATTGTCCTTACAACTGACGTTTCGTCGCCAGGAGAGCGTATCTATAAGCTGCATCTTTTCCTGCTGAACAGGCAGCGACTTTTCTCACCTCAACACGCTTCTCCGCGCTTCTTTCATCCACCAGCCGCCAGAGCTCTGCATTAGCTATCGATTCTTTATTTGCTTTACGCCAATCTCGTCGCTTCCAGCCATCTAACCACTCATTAAAACCCTTGACGCAATAATTGCTGCTTGAATAAATAATATCGCCATCTCTCGCACGCTTTAATCCAAAAGCAAGCGCCGATAGGTCTAGATAAGCTTGGTCTGTGACATAGCCAACAGGCTCCCAATCTTCATCATCAATACATCCATCAGCATCGAGTGCTATGTACGCAATACCACCAACAAGACGACCTCTTTGTTTTCTCACCATGGCCGCTTCTACATAAATTTCCATACTCATTGTCATACTCTCCAGAGACTAAAAAGCCGACACATTCTTTGATTCGGCTTGGTTGTTAATAACTTGCTTTACAGCTATTTCTACATAACAACGGCAAGTAAGTTATTTTTTACCTGTCTCTAGGCACGCTTGCGTTCTCCCCACCAGCCCTAGCAAGCCTGATTTAAAACCCTTTCAGACATATTTCATCAGTACGCATAACCAAACAGATAGTCTAAGGAGCCCTTATGCGTACCCCAAATACTGACCATGACTACCCCTTTGAGATTTCAGAACTCAATGAACTGCTAGAGCGTGCAGCCGAGGCGCTGGCTGTGAAATACAAACGTGAAGGCACGTTCACTAACCCAACCAATGTCAAAGAGTATTTAAAACTCAAATTAGGAGCACATGACCGCGAAGTGTTTGCCGTGATGTTTCTTGATAACCAACATCAATTGATCAGCTTCGAAGAGTTGTTCTTTGGCACGATTGACGCCGCTTCGATTTATCCCCGTGAAGTATTAAAAACGGCACTAAACCACAACGCTGCCGCGGTGATTTTTGCCCACAACCACCCTTCCGGTATTGCTGAGCCTAGCCAAGCCGACAAACGCATTACTCAGCGACTTATCGACGCTCTAAAGCTCGTGGATATCCGTGTCTTAGACCACATCGTCGTTGGTGAAGACTGTGTCTCATTTGCTGAAAAGGGATTGATATGAGTGAGTTTATTGTTTTCGGGCTTAATGATGAGCTCGTTACTCCAATGCATTGCTTTCTTGATGCCCTGCTATTGGACAGCACCATTCCTAATACAGTTGAGCGTTTGGCGTTAAACATTCGCTCTCAAGAAACAGACCAACGATTTCAGCCCATTGAAATTCAACTAGAACGCACATCCAGTGATTCGCCCTGGCAGCTTCGCTTTATCGCCACCTTTGATGTTGTCGTCACAGGCTCGCCACAAAAAGAGTTATCGCTGTATTTCAACTTCGCGGGTTGTTGGTTCTATCACCCTGAAATTAAGCAGTGCAGCTTACAACGGCCAGAAGTACAAACCTTACTCGCCAGCTGGCTTAAAGCAGTCACTCGCTCGCTCATCGCACACTCTGCAATCTCAATCGACATTACCCCCATTCGCTAATCTCCATTTCCCTCAAAGAGGTCACTATGAATCAAGCTGCTAACCTGGCTATGTTCGCATGCAAGCGAGCCAAGCCTTCACACCAACTCAAAGACTTAATCAAACGCTCTATTCATGATGTTAATTACCGAGGACGGCTAACTATCCGATTTAAGGACACCAGTTACCACCCGAAAGATGGAGGGTTTCATCCTGTCTCTATCACTATCGATATTAAAGACAGCCATATTGCCATTAGTGAGATAACGGACCGCGTTTATGTGGGCGACGAAATACCAGAACTGGTTCCCGACCTTACTTTTGATTTTGCTAACAACGTCGCTTTCGCGCGCTTTAGCGGCTGGCTGGGCATGCACCTACAAGAAACCACGGAGCTGTATGAAATGTGGGAGTGCAACTTTCTAGCTTATGTAGCAATGGACGCTTACAACCAAATTCAGATTAAGTGTGGCTAACAACCAAAGCCAATCCACTTACTACCCCAGAACACTCCCCTTCCCTTACCAAATATTCAACAAAACCACCCGCATAGAGCTAAGCCGATGTCTGCTTCCCATATTGTTAAAACGGGAAGCTTCAATCCCTTATTGCACAAGGGTTTCTTGATATCGTCTGCTCTGTGCTTCCCAAAACATCCTTCTACAGACAAAAAAGGAAGCAGATTATGGCTGAGGTACAAGCAATCAAAGACGATGACACCATACGTCTGGTTGGACATTTACTGAGTATTCGTTGTAATCCACAAATGGCCGATGTGTGGCATATCGGATTAAACCTAGCACTGCGGATTTCTGATTTGTTATCGATCCGCTTTGAAGACATTCATGGTGACCGACTTATTATTCGTGAAAGTAAAACTGGCAAGCTGGCAAACATTCAGCTCAATACCAAAGCGCAGCAGCATATTGCTAGATTAAGGGAGCAACATCCCGACCACATTTACTTGTTTCAATCCTACCGATGCCAACAGTTGAAAAACAAACCACCCCAGCCAATCACGCGACGCGCCGTGTCTATGGCATTTCAACAGGTAGGCCAAGAGCTAAATATTGCGTTAGGTACTCATTCGATAAGAAAGACACGAGGCTACTTTCTTTACCAATCTACAAAGGATATAGGCCGTGTCATGAAAATGCTTCGTCACACATCTGAGGGCGTCACGCTTCGCTATATCGGTATCACTCAAGATGAAGTCGATAAAGACTTTGTTTCTCTTGAGCTTTAAGCCTGGTCATTTAGTGAGGGAGCGGGACCGCCAATCCCTTATAAACATTAGGCTCAGAGCCCTTTTGAGTTTCGTCATTATTATATTTGAGAGCAAATAACATGAATCCATATCACGCAATAGGAAGCTTTCTAATTGGCAGCTTATCGAAAAGCTTAATCCAAAATTTATTCTGGAAAACGAATAGCCCAGTAAGAGGTAGCATTGTGTATTGCGATCTCGCATTTGGATATGCTGAACATTCAGGTGTCTACGTGGGAAATGGACGTATCATCCATCGTAATGGTAAAGGTCTTATTGAAGCCGTAACAATTCATCAGTTCCTAGCTGATACTACAGCCCTTTCCATTTACGTGAGCTGCAATGCTCAAGGGAGAGCAATTGGCAGCGAGTTTACCGCTCAAATTGCAGAAGCCATGCTTGGTGTGCAAACAGACTATTCCCTGTTAAATGAAAACTGTCATCAGTTCTGTAGCTACTGTCTAAGTGGTGACATCTTCTCAAACACCTTCACATTGACTCAGCTTAAACGTGACACTCGTACTCACATTCAAGCGAGTCAGTGGCGTGTATGGGATGTAAGGCATCGTCACAAAGGATAAGCAGATCATCTTTCTCAACCATCCAGGTCTGATTACTGCACTCCATATCAGGCATTTTTGTCATTGCTCTTTCATCGCATCAAAGGCTAGTTCTCGCTAGCCTCATTACGTATCAACTCAAAATCACCTAATATTCACTGAGCTCTGTTAATCTAGTTTTCATCCACTCAGTGACATCAGATTCCAACCACACCGCAGCTCTCTCCTCAAAAACTACGGCGATTGGCACGTGATAAGAATTTAAGGCCTTAGCCCCTCTTGATCCTGCTACATCCAAATGAGCGTATCCCTTCTCCAAAATTCTTCGTCTCTCTTTTGGCTAAATAACACATTCGGAAAAGTAAGTCGTCGTAGTTACTCTTGGTGTCAGGCCTATTTTGTACGACTCTGAAGTAATTATTCTTAGGGGGAAACTGAACTAAGCCTTTCATACCACAGTATGAAATTCCTAAAGCGTCAGACCATGCTTCTTGTAACAAGATTGCTAAGCTTTTTTCTGGCTCAAGACTGGTAGAGTAGTGACCTAGAGTTCGGAAGTTTTCATAACTCAGTAGAATAAACATATGATAGTGGTCATTATTACTACTATCCCTTTCTCTACACCATATATTGAAAACCTTATTTCCCTTCTTGATATGATGAACCCTGGCCTTTCTCTTTATTCTCTCTTTTAAAGTAACATCAACCTTCTTCTGAAATATCCTTATAAACCTTGATATATATCATACATCTCTATCCTGCTTAAATCCTTCAGGAAACCGTAAAATAAGACTAAAAGAAAGAACCCTGTTATGTTCACTTGTAACATAATCAAGAAGTTCTTTTGACCTTGTCAAATAAGGTTCATAATATTCTCTTTTTTTATTCAGCTTTATATCGTGAAAGTACCTACCCTGATAAACCTTCGGCTCTCGTATCCTTTTCTTTGTATTCATTCTTATACCTATTCGATTTACTACCTCATAGGTTAGGTATCTTGGTAATAATTTATAGGTTGTGAATACTGCTTAAGAATGAAACATATATAACTATATACCGACGGTTTACGAGCGAAACCAAACCGAACCAAGCCAGCGGCTTTAGAGCATTTTCAACGCTATAAGCTAATTGAGCAGCCTTTCCAATTATTTCCACCAGAAGCATAAGAAAGAGCTGTGTTAAAGATAAAAAAGTATAACTATCAGTTTCCAAGAAAATTTAAAAACACTTTAAAAATAAAATCAATCAGACTAAGATAATATCAATTTCTCTTGATTAAGTTTTCTTAGCTCAACTTTACAACACAACTGCTAAGCCCTACTTAAGTCACAAAAAACAGCAAAACCCACCAAAAAACCAACCAAAAACCAACCAAAAACCAACCAAAAACCAACCTGATAGCGTAAAAAACTCTCCTAAATATGATATATTTCCTACTATATACCAACAAAAAACTTCACTGAGAGTAAGAAATGGTCCACAATCGCTACCGAGAACTAATAAAAAACTCGACAACAGAAGATCTAAAGAAATATATAACCATCATCGAAACAAGATCTAAAACTAATGAAAAAACAAAAGATTTAAATGAACGTAACAAACCTCAATTAGAATTCTTATTAAAAGAATACATTAGTGAAACATTAGATATAGATAGAGAGATTTTAGATTCTGGCAATTTGAATGAAGAAGAAATAGATGCACTAGGGAATTTTATTGATAATATCTTTTCACTATCGAAAAGTATAAGGAGTGACCTCGATGATTATATTGGCTGGTTACATCAACAGCCAAGAGCTCTTTACTTTTTCCTTGTAATGATTCGCGCCTTAGTAAGAGATGGTTCTGAGAATCTTCGTTATCCTGTAACTAGTATTTCTTTTGAATCAGGTCAACATGATTTAGGTACCGGTATAGATTTAGATTTAGATTTAGATTTAGATTTAAAAAACTACAGAAGTTCTCGCAATCAAACCCGCCATCTAAAGCCTTTAGCAAAAATATGCCCAAATAAAAGCCTCTCAGCTTACAACAACATAGTGAATACTCTAGAGTTCATAATCATATCAATCTCTTCACAAGAGCGCAGGAAAACATACCAATTACTTCAGGATTTAGAACAACTTCATACTACAGTCTTTAATAAAATAAATACGAATAAAAATGTCTTTCAAACAAGCAATAGCAATTTAATAAGCTGGTATTACCGTAGCTTAACCAAAGAGTTCCCGGCGCTCGGTCTCTCTGTAACAGAGAGCACCGATAAGCAAAAGCAAACCATTTTGTGTATCTTTGATGTGCTTTGCGCTACCACAGAGCCAAACCAATTTACAAAACTGGAAGCAAAACTAACTGAGAGATTTGGCAGAAAAGAAAGAGAGCTCAATAAAAGCAAAGATACTAAAACCAGCAAAGAAGAAAAAACGCTAACATTTAGTGAAGCTGACTGGGACAAACTGAGCCAAATTGCAGGTAGTCAGTCTAAAAGCCAGATCAAGGCGAAGCTAAAGGAGTTGATCGATAACGAGCTACTGAGCATTGAGCTTTAACCTGCAGATACTCTCGACGATATACTTTAAGCAATACAGATTAAAATGGCCAAAGATCGTCTTATCATAACAGATTTAGGAACCATAGTAGTAACCACTTTAAAAATCAAACCATTGATTTAACTTTAAAATCAAAAGCTTAAACTATAAGTTCAACTTACGCCAGCCCACCAAACGTTTGGAAAAGGCCACCTTCGGGTGGCCTTTTTTGTATCTGCTATCCGTACTTATGTTGCAACAGTACACGATCTACTTTTACGATGTTACTTTCTATTAGTGCACGGCTTCTTTTATAGCCTATAGAAAAATAAGCAGACGATCTCTAATAATCAACACTTCCAACTTTATAAATATTTTATTCATTAGTAATTTTATGCAGATAATTAAATCTCTTAAAAAATAAAAATGCGAAGCCATTTAGCTTCGCATTTTTATTGGGTTTAACATGGTTAACAATATTAGAAGCGATATTCCACACCTAGCGATGCTTGGTTAAAATCAGTTTTTGTGCTTGCACCATTCGCTACGTTCTCTGCATTCAGTTCTACGTCGTACCACATATATTCTGCGTTAACTAAGAAGTTATCAGTAACTTTAAAACCAACACCGGCACCAGCGAATACACCTTCGTCATCTTTGTTGCCTTGGAAGCCCGCAACGTTGTAATCCGTCGAGTACCACATTTGACCGCCTTTTGCGTAAAGATCGACACGATCAGCAATAGGGGCTGTAACTTTTAGTGCTGCGGTGTAACCGTCCGTTTCGGCATTTGCTAGGTTATTACCATAGCTACCAAAATCAATGTAACCGCCCTCTAACGCTAAGTAAGGGTTAAAACGGTAACCAACCAAACCTTGAATAGCATCGCTGTCATCATCAAAGTCATCTTGTCCATCAACTTTTAAGTAACCATAGCTGGCGCCGACATAAACACCATGATCTTTGGAGCCCGCTGCGTGAGATAAAGTACTAAACGTTGCTAAAGAAAAAAGGCCAATCAAAGTAACAACATTGCTTTTCATTTCGTTCTCCTAATATAAGTGCCATTGAAAGTTCGAATTATACAAAGCAAATGCAATGCCAATTTTAATTTAATGAAAACATCTTCTACTTTATAAAAAATTGACATTATTTTGAAATTAGAACAACAAAACTAAAAGTTATACCGTTTTATTTACCTTGATAAAACAATATTAATTTTCTGTAAATACTAATGATGTAAAACATTCTATTTTATTTGTAGTTTTTTCAAAAGATAGGGGGAATCAATAAACAAACCCCTATCATCAATTATTTACATACCCATTATATTTAGGATTCTTAATTTTTGATCTGGATTCTTTATGAACGAGTAAGGAAGGTAATCACACATCGGCTTTTTCTCTCTTTGCTTCAATAGGTAAATCTCCTACTCTGTGAAGAGGCTATCTCCATGGGACTGAAGTATGTTAAAAGGCAGTGAGTACCCTTCTATCCGAGCATTGAGGACGTTTGTCGCGGTTGCAAATTACCTCAGCTTCTCTAAAGCGGCGGATGCCCTATGCATTACACAAAGCGCAGTAAGCAAACAAATCGCCGCGCTTGAACAACTAGTGGGTTTACCTTTAATACAAAGAGGCTCGAATGGTATTGAGTTAACTGAGGAAGGAAAACGCTACCTACCGCAAGTCACAGAAGCACTAGAACTTATTCAGAATGCAACCGCCAACTTAATCCAATCAGATTCAAAGCAAGAATTGCTCACCGTGGATGTTACTCCTTCTTTCGCTAGCCTTTGGTTGGTGCCTCATATTGATGACTTCCACCAGCGACATCCCAATATCCGTATAAGAATCTGTACCGGAGATGGGAACATCAAAGGTTCAAGCGGTGAAAGCGACTTGCATATTCGTTGTCTTCCATTGTCCACGCATTATGAATACAGCCACTTGCTATGCGAAGAAATACTACTATTGGTCGGTTGTACTAACGCTCCTGCACTCAAGAGTGTGCACGCTGTTAGCGACTATCCGTTGATACCTCAAATCACTCGCCCTCAGTTGTGGGAGCAATTTAAGGCTGCACATGCAGTAGAATCAACCGTTACCTATCACTCTGTAGGCTTTGAACATTTTTACCTAGCTTACGAAGCCGTCAAAATGGGAAAAGGACTCGCCTTACTTCCTGATTTTATGGCGCAGAATTCTATTTTAAGAGGGGATATCCAACGTATTCTTAACCTATCTTTACAGAGTGGTTATGGTTATTACGTGATGATCCCAAATTATCGCCTATCGGCTAAGAAAGTGGCGGCGTTTTACGAATGGTTGAAGAGCAAACTAAGCTAATATTGTTTTCTTGAAATGCTTTTGGTAACCCAAAACAACTCAAAGACTTCAGTATCTGTCTGCTCCAAATTGTGGCATTCTCATTAACACTGTTTCAAAAGGATAAATGGATTGAAAGATATGGACAGCAATTCGCCCAAACTCTCATTACGTACCATTGAGCCAACGGATTACCCTGAGCTTGCAGAACTAATGGACTTAGTGTTTCCTGATGTTGGCGGCTCATGGCCACGGCTGACAATTATGGATCTCATTCATCAGTTTCCTGATGGCCAAATCTGTATTGAAGATAACGGCAAAATAGTCGGTGCAGCATTAACCATTAAAGTGGACTACAACCGCTTTTCTCTTCCTCACCTGTATACCGACATCATTACCGAAAACAACGTCATACAGAATCAAGTAACCGGTGATGCAATGTATGGTCTCGATGTATTTGTCCACCCAGACTATCGAGGGCTACGTTTGGGTCGACGTTTATATGATGCGCGTAAAGAGCTTTGCCGTAGTAAAAACTTCAAAGCCATTTTAGCCGGTGGTCGCATTCCTAATTACCACCAATACGCAGATGAACTGAGCGTTGCAGAGTACATCGACAAAGTAAAACGCCGTGAGCTTCATGACCCTATTTTGTCTTTTCAGCTTGCTAACGACTTCGATGTAAAACGAATTATGCGCGGCTACTTACCAGAGGATAGCGCTTCTAAAGGTTACGCGACACTGCTGGAGTGGGATAACTTTTTCTACGAAGAGGATATTCAATCCGTACACGATGTAGAAAAAACGCTGATTCGGATTGGTGTCGTCCAGTGGCAAATGCGCGCGATGAATGACCTAGAGGATTTGCTCGATCAGGCTGAGTTCTTCATCTCTTCTCTTGCGAACTATAAAGCCGATTTCGCCCTATTCCCTGAGTTCTTTAACGCACCGCTGATGGGCTTGCAAAACGACAAAAATTCCGTTGAAGCAATCCGCTTTTTGGCTAGCTTTACAGAAGAGATCAAAAACCGTTTCTCGCAGATGGCGGTCACCTACAACATCAACATTATTGCAGGCAGTATGCCCGTTATCGAAGATGGCAAACTGTATAATGTGGCCTACTTGCTGCAACGAGATGGTGAAATCAACGCTCAATATAAAATCCACATCACGCCTCATGAACAAAGAGACTGGGTGATCGACGGTGGTGACAATGTTCAAGTTTTCGAAACCGATGCGGGCAAAGTCGGCATACTGATTTGTTATGACAGCGAATTCCCTGAATTGGGAAGAATGTTAGCAGAACAAGGCGCACAAATTGTATTCGTTCCTTTCTGGACGGACACAAAAAATGGCTACCAACGAGTACGAATTTGTTCCCAATCGCGAGCCATTGAAAACGAATGCTATGTTGCAATTGGTGGCAGTGTCGGTAACTTACCTCGTGTTGATAACGTGGACATCCAGTACGCACAATCTGCCGTATTCTCACCGTCGGATATCTACTTCCCGCACGATGCGACCTTGACAGAAGCAAGCGCCAACACCGAAATGATGATCTTCGCCGATGTTGATTTGACTAAGTTGAAGCAACTTAATACCGAGGGTTCAGTAACCAACTTACGTCACCGACGCCTTGATTTGTATGGCGCATTTACTAAAGCTAAAGAGTCATAAAGGTGTGCCTTATTCGTCGCCACACGGGAGCGTGGCGGCGAATAAAACAAGCAGCAGATTGATTCCGCACAATAATCAGAGGCATGTCAGTTTTTCTCAGCGGTAAGAAACAAGAATTGACCCAGTAGGACATTCGGAGTATCACTCCAACTTCGTTCCGCTTTTATTAGGGGAAAGCTTTTGGAACACATTAACGAACTTCTCATGTCAATGAAGCCTTTGCTCGAGCAATACGGCTACTTGGCGCTGATTGTCAGTATATTTCTAGAAGGGATAGGTGTACCGATGCCTGGTCAATCGCTGATGATCGCGGCATCTTTGCTCTCTTCAGAACAAGTCATGAACCTAAGTATGGTTATGATGGTATCGTGGCTAAGCTGCTTTTTTGGGAATACCTGTGGTTACCTAATCGGGTATTACTTTGAAGGCTGGTTGGATAAAAAAGGCTATATCTCTGGCCCGAAGATGCAAACACTTCAACTGACTATCCAGAAATACGGCCCTACGTGCTTGGTCGTCAGTCGCTTTATTGAAGGAATGAAGCAATTTATGCCTCTTGCGTGCGGTATCGCGAAAATGCCACGTAGAGAGTTTTTGCTCGGTAACGCCCTCGCGGCGACGGTTTGGGTATTGGTATTCAGCTTGTTAACTCACTTTGCATTTGAACATTTAAGCGTGTTGAGCAACCTGTACACCGAATACAAATATCTGGTATGGGCATTTGCTGCTGTCTTATTTACGTGGATGGTTTTAGGTATTGTTAAACGCAAAAAAGCCAAATCAATGCAATAACGACAGCCTCTTCATTGGCGCATAACTAAAGCTCGTGGTATCAGTGAGATACGTAATACGAGCTTTTATCTTTTTCTTTACGTGCAAAATTTAAACAGCCATTTAGACGTCTAGACGTTGACAATGCGTAAATGTGATATTAGTCTGCTCTTCTCTCTTATTATTAACATTGTCGTTTACATGTCCGGTTCCCAACAAACAACTAAAACAGTTGCACCTTCTGCGGTCGCACTGATCCCATTGATTGTATTCCTTGCGCTGTTTATTGGCGTAGGCACTTACTTATCTTTGCAAGGCGTTGAATTTGCCTTCTACCAGCTGCCTGCACCCATCGCGGTATTACCAGCCATCATCATTGCGTTTCTTTTAAGTAAAGAGAAACTTAACCGCTCAATCGAACACTTCATGCGTGGTGTTGGCCACCCAGACATCATCGCAATGTGTATGATCTATCTGCTTGCTGGTGCTTTTGCTGCGGTAGCAAAAGCCTCTGGCGGTGTTGATGCAACGGTGAACCTTGGTTTATCCGCAATTCCAACCAGCATGATTTTGCCGGGCATTTTTCTGATTTCTGCTTTTATCGCAACAGCGATGGGCACTTCGATGGGTACTATCGCAGCCGTTGCCCCCGTAGCGTTGGGGATTGCTGAATCAGCAGGAATGAGCTTACCGTTAACCGCAGGCGTTGTGCTGAGCGGCGCTATGTTTGGTGATAACCTTTCTATCATCTCTGACACCACCATCGCGGCGACACGCTCTCAAGGTTGTGAGATGAAAGATAAGTTTAAAGAGAACATTCGTATTGCTTTGCCTGCGGCGTTGATCGCGATTGCAGTGTTCGCTTTCAACAGTACAGCGACTCAAGTGCCTGCAACTGGCGATATTGAGTGGCTAAAAGTCTTGCCGTACATCACTATTTTGATCCTAGCGGTATCTGGTGTGAATGTGTTTGTGGTTCTGTCGATTGGTATCCTTTTGGCTGGCGGCGTGAGCTTGGCATCGATTGACAATTACGGACTGACTAATCTAGCCCAAGACGTTTATAAAGGCTTTGGTAACATGCAAGAGATCTTCTTGTTATCCATGCTAATTGGAGGTTTGAGTGAACTGATGCGTCGTCAAGGCGGTCTTGCTTTCCTAACCAATTTCGTTAGCAGCCTTATCCACGCGTTTGGCTCTAGCCACTCTAAGCATGCCAACAGCCGCGCGAGCGAGCTAGGTATCGCTGGCTTGGTGTCGATGGTCAATGGCTGTACGGCGAACAATACAGTCGCAATCATTGTATCGGGCAGCGTTGCGCGCCAGTTGGCGGAAGAGAACAATGTCTCTCCTCGCCGCTCAGCAAGCTTGTTAGACATTTTCTCATGCGTGGTGCAAGGCGTGTTGCCTTACGGCGCTCAAGTATTGCTGCTAGGTTCCGTATTCAACCTATCGCCAATTGAAGTAGTTGCTAATTCTTACTACTGCTTTGCATTAGCGATAGCGGCTGTTGTCGCGGTATTTATCAAACATCCCGCACGTCAACCTGTAGTGCAAACTGAGAACTAGCGACAAATACCGAAAAGGCTCCGATGGAGCCTTTTTACTTTCTTCTTTATTTTCCTTGCCGCGAACAGATTTACTTCAAAACTGAACGCAAACTTTGCGCACTGTGTAAAGGAATCGCGAAGTGCCTAGCCACATCGCGTAGAGCTTCCACCTGAGCCGCATTACTGATTGCTAACTCGCCTGTCACATCGAAGTGGTTGTTCTCAAACCCCACTCTCACATCGAATCCAAGTAACATCGCACTCGCTAAACAATCTTGCTCTCGCGCGCCAAAAGCACAAATGGCACATCGAATTTCTTCCTCGACAAAACGCGCCAAATTCAAGCCTCGTAAATCCCATGTCGAAGACTGTTGAGCTTGGTGATAACGCCCTAAGACCACTAATGCATGCTGATGCACTTTAGGTAACACGCCTGCATCACGCAGTTGGAAATAACGTTCAATGTCGGTTGCATCGTAGAGAATAATTTGGCTCACGATGTTGTTTTTAGCCACCCAATGGAAAAAGGCATGCCCTTCTTTCTCACTTGCGCGATCGGGGATTAACTCCCTCAATGCGAAAGAAACCGCTTCTGGTTTCACAGCTTTAACTAACGCCCTCTGTTGTGACGGAGAATATAAACCCACCGCCTCTGTGGTGAGCTGAACCATCATGTTTTCTCCCACCGCTTCTTTCACGGCATGGTAAATTGCCATGTTGTCATCGATGTCTAATGAATGACGTCCGTTGGCGTCTCTAGCATGCAAATGGATCATGGCAGCCCCTGCTGTTTGACAAGCGATAGCCTCTGCAACCAGTTCGTCTGTTGTCATGGGTAAGTTGACGTGATCATGCTTGGTTTTTCTTGCGCCGTTTGGAGCCACGATAATGGCGATAGGTTCTCGCAAATATTGGTTTGCTACTTCCATGTCTCCGCCACCTCTTTTAACGTCAGTGAGAGTTTGCCGACTAGTTCATCAATATGGTGAGGCTGAACAATGAAAGGCGGTGCGAGCAAAATATGGTGCCCATTAACGCCATCAATCGTTCCGCCCATTGGGTAGCACATTAAGCCATTTTCCATTGCTCGCTGTTTGATGCGTTTGTCTGCCAATGTGGTTTTACTCAGAGGCGCCTTGCTTTCTTTATCCGCCACCAGCTCAATGCCAAAAAACAAGCCTTTACCACGAATGTCGCCAATGTATGGTAAATGGGCCAATGCAGAAGTAAGCTCATTACGCAGCAAAGCACTTTGCTGATTCACCGCCGTTAATAAATCATCTTGGAAGATGGTTTCAATGGTTGCCACTGCAGCAGCGCACGCCACAGGGTGCGCCATAAAAGTATGACCGTGTTGGAAAAAACCGCTTCCATCAGCAATAGCTTGATAGACTCGATCATTCGCAACCACCGCGCCAATAGGTTGATAACCCGCACCAAGCCCTTTAGCCATACAAACCAGATCGGGCTCTGCCTCTTCTTGCTCAAACGCAAAAAAACTGCCACTTCGCCCAACGCCACACATGACTTCATCCAAGATCAATAACACATCGTATTGGTCGCATATTTCGCGAATACGTTTGAAGTAACCTTGAGTCGCTGGCACAGCTCCAGCTGTGGCTCCCACAATAGGCTCGGCGACAAAAGCCATGACATTGTCAGCCCCCAACTCAAGAATTTTTGCCTCTAGCTCATTCGCCGCTCGCAATGAGTAATCCAATTCCGACTCATGACTCTGCTGATAACGATAAGCATAGCAAGGGGCAATGTGATGACTCGGATGCAAGATAGGTTTGAACGGTTCACGTCGCCATTCATTACCACCGACCGCCAGAGCCCCCAACGTATTGCCGTGATAACTTTGCTGACGCGCGATGAATTGCTTCTTCTCTGGCTTACCTGATTCCACAAAATACTGCCGCGCCATTTTTAGTGCCGACTCCACCGCTTCTGATCCGCCACTGACTAAATACACATGGTTGAACTGCTCAGGCATACGCTGACAAATCAATTCCGCTAGTCGCTCACTGCTGTCACTAGTAAAAAATCCAGTATGAGCAAACGGCACTCGCTCGATCTGTTCCAGCATGGCTTTTTTAACGGCTTGATGACTGTGGCCAAGGTTTGATACCGCAGCGCCGCCACAAGCATCGAGATACTGTTTCCCTTGTTTATCGAATAGATAAACACCCTCACCTTTATCGATGATTGGTAGCGTGGCATGGCAATGACGGTGAAATACGTAAGACATTTGAGTCCCTTCCAATGTGTAATATTTGCACACATCATCAGGAACAACCCCAAACGTGACAAGGGAATAAATTTCACCCTCTATGAGCTTTTGGAATACCACAAACCAAAAGCACCAAAGCCTTTGATATTTAAATAATAAAATAAAAACAGGCCAGCTTTTTCAAAGGCTGGCCTATGGGTAACTAAAAGCTAAAAACAGGATCGTTTTACGTGTTTAGTGCCTGTTCTAAATCGGCTAGAATATCGTCAATGTGTTCAATACCCACCGATAAACGAATCATCTCTGGAGACACACCAGCTTGTTTTTGTTCTGCTTCGCTCAACTGACGATGGGTCGTCGAGGCGGGATGGCAAGCCAGTGATTTTGCATCGCCAATGTTCACCAAACGCTTAAAGATTTTCAAAGCATCATAAAAACGCACACCTGCGTCATAACCATCTTTTAAACCAAACGACAAAATCGCAGAAGGCTTACCTTTCATGTATTTTTCGGCGAGATGGAAGTGTTCAGAACTTGGCAAGCCGGCATAACTCACCCAGCTGACTTTGTCATTCTGTTCCAAGAATTCAGCCACTTTGAGTGTGTTCTCGGTATGGCGCTCCATACGCAGCGGTAACGTTTCTAGCCCTTGCATAAGCATAAATGCATTCATCGGTGATAATGCCGATCCGGTATTACGCAATGGTACGGTGCGCGCGCGCCCGATAAATGCCGCCTCACCAAACGCTTCGGTATACACCACGCCGTGGTAAGAAGGTTCTGGTTGGTTGAAAACGGGAAAGCGGTCTTTGTGCTGCGCCCAAGGGAATTTACCGGAATCCACAATCACGCCACCTAATGTGGTGCCATGCCCACCAACGTACTTAGTGAGAGAGTGAACGACGATATCCGCACCGAACTCGATGGGCTTGAACAGCACTGGCGTCGCGACGGTGTTATCCACAATCACAGGCACACCTTGTGCGTGAGCAAGCTCCGCCACACGTTCTAAATCGATGATATTACCCGCAGGGTTACCAATGCTCTCGCAATATACCGCTTTGGTATTTTCATCAATTAATTCGGCCAAACTTTCTGGCTTGTCATCTTTAGCAAACTTCACCTGAATACCCTGATTTGGCAGCATGTGCGCAAACAAGGTATAAGTACCGCCATAAAGTTGCGGCGTAGAAACGATGTTATCGCCCGCTTGTGCTAACGTCAGAATCGCATAGTTAATCGCTGCACTCCCCGCACTCACGACCAATCCAGCAATGCCGCCTTCTAACGCCGCCATGCGCTTTTCCAGAACGTCGTTAGTCGGATTCATGATGCGAGTGTAGATATTCCCCGGTACTTCCAAGTTAAACAGGTCAGCGCCGTGCTGCGCGTTATCAAACTCGTACGCGACCGTTTGATAAATCGGTGTCGCGACAGATTTAGTGGTAGGGTCAGTTTCGTAACCAAAGTGGATGGATAGCGTTTCGTCTTTCATGTTCTTCCTTGAGCGTCATCGAGATAAATCGTGGACTTATCATGCCGACTTTTTAACCACAGAACCTCGTTATGGGTCACATTGCCCAAGTCCAAAAACGTTTATGAAATGGGAAAAGGTAACATTTTTGATATTCATCGATAGGTATAACTTGCGCTTGATTGAAAGTCTTTAATCTTGTTGATAATCCTCCTTCAATATGAACTAAAGTGAATTTGACCTATTGAGTTCTCAAACTCATTGAGATGGGGGCAATAGGCAAAAACCTTACTCTGTATGGAGATGACCGATGAACAAAAACTGGATCCCTATTGCCCTCTCTGGGCTTGCTTTAACGGGGTGTTTTTCTGAAGAAGCGAAAGAAGTAGAAGCCGTCGCCGAGCCGCTAAAAGTAACCGCCGCAGACAAAATTTATTATGGTGGCGATATCCTAACCATGGCTGGCGATAAGCCAGAGTACACCGAAGCCGTCGCCACATTAGGCGAGAAAATCATTTATGTCGGCAGCAAAGATGGAGCGATGGAACACAAGTTCGATAAAACACTGTTGGTCAACTTAAAAGGCAAAACTATGTTGCCTGGCTTTGTTGATCCGCACAGTCATGTCTATGGTGTTGGTCTGCAAGCCATGGTCGCAAACGTGCTGCCATCTCCTGATGGCGAAGCCGATACCGTAGCGAAAATCATCGAAACTCTAAAAAATGCCGAGAACAATAATACGCAACGCCTATTCATTGAGAAAACGGGTTGGATTTTAGGTTTTGGTTACGACGACGCCCAACTGGATTACTACCCTACCAAAGCGGATCTCGATAAAGTCAGTACAGATAAGCCTGTATTGATCATCCACACTTCGGGGCATTTGAGTGTCGCAAACAGTAAAGCGCTAGAGCTAGCAGGCATCACGGCAGAATCGGAAGATCCAAAAGGTGGCATTATCCGCCGAATGGAAAACAGCCAAGAGCCAAATGGTGTCCTAGAAGAAAACGCGCACTTTGCAATGCTGTTCAACCTCAATAAGTTGATTGATTCTGAACTTCAAGATCGCATGTTAGAAGCCTCGCAAGGTATGTACGCGAAATATGGCTATACCACGGCTCAAGAAGGACGAGCAACATCAGAAGGTTATGAAGCGATGAAACGCGCGTCGAAAAACGACAAACTGATGATCGACTTGGTTGCGTACGCCGATATGGTATCGAGCAGCGATTTTATGGACTCGGAATACAACACGCCAGAGTACACCAACCATTTCCGCATCGGTGGCGTAAAGCTGAACTTTGATGGCTCTCCACAAGGTAAAACGGCATGGCTAAGTCAGCCTTACTTCCACCCACCACATGGACAAGATAAAGACTACGCTGGCTACCCAACTTTCGAAGATCAACAAGCTTACGATTACGTAGAAACAGCCTTTAAAAATGAATGGCAAGTGCTGACGCATGCCAATGGTGACGCGGCGATCGAGCAATTTATCAATGCGGTAACCAAAGCAAATGAAAAGCTAGGAAAGCAAGACCGCCGACCTGTTCTCATTCACGGCCAAACCATGCGCCAAGACCAAGTAGATCGCTTAGCTGCGCAAGGCATCTTCCCTTCTCTATTTCCAATGCATACTTTTTATTGGGGTGACTGGCATGTGGACTCGGTACTCGGCCATCCTCGTGCCGATTTCATTTCACCAACTCAAGCGGTGAGAAAGGCGGGGTTAAAATTCAGTACACACCATGACGCACCTGTGGCGCTGCCAAGTTCATTCCGAGTATTGGATGCGACCGTCAATCGCACCACCAGAACCGATAAAGTACTGGGGCCAGATCAGCGTGTTGACACGTATACCGCACTGCAAGCCATGACGATTTGGCCGGCTTACCAACACTTTGAGGAGTCGTATAAAGGTTCTATCGAAGTGGGCAAAAATGCGGATTTAATCATCCTCGATAACAACCCGATGAAGATTGAACCTAATGCGCTAAAAGACCTAAACGTGGAAGAAACCATCAGCCGAGGCGAGTCGGTTTATCAACGACAGTAATCCAAAATAAAACACCGCCGTCATCGAGGCGGTGTTTTCTATCTGACTCACCAAGTACTATATCTATTTGTTCGCCACTTGCTGTAATAACCAAGTACGAAACTTGTTTGTGGACTGGCTTCGTGTGTTCATGATCAAGTAGTACCCTGCATTGGCTGGAACCGGCTGAAAGGGAGAAACTAAACGCTCTGTCGTCAATTCATCCTCAATCAGTGCCATTCGTGCCATCGCAATCCCAACTCCTGCTTCCGCCGCAGACATCGCCATATCCGTTCTATTGAAAAAGTGTCCAACATCGGTTTTAAAGTCTAATCCCATTGCGGACGCCCAATATAGCCACTCATAGTCACGCGTCGCTTTTTCCCATGGCATCGCATCGTGTAGTAGCGTCGCCTCCTGCCATTTCTTCACTGACATTGAGGATTCTTGTTCATCAAAAGGCACTTTTAGCCAACCATGATCCTCAAGGTACTTCGGACTCATTACGGGCAGCAGTTGCTCATCCAAAATCAACTCCGCGTTAGCATTTCGGTAAGGATGAAGACCATAGTCTATCGCGACGTCATAGTCTTTTATCTCACTATTTACCAACGCCCCTTCCGCGAAGATTTGCACTTGGATATCCGGGTTCTCGTGATGAAAACTTTCCAGCTTTGGGACTAACCATTTAAAAGCAAAAGAAGGCGTTAATTTTAAGCGAATCTCATTGGTGTGCTTTTCTACTTTGAGCTCATCAAGCAGTTTGCTCAGCTCAGAAAAGTGAAACTGCGTTGCTTGGTGTAACTGAGTGCCTTTAGCGGTTAAACGAATACCGCGGGAATGGCGTTCAAATAAAGTAAAACCTAATAACGCTTCCAAATGAATAATTTGTTGGCTCACGGCTCCCGTAGTGAGGTGCAAAAACCTAGCCGCGCCAGTAAAGCTGCTGTGTTCCGCGACTTGGCTAAACAGACACAAGCCACTTATTAAATTACTTCTCATCCTTGAGCCTATAGTTTTTCTAAACGCTGTATGTAATTTATATCGATTGTTAACAAAAGGTAAAGAAAAGAAACTAACCACTCTGATAAATGTGTGGAGTACATCAATGGAAGTCATCGTATTAGGCAGCGGCGTCATCGGCTTAACCTCTGCTTGGTATTTATCTCAAGCAGGCTATCAAGTTACGGTTATTGACCGTCAACCAAGCAGTGCAATGGAAACAAGTTTCGCCAATGCTGGGCAGATCTCGTACGGCTATTCTTCGCCTTGGGCTGCGCCTGGTGTTCCTGTTAAAGCCATAAAGTGGTTAATGGAAGAGCATGCTCCACTCAAAATCAAACCAACCCTCAATGCCGATATGATCAGTTGGGCAAGTAAGATGGTGGCCAACTGCACCCTGTCTCGCTACCAAGTCAACAAAGCTCGCATGCTTTCGATAGCTAACCACAGTCGTATGTGTCTGGAACAATTACGTCAAGAACATGCCATTGAATATCAAGGTCGCCAGTTCGGCACCTTGCAAGTATTTCGAACGCCTCAACAGCTGCAAGCCATTGAAAAGGATATGCAGCTTCTAGAGCAAAGCGGGACTCGGTTTGAGTTGATGGACGTAGAACGCTGCATTGAACAAGAACCTGGACTGGATCTTGTGAAAGATAAACTGGTTGGTGGCTTGCATCTGCCAGATGACGAAACAGGCGATTGCTATCAGTTTTGCCAACAACTAACAGAGCTCGCTAAGGCCCATGGCGTGAGGTTCGAGTTCGACACCGAAGTAAGCAATTGGGTTACAGTAGGCAAAAAGATCATAGGTGTCCAAACGAATCGAGGACAGTTTAAAGCGGACCAATATGTGGTTGCCTCTGGCAGCTATTCTACAGCGCTACTCAAGCAACTCGACATTGAGATTCCTGTCTATCCAGTAAAAGGCTATTCGCTCACCATCCCAATGGAAGATGAGCACTTCTCTCCTCGCTCTACTGTGATGGATGAAACCTATAAAGTCGCCATGACTCGGTTTGATGACAGAATTCGCGTAGCGGGCACCGCAGAATTAGCAGGGTTTGATGCCTCCCTTCCGCAAAAACGAAAAAATACCATCGAAATGGTCATCCGTGATCTTTTCCCTCGCTGCGGCGACTTTAGCCAAGCCGAGTTTTGGAGTGGCTTTAGACCAATGACGCCTGATGGCACACCGATTATCGGCGCGACCAAATACGATAACCTTTTTACTAACACCGGACACGGCACTCTGGGTTGGACTATGGCTTGTGGTTCTGGCCACTTGCTAGCGAGCATTATGGTTGGTGAAAAAGCGAAAGTGATGGATGACACAGAGCTTAACCTTTGCCGTTATGCATAAGGACATATCTGCATAAAAACAAACAGGCCTTTACTCCACAAAATGCATAATATTTGGCATTTTCAACTCATCAAATATGCAGCACATTTTAATGACAATGTGCTGCATATTTAATCACCAGACAAATCTTCTACCCCAAAGGAGCAAATAAGCAACAAGAACTAAATTTTAACAATCACTCTCTATTCTGTGTTCACCATCACGCTACAAAGGATTTATAGCCAAAAAAGTTAACAATTGCATTACATAAAGGGTAATGTATTGTGTGAAAAACAACCACAAACACAACTAACAGGGAAAATACTCATGCAGTCATTAGTTGATTTTCTGAATGGAATTATTTGGAGCCCGGTACTGATCTATTTGTGCCTTGGTGCAGGTTTGTTCTATTCAATCATGACGCGTTTTGTACAAATTCGTCACTTCTTTGAGATGTGGCGCTTATTACTTTCAGGGAAGAGTTCAACAAAAGGGATATCATCATTTCAGGCACTTGCCGTTTCACTATCTGGCCGTGTAGGTACAGGTAACATTGCTGGTGTTGCTGCCGCTATCGGTTTTGGTGGACCAGGCGCCGTATTCTGGATGTGGGTCGTTGCCTTCTTTGGTGCAGCAACCGCATACGCAGAGTCGACACTTGCACAAATCTATAAAGAAGAAGACGAAGGTGAATTCCGTGGTGGTCCTGCTTACTACATTGAAAAAGCAATGGGACAAAAATGGTACGCTTGGATCTTCGCTATCGCAACCATCTTTGCATGTGGTGTTCTACTTCCTGGCGTTCAATCGAACAGCATCGGTAACGCAGTAGAAGCAGCATTTGGCTCAGGTGACATGATTGAAACCGCTATTGGTACCTTCAGTTTTGCTAAAATTTTCACTGGTACGGTTGTCTGTGTCATTCTGGCCTTCATCATCTTCGGTGGCGTAAAACGTATTGCGAACTTTACCCAAATCGTTGTGCCATTTATGGCGCTGGCTTACATCATCACTGCATTTGTCATCATCCTTCTAAACATTGGTGAGGTTCCACGCATTTTCGGCATGATCATTGGTGACGCGTTCACACCAATGGCAGGTGTTGGTGCGGCAATCGGTTGGGGTGTAAAACGTGGCGTTTACTCCAACGAAGCAGGTCAAGGTACTGGTCCTCACGCTGCAGCTGCAGCGAGTGTTGATCACCCAGCTCAGCAAGGTCTTGTTCAATCTTTCTCTATTTACATCGATACACTACTTGTGTGTTCAGCAACCGCGTTTATGATTCTTATCACTGGCGCGTACAACGTAAATGGTGCAGTTGAAGGTACGTTCCTAATTCAAAACCTACCGGCTGATATTGGTGCGAATGGTCCTGTATTTACGCAAATGGCGATCGAAAGTGCGCTACCTGGTGTGGGTAAGCCATTCATCGCAATCGCACTCTTCTTCTTTGCGTTTACGACCATTCTGGCTTACTACTACATTGCAGAAACGAACATTGCTTACATTCGTCGTACATTCAAAGTAAATGGGCTGATGTTTATTCTGAAAGTCATCATTATTTCATCCGTGTTCTACGGAACCGTGAAAACCGCCAACTTAGCCTGGGCGATGGGTGATGTAGGTGTAGGTCTAATGGCATGGCTTAACATCGTCGGTATTTTGATCATCTTCTTTATGTCGAAACCAGCTCTCAAAGCATTGAACGATTACGAAGAACAACAAAAACGTGGTGTGACCGACTTTACATTCAACCCTGTAGCGCTAGGCATTAAAGGCGCAGATTACTGGGAAGATAAGTACAAGCGTAAAACGGGTAAGGCACCAACGGCAGACAACAGTACTACAGAAACTGTTGAACAACCATCAACATAGCCTTAACGCATAAACAAGAAAAAGCAGTGGTCCGTTTAAGGGCATAAAAAAGGGGATTAACCATTGGTTAATCCCCTTTTCTGCATTATGTGTAAAGGATTAAGCAGCGACAGCTTCAACTTTACGAGCGATTTTTGCTTTACCTACAGGTAGAACTTCACGACCAAATTCGTTGTTTAGTACTTGTGCCATTGCGAAGTAAATCGCGCTTGCACCACAGAAGATACCTTCGAAACCAGCGATAGCACCGATCACTTCACTACCAGTAAAGTCACGAGCTGCGAGTAGGAAAAACAAGATAGTTAGAGAACCAAATACCACTTGCTTCGCTGTTGGGTAGCATAGAGAACCAATGAACATGAAACCAGTGAAGATACCCCATAACGCTAGGTACCAACCCATAAAGCTTGCTGGGCTTGCAGGAAGACCCATGTGAGGCATTACGATCAAGCCTACTAGTGTTAGCCAAAATAGACCGTAAGAAGTAAACGCAGTTGTGCCGAACGTGTCGCCGCGTTTAAAGCACATGATGCCAACGATTACTTGGCTAAGGCCACCGTAAAAGATGCCCATCGCTAGAATCATAGAGTCAATTGGGAAAAATCCTGCATTATGAATATTAAGCAGAATAGTGGTCATACCGAAACCCATTAGACCTAGCGGTGCTGGGTTAGCCAGTTTTGTCGACATGTACAAATACCTTTTTTCAAAAATGTTGATAAAAAATGCGCGCGAATTTTAATGGGCTCCAGAACAAAAGAGAAAAGCTGTTATTGAAAACTTAGATTCCATAAATAAACCACTACATATATAAAAAAAGACCCTGCGAAAAAGCAGAGTCTTTATATATGGTTAGGTTATTTTTCACTCGATTACTGGCAAGAAATCTCGTCCCAGAACCAGTTGCTCTGCGTTGGGCTTTCCCACACTCCAGGGCCATTTTTCGCAACAAAACATTTGTTTTGGTACGTCACTTTATCGCCGTTAGCGACTTGCGTTACGCCCGGCTCCCACTGAATAAAATTACCTGTCACTGGTGGTTCTGGCTCGGTTACTGGTGGCTCAGGTTCTGTGACGGGCGGTTCTGGCTCAGTCACCGGTGGTTCAGGTTCCGTTGTAGGCGGCTCTGTCGGAGTGCCCGAGATCAACTTCCACGGGCCACCTTGCGTGGGTTCATTACCTTGTGACCACCATTTCGCTTCATAAACAGCACCTTGGTAAGAGACTTGATCACCTGTGTTATACACTTTGCCTGCATCCCAAGCCGCCACGCCACCTACAGGTGGATCGACCGGATCAACAGGGTCTAGTTTTTCAACCACACGAACTTCTGGCCACCCCGCATGAGATTGGTAGAAGTTAGTTACGCACTTCTCGTAATCACCCGCAACTAGCGCAGAGTAAGCCGTTTGGAAACCAACCAACTCACATTCAAACGAATGGCCTCCAGGGCGATCTGAGTAGTATTTCCAGTTACCATCCCAGTTGGTGTAAAGCACGTCTGTCGCACCATTTAGGTTCAGACTGCCGTAAGGCGTCTGCTGCCAACAAGTGTTTGTTTCATCAGCTTCAATTGGAATTTGATAATGGGCGGCAAGACCTTCCCAATAACGAATACGGTTAACAGGTTGACCTTTATCCTTGTTTTGCTCACCACACTCAATACCACCATTGATCACGTTGATGGTGGTACCAAAGCCGTAACCAATACCAGCATCAAGTTCACGCTGTGAAGGCACCCAAGTACGGTCAATCACATGTAGCATTGCAGGTTTCGGTGCTTGTGGAGTTAGGAAGAACCAGATAGCCGATGCTAAGTTCAACCATGAATCCGCAACCAAGCCTGGATTTTTTAGCAATACAGATGCATCACCATCAAACATCACTTCAGAGAACGCGCCATAGTTAAAATGGTAAGAAAGCTGTTTAGCACCACGTCCAAAGTAACCTTGTCCTGGTTCACATGGCCAACGCTTGTTTTGCCAGTCATTCTGACCACAACCTGTCGTGTAACCTTCTTGACCTTCTGACCAGCCCATTTCACGCACATGAACCAAAGCTTGCTGCCACTCTTCCAATCCAAGAGGGTTATCTGATACGTTATCAATCGAAATATGACCACCAGTTTCCTGCGCAAAGTGAGCAAAGGCTGTCACGATCGATTTTTTACAAATCGCATCCGAATCTCGCCCATCCGTGTACTCACCACAGAATGCAGGGAACTTACCAATTGCACGTAGGAAACGCGTGTAAGTGTATTCAGGTGCCGCCATTTGAGTCAGGAAGTCCCACTCACTTTCAGGGAACACACGCTCTACACGCTTCACGTTTTCTGGATTGGTTGCCGCTCCAGGAACAATCGCCTCCACCACTGAGTTCGGGCGCGTCTCTAATGCTTGTGACCAAATGGCATACATAGGGTCAGAGGTTTTGCTTTGCTCTACGGCTTGAACGTCACCACGAGCAATGACATAGCCGTTTGGATTCTGCGGATCGGGCTGGATATTCATACTCGCATTCGCTTGTGCAGCTAGGACACAACTCAATGCAAGAGGAAGATGTTTGAGTGCAAACATGTCTATTCTCCGGGTTTCAACAATACAATATACAAGGAATAACTAGACATATAGTGGATCATATATACAAAACGCCGAGCTAAGTGCGTTGATTCTGCGAGACAAAATGAATAAATAAGTCCTCGCACACATTTTGTCACAAGAAAAATGTTACCTTGACTCAAAAGAAAAGCGGAGGCCCAATGAGCCTCCGCTTTATGATATTTCTATCTTTATTGTTCTGCCGAAACCACGTCTAGCTTCGCGGTTGATTTTTGTTTAGACAACACAAAATAAACCACACACTGGGCAACAATGGCGGCAAGCACAATCACTGGCGAGGCGTTGATTCCAGCTAAAAGGAAACACCCTAATGCAATCATTCCATTGAGTAATGCGTAAGGCAACTGTGTACGGAAGTGCTCATACTGCTCACACCCTGCCCCTGTCGACGACAAAATCGTCGTTTCAGAGATTGGCGAGCAGTGATCGCCAAACAGGCCACCAGATAACACCGCACCAATACAAACTAACAAAGGAGCATCAATCGCGACGGCCGTTGGGATCACCAATGGCATCATGATGGCGAATGTCCCCCAAGATGATCCCGTCGCAAACGAGATAATACCAGCAAGCAAAAAGGCGACTGCTGGCAATAGCCAATACGGGAAACCGGCTTGAGCTTGTTCAGCAATGTATGCAGCTGCACCTAATTCTTTCCCAACCGAGCTAAGCGCCCAAGCCAATACCAGAATCACCGCCACTGACATCATGTTTGACATCCCTTTCAGATAAACCTGAATACCATCCGAAAGCTTTCTTACGCCATAAAACGCCATCAGCGCAATTAAAGTGAAGGCCGCGAAGAAGTATGCAGAAGAAAGTGCAGCCCTAAACGTTGATCCTGCCACTTTTTGAAATGGAAAACCGTGTGGCACGAGGATGGTACATAGAACCACCAGCATAACGAGCAAAGGCGCCCAGACAAAACTGGGTTTTGCATTTTTATGCGTAAATACATTCATCGATTCCTGAACTTTTCCAAAGTCGGAACCCTGCTCTGCTAGTTGTTCAGCCTTCGCCATCGGTCCGAAATCTAATTTGAAGAAAGAGACAATCGGCACAATCGCGATCGCAAGAAAGGCGTAAAACTGATACGGAATCGCACCAATGAAAGCATCCCAGTCACTCATAGTGACATTCAGGGCAGTAAACTCTTTTTGAATCAACCCCATGATGTAAACACCCCATCCGATAAAAGGAATCAAGATTGCGACCGGAGAGGAAGTCGAATCGATAATAAAAGCTAATTTTTGGCGTGATACTTTTAACTTATCAAATAAAGGGCGAAAAACAGGACCAACAATCAACGGTGTACCAAGGTCAGAGAAGAAAATAACCACACCACCGAACCATGCGGACAGTTGAGCTTGGCACTTACTCGCCACCCATTGAGTGACCTTTTTAGCAAAAGCAACACCACCACCAGACTTTTCCATCAGCGCAACGAAACCACCAATGAACACTAATAACAAAATCACACCAGCGTTGTAGCTATCGGTAAGTTGCGGCAGTAGATAGCTTTTCATCAACGCACTAAACGAGTCTAGTGGTCCTTTTTCGACAAATGTCCCTTCAAGCATAGCGACGCCACTGACCACACCAGCGAATAAACCAACGACGACATTTCTCGTCTTCAGCGCGAGGAAAAGAGTAATAAGGATGGGAATGAGAGAGGTAACGTCAGCCTGTTCCATAGCAATACCATTTATAATATTCAAACAATTAAAATGAATATATATTTAATTTTAACGCATGTATATATCTCCTATAAAAAAGTTGAGTCCCCTATTCACAAATTTGAAGCACAAAAAAACCAGCCCGGAGGCTGGTTCTTATAAACTCAACAGTCTAGAGGAAAATTATTCCCACTCGATAGTCGCTGGTGGCTTACCAGAAATGTCGTAAACAACACGAGAAATGCCATCAACTTCGTTGATAATACGGTTAGATACCTTACCTAGGAAGTCATATGGTAGGTGTGCCCAATGGGCAGTCATAAAGTCGATGGTTTCTACTGCACGCAGTGATACAACCCAGTCGTATTTACGGCCATCGCCCATTACACCTACAGAGCGAACTGGTAGGAATACCGTGAACGCTTGAGATACTTTGTCATATAGGTCTGCAGCGTGAAGCTCTTCAATGAAGATAGCATCAGCACGACGTAGCAAGTCACAGTATTCTTTCTTGATTTCACCAAGAACACGAACACCTAGACCTGGACCTGGGAATGGGTGGCGGTAAAGCATGTTATAAGGCAGGCCTAGCTCTAGACCAATCTTACGTACTTCATCTTTGAACAGCTCACGTAGTGGCTCAACAAGACCCATTTCCATTTCATCTGGTAGACCGCCCACGTTATGGTGTGATTTGATCACGTGCGCTTTACCAGTCTTAGATGCCGCAGACTCGATTACGTCTGGGTAGATGGTACCTTGCGCTAGCCATTTTGCATTTTTTAGCTTTTTCGACTCTTCATCGAATACATCTACGAATACGTGGCCGATTGTCTTACGCTTCTCTTCAGGATCAGACTTGCCTTTCAGTGCTTCAAGGAAACGATCTTCTGCATCAACTTTGATGATGTTTAGGCCGAACTTATCGCCAAACATATCCATCACTTGTTGGCCTTCGTTTAAACGAAGTAGACCG
Organism: Vibrio sp. HS-50-1; assembly: GCF_024747315.1. Taxonomy (NCBI): domain Bacteria; kingdom Pseudomonadati; phylum Pseudomonadota; class Gammaproteobacteria; order Vibrionales; family Vibrionaceae; genus Vibrio; species Vibrio sp. HS-50-1. The sequence goes on along the minus strand of NZ_JAMPZF010000043.1, from coordinate 56,923 downwards.
TTATCGACAAATACACACGTTAGCTTGTCGCCAATTGCGCGGTGCACCAGCATCGCAACAACAGATGAATCCACACCACCAGATAAGCCTAGGATAACTTCGTCGTCACCCACTTGCTCTTTAATGCGAGCAACCGCGTCTTCGATGATAGATTCCGATGTCCATAGACGCTCACAGCCACATACACCAAGAACAAAGTTCTCAAGCATTTGTAGGCCACCTTTTGTGTGTGTCACTTCTGGGTGGAACTGAACGCCGTAGTATTTCTTCTCTTCGTTCGCCATCGCAGCATAAGGACAAGTGTCTGTCTCACCAACTTTTACGAAATCGGCTGGGATCTCTACTACTTTGTCGCCGTGGCTCATCCAAACGTCTTGAGTTGCTTCAAGATCTTTAAATAAGGCACATTCACCAGAAACTTTAACCTGAGCGTAGCCAAACTCACGTTCGTTAGAGCCTGCTACTTTGCCACCTAGTTGTTCCGCCATAGTTTGCATGCCGTAACATACGCCAAGTAGAGGAACACCAGAATCAAACACATATTGAGGCGCGCGTGGAGAGTTCTCTTCTGTTACGCTTTCTGGACCGCCAGATAGGATAATGCCATCTGGGTTGAATTCGCGAATATCCGCTTCTTCTACATCCCAGCTCCATAGTTCACAGTAAACGCCGATTTCACGTACGCGGCGTGCTACTAATTGAGTGTACTGAGAACCGAAGTCCAAGATCAGAATACGTTGGTCATGGATATTTTTAGTCATTTTGAGCAGTCTTTTTAAGGCTAAGTGATTAAAACCGAGGCGAGTGTACTCGCCTCTTCTTAATGCTTCAAGGAAAAAGCAAACGTTTTCGTTAGGTAATTAGTTCCCTAGACGGTAGTTCGGCGCTTCCTTAGTAATTTGAACATCGTGTACATGAGACTCTTGCATACCTGCACCAGAGATACGTACAAATTCAGCTTTCGTACGCATATCTTCGATAGTTGCAGAACCAGTTAGACCCATGCTTGAACGTAGACCACCCATTTGTTGGTGTACGATCTCTTTTAGACGGCCTTTGTATGCGATACGACCTTCGATACCTTCTGGTACTAGCTTGTCCGCTGCGTTGTCAGACTGGAAGTAACGGTCAGAAGAACCTTGAGACATTGCACCAAGAGAACCCATGCCACGGTAAGACTTGTAAGAACGGCCGTTGTATAGAATCACTTCACCCGGCGCTTCTTCAGTACCTGCAAACATAGAACCAACCATCACACATGATGCGCCCGCTACGATTGCTTTACAGATGTCACCTGAGAAACGGATACCACCGTCAGCGATAACTGGAATACCATAATCATTAGCCACTTCTGCCGCATCTGCGATTGCAGTGATTTGTGGAACCCCCACACCCGTTACAATACGAGTTGTACAGATAGAACCAGGGCCGATACCAACTTTCACTGCGCTTACGCCAGCTTCGATTAGTGCTTTAGCACCAGCACCTGTTGCTACGTTACCACCGATGATGTCTAGATCTGGGTAAGCTGCACGTGTTTCACGAATGCGGCTTAGAACACCTTCAGAATGACCGTGTGAAGAGTCGATAAGTAGAACGTCAACGCCAGCTTCAACTAGTGCAGCAACTCGCTCTTCGTTACCAGCACCAGCACCAACTGCTGCGCCAACACGTAGGCGACCACGCTCATCTTTACATGCGTTTGGTTTACGTTCTGCTTTGTGGAAGTCTTTCGCAGTAATCATACCGGTTAGTTGGAACTCATCATTCACAACCAATACTTTCTCTACGCGAGCTTCGTGCATTTTCTCTTGCACTTCTTCTCGTGTTGCACCTTCTTTAACTGCTGCCAACTTCTCTTTTGGCGTCATTACTGAAGATACTTTCTTAGAAAGGTCCGTCACAAAACGAACGTCACGACCAGTGATAATACCAACAAGCTCATTGCTCTCAGTGACAACAGGGAAACCTGCAAAACCATGCTTTTCAGTGAGTGCAACAACATCAGCGATGGTCGCGTCAGGGTTTACTGTAACCGCGTCAGTCACCATACCAGCTTCGAACTTCTTAACTTTACGAACTTCGGCTGCCTGCTGCTCAATAGACATGTTCTTGTGGATAAAGCCAATGCCACCCTCTTGCGCTAGCGCGATCGCTAGACGAGCTTCAGTAACAGTGTCCATAGACGCTGAAATCATTGGGATGTTTAGGGTGATGTTCTTAGTTAGCTGAGTGCGAAGATCAGCTGTGTTTGGGAGAACGGTGGAGTGTGCTGGCACAAGTAGTACGTCATCGAATGTCAGCGCTTCTTTGGCAATTCTTAGCATTTGCAATATCTCACAATTAGAGGAGTAAAAAGAACAATCCAATCTCATCGTTTCGCATAATGAGGGTAACCTGTGTTAGCAACAAGCTACATTTGGATTAGATATTGCGGAGGGATTATACGGTTAACGCAATCGCTTGACCACAAATTTTTTAATTTTTTTCTTGCAATTACCCCCTTGCTATGTATTATATTTCCGCTAATTTCCATACTCACGTCTAAGAGATTAGCTGTGCTCTCCAAGACCAATCAAAACATCTTTACTGTTTCTCGTCTCAACGCAGAAGTTCGTTTACTCCTTGAAAACGAAATGGGGATCGTTTGGCTCGTCGGAGAGATATCCAACTTCTCAGCTCCTGTCTCTGGTCACTGGTACCTCACTCTTAAAGACTCTCGCGCTCAAGTTAAATGTGCCATGTTTCGTGGTAACAATCGCCGTGTTACTTTCAAGCCCGCTAACGGTAATCAAGTCCTAGTAAAAGCTCGTCTTTCTCTTTATGAGCCTCGCGGTGACTACCAATTGATCATCGAAAGCATGCAACCGGAAGGTGACGGCCGTCTTCAGCAAGAGTTTGAAGAGCTGAAAATGAAGCTTGCAGCAGAAGGGTTGTTCGCGCAAATCAATAAGCAATCTTTGCCTGAGCACCCTAAACGTGTTGGCGTCATCACATCGAAAACTGGTGCCGCGCTTTACGATATCTTAGACGTATTGAAACGTCGTGATCCTTCCCTACCCGTTGTGATTTATCCGACAGTGGTACAAGGTGAGGACGCAGCCATTCAAATTGCACAAGCCATTGGTCGCGCTAACAGCCGTGATGAATGTGATGTGCTAATTGTGGGCCGAGGTGGTGGTTCATTAGAAGACTTATGGTGCTTTAACAACGAGATATTAGCTCGCACGATTGCAGCAAGCCAAATTCCTATTATTAGCGCCGTTGGACATGAAGTTGACGTGACAATAGCTGATTTTGTCGCCGACGTACGCGCGCCTACTCCATCAGCAGCCGCTGAGCTAGTAAGCCGTGATAACAGCCACAAAGATCAAGCTTTAGTTACCCGCCAGCATAAGTTAGCGAGCGCGATGCGTTACTACCTAGCACAACAAAAGCAGCAATCTGCTCAATTAGTGCACCGTCTAGAGAGACAGCACCCAAGCTATCGCTTGCAACGTCAGACGCAACAGTTAGATGAGTTGGACATGCGCTTACAGCGAGCGATGAGTCGTTTTATTGCCTTGCGTCAACAGCGAATCGAGCGTCAACATTATCGGCTGCAATTAAATTCTCCTGTAACACGCCTTGCCGAGCAGAAGTCGAAGCTAGAACGTGTTGAGCAAAAGCTCATGGATGCAATGGATCGCAAGTTACTGACTATGCGCCATCAACTCTCGATTGCTGCAGAGAAGTTAGACACCGTCAGCCCGCTAGCGACATTGAAACGAGGTTACTCAATTACTCAAACTGAGCAAGGTAAAGTGATTACTCAATCTTCAGATGTAAAATCGGGAGATGTATTGATTACTCGATTAGCCGAAGGCGACGTTCGTTCTACCGTTAACTGAATACAAACTCTGGTTAAGTGACTTTCTGGAACTCAAATCGGACACGTGATTTTGATTTGAGTTCATTACACACATTACAAAAGTAACTCGCAGCACCGCATGCTTGCAGCTTCTCCAGCTCCGCCTCACAATCAGGGCAAAAACCTACTTTTTTAAAATCCGATTCACACTGTGCACAATGGTATTGTCCTGTCCATTCCAGTTCGACATTGCAAGTCGGGCAAATGTTCTGCTGCATATCCCGTTCCTCTCTCTAAACTAAGCAATTTCGAGTAACGCATGCTACTCAAAATAACGAACAAGTATGTTGATCTTCATCACCGCCCCAACAAGTTTCACGAGGCGCTAACCATACTTGATAAGTAGGATCTTATACTGATCGTCTGATATTTACTCCTTGATCAGCGATCACCCCTTAAAAGAATATTTATATAACCACACACCGAAAGCATAAGTTACATATTCTGCATTCCAATTTAAGGCAGAATAAAAACCTAATTTTAATTTAATTAAACGAAAAATTAGAATTTAATAAAAAGATCTTATTCAGAAAGCAGTGTTTACATTGGTGTGCATTTCGATAGTTTGAGCGTCGAGCTCAACGAGTTTAACTTGGATAAAAGCAAACTCATTTAAATGGCTCGCATGCGTTCCACCACAAGGGATTACCGCTAATTGACCTTCCCCTAAATCGCACTTCCAATAGCGAGAATCCGTTAATCTGTCGCCGTGGCATTCCATGGTGATCATCGCATCTCTTTGAAGCCATTCAACCAGTTGGCCATTCACTTTTTCTGCAATCGCCTGGAGGTCATTCAGCATATCTGCACTGTTTAATCCTCTTTTACGGAGTGTTTTGCCTAAACGGTACGTATCGAGGCACTTGTCTGGAGTAACATAACTCGTAACTTGTGCATAGCTATTAAAGTCATAATAACCATGTGGGTCTTTGCGGTCTGCGTCTTTTCGCCAATAGTCTTCCGCTAGTACTTTATTCAACGCCAAATACGCTAAGTGTCCTGCAGTGTGGCCTCGGCTCAAAGCATTTTGATAGTCTTTATCTACCGCTAATATTACCAAGTCATTAATTGCAAGTGATTCCGTACGTGATAAAACATGCACGACGACAAACACCCAACCTTCAGCATCACGCTTTACAGGGATGTCACTACCCACATACAAAGCACCACTCTCCTGCTCCACTGATCCAACTTGGCAATCTACCACGTCATGCTCAGCCCCATTCACCTTCAACGTTCCTTTGTCTGCAGGGTGATCCGGCCATATGTGACTGACGGGATGGAACGGCGTGACATCTGTAATAACGTAAGTCACTTCTTCCGTAGATTGAACGAGCTGTATTTGTGCTTCTAATTGCCATGTTTGATGACAAAAACGAGTCTTTGTTGCTGTGATAGTCATTTTTACGATTACTTTTGATAAAAAAATACCCAAGTAGAAACTTGGGTATTCGAATTTCATTATTTATTGCGGTTTTTCACCATCGACATCATACGCTTACGTTTACGCTCTTGTGATAGAGTAAGCTTATTCGTACGGTTCTCGTATGGGTTATCACTGTTGTGGAAGTTAATGCGAATCGGTGTTCCCATAATTTCCAGAGACTTACGGAAGTAGTTCATTAGATAACGTTTATACGAATCTGGCAATTCACGAACCATGTTACCGTGGATAACAACGATCGGTGGGTTGTAACCACCTGCGTGTGCGTATTTGAGTTTGATACGACGACCACGAACCATTGGCGGCTGGTGATCATCCACTGCCATCTTCATGATACGCGTCAGTACTGACGTACCCACGCGCGTTGTCGCCGAGTTATATGCTTCTTGGATAGATTCAAACAAGTGACCAACGCCAGTACCGTGCAGCGCAGAGATAAAGTGGATACGCGCGAAATCGACGAATCCTAGACGGCGGTCCAGTTCTTTCTTCACGCTTTCTTTCACGTCACTGTCTAGACCATCCCACTTGTTAACGGCGATGACAATTGAGCGGCCAGCATTCAGTGCAAAACCAAGCAAGCTTAGGTCTTGGTCTGAAATATTTTCACGTGCATCAATCACCAGTAGAACGACGTTTGCATCTTCTACCGCTTTCAGCGTCTTAACAACAGAGAACTTTTCAACCGTTTCATTGATACGACCACGACGACGAACACCTGCGGTATCAATTAGTACGTATTCGCGTCCATCACGCTCCATCGGGATGTAGATAGAATCACGCGTCGTACCAGGCATATCGTATACAACCACACGTTCTTCACCCAGAATACGGTTAGTCAGTGTCGATTTACCTACGTTAGGACGACCGATGATCGCCAACTTAATCGGCTGCTCTTGAAGGCGCTTGAATTCAGCTTCTGCGTCTTCTTCAGTGTAATCTTCAACAAGAGGCTCTTCGTCTTCGAATCCAGTCAGGTCTTCAATCTCACCGTCTTCAGACTCACTTGTTAGTAGATCATCAAAGAATGGAGATAAAGCACGCTCAAGCAGAGCGGTCACACCACGGCCATGAGCGGCCGCAATCTGGTACATATCATCCACGCCGAGCTGCCAAAAATCAGCACACGCCGCATCGGCATCAATACCATCTATTTTGTTTACCACCAGCATCGCTGGCTTTTCAATTTTACGCAGATGCGCAGCAATTGCTGCATCTGAAGGAGTCAGACCAGCACGACCGTCAACAAGGAACAATACAACATCAGCCTCATCAATCGCGGCTAATGACTGTTCTGCCATCTTTGTTTCCACGCCTTCTTCTGTGCCATCAATACCGCCGGTATCAATCACAATGAATTCGTGCTCTTCACCAAGTCTCGCCTGGCCATACTTACGGTCTCGCGTTAGGCCTGGAAAGTCCGCAACCAACGCGTCACGAGTGCGAGTCAATCGGTTAAATAGTGTAGATTTACCTACGTTCGGACGCCCTACTAGAGCTACAACAGGTACCATAACAACCTCTACAATAATCTTTCTTCTGTAGTTATAGGTAACGACTTGCTCGATGCCAAATCAAACCAGCTTTTTACCTATAACCACGTCAGGGTTAATAAATTCAAACAACAAAACGGCTCCTAGCTGTCACCAGCCAGGAGCCGAATGTGAATTATATCACGATATTATTCGTTAATGGTTAGTTTCTTTACATCGCCGTTGCGAGTTGTAATCACATAACCATCCGACAATAACGTCGGGCCAACGGCCAAGCCGCTATCATCGATAAACTGCTGCGCAACAAATTCGCCTGTTGAACGATCCATCCAGTGAAGGTAACCAAGCGTGTCACCGACAACGAGATAATTGCCGACAATAACTGGCGCTGTAAGTTGTCGGTGCTCAAGCAAGCTGTTTTCCCACAACTCAGTCCCACTTCGTGAATCAACGGCAACAACATGATCTTTTTCCGTTATCACAAAGATGCGGCTACCATCTGTAGAAATGTCTGTTGCAGATGAGTAATTACGCTTCCAAATCGGGTTCGCTGAACGCAAATCAATGGCGATAAGTTGACCATTGTATCCAATGGTGAAAAGAGTACCGCCTAACACAATTGGCGATGAATCAACATCAACCAAACGATCAATTTCTGTCGCGCCTTTTGGCGTACCAACAGGCTGTTGCCAAATCAGCTGACCACGCTCAACGATAGCAGCTGCGAGTCGGCCATTTGCCGTTCCCCAAAATACACCGCCGCCAATTGCAGTCGGAGTACTGTCGCCACGTAAAGTTAGGTTCGGCACTTCTGTACTCAATGCCCAGCGTTGCTCACCTGTACTCTCATTAAGGGCAATCAACATGCCTCGGCTCGTATTGATGATAATAAGGCCTGAATCTGCAACTGGCTTCGCCAGTACCTCACCACCAACTTTCACACGCCAAACAACTTCACCTGTTTCTTGGTCAAGAGAGATGACTTCACCATTCTCAGAGCCAATATAAAGGTTTCCGTATGCTGCTGTGATACCACCAGAGAGACGAGCAATGACATCTTCTTCTAGGTCCGTTTGCCAACGTTGTTTACCATTCTCAGGATCCAGCGCTTTTACTAAGCCATCGCGACTTGCCACGAACAATGTATCATTCGCAAATACAGGGGATAGCTTTGAAAAGTAATGACCAACACCATCGCCAACCGATGTACTCCACTCACTACTGGTTGTAAACTCACTGTCTACCTGAGGTAGTGGCGCCATTACAATGGTATCTTTCTCACCAGCACAACCGGCAAGAATTCCCATTGTTAACGCCCCTAACAAGGCTTTGTTAAAGACTCTTTTCATCCAATGCGGTCCTTATTTCGCCAGATCGTCCAATTTCATTTGTAGTGTCGGGCTTGCGTCTGCCGCTTGCTGAGCTTCAGTATACGCAGCGTATGCGGCATCTTTGTCACCTTGGCGAATCGCAATATCGCCACGAAGTTCAGCAATACGACCTGTCCATGCTGTATCAGTGACGTTACTTAGCTCTGCCGTTGCAGCGTCGAAGTTACCCATTTCCGTCTCAATACGCGCAATGCGGTAACTAATCAATGGTAACAGCGCAGCATCTTGAGTGTTGCTTTGCGCCCACTTCAATTGCTCTAATGCAGCAGAAAGATCTTGAGCTTCAACTTGTGCTTTAGCAAGTTGTAGCGCAGCCAATACTGAATATTCTTTTACTTCATTTGACTCAATGAAAGCTTTCACGTCAGCTTGAGCATCAGTACCTTTATCTTGCAAAGCATTCATTGCTGTCGTGTAGCTTTGAGAAGCTGCTTCACTCGCCTGAATCACAGAATCCTGGTAGTAACGCCAGCCAAATAAACCACCTAAGCCAACAACCGCACCGATGATGACGGCTTTGCCGTTTTCCTTCCACCAGTCTTTAATGGCTTCAACTTGTTGTTCTTCAGTATCGTAAAGTTCCACTTCCTGTCCTCTTAAAACATGTAAATGGCAGCTTAGCTGCCATTGTTCCTATTTCGTTTAAAGGCTCCACATTTGGGAGCCTTAGCTTACGAACTAGGATGTAATTTTGTTAGATTACTAAAAGACTTAAATCAGTGCTGCGATCTTTTCTGCAACTTCGGCTTGGTTGTAAGTCTCTTGCTCACCACCAGCCAAGTCTTTCAGTACTACGGTGTTATCCGCAACTTCGTTTTCGCCCAGAACCAATGCTACTACAGCACCAACTTTGTCTGCGCGTTTAAACTGTTTCTTGAAGTTACCGCCACCGAAGTGATTCATCACACGAACGCCAGGGATAGACTCACGAAGCTGCTCTGCTAGCTTCATTCCTGCCATCATGGTGCCTTCGCCTGCTGTTACTACGTAAACATCCACACTGCGACGAACGTCTGTTAGTTCTAGTGTTTCTAGCATCAGAACAAGACGCTCTAGGCCCATTGCAAAGCCAACGGCTGGTGTTGGTTTACCACCTAATTGCTCTACAAGACCATCGTAGCGACCACCGCCACAAACGGTGCCTTGAGCACCTAGGCTTTCAGTGATCCATTCAAATACCGTGCGGTTGTAGTAATCCAGACCACGAACTAGACGTTCGTTAACTGTGTATTCGATACCTGCGGCGTCTAAAAGTTCACATAGACCTGCGAAGTGTGCTTTAGATTCTTCACCTAAGTAATCTGAAAGGCGAGGTGCATCACCTAAAATAGCTTGAACGTCTGGGTTCTTCGTATCCAGAACACGCAGTGGGTTCGTGTGCATGCGACGCTTACAATCTTCGTCTAGCACATCAATATGTTGCTCAAGGAACGCAACCAGTGCAGTACGGTAGTCTGCGCGGTCTTCTTGAGAACCGATAGAGTTCAGCTCAAGACGAACATGTTCATTGATACCTAGCTCACGCCATAGTCGAGCCGTCATCATGATAAGCTCTGCATCAACATCTGGACCATTTAGACCAAACACCTCAACACCACACTGGTGGAATTGACGGTAACGACCTTTCTGCGGACGCTCATGACGGAACATAGGCCCCATGTACCACAGACGCTGTTCATCACGGTTGATAAGGCTGTTTTGAATACATGAACGTACACAACCCGCCGTACCTTCAGGGCGAAGTGTTAGGCTGTCTCCGTTACGATCATCAAAGGTGTACATTTCTTTTGAAACGACGTCTGTCTCTTCACCAACAGCGCGGCTGAATAGGTTTGTTTCTTCAACGATTGGCATGCGCACTTCGTTATAACCGTATGCGCTAATTACATTTTTCACTGTGTTTTCTAGTTTTTGCCACAGTGGCGACTGAGTTGGGAGGCAATCGTTCATGCCTCGAATTGCTTGAATTGTTTTTGCCACAATACTTACCGTAATTCTCGTTGAGATTAATCTTGTACTTTAACTTCGATGCGGTTTTCGCCATTCATCATGGCTGCTTTCGCACGGATCTTAGCTTCTAGCTGATTCACAAGGTCATCGTTATCAAAGCGTTCTTTCTGGCGTTTACCATCTTCGTAGAATGCGCTCTTCTTGTTACTACCTGCTAGACCTAAGTGAGAAACTTCTGCTTCACCAGGGCCGTTTACCACACAACCGATGATAGACACATCCATTGGCGTGATGATGTCTTCTAAACGCTGCTCAAGTGCGTTCACCGTGCCAATCACATCAAATTCTTGGCGCGAGCAACTTGGGCAAGCAATAAAGTTGATGCCTCGAGAGCGAATACGCAGAGATTTAAGAATGTCGAAACCGACTTTGATTTCTTCAACTGGATCGGCAGCCAAAGAGATACGCAGCGTATCACCGATCCCTTCAGATAACAGCATACCTAAGCCAACAGATGACTTAACAGCACCAGCACGAGCACCACCCGCTTCTGTAATACCCAAGTGAAGAGGCTGATCGATTTTCTTCGCTAGCAGACGGTATGAATCCACCGCAAGGAAGACGTCTGAAGCTTTCACGCTAACTTTAAATTGGTCAAAGTTAAGACGATCGAGATGATCTACGTGACGCATCGCCGATTCAACTAAAGCTTCTGGCGTTGGTTCGCCGTATTTCATCTGTAAATCTTTTTCCAAAGATCCACCGTTGACACCAATACGGATTGGGATGTTTTTATCGCGAGCACAGTCAACAACAGCGCGAATGCGCTCTTCATTGCCAATGTTACCTGGGTTGATGCGTAAACAGTCAACACCGTACTCCGCCACTTTCAGCGCGATACGATAGTCGAAATGAATATCAGCCACTAATGGTACAGAAACTTGCTGTTTAATCAGTTTGAAAGCTTCTGCTGCGTCCATGGTAGGTACAGAAACTCGAACGATATCTGCACCGACTTTTTCTAGTGCTCGGATTTGAGCGACTGTCGCTTCTACGTCAGTCGTGCGAGTGTTAGTCATTGACTGTACGGCAATTGGCGCACCATCACCAATTGGCACATCACCCACATAAATACGCGTCGATTTACGACGAATAATTGGAGATTCGTGTTTCATAATTTTTTATAACGGTAGAGTGAATCTAGCTACTTTGCCTGAAGTATACCCAGAAAGGTCGACAGGTTCACTTGCAAATGTCATTGTAACCCCTTCCGGTGCGCCTAATATCACTTTAAACGGCGCTTTTCCGGTAAGTTCTACATCTTGTCCTGGTTTATGAGTACCACTTACCAGCGTTTTACCATTGGTGTCTTTTACTTGAATCCAACAGTCCGCTTTAAACTTCATAGTAAGAAGTGTCATGCCTTCAGGTACGACTGGCGCAGGCTGTTCCTCTTCCGCAGTTTCAATCACGGCAACAGGTTCTTCAGAATCTACGCTTGTTGTATTTTCAGTTTCAGCAAGCAGAGGGGCGCTACCCTGCTCGACTGGTACTTCACTCGTTTCAACAACATCATTACTTGTTGAAACAACGTCTTCAGGAGTACTTGCGATTAACTCCTCAGCCGTCATTAAATCGATATCAGCTAACTCTTGCGCTGTGGGCTTCGGCGCTTCAACACTTGAATCCGTAACTTCCTTCGTTAGGCTATTCTCTTGCTGGTTTTGCCACCACCAAGCTGCAGAAATACCAATAATGACCAACCCGATAACCCAAGTCAGGAGCATGATACGGCTATTGTGCTTCTCATCTTTTGTTTTGCGAGAGAAGCTCTGCATTTCAATTTCTTGCTCTTGCGGCTGTACATCTGCTGTCTGCTCTAACGCAGTCAAAACCATCTTCTCATCAAGGCCCACGAACTTCGCGTAAGAACGCAAGTAACCACGCGTAAATGTCGCAACTTGTTGAGACTCAAATCGGTTATTTTCAATATCTTCAATAACAGAAACGCGAAGCCTCAGGCGATCAGCAACTTGCTTTTGACTCATCCCAAGAGATTCGCGTTTGTTTTTCAGTAATGTGCCAGCTTCAATAGAAAGTGGCACTTCATTCGTATTTTCGTGTTCTGTCATAATGGTGGTATTTAATCTGTTTTAGTGGCTAACGTGGTTATGTATTTTCGTTATTGTTCTTAAGCCTCTTTAAAAGATAGCTAGCCTAAACGCGTTAACCAAAATAATAATTTTAAGAAACTCTCAGCGATTTGAGTGTGAATACCCGTTTTGCAAAAATCAGCAAAGCGTATGTGAGAAAATGCTGAGAATTATCGGTGTCATCGTTAATGTCACATATCATGATAAGCGAATGTGTAACGAAGACAAAAACTCTTTACACTCAAACTAACAGATAGCTCAAGCTTTTGTCCAAACTTTGACAAAGGAATTCGAAATTATACCCAAATAACCTCGAGTTGGAGAGTTGTCGTCATAAATCTTGGCAGAAATGCTCTTATCGATAAACAAAATAGCCAGAGCAAATGGCTCTGGCTATTTTTGAATTCCGGTCGTTTATACCGCTTTTACTTCAATGGTATCAGCACCGCGCGACGCTTTTAACATTGCAGTACGTTTAGTTCGGTCAATCACATCACCAACTAACTGACCACACGCTGCATCAATGTCATCGCCACGAGTCTTACGAACCGTTACTGTATGCTCATATTGCATCAATGTTTTTTGGAAGCGATCAATACGTGAGTTACTTGGTTTCTTGTAAGGTGAACCTGGATACGGGTTAAACGGAATCAAGTTAATCTTACATGGTGTGTCTTTCATCAGCTCAGCCAGTTCACGAGCATGGTCCATGTCATCATTCACATGATCAAGGAGTACGTACTCAACCGTTACCTTACCGCGGTTTGCATTCGATGAAGCGATGTAACGACGAACTGATGCTAGGAAATCTTGAATATCCCAACGATCGTTAATTGGCATGATTTCACTACGCAACTTATCGTTTGGCGCATGAAGGGAAATTGCCAACGCGACATCGATTTTGCCTGTCATCTGATCAAGACCAGAAACCACACCTGATGTAGATACAGTCACACGACGTTTTGACAAACCAAAGCCAAGATCGTCCAGCATTAGTTCTAATGCCGGGATCAAGTTCTTCATGTTTAGAAGCGGTTCACCCATCCCCATCATCACGACGTTAGTAATTGGGCGGCGACCTGTTTCTTTCTCAAGACCAATTTCACGTGCAGCGCGCCACACCTGACCGATGATCTCTGAAACTTTCAAGTTACGGTTAAAGCCCTGCTGTGCTGTTGAGCAGAACTTACATTCCAACGCACAACCTACTTGAGAAGACACACAAAGCGTTGCACGATCATCTTCTGGAATGTAAACCGTCTCTACATCCTGATCACCAACGTTCATCGCCCACTTGATCGTACCATCAGAAGAGTGCTGAGCTTCTGCGACTGTTGGTGCCTTGATTTCGCACTTGTGTAAAAGCTTTTCGCGCAGCTTCTTGTTAATGTTTGTCATTTTTTCGAAGTCATCTACACCGAAATGGTAGATCCACTTCATAACCTGATCGGCACGAAACGCTTTCTCGCCGAGTTCTTCTGCGAAAAACTGACGCATGCCTTTGCGATCAAAGTCGAGTAGATTGATTTTTTCAGTGGTCATGTTGCCTCTCAATGACTGAAACAAGAATAAGGGCGCGAATTGTACAGCCTTTATGCAGCTACAACAAGGGGTGTAAAACCCTGAGTTTGCTAAGGCATTAAAATCAAAATGATTAAATTTTAAGCACCTCTTGCGCTATAAGTGGCTATTACACTATCAAAAGTAAAAGCGTAGAAATCGTAAAGGGAAAAGACTAAAAATAACTCACGTTACTGGGCTTTAAAGCCCATTATATAGTCAGACTAGTTAGCGTGTAAGAGCTCACTTATGCAGTCAACATTGCCACTCAACTTAGGTATATGAAATGAAAAAGCCTCGGAAAGTTCCGAGGCTTTTCTGTATCAGAGTATCACTAACAAGTGAAGTATCACGCCTAATTAGCGAGAGAAAACCTCTGACTCAGGGAAGAAAAACTCAATTTCACGCGCTGCAGATTCAGGGCTATCGGAACCATGAACTGAATTGTGACGCATGCTAAGTGCGTAATCAGCACGCAAAGTGCCGCATGCCGCTTCCTCTGGGTTAGTTTTACCCATCAGCTCACGGTAACGTGCAATCGCATTTTCACCTTCCAGTACCTGAACCATAATAGGACCAGATGTCATGAACTCTTTTAGTGGAGGGAAAAACTCTTTGCCTTCATGCTCTGCATAAAAACCGCTTGCCTGATCTTCAGTCAGGTGAACCATTTTAGCAGCGACAATACGTAGGCCAGCCTTTTCAATACGGTTATAGATTTCACCAATTAGGTTTCGCTCTACCGCATCCGGCTTAATGATTGAAAATGTTCTTTCTAGAGCCATAAAATTTCCTTTCTGTACTTGTAATAATAGTTGTGTTTTTAAAGTGACTTACTGGGTAAGAGCAGCACTCAAACAAGGAGTGCCGCAATCAATCTTATTTACCAGCTTGCTCATTGAGGAAACGAGCAAGTGTACGAACGCCCATACCCGTAGCTCCCGCAGCCCATTTATCAGACGCGGCTTTACGGTATGTACCCGCACAGTCGAAGTGCAACCAGCCTTTTTTGTAGTCTTCTACGAAGTAAGACAAGAATGCTGCTGCTGTGCTTGCACCCGGAGAGTAGTCACCAGAACTGATATTCGATAAGTCAGCAAAGTTTGATGGCAGCATTCCACGGTGGAAGTCAGCAAGTGGTAGCGGCCATAAACCTTCTTTTTCTTGGTTTGCCGCAGTGAGCGCTTGATGCGATAACTCGTCATCGAAACTCATTAATGCGTGATAATCATTACCCAACGCATTCTTCGCCGCACCTGTTAGTGTTGCACAATCAATGATTAACTCAGGTTTTTGCTCACTAGCGTAGATAAGACCATCAGCAAGCACTAAACGACCTTCTGCATCGGTGTTCATGATTTCAACGGTTTTACCGTTTTTGTAGGTGATGATGTCGCCAAGCTTGAGTGCGCGACCAGAAACCATGTTCTCTGCACAACAAAGGATCAGTTTTACACGCTTGTTCAAACCACGAAGAATCGCCAGTGCAAGACCACCGGTGATGGTGCCTGAGCCACCCATGTCTGCTTTCATTGCGCTCATGAAGTTAGAAGGCTTCAAGCTGTAACCACCCGAATCAAAGGTGATACCTTTACCGACAAGACACGCGAATATTGGTGCGTTCTCGTCACCTGTCGGGTTGTAGTCTAGCTGGAGCATCGCAGAAGTACGCTCCGAACCACGGCCTACGGCGTAAATACCTTCCCAACCTTCTGCCAACAAGTCTTTGTCTTTGACGATACGAGCTGTCACTGTGCCTTTAGGCGCAACAGATTTGATGAATTCAGCGGCCATTGTCGCTAGCTGACGAGGGGCAACTTCTTCTGCGGTTTTATTGATGATATCGCGGGTAAAATCAGTCGCGGTAATACGCGCTTGAAGCTCTGCTTGATCTTCTTCAGACAATGCAGACCACTCAACTGAGCCATGTTTTTTGGGGTTACGGTAACCTTGGTGGAAAGCCCAAACGCTCTCTAAATCCCAGTTATCACCGGAAAGAAAAATAGAACGAATTCCTTGGCCATCTAGCTGACGAGCTGCACGTTGAATTGCACCAAGATCGTGACCTTCACCTAAATGAATGGTTGCGCCGTTTTCAGCGAATGAAAGCAGTGCTTTTTCACCCCAATGTGGTGCTGCCGACTCTTGACTTAAAAATACAGACATCTGTGTAGACATGGTTTCTCCTTGTCTTATAGCAGCGTTGCCTACGCTGCTTCTTTTTAATAACTCACGGATGTTAGCATTATGTAGGGCAAAAATGTCAATTGGATAAAAAAACGGACCTAAAGGTCCGCTTTTTTTAGTAAGAATTGTTAACTAGGCTGTGTTTTACAGACTTAGTCTGCTTCATCCATCCAGCACATGATAACGGCTTCCAGAATCTTTTCGTTACAATGGTTTGGGTCATCTTCAAACTCATCTAACTCCATGATCCATTGATGAAGATCGGTAAAACGCACCGTTTGCGGATCAACATCTGGAAACTTGTCACAAAGTTCAATCGCGATATCGCGAGAATCTGTCCATTTCATTGCTCATCTTCCTTTTGCTTCTTCCCTATATTGGGAAGATAGTTTTAGTGATCTTCTGAAGCGTGGTTCAGCGTGTACTTAGGAATTTCTACCACTAAGTCTTCATCCGCAATTTTCGCCTGACACCCTAGACGTGATTCAGGCTCTAGACCCCACGCTTTATCCAGCATGTCGTCTTCCAGCTCTTCACTTTCTTCTAGCGAATCAAAACCTTCACGGATGATCACGTGGCAGGTGGTACAAGCACATGATTTTTCACACGCATGTTCAATACCGATACCATTTTTTAGCGCTACGTCCAGAACGGTTTCACCAGTGTTTGCTTCCAACACTGCGCCTTCTGGGCACAAATCGTCGTGTGGTAATACAATAATCTTAGGCATAACTACTTATCTCTTATATATCGTCTACTGATTGACCTGACAGCGCAGCTCGAATCGATTTATCCATACGGCGCGATGCGAAATCTTGGCTCGCTTTATCGGTATCTTTAATGCCTTGCTCAATCGCATCGGCATCATCACCATTACGCAGCTCAATCAAGGCTTCGATGGCTTTTATCAGGTCTTGTTTCTCTTGTTCTGATAGTAGTTCGTCACCATCAGCTTGCATCGCTGCAATCAAACCTTCTATCACACGGTCGGCCTCAACACGCTGCTCAGCTAGCGCACGAGCTTGCATGTCTTCTTTAGCGTGAGTCATTGAATCACGCAGCATATCCGCCACTTCATTATCGCTTAACCCGTAAGAAGGTTTTACTTGAATCTCTGACTGAACACCGGTGCTCTTTTCCATTGCCGTAACAGAAAGAAGGCCGTCAGCGTCAACTTGGTAAGTCACACGAATATGTGCCGCACCCGCCGCCATCGGTGGAATGCCTTTCAATGAGAAACGAGCCAGTGAACGACAATCATCAACCATTTCACGCTCACCTTGTACCACATGAACACTCATGGCCGTTTGGCCATCTTTGAATGTGGTAAATTCTTGCGCACGCGCAACAGGAATCGTGGTATTGCGAGGGATGATCTTCTCAACCAAACCACCCATGGTTTCAATACCAAGCGACAGTGGGATCACGTCAAGAAGTAACATTTCTGAATCAGGCTTGTTACCCGCTAGAATGTCGGCTTGGATACCCGCGCCGATTGCGACAACTTCATCAGGATTAATGCTTGTTAGCGGTGTGCGGCCAAAAAACTCGCCTACCATTTCACGAACCAGCAATGTGCGTGTTGAACCACCAACCATGACAACTTCGAGTACTTCGTCTGCGTTAACATCAGCATCTTTTAATGCACGACGACAAGACATTAGTGTTTTCTTCACTAAGGGGCGAATCAGATCTTCGAACTGCTCACGAGTAACGGTGCCCTTCCAGCCAAACACGTCAACATCAACGCTGTCTTGCTCAGAGAAAGCAATCTTAGTCGCAGTAGCAATGTTCAGTAGCGTACGGTTTTTTTCAGCAGAAAGTGGGGCTTCGAGACCCGCTTGCTCCATTAGGTAATCCGCTAACAGATGGTCAAAGTCATCACCGCCTAACGCAGAGTCACCACCTGTTGCTAATACTTCAAATACGCCTTTCGACAAACGTAGGATAGAGATATCAAATGTACCGCCACCTAGGTCATAAACCGCAATCACCCCTTCTTGGCCTGAGTCTAGGCCATAAGCAATTGCCGCGGCAGTTGGTTCGTTAAGCAGACGGAGCACATGAAGGCCAGCTAATTTCGCGGCATCTTTCGTACCTGCACGCTGAGCATCATCAAAGTAAGCAGGAACAGTGATCACAACACCCGCTAACTCACCACCTAACGTTTCTTCTGCTCGCTTACCTAGCGCTTTTAGAATGTCCGCAGATACTTCAATCGGGTTTTTGTCACCTTGAGGCGTTTGCAGGATCGGAAGACCATTTTCACTCTCTCTAAAACGATAAGGAAGTGAAGAGTAACGGGACTGAATGTCCTTTAATGAACGACCGATCAAACGTTTTACAGAGATAATAGTGTTCTCTGGTTCAAGCTCTGCTTTGGCTTTGGCTTCGTGGCCAACCGTTAACGTTTCCTCAGTGTAATTAACGACTGAAGGTAAAATAGTACGGCCCTGCTCGTCCGCAAGTGGAGTTGCATCGCCGCTACGTACAGAAGCAACCAAAGAGTTGGTAGTACCTAAGTCGATACCCGCTGCTAACTTATGCTCATGAGGTGCCGAGCTTTGGCCCGGTTCTGCGATTTGAAGTAGTGCCATGATAGGTCCTTGTCACGCTAACTAGCCGAGGAGTTTGTCTTCGACTAGTTCAATTTCGTTCTTTAGTTTGGCAATGAATTTTAGCTTACGAACTCGGTCTGCGGCTTCAGCCCAAAGACCATCATCAAGCTCTTGCTCGACGCTTGCCAGATGCTGTTTGTACATTTTGCTGACCTTAGAATCGAAGTCAAAAAGAGCCGATTCAGGATCGGTGCTGTCAGCAATTTCTTCCAGTTCTTCGCGCAGCTCCATTTGCTCCATTAAGAACATTGGATCTTGCATTGTCTGCTGTTCACCTCGGATCTCAACTCCCTGCTCTGCGAGGATGTACTCGGCACGGGAGATAGGGTTTTTCAGAACTTGATAGGCATCGTTGATTTGCGCTGCCTTTTGCACCGCCATCAAACGGTCACGTTCAGATCCCGTTGCAAAGTTATCCGGGTGGAAGCGTTTTTGTAGTTCTCGGAACTGAGAAGAAAGAAGGCTACCATCCAGCTTAAACTGACTTGGTAGCCCAAATAATTCAAAGTGATTCATTAAGTTCGGGTCCTAGTAAAGCCTTCCGGACTCGCTTGCCCAGAAGGACAATCAATTAGACGTTGAAGCTTTCACCACAACCACATTCACTTTTCGCGTTAGGGTTGTTGAATTCAAAACCTTCATTCAACCCTTCTTTCACGTAATCCAATTCGGTACCGTCTAGGTACACTAAGCTTTTTTTGTCGATGATAATTTTCACTCCAGAGAGTTCAAAAACTTCATCTTCTTCGTTAAGCTCATCAACAAACTCAAGTACATATGCCATGCCTGAACAACCAGTCGTCTTCACTCCAAGACGTAAACCGATACCTTTGCCTCGGTTATCTAGGAATGCTCTTACGCGACTTGCCGCTGATTCTGTCATTGTGATGGCCATACTGCACCTTAGTCTGTCTAAATTTCGATTGGAATGGGAGCGTCAAAGCTCCCATTATATTACGGAATAATTATTCTTGGTGTTTTTTCTTGTAGTCTGCAACCGCTGCTTTGATTGCATCTTCAGCAAGAATTGAACAGTGAACTTTCACTGGTGGAAGCTCTAGCTCTTCAGCAATTTCAGAGTTTTTAATTGCTGCTGCTTCATCAACTGACTTGCCTTTTACCCACTCAGTTACTAGTGAGCTTGATGCGATTGCACTACCACAACCGTATGTTTTGAACTTCGCATCTTCGATGATACCTTCCGGTGTCACTTTGATTTGAAGCTTCATTACGTCACCACAAGCTGGAGCGCCAACCATGCCGCTACCTACTGATGGGTCTTCTTTATCGAATGAACCAACGTTACGTGGGTTCTCGTAGTGATCAATTACTTTTTCGCTGTATGCCATGATAAATTACCTCGAATCCTCTATTTCAATCCCTGAGATTAATGGTGAGCCCATTCAACAGTGCTCAAATCAATCCCTTCTTTGTACATATCCCATAGAGGAGACATGTCGCGTAGCTTAGTCACTGCAACGCGGATTTGTTCAATTGCGTAATCAATTTCTTCTTCAGTCGTGAAACGACCAAACGAGAAACGAACCGAGCTGTGAGCCAATTCATCATCCATGCCTAAGGCACGAAGAACGTAAGAAGGCTCAAGACTTGCAGACGTACAAGCACTACCAGAAGATACCGCTAGATCTTTAAGCGACATTAGTAGTGATTCACCTTCTACGAATGCGAAGCTGATGTTTAGGTTGTGTGGTACACGTTGCTCAAGGTCACCGTTTACCGTCACTGCTTCTAAGTCTTTCACGCCATCAAAAAGACGGTTACGAAGCGCTAAAGCGTGATCGTAATCTTTTTGCATGTCTTCTTTTGCAATGCGGAATGCTTCACCCATACCAACGATTTGGTGAGTAGGAAGTGTACCAGAGCGGAAACCACGCTCATGGCCGCCACCGTGCATTTGCGCTTCAAGACGAATACGAGGCTTACGACGAACGTAAAGTGCACCGATGCCTTTAGGGCCATAAACTTTGTGAGCAGAAAGCGAAATTAGGTCAACTTTCATCTCTTGAACGTCGATTGGTAATTTACCTGCAGATTGCGCTGCATCCACGTGGAAAACAATTTTACGCTCACGACACAATTCGCCGATCGCTGTAATGTCTTGAACCACACCAATCTCGTTGTTTACGTGCATAATAGACACAAGCACTGTGTCATCACGCATTGCCGCTTTAAGCTTCTCTAGATCGATCAAGCCATTTGATTCTGGCTCAAGGTAAGTCACTTCAAAGCCTTCACGCTCAAGTTGACGACATGGGTCAAGAACGGCTTTGTGCTCTGTTTTACAAGTGATTACGTGCTTGCCTTTCTTCGAGTAAAAGTGCGCTGCACCTTTAATCGCAAGGTTGTCTGATTCTGTCGCACCAGATGTAAATACGATTTCGCGAGGATCTGCATTTAGAAGGTCAGCAATTTGCTCACGAGCAGTATCGACCGCTTCTTCTGCCTGCCAGCCGTAACGGTGCGAACGCGACGCTGGGTTGCCAAATGTGCCATCCATTGTCATGTACTGAACCATTTTTTCAGCAACACGTGGATCAACTGGACATGTAGCGGAATAATCAAGATAAATCGGCAGTTTCATTCTCTACTCCAATGTAAAAAGCTGACCGCTAAGAGCGGACGTTTACACCGATGGGCGCGGCGGTTGTATTTTTGTTTGATAGCCCATGGGTTACCGCCAGATCAATGTCCTGACGATCAGAAATTTCGAGGACTTCATTGTCTGTCATCAACTCACCAAGAGTGATGTTATTCAAGAAGTCACTAATGCGAGAGCTTAAGTCGCGCCATAGCGTGTGAGTAAGGCAACGTGTTCCACCTTGGCAATCTCCTTTGCCCTGGCATTTGGTTGCATCGACTGACTCATCAACGGCTGCAATCACGGTACCAATAGCGATACTGTGTGCGTCGGCACCAAGTCGGTAACCACCACCAGGACCACGAACGCTGGCAACGAGACCTGCTTTACGCAATTTTGAAAATAGCTGCTCTAAGTAAGAGAGCGAGATCCCCTGACGCTCTGAGATGTCAGCAAGAGGTACAGGGTTTTGTTGCGAATGCAGTGCCACATCCAGCATGGCTGTCACCGCATATCTTCCTTTAGATGTAAGTTTCATACCACACCGTATCCACATGGTTTGTAATGGTTAAGATTTTTCCATACCTGAGTAAAATGGTCAAGTATTTATTTGACCATTTTACTCAGGTATTCATCCTTACACCTAGAGTGGTTATTCTTTATTCAGAACTTCTTTTCTATCGAGGTCAAAATGCCGCGTAGAATATTGAGCTCCTGGGTTTCTGGCCGAGCACGAGAGAACAAGCGACGCAATTTATTCATCACCTGCCCTGGTTGCTCTTTATTGATAAACTGGGTCTCAACCATCACCTTTTCAAGATGCTCGAAGAACATTTCGAGCTCTCTATGACGTGGGTACTCTTCCGGCTCATTTGGGGCAAACTGGCTTTGCTCTAAGTTCAAATGCGCAACTCGTACTTCGTAACTCAGAGTTTGTACGGCCATCGCTAGGTTAAGCGAGCTATATTCAGGGTTAGCAGGAATGCAAACATGGTAGTGACACCTTTGCAGCTCTTCGTTTGTTAGACCAGTTCTTTCACGACCAAACACGAGCGCGACAGGGTGTTTTCTACCCTCAACCGCAAATTTCTCACCACATTCACGTGGCTCAAGCATTGGCCATTCTAATGTACGAGAGCGAGCACTGGAGCCCACCACAAGGCTGCAATCTTCAACCGCTTCCTCTAATGTACCGACAATCTTTGCATTTTGAGCAATATCACCAGCACCCGCAGCCAAAGCAAGAGTTTGTTCATCCACTTCACATTGTGGATCGACTAATACTAGTTGGCTTAAACCCATCACTTTCATAGCTCGAGCTGCTGAGCCAATATTGCCTGAATGAGAGGTACCTACGAGTACAATTTTTACTTGATCCAACATCTGTGTTTGCTACCTAAATTAAAACCGCAGAATGTTACCATAGTTTTTTAACACACCCTAGGGCGAAGCAGGCCTCTCTTCTCATTCTTGGTCATTGTTCTCGTTCGCCTCAAGCTAAATACAATAAAACCACTGACTTTAGAACAAAAAATAACCACTTCCCTTTTTACTGATCTCTGGTATACTCGCCGCCGCTTTCATTTGTTCTTTAACATCCGTTGGGAAATTCGTATGCATCCAATGCTAAACATTGCTATTCGCGCTGCGCGAAAGGCAGGCAATCATATTGCTAAATCATTAGAAAACACTGATAAAGTAGAATCTACTCTTAAAGGCACTAATGACTTTGTCACTAATGTAGATAAAGAAGCAGAATACATCATCATCGATACTATCAAGCAGTCTTACCCTGAGCACTGTATCGTTGCTGAAGAACAAGGTCTTATCGAAGGTAAAGATAAAGACGTACAATGGATCATCGACCCACTGGATGGCACCACTAACTTTGTAAAAGGTTACCCAACTTTCGCGGTTTCTATCGCAGTTCGTATCAAAGGCAAAACTGAAGTTGCTTGTGTTTACGATCCAATGCAAAACGAGCTATTCACTGCACAACGTGGTGCAGGCGCTCAACTAAACAGTGCGCGTATCCGTGTTGCTCAACTAAAAGACCTTCAAGGTACTGTTCTAGCTACTGGTTTCCCATTCAAACAGAAACAACACGCTGAGTCTTACATCAAGATCGTTGGTGCGCTATTCACTGAATGTGCTGATTTCCGTCGTAGCGGCTCTGCTGCTCTTGACCTATGTTACGTGGCTGCTGGCCGTGTTGATGGTTACTTCGAGCTAGGTCTAAAACCTTGGGATATGGCAGCAGGTGAGCTTATTGCTCGTGAAGCTGGCGCAATCCTAACTGACTTTGCTGGCGGCACTGAGTACATGAAGTCTGGTAACATTGTTGCTTCAAGCGCTCGTGGCGTAAAATCTATCCTTAAGCACATCCGCGAAAACGGTAACAGCGCGATCCTTAAGTAATATTTGAAAGTCATATTTAGCCCGTCACGCTGATGACTTTAGAAAGCCCCGCTCAATGAGCGGGGCTTTCTTGTATCTACTGAACCGTATCTACTTAGCGGCAATGTAAGGCTCTCCATACCGTGAGGTTCTGCAAGCACAAAACTCGATTCAGATACAAAAAAACCGCTGATTGCTCAGCGGTTTTTGTTTTCGACTCTCAACCTGCCTTATGGCATTTCGTCGAACTCTGCGCCTTCTTTTTCTACTTGAGGTGGCATCAAGTGCTCTTTCTGGATGCCCAGTTTTAGCGCTAGTGCTGATGCTACGTAGATAGAAGAGTAAGTACCTACAGTGATACCAAGTAGAAGTGCGGTTGCGAAGCCGTGAATCATCGCACCACCCTGCATGAACAGTGCAATTACCACGAACAATGTTGTACCCGAGGTAATCAACGTACGGCTCAACGTTTGGGTGATTGAAGCGTCCATGATATCGGCTGGCTCACCTTTACGCATCTTACGGAAGTTTTCACGGATACGGTCAAACACAACGATGGTATCGTTGAGCGAGTAACCGACTACCGTTAATAATGCCGCGACGATGGTTAGGTCAACTTCTATTTGTAGGAATGAGAAAACACCTAACGTGATAATGATATCGTGAGCCAATGCCATAACCGCACCAGCCGCTAGACGCCATTCAAATCGCATCGAGACATAAAGCAGGATACAGATCAGCGACACGAGGATCGCTAGACCGCCAGCTTCTGTTAGCTCATCACCAACGTTAGGACCTACGAATTCAATACGACGCATTTCTACGCTTTCGCCAGTACCATCTTTGATAGCACCAATGATTTGGTTGCCCAGCGTTTCACCAGAAACGTCATCACGTGGACGAAGACGAACCATTACTTCACGAGCACTACCGAAGTTTTGTACTGTCGCATCACCAAAACCTTTCGCATCTAAAGCGGTTCGGATTTTTTCAAGGTTCGCAGGTTTTTCAAAGCCAACTTCAATTAGCGTACCGCCAGTGAAGTCTAGGCCCCAATTTAGCCACTTAGTTGACAAAGTGAAGATAGAAGCCGCAATCATAAAGATTGAAAAAACGAATGCTACTTTCGACCAACGCATAAAGCCGATCGTCTTCTCTGCTTTTAGAATTTGAAACATATTAATTCCCAGCCTTAGATCGACAATTTATCAACGCGTTTGCCACCGTAAATCAGGTTCACGATACAACGTGTACCAATAATGGCGGTGAACATTGAAGTTAAGATACCGATAGATAGAGTAACCGCGAAACCTTTCACTGCACCAGTACCGACTGCAAATAGGATAATTGCAGTAATCAGTGTCGTGATGTTCGCATCGGCAATCGTACTGAATGCATTCGCGTAACCTTGGTGAATAGCTTGTTGTGGACTACGCCCATCACGAAGCTCTTCACGGATACGCTCGAAGATCAGTACGTTCGCATCAACCGCCATACCGACCGTTAACACGATACCGGCAATCCCCGGAAGCGTCATGGTAGCGCCTGGAATCATCGACATAACACCAATGATCAACACTAAGTTAGCCATTAGAGCGATGTTGGCAATCAAGCCAAAGCCACGATAGTAAAGCAGCGTAAACAGCATTACGGCAACCATACCCCAGATACACGCTTGGATACCCATATCGATGTTTTGCTGGCCCATTGATGGACCAATAGTACGCTCTTCAACGATAGAGATAGGTGCGATCAGTGCACCAGCACGTAATAGAAGTGCAAGGTTGTGCGCTTCAGCTGCGGAGTCTATACCCGTGATACGGAAGTTACGTCCAAGAGCCGATTGAATCGTCGCTTGGTTGATGACTTCTTCATGCTTATCTAGGATGACTTTGCCTTCAGGCGTACGACGACCACTGTCTTTGTACTCAGCAAACACGGTAGCCATTAGCTTACCGATGTTCTTCTTAGAGAACGCTGACATCTTGTTACCACCTTCGCTGTCTAGCGAGATGTTAACTTGTGGACGACCGTATTCATCGACACTTGAGCTTGCATCCGTAATGCTTTGACCACCAAGAATAACACGCTTCTTAAGCACAACCGGACGACCGTCTCGGTCCATTTTGATTTCACTGCCTGCTGGCGCACGACCATTTGCCGCCGCTGATAGGTCAGCTTTATCGTCAACTTCACGGAATTCTAGCGTTGCAGTCGCACCTAGAATCTCTTTTGCACGAGCAGTATCTTGAACACCAGGAAGCTCAACAACAATTCGACTTGCACCTTGACGTTGAACGAGAGGCTCTGCAACACCTAGCTCGTTTACACGGTTACGTAAAATCGTAATGTTTTGCTCAACAGCGTAGTTACGGATCTCTTGTAAACGTTGCTCGGTAAAGGTCGCAGTAAGAGCGTAACGGCCATTTGAATCAGATTCGACAAAGAGCATGTCCGGGTGATTCTTTTCTAGCATTGCTTTCGCTTCTGCTAATTGCTCTTCGTTACGTAGCAGAACCTCTACCGCTTCTTTGCCAGAAGGGCGGATAGCACGATAACGAATTTTTGCCTCACGAAGTTCGCTACGGAAAGCTTCTTCTTGCTGACCAACGAGCTTTTCCATCGCAGCGTCCATGTCTACTTCCATTAAGAAGTGGACACCACCACGAAGGTCAAGACCCAGCTTTAATGGTGACGCGCCAATCGCTTCTAGCCAATCGGGTGTAGAAGGAGCAAGGTTAAGTGCAACAATTGTGTCTTTGCCAAGCGCTTCGCTGATGACATCACGAGCACTGATTTGCGTGTCAGTGTCGTTAAAACGAACAAGAATTGATCCATTCTCGAGAGCAATGGATTTATGAGAGAGTTGCTCTTTATCAAGAGCAGTAGTGACAGCATCCAGCGTTGACATATCTACAGAGGCGCCACGCGCCCCTGTAACTTGAATAGCCGGATCTTCACCGTAGATATTTGGAAGTGCGTATAACGCAGCGGTGATGATGGCAAAAAATACCATCAAGTACTTCCATAATGGATAACGGTTTAGCACAGCGAGGATCCTTTAGCTGTTTTATAGAGACTTAAGCGTACCTTTTGGCAACACTGCAGTGATGAAGTCTTTCTTGATTACCACTTCATTGTTCGCGTTAAGCTCGATTGAAATGTAGTCATTGTCTTCAGCAATCTTAGTGATTTTACCCACTAGGCCACCGCTAGTTAGAACTTCGTCGCCTTTGCCCATAGAAGCCATTAGGTTCTTGTGCTCTTTTACACGTTTCGCTTGTGGGCGGTAAATCATGAAGTAAAAGATCACTGCGAACATGCCAAGCATGATTAGCATTTCAAAACCACCGCCTGCTGGCGCGCCTTCTGCTGCTGCGTGAGCCTGAGAAATAAACATTAAAACATCCTCATTATATTTTATTGATAATCCAACAAGTTGGGCTTTCGCATTTTAGATTCAAGT
Organism: Vibrio sp. HS-50-1; assembly: GCF_024747315.1. Taxonomy (NCBI): domain Bacteria; kingdom Pseudomonadati; phylum Pseudomonadota; class Gammaproteobacteria; order Vibrionales; family Vibrionaceae; genus Vibrio; species Vibrio sp. HS-50-1. The sequence continues at coordinate 29,755 of NZ_JAMPZF010000043.1, read as the reverse complement.
CTGAGAGTAACTAATAGCGATCACTCTCTCAAAAATAACGTGCGTTAGCCTACTTTATTAGCAAAAGCCTCTGGCGACATGCCAAAGGCTTTAATTCTTTTTAGTCCGTCAATGACTGTTCTTTTGCTAGTGGTGGCACTTCACGGCCACGACGCTCATAGAACTCGGTAACAAACTCATCAAAACGATCTTCATCAATCGCTTTACGAATACTTTCCATCAGACGCTGGTAGTAGCGTAGGTTGTGGATCGTATTCAGACGAGCACCCAGAATTTCATTACAACGCTCTAAGTGATGAAGGTACGATTTACTGTAGTTTTGACAAGTGTAACAGTCACAGTGCGGATCCAACGGGGTTGTATCCGTTTTATGTTTCGCATTACGGATCTTGATCACACCACCAGTCACAAACAGGTGACCATTACGCGCGTTACGCGTTGGCATTACACAGTCAAACATGTCGATACCACGGCGAACACCTTCAACCAAGTCTTCTGGTTTACCCACGCCCATTAGGTAGCGAGGCTTGTCTTCTGGAAGCTGCGGACAAGTGTGCTCAAGAATACGGTGCATATCTTCTTTAGGCTCGCCTACTGCCAAGCCACCAACCGCGTAACCGTCAAAACCGATTTCCGTTAGACCTTTTACCGACACATCACGTAGATCTTCGTAAACACCACCTTGAACAATACCAAACAGGTTGTTCGGGTTTTCTAGCTTCTCGAAGTGATCACGTGAGCGCTGTGCCCAACGTAGCGACATTTCCATCGATTTCTTCGCTTCATCGTGTGTCGCTGGGTATGGCGTACACTCGTCAAAAATCATGACGATGTCAGAACCTAGGTCTTTTTGAATTTCCATCGACTTTTCTGCGTCCATGAAAATCTTGTCACCATTAACTGGGTTACGGAAGTGCACACCCTCTTCGGTAATAGTACGCATCTTGCCAAGGCTGAATACTTGGAAGCCGCCTGAATCAGTAAGAATAGGACCGTGCCAGTTCATAAAATCATGCAAGTCGCCGTGCATTTTCATGACTTCTTGACCAGGACGCAGCCAAAGGTGGAACGTGTTACCTAGTAGGATTTCTGCGCCCGTACCTTTCACTTCTTCTGGCGTCATGCCTTTAACCGTACCGTAAGTACCAACTGGCATAAACGCTGGGGTTTGAACAGTGCCACGTTCGAAAGTCAGTTGACCACGACGCGCATTGCCGTTTTTCTTCTTAAGATCGAATTTTAATTTCACGATGCCTCCGGGTGTCAGAGAAACAGTCTGACTGAGTGTTTAGGGCTCTACCCTACTTTAAGGAGCGGTCGCTTTTCCTTGCGAGAGATAAAGCAGAGGTTCTGCTCTATTTCCTAGCTTACTGCTAGCACTCGTAAATCTTATTTTTTACTAAATCGTTTTCTTCTTGATGAACATTGAATCACCATATGAGAAAAAGCGATATTTGTTTTCTACCGCATGCTTGTAAGCATTCATGGTGTTCTCATAACCTGCAAATGCACTCACCAACATGATCAGTGTGGATTCTGGCAGGTGGAAATTGGTAATCAAGCAATCCACAAGCTGATATTCGTAGCCAGGGAAAATAAAGATTTCTGTATCACCAAAGAATGGGACCAACTCAGTCCCTTTTTTCAATGCGTCTTGCGCTGCGCTTTCAAGTGAGCGTACCGATGTAGTACCAACAGCAATAATTCGTCCACCTCGCGCTTTCGTCGCTTTAATTGCTTCGACGACTTCTTGCGGTACTTCTACGTACTCAGCGTGCATATGGTGATCGTTGATGTTTTCTACTTTTACTGGCTGGAATGTACCGGCACCAACGTGCAAAGTGACGTAAGCAAACTCTGCGCCTTTCGCTTTGATTTTCTCTAGTAGAACATCATCAAAATGAAGACCCGCTGTCGGCGCCGCTACTGCGCCTGGCTTCTGGTTATATACGGTTTGGTAACGCTCTTTATCTGCATCTTCATCTGGGCGGTCAATGTACGGAGGAAGTGGCATGTGGCCGATTTCTTCCAAAATTTCTAATACCGTCTTATCAGCGTTAAATTTCAGTTCAAATAGAGCGTCATGACGCGCCACCATTTCTGCTGAGTATTCATCATTCTCGCCAACAATGATGGTTGTACCTGGTTTTGGAGATTTAGAGCAGCGAACGTGCGCGAGGATGCTTTTCTCGTCAAGCATGCGCTCCACCAGCACCTCTAGCTTACCACCCGACTCTTTACGACCAAAAAGACGAGCAGGTATAACACGAGTATTATTAAACACCACGAGATCACCGGGTTGAACTTGGCCCAATACATCAGTAAATGTGCCATCAATTAGCTCTCCGGTATTGCCGTCCATTTGTAATAGTCGGCTAGCGGTACGCTCTGGCTGAGGGTAACGAGCGATAAGTTCATCTGGAAGGTCGAAATGGAAATCTGATACTTGCATGTTACTTGTCTTATATATTGGTCAAATCACGTCTAGGACGACGATAAAATTGCGACGAGTTTTTCGCAGCAGACTAGTATATGTTTACATGCTGCAATAGCAAGCAAATCCCCAGAATATCACTGTAAAAGCCATGATGAAGAATGTAATAAAACGTGAAAAACCGCGATCACTTGGCATTATTTTTCAGTTTAAGCCAACAGAAATGGAACATTAAAAAGCAAAGCAGCGCATAACGCTGCTTACTCGTTTGGTATTCAAATCGCCCTATCAAACCTCACGCCTTCGCCACCACGCCAAGGGTACGAATAGACCCAATAGCCACAGACCCAGACTGCCACCATCATCATCTGACCCTTTGAAATCACAGTTATTGGTTGCAATACCGTCGTGACACTCTTTATCTCCGCCGACTTCGTTATTAGCCTCTTTAATAAAGTTCGGTGCAATGATGTAGCTACTTGGTGGCGCATCGGCAGTAATGTAAGACTGTACCCAGTCGTAATATTGGCTCACCTTGGTGTAGAAACTTGGAATAGTCAAAGAGCCACAAGTCGGAAGAATGAGAGGTCCACCGCTAACAATACCAATCTGTTTGCCCGTTGCCACATCGACCAGCGGCCCCCCACTGTCACCTTTACATGCAGAGTTACCATATTGGGTGTGGCTATCCGGCTCTAATACTCGGTTTTTCGTTGGTAGCGTACAGATTTTGGTTTGGTTTTCTCTTGAGTCGATAATCCCCGGAAAACTGCTGCCAATTTCTAAACGCTCATAACATTTGTCGATGGGTAAAAATGTACTAATGGTGGTTTTGAGCGTATTGGAAGGTTCAGAAGCATCCGGCTGAGTGGTCCCCCACCCAAACACTTGCACATTTTCGACACGTTGATTGGTCAAGTAATTATCGTTCCAATCCGCTGCCAACCGCGCTTCGATACTCTCCATGTCGGCTTTGTTTGCTAAATCAGCAAAGCTCGCGTTTGCCACTGGGCGCGTGAGATACAGCAACGCGATGTCTGAGTCTAAACCGGTTTGGGTAGGTTTCACGTTGCCATTACTGTCGGTCTCAGCTTTTGAAATCCGCGTGTAATCAGGGTGAACCACAACGTGAGACACTGGATAGAAGTTATCAAGCCCTGCTGAATTAAGTTCATGCACATTCGCATTCACCGACAACTCGCCCGGCGGGGTCACATAGTAGCTTGCTTCGTTCGCTCCCTGCCCCATGACCACGCAGTGTGCCGCAGTCAACACCCACTGCTCCGTCAGCATGGTGCCGCCACACAGTGGGAACTCTGCCATATTACTTGCTCGTAAAGTAACGCGGTCAACAGAGTCGGTTAGTTCATCTCCTAACACAATCGCCTGTGCTGATTGCACACTGAATGCCGCCACTGCCAGCGCAATGAGTTTGTTACACGTTGTTCTTTTCATTTAGGTTGCTGTCTTCAATTTGGTAAGCCTGAGCGTATCTTCTTCGAGAGACGAATCTTGGAAAATCCAACGAATAAAAATGTGCGATTCAATTCATTGGATTACCTTGGGTACACATTCAATATCAATCAAAAATGCCAACTGACTCGCACGCAAACCGACTTATTCAAATTAATAAAAACGTCGATAAGACACAGATTACGCAGACAAAAAGAAGCGCAAGTGTATTGTGCTATTTAATTGATGAAAAACGAGTTAGCTCCCAGATATACAGGAAAATATTCTCTATATTTAAGAGAAGGACAATGCCGCTGGAGGTCTCTATGATCAAGGTTGAAGACATGATGACTCGTAATCCTCATACCTTACTGCGCACGCACACCTTGCGTGATGCAAAAAGCATGATGGATGCGCTTGATATTCGACATATTCCGGTTGTTGATGCCAATAACCACTTACAAGGCTTGGTGACTCAACGCGACATTCTTGCTGCTCAAGAATCGAGCTTGCACCCAGATGAGGCTGAACAATCTTTTACTCTAGATACACCGCTCTACGAAATGATGCACACTAACATCATGACTGCCGAACCCATCGCGGGGCTTAAAGAGAGCGCTATCTACATGCAAAAGCACAAAGTTGGCTGTTTACCTGTTGTCACCAAGGGTCGATTGGTAGGCATCATTACTGACAGTGACTTTGTGACCATTGCGATTAACTTATTGGAACTGCAAGAAGAAGTGGAACCCGAAGAAATCGAGCCAGAAGAATAATACGCAAACGCGTTATCTTGGGTGTAAATTTCGTTTCTTAAACGTTTTAAACGAAAAAAGAGCGGCAGGGTTGCCGCTCAAAATGCCATTACTGACGCTGATTAAGGAAGTGTTTCTCTGCCAATTAGAATTGGTCTTCTTCGGTCGAACCGGTCAATGCGGTCACTGAAGAGTTACCACCTTGGATAGTATTGGTCATTCTATCGAAGTAACCTGTACCTACTTCTTGTTGGTGTGCAACAAATGTATAGCCTTTTTCTGCCGCCTGGAATTCAGGACGCTGAACTTTCTCAACATAATGACGCATACCTTCACCTTGAGCATAAGCGTGCGCCAGTTCGAACATGTTGAACCACATGTTGTGAATACCTGCTAGCGTGATGAATTGATACTTGTAGCCCATGTCTGCCAGCTCTTGTTGGAACTTAGCAATGGTTTCTGCATCTAGGTTCTTCTCCCAGTTGAAGGACGGCGAACAGTTGTATGCCAACAGTTGATCTGGGTATTCAGCGTGAATCGCTTCTGCAAACTTACGTGCCTCTTCCAAACATGGCGTCGCTGTTTCACACCAGATCAAATCTGCATACGGTGCGTAAGCTAGGCCACGAGAGATGGCTTGGTCAATACCAGCACGAACGCGGTAGAAACCTTCTTGAGTACGCTCACCTTCAATAAAGTCTTTATCGTATGGGTCGCAATCTGAAGTAATGAGATCTGCCGCATTCGCATCAGTACGAGCAATAACCAAGGTTGTTGTACCCGCCACATCAGCAGCCAAACGAGCAGCAACCAGTTTTTGGACCGCTTCTTGCGTTGGAACTAATACCTTGCCGCCCATGTGGCCACACTTTTTCACCGATGCTAGCTGGTCTTCAAAGTGAACGCCCGCTGCGCCTGCCTCGATCATAGACTTCATGAGCTCGTAAGCGTTAAGCACACCACCAAAGCCCGCTTCAGCATCCGCTACGATTGGTAGGAAGTAGTCAATACCACCTTCATCTTCAGGCGATTTACCTGCTGACCATTGGATTTGGTCTGCACGACGGAACGAGTTATTGATGCGCTTTACTACTGACGGTACAGAATCGACTGGGTATAGAGACTGGTCAGGGTACATCGTTGAAGCGGTGTTGTTGTCCGCTGCTACCTGCCAACCAGATAGGTAAATCGCTTCAATACCAGCTTTAGCTTGTTGAACAGCTTGGCCGCCAGTTAACGCACCAAGACAGTTTACGTAACCTTTTTTCGCACTACCGTTGACCAGTGACCAAAGTTTGTCTGCACCACGTTGTGCAATTGTGTTAGCTGGTACCATAGAGCCACGCAGTTCCACCACTTCCTCAGCAGTGTATGTACGCTTTACATTTTTCCAGCGCGGGTTAGTTGCCCAGTCTTTTTCCAGAGCTTCAATTTGTTGGCGGCGAGTTAAGTTAGTCATTGGTCTATCCCTCTTTATAATTTGCACTTTATGCGTGTGCGTTGAGTTTCCGTTCTCAGGCAGTACTTCCCTATCTGCCTTGAAAATCCTTCACGTTATTGGTGTTACAGTTATTCTTTATTAATCCAGGTAGTCATAACCAGGAACTGTTAAAAAGTTGGTCAGCTCATCGCTCGTAGTGAGCCTTGCCATCAAGTCTGCCGCTTCTTCAAATCGACCCGCTTGGTAGCGCTGCTCGCCAATTTCTTGTTTCACTACTTCAATCTCTTCTTTTAGATAGAGCTCGAACAGATCCTTAGTGACCTTCAATCCGTTATCTAGCGACTTGCCGTGTTGAATCCATTGCCAGATAGAAGCGCGAGAGATTTCAGCTGTCGCCGCATCTTCCATCAAGCCATAAATCGGTACACAACCATTACCAGAAATCCAAGCTTCGATGTATTGCAGCGCAACACGAATATTGTGGCGCATTCCGGCTTCTGTACGCTCGCCTTCACAAGGCTCGAGTAGTTCAGCCGCTGTAATAGGTGCATCCTCTGAACGACTCACATCCAATTGATTGGTGCGCTCGCCCAGTACAGCACTAAAAACTTCCATCGCGGTGTCAGCCAAACCTGGATGAGCTACCCAAGTACCGTCATGACCGTTGTTTGCTTCTAGCGATTTGTCAGTCTGGATCTTGTCTAATACTTTTTGATTCTCTTGCGGGTCTTTCGCTGGGATAAAGGCGGCCATTCCTCCCATCGCGAAAGCACCTCGTTTATGACAAGTACGCACCAATAATCGCGAGTAAGCATTCAAGAATGGCTTGTCCATAGTGACCACTTGGCGATCTGGCAGTACGCGTTCAGGGTGCTTCTTCAAGGTTTTGATGTAGCTAAAGATGTAATCCCAGCGACCACAGTTCAAACCAACGATGTGTTCTTTTAGTGAGAACAGAATCTCATCCATTTCGAATACGGCTGGTAAGGTTTCAATCAGCACAGTCGCTTTGATGGTGCCTGTATCAAGACCGAAATAGTCTTCCGTGAAATGGAACACTTCGCTCCACCACTTCGCTTCGTGATGCGATTGCAGTTTTGGAATGTAGAAATAAGGGCCGCTGCCTTTTTGAAGTAACGCTTTGTAGTTGTTATAGAAGTACAGAGCGAAATCGAATAGCGCACCTGGAATGATCTGACCGTGCCACGTAACGTGTTTTTCTTTTAAATGAAGGCCGCGAACACGGCAGATCAACACCGCTGGGTCATCTTCCAGCTGATAATGCTTGCCATTGCCAGGGTTGGTGTAACTGATGGTTCCATTCACGGCATCGCGTAAATTCACTTGCCCATCCAGCACTTTACTCCATGCTGGAGACATTGAATCTTCGAAGTCTGCCATGAACACTTTTACATTCGCATTCAGTGCGTTAATCACCATCTTGCGATCAGTTGGTCCGGTAATCTCCACACGGCGATCTTGCAGATCTTGTGGGATTCCCTGGATCTTCCAGCTTCCTTCACGGATGTCTTGTGTCTCTGGTAAAAAGTCTGGCAGCTCACCTGCATCGATACGCGCTTGCTTCTCTTCTCGTGCTTCCATCAACTGCTCAACACGTCCAGCAAATTTTTCACACAGTAGAGATAAAAAGGTTTGGGCTTCAACAGGGAAAATTGCTTGATGTTCTGGAGCAACGACTCCATTCACCTCAAGCATGCCTTGGGTTTGCTTTAGTTGTTGTGTTTTTTGTTCTGTCTGAGCAAGCATAATCATTCATCCTTAACGTGCTTTATCCATCTTGGGCAGTCAGCGTAAAGCTACATTTGTAAGTTATGAACAACAAATTACATCCTTTAACTTTGTGTTCAACTCGTCTAGCTATGTCGATAGATTGCGTAATGTTATGTGTATTTTCAATCTAGACATAAGTCTTATCGGCCTTTAAATAAGCTATCTCAACAAAGGGTTTAACGAAACCCCCAAGATAAACAAAACAGAAAATTCGAAGTTTTATTCGGCAGGGTAAAAACCGCCTATCGAACACCTATTTTTGTAAGTTATTACGTAATTAAATTACATTAATTTTAAGATCGATTTATCATTTCAAACGAGTGTATGAATATAGACTGGTAAACAAACGCCTTGTATTCACAAGGGCTGGCAAGGTGGATTCAAACAAGGGTCAAACAAGACATACTAGGTTTTGTGTAAAATTAACATTGTGAAATTTCACTATTTTATGAAAGCTTCATCAAAGAAGAGCTGTAAAATTTTACAAGTCAAAGTTCACCAACAGAATAAAATACTAGAAAGCGCACTGTTTTCAGTGCGCTTTTAGATAAATAATGGAGATGTAGAGGCTAATACTAATAGCTAAAGCAGTTCGGAAACGACTTCTGCAAGCTGATTAAATGTTTTCGTTCTTGATGAACTCGGACGCCAAACTAAGCCAATTTCACGATAGGCTTGCTTTCCTGGGGGATCGATCACGACTAAATTCTGGTTATGCAGCAGGCCGTGGTCGATAGCCATTTGAGGAATGAACGTTGTTCCCAAACCATTCGCAACCATTTGCACCAAAGTATGAAGGCTGGTTGCTGTAAACGGATTAATTTTTTCTTTATCTGTTAATTTACACGCAGATACCGCGTGTTCCGTTAAACAATGCTCTTTCTCTAATAAAAAGACGGATTCGTCAGGTAAATCTGCGTAACGAATCGGCACAGGCACCGATTGGGCTTGATTCGCACTAATAACCATTCGAAACGGATCCTTACCCACCACTCGACTTTCCATACCGTCAATTTCAACTGGCAACGCTAAAATGAGTACATCCAACTCACCGTGTCTAAGCGCTTGAAGTAAGTTTGTTGTCGTGTCTTCTCTTAATAAAAGATTCAGTTGTGGGAAACGATAGTTAACCTCTTGCACCAAATCACACAGTAAAAACGGAGCAATTGTTGGTATGCATCCCACTTTTAGCTGGCCTTGCATATCGTCGCCTTGGCACATACGTCCAAGCTCGACCAAATCTTGCCCTTTTGCTAACAGCTCTCGCCCCTGCTTTACTACCATTTCTCCTGTTTGGGTAAAAACCAGTGGACTTTTCTTGTCTTTCTTTTCATATAATGGACAACCAATCAATTCCTCTAAGTTTTGAATACCTTTACTTAAAGTCGACTGACTGACAAAACAACGCTCTGCAGCGTCACTAAAATGTCTTGTTTCATGCAGTGTGACTAAGTAGTGCAACTGCTTCAAACTGGGCCATTTATTCATAATTGTATTTGTATCTACCGCCGTTCCAGTGATCGAGTTAAGAGTTTTGCTATTATCGTTTTTTTCGATTAACTCAATCTATTTATTTCGCTTTTTTCAATACTACAATCTGTACTATAGTTTGTCTCGTACAAACACGGACCAAACCGACACAACTGAATTCGGTTTGGAACTAACCATACTTTTTAGGAGCAAAAAAATGGTACTAGTAGGTCGTCAAGCCCCTGATTTTACTGCAGCAGCTGTTCTAGGTAACGGTGAAATCGTTGAAAACTTCAACTTTGCAGAGTTCACTAAAGGTAAGAAAGCAGTAGTATTCTTCTACCCACTAGATTTCACTTTCGTTTGCCCATCTGAGCTAATCGCATTCGACAACCGTCTAGCTGATTTCCAAGCTAAAGGTGTTGAAGTAATCGGTGTTTCTATCGATTCTCAGTTCTCTCACAACGCATGGCGTAACACTGCTATCGAAGATGGCGGTATCGGTCAAGTTAAGTACCCACTAGTTGCTGACGTTAAGCACGAAATCTGTAAAGCTTACGACGTTGAGCACCCAGAAGCAGGCGTTGCTTTCCGTGGTTCTTTCCTAATCGACGAAGAAGGCGTTGTACGTCACCAAGTAGTTAACGACCTACCTCTAGGCCGTAACATCGACGAAATGCTACGCATGGTTGACGCTCTTAACTTCCACCAGAAGCACGGCGAAGTATGTCCTGCACAATGGGAAGAAGGTAAAGCAGGTATGGACGCATCTCCAAAAGGTGTTGCAGCGTTCCTATCTGAGCACGCAGCTGACCTAGGCAAAAAATAATAGACCTTCACCCTAGCTCAACGGGTGTGATGGTTGGATGTATATAAAGCAAAAAGCTAATGCGGAAAACCGCAAACGCCAATCAGTCTAAGTAAAGTCCTATCAAAGCCCAGAGCAAATGCTCTGGGCTTTCTTTTACCTTCAGATAAACCGCCAAAATGAGGTAACGCTGCAGCGTAAACTTTACCTCTATTTCTCATGCCCTCCATACAGATTCTGGTTACTGGCCCTGCTAATATCTTAGCCACAACACTTATTTGTAACGTTAGCAGGATAAATGAACGTGGTTACTCACCTAGAAGTCTGTATCGATAATATTGAATCTCTGCACTACGCCATTGCTGGCGGCGCCACTCGGATTGAACTTTGCTCCTCTTTGGCTTTAGGCGGGCTAACACCCAGTTATGGCTTTATGCAGCAAGCGGCTAAGCTTTCTAGTGTTCCAGTTTATGCCATGATCCGCCCACGCCAAGGTGACTTCTTCTACTGTGAAGAAGAGATCGAAATGATGCGTTGGGATATTGAAGCTGCTCACCAATCGGGCTTGGATGGTGTGGTTTTAGGTGTACTCACTCAAGAGGGGGGTATTCACATGCCCTTTGCAACAGCACTGTGCGAATTCGCACAGGAATTAGGGCTGGGCATAACGTTCCATCGTGCTTTTGATCAATGTAGAAACGCTCAATTAGCATTGGAAGAGGTCATCAGTTTGGGCTGCGAACGCATTCTCACCTCAGGGCTCGCACCTTCTGCGCCAGCAGGCCAGAAAGTACTTAAATCTCTTGTTGAACAAGCCCAAGGACGCATTGCAATCATGGCGGGTGCTGGCGTTAATGCGAGTAACGTACGTGCATTAGTAGAAGACACTCAAGTTCCTGAAATCCATCTGTCAGGCAAAACGACTCGACCTAGTAAAATGAACTTTGTTGCTGAACAAAGCAAAATGGGCGCAACTGATGTCGATGATTTCTTAATCCCCATCACAAGTACACAAGCCATTACCGATGTCGTAGCAGCTCTCAAATAGACCACCGTAACCTCACGCGCATAGCTTTTGAGTGCTAACATATTGTTTATCAAGGCGTGAGGAAAGGTGTATGTCTAAATTGAAGAAAAAGGAATACGAAAAGGAGCTCAAAAACCTTCAAGTTGAGCTCGTAAAACTTCAAGAGTGGGTCAAACACAAAGGGTTAAAAGTGGTGGTTCTGTTTGAAGGCCGTGATGCTGCGGGCAAAGGCGGGGTGATAAAGCGAATTACAGAAAAGCTAAACCCGCGTGTTTGTCGCGTAGTGGCTCTGCCTGCACCGACAGAAAAAGAAAAAACGCAATGGTACTTCCAACGTTACGTCGCTCATTTGCCATCTGCTGGTGAAATCGTTTTATTTGACCGAAGTTGGTATAACCGAGCGGGTGTCGAAAAAGTCATGGGGTTCTGTACTCCAGACGAATACGAGGAGTTTTTACGCTCTTGCCCTGAATTCGAGAGAATGTTGCAACGCTCTGGGATTATTCTGATTAAGTATTGGTTTTCGGTTTCAGACGAAGAGCAGGAAAAACGTTTTCTAGGTCGAATTAATACGCCGATCAAACGTTGGAAATTCAGCCCAATGGATTTGGAGTCACGTCATCGCTGGGTCGAGTATTCTGAGGCAAAAGATAAAATGTTCGCTTACACAGATACGAAGAGCTGTCCTTGGTGGGTCGTGCCCTCTGACTCGAAAAAGAAAGCGCGCTTGAACTGCATCAGTCATTTACTTAGCCAGATTGATTACAAAGCACTTGAGTACTCACCCATCGAATTACCTGAACTCAATAAAGAAGGTTACGTCAGAGCGCCCATTGATGATCAGACCTTCGTTCCTGATAAATATTGACGTGCTTTCCCTCTCCCTAACAAATAGACTAGCCTAAAAGCTGGTCTATTTATTGAAATCAGTTACTTCAGTACGTCATCAATGCTTTGATCACCTAGATGGCGTACATCTTTCCCTTTCACAAAGTAAATAATGTATTCACAGATGTTCTGGCAACGGTCCCCCACGCGTTCAATCGCGCGTGCCGACCACATCACTTGCAGAATATTGGGTATATTTTTTGGGTCTTCCATCATATAGGTCATCAACTGACGAATTACCGCTTCATATTCGGCGTCTAGCTTGTCATCTTGTTTGTGCACCTCTGCTGCCGCTTCTACATCCATGCGGGCAAACGCATCCAAAACCTGATGCAGCATATTAATTGCCTGACGGCAGAGAGGCTCTAACGACACTTGGAATTGTCGTTCTTTTGATGATGGGCTTTCAATGGCAACGTAAGCAATGCGTGTCGCCACGTCACCGATACGTTCTAAATCAGTGATCGTTTTGATGATAGCCATGATTAAGCGCAAGTCTTTTGCCGTTGGCTGACGCTTAGCAATAATGCGTGTACAGGCGTCATCGATCGAGACTTCCATCGCATTCACTTTATGATCGTCACGCACAACCTTACGCGCCAGTTCGATGTCTTCTTTATGCAAGGCTTGAATAGCATACGAAAGCTGCTGTTCTACCAAGCCCCCCATGGTTAATACATGAGTACGAATCGATTCTAGCTCTACGTTAAATTGTCCTGAAATATGACGTCCAAAGTGCATGATGTTCCTTATTCCGTATAGAGTCGCGACTTAACCGTAGCGACCCGTAATGTAATCTTCGGTCTGTTTCTTCATTGGCGAGGTGAAGATCGAGTCCGCGTCAGAGTATTCAATTAACTTACCCATATGAATGAATGCAGTATGATCGCTCACTCTCGCCGCTTGTTGCATGTTATGGGTAACGATAACGACAGTATATTGAGTCTTAAGCTCATTGATAAGCTCTTCAATAGTTAAAGTTGAGATTGGATCCAACGCTGATGTCGGCTCATCCAATAACAGGACTTCCGGCTCAATCGCCACCGCGCGCGCAATGACCAAGCGCTGTTGCTGACCACCAGATAAACCAAATGCGTTCTCATGCAAGCGGTCTTTTACCTCATCCCACAACGCCGCCGAGCGCAAGGATCGCTCCACTGCGTCATCTAAACTACGGCTGTTTTTTACACCTTGTAAGCGTAAGCCATAAACTACATTTTCATAAATAGACTTAGGAAATGGATTGGGTCTTTGAAACACCATCCCCACTCGGCGTCGAAGTGTCGCAACATCGACATTAGGATGATAAACATTTTTGCCATGTAGACGGACTTTACCTGTGACTCGACACCCTTCTACTAAGTCGTTCATGCGATTGATGCAACGTAATAACGTCGACTTTCCACACCCTGAAGGACCGATAAAAGCGGTGACTCGCCCTTTGGGAATTCGCATCGAAATATCATGCAGCGCCTGAGTTTGACCATAGAACAGATTAAGGTTCTCGATTGAGATTGCTGTTTGTTCATCCGTTAAATTATGAACGTCCAATGGTGGCTCATAACCTAATGTACTATCAAAATTAAACATACTTAATCTTGTCCTAACGTTCTGTATTTTTCTCGTAAATTATTGCGAATACTGATTGCTGTTAAGTTTAGCCCGACAATCACTGTCACGAGTAAGAAAGAGGTAGCATAAACTAATGGTCGCGCAGCTTCGATGTTGGAGGTTTGAAAGCCAACATCGTAAATGTGAAAACCTAAATGCATGAACTTTCTATCCAAATGCACATAAGGGAATTGCCCGTCAACCGGTAAACTGGATGCTAATTTCACGACCCCCACCAGCATCAGTGGCGCTACTTCGCCAGCTGCACGCGCAATCGCAAGGATCAACCCTGTGATAATAGCTGGCGTCGCCATAGGCAAAACCACACGCCATAGTGTTTCGAACTGAGTTGCACCAAGCGCCAGAGAGCCATGTCGTACTGAACTCGGAATACGAGTTAAACCTTCTTCTGTCGTCACAATCACAACTGGAAGCGTCAGCACGGCAAGAGTTAGTGCAGACCACAACAAACCCGGCGTACCAAAGGTTGGTGCCGGTAGCTTCTCCGCATAGAATACGTTATCGATAGAGGCACCAATCGTATAAACAAAGAAGCCTAAACCAAATACGCCATAAACAATCGATGGAACACCCGCTAGGTTTATAACCGCAATACGAATAACCCTGGTTAGAGCGTTATTCTTAGCGTATTCATGCAGATAGATAGCAGCGATCACCCCAAGTGGCATCACAATGATCGACATGATAATTACTAAGAAAACCGTACCAAATATCGCAGGGAACACGCCTCCCTCGGAGTTAGACTCTCTTGGATCTTCAGATAAAAACTTCCAAACCTGCTTCCCCCAGTGCATGACTTTATCAGGCAGTGACATTTGGTTTGGGTACCAGTAGTCCAAAATGTCTTCGAGCGGAATCGATACTTGTGAGCCCGTCATATCCTCGACAATCAGGGCATAGCCAGAAAGCTGTAATCGTAAGCCATCAAGCTGTAAATCTAACGTCGCCAGCGCTTTCTCTATCCGCTCTTTTTTCGTCTGGTTTTCCTTTAAGAAGCTTTCTGTCAGCGTGTCATTCAACTCATGCTTGCGCTTTTCTAATCGCAATTGCTCTAGCTTCCAACCAAGCTCTTTAAGCTGATCGACCACCAAAGAATCAATCTCATGACGCAGAGTTTCTGCATCATCCAGTTTTTTGTTCAAGATTGATTGAATATCGTTGGTGTATAAGTTGTCTCCATCCTGAAACGCCACCAGCTTACCAAAAAAGTAACCGCCACTACTTCGCTCGATCACAGCCCACTCTTTTGGCGTCGTGGGCTCATCCAACTGCATTTGCAATACGGAGATAAAATCGGCGGGATACAACTCTCGGTTGGCGATTTTGATACTGAGTCGCGTAGCAAAGTCTTCATCGTCTTCTAATTGCTGCGCCGCGCTTTCAGGCAGATAACTCTTCGGTACAAAGCTGCGTTCATACACTTGACCAATCAGAATAGTATTTTCATGTAGCACTTCGCCTTGCACAGGGGTCAACGCTGCAACATTCCACTGATACAAGGGCGCTGGCCAAAAGTAAGTCAGGCCTTTCCAGCCGATAAGGAGTAACAACCCTAATACCGACAACAAACTGATGCTGACTGCACCGCCTGTTAGCCATATCCACGGTGCGCCAGAACGAATCCAATTTAACACGTCATTACTCGCTCTTTATTCAAACCATTATTACAACGCACGGTACTTGTCTCTCAGTCTCTGACGAACCCACTCCGCAAGCGCGTTTACTGCAAACGTAAACACAAACAAAATTAATGCAGCTAGGAACAGCAGGCGATAATGCGAACTTCCAACTTCCGACTCTGGCAACTCAACGGCGATGGTCGCCGACAGGCTGCGCAATCCTTCCAAAATATTCCAATCCATTAATGGCGTATTGCCCGTTGCCATTAACACAATCATGGTTTCACCAACAGCGCGTCCCAGCCCCATCATAATGGCAGAAAAAATACCCGGGCTTGCGGTAAGCAAGACAACATAGATTAAAGTTTGCCAAGGCGTGGCCCCTAATGCCAAAGAGCCATCCGATAAATGCTTCGGCACAGAGAAAATGGCATCTTCGGCGATGGTAAAAATCGTCGGGATAACAGCAAAACCCATCGCTAACCCCACCACCAATGCATTACGTTGATCGTAACCAATACCATGCTCGGTTAAGAACAAGCGCATATCACCACTGAAGAACGTCTGCTCAATCGTAGGCGAAATCCACACTCCAAGCCCAATCAGTATCAATATGACAGGCATGAGCACTAAAGCATGCCAACCATTAGGCAGACGATTTCGCAAAGGTTGCGGTATTAATGCCCATAGCCCGCCCATAATCATGGTGCTCAAGGGCAAAACAAACAGCATGACGACGATCGTAATCAGGTGATCTTCGACAATAGGCGCGAACCACAGCCCCGCGAGGAAACCAATGATCACCGTCGGCAGTGCTTCCATTAGCTCAATCGACGGTTTTACGACACGACGCATGCGTGGCGACATAAAGTAAGCCGTATAAATAGCACCTAGCACTGCGAGCGGTACTGAAAACAGCATCGCAAACATCGCCGCTTTTATCGTCCCAAACGCAATAGGTACTAGGCTGAACTTAGCCTCAAAGTTATCGCTCGCCGAAGTCGATTGCCACACATATTCAGGCTCAGGATACCCTTCGTACCACACTTCTTGCCATAATGAGGACAATGAAATTTCCGGATAGGCATTGTCCACTTCCGCAACATTTAACGCATTATTTTGCCAAGTGATTAAGTAGCGTTCATTGTTAGACATTGCTGCGATTGCGGGCGCTTGATTGTACGCACGCTTAAACAACACTAGTTTTTCACTGGTTGTATAATGGCTTTGCAACGTGCCGTTGGTGTAAAAGCTATAAAATCCTTTGCGATGAGAATCCGGCAACAAATACTTAAGCTCTGATGCCAATTTAAAATCACGAATATGCGTTAACGTGCGTCTCTCTTCTTGCAGCGTGTCAAACCATTGCGACACCCGACCATCGTTGTGTGTCACCAAAAGCGAGTAAGCACCAGCCAGTAGGTCCATTGTACGAACGGAGTGCTTCTTATCACCTTGAGTGAGGTCGACCACCTCTCGCACAGCAAATTTACGTGCGGTTTTCTTTAACACGATCAACTCAGAGCCATCGCGCAAATAAAGCGTTTCACCATCAGGTGTCAATAACATTTGCTGAGGGGCATCAAAGCCTGAAGAGAACGTAAAATCGATCGTTGTCGGAGGCGTCCCCAAAGACGAAGCCACTTGCCAACGAGCCTTCACTTCACCGCTTTGTGTCTGCCAAACAATTGTTGGTAACGGCGTTGAAGCTGCAAACACAAACTGAGTCACAGGATCTTGAGGCGTACTCAGCGTCAGATCCATGCTGGTGTCTAGCTCAATCACTTCCGGAGGACGTGTATTTTCTCTCAACGTGGCATTAAATTCAGGCTTGAAAAGGTGCGCTTTACCCTGCCCATCAACAAACCCATACCAACCTAGTCCAGGAGCCGATTGAGAGAAAGCGACGGGTTCCTGGACGATTTGCTGTTTATACACCGCAGGTTTCGTAGGATCGTCCATCGACAAATATTGAATCTCACCACTTTGGGTTAGAACGAACGCGAGCTGAGCGTAATCATCCACCGAAATCGCCAGTGGTGTTTCAATATGGGAGGCTCGAATGGCTTGGTTGGTTTTGATCTCCGCATCAGAAAAAAGCGGAATGATCACCATGGCGAGGTAGACAAAGATCAAAATAAGCGCCGCGAGTACGCCGACACCACCGGATGTCACTGCAAGTCGAACTAAACGATCTTTTATCAGTCGTTTCTTATCTTTTTCCTGCAATGAAAACTCGGCTTGTGCCATTTAAATCTCTACCTTTTTTGACTTAGTACTAGAATATGTCGTTAAGATGACAATTATATTACAGATCACATTAAACACCTGAAAAGAATACAACTCTTATGCAATGCGTGGTATGAAATAAATCTGTAATGAAAATCTCATAATGTTCTCACTCATCCATTTTTCCAAGATGAGTACGTATTACTTCACTTTTGGCTAGGTAAGGTTATGAGCGCAGAAAAACTATATATAGAAAAAGAGCTGAGTTGGTTGTCTTTCAACGAACGAGTATTACAAGAAGCTGCCGATAAAACCGTCCCTTTGATCGAACGTATTCGCTTTCTTGGGATCTTTTCCAACAATTTAGATGAATTTTACAAAGTACGCTTTGCGGACGTGAAGCGCAGAATCCTAATCAGCCAAGAGCGCGGTGGCAGTGATAGCCCTAAACGACTGTTAACCAAAATGCAGTCGAAAGCACTAAAGCTTAACGAACAATTTGATGAGCTTTACAGCGAATTGATTCGAGAAATGGCGCGACGTCGCATTTTCTTGGTCAACGAACAACAACTGGATGAATCGCAACAAAAGTGGATCGCAAAATACTTCCGTAGAGAGGTCATGCCGCATATCACTCCCCTCCTAATGAAAGACGAGATCGATGTTCTGCAATTTCTCAAAGACGAGTACGCTTACATCGCCGTAGAACTGCGTAAAGAAGAACATTACCAGTACGCTCTTATCGAAATTCCGACCGATCACCTTCCCCGCTTTGTGATGGTACCAGAACAGAAAGGAAAGCGTCGAAAAACCATCATCTTACTTGATAATATTATCCGCCACTGTTTGGACGAGCTGTTCAAAGGCTTTTTTGATTATGATGAGCTTAGCGGCTATGCGATGAAAATGACGCGTGACGCTGAATACGATTTACGCAATGAAATCGAGTACAGCTTGCTCGAACAAATGTCGGAAGGTGTCAATCAGCGACTGACAGCAAAGCCCGTTCGCTTCGTCTACGAACGTGATATGCCGCCCCAAATGCTAGAGTTTCTTTGTAACAAGCTCAATATCTCTAATTACGATAACCTTATCCCCGGCGGCCGCTATCACAATTTTAAAGACTTCATTGCTTTTCCAAATGTTGGGCGAGAGTACCTTGAAAATAAACCGCTTCCGCCAATGAAATGCGCCGATTTCGAAGGTTACGCTAACAGCTTTGATGCGATTAAAGCGAAAGATATTCTACTCTATTACCCCTACCACACTTTTGACCACATTAGTGAGTTGGTGCGCCAAGCCTCCTTCGATCCGAAAGTACTTAGTATCAAGATTAACATTTACCGTGTCGCGAAAGATTCTCGCTTGATGAACTCGTTAATTGATGCCGTGCACAACGGCAAAAACGTCACCGTGGTCGTGGAGCTGCAGGCTCGCTTTGATGAAGAAGCCAATATCGAATGGTCAAAAGTGTTGACCGAGGCAGGTGTGCACGTCATCTTCGGAGCGCCTGGCCTTAAGATTCATTCAAAGCTACTGATGATCAGTCGCCGTGAAGGTGAAGAAATTATTCGCTACGCGCACATCGGCACAGGCAACTTCCATGAGAAAACGGCACGAATTTATACCGACTTCTCTCTCCTTACCGCAGATCAAGAAATCACTAACGAAGTTCGTAATGTCTTCGGTTACATTGAGAATCCATATCGCCCAGTGAAGTTCAATCACCTCATGGTATCTCCTCGTAATTCTCGAACCCAAATCTACCGCCTAATCGATAATGAAATTGCGAATGCTAAGCTAGGGAAAAAAGCCGCCCTTACGATCAAGGTCAATAACCTAGTCGACAAAGGCATCGTCAATAAGCTATATGGAGCAAGTACGGCGGGAGTGAAGATAAATATGATCATTCGCGGCATGTGCTCCTTAGTACCGGGCATTGAGGGGATCAGCGACAATATTCGCATCATCAGTATTGTTGACCGCTTTTTGGAACACCCACGCGTGGTGATTACCCATAACGATGGCGATCCGCAAGTCTATATCTCTTCTGCTGACTGGATGACAAGAAATATCGATCACCGCATTGAGGTGGCGGCGCCAGTCCGTGATCCACGTTTGAAACAGAGAATTATTGATATAACGAATATCCATTTTACCGATACAGTAAAGGCTCGTTTTATAGATAAGGAAATGAGCAACGCTTACGTACCACGAGGTAATCGCAAAAAAGTTCGTTCTCAAATCGCTATCTATGACTATCTTAAAAATATAGAAAAGCAAACTAGAAAACAAAATTCAGATGCCTCAAATACTTGAACAAGATACTCGCTACATTGCCGCGATAGACCTCGGCTCAAACAGTTTCCACATGGTGGTGGCCAAGGTTGTAGGCAGTGACTTACAACTGGTTAGCCGCCATAAACAGCGTGTTCGCTTAGCATCAGGACTCGACAGTGAATTGAACTTAAGTCATTCCGCGATGGAACGTGCGTTAGAGTGCTTAGCCATGTTCGCTGAGAGACTGCAAGGGCTTGATGAGTCGAATGTGCGTATCGCCGCGACACACACACTAAGACGCGCTAAAAATGCTCATCTATTCATTGAGCGTGCGAAAGAAGTGATGCCCTTCCCAATAGAAATCATCCCAGGGGAAGAAGAAGCCCGCTTGATTTACTTAGGTGTCGCTCACACTCAAGTAGAGTCAAACTCCAAGTTGGTCGTTGATATTGGTGGCGGCAGTACCGAAATGATCATTGGACAAGAGTTTGAACCTGAGCTTCTCAACAGTAAACAGATGGGATGCGTCAGCTTTACAGAGCAATATTTTAAAAACGGCAAACTGTCTGGAAAAAACTTCAATAAAGCGATGTTAGCCGCCGAGCAAAAACTCGAGTCCATCGCTTCAGCATATCGTAAAAAAGGCTGGGATATCGCGCTCGGCTCGTCAGGAACTATCAAAGCGATTCAAGAAGTACTTGTAGGGTTGGGTTTTGAAGATGGCCTGATCACCGCGAAGAGACTGGACACGCTTATTGAAACTCTGTGTAATTTTGATTCAATTGAAGAGATTGAACTGACAGGTTTAACAGAAGAACGTAAGCCCGTATTCGCGGCAGGCGTGGCGATTTTGTCCGCAATTTTCAAAGCACTCCGCATTGAGCAGATGTTTTTCTCCGATGGTGCTCTGCGCGAAGGTCTGTTGTACGAAATGGAAGAGCGTTTTGCGCGCTCCGATATACGTATGCGCACAACTGAAAATTTAGCCAACAAACACCGGGTTGACTTAAAGCATGCTGCTCGTGTTAAAGGCCATGCACGTGAGATGTTATGTCAGGTGCGCTCTGAACTAGGCATTAAAAAAAAGAGTGAGTTATTTGACTTACTAGAATGGGCAGCATTGCTTCATGAAGTCGGATTAAGCATCAACTTACGTAGCTTCCATCGCCACTCTTTCTATGTTCTGTTGCATTCCACTCTACAAGGCTTCAACCGTGAACAGCAATTAGTGCTCGCAACATTAGCCCGCTTCCAGCGTAAAGCACTTAAACTGCAAGAACTGCCAGATTTCAACCTCTACAAACAAAGTGACGTGATAAGCCTCATCAAAATATTACGACTTTCTATCGTATTAAATGGACAGCGTAACGAAGATCCATTGCCTGACATCACTTTATCCATCAAAAATGATGAATGGATTCTTACGTGCACAGATAAAGCATGGCTAGAAAACAACAAATTGCTTCATGCTGATTTGCAGGAAGAACAAGAACGTTGGGACAGCGCGAAGTGGACACTCACTTTCTGATCTCGTGCTGTTCATACCTAAACAAAAAGTCGGCTTACAGGCCGACTTTTTTTAACTCTTCTTCTGCAAAATCTGCCGTAATGGGCACATAACCATCTTTCTCAACCAACGCTTGCCCCTGAGCGGAGAAAATAAAGCGAATAAACTCGGCTTCAATTGGTGTTAATGGGTAATCCGGGTGCTTATTCACGTAAACATATAAGTAACGTGATAGTGGGTACTTACCACTAACAATATGTTCTCGCGTTGGCGTCACGTAGTCATTCCCCGTTTTTGCCACCGGAACTAAGCGTACGCCTGCCACTCGATAACCGACACCGGAATAACCGATTCCACTGATGGTTGACGCTACAGCTTGCACAACTGACGCGGAGCCTGGCTGCTCGTTAACTCGGGTCTTGAAATCTCCGCCACACAAGGCATTGCTTTTGAAGTAACCATAAGTTCCAGAAACGGAGTTACGACCAAACAACTGTACGTTTCGCTTTGCCCACTGTGATTCAAGACCGAGTTGCTGCCAGTTTGTGACAAATTGACTTTCACCACAGCGCAGAGTTGCAGAAAACAAAGCATCTAATTGACTAAAGTTGAGCCCTTGAATTGGATTGTCTTGATGGACAAAAATACCGATAGCATCGATCGCAACCCTAAGCGCCGTTGGCTTGTAACCATGTTCACGTTCAAACGCTTCAACCTCTCTTAAACGCATCGGGCGACTCATGGGACCAAACTGAGCTGTTTGTTCGGTCAATGCTGGGGGCGCCGTGGAAGAGCCAGACGCTTGGACTTGCGCATTAATATTCGGGTAAATGGATTTAAACTCTTCAACCCAAAGTGTTGTCATGCCCGCAAGCGTATCGGAGCCGACAGAGAGCAAATTCCCGACAATCCCAGTCGTTTTATGATAATTCGGCAATGGTTTATCTTGAGCAACAGCCATACCGGAGCAAGCAAGAACCAGTAGACTGAACACTTTTGCGACTCTTAATGCCATTATTTCACCACCAAACGTTCAGGCAATACAAAAGAAAACTTACTGCCCACGCCCACTTCACTGTGAATTTCCAAATGAGAATCATGGTGGCTCAGCGCATGTTTCACAATAGCCAACCCTAACCCACTCCCTCCGGTATCGCGTGATCTTGCTTTATCGACGCGATAAAAACGCTCAGTAAGTCGATGGAGGTGCTGAGGCTCTATACCATCACCACTATCCTCCACCTCTAAGCATGCGCCTTGAGATGTCTGGAACCAACGAACATTAATGTTCGCGCCAGGCGGTGTGTATTTGACAGCATTATAAACGAGGTTAGAGATGGCACTACGTAACTGGTCATCATCGCCCAGTACACGTAGGCTAGCATCAACATCAAATTTCAATTTATGTTGGTTGTCCCCACTAAGGCTGACCGCCTCTTTTTCTAGTACTTCTAGCATCGCAGGTACATTCACGACATCTTCAAGCTCATGCATAGGTGCCGCTTCAATTTTAGATAGCGTCAGTAGTTGGTTCACCAAACTGTTCATGCGGTTGAGCTGCTCCGTCATAACACCATGCGCTTTGCTCCACATTGGGCCCACAACCATGTCAGGATCTTCTGTCATCTCCAAATAACCTTGCAGCACCGTCATTGGTGTACGAAGTTCATGAGAAACGTTAGCAAAGAAGTTGCGGCGCATTCCCTCAAGTTGTTTTAACTGGCTAACATCACGCACCACCATCAAATGTTCACCTTCGGTATACGGTACGATACGTAGTTCTAGCATGCGTTCGACATTGAGTGGTGAGCGCATTTCCAATGGCTCAGAGAAGTCTTTCTTGTTGAGGTACTTGATAAAATCAGGCGTACGAATGAGGTTGGAGATAGGTTGACCAGAGTCTTCCGGCCAATGGAAACCCAATAAGTGTTGAGCCAGTTTGTTACACCAAACGATATTGCCTTCAGCACGGAACACCACGACGGCATCGGGTAACGATTCCGCACCATTTCTGAATCGGCGAATGAGATTAGTAAGCTCTTTGCGTTTACGGCGTTGGCGCTGCTGTAAGCGATACAAGCCATTGAACAAAGATTCCCAGTTACCGCTACCAGACGGTGGCGTAAGGCGCTTTTCATCCCATAACCAAGAAGATAAACGTACTTGGTTATGCAAATGCCACACAAGCTGCAATGCCGTAGCTGCCAAAAGCAACCACGGCATATAACCGAATATCCAACCTACTATCACCCATGGGGTGTAAAAAAAAGCCAGCTCCCAGGCCAGCTTTTTCCACGTTAATCTTTCAACCACTCATAACTCCAGAAATGGTACCGATAAGCTGCGTGTTAATTTATGCCTTTGTCGAGAAGCGGTATCCAGCACCACGAACAGTTTGGATCAGCTTATCATGCCCTGCTGCTTCCAATGCTTTACGCAGGCGGCGAATATGAACATCGACCGTACGATCTTCGACATACACGTTAGTACCCCAAACATTGTTTAATAGCTGCTCACGGCTGTACACACGCTCTTGATGCGTCATGAAAAAATGTAGCATTTTAAATTCTGTTGGGCCCATATCTAATGGTGCATCATTAGCCGTGACACGGTGTGATACAGGATCAAGCTTCAATCCCTGCACATCAATTACGTCTTCCAATGCGGTCGGGGTTACGCGACGAATCACCGCTTTTAAGCGGGCAACCAACTCTTTAGGAGAAAATGGCTTAGTAATGTAGTCATCCGCACCGACTTCTAAACCGCGCACTTTATCTTCTTCTTCACCACGAGCGGTAAGCATCACAACTGGAATGTTGCGCGTTAATTCCTCTCGCTTCATGTGTTTGATGAAGTTAATGCCGCTGCCGCCTGGTAACATCCAATCCAGTAAAACTAAATCAGGGAAGGGTTCAGCCAGTTTGGTTACTGCAGTATCGTAATCTTCCGCTTCTACCGCTTGGTAACCTTTCTGCTCAAGTACGAAGCACAGCATTTCGCGAATAGGAGCTTCGTCTTCAACAACCAGAATCCTTCTAGACATAATTGAGTAACCTTATGTTCGTTGAGCTAATGAATTTAAGAGACAAAGCGCCCCTCTATGCATAAGCATTATCACTACCAATTATGACACTTTTGTGACCTTTGAAAACAAATTTTCATATAACTTTCTTTTGAGGTTCATTCGGATATTTTTCATTTCTATTAAGACATCAGCACAAAAATTCCCTATGATTAGTCCCTTGTCATCAAGCCTAGAGAAGATTTATGTGGTTTAAAAACTGTCTGGTATACCGCGTTAACCGCGAGGTTACTTTCAACGCCGAACAACTAGAAACTCAACTGTCTGAATTCCGATTCACCCCATGTGGCAGTCAAGATAAACAGAAATTTGGCTGGGTCAGTGCAATGGGTAGACATGGCGACATGATGACTCACGTGTCAGAAAACCGCATTCTGATTTGCGCCAAGAAAGAAGAGAAAATGCTACCTGCCTCAGTGATCAAAGAGTCATTGAATGCAAAAGTAGAAGCAATGGAAGCGCAAGAAGGTCGTCCTCTGAAGAAGAAAGAGAAAGACAACCTGAAAGATGACATCGTAATGGATTTACTGCCTCGCGCATTTAGCCGCAGCAGCCACGCTCACGTGCTCATCATGCCAAAAGAAGGGTTCATCCTTGTTGACGCAAGCAGCTACAAAAAAGCGGAAGACGTATTAGCACTACTTCGTAAAACCATGGGTAGTTTACCTGTTGTTCCTGCCATTCCAGAAGTAGCGATTGAAACAACGCTAACCGAGTGGGTGAAAACGGGCGACACACCTCAAGGTATCACCATGATGGACGAAGCTGAGCTAAAATCCGTGCTTGAAGAAGGTGGCGTGATTCGTTGTAAGAAGCAAGAGCTGACCACAGATGAAATCCGCAACCACATCGCAGCAGATAAAGTCGTAACGAAGCTTGCACTTAATTGGCAAGATCGTATTGAATTCATCATGACAGAAGATGCGGGTATTAAGCGTCTAAAATTCTCTGATGAATTGAAAGATCAAAATGACGATATTCCACGTGAAGATCAAGCAGCTCGATTTGATGCAGACTTCTCTCTGATGTGTGGGGAGTTCAGTGCTTTCCTACCCAACCTATACGATGCGCTAGGCGGCTTACCAAATCCCAACGCTTAATACTGTATAAAAGTTAACCATAACGCCCTCACTTTTTTTGAGGGCGTTTTTCTATCTGAAGCACAATTACCCTAGTCACAGTTCACATTTTGACGTAAAATTTGCGCCCCATTTCCATTAGGTGGAATTGGCCTGACTTGTGATCAGATAAAAGAGAATTGAGCAATGACAACTGAGAAAGCATTCGTACCTGAGCTACTGTCTCCTGCGGGAAGCCTGAAAAACATGCGTTACGCATTCGCCTACGGCGCAGATGCAGTTTACGCTGGCCAACCTCGCTACAGCCTCCGCGTACGTAACAATGAGTTTAACCACGAAAACCTAAAAATCGGTATCGATGAAGCACATGCTCTAGGCAAAAAGCTTTATGTGGTATGTAACATTCAACCACACAACTCGAAGCTAAAAACCTTCATCCGTGATCTTAAACCAATCGTAGAAATGGGTCCTGACGCATTGATCATGTCAGATCCAGGCCTAATCATGATGGTTCGTGAAGCTTTCCCAGAAATGCCAATTCACCTTTCTGTACAAGCAAACGCTGTAAACTGGGCGACTGTTAAGTTCTGGGCAGCGAATGGCGTGGAACGAGTGATCGTTTCTCGCGAGCTATCTCTAGAAGAAATCGAAGAAATTCGTGAGCATTGTCCTGAAACTGAACTTGAAGTATTCGTTCACGGTGCATTATGCATGGCTTATTCTGGTCGTTGCCTACTTTCTGGTTACATAAACAAACGTGATCCTAACCAAGGCACTTGCACCAACGCGTGCCGTTGGGAATACAAAGTGGAAGAAGGCAAAGAAAACGACGCTGGTGATATTGTAGAGAAGTTTGACCCATCTGAAGCACAGCCTGTCGAAGTACAAGACGAACGCCCTGAAACCACAATTGGTCGTGGTAAACCAACGGATGAAGTCGTTCTACTTTCTGAAGCGCACCGTCCAGAAGAAAAAATGGCAGCGTACGAAGATGAACATGGTACTTACATCATGAACTCTAAAGACCTACGTGCGGTACAGCATGTTGAGCGCTTAACT
This sequence comes from Vibrio sp. HS-50-1, assembly GCF_024747315.1. Lineage (NCBI taxonomy): Bacteria > Pseudomonadati > Pseudomonadota > Gammaproteobacteria > Vibrionales > Vibrionaceae > Vibrio > Vibrio sp. HS-50-1. The sequence goes on along the minus strand of NZ_JAMPZF010000043.1, from coordinate 3,202 downwards.
AAGATGGGTGTGCACTCGCTGAAAATCGAAGGTCGTACTAAATCATTCTATTACTGTGCTCGTACTGCACAGGTTTACCGCAAAGCAATTGATGACGCTGTAGCAGGCCGACCATTTGATGAAAGCCTAATGGGTACACTAGAGAGCCTAGCTCACCGTGGCTATACCGAAGGCTTCCTACGTCGTCATACTCACGATACCTACCAAAATTACGATTACGGCTACTCAGTCTCTGATGCTCAACAGTTTGTCGGTGAGTTCACTGGTAAACGTCGTGGTGATATGGCTGAAGTAGAAGTGAAAAACAAATTCCTTGTCGGTGATAGTCTTGAGCTAATGACGCCAAAAGGTAATGTTGTTTTCACGCTAGAAGCGATGGAAAACCGTAAGTCAGAGTCTATTGAGGATGCCAAAGGGAATGGTCACTTCGTCTTCATTCCAGTACCAGCAGATCTAGATTTAGAATACGGTCTATTGATGCGTAACTTGAACTCAGGGCAGGACACCCGTAACCCGACTGGTAAGTAATCATGGCCTTGCTCATTACTGACAAATGCATCAACTGCGACATGTGCGATCCCGAATGCCCTAATGGGGCAATCAGCATGGGAGAAAGCATTTTCGAGATTGACCCAGCTCTATGTACAGAGTGTAAGGGACATTACGAAAAGCCGACCTGTCAGTCAGTGTGTCCGATTACAAAATGCATCATCACAGACCCGGATCATGTAGAAACAGAAGAGCAGTTACTGGAGAAGTTCGTGATTATTCAAGGATTGGCATAAGAACAAGTAGGTTCAACTTTGGAGACAAAGTTGAACCTTTTTTTAACCCGACTTTTCAATAGGATAGATATTACAAAACAACTCTTTTTCAAAATGAGACTCTAACCTATCTCGCCAATTTTCTGCTTGGGAAACCGGCACAAGATAAAAGTTTTCTCGGCTCGTATCCGTAACGAAAGCCATTCCATATTGCATCAGCTCGTAATGCACATCATTAACAAATCCGGGATCAAGACGCTGACGTCCTGTCAGGTGATTTACATCAACCCGAGTCAATAAGACCCCTTTCGTTTCACTGCTAAATCTGTGTCTTAACCACTCTGCAAATTCTTTTGCACAAATCATAGTCATGGTTTTATCCTTGATTTACTCTTCTAGCAGGAGAAGTATCCATTCCCGCCTCACACACTTGTCTGCCTTGTTATTGCTTCGCTAGCCAACTGACAGACATATTGCTAAGAAACCAAAGTATCGTGACGAAAGATCTTTCTAAACAGAGAAGTTACGACTTATCTATACTACAACTCTTTGTTTAATTTAGATTTCTATATTATGTCACCAAAACTAATTAGGTTAGTTTTTGTATTGGTATTATTCACTGTAGACAAAAGTATGATGTTTCTCCAGTTTCATAAAAGAGATACGTAAGGGAATATAAACCTGTAGAGCCACTCTAGTTAGTAGAGATAAGTGATTGGCATTGCGGTGGAATCGCTTTTTTTCGCTTGGGCTTAGCAATAACTTTCGCAGACGGCGGCTTATCGATAGGCTTAACTTTCGGTCCCCAACTAGCGAGCTCTACCCCACAACCATCACCAGCTGGAGGCAGAGCTTGTTCAACACAGTAGCCACTCGACTCAGGACAAGATAACCTGACGTGGAAGTGGTAATGATGCCCCCACCAAGGGCGAACTTTACGTAACCAAGAACGTTCTTTGCCTTCTTCTTGCGAGCAAAGCTGCTCCTTAATGACAGGATGTACAAAAATTCGTGCAACATCCTCACTCTGTGCAGCATATCGAATCAGCCTAAAGTGCCTATCTTCCCAGCGATGGTTAAGTATGGAATAACCTTTTAAGTCCACCACACTCATTGGCTTAGGGAGTTGTAATTCGTTATAAGAAAGCTGTTGGTCAGCGAGTCTTAACCAGATATCAATATCTAACCCAGTTTGGTGACTAGAATGGCCAGAAGAAAACCTTCCTCCTCTTGGTAAAGACAGGTCACCTATAAGCAGCGTTGTGTTGAGATTTTGATGAGCTTTAAGCGCTAGGTTTTTAATAAACTCTATCGTTTTAGGGTGCCCATAGTAGCGTTTCGTTTTACTGCGTAAAACTTGATAACCAACGCCATCAAGAGGCAAAGGTAATGCACCATCCAAACAACCGTTAGCATAGCTACCAATAGAGGAAGAAGAGTTTTGGGTAGGGTTAGTAACAGACTCCCAAGGAGTAGAGTATACAGAAGCTGAGAAACATAAACCCAAAGATACAATGAAACTCAGCTTCATAGCTTTTAGCCTTTAGTAGTGTTCGCCATTATCGTAATAAGCTTTAGGGGATAAAGCTGAAAATATAACTGCAACATCAATATCCGCACCAGCAATACCACGAACTTGCTGTGTAATAAGCTTAGCAACTTTATCTTGTACTTCCTGACCACGGTCAAACCAAAGCACTTCGACAAAAGGATATGCAGCACTCACCTCACCCTCATTGAAAAACGTAGTGTAGATATACTCAAAAGTAAAATCCTCACGCGGACAGTCCATCAGAGGCTGAAGTTCATCCGTCAGAGGCTTTGATAGTGCCTGAACAGCTTGCGGCTCTACAGCACGGAATCGAAAATGTGGCATAAACTTACTTCCTAATTATTAGCATTAACTCATGATAATAACAGGAACCAAGTCAGTAATCATCCAAGCCAATGTAACCACTAAGCTTTTCTATACACGTCATATAGATCCAGTAGTAAATCAACTAGCTCACTAACGAAGAGTAATGGGAGTATGAAGAGAAGTAAGAAAGGGTAAAACGATACACCGAAGCTTAGTGACGCAATCTATTGCAAGGGAAAATAGAATGGCTTAAATCACCGATGTAATATGTTCTTAAGATCAATGTGCATCAGATGTCGACAACTATTCGCTAGAAACGAAAAAGGCTCTGACCTAAGTCAGAGCCTTGATATATGGCAGGGGTGGAGAGATTCGAACTCCCAACACGCGGATTTGGAATCCGCTGCTCTGCCAATTGGAGCTACACCCCTACAGTTCGTGTTTAATGAGACGACTCTCAAATAAGTGGCGGAGTGGACGGGACTCGAACCCGCGACCCCCGGCGTGACAGGCCGGTATTCTAACCAACTGAACTACCACTCCGCAGTGGTAACACTCGCTTGTAATCAGCAAGTGTCCA
>NZ_JAMPZF010000042.1:0-183719 GCF_024747315.1 Vibrio sp. HS-50-1 | reverse complement strand
GAACGAGAATTAAGAAACAGCTTTCCGAATTAAAGAATTTGCTTGGCGACCATAGCGTTTTGGACCCACCTGACTTCCATGCCGAACTCAGAAGTGAAACGAAATAGCGCCGATGGTAGTGTGGGGCTTCCCCATGTGAGAGTAGGACATCGCCAGGCTTTAAATTTGAAAAAGCCCACTCGAAAGAGTGGGCTTTTTTACGTTTCTGGGTTCTGAAAATTACCTAAGCACTCAGAACTCAAACATCTATCGTTAAGGTGTAATGTATTTACTCTCCGCTACTTTCCAAAAAGCCTTCACTAATGGATTCTCTAACTGATTTTTGGTACAGCAGACACCAAGTTCAAACGGCTTAATTGGTAACACTTTTAAGCGATTTATCTTCTCTCTCACCGGGCTATTGTTGATCACGACATCAGGTGCTATACCTACACCGCATCCTAGTGCAACCATACTTACGATGGCTTCATGCCCTGACGTTTGCGCGTAGATATTCGGCTTTATTTTCATTTGTTTGAGCCAAGTATTGGCTCTATCTCTTGCTGTCCCTGCTTCTGGGAGAATGAATGGAATGACTGACCAGTTTGGTCTTTCTTTTTGTAGCTCCTCCGCAAATGAACTCACGCCGACAGGAGCGATGACAGAAAGTGGTATTTCACTGATCGTTTCAAATGCGATTTTGCTTGGCATCTGCTCAGATTTGGCTGAGATGGCAATATCGGCTTCATCTGCTAGAATTTTGTCGATCGCTTGAGCCGGGTCGCCGGTTGATAGCTTAAATTCGATAAAAGGATGCTGCAGACGAAAATCAGAGATTAACTCTGGCAGGTGGCTGTAGCTTGCAGTAACCGAACAAAAGAGACGGATTTCTCCTTTCAACTCGTCCTCTGCTCCTTTTAGGTGACTTTGGTACTGCTGCCATTCGCCAAGAATTTTTAAGGCGACAGGAACCAGTTTTTTGCCTTGGCTCGTTAAATCAACACTGCGATTGTCCCGCAAAAATAATTGTTGGCTAGTTTCTTCCTCTAGCTTTTGTATTTGTCTGCTCAAGGCTGAAGGACTCACATGCATCGCTGCTGCGGTCTTAGCGAAACTTTTACTCTCACACAGATGAATAAAAAGTTGCAGGCTTTTGATATTCATTAAATCTTCATTTCCATGTTGCACAAATTGCAATAACTAATTGTGAATATATCACTTTAAGCAATTTAATGTCTGTTTTAGTATGAAGTTATTCGGTAAGGCAATTACCGACCTCAATGGAAGAATCTCAAAGGAGCACCCAGATGGCTAATTATTTCAATACCTTAAACTTGCGCGAGCAGTTGGACCAATTAGGTCGTTGTCGCTTTATGGACCGTAGCGAATTTGCTTCAGAAGCGGATTACTTAAAAGGCAAGAAAGTGGTCATCGTAGGTTGTGGTGCTCAAGGTCTTAACCAAGGTCTGAATATGCGTGACTCTGGTCTAGACGTTGCTTATGCGCTTCGCCAAGCAGCGATTGATGAGCAACGCCAGTCATTCAAAAACGCAAAAGACAACGGTTTTGAGGTAGGTAGCTACGAAACGCTAATTCCACAAGCTGACTTAGTAGTAAACCTTACTCCTGATAAGCAGCACACAAACGTTGTTGAGACGGTAATGCCGCTAATGAAAGAAGGCGCAGCACTGGGTTACTCTCACGGTTTCAACGTTGTTGAAGAAGGCATGCAAATCCGTAAAGACCTAACGGTAGTAATGGTTGCACCTAAATGTCCGGGTACGGAAGTTCGTGAAGAATACAAGCGTGGTTTCGGTGTTCCAACTCTTATCGCTGTTCACCCAGAGAACGACCCAAAAGGTGAAGGTTGGGATATCGCGAAAGCTTGGGCTGCAGCAACAGGTGGTCACCGTGCAGGCTGTCTAGAGTCTTCTTTTGTTGCTGAGGTGAAATCTGACCTAATGGGTGAGCAAACTATCCTTTGTGGCATGTTGCAGGCTGGTTCTATCGTATGTTACGAGAAGATGATTGCTGACGGTATCGAACCTGGCTACGCAGGCAAGCTTCTTCAATACGGCTGGGAAACGATCACGGAAGCTCTGAAGTTTGGTGGTATCACTCATATGATGGATCGCCTAACTAACCCTGCGAAAGTGAAAGCATTTGAGCTTTCTGAAGAGCTAAAAGAGCTGATGCGTCCGCTATACAACAAGCACATGGATGACATCATCACAGGTCACTTCTCTAGCACGATGATGGCTGACTGGGTAAACGACGATGCAAACCTACTAGGCTGGCGTGCAGAAACGGGTGAAACTGCTTTCGAAAACTACCCAGAAACTGACGTAGAAATCTCTGAGCAGGAGTACTTCGATAACGGTATCCTGATGGTTGCTATGGTTCGTGCGGGTGTTGAGCTAGCATTCGAAGCAATGACGGCATCTGGCATCATCGATGAGTCTGCTTACTACGAGTCTCTACACGAGCTGCCACTTATCGCAAACACTATCGCACGTAAGCGTTTATACGAGATGAACGTGGTTATCTCTGATACGGCTGAATATGGTAACTACCTATTTGCTAATGTAGCAACGCCGCTACTGCGTGAAAAATTCATGCCTTCTGTTAGTACAGACGTCATTGGTAAAGGTCTAGGTGAAACGTCTAACCAAGTGGATAACGCGACTCTTATCGCTGTGAATGAAACAATCCGCAACCACCCTGTAGAATATATCGGTGAAGAACTACGTGGTTATATGACAGATATGAAGCGCATCGCGGTTGGTGGCTAATTTTCTTTGCTTCAAAGTAGAGAAAATATTAAATGAACTCTGGCCAGACTGGAGTCGATAAATACAAAAACACAACATCTAATCAAAAGGCTTGGTCGCCGTTGACCAAGCCTTTTTGTTTTTAGCCGATTTATCTGCGCGCCGATAAGAAAAACGCTCCTTTGTGAGGAGCGTTTTAACACTTATTTTTCTGCAAGCTTCTCTTCAAGCTCCGCCAATTTCTGTTCCATTTCTGTTAGCTTTTGACGTGTACGTAGTAAAACTTGAGTTTGAACATCAAACTCTTCACGACTTACAACATCTAGCTTGTTTAGTTGGCCTTGGATTACTTGACGAACTTTCTGATCAACATCAGAGCCCAACTCTTTTACAGGTTGAGGCATTGAGTCGTGAATCTGTTTAGCAATTTGCTCTAATTTCTTTGGGTCAAACATAGTGGCTAAAACTCCTTTTGATTTGTCCTCATTTTAAGTAAATGATACGTGAAAGTCGCCATTTAGATGGCAAAAAAGAGAGCGGCAATAAAAAAGGTCACCGAAGTGACCTTTTTGAATGCCTTAAAAGCTTATCTGTTATCCGCTAATTCACGGTGGGCTGCTTTCGCTTCATCAACTCGTGCCAACTTCTCCAAGTCTTTGTCTTCAACAAATACTGGCAGTGGTTTGTGTTTTTCTGCTAGGTAGCTGTAAATCACAGGTAGTACGAATAGTGTGAACAATGTACCAATTGCTAGACCAGCAACGATTACGATACCGATACTGAAACGTTGCGCGGCACCTGCACCTGTTGCGTACATCAGCGGGATCAGACCTGCGATCATTGCTGCGGTTGTCATTAGGATAGGGCGAAGACGCACTTTCGCAGCCTCCATCACCGCATCAATACGAGACAGTTTATTATGTAACTGCTCTTCTTTGGCTACTTCACAGATCAAGATACCGTGCTTGGTGATCAGGCCGACCAGCGTGATCAAACCAACCTGCGAGTAGATGTTCATTGAGGCCGTACCCCACGCCAACGCGATCAAGGCACCACATATTGCTAGCGGTACAGATACCATGATGACAATAGGGTCGCGGAGTGATTCAAATTGAATCGCCAGAACGAGGAAGATGATCGCAAGTGCAAGACCAAAGGTTGCATACAAGGCACTACCTTCTGTCACAAACTGACGAGATTCGCCCATGTAATCGTGGTTATAGCCTGCAGGCAGTTTGGTTTGTGCGATGTCTTCAAACCAGTTAATTGCATCACCCATAGCAACGTTAGGCGATGGCACCGCACCTACCGTCGCGGAGTTTAGCTGGTTGAAGTGTGGCAAAGAGCGAGGCTCTGCTATCACATCAATCGTAATCAAGCTGCTTAGTGGGACGGCTTTACCATCAACAGAACGCACATAGTAGTTCTTCATCGACTCTGGGTTTAGGCGCCATTTACGTTCAACTTGAGGAATCACTTCATATGATCGGCCGTTAAGGTCGATACGGTTTACATAGCCATCTGCCATCATGGTGCTGAGAGTGATACCTATGTCTTGCATAGTCACACCGTAGGCACCCGCTTTGTCTTTATCGATCTTAATCTTCATGGTTGCTGAATCGTAGTTCAGGTCTAGATCGGAGTAGACAAACATTGGACTACTTGCAACATCGGTCAGGATATCGCTAGCGATAGTAAACAAGCTTTCGAAGCTATTTGGTGTCGTAATTACAAACTGGACAGGTAGGCCTGAGCCCGCACCAGGCAGTTCTGGCATTTGGAACGCAGTGACAGACATACCTGGGACACTTGAAACTAGGCCTCCCACACGTTTTGTGATTTCAGATTGACTTGCTTCTCGTTCACTCCATGGCTTCAATGTTGCTAGACCAAACGCTTGGTTTGAGTTCGGTACACCGTTAAATACCTGAGCGTATTCTACTTCTGGCTGATCAGAGAGAATCTTATTCACGTCATCCATGGTGTTTTGGATGTAGTCCAAGTTCGCGTTTGATGGTGCGGTACCCATCAGAACAACCACACCTTTATCTTCGGACGGCGCCAGCTCACTAGGAATAAACTTAAACAGAATCGGTAAGCTCGCAAATACAATTATCGCAAATGCAATTACAACAGGACGGTGAGCCATGACTGCTGTAAGCATTTTCTCATAGCGATTGGTCATGCCATCAAGGATATGATGAACTTTTTGCTCAAACTTGCTCGGTTTTTCGTTCGCCTTCAGCATCTTTGAACACATCATAGGTGATAGCGTTAAAGCGATGATACCGGACACAAATACCGAACCTGCTAGCGTTAAAGCGAACTCTTTGAACAACGAGCCTGTAATACCGCCCATCAACGCGATTGGTGCGTATACCGCACCTAGCGTTAATGTCATTGCAATAACTGGCACTGCAATTTCACGCGTACCAATGATTGCTGCACGGAATGGTGATTCGCCCTCTTTGATATGACGGTCCACGTTTTCTAGTACCACGATCGCGTCATCCACCACCAGACCGATGGCAAGCACCATCGCCAGTAGCGTCATCAAGTTCCAAGAGAAACCCATTGCCTGCATCACCATTGCCACACCAATCAATGAAAGTGGAATGGTCACGATAGGAATGATTACCGCGCGGAATGAACCTAGGAACAGTGTGATAACCACAAGTACGATGACCGCTGCTTCAAGAATCGTTTTGACTACTTCGTGAATTGACTCGTTGATCGCAATTGTAGAGTCGTACATCACGTTCATTTTGATGTTGCTTGGTAGGTTGCGCTCAAGTTGAGGCAACAGGTCAAGTACGTCTGCCGCGATGTTGATTGGGTTAGCGCTTGGCGCTGCGTTGATCGCCGCAACCACGGCTTCTTGACCGTTTGCACTTGCGCGATAAACGTCGTGACTCTTCTCTAGCGTTACTTTAGCGATATCACCTAGGCGGATCACATCCCCTTCACCAGTTTTCACGACCAATGCTTCAAGTTCAGCAACGTTTGATACCTGAGTATCTGCGCTACCGTTATAAAGCACGAACTCACCCGTCGCTTGACCGGTTGCAGATTGGTAGTTGTTGGCGTTAAGAATGCTCATCACATCGGTTGCGGTCAACTTCAAAGCGCCCATTTTGGCAGGATCTAGCCATACGCGCAGTGCGTACTTCATACCACCATACAGGTCAACTTTGGACACACCGTTTACGGTGAACAACTGCGGGTTGATTACACGCTCAAGGTAGTCAGTGATCTGGCTTGAAGATAACTCGTCACTCGTAAAGCCGATGTACAGTACCGCCGTTGTCGAACCTGTCGACATGGTTACGGTTGGGTCTTCGGCTTCTTTTGGTAGCTGGGAACGTACCGAGTTGGTTTTCGCCAGAATGTCAGACAACGCCGCATTTGGGTCAGTATTCAACTTCATGTTTACAGTAATGGTCGATTTACCCAGTACCGATTGCGAAGTCATGTAATCAATATTATCGGCTTGCGCTACCGCTTGCTCCAATGGCTGAGTAATAAAACCTTGGATCAAGTTGGCACTTGCACCGTAGTAACTGGTGGTCACGGTGACCACCGTATTCGTCATTTCAGGGTATTCACGAACCTGCATTTTGAACACCGCTTGCAAACCAAGCAATGCAATCAAAAAGCTGATCGATACCGCTAAAACTGGACGTTTTATAAAAACATCTGTAAAGCGCATGATGCCTCCAACTTAAAGCATTGGTGTTTCAGCAGGTGGGGTAGTTGCATCGCTTTCGACAATGCTTACTTTCGCATGGTTACTCAAACGGACTTGACCCGATGTCACTACCACATCACCTGGCTTCACGCCTTCTAGAATGTGTGCGATATCTTTAGAGCGTTCGCCAACTTTTACCACATGCTGCTTAACGCGTTTTTCGCCATCTTCTTCTGTTACGATGTAAACATTGTCGCCATACAGCGTAAATGTGATCGCGGTTTGAGGTAGAGTGACCTGATTTTCTAATTTAGGCAGAATGATGTTTGCACGCGCGAACATACCACTACGTAGTTTGCCGTCACTGTTAGGGATATCCGCTTGAACTTGAATCAAACCACTTTGTACGTTTACAGCTGGTTCAATCGCAGAAATAGACCCTTTGAAAGGTTGGTCTGGATAAGCGTCAACAAAGATATCCACTTCTTGATCGATATTGATACGTGAAATATCGGTTTGTGGCACGGTGAAGCGCAAGCGCATCACGCTGGTGTCTTCCAGGCGAACAATATCTGTACCCGCTTGTAGGTACTGACCTAGGTACACGTTACGAATACCTACTACACCATCAAATGGCGCTTTGATCTCGCGTCGGTCGATGGTCGCTTTCAAGCTTTCAATGTCCGCTTTTAAGGAGAAGTAGTTCGCTTCTGCTTCGTCATACGCTTCTTTAGAAATAGAGCCTTTTTTAAATAGCCCTTGGTAGCGTTTGTATTTCGCTTCTGCTGCTGGCAACTTGGCTTGCGAGCTCTTTAAATTCGCTTTCTCAACGTCAGAGTCAAGCAGTACTAATGGCTGACCTGCTTTGACTTGAGTGCCGGAATCAAATGCGATTTTGTCGATAACACCACTGGTTTCGTTTGCGACCGTCACACCTTGGTTTGGTTCGATAAAACCGATAGCCTCGATCACTGGTACCCAATCAACCGCTTGTACTTCCGTCACGGTTACTGGGAACTCAGGTTCAGGACGGTTTGCCATGTATTCAGCAATCTTTTGTTGCTTAAATAAGTTGAAACCTATCACGCTGCCGAACAATAGAACGGCGATAAGTAACATAAAGAAAGTCCACTTTTTCATTCTATTAAGAACTCCAAGTTAGTGTTTAATAATTGCATCCCAACTGGCTTCAATAGCAGCTTCTAATGCCGCCTTATCCAGTTGATAAAATCCCAAAGCGTGTTTCCTAGCAAGTGCAACACTTGCCTCAAAACTCAATCCAGAAAGCACTTCGTTATCGAGAGGCTTGAATACGCCCTCTTCTTTCCCCTGATTAAAAAGAAGATCTACTTGGGCAAACATTTGTCTTTCAAGTTCCCGAGCTTTGCTACTATTTGAACAGGGTAGAGACTCATATTGAACTCGATTGCTGAGCGCATTTAAATTCGAGCTCGCTAGATTCCAAATATTGAGCCACATGGTTCGATATCGCTGTTTTAAAGGCATCTCTTCACTCACGCCCAGTTGCACAGCCGTAGCGACGCGCTTTGCTACGTTAAGGCGTAACTCCTCCAAAAGATGTTCTTTATCTGAGAAATAACGATAAATCGTTCCTGCTGCGACACCTGCTTCATTGGCGAGCTTTTGCATGGAAAGCCCTTGAAAGCCAGATTCAGCAATGAGTTGCTCTGCAGCGACTAAGATTTGTTCTCGCTTATCTACAGCAGGGTTATCCTTCATAATCCTACCACCAGTGAATGAACGTTCATTCATTATAGCTCAAATACCCGCCTTTTATGCAACAGAATGTTGCGCTTGTTGGTATGAAAATTACAAGAAATCAGCGTAGCTTTCACGAGGCCACCCCTTTATCATAGGCGCCACATTTATCACCCGCAGAGAATTTCTATGAAGCTGAACCCTAGTCAAGATGAAGCCGTGAAATACGTGTCTGGTCCATGCCTAGTGCTAGCTGGTGCTGGCTCGGGCAAAACTCGTGTTATTACCAATAAAATCGCTTATCTGGTTCAGCAATGTGGCTACAAAGCGCGTAATATTGCAGCGGTGACGTTTACCAACAAAGCGGCGCGTGAGATGAAAGAACGTGTCGGCCAAACGTTGGGGAAAGCCGAGTCTAAAGGTTTGATGGTATCAACGTTCCACACCTTGGGATTAAACATCATCAAACGCGAATACAAGCATTTAGGGTTGAAAGCGGGCTTTTCACTGTTTGATGACCAAGACCAACTGGCGCTACTCAAGGAACTTACCGAAAAGCAGCTTGATGGTGATAAAGATCTGCTACGTCAGCTTCTGAGTTGTATTTCCAATTGGAAAAACGACATGTTGACGCCAGAGCAAGCCAAAGCGCGTGCGCAAGGTGAGCAGCAGCAATTGTTTGCGTTCTGCTTTGATATGTACCAAAAGCAAATGAAAGCCTATAACGCGCTCGATTTTGATGACCTAATTTTGATGCCCGTTTTACTTTTGCGCAATCATGAAGACGTTCGTCAACGTTGGCAGAACCGCATCCGTTATCTACTGGTTGATGAGTACCAAGATACCAACACGAGTCAATATGAGTTGGTGAAATTAATCGTCGGTGAACGTGGGCGATTGACGGTCGTAGGAGATGATGACCAGTCCATTTATTCATGGCGTGGTGCGAAGCCTCAGAACCTAGTCTTGCTGGGGGAAGATTACCCGAATTTGCGATTGATTAAGTTGGAGCAAAACTACCGCTCAACGAGTCGAATCCTGCGTGCGGCCAACATTTTGATAGCCAACAACCCTCACGTCTATGAGAAGTCCTTATTTTCAGAAATTCCTGACGGTGAAAAACTCAAAGTGTTGTTGGCTAAAAATGAAGAGCATGAGGCTGAGCGTGTCACGGGGGAGTTGATTGCACACAAATTCTTGAATCGAACCGACTATCGTGATTACGCAATTTTGTACCGTGGTAACCACCAATCGCGCTTAATTGAAAAATCTCTGATGCAAAACCGTGTGCCGTATAAAATTTCTGGCGGCACCTCGTTTTTTGCACGAGCAGAAATTAAAGACATCATGGCGTATTTGCGTGTTTTGGTTAACCCAGATGACGACAATGCATTCTTACGTATTGTGAATACACCACGACGTGAAATTGGCCCAGTAACGTTAGAAAAGCTAGGCAGTTATGCCAATATGCGTGGGAAGAGCCTGTTTGAGTCGAGTTTTGAAATAGGGCTCGAACAGCACTTAACGGGACGCGGCCTGGAAAACTTACGTCGTTTCACCCAATGGTTAGTGGCGATTGCTGACCAAGCTGAGCGTGGTCATACCGTCGAAGCGGTTCGTTCGCTAGTTCGTGATATCCATTATGAAGATTGGCTATACGAAACTTCAGCAAGCCCGAAAGCCGCTGAAATGCGAATGAAGAACGTTTCTGAACTTTACTCGTGGATAGTGGCGGACCTAGAAGGTGACAACTACGATCAAGAAGAGAAAACGTTAAAAGAAGTCGTTCAGCGTTTGACCTTGCGTGACATGATGGAACGTGGCGAAGAAGATGAAGACAGCGATGCAGTACAACTGATGACGCTGCACGCATCAAAAGGCCTTGAGTTTCCATATGTATACTTAATTGGGTCTGAAGAAGGTATTTTACCGCACCAAACCAGTATTGATGAAGACAACGTCGAAGAAGAGCGTCGTCTGATGTATGTTGGCATTACCCGTGCGCAGCGTGAACTGACTTTCACTATGTGCAAAGAGCGTCGACAGTTCGGCGAGTTGATCAAACCGACTCAAAGCCGCTTTTTGGATGAGCTGCCATTTGATGACGTTGAATGGGAAGTGAATAAAAAGCCAGTATCAGCAGAAGAGCGTATGGCGAAAGGTCAGGCACACATTGCCAATATTCGAGCAATGTTTAAGAAGTAGAGTAACCTTGTGTTCACTGACTAAAAACAAAAAGGCTTGCCAGTTGGCAAGCCTTTTTCGTTGATGTCTTTACTTATAGACCTTCAATCATGTGGTCGATTGCTGCGATGATTTCATCGTCAGAACAGTCCATACAGGTTCCTTTGGCAGGCATCGCATTGAAGCCTTCTAACGCGTGCTTCACTAACGTCTCTTTGCCTTGTGCAATACGCGGTGCCCAGTCATCGGCATTACCCGTTTTAGGTGCGCCGTTTACACCAGATGCGTGACAAGCAATACAAAAAGTACCATAAACTGTGGCGCCATCACGTGGACCGGTTGGTTCTTCTTTCACTGGCTCAGAACCCGCTAGATAAACATCACCGACAGGTTGGATGCGTTCTGCGATCGCATCGTATTCAGTTTGGCTGATGTCAGAAGCTAAAGCTGCCGTAGAAAATGTTAAGGCAGCGAACAAAACGCTAATCATTTGTCGAGACATATCCATTAAACCCACTTCACATTCCCGAGGTAAGTGACTTACCTATTTATATAGTTAGAGTATTAATGCCGAGCAGAGAAATCACTAAATTCCACTGAATGGCATAGAATGATTAGACAACTTGGTTGCAGCTGTTAAATCAATGTAAATAATGGGTGATTATATCCCGATAACTTGTTGCAATAAACAACAAGTTATCCATGACAGGGCGTGAATCACATCAAAAATTCAGTTTAAAGGAAGATAACTGTCGAAAAAGAGACCAAACGATAAAAAAAGTAAAAAAAGTACTAGACGGCATAGTGTGATATCCGTATTATTCCACTCCGCCGATAGGGCATGCGCCCGTAGCTCAGTTGGATAGAGCGTTGGCCTCCGGAGCCAAAGGTCGAAGGTTCGAATCCTTTCGGGCGTACCATTGCCTCGGAGGATACATCGGTAAAAAATCAGTGGTGGCTATAGCTCAGTTGGTAGAGCCCCGGATTGTGATTCCGGTTGTCGCGAGTTCAAGTCTCGTTAGCCACCCCATTCTTTCTTTTTTAGATTGAATGCGGTAGCATTGCTTCCAATCTTGATTAAATCAAGATAAAACATCGTCGGTGAATAGCGCAGTTTGGTAGCGCATCTGGTTTGGGACCAGAGGGTCGGGGGTTCGAATCCCTCTTCACCGACCACCATTTAGTTTATGGCTGAGATAGCGGTAAACATGACAATTTGATGGTGGCTATAGCTCAGTTGGTAGAGCCCCGGATTGTGATTCCGGTTGTCGCGAGTTCAAGTCTCGTTAGCCACCCCATTCTTTATTTAAAGAATATATGCTCGGTGAATAGCGCAGTTTGGTAGCGCATCTGGTTTGGGACCAGAGGGTCGGGGGTTCGAATCCCTCTTCACCGACCACTATTAGAAAGCCTGCTTTTTAGCAGGCTTTCGTCGTTTTAGAGTTTATGATCTCGCTTGGACTGTATTAGTCGGTAATGTATCAATGGATTTGAACCCAAGTGGGGTTCGCCTGAAGTTAGAATTCGGCTCTTCACCGACCGCTATTTAGAGCCCCAGTCGAAAGACTGGGGCTTTTTTGCATCTATCCTCTTAAAAGCATCTGCATTCGATTTCAATTTCACCAAAAGTGTACAGCTCTAGGGGCTTTTGACCACCTATGATCCAAATGCTTTTCGAGCTGACAAAATAAACCCCAGAACGACGTCTGGGGTTTTGTGTTTTTCTAATCCGCTACTTTTATTGGGCGAGTGTTTTAAGGATTTCTCTCAGCTCTACCGTTTCTTGGATTTCAAAATTTGGCGTTATATCTGTTGAGTTACTTGCGCCTGTCGCATTTACCCACACACTCAAAATGCCCATATTGTTAGCGCCTGCTATATCTGCTGGTAAAGAGTCGCCAATGTGTAGGGCTTCTTCTGGTTTTACTTCGACCAAGTCGAGCGCTTTTTGAAAAATGCTCGCAGCGGGCTTTTCCTCAGGCTCTTCTCCCCCCACAATAATATGGTCCACCCAGTCGCTCATCTGTGTCGCGTTGAGTTTTGGGTGTTGAGAAAAAATCGGGCCGTTAGTGATCACGACGAGTTTATAATGCTGACGAAGGTCGCTGAGCATTTCTTTTACACCAGGGAAGAAAGTGAACGCGCCCATACGTGCAGAGTCAAAGTAGTCTTGAGCCTGTTGAGCCTCTTCGGCATTAATGCTGACTCCGTGCTCCGCCAATATGCTTTGGATCAGTCCACAACGGAACGCGTTTTCATCAGGTAGCAGAGCCACAAGGTGAGGGAATTCCGCATTCAGCTTCTTGTACACACCCTGTAAGTAGCGCTGTAAAAAAGCTTGTGGTTCGGTAACTTGCGGGTAGGTCTTATGAATCCAAGTCGTAAACTTTTGTCCTGCAACTTTATCGGCTTGTGACGTCGCACATAAAGTCTCGTCCATATCAAAAAAAATCGCTTTAAGCACAGGGGCTCCTTTCATTTACAGCTTGGCTCTAACATTGATTATCTATTATCCCACTCTGAATTGTTCCGTAAAGGGTTAAAACCGACGTGTTTCACCTACAATGGGAGATTGATGGTAACCGCACTTTCTTTTGTTTAGTCAACAAACCGCTTAAGCGGCGCATAATCGTCGTCGACAGAGGATTTGTGTGGTTTTGCTGTTGTGTTCACGTTTTAGCCTATCCTTTCTCTTTCTAAGTTTGGCTTTTTATATTTGCCGACTATTTTATTAATAGTTTTTTATGTTGAAAAATTGCTTTTCGCATACGATATTGTTTGTTAAATGTTAATAATTACACATGAATAGTATGGTTAATGGTCCCGGTTGGCTCGTGCTTATTTTTAGAGCATTTTTCTAGTTTTATTGGTGCATGGCGCACAAAAATAGTGTGATATGAAAATGGTTAAATACTTGTTAATGCATTTTTATTCGCTCATTGTGCGTTTATTTAATGTTTTCTCGGCGGAATATACTTTAATTGTTGCTTTTTTGTGTGATTTTTGCCAAATTGTTTCCGCATTAAGATTTCAGAGTATTATTCTGAATTTGAACGGATTCATTCAGGTGATGAATGGTGCCTTTGGCGCGATTCGATACCACAGACAAGGCAGTAGAGGTCTGAAATGTCACTATTAGAAGTGAAAAACCTTCGTATTGAATACCCATCCCGACACGGCGTTCACGCTGCCGTGAAGTCACTTTCTTTTCATATTGAACGTGGTGAAATCGTGGGTGTTGTTGGCGAATCAGGTGCGGGTAAATCCACCGTTGGTAACGCCGTTATTGATTTGCTTAGCCCTCCAGGTCGCGTTGCTAGCGGCGATGTTTTCTTGGATGGAGAAAAAATTTCTGGTTTATCACCAGAAGCGATGCGTAAGGTTCGCGGATCGAAGATTGGTTTTATTTTCCAAGATCCAATGACCTCACTTAACCCACTTTTTACGGTTGAGCAGCAGCTGAAAGAGACGATCCACGCCAACATGAAAGTCTCTGATGAAGAGGCGTATCAGCGTGCGCTTTCTCTGATGCAGCAAGTTGGCATCCCGCAGCCAGAAAACCGCTTAAAACAATACCCACACCAATTCTCTGGTGGTATGCGTCAGCGTGTCGTCATTGCGATTGCTTTGGCAGGTGAGCCAGATCTGATCATCGCCGATGAGCCAACCACGGCACTGGACGTATCAATCCAAGACCAAATCCTCAACTTGATCCGAGAATTGTGTATCAAGAATAATGTCGGCTGTATGCTGGTTACTCACGATATGGGTGTGGTCTCCAACGTCACCGACCGCGTCGCGGTAATGTATCGTGGTGACTTGGTGGAGTTTGGGCCAACAGCCAAAGTGTTGGGCGATCCTGATCACTCCTACACTCGCAGCCTAATTTCAGCCGTTCCACGTTCAGATAGAAAGCTAGATCGCTTCCCTTTGGTCAGCTACATCGAAGAAGCGGCAGAAATGGAGCCTCTCGACATTAAGAATCACTGGCTAGGACAAAGCCAGGATGAGCGCGAGTACACAGGCCCGCTTTTAGACGTGAAGAACGTTAATCAACGTTTTGTCACCAAAGACTCTTTATTTGAAAGCCGTCGCGAATACGTGCAGGCATCCAATAATGTGAGCTTTGAAGTGCATGAAGGCGAAACCTTTGGTTTAGTGGGTGAGTCTGGCTCTGGTAAATCAACCATTGCGCGAGTTATTGCTGGTTTATATCAACCTAACTCTGGTCAGGTGAAGTTTGAGGGTATTGACCTGACAGCTTTAACCTCTGAGAAAGAACGCCGCCCAATGCGTCGTCAAATGCAGATGGTGTTCCAAAACCCGTATACCTCAATGAACCCTCGTATGAAGGTATTCGATATTATTGCTGAGCCAATCCGTTTTCATAAACTGACGAAAAACGAGTCGGAAACTCGCCAAATCGTGAATGACCTTCTCGATCATGTTGGTTTGGGTCGCATGGCTGGGCTTAAGTACCCTCATGAATTCTCCGGTGGTCAGCGTCAGCGTATTTCTATTGCGCGTGCGTTGGCGACTCGTCCTCGACTTTTGATTTGTGATGAACCGACCTCAGCACTGGACGTATCGGTACAGGCACAAATTCTAAACTTGCTGAAAGATCTGCAAAGTGAGCTGAACTTGACTATGTTGTTTATCAGCCACGATTTACCTGTTATTCGCCAGATGTGTGACCGAGTAGGTGTGATGCAAATGGGTACACTGTTAGAAGTGGCACCAACAGAACAGTTATTCACGGCACCTCAACACGAATACAGCAAAAAATTGATTTCTCTGATGCCTGAATTTACAGGCTTACGAGAAGAGATCGAAACGGCATAAACCAAGCACCTCGCTTGGCTAACCTTTAGTCATAACAAAGACGCAAACACAACAACAAGGGATCCGTATCCCCGCATGAAGGAGTTATGCAAATGAAAACCATGAAAAGCAAATTAGCAGTGGCGCTAATGGCGGCGGGCCTAAGCTTTAATGCACTGGCAGCAGATATCAAAGTTGGCTACGCAGCTGACCCAGTATCGCTTGACCCACATGAGCAGCTATCAGGTGGCACACTGCAAATGTCACACATGGTATTTGATCCGTTAGTTCGCTTTACTCAAAAAATGGATTTCGAACCTCGCCTAGCGGAAAGTTGGGAACGCATTAACGATACTACTGTTCGTTTCAAACTGCGTGAAGGTGTGAAATTCCACTCTGGTAATACCCTAACGGCTGACGACGTTGTATGGACGTTTGAGCGTCTACAAAGTTCTCCTGATTTTAAAAACATTTTCGACCCGTACGAGAAAATCGTCAAAGTGGACGACAACACGTTCGATCTTGTAACCAAAGGTCCTTACCCACTAGTGCTGCAAACTGCAACGTACATTTTCCCTATGGATAGCAAGTTCTACACGGGTAAAACCGCAGACGGCAAAGACAAGTCTGAACTAGTGAAGCACGGTAACTCATTCGCATCGACTAACGTTTCTGGCACGGGTCCGTTCATCGTGACATCACGTGAGCAGGGCGTAAAAGTGGAATTTGAACGCTTTACAGATTACTGGGACAAAGAGTCGAAAGGTAACGTTGATAAGCTAACGCTTGTTCCAATCAAAGAAGATGCGACTCGTGTAGCTGCGCTACTTTCTGGCGGCGTTGACATGATTCACCCGGTAGCACCAAACGATCACAAACGTGTGAAAGACGCAGACGGCATCGATCTAGTAACGCTACCAGGTACTCGTATCATCACGTTCCAACTAAACCAAAACAGCAACGAAGCACTGAAAGACGTTCGCGTTCGCCAAGCGATTGTTCACGCAATCAACAACGAAGGCATCGTGAAGAAAATCATGAAAGGCTTCGCGACAGCAGCTGGCCAGCAGAGTCCAACTGGCTACGTTGGTCACGATGACAAGCTAGTACCTCGCTACGATCTGAAGAAAGCAAAACAACTGATGAAAGAAGCGGGTTACGAGAACGGCCTGACGCTAACTATGATTGCGCCAAACAACCGCTACGTAAACGATGCGAAAGTAGCGCAAGCGGCGGCGGCAATGTTGTCTAAGATTGGCATCAAGGTTGATCTGAAAACTATGCCAAAAGCGCAATACTGGCCTGAGTTTGATAAGTGTGCGGCAGACATGCTGATGATTGGTTGGCACTCGGATACAGAGGACTCGGCAAACTTCAACGAGTTCCTAACCATGACTCGTAACGAAGAAACCGGTCGTGGTCAGTACAACTGTGGTCACTACTCAAACCCAGAAATGGACAAAGTGGTTGAAGCTGCAAACGTAGAGACGGACCCTGCGAAACGTGCAGCAATGCTGAAAGGTGTCGAAGCGACGCTATACAACGATGCTGCATTCGTACCGCTACACTGGCAAAGTGAAGCGTGGGGTGCGAAGTCTAACGTGAAAGCCGCAGACATCGTGAACCCAATGGTAATGCCTTACTTTGGCGACCTAGTTGTCGAGTAATCATACTTAGTCATGACAGAGAGGGGCGCCAGTCCTTCTCTGTTTTCGACACTTGGCTCGGTTTATTTCAGTCGGATTGAGCCAGTTTTACAGACTGAATTTTCTCTCTAAGTTTAGAGATCTATGGATAGTTAAGGGGCAAGGAATGTTTTCGTTTCTGGTCAAGCGCCTGTTTCAGGCACTGATAGTGATGTTTGTGATCAGTTTGGTGGCGTTTGCCATTCAGGACAACCTGGGTGATCCGCTGCGTGAGCTTGTAGGTCAGTCGGTTTCGGAGTCGGAGCGCCAAGCGCTACGTGACGAATTGGGCCTGAACGATCCCTTTATCACAAAGTACACGCGCTTTGTGGGTAATGCACTGCAAGGTGATTTGGGTACATCATACTTTTTCAAGCGACCTGCGGTTGAGGTGATCCTCGATAAGCTGGTGGCAACATTAGAGCTCGTGTTTGGCGCGACGCTCATCATTATCGTTTTCTCTATACCACTCGGGGTGTATTCCGCGATTCACCCGAAGAGTGTCTTTACCAAATTTGTTATGGCGATGAGTAGTGTCGGCATCTCGATTCCGGTGTTCCTAACCGCAATCATGCTTATGTACGTTTTCTCCATCGAACTTGGCTGGCTGCCTTCCTACGGGCGAGGTGAAACCGCTAACGTGCTCGGTTGGGAATCTGGCTTCTTTACCATCGATGGTATTAAGCACCTTATCCTGCCGTGTATTGCGCTAGCGTCTATCATGCTGCCGTTGTTCATCCGTCTGGTACGTTCAGAAATGCTGGAAGTACTGAGCTCGGAATACATTAAGTTCGCCAAAGCAAAAGGTTTGAACTTACAAAAAATTTACTACCAACATGCACTTAAGAACACCATGCTGCCAGTACTGACGGTAGGTGGCGTGCAGATTGGTACCATGGTGGCTTACACCATCCTAACCGAAACCGTATTCCAGTGGCCGGGTACAGGCTTTCTTTTCCTAGAAGCAATCAACCGTGTCGATACACCGTTGATCACAGCTTACGTTATCTTTGTTGGTCTGATTTTCGTGGTAACCAATACCATCGTTGATTTGCTGTACGGCATCATCAACCCAACTGTGAACTTAACTGGAAAAGGAGCTTAATCATGAGCCAATCAAATGTAACACCAGCTCCTGAAGCCGCTCCATCTGCATGGCAGCGTTTTAAAGAGTCGGACTTCTTGTATTACTTCAAGCGCGACAAAGTGGCGATGGCAAGTTTTACGGTCTTTATGATGTTCTTAGTGTTGGCATTAGCTGCGCCAATTCTAGCTCCGACTGACCCGTATGATCTGACGTCTATCGACATCATGGATTCAGAGCTACCACCGTCTTGGATGGAAGAGGGCGATGAGCGTTTTGTTCTTGGTACTGATGAGCAAGGCCGTGATATTTTATCGACCATTCTTTACGGTTCTCGTCTGTCTTTGACGATCGGCTTTTTAGCCGTCGGTCTTCAGTTGATTTTGGGTATCATCATTGGTTTGTCGGCGGGTTACTTCGGTGGTCGTATCGATAGCTTCTTGATGCGTTTTGCAGACGTACAGTTGTCATTTTCGACCATGATGGTCGCGATCATCGTGTCAGCTATCTTCAAAGCCAGCTTTGGCAGTGATTTTTACAGCCAATACGCGGTGGTGATGCTGGTGGTGATCATCGGTGTGGCTGAATGGCCGCAATACGCACGTACCATTCGTGCTTCAGTACTGGCTGAGAAGAAGAAAGAATACGTAGAAGCGGCGCGTGTGATGGGCTTTAAAGCTCCGCGAATCATGTTCCGTCACATCCTGCCGAACTGTCTATCACCAATCTTGGTTATCTCGACGGTACAGGTAGCGAATGCGATCATGTCGGAAGCGGCACTGTCATTCCTAGGTTTGGGTCTTCCTGTTGATCAGCCGTCACTAGGTGCGCTGATCAGCATCGGCTTTAACTACATCTTCTCAGGTGCATGGTGGATTACTGCCTTCCCAGGCATCGTGTTGGTTACACTGGTTCTGGTTATCAACTTATTGGGTGACTGGTTACGAGATGTATTCAACCCGAAACTGTACAAAGGTTAAGAATTTTCCCGCCAAGCGTTGTAAATTCGCTTAATTCCTTCCTAAACTGAGAGCCGGATGCAAATTCCGGCTCTTTTTTTGCTAGTTATTCTTTGTTCACATTTTTTGGCGCTTTGCCGCCATAATGACCTTACCCACTAATTTAGAGTGAAGTGTATGGAAATGAAGAAGGCACAACACCCATCTCGTATCTTCCAAGCAAGCCTAGCTTTCGGCTTGTTGCTGGTATGCGCCCAGTTTTCTAGCCCAGTATCGGCGGAGGAGTTCCTTTGTCAAGCTACTCAAGCGAGCGAGAAAGAACTGCCGATGCTTGAGAAAACGTGCCCAATTGGTAACGGAGTATGGGGAAAGAAAGTGCCGCAAGGAGGCAACTACCTCTACTGGATTCAATGCGGATTACTACCAAAGCCAATGTCACTCGCGAAAGCAAAGCCGCTTTACAGCAAGATTACGACCGACGTGTGGATGAAGCCGGAGTCCAAAGGTTATCGCTGTTTGATTGGGCCTTATAAAGATCTGTCTGATGCGAGGGGAGATTTGCGGGGAGTCAAAACCTTGTCGAATTACAAAGAGGCTTTCATCCGCGTGGTTGGAAAAGAGAATAAACAGTCTACGACACCATCTAAACCCGCTGTGCCGTCGAAATCAGCCGCATCTTCGGTTAAGCCAACACCGACGGTGACCCCGAAATCCGCGCCAGTTCCTGCCGTGCGAGCTGATACCGACGCCTTTACAGCGCCGGCAGAGAAGTCAAAGACCAAGGCAAAAAATACACGTGATAATTCTTCGTCCAAGCCTGTTGCTAAGACCAAAGCGAAGCCAGTTGTGAGCGGGAATGATGACATTGAAGTTCGGTTGAGAACCTCCTTACAAGGCAAAACGTACGTGGTGCCATATTTACTCGATCACCACAATCAGTTTTACATGGAATACGGCAAGCCGTGGAATCGTCTCAACTACGAAAACTCGCAAAAAGTATGTCAGCAACTGGGTATGAGCTTAGCCAGCCCTGCAGAATTCAAAGTGTTGAGGGCGTCTGGTGTGATGGAAAAAAATCAATGGCCACTGCAACTGCCGTATTGGGGCAAAGATAAGAAAGGTTTGTTCGCAGATCGTGAGCCAAACCAGCTCACCGGAACCTCATTATTGAACGTAGTGTGCGTGAAATAACGACTCAAATATTGCGGTCAAAAGATAGAAGAAAGCCCCGAGTTCGGGGCTTTTTTGCGGTCTCAAATATTATCGCTATTTGAGTGGCGTTTCTTTGTGACAGTTGGAGCAGATATACACTTCTTTGATGCCGACCAAGCGTTCCCAAAGCGTTCTGCGTCTTCTACGCAAATGCACGCTATCACAGCAAGGGTTAACGATGGTTGCTTTAGTCATCATCGCCAGGCTCCAAAATCGGGAGTGAACTCGCGATGCTTGTCATGGCTTCTTTGTTGTGAGAGTACAGACCATATTCCGGCGCGGATTCATGACCGTTTTGCTCTTTACTCCAACGAATACCGATGTAGAAGTCACCAAAATCACGGTTGATGTAACGATGACGAGTTTTGTAATCTGACTCTGAGCCTGTTTCTTTTAGAATCAGCAGCTCACGGCCTTCATCATTCTGGATTTCCCAATTACCTGGAGTTTGGAATCCTGTTGGCATGAACGACGTGTAGTTGTAAGTATCAGCGTTGTACTCGTACGTACCTGACGAGTATTTCAGGACTTTGTCGTCGCCCGAGCCTTTACTTTCTACCATCAAGTCATGCTCTACCGTGCCGTGTTTGATGTGTTCTGCAACCGAAAGTGATTCTGCGAATGGTGTATTGCTTGAATCCATCCAGAACAGCTCATCATCTGAGATTTTAACGATCATCTGAGTGCCGTTATGCTCGGTTGTGTGCTGGTACAGCATTTCATACTCTTCGCCGTAGCTGTTGTATAGCTTGCCGTCTTTCAGCTCGACGTCTTCACAGTCTTTATTGTGGTATTCCGCGTAACCAGTTTGTTGGTCCAGATCGGCAAGAATAGCGTAGGCATCGTGTTCCCATGTGTTTTCTAGGAAGTCGCTGATGCTCGCTTTGTACTCTTGATTCATCTCATCATGGTTTGAGCCCCAGCAGAATAGTAGGCCTTCAGAGTCTTGCATCAACATGGCATAGCCGATTTCACCGTCTTTTTGAGCGAAGCTACCCATTTTCCATTCTTGACCGTTGAAGTGCTCGTGAGTGAAGCCCAAAGTCGGTACTACTGGTGGTGGCGTTACGCCTTCGATAACCGTTGGCATGCTAAGCGCAATCTGTACCGCGGTATGGCCATCTGTTGCGCTAATCGCAAGTGCTGCACCAGCTTCGCTCGCTTTTGTCGGTGTGCCTTTAATGGTGACAATCGCATTACCATCCTCAGATACTGTTAGACCTTCAATGTCCACATAGTCCGCTGAGTAGTCGGTGATATGACCGTCTTTATCTTGGAACAAGCTAGAAATATCGAGCGTTTGTTCAAATACTTCACCTTGTTGTAGGTACCAACCATCAACGATGGACTGTAGATGCGCTTGTTCTGTTTCTACAACCGTTGGTGGTAAGTTTGCCGATTCGATTTCGAACTTAAATACGGTGCTTACCGTACCCAAAACCTTACCTGAAGAATCAATGTCTTGCGCCGTTAGGACGATCTCAAAATCACCAGCTTTTTCTACGATAGCAGTCGGATATAGAACAATCAGGTTGCCAGTTTGCGCAACTTCAATGCCTGTGCCTGCTAAGTTGTGCGTCAGTTTGGTTGTCACAAGGTTTTGGTCTTTGTCTGTGAAAAGACCTTCAATGTTTAGTTCAACGCCATCAAAGCCTGCGCCTTGTACGATTTTTGGTAATTTGCCAAGCTTATCTTTAGCAGCCTCTTCGACGGTTTCGTTTACGGTTAGCTTGTTATTGATTGCCGTTTCAGGTGCTAAGTTGTCGCTATTTGGGGTCGTGTCAGTGATGATTGGGCGTAGGCTTGCATCATTGATGTTTTCGCCGGATGCGATAAGACGATCGACTTCTTGGTTTGCCGCTTGAGCAAATTCAGTGGCCTTTTTCTCGTAGTTAGCTGGGTTTTGCGCTTTTGAGTCGGTCAGAATCTGAGCGGTTTTATGTAGTTCGGCGTTTTTTGTCGCACCTTCAACAAAATCACTGTACAGATCAATTGGTGCTTCTTCTGAGCCTCCTAGCGCTTGGTTTACCTTGGCTTTTGCGTCTTCTTCACTAATGGATGGATCTTTTGCCATTTCAATCGCAACAAGGTCTGTGATAGGTGAAATCACGTTTGACGATGTTGGTGCACGGAACACGATTTCGTGGGCCATGGCTTGGCCTGGATGATCCATATCAATCGTGTATTTGCCAGCGTACTCTTTAGCATCCAAAGCGATAAGCTGTTTCTGCTTTGCACCGTTTGGTGCAATGGTCTGCAGTGCTAGAGTTTTTTCTGGTTTTGCATCCAATTTAAGCTGACCTTTCTCATCGGTCAGACCAAGGAATGTTTCTTGAGTGTCCCATTGGCCGTTGTTGTTCGTATCTTCAAAAACAACTGCATGTTTGAAGTAGCCGTCAAAGCCTGTGATCACAACACCGTTGTTAGCACTGTTTGAACCACCATCTGAACCGCCACAGCCAGTAAGAGCGATAGCCACTGACGCTGCTAATAAACTCACCTTATTCATTATTCATTTGTCCTTGTTTCGTTTCCGAATGAGAAAGTCGCTTTTTTATTGTTTTTATCTTTCAATCTCACTAGTGAGATTGAAGAGAGTGGTGTCTTTTTAATGACTATTGAGCCTAGGTTCAAGACACGAAAAACCGCATAAAACCCGTAAAATTTATTTCTATTTTTTGTCTATGATGGAAAATTGATAATTTGATCACGGTTCCAGTTTTATTTTGGGGATGATTGTTTTGCCAAAATAACCACCTGTAAAGAAAGGTCTATTGGGTGTCGCTAAGGACAGGGGCGTGATAAATCATGTTGATCTTAAATTCCTCAACGCGATCAGCAAATTGAGGGTGAGGTTTAAGCACATAACTGTAGACTTCGCCTGGAATGAATATGTCGTAATCTGTGTATTCAAGGTTGTAAAACATAAATGTTCGTTGCCAGTAATCATCTGGCCATTCAGCACAATGTATTGGAGTTACGCCGTCAAAATCCATTGAGCTAGAGATAATATCGGCAAACTCTCCTCGCCCCGCTACGATAGAGCTGTACCAATAAAATAAATAATCATGACAAAATAGGTCATGTTGATTTGATTTCATATTGAGATCAGAGTCCAGCTTGTGCACTGGTTCGTTACCCTGAACACTTCTATCAAATATGTAGTTGCTAGCAGTCCCGTTTATGTAACCCCCTCCTGAAATGGGAAAGAGGTAGTCAAACAACGTTCCTTGATATTCGTACTCACCAGTGTGGACATTGATGCGTTTTTCCATCGATTGCTTGTTTTTTTGCATGGTGTAGCTTTCGAATTGTTTGCCATCAAACACGGTAGTGAAGTAGTTCTGAGTCTCTTTATGAACCTGAGATGCGTATACCTTTTTGGTGGTCCAAATTTGGCGTACGCCGTGGACATAAACAATCAACGAGTCATCACTGATTTTGTACTCACCCACCTTTTTTAAGTCTCCCTTTTCAGGACACTGGTGTTTGTTGTTTGAGGCGGCATAACGTACCTCGTCATCCTCAAACTGAAACGTTTCGCAATACACCACTTCATACGAGTACGCGGTACCGCCAAGATTTTGCGTCGTCTCCAAGCGATAGACAGTGTCGCCAATTAACGGGTGTTCCGTGTCATTGTGACCTGGAGTGACAACAGGCAACTCAAAACGTGTTGTGACCCACGCATGGTCGCTGTCGCCGTGGTAATCATCACGCGCCGCTACCGCCAGGTATGTGGTGGTTTTAATGTTCTCTGGTGCACCTAGCACCATCATTTGTCCTTGGTTTAGCACCCTTAATCCATTGGCGTTTTCGAGCCAAATCCGAGTGGTGAGGAGATCACCATCCGGATCTTCAAACAGTTGGTTAAGATTGAGCGAATAGCTAATCGGAGAGTTTTGGTTGAGCTCCCAAGCATAAATAATGGTTTGTAGCTGTTGTTCCACCGTGAGGTTGATGATGGGTTTATTGTTCTCTGATGGGTCCTCTTTTGAGCGGCTGTCTTCATAACCCACAGACGAGTCGTAAAAAGAGCCGTCTTCTGTAGTATGAAATGGATTCGTAACTGGCCCTGGTTGTCCTAAAATGGCAGAGTTGAAGGCGTCATCACCGTCTTTTTTGTGGGCGTTATCCAACGCAGAACCTGTCAACGCTTGCTTTACTTCAACTAAAGATGTGCGCTCATATTGACGATGTGTTCGCGTGGTTGATTGGCTCGTGCTGTCTGATGAGTCCGCCGCGGATGCCAAGCTGGATTCGTCTGACATGCAGTATACGCCGAGCAAACCGACGCAGATTGCGCCGATTATCCAAAACTTTTTGCTTATCATTACGCGAGCGCCATTCGTGATTGCAACCAACTGCGAGAGAATTTTAGGTCTTTCTCTATTAAGCTCGCGCTGCACTCGAGCAGTTCACTGATTTCTTGGTTTTTCATTCCCATTAAATACTTGAGTTTGAGTGCACTTGATTGGCGTGGGTAACGGCTACTAAAGTTATCCAGAGCTTTATCCATGATGATCAATTGTTCGAAGCGATCTTCTTCATCTCTCATCAATGTGATGTGTTGACGCTTTTGTGCTTGGTGCGAGCGTGCGTTATCGATCAAGATTTGACGCATCACTTTGGCGGCCATCAAAAAGAAATCACGTTTTGTTTCAATTTTACTCATGTCGCAGTTGGACATCTTCAGGTAAGCATCATGAATTAATGCCGTGGTGCTGTTGACGCTATCGGCCAATACTTTGTTATCGGTGCCGTACTTTTCCGCGTTTCGTTCACGCTCGTGTTGGGCGATCTTACGTAACTGCAAATACGCAAATTGGTAGAGCTCACTCTCAGCTTGTTTATCACCAGATTGCCATTGTTGAATGATTTGTGTCAGTGCTACTGCTGTTGCCATGGTTATACATCCTCGCTCACTTTGACAAATTCAGAAATGGTGTGGGTTTCAATGCGATCAGAGCCGTCTCGGTTGCGGAGAACATCTTGTTGATAGCGATATAAAATGCCTTGTTCCCAAGTTGCGCCAGCGGGCAGATATTCCCAAGTGGTGTAATTGATCTCGGCAGGGGTCGTTGACCAACGTACCATGACATTCATTTGCGCAAGCTCGGCTTTGGGTTCGTCATTGTTGACCCACCACATGTCCGCATACTCATGGGTGACATCTTGGGTGTATAGGCTTGCGTCGGTTGGACAGGTGTCTGCATTGTGCGGCAGTCGCATGACTTGTTGGTGGCGCATCAATAGGCACGATTGTGTCATGGACTGCTGGTGGTATTCGGTTTGCTGCCACACGCCGAGGTAGTCAATGTCGTGTTCGCTAGTATTGGGATACGTAAACCACAGCATTTCTGTACGATTGTGGTGGTGGATGTTTTTTTTACGCCCAAGGCCTTGTACTTTTTCCATCAGTAGCTCAGTACTTGGATCAAAGTTGAGTGCAACGGAGCGGTATTTCCAGTCGCCTTCATCATCAAAGTCTTCGAGAGAGAAACCATTCAAGTCGTTGCGGGTGCACCCAGTGATTGAGCAACCGACGATATTAAACCAATCCGCAAACTTGCTTATCGGTTCGACAACATCTTCCGTGATAGGGTGCTTCATCGAGAGGAAGCAACCTTGAAAATGGTCGCCAACGCTTGGGTGCTCAATCAATGAATCTTTGGTGATGGTGAATCGAGTTTCACCAAACGGAGGGCGATATTTAGGATGATGTTGATAACGTAAATCGTAAGCACAAGCGCGGCCTTGCCAATCTTTCTTTTTGATCACGATGTTTTTGAATGTCATGCCGCGAGGTTCGAAGATGATCTCATCTGAGGCAAAGTTTTTCTCAATGTACAGCTGGCTTTCGTTTAAGTGCTCAATTGCCTCATCGACAGACACCCAGTCGAGATTGAGGTGACGTTTGGCGTCATCCAGATAATTGAGGTCAAGGCCCTTGAGCTGGTTTTGAAAGCGAGCATCAGACAACACGCGGTTGGCTAAGACAATTTCCTTACGATTCTCAGGTGTGCTGTCGAGAGAGAGCAGCAGGCGCGTCATATTGATGCTACGACTGGGTTTGGTTGTTGCCATCGTCGGTGTAAGCACTTCTTGGCTCGATAAGGTTGTCAGCAGATAACCTTTATCATCGTTGCCAAGGAAGAAGCTAATCACATCACCAGGTTGGTAGTGAAATGCCCCTTGTTGGGTAACGCCAGTGATATTGGAACTGGTTTTGTAATACAAGCCAGTCACTGGCGCATCGATAAAGTAGCCTTGCCTCAAGGTTGAAGTGGGCGGGTGTGAAGTAGCAGCAGAAGTGTCTGCTGCTAACGTGGAGGTAGCCGTCAGTGCAGACAGCCAAAATACCACTGAACGTGTATACATCTTGTTTTAAGCCTTATTGGTTGGTGCTGTCCTCAGACGCACAATTTGGCTGACAACTCATTGGAGTAGTTAGGTGCTTCTTTGGCACCGGTGTCATCATCGCCAACAACATTTTTTGTTTTATGTGTTTGGGGATATCTGGATTAGAGAGTATCCGCCTTCGTGTTAACTCCATCATGGAGCTCACTGAGAGGTGTTCGACATTCTGCCCCTTCGCGTGGAAGATAAGGCGAGTCATTTCGTACATCATATCTTCTGCAATCTTCTTCTCTTGTTGCAGTTGGATATTCTTTTGCATCATGGCGCTGCCAAATAGCACACCTGATAGCACGATGATGCCTGACAATGCAGAAGCAAGAGGGCGCCGTTGCACCAAGCGAAAGGCGCTATACAAAGGCCAGTGTTTTTTCTGCTCGATAGGGCGACGTTCGATAATTCGCTCGATATCAATGCGTAGCGCTCGCACATCTGGGTATCGCACTTGGGTGGCTGGACGCGTCGCCCGTCTTATCACCCAATACACATCAGACCAAACCGCTGGTGACGGAAACATCAACGCGAGGATTTTGCCCAATGAATAAACATCGCTTTGCTCTGTCAGTACTTGTCCTGCCTGCTGCTCAGGGCTGGCAAAATTTTGGCTAAACGCAATCAGTGCCGAGGGTGCTCCCTCTCGGGTGGAGTGCGCTTTTTGAGTCAAGTTGAAGTCGAGCAGTTTGGGTCGTTTGCTACGATCAATCAGTATATTTTCTGGTTTTAGATCGGCATGCAAAACATGATGCTGGTGGGCGTGCTCCATCGCCTGACAAATCTGCTTAAACAGCAGCAGTTTTTCTGTCTTTTCCAGCTTATTTTCTGACAGGTATTCATCTAAGGTTTGACCAAATACCCGCTCCATCACGATGTAAACTGAATCTTGATGAAGGCCGCCATCAAACACTTTCGCTATGTATGGATGGTTTAGGCGCGCGAGCAGTTGTGCCTCATCGAAGAGTGCACGTTGTCCCAGCACATTACTCAAATTGCTTTGAATAAACTTGATGGCCAGATCTTGTTCGAACGTTTCATCTGCACGTAGGGCGGCGTAAACGACACCCATGCCACCGCGACCCAACTCATGAGTTAGGCGATACTTACTGATGACTTCTCCGCTTAGATCGACGTCTCGGTTCGTAGCCTGGTGAGCACCAAAGTAAAGTAACTGCGTTAGTTGTTCTTCAGGTGTCTCGTGGGCTAAAAGAGGAACGAGTTGTTGATACAGCTCAGGTTGACTTTGTTGCAATGCTTGGAGGTATTGCTGCTTTTGGGAGTCGTCCAGATCAAGCAAGTGATAGTAAATCTGGGTTTCGCTAGAGCCTAACTGCACTGTGCCTAATGTCTTATTCTTTTAGGTACGGCATTTTATAAGAACTTTGATATAAATGTCATTTATTTATTCGGCTTTGACTCACAATGTATGAAACGCAATTTGGTGGCTAATAGAATAATAACGTCATGATTTTGCGAATTATTTTCACTGAGCTTGTCGACAGAGAGTCTATTCGTCATAATGTTACTTGTAACATTACTGATAAATCACATATTTATGGCTCAACAGAATAAGAAAACTCGCACGACATTGCAGGATGTCGCAGACCAAGTTGGCGTCACGAAGATGACGGTTTCACGTTATATGCGTAACCCTGAATCGGTGGCAGAAAAGACTCGGGCCAAGATTGCGACTGCGATTGAAGAGATGGGATACATCGAAAACCGCGCCCCCGCTATGCTGTCAAAGTCGTCCAGTAAAGCCATTGGTATTTTACTGCCCTCATTGTCCAACCAAATTTTTGCTTCCTTTGTTCAGGGCATCGAGATGGTGACCAAAGCCAATGGCTATGAGACGCTTTTAGCGCATTTTAGCTACGATGAGCTTGAAGAAGAACGCAAGATCGCGTCATTACTCTCTTATCAGGTCGATGGACTTATTCTAACCGAAAGCCATCACACGCCGCGTACATTGCAGATGATAAAAAATGCAGGGATCCCTGTAGTGGAAACCATGGAACTACCACCAAAGCCGATTGATATGGCGGTTGGGCTCGATCATGAAGATGCCTCGTACACGGCGGTTAAGCAGATGCTAGATTCAGGTAAGCGCACAATCGTTTATTTTGGGGCGCGTTTGGATACGCGAACCAAGCTGCGTATGCAAGGCTATGATCGCGCGATGACGGAAGCAGGGCTAGAACCTAAGCACGTATTGACGGGTGATCACTCTAGCTTCTCTTTAGCGCATGATTTGCTTGAACGCGCGCTAGAAACTCACCCAACGCTTGATGGCGTATTCTGTACCAACGACGACATCGCGATAGGGACCATGCTGAGCGCGCAACAACGTGGCATTCAAGTTCCGCAGCAGCTGGCGGTTGTGGGCTATAACGCGCTGGATATTGGTCAAACCATCAGCCCGAAACTGACTAGCGTCGATACACCGCGTTTCAAAATCGGTGAAAAGAGCGCAGAGCTTTTGATCGCGCGTCTGAAAGGTGAAGCGCAAGAAGAAAAAGTGGTTGATATGGGGTATCAAATTACCTCAGGAGAGAGTGTTTAACTCGCAGTTATCCGCTCTCTGTATTCGCTCATCAATGGTATTGGCAGGTTAGGGTATGGCACATCAGCTGGATGCATTGGATCTCAACTTAATGCGTTTATTAAAGGCCGTGGTGGAAAACCGCAGCATCAAGCTGGCCGCGATGCAGTTGGGCATTTCTCAACCGAGCGCCAGCCGCGGCGTGATGAAGCTTAAGCAAGTGTTTGATGACCCGCTATTTGTGCGTAAAGCGCATGGGGTAGAGCCATCTCCCATGGCGATTCGCCTTGCTGCCGAATTCGATAACATGATTGCACCACTGGAAAAAGTGGTGCAAGAGTTTGAAGTATTCGACCCTCAGCAATACCAAGGGCAGATCGCGATTGTAACCGACCCTTATTTGATGGATGAACAAGGGCAGCGATTGCTAACTGGCTGCCATCGAGCGTTCCCTAAAGCGCACTTTGCCTTTTCCAGTTGGAACAGTTACTCGCACGATGAAATGTTAGAGGGTGAGCACGATTACTGCATTCTAGACCAAGAGACCGAGCTGTCGAAAGACATTTATATGCGTCCGTTGTTTGTTGAAAAACGGGTGATTTTGGCACGTAAAAACCACCCGACTTTGTCGAAAGTCAGCAATGATTGGGACACGGTCTCCAAACTGCCTCTGGTGTCTCTGCCTGCGCCCGCCTCGTATAAACCACTTTGTACCGTGGAGTCCGAATATCGTCGTATGGGCTATGAGCCTGTGGTGTTACTTAAATCCTATAATTTGCGTGTGGCGTGCCAAATGTTGCAAGAAACCGACGCGATTATGTATGCCAGTCAAAGCTCAGCAGTATTGATGCCGGAGCTGGACTCTTACGCTATGCCTTTGGTCAACCGTGAGTTTAGCCAGTTTGTCGTCTCTGGCGGTTTCTTACAAACCAATCGCAACCATCCTTTGCACCGACACTTACATAAAGTGGTTCGCCAAACTCTGAAGACGCCATTAATTTTCGCACAGTGACGACTGATGATTGTCTCGCGTCACCGAGATTCTCTACATAAGATAACCATGAAGAAAATATGTGATTACATAGACAACTCGATCCTATAGATATTCAAAAATGAATATCTCAATTACCTGTCTCTTTTTCCTGCTCAGCGCTAATCTTATCTCAAATAGTCAGGAGAAGTGGCTCATTTTTATCTTTTTAACTTTTTGAATGTCGATACAGATGCGTGACATTCACCATTCTCCGTTATGCAGTTTTTTAATTTCTGATGGAGGATTCATCATGCTAGTTGCACGTCTATTTTTATTGCTCGCCATCGTTGCCGAAGTAGCAGGCACCAGCACCATGTCTTTTATCGGACAAGGTCATGGATGGTTGGGCTACATCGTGATGTACGTATTGATTGCGGTGTCGTACTACTTCCTCTCGATTGCAGCGAAAAAGATTTCTATCGGCGTGGCATACGCTGTTTGGGAAGGGTTGGGTATCTCATTGATCACGGTCGTTTCGATCGTGTTGTTTGATTCTGACTTAAATACCCAAGAGCTGCTTGGTTTGATGTTAGCTGTCATCGGCATCGTTTGTGTGACTTTAGGTGAGTCACACGGTCAATCTAACACCAAGAAAAACGTCGATAAACCGGCAAAAGAACGTTCATCTTCTACAAGTGTAAGGTGTGAATCATGAGTCAATTTTTTACGATGTCATTTGGATTTGTCGTGATGGCTGCCTTGGTCGATATCATGGCCAATATGGCGCTGACACGCTCAAAAGGTTTTAAATACAAAGGCTGGGGCATTGCGGCGATTGTGTTGGTACTAACAGCATTCACGCTGTTGGCACAAGCGGTTAAAGAGATCGATTTAGCCATTGCTTACGCCTCTTGGGGCGCGATCGGTATCTTGGGTACCGCAGTGGGTGGTGCCTTGCTGTTTAAGCAGAAACTCAAGCCAATCGGCTGGTTTGGTATCTTTGTGGTGATTGCTGCGGTCGTAGTGATGAAGACCGCTTGATGTAATTTACTGAATGCTAGATATCGTCATTCTGAGCAGCAAGAGACGAGCGTGATTCAGAATCTACCAACAAAAAAATGCTGTGGAAGAGGTGTTTTCTCTTACTTCACAGTACGTTGATAGTAGATTCCTGATCTCGCTTAGGCTCGTCGGAATGACGGATTCATTAGTTTATTGAAAAAGAAAAATGACCAATCCCACATCTCGTCATTCTGAACAGCGAGGGACGAGCGTGATTCAGAATCTACCAACAAAAAAGTACTGTGGTAGAGGTATTTTATCTGGCTTCACAGCACGTTGATAGTAGATTCCTGATCTCGCTTAGGCTCGTCGGAATGACGGACTAATTCGTTTATTGAAAAAGAAAAATGACCAATCCCACATCTCGTCATTCTGAACCGCGAGGGACGAGCGTGATTCAGAATCTACCAACAAAAAGTGCTGTGGCAGAGGGGTTTTCTCTGGCTTCACAGCATTTTGCTATTAGATTCCTGATCTCGCTTAGGCTCGTCGGAATAACGGATTCATTCATTTATTTAAAAAAGAACAGTGACCAATCCCACATCTCGTCATTCTGAACCGCGAGGGACGAGCAAGGTTCAGAACCTACCAACAAAAAAGTGCTGTGGCAGAGGGGTTTTCTCTGGCTTCACAGCATTTTGCTATTAGATTCCTGATCTCGCTTAGGCTCGTCGGAATGACGGACTAATTCGTTTATTGAAAAAGAAAAATGACCAACCCTAAAGTTCGTCATTCTGAACAGCGAGGGACGAGCGTGATTCAGAATCTACCGACAACAAAGTGCTGTGGTAGAGGTGTTTTCTCTGGTTTCACAGCACGTTGATATTAAATTCCTGATCTTGCTTAGGCTCGTCGAAATGACGAGTCTTTCTTCTCGCCTTAAACAATGAAGCTTGCGCCTTCTTCTGCGCTAGAGACGTTTTGGCGGATCACGCTAAACAAGCCTCGTCCCCAGGTTTGTTGGGTAGATTCGGTGTCGAAATGAATCAACTCGCGACCAGTGGTATCGCTTAAGTTGTTCAGTTCGCCCGCTTGGCAATCCAGGCGAATCAAATCGCCGTTGCGCACCAAACCAATCGCGCCGCCACGAATGGCTTCTGGAGAAACATGAATCGCAGACGGAATTTTACCTGACGCGCCAGATAAACGACCGTCAGTAACCAGCGCCACTTTAAAGCCCGCTTTTTGCACGTTACCTAAAATTGGCATCAGCTTGTGCAGTTCAGGCATGCCGTTTGCCGCTGGGCCGTTGTGTGTGACCACAACGATGCAATCTTTGTTCAGCTCACCACGTTTGTACGCGGCTTCCACTTCGTGTTGGCATTGGAATACGATCGCTGGTGCAACAATCACGCGTTGCTCTTCTTTCACCGCAGACACTTTCACCACGGCTTTGCCCAAGTTGCCAGTCAGCACGCGAGTGCCGCCAGTGTTTTGGAACGTGGCGTCTGGTTTGGCGATCACGTCACCGTCTTGGCTGCCTTGGCACGGTGTCCAAGTCAGTTGTCCATCGACAAGACTCGGTAGCGTCATTTGGTCTTCAAATTCACCAAACACGGGTTTCACATCGCGATGCAAAAGCTCGGATTCGTTCAAGCGGTACAATAACGCTGGCACGCCACCCGCATCTTGGAACGCGTTCATATCGGCTGGGCCGTTCGGGTAAACGCGAGCTAACAAAGGAACCACATCCGACAGATCGCTGATGTCTTGCCACGTGAGCAAGATGCCAGCAGCACGCGCCACGGCGATCATATGAATGGTGTGATTGGTACTGCCGCCAGATGCGAGTAGAGCGATGATGCCGTTGACCAAGCTCTTTTCTGTGACCACTTCTGCCAACGGACGGAAGTGTGCAGAACCCGCCGTCATTGAGGCGATTTTCAGAGCCGCGTGATCGGTTAACGCTTTACGCAGTTGGGTATGGGGATGAATGAATGCCGAACCTGGCAGCATCAAGCCCATGGCTTCGAACACCAACTGGTTGGTATTGGCGGTGCCGTAAAACGTACACGTCCCCGCAGAGTGGTAAGCGCGACACTCCATATCCAGCAGGGCGTCTTTGCCGACTTCACCCGCTGCGTATTTTTGGCGCACGTCGACTTTCTCTTCGTTGCTGATGCCCGTTGCCATCAGACCCGCTGGTACAAACGCAGTCGGTAGATGCGCGTAAGACAGCGCGCCCATCAGTTGCCCCGGGGCGATTTTGTCACAGATACCAAGCAGTAATGTGGCATCAAAGACATTGTGACTCAAAGACAACGCCGTTGATTGCGCAATTAAGTCACGCGAAAACAGCGACATATCCATGCCTGCTTGACCTTGAGTCACCCCATCGCACATCGCTGGCACACAACCTGCGACTTGCGCCGTATGGCCGTAGTCCGCCAGCACTTGTTTGATTTGCGCTGGGTAGTCTTGGTACGGCTGGTGGGCGCTCAACATGTCGTTGTAGGCGCTGATCAGCGCGACATTGGCATGAGTAAAATCGAGAATATTTTTCTTTTCAGAAGAGCAAGATGCGGCGACTGCATGAGCTAAGTTACCACAAGATAAACCAACACGGCCTTTGCCAGCTTCGGCTTGCACTTCGGTGCGAGCAAGAAACGCAGCGCGCGCTTCACGGCTGCGCTCGGTCAAACGTTGTGTGACCTCAAGAACAACAGAGTGAGTCATTACGCCACCTCGATCGCTTGCATTTTGGTTAGCTCAGCGGCAGAGCGTTCCACCACGTCGCTGATGTCTCCGTCGATACTGACGATCAGAGTTTGAGGCTCGTTGTCTGGGCGCTCTAGCGTCTCGAATTGGCTCTTCACCATGTTTTCTTTCATGAAGTGGCCTTTGCGCATACGCATGCGATTTAGGATCAACTCCATATCGCCATCAAGGAACAGGAAGGTCACGTTGTCGTTGCCTTCGCGGATCTGATCGCGGTAAATCTTTTTCAGTGCTGAACAGACAATAATGCCGTGTTCGTTTTTGCTTTCTAGGCTGTACGCCGCAT
This sequence comes from Vibrio sp. HS-50-1, assembly GCF_024747315.1. Classification (NCBI taxonomy): domain Bacteria; kingdom Pseudomonadati; phylum Pseudomonadota; class Gammaproteobacteria; order Vibrionales; family Vibrionaceae; genus Vibrio; species Vibrio sp. HS-50-1. Next base: position 149,625 of record NZ_JAMPZF010000042.1, on the reverse strand, counting down.
CACGAATGCGTTCTAGCCATGGCTTGCGATCATCATCGTTCAGAGGCTGGCCCGATGCCATTTTCTGAATGTTCGCTCGTGGATGAAGATCATCACCATCAATGAATTTACGCCCTAGCTTTTTCGCTAGATGCTCACCAATTGTGCTTTTACCACTAGCACAAACGCCCATAACGATGACACTACTACCAGCCATAACTTATCCTCATAACCAAATTTGCGCGTGATCTCAATTTTTGAATTCACTTTAAAATATGGGTTTATCTTATTCATGTTATCGGTAACATGTTACCGGTAACTGAAATAAATGTGAACCATAACACAAACAATAATTCTTAAAGGTGAACCTATGGAGCAATTAACCCAAGCCCCAGATCCTACGTTCCTACTGACGATTGCAGGCCTTGCCATTGCAGCGTTACTCGTTCTGATCATTAAACTGAAAGTCCATGCTTTTGCTTCCCTTACTATGGTGAGTTTAGGCACAGCAATCGCCACTGGCGTTCCTTCTGAGAAAGTCGTATCGACCATGATGGGCGGCTTCGGCGGCACACTGGCTTCCGTGGCATTGCTGGTTGGTCTTGGTGCGATGATCGGTAAAATTCTTGAAGTGACTGGCGGTGCGAAAGTGCTGGCAGACACTTTGATTGGTCGCTTTGGTAAAGAGCGCGCACCATTTGCTTTGGGCGTCGCTTCATTACTGTTTGGCTTCCCAATCTTCTTCGATGCTGGCCTTGTAGTGATGATGCCAATCATCCTAAGTGTGGCGGCTCGTTTTGGTGGCTCACCAATTAAATACGCGTTGCCTGCTGCCGGTGCTTTTGCGGTTATGCATGCGTTTGTTCCACCACACCCAGGTCCGGTTGCAGCGGCAGAATTTCTTGGCGCAAACATCGGTCTGCTATTGGTGGTGGGTATTTTGGTTGCTATTCCAACTTGGTACCTTGGCGCTTACCTATTTGGTTTGTACGCGGGCAAAAAATTCGATATCCCACTATCTAAAGCCTTCTTTAATGGCGAAGCGATGGTGGATGAGCGCAACGCACCAAAATTTGGCACGGTTATGACCATCCTTGTGCTGCCAGTCCTGCTAATCTGTTTGGATACGGTATTGAACACACTGGCGGTTGCAGGTTTGATTGATGGCAAAACGGCACTGGTTGAGTTCCTACGTATGCTAGGTAAAACTCCAGTCGCGTTGCTGATTACTTTGATTGTCTGTCTGGCTGTGTTTGCCAAAGACTACGGCATGGCAAAACTAGAAAAATTGTGTGGTGAGTCATTGGCTCCTATCTGTGGCGTTATCCTAGTAACGGGTGCAGGTGGCATGTTTGGCGGCGTACTGCGTTCAAGCGGTATTGGTGATGCACTGGCTGACGTTCTTACAGACACAGGTATGCCTGTGATTGTGGCGGCGTTTGTGATTTCAACCTGTCTGCGTGTTGCTCAAGGCTCGGCAACCGTAGCGCTAACCACGACGGCGGCTCTTATCGCGCCAGTTGTGGCAGCATCAACAGGTTTGAGTGAACTAGACCTTTGCTTTATCGTAATCGCGATTGCGGGTGGTGCAACGGTACTGTCTCACTTCAATGACTCTGGTTTCTGGTTGGTCTCTCGTCTGCTTGAGATGGATGAGAAAACCACATTAAAAACTTGGACGGTAATGGAAACGTTACTTGGCGGTATCGCGTTTATTATCGTCGCAACATTAAGCTTTATTCTTTAGAGGTTCCCCATGACAACACTTGAACAACGATTAAGAGAAATCAAAATCGTCCCAGTTATCGCAATCAACGACGTAGCACACGCTCTGCCACTGGCAAAAGTGTTGGTAGAAAACGGTTTACCATGTGCTGAAGTAACATTCCGCACCGAAGCGGCGGCGGAGTCGATTCGCATCATGCGTGAAGCGTACCCAGAACTGTTGATTGGCGCGGGCACCGTTCTGACCACAGAACAAGTGGATATCGCAATCGAAGCGGGCGTGGACTTTATCGTTAGTCCAGGCTTCAACCCAACTACAGTGAAATACTGTCAGCAACGTGGTGTGACTATCGTACCGGGTGTAAACAACCCAAGCTTGGTTGAGCAAGCGATGGAAATGGGTCTGCGTACGTTGAAGTTCTTCCCTGCTGAGCCATCAGGCGGCGTAAACATGCTGAAAGCACTCACGGCGGTTTACCCAGTGGAATTCATGCCAACAGGTGGCGTAAGCCCATCTAACGTGGAAGATTACCTAGCGTTGAAATCGGTTGTGGCTTGTGGCGGTACGTGGATGGTGCCAACCGCAATGATGGACAACGGCGATTGGGAAGGCATTGCTGAATTGGTTCGCGCAGTTAAGTAAAACGCACAAACGGCTCCGAAATACCCCCGAACGTTAGAAAAAAAAGGGTCATCAAGTTACTTGATGACCCTTTTGCTTTTGGAATGAAGTGGCTTTAGAAGTGATGCTTCATAAAGCGCTTAATAAAGCGAATGAAATCGGCTTCGGCTAGCTTCGCGCACTTCAATGTTTGGGCGTGAGACAGTTCTACATCTCCCAAGCCTTCTGCCATGTTGGTGATCGCGCACACTGCCAATACGGGTAAGCCGCAATGCGCCGCAGAAATCACTTCTGGCACGACCGACATGCCCACTACATCACCACCGATGATTTGCATCATGCGGATTTCGGCTGCGGTCTCAAAGTTGGGGCCTGTGTAAGAGACAAACACACCTTCATTCAGGTGAATGCCATTGGCTTTGCCGACTTCAAACGCTTCTGCACGCAGGTCTTTGTCGTACGCATTGGCGAGGCTGAAGAACCTCGGGCCGTACTCTTCATCATTCGGACCGATCATTGGCGACTCAGGCATGGTATTGATGTGATCATGAAATACCACCAGAGAACCGACATCAATACGCTCAGGGCGAAGTGAGCCTGCCGCGTTGGTGACGAGCAAAAACTCACAGCCCAGTTTTTTAAAGGTGCGCACGGGCGTGGTCATGACCTTCATTGAGCCGTGTTCGTAGTAGTGACCGCGACCTTTCATGCACACTACGTCTACGCCGCCCATGGTACCAAGTACCAACTCACCAGAGTGGCCTTGCACGGTGCTAACCGGAAAGCCTTCGAGCTCTTCGTATGGAATGACCACTTTGTCTTGTAGTTCGTCTGCCAATACGCCTAAGCCAGAGCCTAAAATAAACGCCGCTTTAGGTTGGAAGTTTGGTTTGCGTTCGCGAATGGTTTGTAGCGTGCCGATTACTGGATCGTGATTCATGTTAGTCACCTTCTGGTTGTGTGTTGATTCCATTGTGTGACTTTCTGCGCGGGTTATCTTTGCTTTATTCGCTACTATCATCCTTAAAAAGAGGATGATGAAACTCGCTAGGACTCAATGTATGAAGTTAGAACCATTTGAGCGCGTGACGCTGAAGATGCTGCGTTACTTTTACGAGGTCGCACAAACCAAGCATTTCACTAAGGCGGCCGAGAACCTCAATATCACCAATTCGCCGTTGAGCAATCGCATCAAAGAGTTGGAAGAAGTGCTTAACGTCAAACTGTTTGAGCGTGATTCAAGAAACGTCATGCTAACGGAGGCCGGACGATTGTTGGAGTCCAAATGCCAACTGATTTTTCAGACCTTGGATGTCTCGCTCAATCAAGTGCAGCAAGTGGGGTTGAACCAGAGAAACATCCTGCGAGTCGGTGTGGTAAGTAGCGCATTTTGGGGCGGATTTGATCGTCTGTTACAGCGCTTCCATGCTGAGCATGACACTTATCACGCCGACATTTTTGACCTCAACCCAGAGACGCAAAAGAAGCATCTGAGCGAGAAGAAAATCGATGTGGGCATTGTGCGTTTTGCCGATGCACTCAACATTTATCCGTATCAGTCGGTGTCTTTGGGCAAAGATGTGTTTGTGGTGGCAGTGTCGGAGCAACATGAGTTAGCCAGCAAATCTTTGCTGCGGCTCCAAGATTTAAAGACGTGTGAGTTTGCGTTTATGAGTTTGGCGAATTCTGCCTCGGCAAACTTCATCATCAATGCCTGTCTGCAAGAAGGCTTTTCACCCCATATTGGCAAACAAGTGGTGGAGCCAAGCACCTTGATGGCGTATGTAGCAAACAGCAATACCGTGACGTTGGTGCCGTCGACGTTTTCTCAGCATCATTGGCATGGGATTCGTTTTATTAAACTGAAAGAGTCACTGCGTGCAGACTTATGTCTGATTCATGACGGTAAGCAGGAGAGTGCTATCAAAGCCGAGTTTATTCGCACGTTATTGGAGAATGCGAGTTAAGCATGGGATAACAAAAAAAGGTCATCCTAAGATGACCTTTTCAAATGATTCGCTGAAATCAGCGATGCGATTAGCGCGTAATTAACGCATCGTTACGAACTCTTCAGAGCCCGTTGGATGGATAGCCACAACAGAGTCGAAGTCTGCTTTGGTTGCGCCCATCTTCATTGCTACGCCGAAGCCTTGGATCATTTCATCTACCGTGAAACCGATGCCGTGTAGACCAACAACCGTTTCTTCTTCGCCCGCACATACAAGCTTCATCTTACATGGTTGGCGGTGCTTAGTAACGGCGGTGTACATCGCAGTAAAGCCAGATGTGTAGACTTTGATGTTGTCTTTGCCGTACTTCTCTTCCGCTTCTTGCGTTGTAAGACCGATAGTGCCGATTGGTGGGTGGCTAAATACCACAGTTGGTACCAAATCGTAGTCCATCTTCGCGTTTGGTTTATTGTTGAACAAACGCTCAGAAAGTTGACGACCCGCTTTCACTGCTACTGGCGTTAGCTCGATACCGCCTTCCATGATGTCACCCACACAGTAGATGCCTTTCACGTTGGTTTCTTGGTACTCGTCTACTTTGATGTAGCCTTTTTCGTTCGTTGCCACGCCGGTTGACGCTAGGTTGATTGCGTCTGTCGCTGGGTGACGGCCGATTGCCCAGATCAGTTGGTCAACGTTTTGGCTTTCACCGTTTTCTAGGTGCAGAGTTAGGCTGCCATCGGCTTCTTTTACCACTTCTTTTGGTACAGAGTGGGTGTGCAGTTTTGGACCTTCTGCGTCCATCACTTCAACCAACGTATCGATGATCATTGGATCGAAGCTACGTAGTGGAGACTCTTTACGTACGAACAGGTGCGTTTCTGTACCTAGCGCGTGCAGTACGCCAGCAATTTCAACTGCGATGTAGCCTGCGCCCACAACCGCAACGCGTTTTGGTTGCTCTGCTAGGTCGAAGAAGCCGTTTGAATCGATGCCGTATTCAGCGCCTGGAATGTTTGGAATAGTAGGACGACCACCAACCGCGATCAGGATGTGATCTGCTGTGTAGTGTTCACCGTTTACTTCGACCGTTTTTTCGTCAACAAACTTAGCAAAGCCTTTAATCACGTTTACTTTGTTGTTGCCAAGAACGCGATCGTAAGATTGGTGAATACGACCAATGTACGCCTGACGGCTCTCAACCAGCTTGCTCCAGTCGAAACCTTTCACGTCGACATCAAAACCGTAATCTTCTGCGTACAGGTTCATTGCTTCTGCGATTTGTGCGCCGTGCCACATCACTTTTTTCGGTACACAACCTACGTTTACACAGGTACCGCCAAGGTCTTGAGCTTCGATTAGCGCAACTTTCGCGCCGTACATCGCCGCACGGTTTGCAGATGCGATGCCGCCACTGCCGCCACCGATACAGATATAGTCAAAATGAGTCGCCATTACTTTCTCCAAGAGCTTATAAATTTTATCTGGTACATAGATAGATTGGGATGACCTTGCCCGAACTCAATGCCACCGTTATCCCACTATCATAAATCGAATGTAACGAATTCCTAAATGGGAAAAAGCGACATTACTTATGACAAATAGCGATGAGAGGCACAAAAAGAAGAATAAGCGCGATGAGAGAGCAAAGTTGAGAGTATAAAAAAGCGCAACGAAAATGTCGTTGCGCTGAGAGGTTTCGGTGCAGAAGTACTTACTCTGGCACAATCCAGTCCACTTTCCAGTGGCCGGTGGCTGGTGCGATCGCGTCTTGCAGGAATGGCAGAATCTCTTTCATCTGGCTTTCCAGTTTCCACGGCGGGTTAATCACAATCATGCCGGATGCCGTCATGCCGCGCTCGTTGGTATCGGGTGCGACACCTAACTCGATTTGCAGAATTTTACGAATGCCCAGTGCTTCCAGGCCCTCAATCATATCTTCGATGTCGTGACGGTTTACCACTGGGTACCAAATCGCGTAGATACCGGTTGCCCAACGCTTATGGCTCTGATGAATCGCGCGCACCACATCGCGGTACTCTTTCGCGAGCTCGTATGGTGGGTCAATCAGCACCAAACCCCGACGCTCTTGTGGCGGTAAGCTTGCTTTTAGGCGTTGGAATCCGTCCTCTTTGAAGATGCTCACTTGGCGATCGCGATGGAATTCTTGCTCTAACAATGGGTGATCGGCTGGGTGCAACTCGGTCAGCACCATGCGATCTTGTGGGCGGATTTGCGCGCGCGCCACACGTGGTGAGCCTGGGTAGTAACGCAGCTTCTCGCCGTTGTTGAGCACTTTGATGGCATCGATGTAGCTTTTGATGTCTTCAGGAATGTTTGGGTTATCCCAAATACGAGCGATGCCTTGCTTGTATTCGCCCGTTTTTTCAGACCATTCGTGAGTCAGATCGTAACGGCCCACACCCGAGTGGGTATCGTGATAAACGAATGGTTTATCTTTTTGTTTCAGCGCATCAAGAATGAGGCTTTGAACGATGTGTTTGACCACGTCGGCATGGTTTCCGGCGTGGAAGCTGTGGCGGTAACTTAACAAATTAAACTCTCGAAACACTCTTTGGCTGAGTGTGGTCTGTGATTTTCACTCTATGGCGGTATTATACTCAAGTAACTTAAAGATGTAGAACTTCCAATCAAATCTGTTCCTCTGATAAGGGGACGCTATTGAAATTTCTTTAAGTCACCCACACTTACTATTGGTAATCGAATTGAACTAGGTGAGTTTCTCGTGCTCAAAGAGTGTGAAATCTCATTTAGGTATAACAAGACTCAAGGACAGAGTAGCGCTCGTTGACTATATGGTCATCGCAGCATAGAGAAAGGGAACGGAGCTCCCCCAATCCATGTTGCTGGCTCGTCTGTACATTGAGTTGGCCTATCTACACAAAATAGACAGGCAATCACAGAGTCAAAACACAAAAGGAATTATTCATGTCTAATCCTCTTCTGACGTTTACGGACTTACCTCCGTTTTCTCAAATTAAACCAGAACACATCAAGCCAGCCGTTGAACAAGCGATTGCTGACTGCCGAGCGAAAATCGATGAAGTTCTAAAAGATAATGCTCACCCAACTTGGGACAGTGTGATTGCGCCAATTGAAGAAGCGGATGACCGCTTAAGCCGCATTTGGTCGCCAGTGGGTCACATGAACTCCGTGGTGAACAGCGAAGATCTGCGTGAAGCGTACGAAAGTTGTTTGCCAATTTTGTCGGAATACGGCACTTGGGTTGGTCAGCACAAAGGCCTGTACGAAGCGTACAAAGCGATTAAAGCCAGTGATGCATTCGCAACGCTGACTCGCGCTCAACAAAAAACCATCACCGATGCGTTACGAGACTTTGAGCTATCGGGTATTGGTTTACCATCCGATGAGCAGCACCGTTACGGCGAAATCAGCAAGCGCATGTCTGAGCTCAGCTCTAAATTCTCTAACAATGTACTGGATGCCACCATGGGTTGGACCAAGCACATCACGGATGAGAAAGACCTTGCTGGCATGCCAGAATCGGCGCTGGCAGCAGCGAAAGCCGCGGCAGAAGCAAAAGAGCTCGATGGTTACCTCATTACGCTGGATATCCCATCTTACCTACCTGTCATGACGTACTGCGACAACCAAGAGTTGCGTAAAGAAGTGTACGAAGCGTATGTGACGCGCGCTTCTGATCGCGGTCCAAATGCTGGTAAGTGGGACAACTCAGAAATCATTACTGAGCAACTGAGACTGCGTCACGAAATTTCACGCATGTTGGGTTTCAATACTTACAGCGAGAAATCGTTAGCAACGAAAATGGCCGAAACGCCAGATCAAGTGTTGGGCTTCTTGAATGACCTAGCGACACGTGCGAAACCGCAAGGTGAACGTGAAGTCGAGGAGTTGCGTCAGTTTGCGAAAAGTGAGTTTGGCGTTGAAGAATTGAATGTGTGGGATATTGCTTACTACAGCGAGAAACAAAAGCAGTACTTGTTCCAAATCTCGGATGAAGAACTGCGCCCGTACTTCCCAGAGTCAAAGGTTGTCAGTGGTCTGTTTGAAGTGCTAAACCGCGTGTTTGGCATGACAGTTACTGAGCGCGAAGGCGTGGACACTTGGCACGAATCTGTGCGTTTCTTCGATATCTTTGACGCTGAAGGCGCACTGCGTGGCAGTTTCTACTTAGATCTCTACGCACGTGAGCACAAACGTGGCGGCGCGTGGATGGATGACTGTCGTGGTCGTCGTATTACGCTCTCTGGCGAACTGCAAACGCCGGTGGCTTACCTAACGTGTAACTTCAACCGTCCAGTGGGCGACAAGCCAGCACTGTTTACGCACGATGAAGTTGTGACACTTTTCCATGAATTTGGTCACGGTATCCACCACATGCTGACGCAAGTCGAAACTGGCGCGGTATCAGGGATTAATGGCGTACCTTGGGATGCGGTTGAATTGCCAAGTCAGTTCCTGGAAAACTGGTGTTGGGAAGAGGACGCGCTTGCGTTTATTTCTGGTCACTATGAGACAGGCGAGCCGTTGCCAAAAGCGATGCTAGATAAGATGCTCGCGGCGAAGAACTTCCAGTCGGCGATGGGCATTTTGCGTCAGCTAGAATTCGGTTTGTTCGACTTTACTCTGCACACCGAATACGACCCAGAAGTGGGTGCACGCGTTTTAGAAACGCTGGCGAAAGTGAAAGAGAAAGTCGCGGTGGTTCCAGCTGTTGAGTGGGCGCGCTTCTCGCACAGCTTTGGTCACATCTTCGCTGGTGGTTACAGCGCGGGCTACTACAGCTATCTGTGGGCTGAAGTGCTGTCATCAGACGCGTATTCTCGCTTTGAAGAAGAAGGTATCTTCAACAAAGAAACGGGTCAAAGCTTCCTGAATAACATCCTAGAAATGGGTGGCAGTGAAGAGCCAATGGAGCTGTTTAAGCGCTTCCGTGGTCGTGAACCACAAATTGATGCGCTATTGCGCCATTCTGGTATTGCAGCGTAAGCGCACGCTGTCTTTCCAAAAATACTAAGGCCAACCATTCGGTTGGCCTTTTTTGTCCATTTTTTATAAAAAATTCACGGATTCACACTGCGGTTAATTGGGTTCTGCAGCGATATCAATGTCTCCGTAGACTGAACCTCATCAATGGCTTGCAGCTTGTCGATCAACACAAATTGCAGTTCTTCAATCGATTTGCACATCAATTTGACGAATATGTTATACGCGCCCGTGGTGTAGTAAGCTTCAACGACTTCGTCGAGCGCGTTGAGTTTTTCTAGCGCGGAATGGTAATCACGAGCTGCGTTTAGGTTAATACCAATGAAGCAGCACACATCGTAGCCGAGCTTTTTGGTATTTACGATCACCTCCGTTCCTTCGATGATGTCAGCCGATTTCATCTTCTCAATACGCACATGGATAGTGGCAGGGCTGACATCGAACTGCTTTGCCATTTCTGCGTAGGGCGTTCTGGCGTCAGCCATCAGTGTTTTTAATATTGCGCGGTCAAGGTCGTCGAGTTTCGGCAGGCTCGCATTCATACTATTATTTCCGTTAGGGATAGAGTTTTACCTCCCTTTTATACTCATAGCGGATAGGATTCACAAGGTTTGGCAGGAGTAACTGCGGGTTAACTCCGAGCTATGGAGATAATGTGCAGCGTTTTCTGGTTATTGTCGCGCTATGTTGGAGCGCGTTTGCCGCGGCCTCAGATCCGAAAGTTTTGGTCGTGCACTCCTATCATCAAGGTTTTTTCTGGACGGATTCCATACAGCGAGGTATCGAGCAGCAATTGGGTGATCGATCGCTGGATATGCGCGTGCTCTATTTAGACTCGAAACGTAACCAGAGTGAGCAGTTTTTCGCTCAGCTTGAATCCTTATATCGTACGAAATTAAGCAAAGAACGATTCGATGCCATTTTAGTGAGTGATAACAACGCGCTTGAACTGATGCAGCGTTTGGCGCCAATCATCAAAGACACCCCGGTTATATTTAACGGCATCAACAATTATCATCCTTCTTTGCACCAATCTCTGAATGCAACAGGAGTAACAGAAGATGTCGATTTGGAGGCAAATTTAGCCCTCATAGAGCGCCTACACCCTGATTACACCCAAATTCTTATTGTCAGTGACCATTCCGTAACGGGAGAGGTATTACGCTATCAAATCGACGATTTTGTACATGAACATCCGCAATATCGCGACAAAATCGTGCAAGTTATTCCCGATAGTATCATTGACTTAAAGCAACAAGTAGCGAAGCTGAATAAAGATAAAGTCGTCCTGTTTTGGACCTATTACCGAGATAAACAAGGTGTGGTTGGCAGTGAACGTGACTGGATTGGCGTTAACAGAGCCTCAAATGCGCCGCTGTTTATGGTGCACGACATTGGCTTAGGGCACGGTGCGGTTGGTGGCGTGATCCAAAGTGGTTATCGGCATGGCATAGAGAGCGCTGAGATACTTGAGTTTGTGTTGGATAACCCTGACCAAGCTCTGCCAGCCGTGAAGAAAAGTGATTCTGAAATCAAGCTCGATTATCAAGCTGTAGTGCGCTGGGGGCTGGGTGCTGAGCAAGAGGTCTCTGCGGTATTTTTTAATAAACCGATGAAGTTTTCTGAGCGTTTTGCCAAAGAAATTCGCTTGTTTGGTAGCCTGTTTGTAGTGATGTCGGTGGTCATTTTGTTGATGGGTTACTATTTACAGCGGATGCGTCGCAGCGAGAGTGCCGCGCGAGAAAGCCAAGCCATCTTAGAATCGATTTTTGATCAGAGCATGCAGTATATGGGCATTTTGGATGCCAACGGTGTACTTAAATCGGGCAATGATCACCTGCAATCTTTGCTGTATCACCAAGGGCTGCGTTTAGACCGACCACTTTGGTTTCATCCCAATTGGAGTGAGAAAGCACAAGCGTTGCTTGAGGCGTATTTCCACGCGCCTCACCATCAAGTGTCGACGTTTGAGGCTGAAATTTGGAGTAAAGAGCACGGTACATTGGTGTTGGAAATTTCACTCAAGCCTTTTTCTCAGCAAGTAGGAAATCAAAAGCAATACTTGTTTGAAGCGCGCGATATCACTAGTCGTAAGTTGATGGAAGATAAGCTCTATCAACGCGAATCAACCCTGCGTAACTATTATGAACAACAGCCTGTCATGATGGTGACACTCGACAGCAATAACCGCATTCAAGAAGTGAATCGATTTGCTCAGCTACTCCTCGGCTACAAACCGATGGACATGCTCGGACACCGCCTAAGGGAGTTTTATTTTGATGACAAGGTACTGTTTCCTCGCCAAGTGCTATTGCAACCCAATCAACAGGTGCATGGGGTCTGGCGACGGGAAGTCGAGTATCGCCATGCAAATGGTCATCGTGTTTGGGTTCGCGAGAACATTCGTCCACTGAATGAATCTGATCAGCTATTGATTGTAGGTGAAGATATTACAGAAACTAAACAGCTTTCCGAGAAACTGGAATATCAAGCGCGCTATGACTTACTGACAGGGACTTATAACAGAAACCACTTTGAACTAGAGCTCAAGACCGCACTGCGTGAGGTGGACAGCCATCGTCGCGTCCACGCCATGCTGTACCTCGACTTAGATCAGCTAAAAGTCCTTAATGATACGGTTGGGCATGATGCGGGTGACGCGGCGATTCAATTTTGCGCCAGCATGTTAGAGGAAGTGCTGCCATACAATTCCATCTTGGCTCGAATGGGAGGCGATGAGTTTGCGGTACTACTCAAAGATTGCGACGAATACGGCGCCATTAATATCGCTAAACTGATCATCTCGACGTTGAGTGAACATCTTTTTATTTGGGAAGATACACGCTTGTTCATCAGTTGTTCTATTGGTATTCGTATCATCGATCATACGGCAGAGACGCCGCAAATGGTGCACGCTCAAGCAGACTCGGCGTGTCATGCCGCCAAGGAGCAAGGCCGTAACCGCTACAATCTGTTCAGCTTAGATAACGAAGAGCTACAACGTCGCCAGATGGAAATGCAGAGCGTCAATTTGGTGCATGAGGCATTGTCGAATCAGCGTTTAGAGTTGTTTGCTCAACCGATCAAAAGCTTACAACAGCACGATGCTCAGATGTATTTTGAGATTTTAGTGCGCATTCGCAATGGATATGGTGATTATGTTTCTCCTGCATTGTTTATTCCTGCCTCCGAGCGCTACAACATTGCGCATTGGATTGATAAACAGGTCATTACTCAAACGCTAGAATGGTTTGAGCAACGCCCGGAGGTGGTTGAAAAACTCGGTCGTTGTTCGATAAACCTTTCAGGTCAACCTATGGGGAATCAAGAGTTTATCGATTTCTTATTGGAGCGATTGGAACGTTCGTCCATGCCGTGTGAAAAAATCTGTCTAGAAATCACCGAGACAGCAGTGATGAGTAATCTTGAGCAAGCCATTGAGCTCTTCACCAAGCTCAAAGCGCTGGGTTGCATGATTGCATTGGATGACTTTGGTTCGGGCTTGTCTTCATTTGGTTACTTAAAGAAACTTCCCGTTGATATTGTGAAAATTGATGGCCTTTTCGTGCGAGATATCAACGTAAATGAAATGGACCGTGTAATGGTTCGCTCGATCAATGACTTGGCAAAACAGCTAGGCAAAGTGACGGTGGCGGAGTTTGTCGAAAACGAACAAGTCATGCAGCATTTGATCGATCTTGGTGTGGATTATGGCCAAGGCTACGGTATTGGGCATCCTCAACCGCTTTCTGAGTTAGTTGAGCGACTGACGGCTGAGTAGTCTTGTCATATCAAGCTCAACCTAGCATTGAGAGGTAACTTAGGTATACACTCAGCGCCAGTTACCGCGATTTTTTATTGGAGCCTCCTTTTGCAACTGCAATTGATCTGTGAAGACCCGTCTCAACAACCTCATCTGGATGAACTGGCTGCGCGCTGGCAGCTTTCTCACACTGACGAGAGCGATTTTGCTTTGGTGCTGACCACCGAGCGTTTAGAGCTGCGTAAAGTGGATGAGCCAAAGTTGGGCGCTATTTTTGTCGATTTAATTGGTGGCGCAGTGGGACATCGCCGAAAATTTGGTGGTGGTAAGGGCCAAGCCATCGCAAAAGCCGCAGGTTTGAACAAAGGGGCAACGCCAACCGTTCTAGACGGCACGGCGGGGCTGGGACGTGACGCATTCGTTTTGGCTTCGCTCGGCTGTAAGGTACAGATGGTGGAGCGACACCCGGTAGTCGCAGCGTTGCTAGATGACGGCTTAGCGCGTGCGAAACAAGACCCTGAAATTGGAACTTGGGTATCAGAGCGTATGTCGCTGATCCATGCCTCCAGTCATGATGCATTGGAACAGCTGGCACAAGATGAAGACTTTGTTCAGCCAGATGTGGTGTATCTCGACCCTATGTATCCGCACCCAGAAAACAAGAAGAAATCGGCGCTCGTAAAAAAAGAGATGCGCGTTTTCCAATCGTTGGTTGGCGCCGATTTGGACGCCGATGGTTTGCTAGATCCTGCCATGGCGTTAGCCACAAAACGCGTGGTGGTGAAGCGCCCAGACTATGCAAACTGGCTGAACGAGCAAAAGCCGACTATGGCGATTGAAACCAAAAAAAATCGCTTTGATGTCTATGTTAAAGCCTCAATGGCATAACTTCCTGACCGCTCAACTTTTCTTGTCACAGTACGGTGTATCGTGCTGTGATCAAGCCTCTCTTTCTGAACCGTTACTGATAGTTTTCTCTTGCTAATTCTCCTCCCTGACTGTATATCTAACTAAGAATTATTATTATTTCACTTGTTGTGATGCGGTCGATAATTGGGAAGCTGGAGTAGTAGAATGGCTAAACGCTTATGTAAAATGAGTCGTAAACAGATCGCGGCGGAGCTTGGCGACATCCATCGTTTAGTTGTCGCACCAAAGTTTGTTTGTCGCTCTTGCGCACGCTCTTCAGCGGCCAAAGGTACCCTGTGTAAACCAGCCGCTATTCCGCCGCAAAAGTGCCAAGACAAGCCATTGAACGAGCAACAATCATGTGGCTTATTGGCTGAAGCGCTGCCAGTACAACCGATTCCTGTGACAACAAAACAAAGCAACGAAAAAGCAGCGATTGTGAAGCGTGTTGTTGAGCGCGTGAAAGAGAAAAAGCAAGCCGAAAAATCCCTAGAGCCAGTAAGAACCGACGCACCAGTATGGTTTGATTTAGCGGATAAAAAATCGCTTAAGAAAGCGAAAAAAGCACTGAAAAAGCATTATAAGCAGCAGAAAAAGTTGTTAAAAGTAGCGAAAAAACAACAAAAGTTACTTAAGCGTCAGCGCAAGCTTGAAGCGCGCAATGCCAAGCTAGAGGTGTTGCTATCAACGCCACCTAATGCGTTGATGAGCACAAGCTCGCAAGTCAAAGTGCATTAATCTAATCCAAAAAAACGCTCTCCAGTTGGAGAGCGTTTTTTATTGTCGGTATGTGTGTTGGGAGCGGTCGCTTTACTTCTTGGCGTAGCTCATTTCGACGCGCTTTTTCACCCAGGTTTCGTTAATCCATAGCGATAGCATGATGATCGCACCGCCAATAGCGAGTCGCATGACATCAACATCGCGGTTCCAAATCACAATGTTCACAATCAAACCTGCTGGCACTAACGCGTTGTTCATTACTGCAAGTGCTCCTGCGTTTACCATGGTTGCGCCTTTGTTCCACGCGAAGTAACCAAAACCGGAAGCAATTAAACCAAGGTACGTCAGAATGCCCCATTGCGTTGCGGTGGTGGGTAGTTTGTCGAGGTTGCCCATCAGAGCGAAAGCCACGGTTGCTACACAAAGCGCACCTAAGTAGAAGTAACCAAACACGGTGTGTTGTGGCAAATCAACCGGCTCATTTTCCATGATGTATTTGTAGCCTACCTGACCAATGGCAAAACAGAGGTTTGCTCCTTGTACGACCAAAAAGCCCAGCAGGAAGTCTTCATTAATGCCTGCAAACTTAATCCAGGCTGCGCCAAATACAGCAATCGCCGCGGTAACCAAATACCAAGGTGAAAAGCGACCTTTCAAGAAGTCATAGATCAGCGTGACGTAAATGGGTGTGAATACGGTGAACAGCAATACTTCTGGCACGGAAAGGAGCAAAAAAGATTGGTAGTAGAAGCAGTACATCAGACCGAGCTGAAAGCCACCGACCGTCATCAGTTTCGCGATTAAGGATTTGCTAACGCCGCGGAATTTTAAAAAGGGAATGAAAACCAGACTCGCCAGTGCCACGCGCATGAACACCGAGAACCAAGAATCAACCTGACCAGCGAGGTAAACGCCGATCAGGCTAAATGAGAATGCCCAAAGTAGGGTAACTGCGGATAGATAAGCCATGGATGAGAATCTTTATCAACAACAAATGTGCCCGCAGTCTAACCAAGTTTTAACGTCGCGCCAATCAGTCTTTTAGCGGTACGACCAGCATATCGACTGGAGAGCAGTTAATCAGTTGTCGAGTCGAAGACAGAATCTTGCTCCAGAAATCTTGGTGATGACCACAAACCACCAAATCGATACTGTAGTCTTGAATGGTATCGCACAGCTCATTACTCAAATCGCCACTACCGACTAAAGTATGGGCAATTGGGTATTGCGCATATTCTGCGAAATTCGCCAATTGTGTGCGCGACGCTTCCATTGCTTGATGTTGCGCTTCTGCCATATTGATGTCGATAAGCCCGGTGTAGAGCTCTGCGTAGTTCACGTCGATGTGAATAAAAGAGACTTTCGCATCCAGAGGTTTAGCCAGTGATACGGCTTTTTTAATCAACACTTTACTGTCGTCTGACAGGTCGACTGCCACAAGTATGTGTTTGTAACTCATATTGCTATCTCCTTGTAAGGTCATAGTTTTAGATTAGCACTAACCCCCAAAAAAATTTGCTGAAGTGATCTCATATCAGTGTCGTAGGTACAAAGTCTTGTCTCAGTAATCATGTTATAGTGGCGTTATACCCAAGTGACTTTGAGATGCGGAGTTCAGCGCTCCGTTACTGACTATAGTTCAAGTAAAACCTTGCCTCTGATGTAGAGTAAGTCAATCTCGCGGCGTCGTTTATTTCGAGGTTACTTGGGTATATTGCATGCACATTAATAGGAGTTAACATGCTGTCTCAAACTATGGTCGAACAATTGAATGAGCAAATTAACCTAGAATTTTTCTCATCCAATCTATACTTACAAATGAGTGCTTGGTGTGAAGACAAAGGTTTTGAAGGTGCGGCTGAATTTTTACGCGCTCACGCCGTAGAAGAAATGGAGCACATGCAACGCCTATTCACCTACGTAAGTGAAACTGGCTCAATGCCAATTTTGGGCGCTATTGATGCACCAAAGCATGATTTTGCTAGCTTAGGTGATGTTTTCCGCGAGACCTTCGAACATGAGCAAATGATCACGGAAAAAATCAATAAATTGGCACATGTTGCATTTACTAGCCAAGACTACTCAACGTTTAACTTCCTACAGTGGTACGTGTCTGAACAGCACGAAGAAGAGAAGTTGTTTAAAGGGATTTTAGATAAGATCGAATTAGTAGGTGAAGATGGTAAAGCATTGTTCTTCATCGACAAAGATCTAGCACAAATGGCGAAAGAAGGTTCATCTTCAATCATGGATGCTCCAGCTGCGTAAACGCGTTTTTTGACGCTATAAGTAGCGGGTAAAGACGAAGCATTGATCGTCTTTTTCTCTTGAGCATTGTTGAAGATGTAGGGAGGAAAAGATGATCAGTGGAGACACAATCTTATTTGCGCTAATGGTGGTAACTGGAGTCAACATGATCCGGTATCTCACCGCTCTTCGTTCTCTAATTTACATCATGCGTGAAGCGCATCCGTTGTTATATCAGCAAGTTGATGGCAATGGCTTTTTTACCACCCATGGAAATGTCACCAAACAGGTGCGTTTGTTCCACTACATCAAAAGTAAAGAATATCACCATCACCACGATGAGATTTTTACTGGTAAGTGCGAAAGGGTGCGTGAGCTATTTGTTTTATCGACCGCTTTGCTCGGTGTTACCCTACTCGCGGCCTTCATTCTTTAAAGAATCAATAATCTAGCGAGTTAATCTCCTAGGATTGTACGGGTATGCATAGCGCTTACCGTTTAAGCGCTTTTCCCCTTCGAGATTTGTCGGTAGAATGTCGCGCCTAGAAAGCAAGGATGTGCAATGTGCACATCCTTTTTTATTTCGATTCGATCCCAATCAGTCTAAGAGCTACCGATGAGTAAGAAATTTGATGTTGTTGTAATTGGCGCAGGCGCAGCGGGTTTGATGTGTGCTGCAGAAGCCGGCAAGCGAGGCCGCCGTGTTTTGGTGCTCGATCATGCTAAAAAGCCAGGACGTAAAATCCTTATCTCAGGCGGTGGCCGTTGTAACTTCACTAATTACGACGTCTCAGCCAGCAACTACCTATGCCAAAACCCGCATTTCGTTAAGTCGGCGCTTTCTCAATACACCAACTGGGATTTTATCTCGATGGTGTGTAAGCATGGTATTGAATTTGAAGAGCGCGATCACGGTCAGCTGTTTTGTGTCGATGCGTTTACGGCGAAAGACATCGTGAAGATGCTGTTGGCTGAGTGTGACATGCCGAATATCGAGCAGCGTTACCAATGCGATGTTCACTCAATTGAGAAAATCGATGAAGGTTTTCGTTTGCACGCGGGTACCGAGCCAGTTGAGTGTGAGTCTTTAGTTATCGCAACAGGTGGCTTGTCGATGCCAAAACTGGGGGCGACACCATTTGGTTATAAAATCGCGGAACAATTTGGTCTTCGAGTTATCCCAACTACGGCAGGGCTGGTGCCATTTACGTTGCATAAAGAAGACAAAGAAGACTTTGCTGAGTTATCTGGTATCGCGGTACCTGCGGAAATTACAGCTGAAGATGGCACCATGTTCAAAGAAGCCCTGTTGTTCACACATCGTGGTTTATCTGGCCCAGCCGTTTTACAGATTTCATCATTCTGGCGAGCGGGGCAAAAGGTGTCGATTAATCTGGTGCCAAATGATGATGTTGCCGAGTTATTAGAACGCAGCCGTGAAAAGCATCCGAATCAGTCGCTCAAAAATACGCTCGCTAAAGTGCTACCAAAGCGCTTGGTTGAAGTCTTGATTGAACGTAAAGAGCTGGTCGATAAACCGTTAAAGCAGTTCAATCAAAAGGAGCTTGCGGCGATTGTGGCGCGTTTAGAACATTGGGATATCGCCCCGAATGGCACTGAAGGCTACCGAACCGCGGAAGTGACACTCGGCGGTGTGGATACCGATCACTTATCTTCGAAAACCATGGAATGCAAAGACATCAAAGGGCTTTACTTCATTGGTGAAGTCATGGACGTGACTGGCTGGTTAGGGGGCTATAATTTTCAGTGGTGCTGGTCGAGCGGCTTTGTCGCGGGTCAGTGGGTGTAATCATGTGCAGAGACAATAAAGTTCACCCATAAGCATTAAAGCTCGCCCACAAGTATACTTTTAGACAATAAAGTTTGCCCATAGTAATGCGTTATTACTATGCTTTATGCAGGTAAGCCTTATTGGATTTAGTATGGGACGTGGTCGAAAAATCGAGTCGTTGGATGATTATCAGCGGCACTTAAGGAACAAATATGGGATAGGCCAAGGTTCTCAGTATAAGCCTTGGCTCAACATTCAGGATGTAAAATCGAAAGGTACACGCTCTCTCATTTATGGTAGAAAGTCTCAAAGAGAGCACCATATGATGTCTTCAATAGAAAGTGAGTTCTTTCACCTCGCTGAGTTTTCTACTCAAGTAATCGACATTAGGGAGCAGTTTCCCCTTTTTCCTCTCAATCTCACTCAGAAAATTGCTAAGACCCTTGGTGTCGAACATCCCACACACCCGAAAACAAAAGAACCAGTTATTATTACAACAGATCAGCTACTCACGATAGGTTCCCCAAAAGGTACGGTATATCACGCTGTTTCTGTTAAACCCGAAGATGACTCTAGTGATTTAAGGGTGCTAGAAAAAATAGATATCGAACGAGTTTTCTGGGAACTAATAGGAGTCAAGTTCAGTTACTTTACTGGAAATGAATTAACTCAAGTTCAAAGCTGTAACCTTCAGTGGGTTACATCCCCTTTTCGTCATAACCCTGTGAGTTTTTCATCTGATCAAATTGGCTATGCTCTCTCTATTTTTTCTGTTAGGCAGTACTTTATAGAAGACCTTTGTAATCAACTAATTTTATTGAACGTTACTACTCATGAAGATGCCCTACTGCTAATTCGTTTTCTAATTGCTGATAGATATATTGGTGTAGACCTGTCTACAAATATTGTTGAATCGGGATTAATTGATGTTAAGTCTGTGGCTGAACAACAAGGAGGTATCTTATATGGAGCTTCCTAAAAACAGTGTCTGGAGAGTAAGCCATTCAAATTTACTTGAAGATGGTCTCTATCGTTTGTTAGATATTTTACATGATGTTGAAATTGTTATTTTATTCTCGTTAGATGACTCTTCAACGATAATTAGACCGATGGCAGTGTCCTTGGAAGGTTTCATTGAGTCTGTTTCTAGTCGCAAAGCGGAAAAAACACACTATAAATTACCTGCTTATCTATTGGTTGATGAAGATAGAATTCCAGAAGAGCGCATTGATCGAAGAGAAAAAAATTATGAACTGATCAAAGGTGTAATATTCGATCAGAGTTTTGTATTTGATTATGCGACTAAGAAGCGTTTTACCCAGTTAAGCGAACATGCTAGGAAAGTGGGTGTAGATCGTAAATCTTTAGCTAGGTTGCTCACCCTATATTGGCGAAATGGACAGGATAAGATGGCTCTTTTGCCAGCATTTGCAAATAGTGGAGGAGCTGGTCGAGAACGAACTCCAACAACGAAGCCATTAGGTGCACCGAAACAGCCAAGAACGATAGCTGTTGACAGAGCTGCGAAGTATATAATTTATGATGATGACAAGAAGAAATTTAAGAAAGCGCTAAAGAAGTACTACCTCAAAGAATCTGGACTTACGTTGGCAAAAACCTATAAAAACCTGCTTAAAGATAGCTATTCAAAAGAAATTAGGCTGGCAGAGGTTTGGGGGCTGCCTCCTTTGGTACCAACTGAGAAACAGTTTAGCTATTGGCGTACAAAGCTATTTAGTAAAGAGCAGATAATCAAACAACGAACGTCAGAAAATGATTACCTCAGAAATAAAAGAGGAGTCCTAGGCAGTATTACAGACCGAAGCTATTTGCTTGGTACTCACTTTGAAATAGATGCAACTGTTGCTGACGTACATATCGTATCTGAATTTAGGCCAGAAGAGGTCTTAGGGCGACCGACGATTTACATCGTAGCGGATAGAGCAAGTCGAATGATAGTTGGTATGCATGTATCTCTATATCATGCTTCATGGCGTGCTGCTCGACAGGCATTAACCAATGCTTTCTTGCCCAAATCTGATTACTGTAAGAGCTTTGGTATCGATATAGAAGACTCAGACTGGCCCTGTGCTCATATCCCTAAAGAGCTGGTCTGCGATAATGGTGAAATGATAGGAGTGCAGCCCAGAAAAGCACTGACACCAATGACGCAATTATCATTTACTCCACCATACCGACCAGATTGCAAAGGGGTTGTGGAGAAACGCTTTGATATTCTTAATAAAGAGTCACTTCATGATCTATTAGGTTCAACAAGAGGTGGTCCAGTTGTAAGAGGTAATGAAGATCCAAGAAAAGTGGCACTCTATACGCTAAAAGAAGTAACTGCTGAGATAATTAAAACAGTACTAGAGCATAACCGATCCATTTTTGATGATTTGGCTTTTACTAGTCCTCTACTCATTGAGCATGATCTATCCCCAACACCTCTAAACTACTGGAAAGTACATCTTGCAAAACATAGACACGATCTTCAGTTTGCTAACAGTGATGAAGTGATCGCTAGATTGTTGCCTTCTGCAGAAGTAAGTATGACTCGAAGTGGAATATATTTTAATGGCATGTACTACTCATGTGCAGAAGTAGAAGAGCTAAACTTAGCATCTGTCGCTAGGTCGTCAGGTCGCTGGAAGCTTGAGGCAAGAATTGACGAAAATACAACGAATTATATTTATGTTCGCTTGGATAAGAACAAAGAATTTATTCGATGTGACCTTTTGTCTAGAAGCCGTATGCTAAGTGATAAGTCTATGTTTGAATCGATTTTTGTTCAGGATTGGCTCGATTATAAGAAAGAACTCACACCTATATCAGTAGCCTCAATTGATGATCATAAGCATCTACAGGATGTTACTCGACAGGCTAAACACAGAAACCAACAGACTGAAAAATCTTCTTTAAAGGATAGAACGAAGAATACCCGCCAAAGACGTAAAGACGAGTTAGAAGCGACAACAAATATGATTACACCAAAATCGGTAGCTTCAGTCGATAATGGTACTGTTGATGAAGCATCCTTTAACGATAAAGTAGTTCCATTACCAAGAGGTAGAAAAAGAAGAACTAGAGGTGAGTCATGAGAATTGAGTCTGCAGTGTACCAAGATGCAATTCTTCCTGAGCATCGAGGTAACCCAATCATAGAAGCCCTTCCAGCTAAAAAGTCATGGGTAAATGTTATGGAAGACTTTAGTAATTATCCTGATTACTCAGAAGAGATTGCTGACCATGAAGATCCATTAGTACGTGATGAGTACCTAAATCGCATTGAAGAAATCAGGCAACCTCTTACTGATTATGAAGCCTGCTTCCGAGCTGTAGAAAGAGCCATAAAAAAGGGCTATTCGACCAAGAATCCGCTGAGTCCTACAACTGCTCAATTTTTACATTATTTGGTTGATGAACGACCAGATATTGAGCCGAGAACAGGGTACTTTCAACCAAAAGGAGACGGGCTTACGCTAATCGGTGAGAGTGGTGTTGGTAAAACCTCGATGGTTGAGCAAGTTCTAGAATATTTTCCGACTGTAATTGTGCACGAGTCTTATAAAGGCATGCCACTCGATCTAAGAAAACAAGTTGTCTGGATAAAAGTGGACTGCCCTAGCAATTCTAGTGTTAGGGATCTGTGTGAAGAGATACTTTCAGCACTAGATTTAACTCTCGATAGAGAAAGAACAAAGCCTGCAGGGACGATTGGTTCTTTAATCAGGCAGCTAGAGCAGTCAATAAAATCAAGCTTTCTTGGTATTCTAGTGATTGATGAAATGCAAAACCTAAAGTTTAAAAGAACCGGTGGAGAGAATAACCTTTTAAAGTTTTTGCATCGACTAATGAACAAGTTAGGAGTTCCGCTTTTCTTCGTCGCAAATCCTCCGTTTGACCAATCTTTAATCAAGGAGCTTAAAGCTGCTCGTCGAGCTGAAAGTGGTTATCACCATACAATGTCTGTTTTAACAAGGGATAGCATCTCGTGGAATGCGTTTATAGATCAGCTTTGGCAGTACCAATGGACCAACGTATATACAGATCTTACTGAAGAGCTAAATGATGTTCTTCATTCTTTGTCTGTTGGTAACATAGATATGGCCAGTAGAACCTATAGAGAAGCTCAACGCTTAGTTATTGGCTCGGATGATGAACGCATCACCCCTGCAACTTTGTCCGCAGGTAATGCTGTTGCTTGTGGCCTTTCGAGGCAAACCGAAGAAGTGGATAGCTTAAAAGCTTCTATTACTTCTTTGCCCAAAGGTAAGCAGCGTAACTCCCAGCGCAAGGAGGAGTTAATTGTTAAGGCTGTTGATACAACAGGTGATATCACTAAACCGCAGCACCCTGAGTTTGCTTCTAGGCTGATCGAATTGGTTGGGGCCGTTGATTTGAGCAGTAGAATTGACGACCCAGCTCTTTTCCAACAAGCTGCTGGTTTAAAAAATCCTATGCGTTACCTAAGAGCTCGAAGCATCGTCCTTGACGACCCGCTCAAAGAACTATCTTAATACTTAGAAATTCGGATTAGTTAGATGGGAATTCTTCATGCAGCTACCTAAAGTGCTTCCGGATGAATCTTTATTTAGTCGTATATGTCGCCATTTGGCTACTTGTGGAGTTTCCCCAACTCAAGTTCTAAAACGACTTGTAGGCGATGGTAGAGCAGTAATTCACCCCTATCTAACTTCCAATTTACACTTAATTTGCAAGTTTACAGATGAGACGGCATCGCAGCTTTTATCGCAACAAACTTTACGGCCTATATTTTCACACTATTTACCGAAGTATCGTTCCGTGATTAATGATGTCACGGCTGCTTCTAATGACATAGTGAGAGCATGTCAATTGTCGACCTTTCGTGATTGCGAACGTTTATCCGTGAAGTATTGTCCTCAATGTGCAAAAGAAGATATGCAAAATTTTGGTGTAGCCTATTGGCATCTACTTCACCAAGTGCCTGGCCTCAATATTTGCTCTAGACATACAATATGGTTGGTTCATGTTGAGTTTACGAGTCGCAACCATGCCGGTGGCCACTTACTTCCTGATAGTAGGTGGCAATCGCGAAGCTGTGGTTATTTAACCAAAGAATTCTCAGAGTTCGTCGAGCATAAAGTTAAGAGGTTACAGTTCGAAGTATCAAACCTTGAATCTTTTAGTGATAGCTATTTAAGAAAGTTATTGCTTACTGGAGGTCTAACCCAAAAGGGAAGAATCAAACGGAAAAAAATGGCAAGGGAACTGTTTTATTTATCAAAAGAGCTATCTTCAACAAATGCTGAACTATTACCAAGGTCAGTAGACGACTATCGTTACTTTTCTTCTCTCTTTACTGGTTTGAATTCCCAGCACCCTTTTAAGCATCTGTTATTGGAGTTTTACTTATCTCGTTGCCAATCTAGTAATACAAAAAACTTTGTTCATGACGAAGAAGATTTAGGCAAAGAAAAACAGTGCTGCGACTTGTTAATATTAGGACTTTCGATGGCAGCGGTAAGTCGAAAAATTGATAAAAGCAGATGCTACGTGAAAGGTATAGCATTGAAGAATGATATTCCAGTAAACCTTAAACCCAAGACTATAACTAGGAAACTAAGAGAATCAGTAGTAGAGCTAGCAAAGAAAGGTTTTCATAGAAATGTTGTTGCCAAACGTTATGGCATTTCTGCAGGGAGCGTCGAATTAATAATTTCTACTACGAAAGGTCTTGTTGAGAGAAGGAAGCAATGTAAAGCGGAGTCTTTAAGGCGCAGGCATCGTTGCAAAATATTACGTTTCGTGGATTCTCATCCAAACGCTAATCGACAAACTATCAAGAAAGCCAACGAAGCTGCATTTTATTGGTTATACAACCATGAGGTTCATTGGCTTGAATCCGTTCTTCCAGCTGCCTCTCAGACATTGCATGTTGAAAAGATTGACTGGAATCAAAGAGATAATGAAGTTATTGCTATAGTTCGAAATCTCCTATTCTCTTCAAGCATAAAGTTATCCCGTACAGAGATGGATCGGATTATGGGTTCACATGGCTGGCTTACGTCCAGGATCGAAAAACTACCTAAAACACGAGAATTCCTTCGTGAAAGAGGGCTACTTTAGTAGTTCAAAACTATTTACTAGACCTCGATTTTGGAAGATAAATGTACTCACTTACATACCTTTAACGTTCTGGGCATTTTATGTATAGGGTGGATCAAGAATCTTTTCACAGTTTGCTGTTTCGTATTTCTGAGATTTATTCATTGTCTAACGAGCAATGTGGTCTTATAGGAAAAAATGGGCGCTGGCATAAATATCCTTCTTGGCCAGAATGTAAACTTTCGCTACTAGGACACCTTTCAGCTCAAGAACTATTAAACACTATCGATAATAGCGATCTTATTTCCTCCTTGAGCTTGTTCGATTCGCCCAAAACAATATCCATTGAACTGCAAGAGTTATGGGGCAGCAACTCACCTGGTAAGAAAGGTGATATACCCATTAGATACTGCGAGGAATGCATAAAAAAGTCTATTGTAGAAAATGGATTTGCTTATCTGCACTCTTCTTGGCTTTACTCATCAATATGTGAAACACATCATACCAACTTAAGAAAGGTTGTTGATACCTCACGTGGCAATGCAATTAAACAATTAAGGCTAGTATTTGCAGGTAAGTTTTCTGCTATAGCGAGTCAGAGAGAATGGTGTATACCTACCAATCACAAGCCGAGAAATAGAAACTTTTTAGGTAAATATGGAGTTGTAGGTCCCCTAATGCCTTGCATAAAAAGAGAGTTTCGAATATGGATACACAATTATGCAAAGCCTTTTCAAAGAAGTGCCCCTAGCGGTAACTCTGGTTTTAGTTTGAACTTTCTATATTCAGAGTCGGGCTTTTTCTTACCTATGGACTGGGACGATGAATGCTGGGAGTTTGCATTTCAGCAGGTGAGCATCTACCACTCAAATCATTTAGACAACTTTTTAAATGAAAAGGCCTTTTTCACTAAAATACCAGTGAGATTGATACCTGAGAAGACAGTAAATATAGATGTGATAAAGTTAAAAAGTAAAGATTGTATGCGATGCACTCTATATCAGTATAGTAGCAAGTATTGCGATAAAAGCCTCGTGATCGCGCATACTCGCTTACACTCTAAGGAATACAATTATTGTGTAGATGGTACAGACAATTATTGTGACTTCGTTTTAGTACAATCTAAGAGGCCCCGAAAATATCGTCAGCGGTTCTTTTGGTCGTAAGTAGTAGTAGTAGAGACATAGCTGTTGTTTTCTAGAAACCTCTAGTACACACCATTTTTGTGATGCCTAAATGAGAATTTATATGCTGTATGTTGCATTATTTCGCCTAGAGTAAATATTGTTCAGGATGAAAGATGCATATTGCCGGAGGTGTTTATCGAGAGCTTTGTAGCGTTCCGGTCTGGAATACTTTGTTTGGCTCAGGGGGAAGAGCAGCAGCAGCCTTATCTGGCCTTACTTCAGAGGTTACACTGTACACATATCTTGCGGAAGAAGAGCTAAATTCATTAAAACACATTGAAAATATGGGGGTTTGTCTAAATCTAGTAACTAGGTTATGCCCTATAGCATTTTCATATTTTCATCCACTTTCCACACCATGTATTCAGCCAGAGCGATCATCTTTGGTGGAGCACCCCCTCATCGAAGTTGTTGGGGATGCGGTACTTCGTTTTGGTTTTTTAGAGGGAAGTGCAAAAGTTCAAGGTGAGCGTGTCGTGTTTGATCCGCAAACTTGGCAGAATCAAGAGTCATACTACTCAAACGGTTCTACAGCAAAAGAGCTTGCTATTGTTTTAAATGAACTCGAACTGTTGCACAAAGGGTATGGGAACAATGTACATGAAACCGCCCAGAAGGTACTGAGAGAAGAGCGTGCTTCCATTGTAATAGTTAAACAGGGGCCAGTTGGTTCTACTGTATTTGAAGATAATGGCAACGTTAGTTTTATTCCTGCATACGAATCTGAACTAGTTTTTAAGCTAGGAACAGGAGATGTTTTCAGTGCCTTGTTTGCGTTTTATTGGGCGAAAATGAAGCTACCACCAGTAGTTGCAGCAGACAAAGCTTCCCGTGCCGTATCTATTTACTCTGAAAATAGATTATTTAGTTTCTCTCAAAGCCAATTGGAACAAAGGGAGCCTCTAAAAACTCGTCTATCAAGGAGTGTTTGTGTCGAAGGTTCATTAGATACCATCGGACAACGATATGTCCTTGAAGAAATCAAGTTTCTGTTAAATGAACTTGGCCAAAAAGCTTATTGTCCTGTACTGGATCTAGACAAACATATAGATATCAGACCAGATGTTGTTTTGGTTGTTAATGATAATTTAACCAGCGGTCAAATAAGAAAAGTTAATGATTTTTGTCATTCGGGAAGCAAAATAGTTGTTCTTGATGAAAGAGGTTTAGGTCTAGATATAGATTACAACTACGATAAGTTGACAACTGATTTAACAACCTCCATTTACTCGACTTTTTGGGTATGAATATTCATGTTTATGTCCAATCGCTACACTTAATTACAACTTAAATTAATGGGTTGTTTAATGAATGATATATATATAGTTTACCCAAAAGAAAATTTTGATATTGCGGAAAAATTATATCAACTACTTTCCGAGCAATGGACTGTTTGGTGGGATGATAAGATTGTTGGGCAATATGCTCCCGAAATAAACAAAAATATTGCAGGAACGAAATGCATATTAGCCATTTTTTCATCTTTTTCAGATAAACCTACAGTTACTGAAGAACTGAAAATCGGTGAGAAACATACAAAGAACATAATTCCCTTAAAAATAGATAGTAGCGACTCTCCTTATCCTTTTGGCGCCTATAGTAGCATTGATTTTCAAAGTTGGGATGGGGATATATCTCATCAAGGGTATCAGCAACTATTGAGAAAGGTAGGAAGTATTGTTGAGCCGAAACAATCCCCAAAGAGGCTTCAGAGCATTTTAGGTAATAAATTGCCACTACCTAGTCTATTTATGTCTGTGTCTTCGCATGAAACACATGTCTCTCCCGCTGAAGCTTTAATTGTTCTGAAGATTAGTGAAACACCAGCTATTCTTGTGTCTGCTTACGATTTGTGTCGTGATGAAGATAAGGAAGAGCTGATCGATGGAATTAGGCAATATCACCAGAACGGAGGTCTTGTTTTAATCGATTCTGGAAACTATGAGGCACATAGAAAGGATGATAAAGATTGGAAAGCAGAGGCACTAGAGGATGTCTTACGAAATATTCCACATGATCTAGCTTTTTGTTTTGATAACTTAGAGCCTAGCGATGATCTTGATACGATACTCAATGATATCGTTGATTCTGTTGAACGGGATTCCAAGTTTACAGATAAGCCTGTTCTGCCAATTGTCCATGTTCCACAAGATGAAAATGGAATCACTATGTTACCTGAATTGGTTCGAAGAGTTTCTGAAGCGCTAAGTCCTCCAATTATAGCAATTCCTGAGAGAGAGCTAGGAGCAGGAATGCAGGATCGTGCTGATGCAATGAGGAGAGTGCGAGATGAACTGAACAAACTTCCCTATTACCAACCTGTTCACTTACTTGGAACTGGAAATCCTCGTAGCATAGCAATTTTAGCAGCATCTGGAGCGGATACTTTTGATGGTTTAGAATGGTGCAGGTTTGCTATTGATGCAGATACTGAGAGTTTGCATCACTTTCAAAACTTTGACTTACTCAAAAGTCATAAAACTCCATCTCAATTTAATGATTTGCCTTATGGAGCAAGAGTTTTGTTCCATAATCTATTTTACTATCGAGAGCTAAACGATGTGATGCAATCAATGTTCTCTTCTGATCGTATTGATTCGTTTGCGGTTGGAGTTACAGATATGAAGCTCCATGAACTCATAACTATTTTTCCGAGAATTTTCCGATGACTACTTATACTCCTGAGGCCTTATCTAGAGCTATCACAGCTGTATGCTCCGATATTCGATCTCGAGCAATGAGTGATATTATTTTTGATGAACGTCAGCTTTGGTGGGAGCTAAGTTGCTGTATATTAAGTAGCCAGGTTCCATATCCTCTAGCAATAGCTGCTGCAGACCGTATATCCGAAAGTGGTACTCTATTGTGTCAAAATCGAAGTGAGGAGGAGCTAACTGATTTACTTTATAAGTTACT
This sequence comes from Vibrio sp. HS-50-1, assembly GCF_024747315.1. Taxonomy (NCBI): domain Bacteria; kingdom Pseudomonadati; phylum Pseudomonadota; class Gammaproteobacteria; order Vibrionales; family Vibrionaceae; genus Vibrio; species Vibrio sp. HS-50-1. The sequence continues at coordinate 120,738 of NZ_JAMPZF010000042.1, read as the reverse complement.
AAGTAAGACTTTTTTGGTCGATGGTAATGAAAGGAAGTATAGGTTTCCTAAAGCTAAGGCAGAGCAGCTTGCGTCAACCTATAAACAGGTATACTCGGAGTCAAAGACATTGCAATCATTGATTGGTAGTTTTTCTGACGTAAATATCGCAAGGCAATGGTTCGTTGATAAAGCTCCTGGGTTTGGCCCAAAACAGGCCAGTATGTTTTTGCGTAATTGTGGTTTTACATATGATTTAGCGATACTAGATAGGCATGTCCTCAACTATATGTCCTTGATTGGTATATATAACGGTCGCCACTTATCAATTTCTGGTATGAATCAATATGGTAGACATGAAAAAGCTCTAAAAAAGCATGCCCAAGAGTTGAATTGCCCTGTAGGTTTGTTGGACTGGGCCATATGGATTGTTATGCGTGTAGCTGCTAGAAACCCAAAGGAGATAATAGTATGAGTATTGTGACTCTAGTATCAGGAGGTTTAGATTCGACTCTTGTGGCAAAACTAGCCAAAGAAGAAGGGTTGGAAATTTACCCGCTATTCATAAATTACGGTCAAAGAGCCTATAATAGAGAACTTGAAGCATGTCGGAAGTCAATGGCCGAATTAATGTTGCCAGAACCACAGGTTGCAGAACTTCCCGGATATGGAAAGCTCATAAGAACAGGGCTTACTGACAAGAGTTTGGACATCGTAGATGATGCTTTCACCCCAGGAAGAAATCTACTGTTTTTACTCACAGCTGCTGCGTATGCACACCAACTTAATGCTGATGCCGTATCCATAGGTTTGCTTCATGAAAGTACAAGCCTTTTCCCAGATCAAACTCCTCAATTTATAAAAAAGGCAGAAGCTCTAATTTCTCTCAGTTTAGGTAAAGATATTAAGGTGCTTGCTCCTCTCTCTGAATTCACAAAACAAGACGTAGTTAGTCTAGCTAAAACTAAAGGTATATCTGGTACATATTCATGTCACCAAGGTGATGAATATCCATGCGGAAACTGTATTGCTTGTAATGAGTTTAAACATGAGGAAGTGTAAAAATGGGTGGTAGTAGCAGCGGAGGATGGAGTCGTCTGGGTGATATTAGGTCCTTAGAAGAAAAGGCAAAAGCAGCTCTTCAGGGAGGGAGGCGAAACGTCTTCATTAGTTTTGCCACAGAGGATATTGATACTGTTAATTTGCTTCGTGCACAGGCAAAGAACGATAAAAGTGATATCGAGTTCAACGATCACTCTGTTAAGGAGCCATATAACAGTGAGCAAGCCGAGTATATCAAGAGAAAAATCACAGAGAGAATATCTAGGGCTTCCGTTACTGTTGTGTATGTATCACCAAATACGGCACAAAGTGATTGGGTTAAATGGGAAGTTGAAAAGAGTTTACAGCTAGGTAAGCGTGTTATCGCAGTTCATTCAGGCTCTAGCTTTGAGGGCTCACCTCCGAGTTGGCTATCTAACACTAGTATAGAGAAGATGGCATGGAGGGATTTGTCTGACTCGCTTTGATTGGTTTCAAGCCCATTAAGTTAGCTCTAATTGTATGAATATTGGAAAAGAAAGGACATTAACGTGACAAAGTCTCTGGGTACGCAATTGTGTTTTGTAGATATGCCATTTGGAAAGAAAGTTGATGAGAAATCAGGCATAGAAATCGACTTTGATCAGGTATACCAGGAAGGTATTGAACCAGCCATTGTAGCCGCAGGACTGACACCGATCCGAGGAGATAGGGAGGAGACCGGCGGCATAATTCATACAGCTATGTTTGCTAGACTTTTGCTTTCTGACTTTGTTGTGGCAGATATGACAACGGCTAATCCCAACGTTTTTTATGAGCTGGGAGTGAGGCATACAGCTAAGCCTTACACGACAATTCCCATATTTGCCACTACGAGTGCCCCTCCTTTTGATGTGAATATGGTTCGTGCCATACCTTACAAGTTAACTGATGGAAGTATCTGTACAGAGTCGGCTGAGGAACTTAAAGAACAGTTGACTCGTAGAATCGAACGGGTGCTAGCTGGGCCTCCTGTTCAAGATAGTCCTTTATTTGGCCTGTTTAAGGACTTTCCTGGTATTGAAATGAAGCCGGAGATGGCTGAGGTGTTTCGAGATCGTATTGAGTACTCAAGAAAGGTGAAGAAAGACTTGGCTGCTGCTCGAACTCAAACATCTAGATCAGATGCTCTTGAATCAATTGATGAGATTATTGAACAGTTGGGCGAGCTACGCTCTTTAGATAGAGGGATAGTAATCGATATCTACCTGAATTATAGAGCAATGAGTGCTTGGGATAAAATGATCGACTTATACAACAAAATGCCAGCTGATATAAAGGGAATGGTATTTACAAGACAACAGTTTGCACTAGCTTTAAACCGTCGAAATGAAGGTAGGGATAGGGAAGAAGCTATTCAGGTAATAAAAGGCATCATTGATGATAGTGGTAATAGTGCTGAATCGTCTGGAATTTTAGGGCGTATATATAAAGATAAATATAAGGAAGCTCAGGAAAAAAGCGACGTTAAGGCCGGTGGTTGGTTAGGTATGGCCATAGACTCGTACAAAAATGGCTTTGAGCTTGAACCAACAGACTACTATCCAGGTGTAAATGCTATTACTCTTCTACAGGCTAAAGGTGACGAGGAATCTTTAGCTGAAATTAAGAGGTTGTTGCCATTAGTGATATTTGCTGCTGAACGTCAGGGTGGACGAAACTCAAATAACTATTGGATTGTTGCAACCTTATTAGAGCTTGCTTGCATTAGTCATGACTATGAACTTGGTCTTGAGTACCTTCCAAGAGCATTAGTTCTTGGGAAGGAATCATGGCAACTTGAAACAACAGCGAATAATCTGAGATTCATTCAACAACAGAGATTTGAAGATGAAAAATCAGATTTGCTGTCACAGATAATAGATGAACTTGAAGGTCAGATGCAAAGTCTTTAGCTACTACTGTCAACGCCAGTTTAAAATTGACCCACTTATCGACGAAGTAAAATTGACCCACCCATACAATTAACTTTTGCCTTCAGATAGACTTTCTAGAACCGCTGGTATGGTTCCAGCCGCTTTCTTTCCTCTTAATCGATAGCTTTCACCGCTGATTTGTACGATGTGCGAGTGATGAAGAAGTCTATCGAGTAACGCCGCCGTCAACGTTGTATCATCGGCGAACGCATTTGACCATTGAGAGAACGGCAAATTACTGGTCACGATAATGCTGCCTTGCTCATAACGTTTGGCGATGACGTTAAAGAACAAGTTGGCCTCTTCTCTGCCGAACGGTAAGTAGCCGATTTCATCGACGATAAGTAGCTTAGGTGCGAGTACACTTCGTCTCAAGTAGCTTTCAAGCTTACCCTGAGCTTTCGCTGTAGATAGCTGAAGCATCAAGTCTGCTGCGGTGATGAACCGTGTCTTTAGGCCCTTTTGAACCGCTATTTGGCCAAGGCTCACCGCAAGGTGGCTCTTACCAACGCCACTTGGGCCGAGTAATACCACGTTTTCCTTTCGCTCAATGAAGGTTAACCCTATTAACTCCTTGAGCTGTTTTCTTGGGGCACCCGTTGCGAACTTGAAGTCATAGTCATCGAACGTTTTTTCCATTGGGAAGCTGGCGAACTTAGTCAGTGTGGCTCTTGTGCGTTCTGCTCGCGCTTCCAGTTCAGCGTTCAGAAGTGACTCTAAGTAATCGGCTAGACTCAGTTCACGACTGTTGGCTGCTTCTGCCAGTCTCGGCCACTCCTGACCGATAGCTTGTAACTTCAGCGTTGCACAGGCAGCCTCGATACGACTCATTTGAAGGTTCATGGTCGTACCTCCAACAACGCATCATACGTCGAGAGTGGGTACTGGAAGCTCTCAAGTGGCATCACACTATCGCTTATTGTTAGCGGTGTGACTGGGCGTGTCGGCGATGGTAGCGACTGAAGTGTAAAGCGCTCTTCATCTAAGAGAACCTGAGGCTTTGCACCTGTCGTACCATGAGTTCGTTGGTGAGCGACGGTTTCTAGCCATGCGCCGATATGTCCATTAAGAACATCGACGGTGATTTTAAGTCCGTGTTGCTTGAGTGTCGCAGCAAGCGGAGTGACGAAACTATTCTTCAAGTAGGAGTTAAATCGCTCCACTTTTCCTTTGGTCTTTGCGCGATATGGACGACAGGCTCTTGGTTTAAAATTGTACTTCTTGGCTGCGGTGAGCAGTGCAGGGTTCCAACGGTGCTCTCCTTCACCGTATGCATCACGCTCTATCATGATGGCTTTCGCATTATCGAACAGAACTTCTTTGGGGACGCCACCGAAGTATTCAAACGCTTCTTCAAGACCTTTTATCCAGTCTTCTTGGCGCTCTCGTTCACTAAAGCGAACGAACGTCGCTCTGCTATAACCAAGCGTTGCCACGAAGGCTTTAACACGGACGCCGTAATGGGTGATGGTCGTAAAGTCCACTTGCATCTACTCACCTGGCAATGTCTCGAATCGAACGACAGGGTCGACAGGCGTACTTGGTTTGTACTGTTTGATGTACTCCTTGAGCATCGTTATACCGCCTTCATAACCAAGTGATTTTAACTCACGTAGTAAGACGGTTGCGGGTATCCAATAAGGCTTTGCGGCTTCAATCCGCGTACACAAGTAGCCATGGTAGGGCTGAAGTTTAGTTGGTCGGGACTGACGCTCGGGGTACACGGGTGCTTTGCTTCTATCTCGCAGATAAGTACGAACGGTATTCCTTGAGATCCCCAGCTCCTTTGCGATACGGCGGATGTTGCCCCCTTGCTGATGTAAAACGTGTATTTCCACTAGTTGCTCCTGATTGATCATAATCCGCCGCTTTGTCCATGTTACGAACGGATAGTTTGACTCAGGTGGGTCAATTTTAAATCGGCGTTAGTGGGTCATTTTTACATCGGCGCTGACACTACGGGCAAACTTTATTGTCTGAGCATTTTCATATAGGCAAATTTTATTGTTCCTTCACAAATCAAACGCTACACATCCGCATAAAAGATAAGATAAAAAAGAGCACTGAATCGTATTCCGTGCTCTTTTTATATTCTCATTGTATTCCCACAGCGAGTTACTCGTCTTGATACTTTTCGAGTTTGTTGTAGAGCGTTTTAACGCTAATGCCTAACTCTTGCGCAGATTCCGTTTTATTGCCTTGATTCTCTTCAAGCGTATTGAGAATGGCGGCTTTTTCTAGCTCTTCTAGCGAAACGCCCGCTGGAACAAGGTCTTCGATGCTTGTGCCTGTTTCCAATGGCGGTGTATCGAATATCAGGTGTTCATCTCGGATGGTGTCATCAGCCAAAATAAATGCACGCTCGATCGTGTGTTTGAGCTCACGGACATTACCTGGCCAATCGTGTGCAGCGATTTTTTGGATGGCAGAATCAAGAATGGTTTTGGTTTTAGCCTCATTTGCGTTGCGGTGCGCGATAAAGTGTTTAGCCAGACCGACGATGTCACCGCCTCGATCTCGCAGTGGCGGTATCGTTAATGGGAAGTGCGATAAACGGAAAAACAGATCTTCACGCAGGAACTGCTCTTCAATGGCGACTTTAGGATCACGGTTGGTGGCGGCAATGATGCGAGTGTTGGCGATATGCACCGTATTACTGCCCACTGGGCGATACTCTCCGGTTTCCAACACACGCAATAGCTTCACTTGATGCTCGATAGGCATCTCGGTGATTTCATCTAAAAACAGCGTGCCGCCTTCTGCCTGTTTAAATACACCTTGGTGAGTTTTATTCGCTCCGGTAAAGGCGCCTTTTTCATGGCCAAACAGTTCACTATCGACCAACTCTGGGCTAATCGCACCACAGTTAATCGCGATAAAGGGTTGTTGCTTGCGATCACTGGCTAAATGAATGGTCTGTGCGACTAACTCTTTACCCGAGCCGCTTTCACCGACAATGAGGACGTTGGCTTCTGTTTTTGCGACGCGTCGGATCATGCGATAGAGCTGATGCATTGGCGATGAGGACCCTACCAAAAGGCCAAATTGGTCGAGATCGCTAGTGGACACTTTACGTCCTTGATCTTGTTTTTGCTGATAGTACTGGCTGACTTCGCTTAGGGTGTCCGTCAAAATGGCAATATCGACGGGTTTTCTGTAGTGAAAAATTGCACCTAAGTTCATTAGCTTATCCAAATTTTCGTTTGGAGCACCAGAGCTAATGATGATCAAGTCCATATCGTAGATGTCTTCGATATTAGAAAGGCGCTGGTAATCTGCGCTAGTAAAGTGGGCGACTTCAACAATCGCAACTTCCGGCTTGAGTTGTAGGAAATCTTCAATCCAACCATCTGCGGCATCGGTATTATGCAGACGAAATTTGTTCAGTTCCTGGCAAGAGGCGATAGCATCTTTAAGTGTCGGGTCTTGTATTCGTAGAAACAGGCTTGGCAACGACATAGAAATGTCCTCTTTACTATGACAGAAACAATGTACGTGGATTATTCTAAGTGCACAAGACAAAATATTGTCAGCATAGATTTAAGGGGCTGTAGGCTATTTTAATGTCGTTGATCCTCTCTTGGTATATATCAGTAATAATTCTGATAAATATTGCTTCTTTATTCGGGTGTCTCACGCTTTAAATAATAATTCTGCGATTAAGTGAAGTCGAAGAAATAATGTCTCATCTTTTGTTGGCGTATTATGTAATTGATTGCGAAATTATTAACGATTAAAAATTACATTTCTTCTGTGTAAATAATTCATGCTTATATTTTCTTGTTCGTCTTATTTTTACCTCTCGTTTTTATTATTTCTTTAAAAACAACAAGTTACAAACTTGGCACATGGTTTGCTCCTATGGAAATACAACGTCAATAAAGGAGAATTACCATGAATAACATCGCAGCTAAAATTGTACTTACGTCAGTTCTTGCTACTTCATCTACAGCAGTCTTAGCGAGTGATAAATGGGAAAAAGAATCCATGGACGCTTGGCTAGATGGTAAAGCCGAAACGACGCTGCTGCTAAACAGTAACCTTAACTCTTTTGATATCAACACCGATGTTGAAAATCAGGTAGTTACCCTTTCTGGTTCGGTAAACAATGACCTTGAAAAATCGCTTGCCGAAGAGCTTGTAACAGGTCTTGATGGTGTGAAAAAAGTAAACAACGAATTGTCAGTGGTGAATGAAGGTAAGAAAGAAACCGATTCAGAGGCATTAGCCACACTGACCGACTCTAAAATCACGACTATAGTTAAAACTCGCCTACTGATGGATACCAATGTAAGTGGTACGGACATTGATGTAACGACGGAACGTAAAACGGTAACGTTGGCAGGTAAGGTTAATTCAGATGCGGAGCATGATCTTGCACTTTCAATTGCAAATAATACCAATGATGTAAATAAGGTGATTGATAAGCTAGAAGTGGTTCAATAATAACGAGCCGAGTGACCTAACCCAATTTTATTAGGAGGTAACACTATGGTTCGTTGGATGTTTATTTTTCTGGCTTTGGCACTGGTTTCTGCACTACTAGGTTTTACTGGTATTGCAGGGGCGGCGGCCTCTATCGCGCAAGTGATATTTTACCTATTCCTATTGTCATTAATTGTATCAATAGTGATTGTTCTGCTAGGAAGAAAAAACGTAAATAGATAGGAGATTTCATGCGACTTACGTCATTAATTTACCGTATCGCCGCAGTATTTGGTTTGGTGTTCGCACTGGCTGCTTGTAGTGAAGAAGGGCCAATGGAACAGGCAGGCAAGAAGATAGATGAAGCCGCCGAAGAAACTCAAAACGCGATTGAAGATGAGTGTGAAAATATTAAAGAGAACTTGAACGCAGAAGACCAAGATTGTTAGTCGAGTCAGGTCAGCTTTTTGTTCACAGCAATGTAAGAGAAGGGCGGTCAATCACCGCCCTTCCTTTTATCCCAAGTGTTTACAATCAGATAAGGAGTCAAAGATGAAAAACATATTTGATGTACTAAAAGAGAGTCATGAAAAGCAACGCCTTTTACTCGATGCTCTGATGGAAACGTCTGGAGATTCCCCTGCACGCGAAGAGTTTTACCACAATCTTAAGGATGAACTCGAACAGCACGCCGCCGCAGAAGAGCGCTTTTTCTACGCGCCTTTAATTGAGAGCGATAAAACCATCGATCTTACTCGTCATGGCATCGCAGAGCACCACGAGATTGATAAAGTGATTGCACAGCTTGATGCAACCGACATGAGCTCGCCAGCATGGCTCAACCTCATGAAAACTTTGCGTCACAAAGTATTGCACCACCTCGAAGAAGAAGAGCAGCGTTTTTTCCAATTGGCCGGTAAGGTGATGACCGATCAGCAGAAAATGAAACTAGCGGATAGCTACGTCGATGAAATGGCTAGCTAGGTGGAGTATTGGTCCTTTTCGTGCCATTTCGGCACGGGAAGGGGCCCAATCAAAGCGTTTACCAAGCTAATTAGTCTAAACTAAAACCAGCTTATTCTCACTTTCACTAAAAAAGCGCACTCGCTGAAGGCAAGGAGAGCGAATGTTTATCATCAAATATTATATTCTTGGCGCTCTGATCAGTTTATTGGCCGCTATTTATATTCCCCAAATCATGGTTAGCCTGTTGTTCTTGTGGGTATCTCTTTCTTTAGCATTAGTCAGCGTAGCCTACGTTTTCGACATTCCCTCCATTTTTAGAAAAAACCAAGACGGCAAGATTGTCAGGTGGATCCGCTGGGCATTCATCCCCTTTTTACTGGGCGCTAGAGCATATAATGCCTGGGAAAGACGGCGCGATACTGTGCCTCCAATCCAAAAAGTCAGCGATAATTTATACCTCTCCCGTCGGCTATTTCAGAGTGACTTAGATTTTCTCGAATCCAATGACATCTCTTGTATTGTCGATGTCACCGCAGAATTTGCTGGGCTTGAAAGTGCGATGACCGACAAGCAGTTTCATTACCTTTCGATTCCGGTACTTGACCACAAAGCCCCAACGTTGGAGCGCTTGCGTCATGCGATTAACTGGATTGATACGCAAATCTCGTGCTCGCGAGCTGTGGTTGTGCATTGTGCGTTAGGGCGCGGTCGTTCGGTGTTTGTTGTTGCGGCGTATCTACTGAGCAAAGATCCGTCGCTGACGGTTGAGTCTGTGATGAAAAAAATCAATGACGTGCGCAGTACCGCGAGATTGAATAAATTGCAGATCAAAACGTTACGAGCGATAAGTGAAAAAGGCGTACTGGGTCTGGATCAATCCACTTGGATGGTGGTTAACCCTGTTGCAGGTGGTGGCAAATGGGAGGAAAACGAACAGCACTTGATTCGTGAGCTAACCAAAAAATATCGTTTGAGTATTCATCAAACGACGACAGACCTCAGCGCCGAGCAGCTAACACAACAGGCAAAAGAAAGTGGGGCTAAGCAAATTATCGTAGCGGGTGGCGATGGCACAGTGACGGAAGTGGCGAGCCAGCTGGTAGGTACTGATATCAAACTCGGTATTGTTCCGCTCGGAACCGCCAATGCGTTATGTCATGTGCTCTATGGAGTTGGCGCAAAATTCTCACCAGTCGAAAAAGCGTGTGAAGCATTGCTAGCAGGTCACTGTCAACGTATTGATACGGCGGAGTGTAATCAGAGGCTTATATTGTTAGTCCTAGGTATTGGCCTAGAGCAGAAAATGATCGAGCATGCGCAGCGAGAAGAGAAAAACACCTTTGGACAATTGGCCTACTTAACGGGCTTTTTTAACGCGGTGGTGGCGGAAGAGATGCAGACGTTGACTGTTGCGATGGATGCGCCATTTGAAGATGAAAACCGCGAAAATGGATCACAAACGCTAGAAGTTCATAGCTTTGTCGTTGCGAACATCGCTCCTTTTAGTACGTTGCTCGCGCAAGGTGGTGGTGCTCCGCAGCCTGACGATGGCAAGCTGCATATCACGTATTTAGATAACACCGAATCTTTAGGTGGACGCCTCATCGCATTGTCTGATCTGACATTAACCAGCGTAGGTGCGCAGGAGGAATCGACTCATTTTCAATACGCGACGGCTCAGAATGTCACTATTTCTGCGAACAAACCGATTGAGTATGTGATTGATGGTGAGCTTTATTCTGATGAGCAATTAGCGATTAAGCTTCGTCCAAAATCGTTGAATGTATTTGTCCCAAGCGGGAGAAGTAAATCGGCTTAGCTTTAAAACAGATAAGCAGTGGATAATGCGCCATTTGCCTAGTGCTTTATAGCGTACCTTTGTTTACCGGTTTAGTCGTAGTTTTGAGGGAACCAATAAGGTCGCTGCGTAGGTGCAGCGGCTTTTTTATATCGGCATTTTTTGTATCTGAGAGAGCGTCTATTTATCGTTCTCGAAGTGAAAGGAAGAAGGGGGTGAGTATGACTACTCACCCTGGGGTAAGTGCTTTTCAATTTCATCGTTTTCGACTTGTAAAGCAGCTAACCAGTAAGAAACAAGCGCCGTTAAGTTGGTGTCGTCAATGGCTCTGAGTAGCGCTTTTAAATCATCTAACAACAACTTGTTCATGAAATGCATTTCTTTGTAATTACCTAGTTCGGCAACGCCGTATTCGGTGGCATTTTCCGCAATGAATTGTTCACCATCTTGGTCGAAGAACAACTTCGCCATCTTTTTGATCATCACTTTTTCTATTTTAACGAATCGATACGCCGCTCTTGCGAGTGTCATATGCGATTGCGGATTAACGAGAGGCAAACACGTTTGGCGATGGTGTGTCATTTTTACGAGTAGCTCCCTTACTCGATTATTATCCAATGTCATACTGACCTCTTTATTTATGACTACCGTGTTGATTACTCGGTTTAGTGTTTTCTAGTTTTGGTTGTATTGAGGTGCCAGTGGTCTTATCAGAAATGGCCAAAACGAGTTGGCCATTTTCTCTGCCAGCGCTTGATTGCAAAGGCGACCACTATGGATCAGCTGATAAGGCTGATGCTGCCGAGCTTTTCTTTACAGCTTTTGATATCACTGCGAACTTTCAGTAGAACCGAATTATCCGCTTGCTCTGGGTGGCTAGTAATTAGGTTTTCGATCTCTTTGAGCACCTTGCTTTCAACACCTTCGAGCTGTTCCAAATACATGGACTCTTTGTCAGAAGACACCTCCTTCATCACATCGCTGTATACCTCACGCGCTTTAATGGTGTAGGAAACCGGAGTGTCGTCGGCAGAGTCTTCCTGGTTATTTGCCAATGTGTAGGGAGTAAGCTCAAGCACCGCTCGCTCACGTACTCTAAGCAGTTCTACCAACACATTATTCAAAGAAGTGTTGTCAATGTTCTCAATGGCCTTGTTGTAAATGTCATTTCCGCTCTCGATAAGCTCAATGATTGAGGCGATATTTTCATTTTTCATATCTCACTCCTGATTTGGTTGGTGATGGGAGTGTTTGTACGTATGGGGAACAAACACAGATGTTTCATCTTTAGTTGCAGGTTGTATGCCAATGAATGTTATTTTTCTATTAATCAATTGGTTATGAGTTTATTGCGCAAGAATTGGAGGGGGGCAGACGTGGTGCTAAGAAAAAATTACAAGAATGTTGGGGAAGTCTGGAAAGAATTACACGTACAGATAAGGGTTTGTCGTGAAACAAAATAAAAATCAAATAAAAACAAATACTTATAGTTTTGGCACGGATATGGCTTTGTTGTGAGTAAGTGAGTTCAAAAGTTGTTTCACTTGATTTACTACTCAACTCATCAACGGAGGCTAGTTATGGCTACAACAAAAGAAAGCACAGTAAAACCTCAAGAGCAGTTAGAAGAAGCATATCACTTAGCGGAGCAAGCCACGACGGAAGCCGTCGGCGCAATGAAAGACCAAGCTAAAGAGAAATTTGATGTGGGCGCGGAACACGTTCAGCAGGCGACCAAGTCGGCAGAGAACGTTATCAAGGAGCGTCCATTGCTGAGCATTGGTTGTGCCTTCCTTGCGGGTTGGGCGGTTTCGAAGCTGATCAAATAATCACGGTCCAACGGATTAAGCCACATAACAGAAGGCGAGGGTTCCAATGAATAATTCCGGACAAGTCACCAACCAGCAACCGGGCTCGGCCGCAGCAGACAGCGGTCGAGCCCCAAGTGGGGCAGAAGAGCAGGATATCCAACAAACCATCAATGGTTTGAGCAGTATTCTTTCACAACTGGACCAATTGACTCAATCGCTGAAAGCGTGGTCGGGTTCAACGTTGGATTTGTTCCTCTTGGAGGTGAAAGTTAATGCGTCCGCAGCGCGACAGATTTTGCTGTGCACCATTGTTTTTACCTTATTGTCGGTATTGTTCGTGTTCAGTTTGTGCCTTGCCTCTGGTGTGGTGGCTTATCAGCTGACCGCTAACGTGTATGTTGCCGTGGGCGTATTTATTGCGTCCTTAGGTTTGGCATTACTGTCTTTAGCTTGGTGGCAGAAGCGTTTAGTTGGTTTCCTTGGATTCAAAAATACGACAGAACAGTTGCAGGAGGGGTGGGATGCGCTCGCTACAAAAGCTCAATCGAGCCATGCGAATCAAGCGGATGGAAGGTAAGGCATCTTTAGAGCAATGCTGCTTGTCGATGGAAATGTTCACGTTTACCACTAAGAAGTTTGTGAAAGAAAATCCTTGGACGACGCTAGGTATTAGTGCTGTCGTTGCTGTTACCGCTGCCAAAGCGGGTCGATTGTCTCGACTGACTTCCTCTATCTCTTCCATGGGGCTATTGGCGAGTAGTGTCTCCGAACTGACGGATTCGCTTGCCAAGCCAGTTATGGCAGCGTCTTCTAACCAGTCGGGCGTAGAACAAGGTCAAAATGCAGAACCACAAGCAAGCAATACTGCTTCGACAGAAGAGACCGCGACATAAGCAGAAGTCGAGCAACCCCAATAACGGCTTTCGCCGATAATCATTCCTACCGACCTTGAGCCTTTTTATGACAGCGAAATTGAACATCCCTGCCAACACCGCGATTGGTGCAACCCTTCTTGTCTTATTGCTCGTTCCTGGGCTGTATTTTGCTAAGCCAATCTTGTTACCTATTGTGCTTAGTACCTTTATTTCTCTGTTATGCAGTCCTTTCATTAACTATCTTGAAGACAAAGGTTTACCGCGCGCGATTACCGTCGTGGTGACTCTGTCATTCTTGGTTGGTGCTTCAATTATTGGCCTTGCTGCCATGTCGGAGCCTGCCAAGCAGTGGTGGTCTGAACTACCCAGTATCGTGAAAAATGTGTCGCAAGAAGTGAGTGAAGTGACTCAAGCCTCGGCGGATCACCTTAATACGCCGCTGAATATTGCCGGCGATATGGGTATGGATGAAGTCGGGAACAATACCGTATTTTCTTTGGTGAAGACACTCGCGACCACGACGCCGACCATTTTGACACAAGCAATGATCGTGCTGTTTATGGTTTATTTTATGCTCAATCACGGACGCAGCTTATTTCGAAAGTCAGTGTCGTACTTGCATGGGTTTGCCAAGCAGCGCCAAGCGATTGAACTGGTCAAAGCACTACAGAAAGACCTATCTCGATACATTGGCACTATCACGTTGGTGAATGCGGGACTTGGGTTGAGTGTTGGGGCGGTGTTTTTTGTTTTAGGCCTTGAGGACCCGTTCTTGTGGGGTGCGTTTGCTGGCGTGATGAATTTTGCGCCGTATCTCGGCCCAGTCATCTCCATGGTGAGTTTCGGTTTTGTGGCTTATCTGCAGTTGGAGTCGGTCAGTTTTATGCTCACTGTGGTGTCTATCTATTTGTTGATCAACTTGATTGAAAGTCAGTTTGTCACGCCAACGTTATTAGGGAAAAGATTCAATTTAAATCCGTTAGTGATCTTCGTTTGGCTCGTGTTCTGGGGTTGGCTTTGGGGCGGTATGGGGCTCTTAATCGGTGTACCGCTATTGGTCTGCATTAATATTTTGGTTGAGCGTCTGGAGCTGTGTCAATCAACTCAAAGTCAACCAATCCAAACCATCCCCGAGGATGTGGCTCCACGAGAATGACTTGGGCTACAAGCTGGCTCAACGAAAAAGTTTTTCCGCACTTACTGGCTGGCTAAAAAGATACCCTTGACCGTAAACACAGCCTTTTTCGAACAAGTAATCGGCTTGCTCCTGAGTTTCTATTCCTTCTGCTACGACTTTCAATGACAGTGTTTTGCCCATGGCGATAATCGCATTCACAATCGCATTGCTATCGCTGTTGCTGGGTACATCACTGACAAACGAGCGGTCAATTTTCAGCTTATTGATGGGTAAACCTTTCAAATAAGACAAAGACGAATAGCCTGTGCCGAAATCATCCAGAGAAATCTCGATGCCTAACCCTCTTAGTTGATTTAACGACGCAATGGCTTGTTGAGGGTCGATCAGTAAAAAGCTCTCGGTGATCTCCAAATCCAGCCGTTGAGCAGGGAAACCAGTTTGATTGAGGATATCGCTCAATCTCTGAATGAAATTCGATTGCTGAAGCTGTAATGCCGACACATTAACCGCAATTCTGCCAAACTCAACGCCTTGTTTCAGCCAAGTATTTCCTTGCTGGCAAGCGTGTAGCAAGACCCACTCGCCAATGCTTTGGATAAGCCCCGTTTTTTCTGCAATTGGAATAAAGTCGGCTGGTGGTACAAGGCCAAATTCGGGGTGCTGCCAGCGTAATAAGGTTTCAACGCCAACAATCGCATGTTGCTCCAAGTTATATTGTGGCTGGAACTCTAATCGAAGCTGCTGTTTTTCTATCGCTTGATGCAAAGCAGATTGAATGCGCACATGGGATACCGATTTATCGGTTAAATCTGGTGAGTAAAATGCGTAGCCGTTGCGCCCATTTTTCTTCGCTAAGTACATTGCTGTATCTGCGTTTTTGAGTAAGGTTTCGCTGTCTTGGCCGTCTCTTGGGTATAAGGCTATGCCAATACTGGTCGAGACGCGCAGTGAGTCGTGATTTGCCAAGTCGAACGGTTGTTGGAAAACGCTGAGAATATCGCCGACGGTTTCTAGCAAAGCCACATCACTGTGGACGTCCGGCAAAATGATCACGAACTCATCGCCGCCAATACGAGCCACATGCGCATTTAAGTGAAGAATATCTTGTAGACGGATAGCCAACTTAGACAGCAACTGATCACCACAAAAGTGACCCATGCTATCGTTGATGTGCTTGAAATGGTCGATATCCAGAAATAGGGTGGCAAACGTCTGTTGGTTCTTGTGCCCGGTTTCAATGTGTTGTTCAAGCAAGCTAAGTAAATGGGTGCGATTAGGCAGATTCGTTAACGGATCATAAAAGGCCATGCGCTGCAGTTTTTCTTCGTGCGCTTTACGCACGGAAATATCTTCAAATACACAGATGTAGTTAATGAGATGATTTTTATCGTCCATTACGGCACTAATGGTCGCTAACTGCGGGTAAATGCTGCCATCTTTCTTTCGGTTGATGAACTCGCCTTTCCATTGACCTTTGGTTTCGAGCTGATGCCACAACTGTTTATAGAAGCCTTGGTCATGATGACCTGAGCGCAGAATTCTAGGGTTCTTTCCAATCACCTCTTCAGAGCGATAGCCGGTGATTTGAGTAAAGGCTGTGTTTACATCAATGATGTTGGCATTGCGATCAGTAATGACCATGCCTTCTTGTGAGTTATTAAAAATTTTGGACGCCAATGAGAGTTGCGTTTCGACCATTTTCCGGCGTGTGATGTTGCGCGTCATGCCCAGAATGCCAATTAAGTTACCGTCATTATCACGGACAGGAGACTTAATGGTTTCTAGCCAAGTTGGGTTATTGTTTTCATCAATTTGGCGGCATTCTTCGACGATGTTCAGCATGCCTGTCGCCACGACCAAGTTATCGGCCTCAATGAACTTCTCTGCTCGCTCGTGGCTAAACAGTGCGAAATCGTCTTTGCCGATGATCTCACTGTTGGTCTTTTGCCACGCATTTTCTACGCTTCGGTTGGTCATCGAATAAAGACCATCCATGCCTTTTATCCAAATATGGTCTTCAAGGCAGTCGATAAACTCTTGCAGCGTCGGTAATGGTGTGGTCGCTGCAGTTTGATGGCGTGTTCGTTCTTGCTGGTAGTGTGAGCTGATATCAAAGCTCATTCTTCCCACTAATGCACTCAGCCAAGCAGATACTACCGTGATTTGATCGTCAGGGTGAGTCAGCGCTAATACGGCAAACAGATCGCCATTTGGTAGCCAAATTGGACCTATGCTCAAGGTTTGCTGTCCAAAGGATGTGTGGCTTATCGTCAAGTCTGTCGGTGTAAATTGAGCGGCAACTTGCACTACCACTTCGACGATAGCGCGATGATTTTGAGCCGAGGTGGACACCTCAGTTGATAGCCACTGCTGGGTATCGCTCAGAGTATAAAGTTGTCCCTGAGCTTGAGTAGCATCACAGCATTGTTGCAGAGCCTGTTGCCAGTCTGCCATCAAAGGCGAAGGAATAGCGAAGCGAAACATAATTAATAACGTGTCCTGAAGCGCCCAAAGATAGTGGTATTAGAATCTAGCTTAAGCTATTGGGCCGTGTTGGTATCGTATCCAACGCTTAGGTAATTCCCAGCAGCGTAAGGCGCTTTCTATCATTAAACTGTTAGCTATATCTCTTTTTTATCCAACTCATTGCATCGTTTGTTGAGTTTTTTTGTTCATCATTGAGAAGTGCTCATTGCTTTGCTTTTTTTACCCCACGATACTTGTTGGACCACTAATCCACTGATGATCAGTATTAAACCAATCAAGGTTGATGGATGAATTTCTTCACCAATGATGGTTGCCAATAGCATCAGTGAGATGAATGGCGAAGCAAAGATCAGATTACTGATGCGGGCTGTGTTTTGCGTCGATTTGAGTGCGCTCAGCCATAGGACGAAAGTGATCCCCATTTCAAATAACCCGACATACGTCACCGCTGCCCAACCTTTAATTGAGATTGCCTGCCAGCTCGCACCTTCATAAAGACTTAAACCAATGGCAAATGGAATAGCGACCAAAAAACCAAGTAAGACACCAACCACAGGGTCGGCCTTATTTTTGGTGTTTAAAATCCAGTAACCAGCCCACAACAGAGTCGATAGCAGCGCCAGCCCCACGCCCAACGGGCTCTCGAATTGCATGCCGAGAACATTGCCCTGTGTGGCAATCACAATCACGCCTACATAGCTAAAACCGCAAGCGAGCCAATCTTTAGCACGGATCTTCTGCCCTAAGAAAATAGCAGCCATTAGCGTCAAGGTAATGGCCCAGCTGTAGTTGATCGCTTGGGCTTGGGATGCAGGCAGCAAGTCATACGCTTTAAAGAGAATGACGTAATACGCCAAGGGGTTAATCAACCCAAGCAGTAGGTAATACCAAGGGTTTGAGAGGAAGGTGGCACTTAACTGGCCCAACTTGCCTTGCACACCACAGATTATCGTCAGCGCAATCGCAGAGACGATACTGGCAATGCACAGCATTTGGATTGGCGTAAATTCTGCCAACGTGAGTTTAAATGCGGTTGCAACGGTAGACCAAAGTAATACTGCTGAGAGCCCAAATCCTAGGGCGCGACGCTCGTTCATGATGCCTCTGCGTGATGATGTGCCGCTCGGTTTGGTTCATTTGAGCGGAAGAAAGAATATTATAGGAAGGCCTAGTGTATGCGAGGATTTTTCATCCAACAAACTGGACATTTATCCAGTGTCTAAATACCATTGTTATAGATACAAAACACAGGCTAACTCGCTATTATGCAATGGATTCTTGAGTACCAATCTCTCATTCTCTCTTCTCTTTGCGCTGCCACGCTTAGTGGTGTCGCCGTCGGTTGGTGGGTGAAACAACGTTTTATCACCCAAACTCAGCTTCTCGAACAACAACTTGTTTCAGAAAAGCAGCTTCACCAACAGCAGCTTGAACAGGTTAAACAAAGCCTTGCCGATGCCCAGCAAGAGTTGGATGAATTAGATGATGAGCGCGATAAAGCTGCGTTTGAAGTACGCCAAACACACGGAAAGCTGATGGCAGCAATGGAAAAACTGCGTTACTTCGAGGCCGTAAAGCAAGAGCGCCAACAATACTTTGATGAGCTTGGTCAGATGCGTGAGCACAAATCACGTCTAGAAACGCAACTGCGTGAGCAGCAAGCACGTCATGAGCAAATCAACCAAGCCAATGCCGAAAAACTGCAAATTCTAGAGCAAGCGGAAGCGCGCCTGAAACAGCAATTTGAGCACTTGGCCAACCAACTGTTTGAAGAAAAAACCGCGAAGGTCGACTTGCAAAACCGTCAGAGTTTGGAAGGTTTGTTGTCACCGCTCCGAGAGCAGCTAGAAGGATTCAAAAAGCACGTTAATGACAGCTTTAGCCAAGAAGCTAAAGAGCGCCATACCTTAGTGCATGAGCTCAAAAACCTGCAACGTTTGAATGAGCAAATGACGCGCGAAGCGGTTAATTTGACCCAAGCGTTGAAAGGGGACAACAAGCAGCAAGGTAACTGGGGCGAAGTGGTGCTCGCGAGGGTACTTGCCGAGTCGGGACTGCGTGAAGGGCACGAATATCAGACTCAGGTGAATTTGCAAAATGAAGCAGGCAAGCGCTACCAACCTGATGTGATTGTTCATCTCCCACAAAACAAACAAGTGGTTGTGGATTCCAAAATGGCGCTGGTCGCCTATGAGCGCTATTTCAACGCCGAAACTGATGCCGAGCGAGACCAGGCTTTGAGTGCGCACTTAGCCGCACTGCGTGCTCACATTAAGGGTTTAAGCATGAAGGACTACCACAAACTCAAAGGTATTCAGAGTTTGGACTATGTGCTGATGTTTATTCCGGTTGAGCCTGCGTTCCAAGTTGCGATTCAAGCCGATCCGAGCTTGATCAAAGACGCGATGGAGCAAAACATCATTTTGGTGAGCCCAACAACGTTGCTGGTGGCACTGCGCACCATTGATAATCTATGGCGCAATGAACGCCAGAACGAAAACGCCAAAATGATTGCGCAGCGCGCGACAAAACTCTACGACAAATTACGATTGTTTGTGGATGACATGGAAGGGCTCGGCGGTGCGCTGGATAAGGCGAATCAAAGCTATCAAGGCGCAATGAACAAGCTTGCCACAGGGCGCGGGAATGTGATTCGTCAAGCCGAAAGCTTTAAGCACCTTGGGGTTGAAATCAAACGACCAATTTCTTCTGACCTCGCACAGTTAGCGCAGAGTGATTCATTTTCAGAAAATGACCCGTTAGTAGAAAGACATCCGGCTGAGGATAAAGTAAACTAATCGCCCGCAGTGCAGTGGGCGATTTTATTTGTCAGCAAACGCCCCGCAGAGAGAAAGCGCTGCCTAAGAGGAATTAGAATGACGGACACAAGTTTGCAATCCAATACAGCGTTAGAGAATGAAACCACTCACTTTGGTTTCTCTACAGTGGCAAAAGACGAAAAAGTGACTAAGGTTGCCGAAGTATTCCACTCCGTGGCAACAAAATACGACATCATGAATGACCTGATGTCTGGTGGTATTCACCGCCTTTGGAAGCGCTTCACAATCGATTGTAGTGGCGCTCGCCCTGGCCAACGTATTCTTGACCTAGGTGGTGGTACGGGTGATTTAACGGCGAAATTCTCGCGTATTGTTGGCGATGAAGGTCATGTCATCCTTGCCGATATCAATAACTCAATGCTTAACGTTGGTCGCGATAAACTGCGCGATAACGGAATTGTGGGTAACGTGCATTACGTTCAAGCCAACGCAGAAGAACTGCCGTTTCCTGATGATTATTTTGATGTCATCACCATCAGTTTTTGTTTGCGTAATGTGACTGACAAAGACAAAGCGCTTCGTTCAATGTTCCGCGTATTGAAGCCAGGCGGCCGTCTATTGGTGCTAGAATTTTCGAAACCAGTGCTAGAGCCGTTATCGAAAGTATACGACGCATATTCATTCCACTTATTGCCGAGAATCGGTGAGCTAGTTGCGAATGACTCAGAGAGTTACCGCTACCTAGCGGAGTCAATCCGTATGCATCCAGACCAAGAAACGCTGGAAGGCATGATGCAAGACGCAGGTTTTGAAAACACCAAATACTACAACTTAACTGGTGGTATTGTGGCTTTGCATCGCGGTTATAAATTCTAAGGGTTAACGGCATGCCATTTGAACCACTTATCACCGCTGTGATTGAAACGTCACTGAATACACTGATCAAAGACGACCCTGCATTGGGCCGTCGTTTAGCGCGTCTAAAAGGTCAAGTTATTCAAGTTCACCTGAAAGAGATCAATAAAACACTGACGTTCGTTTTTAGTCAGCAAATTGATGTGCTCGGTCATTATGAAGGACAGCCAAACTGCTACTTATCGCTCAACTTGAGCGTGTTGCCAGAGCTGCGTGATCAGGCCAACATCACTCGCCTTATTAAACAAGATAAACTTGAGCTTGAAGGCGATATTCAATTGGCGCAGAAATTCTCTCAGTTGATGGTGGATTACAAGCCAGATGTTGAAGAGTGGTTGTCTCGCGTGACTGGCGATGTCGCCGCACATACCTTTGTGCAAGGTTCAAAAAACATAGGCAACTTCCTCGCATCTCAAGCAGAGAAACACCAGCGTCATCTTGCGCAAGTAGTGACTGAAGAGTGGAAGTTGGCACCTGCTCCTCTAGAAGTGGCGTATTTTTGCGACCAGGTTGATGAGGTTCGCAGCCAGGCTTCTCGCGTTGAAGCTCGCTTGACTGCTTTGCTGAATAAGCTGGATGCAGATAAGCCGGCATTGGAGAAACCATGACGCCAGCAGAACTAAAGCGCTTATACCACATCGCCAAAGTACAACTGGAATACGGCTTAGATGAGCTGCTTCCCGATCACCAACTGACCAAAGCTCCGTTATTACTGCGCAAAAGCTTGTTCTGGATTAAGAACAAGCATCCAGAAAAACCACTCGGTGAGCGCCTGCGTTTAGCGTTGCAAGAGCTGGGGCCAGTTTGGATTAAGTTCGGTCAGATGATGTCAACGCGCCGTGACTTATTTCCTCCGCACATTGCTGATCCCCTGGCTTTGCTTCAAGACCAAGTCGCGCCATTTGATGGTGAGCTAGCAAAAAAGCAGATGGAGCAAGCATTAGGTGGCCCGTTAGAAAACTGGTTTACCGAGTTTGATATCAAACCACTGGCGTCAGCATCGATTGCTCAGGTGCATACTGCGCGTTTAAAAGACTCTAACCAAGAAGTGGTATTAAAGGTTATCCGCCCAGATATTCGCCCGGTCATTGATTCAGATCTAAAACTGATGCACCGAATGGCGCGTATAGTCGCCGGAGCGATGCCTGAAGCACGTCGTTTGAAACCGGTTGAAGTTGTACGTGAGTACGAGAAAACATTGCTTGATGAACTCGACTTACGACGTGAAGCGGCGAATGCCATTCAGTTGCGTCGCAACTTTGAAGGCAGCGAAGAATTGTATGTTCCTGAAGTTTTTCCTGACTTCAGTAATGAAACTGTCATGGTTTCTGAGCGAATATATGGCATTCAAGTCTCTGATATTGATGGCTTGAAAGCAAATGGCACCAATATGAAATTGCTCGCGGAGCGCGGCGTGAGTGTGTTCTTCACTCAAGTGTTCCGAGACAGCTTCTTCCATGCCGATATGCATCCGGGGAACGTATTCGTCAAACCAGAACACCCAGAGAACCCAATGTGGATCGGGCTAGATTGCGGAATCGTTGGTACACTTAATAGTGAAGACAAGCGTTATCTGGCGGAAAACTTCCTGGCGTTTTTCAATCGAGACTACCGCCGAGTGGCGGAGTTACATGTGGACTCAGGATGGGTGCCTGCAGATACCAATGTCGATGAGTTTGAGTTCGCGATTCGCATTGTGTGTGAGCCTATTTTTGCTAAGCCACTGTGCGAAATCTCCTTTGGTCATGTGTTGTTGAATTTGTTCAACACGGCACGTCGATTCAACATGGAGGTTCAGCCACAACTTGTATTGCTGCAAAAAACGCTGCTGTACGTGGAAGGTCTTGGTAGGCAGCTGTACCCTCAGCTTGATTTGTGGGAGACCGCAAAACCATTCCTTGAAGAATGGATGATGAATCAAGTTGGGCCGCAAGCTTTGGTGAATGCGATTAAAGATCGCGCGCCATTTTGGGCGGAGAAGTTACCGGAACTGCCAGAGCTGCTTTACGATAGCCTGAAACAAGGTAAAGCGATGAACCAACGAATGGATCAGCTTTACCAAGGGTATCGTCAGAGCAAGCGCCAGCAGGCGACAGGAAAGTTTTTATTTGGCGTTGGCGCCACTTTAGTCGTATGCTCGGCAATATTGGTGAACAATGCTTTTGAGCAGCTTTCGTTGGCCAGCGGTATCGCAGGTGTCACATTTTGGCTGCTTAGTTGGCGAGCTTATCGTCAATAGACGTTAAACTCTTGAAATATTTTTGTTTATTTAAAGACCCGAGGTAAAGAGAATGGGTGGTATCAGTGTTTGGCAACTTCTAATCATTGCTGTAATTGTTGTATTGCTATTCGGAACTAAGAAACTACGCGGTATCGGTGGCGATCTGGGTGGTGCCGTTAAGGGCTTCAAAAAAGCGATGAGCGAAGATGAACCTGCGAAAAATGACAAAGACGCAGACTTCGAACCAAAAAGTCTAGAAGAGCAGCAGAAAAAAGAAGCTGCTCCTGAAACGAAAAAAGACAAAGAGCAGGCGTAAAACGTGTTTGATATCGGTTTTTGGGAACTGGTATTAATATCTGTTGTTGGTCTGGTCGTTCTTGGGCCGGAGCGTTTGCCTCATGCTATTCGCAGCGTGTCTCGCTTTATCGGTGCCGCTAAGAGTATGGCAAATAGCGTCAAAGACGAATTGTCACACGAGCTGAAAGTCCAAGAGCTGCAAGAAAACTTGCGCAAAGCAGAGCAAATGGGGATGGATGATTTGTCCCCTGAGTTGAAATCTTCAGTCGAAGAATTGAAGAAGGCAGCGCAATCTGTAAATCGTCCTTACGCAAAGAACACCGATTCAGAGGCTGAGCCTGTAAAAACAGAGCCAGCAGCAGAAAAGGTAGAGAAAGCGGAAGAGAGCAAGGTTACAGCGGCAGATAAGAAAGCCGAATAGTCTCATTAGGAGGAGCTACTAGTGATTGGTAGCTCCTTTTTGATCTGGTTTTTAATAAGAGGTTTGCCATGTCTACCGTCGAGCAGACACAACCTTTAATTAGTCATTTGTTGGAGCTTCGCAACCGACTACTGCGCTCAATTTTGGCAGTGTTGGTGGTGTTTGTCGGACTAATTTATTTCTCTAACCACATTTACGAGTTTGTTTCCGCACCTTTAGTAGAGCGTCTACCTGAAGGCGCGACCATGATTGCTACGGATGTGGCTTCACCCTTTTTCACGCCACTGAAGTTGACGTTAATCGCTTCGGTATTTATTGCGGTGCCGTTTATTTTGTATCAAGTTTGGGCCTTTGTTGCTCCTGGCTTATACAAACATGAGCGTCGTTTGATTATGCCGTTGCTGTTTTCCAGCTCACTGCTGTTTTATTGCGGTGTGGCATTTGCGTATTTTGTGGTGTTTCCACTAGTGTTTGGCTTCTTTACTGCTATCTCATTGGGTGGTGTAGAGTTTGCGACCGACATTTCTAGCTATCTCGATTTTGTTCTAGCACTATTTATGGCGTTTGGCATCGCGTTTGAGGTGCCTGTGGCGATCATTTTGTTGTGTTGGACTGGTGCCACCACTCCAGAAGATCTAAGACAGAAACGGCCTTATATCATTGTGGCGGCGTTTGTCGTAGGTATGGTGTTAACGCCACCAGACATGATCTCGCAAACCTTACTCGCTATTCCGATGTGTTTACTGTTTGAAGTCGGTTTGTTCTTTGCGCGTTTTTATACGCGTCGAGGCGAAGAGGCAGAAGCGGAAACCGAAGAATAAGTTTACTGTAGATGTAAAAAGCGGCTCAACTGAGCCGCTTTTTTTTGCGGTTGGTTTGTTTCTTGGGCTAATTACTTAACTTTCATGACGTAACCACACTTTGTGCATACGTATACTTCCTTGATGCCCAGCAGCTTTTGAAAAAAACTGCGCGGTACGCGTTGTAAGTAAGCACCATGTGTACACACTTCAACTTCCATATTCATGCTGTTTACATTTGTGCTAATTAATGGGCATAAAGCAGTATAGAAAAAGAATATGTCTAATTGTCGACAGTTTTGCAAAACAGACGAAGTAAAGTGGCGATATGAGAGGTAAGTAGAGTTGCTAGTTAATTATTATGTTTATCAATAACTTTGTGTGGGGTGTTCTATTATTTCAATAGGTTGAATCATTCATTCAATAGTTTAGGTAATAAAAAAGCGACGTTGATTTCGTCGCTTTTTTCAATTTTCGTGAATTAAATATTAAACAGCTTTTTGGCATTTTCAGTCGTTATTGCATCGATAGTTGCGACATCGACATCACGCAAGTCGGCAACACGTTGTGCAACGAGAGAAGTGTAGGCTGGTTCATTACGCTTACCACGGTGCGGTACAGGCGCTAAGTATGGACAATCGGTTTCTAAAATGACCCACTGCATATCCAAATGTGGAATGACTTTATCCATCCCGCCATTCTTAAAGGTCGATACGCCACCCAAGCCTAAGTGGAAGCCTAGCTCATTGATTGCTTGCGCTTCTTCTAAGCTGCCTCCAAAACAGTGGAATACACCACGCAGACGACCATCTTGCTCTTGTCTTAGCAAAGTGAGTGTTTCTTCAATCGAATCACGAGTGTGGATAACGACTGGTAAATCCATCTCTTTTGCCCAGTTAAGTTGAGCTACGAACGCCATCTCTTGCTCGGCGCGATAGGCTTTGTCCCAATACAGGTCGATACCAATTTCGCCCACCGCAATAAACTTGTGTTTCTCAAACCAGCCGCGGATGATTTCCAACGTTTGCTCAACGTTGTTATCCACATAGCAAGGATGGAGTCCCATCATTGAGTGGCACACGTCTGGATACGCCGCTTCGGTTTGTAGCATGGGCTCAATAGAGTCCAGATCGATGTTTGGCAACAGGATCTTATTAATGCCTTGCGCTAAGGCGCGTTGTACTACTTCATCGCGGTCGTTATCAAATTCGCTGGCATAGATGTGCGCGTGGGTATCGATCATCGTTACTCTCTGTGCTTCATGGTTGGTTTCGTATTCGAAGTATACTTGAGTGTGAGTGCTGGGTCATTTTCAGTTTTTTTCATTACCTTTTTCCAGATTGTCACTCGCAACATGCATCAAGAGTGATATGATTTTGTTCACCAGATGATTTGATCATCATAACCGTCCAGACAAGGAGAAAATGGTGTCTGTATCAATTCAAGGTCCATTCCCTGCACGCCGTATGCGTCGTTTACGTAAGCACGATTTTAGTCGTCGTTTGATGGCTGAGAACCAACTTTCTGTTAATGATCTGATTTATCCAATGTTCATCCTAATGGGTAAAGATCGTCGTGAGAGCGTGGAGTCCATGCCGGGTGTAGAGCGTTTGTCGATTGATTTAATGCTAGAAGAAGCGCAATACCTTGCAAATCTAGGCGTTCCAGCAATCGCGCTTTTCCCTGTCGTAAACCAAGACGCTAAAAGCTTATGTGCTACTGAAGCCTACAACCCAGAAGGTTTGGTCCAGCGAGCAGTACGTGCGCTTAAAGAACATATTCCTCAAATCGGTGTGATCACAGACGTGGCACTTGACCCATTCACGACGCACGGCCAAGACGGCATCATCGATGAAGATGGCTACGTAATGAATGATGAAACCACAGAAGTATTGGTTAAGCAGGCTTTGTCTCATGCAGAAGCGGGTGCTGACGTTGTCGCGCCTTCAGACATGATGGATGGCCGTATTGGTAAGATCCGCGAAGCATTAGAAAATGCGGGCTACATTCATACACAAATCATGGCTTACTCGGCTAAGTACGCGTCGAACTACTACGGACCATTCCGTGATGCGGTTGGCTCTTCTTCAAATCTAAAAGGCGGCAACAAGAAAAACTACCAAATGGACCCAGCAAACATTGACGAAGCGATCCATGAAGTGGCGCTAGACATCAATGAAGGTGCGGACATGGTGATGGTTAAACCTGGTATGCCATACTTAGATGTAGTTCGCCGAGTTAAAACCGAACTTCAGGTACCGACGTTTGCTTATCAGGTGTCTGGTGAGTACGCGATGCATAAAGCGGCGATCATGAATGGCTGGCTCAAAGAGCGCGAAATTGTGATGGAATCACTACTGTGCTTCAAACGTGCAGGTGCTGACGGCATCTTAACGTACTTTGCGAAAGATGTGGCTGAGTGGTTGGCAGAAGAGAATGCACAAACTGCTCAACACCTAAATCGTACTCCGGAAGCGACTGAAGAGTAATTATCGCTCAGTGAGAAACACCAGACCAACAAGAGTTGTTCGTCTGTATATACCCAAGTAACCTCAGGCGGATTACAACAGTAACAATCCAAGGTGCTTGGGTATTTTTATTTTGGAGAAGAGAACAATGACAATGCTGATTCGTGAAGGCACATTGGAAGAAGCACTTCAAGTTGTGGCACGTGTTACCGAATTTTCGAAAGGAGAAACGGTAGACTCCATGACTCAACGTTTAGAAGAGAAAAACAGTTTAATCCTCGTTGCAGAAAAAAATGGCACGATTGTCGGCTTCAAAATAGGTTACGAATTAGAGGATGGTGTTTTCTATAGCTGGTTGGGTGGTGTCGTTCCTGAGGCTCGAAATGAAGGCGTGGCACAATTACTTTTGGAAGCACAAGAAGATTGGGCGGCTGAGCAAGGCTATAACACGTTAAAAGTGAAATCTCGAAATCAGTTTCCTGCTATGCTTCGATTGTTATTGAGAAATGGCTATATCATTGAAAAATTTGAAGAAAAAATCAATCTTCGTGAATCTCGAGTTCATTTCATTAAAGCGATGTGAAAATAAATGAGATTTTTTCTCATTTAACTGTTGACTACGAAATGAGAATCATTATTATTAAACCTGTCTTAGGGAATGAGGAAGAGTTCACAAGGACGTTGAATGACTTATTAACAGAAGTTGATTAACTGAAAGTTGAGAAGTGATGAAACATTTTTCCGAGAACTTGCACGAATTCTTTTTGACACGACATTGCTCACATTGCTTCCAGTGTAATTTATAGCTTCTTGGTTAAGCTGCTCTATTTACAGAATTTGCTTTACCACTTCTGCTAGGCGACCCCATTCGGGTCGCTTTTTTCTTTTCTACGATTTCTATTTGACGTCACTATTCGTATTTTTTCCACACGCGATGATCATTTAAGGATCGTTGATCTTCTCGCCGTTTTATAAAATAAATATTTAAAAACAATAACTTACCTTGTATGTTTTTTGTGTTTTCTATCATTGGATAACCAGTGGATAATTTCTATAAACAGAGTTATCCACAGGGTGAGGTTATCTTCGTGAATAAAATCGAAAAATTTACGCGACCTAGATCGAGCGAACAAGATAGATTCGGATCAGCAGTCATGGCATCCTAGGCAGATCTCTCAAGTACTGAATTGGATACAGACAATTATGGCAAGTATTCCTGAAAATCCGTTGATCCTTATCGACGGCTCTTCTTACCTATATCGCGCTTTTCACGCCTACCCGGGCACCATGAGTAATGGTGAAATTCCAACTAATGCCGTTTACGGTGTCGTGAACATGTTACGCAGCATGATGCGTCAGTTTGCGTCTGAGCGCATCGCGGTGGTTTTCGATGCGAAGGGAAAAACCTTCCGTGATGATATGTATGCAGAATACAAAGCTAATCGTCCACCAATGCCGGATGATCTGCGTTGCCAAATTGAACCATTGCACAATGTTATTCGCGCGATGGGTTTACCACTAATCTGCGTTCCTGGTGTCGAAGCGGATGACGTTATTGGTACGTTGGCGTATCAAGCATCACAAAAGGGCATGCCTGTATTGATCAGTACTGGTGATAAAGACATGGCGCAGTTGGTGGATGATAATATTACCTTGATCAACACCATGACGAACGTCGTGATGGATCGTGAAGGTGTGGTTGAAAAGTTTGGCATTCCACCTGAGTTAATCATCGACTACCTAGCGCTGATGGGCGATAAAGTAGATAACATCCCTGGTGTACCAGGCGTGGGTGACAAAACAGCGACCGCACTACTGCAAGGTATTGGCGGTCTGACTAAGCTGTATGAAAATCTCGATGACATTGCTGCGCTTGGCTTCCGTGGTTCTAAAACCATGGCGAAGAAGCTCATCGATAACAAAGAAAATGCTATGCTGTCGTACGAGCTCGCGACCATTAAATTGGATGTTGAACTTGAAGAAACGCCAGAATCACTGCTGAAAGCGGAACCAAATAAAGACGAACTAGCGAAGTTGTATGGTCAACTGACGTTTAAATCTTGGTTGAACGAGCTACTTGAAGGTGGTTCTGGGTCGGTAGAAGCTGTTGAGCTTGCTGGCTCTGCTCAAGCCTCTGCTTCTCATGCTGAGATGGAAACTTCCGCAGTGACAATCGACCGCAGCCAATATGAAACGATTCTGGATGAAGAAACCTTCAATGCGTGGCTAGACAAACTTCAAACGGCCGAGTTGTTTGCGTTTGATACGGAAACCGACAACCTAGATTACATGCTAGCGAACCTGGTTGGTTTGTCATTCGCTGTCGATGAAGGCATTGCCGCTTATGTGCCTGTTGCACATGACTACCTAGATGCACCTGAACAGCTTGATCGTGATTGGGTTCTAGGACAGCTTAAGCCAATTCTTGAAGATGCAGCGAAAGCAAAAGTTGGTCAAAACTTAAAGTATGATGCGTCTGTATTGGCTCGTTATGATATTGAGCTAAAAGGTATCAAGCACGACACGATGTTGGAATCGTACATTTACAACAGTGTCGGCGGTAAACACGATATGGACAGCTTGGCGCTGCGCTTCCTACAACATAGTTGCATTTCTTTTGAGCAAATTGCAGGTAAAGGCAAAAATCAGCTTACGTTTAACCAAATCGAGTTGGAACAAGCATCGCCATACGCGGCAGAAGATGCGGATGTGACCCTTCGTCTGCACAATCGCTTGTTTGCGAATATCGAGCAGGATGAAAGCCTGAAGACAGTGTACGAAGAGATTGAAATGCCGTTGGTGCCAGTTCTTTCGCGCATTGAACGCACCGGGGTCTTTATTGACGAAATGAAGCTGAGTGCGCAGTCGGTAGAGATTACCGCTCGCCTTGATGAGCTTGAAAAGAAAGCGTATGAAATTGCAGAGCAAGAGTTCAACATGAACTCGCCAAAGCAATTACAAGCCATCCTATTTGAAAAAATGGGGTTACCGGTGGTGAAGAAAACGCCATCAGGTACACCATCGACGAATGAAGAAGTGCTACAAGAGCTTGCCTTAGATTACCCACTTCCAAAATTGATTTTGGAATATCGCGGTTTGGCGAAGCTTAAATCGACGTACACGGATAAGCTGCCGAAGATGATCAACCCAACAACAGGGCGTGTGCATACTTCTTACCATCAAGCGGTAACCGCAACAGGTCGTCTATCTTCTACCGATCCGAACTTACAGAACATTCCAATTCGTAACGAATCTGGCCGTCGTATTCGCCAAGCGTTTGTCGCACCAGCTGGCCATAAAATCTTAGCGGTCGACTACTCGCAAATCGAACTGCGCATCATGGCGCACCTTTCTGGCGACCAAGCGTTATTGGATGCCTTCCGTGATGGTAAAGACATTCACGCGGCAACTGCGGCAGAAATTATGGGCCTGGATATTGAACAGGTATCCAGTGAGCAGCGTCGCCGTGCTAAAGCCGTTAACTTCGGGCTTATCTATGGCATGAGTGCATTTGGTTTGGCGAAGCAGCTTGGTATCCCTCGCGGCGAAGCACAAGCCTACATGGATAAATACTTTGAGCGTTACCCTGGCGTTATGCAGTACATGGAAGACACGCGCAGCACGGCTGCAGATAAGGGCTATGTTGAAACGATTTTTGGTCGACGTTTGCATTTACCAGAAATCAAATCGCGCAACGGGATGCGTCGTAAAGCTGCTGAACGTGCGGCAATCAACGCTCCGATGCAAGGTACAGCTGCGGACATCATTAAGAAAGCGATGCTGTTGGTTGATCAGTGGATTCAGGAAGAAGGCAATGGCCGTGTGAAGTTGTTAATGCAAGTACACGATGAATTGGTCTTTGAAGTTGAAGAGTCATCATTGTCCGAAATTGAAAGTAAAGTACAGAAATTGATGGAATCTGCAGCAGAGCTAAAAGTACCGTTGGTTGCAGAAGCAGGGCACGGTGACAACTGGGATCAAGCTCATTAGTCACTTTTAGACCAAAATAACCAATTAATTATGAGCCAGCGCACAAACGCTGGCTTTTTTTTGCGATTAAAAAAGCTAGCGCAAAGTTAACTTTGATGTTGCTTAATAAAAATTTCATGAAAAAAAACTACAAAAATTCTTTGCAATTCTGACCAATTGTTGTACATTAATACTCGTAGGGTACAGAGGTAAGATGTTCTATCTTTCAGACCTTTTGTTTCACGTTATTGGATTAGGCTGATTCAGCCGCCCCAGTCAGCTTTTGACTGGGGCGTTTTTTATTGGGCGAAAGAAAATTTTTCTTTTTGTTCAATGTGTTGGGTTGGTAACGACTTGTCTTTATATTTCTCCCATCTTTAACCTATTGTCTACACTCCAATTTTCTTAAAAAACTCGCAAACTATTCAGTCTGTAAATTTATGCCAATCACACTATGATTTTTTCTTGAAGGAAACTAAGTTGAAGGGAAAATGGGCAGATTTCTGTCTAACTTGTTGAATTGTATTTTCTTTATTGGTTATGGCTGTGAGTTGATTAAGCGAAAGCTAAAGTTAGGCGGCTTTTTAAGCTATTGAAATCATCCGATAGTTCAGCAATGCTTCGTCACATAACAATAATTACCAATTTTTCTCTCCCGTTATCCCTGCCAGGAAGGTGGGGATTTTTATTGCCTGTTATTTAGCTCAGATAAACAAAAGCCCCACCAAATGGTAGGGCCGTGTCGAAAAAATTTAACAAATATTGTTAATTATTCTTCGTCGCTTGTTGGGGTATCCAGTTCGTCTTCTTCTATCAGGTGCGCGAGCGCCGGTGCAAACCAGATATCCAGTTTTGCGCGCAGCTGATCAACGCCTAATCCTTTAAGGGAAGAGAACACATCAACGGAAACGTCGCCACCGAAAGTTTCCACTTGTTTGCGAACTTTCAGCAGGGTTTGTTTGCGTGCGCCACTTTTTAGTTTATCTGCTTTGGTTAGCAAAACTTGCACAGGAATGTGGCTATCGATGGCCCAGAAAATCATTTGCTGGTCGAGATCTTTCATTGGATGACGAATGTCCATCAGAACCACTAAGCCTTTTAGGCACTCGCGTTTCTGTAGGTATTCACCTAAAGATTTCTGCCATTTGTTTTTCATCTCTACCGGTACTTGAGCAAAACCGTATCCAGGTAGATCGACAATGTGACAACCTTCTTCTACTTTGAAAAGGTTGATTAATTGCGTACGACCAGGTGTCTTTGATGTCTTGGCTAAGCTTTTTTGATTAGTTAGACGGTTAAGTGCACTCGATTTACCAGCGTTTGAGCGTCCTGCAAACGCAATTTCGACACCTTCGTCTTCCGGTAGGTGACGAATATCGGGTGCGCTGGTGATGAAATGCGTATTTTGGTAATGAATTTTTACGCTCACTGTTAACTCCATCTCGACTTTGTGTAGTCGATTGATTACTTTTTTGTGAAAATGTGTAAAATAACCGTGCTCGGCATAAGGTCGCCTATTGTACCATGAGTGTACGCGGTATGTTCACATTCCGTGGTACTGGAAGCTTGATAATTATAATGGAATGTCATGAAGAAATTAGCGCTAATTTTGAGTCTTTTAGCCAGTTGCTCAGTATGGGCCCAAGGTAATATTGAGGCTGGTAAAGCAAAATCACAAACCTGTGTCGCCTGTCACGGAGCAGATGGCAACAGTGCAATAACAACGTACCCGAAACTCGCAGGCCAACACGCTAAGTATCTTGAGAAGCAGTTAAAAGAACTTAAGCTAGGCATGACAAGTGGTGGTAAACAAGGTCGTTACGATCCTGTAATGAGTGGTATGGCAATGCCACTGAGCGATGAAGATATCGCAGACCTATCTGCTTACTACGCTTCGCTACCAGTTTCAGAAAACTCAACACCTGAAGATGTGGTAGCAAAAGGCAAAACGCTTTATACCGCTGGTGATGCCGAGCGTGGCCTAACCGCATGTATTGCATGTCATGGTCCTCGTGGCAATGGTACTGAGCTTTCAGGTTTCCCGAAAATTTCTGGTCAGCATGCTGACTACATCAAAGCTCAGCTAGAAAAATTCCGTGATGGCGACCGTGGTAATGATATGAATGCCATGATGCGCGACATCGCGAAGAAAATGACAGACGAAGATATCGAAGTGCTGTCTAAATACGTTGGCGGTCTGCACTAATATACCTAAATCGCTCAAGATCCTGCATCTTGAGCTGGTTGGGTAGATGTCCCTACATCGTTCGAGCAACTTGTACAAAAATGCCCTAGTGAATCCACTAGGGCATTTTTGTTCGTGACAAATATCACAGTCGACTTTGAGTTCGAAAGCGATAGTTAGCTCGGTAGTTTGTGAGACATTTGCCATACTTGATGTTGGCTTTTTCTTGTTGGTGTTTTTAACTTTTTGATTAAATGATAATTTTGATGTTTTAGAAAAATAGGCGGATTATTTTTTCAACCCATTACTTGTGAGCATCGCGGGATGGCGTAAAGTAGAAGTTGTTCACAGGGGGTGAATGTAAGGATTTAAGACTACGGTTTAGGTCTCCAAGGATGTAGCTCGGATGCTTGGTGATTTAGAAAGGGATTTAGATAGGTAGGGAGCCTATCTGATAAGGATGGTCATCTCGTCTGACGGTTAAGACAGTGAAACGGATCAGGCACAGGAAGTTGCTCAGTAGACAGGAAGTAAACGGATAGCCAAAACTCATCAGGAAGATGAAAAACAACTCTTTTTGGCAGGGAAAGCTCGAAAAACAAAGGGATCATTGGTGCACCAAATGTGTGCAACACAGTTTCGCCACTTGATGGCACTTAGAAAGCGACAGTCTGACTGTCGCTTTTTTTATATTCTTTTCCCTTGGTAAGTCGCAATCTGAATTACGATTACTGCACTTATTTACTTCGATGGGTTGTAAACAAAGTTTTTTAACAAAAATTGCTGAAAAAATGCTCAGTAACACTCCAATCTGAGTTCACTTTCTGGTATGTTTCGCATCCCTGTTTGAGGAAGTCAGCATGCATACCTGTCCTTTATGCCAAAATCAGCGTACACACCACTATTTTGAAGATAAGCGACGTGAATATCTTCAATGTGAGCAGTGCAGTTTGGTGTTTGTGAATCCAGACCAACGTTTGGATGCGGAAACCGAAAAAGCTCACTATGATTTGCATGAGAACAACCCTGAAGATTTAGGTTACCGACGCTTTTTGTCGCGTATTGCTGACCCGATCACAGAGCGAATTTCTCCACAATCAAATGGTATCGACTTTGGTTGTGGTCCTGGCCCAACGCTCTCCTTGATGCTGGAAGAGGCGGGGCACAACATGGCGTTGTACGATCTCTACTACCACCCTGATACGTCGGTTTTAGAAAAAACGTATGACTTCATGACAGCAACAGAGGTGATAGAGCACCTCTACCACCCAGACTTGGTGTGGAAGCAATGGTTGAATTTAGTTAAGCCAGGGGGCTGGATAGGCCTGATGACGAAAATGGTCATCGACGTGGAGGCTTTCAAATCATGGCATTATAAGAACGATCTCACTCATGTAGTGTTCTTTAGTCGTGACACGTTCCAGTTCCTAGCAGAGCGGGATAAGCTCGAACTCGAATTTATTGGTAATGATGTAATTTTACTGAGGAAACCCCAGTAATGAGCCGTAGTAAAAAATCTAGAAAGCCAGGTGCCGCTGGCGCACCTGAGTTTGTTGTAACTCGTAACCGTACAGAATCTGATGTGGAAGGCCGCCTACGCAAGCGTGCTAAAAAGCGCAAAGGCTTGAAAACGGGTAACCGTAACTCAGAAGTTAACGAGCAGAAAAAGCAAGCTGCTGCACAAAACCGCGACCCGCGTTTAGGCAGTAAAAAGAAAATTCCTCTGGTTGTTGAGCCTGCGAAGAAAATGACGAAGCAAGAGCGTCGTTTGTCGGCAGAGCAAGAACTAGAGATGCTAGAAAATGACGCGCAATTGAACGTGTTGCTAGACCGTATTGAAGCGGGTGAAAACCTAGGCACAGGTCTACAGAAATACGTCGATGAGAAGCTCGACCGCATTGAGAAGCTAATGGACCAACTAGGTTTGTTGGAACCTGAAGAAGAGGAAGACTTCACTGCTCCTGCTGAGAAAAGCACGCGCAATGATGATGACTTGCTGGCAGATTTCGACGACATTAACTTCGACGACTACAAAGGATAATTAAGCTATGAATGTAACCTTATTAGCTATTGCTGGTGTTGTGATTATCATCGCACTTGCTTCTTATGCAGGTTACCTTCTGCTTCAATTGAAAAAGCAAAAGGAATTGCAGCTAAAGCATCAAAAATTGGCGATAGATAAACGTAACGCCAACATTTTTGAGAATGTGCATACCTTGTGTCAGGCGGGTATTCAAGGCCAATGCGATTTATCTGAAATCAGTATTCGTGTGTATAACATCATGGATTATGTACAAGGTGAAGACCGTGTCGATTTCGATAAAACGTACCCAGCAATTTCTGAGCTTTACCATATCGTGAAAGATATGGCGCGTGGTGAAGAACGCCAACAACTTGCCAAGAAAGAGCGTATGCAACAGAACTTGACGCGTCATAAAGCGGAAAGCCGCCTCACTGATGCGATCATTGAAGAGCTCAAAGTGTTGCAGAAAAACGTCCAGCCACTGAATAATCAAATCAATATTCAGATGATTTAATAGTTACCCCCAATGGTTTCCTTATGACTGCTGGGGGTATCGTGATCACGCTAGCACTTCTTTAGTTTTATAATTAAAAAGCCAGTCGGCGTTGCCACGCTTGTCATCGTCGTATGGCAAAATAGCGGCTCTGAATATCGGGTGACGGCTTTCGTTGCCCTAGCATTTAACGGAAAGTACCACCATGTCGAATCAACACACTGAATCGAAGCAGCAAATCGTCTGGGATCAAGCGGTATTGGATAAGTACAACTATTCCGGTCCTCGCTACACGTCGTACCCAACGGCGCTGGAGTTCCATGAAGCGTTCACCATTTCTGATTATGATATGGCATGCACTCAGTACCCAGACCGCCCATTATCGCTGTACGTACACATTCCGTTCTGTCACAAGCTTTGTTACTACTGTGGTTGTAATAAAGTCATCACGCGCCACTCGCACAAAGCGGACGAATACCTCGATGTGCTTGAGCATGAGATTCGTCAACGTGCAGCCTTATTGGTGGGCAGAACGGTAACGCAATTGCACTTTGGTGGTGGTACGCCAACGTTCCTTTCTGAAAAGCAAATTACACGCGTAATGAGCCTGTTGCGCCAAGAGTTTACCTTTAGCAGTGATGCTGAAATCAGTATCGAAGTTGACCCGCGTGAAATTCAGATCACCATGTTGGATCACCTGCGTAGCGAAGGCTTTAACCGCTTGAGCATCGGTGTTCAGGACTTCAACAAAGAAGTGCAAAAACTGGTGAACCGTGAGCAAGATGAAGAGTTCATCTTTGCGATGGTTGCGCGCGCAAAAGAGTTGGGTTTCCGTTCGACAAACCTAGATTTGATCTACGGCTTGCCAAAGCAAACCAAAGACTCTTTTGCCAAGACGTTAGAACAAGTACTGGAAATGCAGCCGGGCCGTCTGTCCGTGTTTAACTACGCGCACATGCCACAGCTATTTGCAGCGCAGCGTAAGATTAAAGACGAAGATCTGCCTAAAGCAGAAGAGAAGATGGCGATTCTGCAAGATACCATCGCGACACTGACTGGTGCTGGCTACCAGTTCATCGGTATGGACCATTTTGCATTGCCTGATGACGAACTTGCCGTTGCTCAGCGCGAAGGTATTTTGCATCGCAACTTCCAAGGCTACACCACACAAGGTGAATGTGATTTGGTTGGCTTTGGTGTCTCTGCAATCTCGATGATCGGCGATGCATACGCGCAAAACCAGAAAGAGCTGAAGAAATACTACGCTCAAGTCAACGAACTTCGTCACGCACTGTGGAAAGGGGTTTCGCTGGATTCTGATGACTTGCTCCGTCGTGAAGTGATTAAGCAGCTGATCTGTAATTTTAAGTTAGACAAGAAAGCGATTGAGTCTGAGTTTAAAGTGAAGTTTGATCAGTACTTTAAAGAAGACTTGCAGCTACTTCAGACCTTCATCAACGATGAGCTGGTGGAAGTGGATGACAATGAAATTCGTGTGACACTGCGAGGTCGTTTGCTGATCCGTAATATTTGTATGAGCTTCGATAAGTACCTGCGAGCGAAGGCGCGTCAGCAACAATTCTCTCGTGTTATCTAATCATAGACGCCGATTCAAGATATAAAAAATGCCAGCAGATGCTGGCATTTTTTTATGTTTTCGCTGGATTTAAGCGCGATCTTTTACTTTTGCTTTCAGTTCCGCTTTTTCTGCTTCTGAAAGGAACGCAATCTCAAGGCCATTGATTTGCGCTTGGCGAATCTGGTCTTGGCTCAGACCAGCTGCTGGTGCCGCTACTTCGTATTCGTATGGCAGTTCGATGCCTTCTACCGCTGGATCGTCAGTGTTCAGACACGCAAGAACGCCATGCTCTAGGAACTGTTTGAGAGGGTGGTTTTCTAACGTTTCTACCGTGCTTGTTTGGTAGTTTGATGTTAGGCAAGACTCAATACCAATGCGGTTTTCTGCTAGGTAATCCATCAGTTTTGGATCGTGGATCGCTTTTACGCCGTGACCGATACGAGTTGCGCCCAGCTCATTGATTGCTTGCCACATGCTCTCTGCACCTGCTGCTTCACCAGCGTGAACCGTTACCCCAAGGCCAGCGTCGCGTACTTGTTTGAAGTGAGACACAAAGCGATCGCCCGGTTGGCCCAGTTCGTCACCCGCTAAGTCGACAGCAACGATGTGATCTTTTTGGCTCAGAATGCCGTCCAGTTCTTGTTGGCACGCGTCGGTGCCAAATGTGCGGCTCATGATGCCGATCAGGTTGGCTTTCACGCCAAAATCGCGCATACCCGCTTGCACACCGTCCACGACTGCTTCAACAACACCCGCTACTGGTAACTTGTGTTTCATTGCCATGTAGTATGGTGAGAAACGCAGTTCAGCGTAATCGATTTGAGCGTTTAGTGCGTCTTCCACGTTTTCGTACGCCACACGACGACATGCATCTAGGTCGCCCAGTACCGCAACACCCCAGTCGAGCTTAGAAAGGAAAGCAACAAGAGAGGGTTCCGCTTCGACAATTTGAACGTGAGGAGTTAGAGACTCAATATCGTACGCTGGCAGAGCAATACCAAATTTTTGGCCAAGCTCAAGAATCGTTTTAGTACGAATGTTACCGTCAAGGTGGCGGTGCAAATCAGTAAGAGGAAGGTTCTTCGTTATCATTATGTCGATCCGGATAGTTATGAACTGGAACAGGGCCCAAACATCATCTGTGACAATACATGGGTAAGATTTGCAGTTAAGTATAAATAACAGTTAGGTAGATTGTCAGTAGAGGATGACTAGGAAATCAACGATTCTCGCTCTTTTCTACTTCATGTTAACCAAATGTGTTGGCCACTCTTCTAGTGGCATTGGACGGCTGTAATAGAAGCCTTGCACTTGGTTGCAGCCTAAAGAGCGTAGTAATTGTGCTTGATTGCTATCCTCTACGCCTTCTGCGACGACATTGGTTTTGAGGCCCGCGGTGATATTGATGACCGCAGCAACGACCGAACTGTCTAAGTTTTCTTGCGTGAGTTGATTGATGAAGGTGCGATCAATCTTCAAACAAGTAAATGGCAGTGAGTGAAGATAACCCAGTGATGAGTAACCGGTACCGAAATCATCGATCGCGATACCAATCCCCATATCACGCAGTTTGGTCATATTTTCCAGTGTGGTTGGTGCGCTATCAATAATGCGCGACTCGGTGATCTCCAGTGTTAGGTTACTGGCGGGTAATTTTGTGATATCCAATACGTTGGTCACCGTATCGACAAAATCAGGGCAGGACAGTTGATTAACGGAGATGTTCACATGCAGTTGGAAGTCTGATGGCCACTGATTACTTTGAATGGCTTGGTATGTATCGCGGCAAGCTTGTAACAGAATTTGTTGGCCAATGGCTTTGATCATGCCGCTTTCTTCTGCGATTGGAATAAAATCTAGTGGTGACACCATTCCTGAGTCACTGTGCCAGCGCGCCAGCGCTTCTGCGCCACACACATTACCACTAGCGAGATCCACAATAGGTTGATAATGAGGGACAAATTCTTGGTTTTCGATGCCAGTTTGAATCTTAGTCAGCATTTGGGTGCGGAACTTTGAAGCGCTTGCCAGTTCAGGGCTGTAATGACAGACACCGGTCAGTGAGTCTTGCTTGGCGTAGCTTAATGCGATGCTGGCGTTGCGAAGCCACAGCGGCATGGTTTCATTTGGTTGGGTTTGCACAATGCCAAGTGAAATCTTCATCACTACATTCTCACCTTCCACCATAAATGGGGTGGAAAAGAGTTGCTGTAATCGACGCTCGGTTTGTTTAACTTGGGCTTCAGTATCGGCGCTTGAGAGAAACACTGCGAACTCATCACCACCAATCCGAGCCAGTAACGCGTTATCACTAAACTCTTGTTTTAGCCTTTCTGCGATGCTGACCAACAGTTGATCACCGTTATGATGACCCACACTGTCGTTGATATCTCTAAATTTGTTGATACCAAGTAAAAATAAACTGCCGTGGCACAGGTGAGATTGGTTCTCACAGATTTCGACCAAGCCCTGACGACTGTATAAGCGTGTCAGAGAGTCATAAACCAACTGTTCACGCAACGCTTTAAATGAGGCTCTGAGGTTACTCGTCATCTCATTAAAGGCATGCACAAGTACCGTTGTCTCATACACATAACCAGGTTTTGGCATACTGCTGTCCCAATCGCCATTCGCAAGGTGTTGAGCGGCGTCAGCCGTCGCGTTAATCGGCCTGGTGACTCGGTTGAAAATGATCCAACTGATGGCGATACCAAATAGGCTGACGATAAACCCGACCAGCCAACTCTTTTGTTGGCTTTTCGGCAATGTACCCAGCAACTCGGATTCAGATATAGAGGTGCCAATAAACCATGTTAAACCGTTTTGATCTCGGTATGGGGTTAGTCGGCTGAAAATACGTTGGCCGTCATGCTCAAATGAAAAGGTGTAAGGTTGCTTAGTATTGTTGAGATCAAACGACCGAACGCGGCTCGCACTGATTTTGATGATCGGATCTGCGTTTTCAGCCGCAAACAAACGCTGCCCTTTATCAGAAAACTTTGTGCCCCATGAGATGACGCTTCCCGGGCCTGAGTGAGCGATTAAACGATGCTCTGGGTCCATGATGTAGACCGAAGCTTTGGTGTTGTATTTTAACTCACGTAGAAATTCGTTAAATGTGTTGATGCGAATGTCTGTCACCAACACGCCAGCAAATTGGTCGTGTTTATACACTGGTGTCATGGCTGACAGCGTAATATCCTGGCGTTCATCGGCATTCGTATAAATCTCAGACCACATCGAGGTTTGAGTCTCAGCGACGGGCGTATACCATGGGCGAGTGCGAGGATCGTATGGAGAGATAACCGTTCGAATGCTATTACTCACATGGTTGGTGCCATAAATAATCAGATCACCATCGGTATATCGATC
Source organism: Vibrio sp. HS-50-1 (assembly GCF_024747315.1). Classification (NCBI taxonomy): domain Bacteria; kingdom Pseudomonadati; phylum Pseudomonadota; class Gammaproteobacteria; order Vibrionales; family Vibrionaceae; genus Vibrio; species Vibrio sp. HS-50-1. The sequence goes on along the minus strand of NZ_JAMPZF010000042.1, from coordinate 80,740 downwards.
TTGAACCATTAAGGTGTAATCGTCGGAAAGCTCGCGGCGGAACCCGGCAAAGTCACCGCTTTCTGAACCAAATGCGATGACATCCAACTGCGGTATCGATTGGTAAAGGTTTTTGAATGCACTCAGCAGGTAGCTTTGAATATCTGAGGTGTCGTGAGGGTGATAAAGGTTGTGATAGCTGACGTTATGCGCGAGAGCCATAACCGCAGTAAACGGCTTGCGTAGATAGCTATTAAGGTGGTCGTGGACACTTTCGGTTAACACGGAAAGTTGTTTGTCGCTGATATCTGTGACCACTTCTTCGTAGCTTTGTTTTTGGACGTAGACAATGACACCGATCGCCAGTAAGAAGATCATGACAAATGGAATGAGAACAGCGGTACGCAGTGTAATTTGAGTCGTAGCAGTAGACATTGCCTAATCACATAGATGGTGGTGCGCCACAATTGTACTGATATTTTTGTTAATATCGAGTGACAAACGACTCTCGTTGTTAACGCACCACGTAAGTGATTGTCAGTACAATTCTTTTAATTTTCTGGTAAGCGTGTTTCGCCCCCAGCCTAATACTTTAGCGGCATCTTGCTTGTGACCTTTAGTGTGCTCCAAAGCTGCCTCTAATAAAATGCGCTCAAATTCTGGTAAAGCATAAGAAAGCAGTTCTTTATCTCCTGCCGCGAGTGATTGACGTGCCCAATCCGCCAATTGTTCTTGCCAGCTGCCATGCTCAGAGTCCGAAATGGATTTTTTCTCTTCGAGCAGTTCGCTTGGTAAGTCGTTTGGCAATACCTCGCTACCACTGGCCATGACGGTTAACCAACGGCAAATATTCTCTAATTGACGCACGTTGCCCGGCCAATCAAGGCGGTTAAGAATTTCAACGGTCGACGGATGCAGAGTTTTGGTTTCGACCCCCAGCTCATCAGCCGCTCGGATAAGAAAATGCTGCGTAAGTTTTTCGATGTCCTGCTTACGTTCACGCAATGCCGGAATCTGCACTCGAATCACGTTCAAGCGATGGAATAAATCTTCACGGAAATCGCCTTCATGCACCAGCTTTTCTAAATTCTGGTGTGTTGCCGCGACAATCCTTACGTCGACGCTGATTGGGGAGTGACCGCCCACTCGATAAAACTGTCCATCGGCCAGAACACGCAGCAAACGGGTTTGAATATCTAACGGCATGTCACCGATTTCGTCTAAAAATAGGGTGCCGCCATTGGCTTGTTCGAATCGACCCTGACGAACATTGTTCGCCCCGGTAAATGCCCCTTTTTCATGACCAAACAACTCTGACTCAATCAGATCTTTGGGAATCGCCGCCATATTGAGTGCAATAAAAGGTTTGTTGGCGCGAGGACTATGGCGGTGCAACGCATGAGCAACGAGCTCTTTACCCGTGCCCGATTCACCGTTAATCAATACTGAAATTGAGGAGCGAGAAAGACGGCCAATGGCGCGAAATACTTCTTGCATGGCTGGCGCTTCACCGATGATTTCTGGCGTTTCCGCTGGAATGTCTTCTGGAGAGAGTTGCTCACGTTTATTTTCGTGACTGTGTGCAATCGCTCGTTCAACCAGAGTTAAGGTTTCATCGATATCAAAAGGTTTTGGTAAGTATTCAAAGGCGCCTTTTTGGTACGCATTCACTGCCGCATCCAAATCTGAGTGGGCGGTCATGATAATCACGGGAAGGTCTGGGTAATCGCGCTGTACTTGTTTTAGCAGCTCTAATCCATCAATGCCCGGCATGCGAATGTCTGATACCAGCACATCTGGTACTTCGCGTTCGAGCGCCATCAAAACGCTTTCCCCATCGGCATAGGTTTCGCATTTTATGTTGGCAGAGGAGAGCGTTTTCTCCATCACCCAGCGAATGGAACTGTCGTCATCAACGACCCAAACATATCCTTTACTCATGTAGTAATCCTTGCAGCAAACCGAAAAACTGATGCGACTTGAAGTCCATTAGTGCAATCAGATCGGCAAATAAATAGTAAATGTTGTGTGACCAGGCCAGCTTTCTACGTCTATTTTTCCATTGTGCTGGTCGATCAAATTTTGTGAAATAGACAGCCCTAAGCCAGTTCCTCCCTCGCGGCCACTGACCATGGGATAGAACAGCGTGTCTTGTAATTCCGGTGGAATGCCAGGGCCGTTGTCTGTGATTTCGACACGCGCAGCGAGTTTACAGCGTTTGCCGTGAATATTAGCTTGATGCACCGTTCTGGTGCGAATGGTGATTTTACCGTGTTCTTGATGGCTAAGAATTTGCGCCGCATTACTGACGATATTAAGCATCGCCTGTTCGATTTGGTCCGCATCCATCAAAATTTCTGGCAAGCTCGGGTCGTAATCGCGTTCAATCACGATTGAACGTTGCGATTCTAATTCAACCAACTGGCGGACCTTTTCCAGAATTTGATGCAAGTTTTCTTGTGTCTTCTTACCTGGCTTTTGTGGCCCGAGTAATCGATCAACGAGCGCTCTTAAACGGTCGGCTTGCTCAATAATGATGTGCGTATACTCGGTGAGAGAGGGATCTGGCAGCATTTTTTCTAGCAATTGCGCTGCACCACGTAATCCACCTAGCGGGTTTTTGATCTCATGTGCAAGCCCTCGGACTAACAGTTTCGCCGCTTGTTGTTGGGCGTGCTGGTTCAGTTCTTGAGAGAGTCGGCGCTGCTGATCAATTTTGCGCATCTCAACCAGAAGCATCAACTGCTTTTGCCAAGTGATTGGGCTAACTGTCACCTCTAGCATTAAGGGGCGGCCATCAACAACGAAAGTGACGTCACTGTCGGTGATGCTTTGGCCACTTTGCAATGGTTGAGTGAGCAGCGCGAGATCCAGCGACGCATGTTGAATCAATTGAGAAAGCGATTGTTCAACAATACGTTTCGCGCTTTGAGAAAACAGCAACTCGGCAGCCGGATTGGCATAACGGATAGCCAATCCATCATCAAGAATCAGCGTTGCTGTCACCATGTTGTTGAGAATGGCACTAGGAAGACTGGTATCCACATTACGTCCTTGTTTTGCTTTAAGATTGTGCGTTGCACAATAATGGTGCAATTGAACGTTAAGTATGGCGAATAAATCTCAGAAGAAAAAGTGAAAAGCACCGCAGTGATGCTATTTTTTTCACCAGATATTCTATTTTGCCCCTTTTACGGTCGGCTTAACACTTGCTCTATGTAAATGCACCGTTATAGGGCTAGTAGATGCAATAAGCTTGCCGCTTCTTTTCGCGTGCACGGCCAGTGTGTGGGTACCTCGGTCAATATTGTTTAACTGCCACGTCATATGGCTTTGTGGCGCACCATAAGGTTTTCCGTCGAGCAGCAGTTGCAACTGTTCACCGATACCAAGCTTGCGATTGGTTTCCAGTTGAATATTGATGATGCCTCGGTTGCTGCGGATGGTTTCGTTATGTTGAGGAGTCAGCATCGAGAGCTTTAATGGGAGAGGTTTATCGGTTTTCTTTTCCGGCTTGTTTTGTGGCTCTTTAGATAGCTTGGTCTGAGGGGCGAGTGATTCCGTGCTTTCTACCTTAGGAGCCGGTGCGCTGGCTTCAAGGTTTGGCAGCGCGATGGCTTTTGCACCTTGGTTTGGCGTATCACTAAAATGAACCACGCCATTTTTATCTACCCATGTATAAGCAACCTGCGCTGATGCGATGGAGACGATTAATAATCCGCTGAGAGCACATAGCGATGGAATAAGCTGAACTTTCATTGCTCACCTTCTTTTGATCGATGATTTCACGTTTCAATGGCTTAGCTCTTTGACCTACAAGGTAAAAAGTCCAAGCGTATTTTTATTATCCCCTCATGTTAAACGTCGAATCTTGACTGACGAATACAAAAAAGGCCCGCCTGCGAGGCGAGCCTAATATTTTGTTGCTGTGTTTACATTTTACACAGTGTCGACCTTATACAGAGTAGTAAAGTTCGAACTCAACTGGGTGAGTTGTCATGTTCACGCGCTCTACGTCCTGAGATTTCAGCTCGATGTAAGAGTCGATGAAGTCGTCAGAGAATACACCACCTGCTGTTAGGAATTCACGGTCAGCATCTAGCTCTGCTAGTGCGTCTTTCAGTGAGTATGCAACCGTTGGGATTTCTGCTGCTTCTTCTGCTGGTAGATCGTAAAGGTCTTTATCCATTGCTTCGCCTGGGTGGATCTTGTTCTTAATACCGTCAAGACCAGCCATTAGCATTGATGCAAAGCATAGGTATGGGTTAGCCGCTGGGTCACCAAAGCGAACTTCGATACGACGTGCTTTAGGGCTTGGTACCACTGGAATACGGATTGAAGCAGAGCGGTTGCGTGCAGAGTAAGCAAGCATAACTGGCGCTTCGAAGCCTGGTACAAGACGTTTGTACGAGTTTGTTGATGGGTTAGCAAATGCGTTGATTGCACGAGCGTGTTTGATGATACCGCCAATGTAGTAAAGCGCCATTTCAGATAGACCGCCGTACTTGTCACCAGCAAATAGGTTTACACCATCTTTCGCTAGAGATTGGTGAACGTGCATACCGCTACCGTTGTCACCAACAAGTGGTTTAGGCATGAATGTTGCCGTTTTACCAAACGCGTGAGCAACGTTGTGTACAACGTACTTGTAGATTTGGATTTCGTCAGCTTTGGTTGTTAGCGTGTTGAAACGAGTTGCGATTTCGTTTTGACCCGCTGTTGCCACTTCGTGGTGGTGTGCTTCAACAACAAGACCCATCTCTTCCATTACTAGACACATAGCAGAACGGATATCTTGAGATGAATCCACTGGAGCTACAGGGAAGTAACCACCTTTAACGCCTGGACGGTGACCTTTGTTACCTTCTTCGTAATCAGAACCTGTGTTCCATGCTGCTTCTACGTCATCGATCTTGAAGAAAGAGCCTGACATGTCAGTCGCGAACTTCACGTCGTCAAATAGGAAGAATTCTGGCTCAGGACCGATAAGTACAGTATCTGCAACGCCAGTAGAGCGCATGAAGTCTTCAGCGCGTTTTGCGATAGAGCGTGGGTCACGGTCGTAGCCTTGCATTGTTGCCGGCTCTAAGATGTCACAACGGATGTTTAGTGTTGCGTCTTCCGTGAATGGGTCAAGCACAGCAGAAGATGCGTCAGGCATCATTACCATGTCTGATTCGTTGATACCTTTCCAGCCAGCAACTGATGAACCATCGAACATTTTACCTTCTTCGAAGAAGTCTGCGTCGATTTGGTGAGCAGGGATCGAAATGTGCTGCTCTTTACCTTTTGTATCAGTGAAGCGTAGGTCAACAAACTTAACTTCGTTTTCTTGGATCAGCGATAGAACGTTTTCTACTGACATCTTGGATAACCTCCAGTGTTAATAAGCGGTAAAAGCTCGATTTATGAATTATTCATGAAACCTGGCATTGATTAATCAATTTGACTTTTCATTAATCGATGCTGTTTTAACTAAAGCCAAAACCGTGCCAAAAAAAATATTCCATTAATTTCAAGCAATTGTGTTTTTTGGCGCTAGCTTGGTGCAGATGATTGCACCAAAATGATCTTTACTCGCACCATTGTGGTGCGGAAAATCATTATTGCACCATAATGTGACAGGCGCATTGCTTATTCAGCCCAGTTTTTGAGCAAGAGTCAATTTGAATTATGCATCGATTGGAATAAAGTTGCGTTTAATCAATTCGTTCTGAGGAAGAAAATGGGCATTAAGCGTAAAAATCGCAGAAATGCTCGGGAGTAGATCACATATTTCTAGGCTTTTTGCTAAAATCTGGTACATTATGGCCGTTTTTTTAATCAGCAAATGTCGCCAGAGAGCACCCGTTCTCAGCGTGGGGGCATTTCATCTATCTAAGTGAATCAATATCCATGGCTACTCCACAGATTGATAAATTAAGAAATATCGCGATCATCGCGCACGTTGACCACGGTAAAACCACGTTGGTTGACAAGCTGCTACAACAATCAGGCACGCTTGAGTCTCGCGGTGAAGCTGAAGAGCGAGTCATGGACTCGAACGACATCGAGAAAGAGCGCGGTATTACCATTCTTGCTAAAAACACAGCAATCGACTGGAACGATTACCGTATCAACATCGTAGATACTCCGGGACACGCGGACTTCGGTGGCGAAGTTGAACGTATCATGTCGATGGTAGACTCTGTACTACTTATCGTTGACGCGGTTGATGGTCCAATGCCTCAAACGCGTTTCGTAACACAAAAAGCGTTTGCTCATGGTCTAAAACCAATCGTTGTTATCAACAAGATTGACCGCCCTGGCGCACGTCCTGATTGGGTTATGGACCAAGTGTTCGACCTATTCGACAACCTAGGTGCTTCTGACGAACAGTTAGATTTTAAAGTGGTTTACGCTTCTGCTCTTAACGGTTGGGCTTCTCTAGAAGAAGGCGAAACTGGCGAGAACATGGAACCGCTATTCGAAACTATCGTTGGCGAAGTAGCTGCACCAGAAGTTGACCTAGATGGTCCACTACAGATGCAAATCTCTCAGTTGGATTACAGCTCTTACGTTGGCGTTATCGGCGTTGGCCGTGTAACTCGTGGTAGCGTTAAGCCAAACCAGCAAGTAACGGTTGTTGGTGCAGACGGCAAAACTCGCAACGGTAAAGTGGGCACAGTAATGGGCTACCTAGGCCTAGAGCGTCACGAAGTTGAGCAAGCTAACGCGGGTGATATCATTGCAATCACTGGTCTTGGCGAGCTTAAAATCTCTGACACTATCTGTGCACAAAACGCAGTAGAAGCACTACCAGCACTGTCTGTTGATGAACCAACAGTAACCATGACGTTCCAAGTAAACACGTCTCCATTCGCTGGTAAAGAAGGTAAGTTCGTCACTTCACGTAACATCCTTGAGCGTCTAGAGAAGGAACTGGTACACAACGTTGCACTGCGCGTTGAACAAACAGACGATCCAGACAAATTCCGCGTATCAGGCCGTGGTGAGCTTCACCTGTCTATCCTGATCGAAAACATGCGTCGTGAAGGCTTCGAGCTTGCCGTATCTCGTCCAGAAGTAATCATCAAAGAAGAAGATGGTCAGCTAATGGAACCGTTTGAAACGGTAACTATCGACGTAATGGAAGAGCACCAAGGCGGTATCATGGAGAATATCGGCCTACGTAAAGGTGAGCTGAAAGATATGGCTCCAGACGGTAAAGGCCGTGTACGTATGGACTTCATCATGCCATCTCGTGGTCTGATCGGCTTCCAAACGGAATTCATGACACTGACTTCTGGTTCTGGTCTTCTATACCATACGTTTGACCACTACGGCCCACACAAAGGCGGTAACATCGGTCAGCGTATCAACGGTGTTCTGATTGCTAACGCTGCGGGTAAAGCGCTAACTAACGCACTGTTCAACCTTCAAGAACGTGGTCGTCTATTTATCGGTCACGGTGTGGAAGTTTACGAAGGCATGGTTATCGGTATTCACAGCCGCGACAACGACCTAACAGTAAACGCACTGAAAGGTAAGCAGCTAACCAACGTTCGTGCATCTGGTACAGATGACGCACAGGTTCTAACTCCGCCAATCATCATGACGCTAGAGCAAGCGCTTGAGTTCATCGATGACGACGAGCTAGTAGAAGTAACACCTGAAAGCATCCGTATCCGTAAGAAATTCCTAACGGAAAGCGATCGTAAACGTGCTTCTCGTGGCGCGAAATAACTTTCGTTAAGCGATTCAATTAAGAAGAAGCCCTGAGTTATGCTCAGGGTTTTTTGTATCTAGAGAATGAAAATATCAGCATGAAGCCAATCGTGATTACTGGTGGCCCTGGTGCGGGGAAAACCACCCTACTGAATGCATTAGAGCGGCAAGGGTATGCGACGTTTGTAGAGAGCTCTCGTACGCTAATTGAACAGCAAAACCAGTTAGACGACGGTATCTTGCCGTGGACGAACCTGCCTAAGTTTGCTCAATTGTGTCTCAACTTGATGAGCAAGCAAAAGAGTGATGCGCGTTGTCATGACGTTGCGTTTGTTGATCGCGCCATCCCAGACATCATTGCTTACTTACAAGTGGGCGGTTGTAAGGTTGACCAAGCTTTCTTAACTGAAAGTGCTGGGTACCATAGTCAGGTGTTTACTTGTCGACCTGAAGCATCCATTTACGTGCAAGATGAAGTGCGTCCACACAGCTTTGAAGAAGCATTGGAGATTCATCAGTCCTTAGTGGATATCTATGCTGAGTTGGGTTACGAAGTGGTAGAAGTGCCATGGGGCAGTGTGCTAGAACGAGTAGGCTTTGTTCGAAGAGTCATCGGTTTAGTTGGTGAGGTCACAGACTAAAACCTCCTCGCTAGGAGGAGGTTTGAATCATTTACTTTTGATTGAGCTTTTGCAGGAACTTATCAGACTCTGCAATCGCTTCGTTCATCTGTTTGATTGCAAACTGAATGTCTTTCTCTAGACTAGAAAACTCACCTTGTAGAGAGCCAATCGCACTCGCGTTAAGGTTGTGTTTCAAGTACAACGTGTTGTCGCGCAGTGTATTTAGTACAGGCGTCATCTTTTTCTCTGCACGCTTCATTGCGCTAAGCATGGTTTTGTACGAAGCTTTGGTTTCACGTAGCTTTTGTTCGCTTGAACGGCGCAATTTCGCGCTCGAGTACAGCTCTAGTTCGTCTTGCCATTCATCAAACAGTGCGCCGGAAACGTCTTCAATCGCAGCAATGCGGTCACGAACGTCTTGCGCCGCTTTTTCGCTGTCTTCGTACTTGTCATTGATTTTGTTGTAGACACTTTCTAGCTCACCACCATCAAAATTAGTGATCGCAGATAAGGCCTCGAGTGCACTGGTGAATTCTTCTTGTGCATCTTGTTGAGATTCTTTGGCATCTTCAACGCGGTCGACCATAATATCTCGTTTATGGTACCCAACTTGCTCCATCGCTGAGTAATAAGCAGATTGACACCCTGTTAAAGTGAAAATTGATAGTACAATTGCTAATAAATAAGGCATTCTTATGTCCTCGACGCTAATTATGGGATGAACTATGAACCAGTTATCAGAGAGTTACAAGGCAAGATTAATCAATCTACTGCCAAGTTGCGTCGCGTTTTTTAAGTATCTTCTTAAGCGATTAACGCATGATCGCGTCAATGTGAACGCGGGCTATCTTGCCTACATTACCTTGTTATCCATCGTGCCAATGCTGACAGTATTGTTATCAATATTGTCGAAATTTCCCGTTTTTGCGAACGTTGGTGAGGTGCTGCAAGGCTACATTATTGAGAATTTTGTGCCAGCTTCTGGAGAAGCTGTACATACGGCATTGCAGGAATTTGTGGCGAATACGGGCAAAATGAGCGCGGTTGGCGGTGGGTTTTTATTCATTGCTGCAGTCATGCTGATTTCGAACATTGATAAGAACTTAAACTACATTTGGCGAGTTAAAGATAAGCGCCGTTTAGTATTTTCATTCTCTATGTATTGGATGGTACTCACGTTAGGGCCGATCATGGTCGGTGCGAGTATCGCGGCTACATCGTACGTGACCTCACTGCAAATTTTAGAGAACGAGACATTATCTGGTGCGTTCAATCTGTTTTTACGTTGGTTACCGCTGTTGTTGTCTTTTTTCGCTTTCCTTGGCTTATATATTCTGGTGCCGAATAAAAAAGTGCACCTGGCTCATGGCGCGATGGGGGCAGCAGTCGCTGCGATACTGTTCGAATTAAGTAAAAAGGGCTTTGCACTCTACATCACGCAGTTCCCCTCTTATCAGCTCATTTACGGCGCGTTAGCCGCGATTCCTATCTTGTTTGTTTGGGTGTATTTATGCTGGATGATCGTGTTATTGGGTGCGGAAGTCACAGCTGCGCTTGGTGAGCGAGAGCACTGGAGTGAAGATTTAGACATGATACACTCGACCGCTGAATCTCAGTTAACAGATGAAGGAAGCGAGAGTAGTGATAGCGCTAATTCAACGAGTCAGTGAAGCTGCCGTCCGTGTGGATGGTGAAGTCGTAGGGGAAATTGATCGTGGTCTGCTGGTCTTATTAGGAGTAGAGAAAGACGACGATGAGGCCAAAGCAAAACGCTTGATGGAGCGTGTTACGACCTACCGCGTGTTCGAAGATGATGAAGGTAAGATGAACCTGAATGTCAAACAGGTAGAAGGCAAAGTGCTGGTGGTTTCTCAATTTACGTTACCTGCGGATACAAAAAAAGGCACTCGTGCTGGCTTTTCTCGCGGTGCGCATCCTGCTGATGCTGAGCGCTTGTATGATTACTTTTCTGATTTGTGTGAACAAGTTTTACCCACACAGCGTGGCCGCTTCGCTGCCGATATGAAAGTGTCCTTAGTGAATGACGGTCCGGTGACGTTTTGGTTGCAGGTCTAGTCTGGTAACACAAGCGCCATGGTCTAAGCTTTAACTCCAAGCTCATGGAATTGGCTTGGAGTGATTTTCCCGACATTTATTAGTGTTGTGCTTTCAAAGGATTGATATGTTCAAACTCATTACTCCCAAAACCGATAATCAGATAAACAAGTATTATCAGTTTCGCTGGCAACTGCTTCGTGAGCCATGGCGTATGCCAATTGGCTCTGAACGCGATGAATACGATGAAATGAGCCATCACCGTATGATTGTTGATGGCCGAGGTCGTCCTATGGCGATCGGTCGTTTATACATTACGCCGGATAATGATGGCCAAATCCGCTATATGGCGGTTAAAAATAATCGCCGCAGTAAAGGTATGGGCTCGCTGGTTCTGGTCGCGCTAGAGTCGTTAGCACGCCAAGAAGGGGCGAAGCGCTTGGTGTGTAATGCCCGTGAAGATGCCATCGCCTTTTACGAGAAAAATGGCTTTGAGCGTCGCGGTGAACTGACCGACGAGCGCGGTCCTGTGCGTCACCAGCAAATGGTGAAACCATTGGATCCGATGGCGAATGTGTTGCGTCGCCCAGAATGGTGCACTGAACTTCAGCAGCGCTGGGAGCAACAGATCCCAATTAGTGACAAAATGGGGATAAAAATTAACCAGTACACGGGTTACCAGTTTGAATGCTGCGCGCAACTTAATCCAAACCTTAATCCGCATAACACCATGTTTGCGGGGTCGGCTTTTACTTTAGCTACCTTGACGGGGTGGGGTATGACGTGGCTGCTGCTTAAAGAGCGCGGTTTGCATGGTGATATTGTGTTGGCCGACAGCTCGATTCGTTATCGTCAACCAGTCGAACAAAACCCCGTGGCAAGTACTTCGTTAGATGGGATCAGTGGTGACCTAGATCGATTGGAGTCAGGGCGTAAAGCACGCATCGTCATTCACGTGGTGATTTATAGTGGCGACACGCCAGCCGTAGATTTTGTTGGTACCTATATGCTGATACCGAACTATTCGCAATTACTCAGCTGTTAATTGAGAGGGCGCCTTACTGATCTGTAGGGCGCTTATTCGTTTCGTTTTCTTGCTCTGTCGGTGGGAGGATTTGTTCCTCTGCGGTGGGATCAGTGACAGATGCTTCGTCTTCTTCGACAATTTCTTCGGAAAATTCTTCCTCTTGAATCTCCACCTTGATGTTATCAATCGCAGTTGGCAGCTCCATGGCTGATTCACTTGTTTGTGGAGTGCTTTCAACATCAGCCGGTTCTTTTGGTGCTGGTGCTTTTAAACACTCGTTATGATGGGTTTCGCCACTGAGTAGATCGCCTTCAACGCTCCCGCACGACTCTTTCCATTGATAAGCAATGCCACTTAGCGGGTTGTTGGCCATATCAAACTCGCCCCAAACCTTACCAATCATGGCTTTCCCAGAAATGGTGACTGGTTCTATGGCGACCTCCCCTCGTTGCGCGGTTAAACGCAGCGGACTTAAGGTAATGGCTTTGAGCGAATGATCCGCTTGGGATTTTAAACGGGTATCTCGTAGGTTGGCTTCCACTTCACCAGATAAGCTGTAGGCCAGCATGTTGCGATCACCTGATAACCCTTGTAGATCGAGGCTGAGATCGGAAAAACCATCAATGGCCAGTGTGTTGGGTAAATAATCGTGGAAGAGTGATAAGGGAATGCCATCGGCATTGAGGTTGAGTGCCCAAGGCTGGCTCGGAGTACTTAGGTCTATCTGTCCGATGCCTTCTACGTAGCCTTGCTCGAGTGGTGCAAAAAGGCGTGTCAGTTTCCAAAAGCCATTCTCACTTTGCATGGCAAGTGCAGCATGAGACGTGAGCACTTGGTTATAACTGGCGTTTACAACGCTAGCTTCCAGATCGCCATGCCAAAGGCCCCAACGTTGATTGACCTGTTTAAGATCAAGCTGCTGCCCTTCGATGTTTAAACCGGAGAACTGCCAATAAGGTTCGTGAGATAGCTGAATGATTTGGCTGCGCTCAATGTCGAGTCGTTGGATTGTGACATGATCTAACTTACTGATGGCGGCGTGCCACCAGTTTTGGTTATCTTCAGGTTGTATTGCCCACTTGAGGCCTTGAATGGAGGCTTCTTCGAGTTGCCATTGCGTTGGAGTGAACACCCCAGAGACCTGCACTCGACCTTGCTGCCAATCTAAGCTGAGCTCGTTGAGTTGGATTTTTTCAGGCTTGATAACAGCACTTAAACGTGGCTCTATTGCGGTTTGCTGTTGGAATCGGACGCTATCCGCCTGCAATGAAACTTGAGCCGTTGTCTCCCAGAGAGACAGTGGCAGTGTGGCGTTTTCTACGGAGAGCTCTAAGTTTTGCCAGTGCCAATCGCCCCATTCAATATCGGCGTTCAGTAAGTCTAAGCTATTAATGTGATTAATCTTGAATGGTATTGCTTGCCAAGGCTTAGCAAGCAGTGATTGGAGCTGGATATGATTGAGTTGCAACTTATTGATGGTCACATTCACTAAAGACCAGCCTTGTGGATACTGCTCGCCTTGCCCTGAAATTTGACTGTTACGCCAGTTAAATGAAGTGCCATAGAGCGTACTGTCTTGCGGTTTGTAGTCCATGTCGACCAAGACCTGATTAAAGGCTTCGCCATTCCAATAGATCTGGTCGGCTGCAAGTTGAACCTCGCCATATGGTATTAACTGGCCATTCCATTGTGGTGATTGAATTTGAAGGTCAATGCCATTACCAGAAAACTGCTCGTCGGCGTAATCAATATTTTTGAGCGCGATTTGATGGAACAAAACGTTATCTAAAGGCGGGAGCTTTGGCGCGCCATACTGCAAATTAAGTCCATCAATCAATAAGCTATCAACGATCCATTTACCATCGCGATAAACATCGGGATTCATCCATAAATCGACTTGCTCGATGTAAGAGCCGTCGTCTACGTTTGTGTTCACACCCTGTAAAGTTAAGTGGTAGGGAAAATCGTAACGCACGCTTTCTGCTTTAAAGGGCAGGGAGAGGCTGTTTGATAGCAGACGCCAAGTTGCATCGGCGTAAGATGTTGTTAACAGCGCAATCATAGTGGCCGGAATGGCAACTAAGATAACCAGTAACAGAATTAGAACTCGACGCGCTGTTTTCATCCCTGCTAGAACCTACGTTTGCTATTAAATAAAACTAGATAGGCTTTAGCTTGTATCAATATTCTGCGGTATTCAATAAAAAGCCCCTCAAAAGAGGGGCTTGAAGCGGTTTTTTTGTAACTTGGTCTACGTAAAAGTGATAAGTGGCTGACCACTTACCACTGTGGTTTACGCGACGTCGTTGTTACTCGACTTAATCAATCTGAGGGCCAGCGGCAACCAGAGATTTACCTTCCGCATTGTCCGTGTATTTATCAAAGTTATTGATAAAGCGTTCAGCCAAGTCTTTCGCTTTGCTTTCCCACTGAAGTGGATCAACGTACGTGTCACGAGGGTCTAGAATGCTTGGATCCACACCTGGTAGTGAAGTCGGTACTTCAAGGTTGAAGATAGGAATGTGCTTAGTTGGTGCATCTTCAATCGAACCATCAAGAATCGCATCAATAATTCCGCGCGTATCTTGAATCGAGATACGTTTGCCAGTGCCGTTCCAACCTGTGTTCACCAGGTAAGCCTCAGCGCCTGCTGCTTCCATACGTTTAACCAGCACTTCTGCGTATTTAGTTGGGTGAAGCGTTAGAAACGCTGCGCCAAAACATGCAGAGAAGGTTGGTGTAGGCTCAGTAATACCACGCTCTGTTCCTGCCAGTTTTGCAGTAAAGCCAGATAGGAAGTGGTACTTAGTTTGCTCAGGTGTCAATTTAGACACTGGAGGTAGCACACCAAATGCGTCCGCTGATAGGAAGATCACTTTATTCGCGTGACCGCCTTTTGATACTGGCTTAACGATGTTGTCGATATGGTAGATAGGGTAAGAAACACGAGTGTTTTCTGTTTTCGAACCATCATCAAAGTCGATAGAACCATCGCTACGTACCGTTACGTTTTCTAGCAGTGCATCACGGCGAATTGCGTTGTAGATGTCCGGCTCCGCTTCTTTCGATAGCTTGATGGTTTTCGCGTAACAGCCGCCTTCGAAGTTGAAAACGCCGTCATCATCCCAACCGTGCTCATCATCACCAATTAGCGCACGTTTAGGGTCAGTTGATAGTGTGGTTTTACCGGTACCAGAGAGACCAAAGAATACCGCTACGTCGCCATCTTTGCCCATGTTAGCGCTACAGTGCATGGATGCGATGTCTTTTAGAGGAAGGAAGTAGTTCATCATTGCGAACATGCCTTTCTTCATCTCACCGCCGTACCAAGTACCACCGATAAGTTGCATGCGCTCGGTTAGGTTAAATACGGTGAAGTTTTCTGAGTTCAGACCTTGCTCTTCCCATTTTGGGTTAGTGCATTTTGCGCCATTCATTACCACGAAGTCTGGTTCAAATGTTGTCAATTCTTCTTCCGTTGGGCGGATAAACATGTTTTTAACGAAGTGCGCTTGCCATGCGACTTCCGTGATAACACGAATGCTCAAACGCGTATCTGGGTTTGCACCACAGTAACCGTCAACAACAAACAAGCGCTTGTTAGAAAGCTGGTTTGTGACCAGTTCTTTCAGCTCGTCCCACACTTCTGGAGTGATTGGTTTGTTGTCATTTTTTACTTGATCAGACGTCCACCACATATGCTCTTCTGTCGTAGCGTCTTTGACGATGTATTTATCTTTTGGTGAGCGACCAGTAAAGATGCCAGTGTCAACGGCAACCGCACCTAGTTCAGTAACCACGCCACGCTCATAACCAGTTAGGTCTTCACGCGTTTCTTCCTCAAACAACATTTCGTAGCTAGGGTTGCGAATAACCTCTTTAACGTTATGCAGTCCGTGCTTGGTTAGATCAAGTGTTGCAGCCTTAGTATGTTCCATAACGGTCATAGGTGCTCCTTATAAGGATTTTTGTAGGGATTTTGTAAGAATGTTTTAATTTTAATCTGCTCACCATGCTAGCAACGGGGCGGGGAGAAAACAGGGAGATAGCTCAAAATTTATCCATGATTTCAATAAGGTTTTAGGTAACCCGTCACATATTGGTGGGAATAGTTTATCGTGCACGCAATCCTTTGCGCTAGGGCAAAATCATTATTAATTGTTTAAAATTAAGCAGTTGTTTTATTACGCTTGAAGCGAGGTATTACGAGGGGTTGATCACAAAAATGCCAGCATTAAGCTGGCATTTTGTAGGGTAAATTACGTGCTTGATAAGCTATGTAAATTAATGCAGGGTTTTCTTGTCCGCAGAAGCTTGTGCATACAGCTCGGTGACTTCCGCTTCGTCGAACGTATAGGTCGTGCCACAGTAATCACAATGTAAAGAAACGGATCCTACTTCAGCCAAAATGTCATAAATTTCAGCTTTCTCAACGGTGATGATAGCGGCACCACTACGATCACGAGAACAGCCACAATGGAATTCGACAGGTTGCGGTTCGTAAAGGCGCACTTTGTCTTGGTTATATAGGCGGTAGAGTAGTTCGTTAGCTTCTAGACCAAATAGCTCTTCATCTTTTACCGTGTCAGTCAGTTGCTCTAGATGCTCGAAATCATCTGGTGAACCAGTGCCATCAGGGATTACTTGAATCAACATGCCTGCTGCGTGGGCTTTACCTTCGTGCTCGCCCGTGCGTATCCATAGGCGCGTTTTTAGCTGCTCTGAGTTTGCGAAGTAGCCTTCTAGTACGTCGGCTAGAGTATCACCTTCTAATCCAACGACACCTTGGTAACGCTCACCGTTTTTCGGTTCGATAGTGATAACGAGGTAACCTTTGCCCATGAGATCGTGGAGGCTTGCATCATCGGCAATATCGCCTTCCCAGCGAGCCACGCCACGAACGCGTTGCTTGTGGTCACCGTTGATAACGGCAAGAGATACAGGGCCGTCGCCTTGTAGCTGAATGGTGATTGAGCCTTCGAACTTAAGAGTGGCAGTTAAAAGAGTGGTTGAAACGAGTAGCTCACCCAGCAGTTTCTCTATTGCTGCCGGATATTCCTTGCTGGAGATAACACGTTGGTACGCTTCATCCAATTGTACCAACTCGCCACGTACTGAAAGATCTTCGAATAGGTAGCGGTTTAAAACATTATTTGCCATGGAGTGCTTTCCTCGTTGGTAATTCCGGCTTTTATTGGTGTTTGAACTTAATGATGTCTCTGCGCTGCTTTTTATCTGGGCGGCGTTCTGGACTTGGGTTGTGGGCATTAAGCTTACGTTGAGTCGCGTGTTCCTCACGTTTCGCTATACTTTCATTAGTTTCGCGATACAAGGTCTGTGCGATGGGAGCGCCTCGGCGTTGATCAGAAATTTTTTCGATGATCACCGTTTTTTCTTCGTTGCCTTGACGAAGTCTTACTTCGGCGCCCACTTCAACGATTTTACTCGGTTTGCTTCGTTGGCCATTATAGTGGACTTTACCACCATCGACCATGTTACGAGCGATAGAGCGGGTTTTATAAAATCTTGCGGCCCATAGCCATTTATCTAGCCTAACGGCTTCATTTAGGGAACTCATAGAACACTACGCTATCTAATCACTGCCCGAATATGGCAATGAGTGATGGATTATTCACCTACAGATGGAGTCAAGGCGTATTTTTTTCAAGGGAGTTGGCAAAAACTGCATAAGAAAAAGGTATGAAAGACAACTTGTGATATAGTTCACTGCTCTTTGTTGAGTAATAATTTTATTGCAAATTTAGCAATTTAAAGTCGATAGCTATTGTTATAGCTTAAATGACGAACGTTAGAATAAAGGAATCCATTCAGTGAAACGTTTAGAGCTAAGTGCAGGATTATCAAGCAGACCGCTACTGGCTCAGATCAAGTCCAATAATTATACAATTCAAGCCAAACTTAGCTTGTTGCTCACCTGTCTGTTTATTGCAATAACCGGATGGATACTTGGCAAAATTGTATGGTTAGCCATACCTCAATCGTCGGAAGTGCCGCAATGGCGTCCATCGACGAGCAGCGTTGTTGCGAGCAATAAAGGCGACGCGATAGATTTTAATGCCCTTCAGAATGCCAACCTATTCGGTAAATTCACTGAACAAAAGCCTGCAGTTGTAGAACAACCTGTTGTTAAAGACGCCCCTAAGACGCGCCTTAACCTTACACTGGTTGGCGCGGTTGCAAGCAGTGATGCGAATACCAGCCTTGCTGTCATTGCCAACCGTGGCAAGCAAGCAACGTATGGTTTAGGTGAAGAAATTGAAGGTACGCGTGCGACACTAAAAGCCGTATTAGTGGATCGCGTCATCATTGATAACCAAGGTCGAGACGAGACCTTAATGATGCAGGGTATAGAATATAAGAAGCTATCTGAATCGCCGCAGATAGCCAGAGCCCAATCTCAACGAGCAGAATCAGCGTCTGACGTTGGAGAAAAATTAGAGCAAATCCGAGAGGAAATTGCGAAAGATCCACAAAGCGTTTTCAAATACATCACCATTTCACCCGTCAAAAGAGACGGGGGCATTGTTGGTTATCGAGTGTCACCTGGTCGTGATGCCGCGCTGTTTAATGATGTGGGTCTAGAACCTGGTGATATTGCGGTGCAGCTTAATGGGATCGATTTAAGTGACCCGTCTTCTTCAGTACAACTGATGCAAGTGATGAGCGATCCGCAAGAATTAAATTTAACTGTTGAGCGCGACGGCCAACAGTACGATATCTATATCCAATTGTAAGACTTAGGCAACCGGCGTAAGTTCAGGGAGACATACGTGAAACATTGGTTCAGCAAAAGTGCTTGGCTACTAGCAGGAAGTTTACTCTGCGTCCCAGGTGCAATAGCAAACGAATTTAGTGCCAGCTTTAAAGGCACTGATATTCAAGAATTCATCAACATAGTGGGTCGTAATCTCGAAAAGACCATCATTGTTGACCCTTCAGTGCGCGGTAAAATCGATGTCCGCAGCTATGATGTGCTTAACGAAGAGCAATACTACAGCTTTTTCCTTAACGTACTCGAAGTATACGGCTACGCCGTCGTAGAAATGGACAACGGTGTACTTAAGGTTATCAAAGCGAAAGACTCAAAAACGTCAGCAATCCCTGTATTAGGTGATGGCAGCGCGCAAGGCGACAGCGTTATCACTCGAGTTGTTGCGGTGCGTAATGTGTCGGTTCGTGAGTTGTCTCCTCTACTTCGTCAACTGATTGATAATGCTGGTGCTGGTAACGTAGTTCACTACGATCCTGCGAACATCATCTTAATCACAGGTCGTGCGGCGGTCGTAAATCGCTTAGCAGAAATTATTAAGCGTGTTGACCAAGCGGGTGATAAAGAAATTGAGCTGGTGGAACTGCGCAATGCTTCTGCTGCCGAAATGGTGCGTATTGTTGAAGCACTGAATAAAAGCACCAATCAGAAGAGCACGCCTGAGTTCCTTGAGCCTAAAATTGTTGCCGATGAACGCACCAACGCGATTTTGATTTCTGGCGATCCTAAAGTACGTGCGCGTCTGAAGCGATTGATTCGTCAACTTGACGTTGAAATGGCGACCAAAGGTAACAACCGCGTGGTTTACCTGAAGAACGCGAAAGCTGAAGATTTGGTGGATGTACTAAAAGGTGTCTCCGATAACCTACAAGCTGAAAAGCAAGTCGGCCAGAAAGCGTCAGGTGCCCAGCGTGGTGAAGTGGTGATTGCTGCGCACGCAGCGACCAACGCCTTAGTATTAACGGCTCCACCAGATATCATGAATGCGCTACAAGATGTTATTGCTCAGCTTGATATTCGTCGTGCTCAAGTCTTGATTGAGGCGCTGATCGTTGAAATGTCAGAAGGTGACGGCATTAACTTAGGTGTTCAGTGGGGCTCACTGGAAACCGGTGCGGTGATTCAGTACGGTAACTCTGGTGCACCGATTGGTCAGGTGATGGTTGGTCTAGAAGAAGCAAAAGATCAAACTCGAACTGAATACTACACAAATGCGAATGGCGAACGAACGCCATATGATGTTACTGAATCTGGTGACTATTCTACTCTTGCATCGGCACTGAGCGGTGTTAACGGTGCTGCGATGAGCATCGTGATGGGTGACTGGACTGCTTTGGTCAGCGCGGTAGCGACCGACTCCAACTCAAACATTCTATCTTCTCCAAGTATCACTGTAATGGATAATGGTGAAGCATCATTTATTGTTGGTGAAGAAGTGCCTGTTATCACAGGCTCTACGGCTGGCTCAAACAACGACAATCCATTCCAAACGGTTGATCGTAAAGAAGTGGGCATCAAGCTTAAGGTTGTGCCACAAATTAACGAAGGTGACTCTGTTCAGTTAAATATCGAGCAAGAAGTGTCCAATGTGTTGGGTGCAAACGGTGCGGTTGACGTTCGATTTGCTAAGCGTCAGCTAAATACCTCAGTCATGATCCAAGATGGTCAGATGCTGGTTCTTGGTGGTTTGGTTGATGAACGTGCACTTGAAAGTGAGTCAAAAGTACCGCTACTGGGTGACATCCCAGTGCTTGGTCATTTGTTCAAATCAACCAGCACGCAAACAGAAAAGCGTAACTTGATGGTGTTCATCAAGCCGACGATTATTCGTGATGGTATGACTGCAGACGGCATTACACAGCGCAAATACAACTTTATTCGCGCAGAACAGCTCTACAAAGCGGATCAAGGATTGAAGTTGATGGCTGACGAGAAGATCCCAGTCATGCCAGCCTTTGGCCAGGAGCGTCAGCACCCAACTGAGATACAAGCGTTTATTGATCAAATGGAAAATAACTAATGGTTGATATGTTAGACACAGCGCCAAGTATGCGTCGTCTGCCATTCAGTTTTGCCAATCGCTTTAAACTGGTGCTGGAGACAGAGCATCCTGAGCGTCCGCCCATTCTTTACTATGTCGAGCCGCTCAACCCAGCGGCTCTGGTCGAAGTCCGTCGTGTGCTGAAGAAAAGCTTCGTGCCGCAACCTATCGATAAAGAAGCCTTCGATAAAAAGTTAACTGAAGCTTATCAGCGTGACTCGTCTGAAGCGCGTCAATTGATGGAAGACATCGGTGCCGATAGCGACGACTTTTTCTCATTGGCTGAAGAGCTGCCGCATGATGAAGACTTGCTAGAGTCAGAAGACGATGCACCAATCATTAAGTTGATCAATGCGATGTTGGGTGAAGCAATTAAAGAAGGGGCGTCGGATATTCATATCGAAACTTTCGAGAAAACCCTTTCGATTCGTTTCCGTGTCGATGGCGTATTGCGTGAAGTGCTCACCCCAAGTCGTAAGCTTGCACCACTGTTAGTGTCGCGAGTGAAGGTCATGGCGAAGCTGGATATTGCAGAAAAGCGTGTACCTCAAGATGGTCGTATCTCGCTGCGTATTGGTGGTCGTGCGGTTGATGTGCGTGTTTCTACAATGCCGTCGTCACATGGTGAGCGAGTAGTTATGCGTCTGTTGGATAAAAACGCGACGCGTCTCGATTTGCATAGCTTAGGTATGACGCCTTCCGTGCACGACAATTTCCGTCATCTTATTCAGCGTCCTCACGGTATCATCTTGGTCACCGGCCCGACGGGTTCTGGTAAGTCGACGACTTTGTACGCTGGCTTGCAAGAGATCAACAGTAACGAACGCAATATCTTAACGGTTGAAGACCCGATCGAATTTGACATTGATGGCATCGGTCAGACTCAGGTGAACCCGAAGGTCGACATGACTTTTGCGCGTGGCTTGCGTGCTATTCTGCGTCAGGACCCTGACGTGGTGATGGTCGGTGAGATCCGTGACTTAGAAACCGCACAAATTGCAGTGCAAGCGTCCTTAACGGGTCACTTAGTAATGTCGACCCTTCACACCAACACCGCTGTTGGTGCGATCACGCGTCTACGCGATATGGGCATTGAACCATTCCTTATTTCTTCATCGTTATTGGGTGTGTTAGCACAGCGCTTGGTTCGTACGCTTTGCCCAAGTTGTAAAGAACCGTATGAAGCCGATGCTGAACAGAAGAAACTGTTTGGTATGGAAGCGCATGAACCACTAGAGCTACACCGTGCTAAAGGCTGTGAAGCGTGTAACCAAAAAGGCTACCGAGGTCGAACAGGTATCCACGAGCTCATTATGGTCGATGAGCAAGTGCAAGAATTGATTCACCGAGAGTCTGGTGAGCAAGAAATTGAGAGAGCCGTTCGCGCCCATACGCCAAGTATTCGCAGTGATGGTCTAAGCAAAGTACGTCGTGGTATTACGTCACTTGAAGAAGTGATGCGAGTGACGAAGGAAACCTAATGGCGGCATTTGAGTACAAAGCGCTAGATGCAAAAGGCAAGCATAAAAAAGGCACGATAGAAGGGGACAACGCCCGACAAGTGCGCCAGCGACTCAAAGAGCAAGGGATGATCCCGATTGAAGTGGTCGAGACGAAAGCTAAATCGGCTAAGTCTTCAGGCTCAGTCAGCTTTAAGCGCGGCATCTCAACATCTGAGCTGGCACTAATCACACGTCAATTGTCCACGTTAGTCCAATCAGGTATGCCTCTGGAAGAATGTTTGCGCGCGGTCTCTGAGCAGGCTGAAAAGCCGAGAATTCGTTCTATGCTGGCTGCGGTTCGCTCGAAAGTAACCGAGGGTTATCCGCTCGCCGACAGCTTTGCTGATTACCCACACGTGTTTGATGAGCTCTATCGCTCCATGGTTGCGGCGGGTGAAAAGTCAGGCCATCTTGATACGGTATTAGAGCGTTTGGCGGACTACGTCGAAAACCGTCAGAAGATGCGTTCCAAACTGCTTCAAGCCATGATCTACCCGGTGGTTTTAGTGGTGTTTGCGGTTGTTATTGTTTCTTTCTTATTAGCGACAGTGGTACCCAAAATCATTGAGCCAATCATTCAGATGGGACAAGAGTTACCTCAGTCAACGCAGTTCTTACTGGCAGCCAGTGAGTTTGTGCAAGATTGGGGGCTTATCATCTTCGTCGTGCTGGTCGTGTTTTTCTATGGGCTCAAACTGGCGTTGCAAAAACCAGACTTTCGCTTAGCTTGGGATAGAAAAATCTTGAGCCTACCGCTATTAGGCAAAATCTCTCGAGGTTTGAATACCGCACGATTCGCACGAACACTTTCGATTTGTACTTCCAGTGCGATTCCAATTCTAGAAGGCATGCGCGTTGCGGTAGATGTTATGTCTAATCGCTATGTGAAGCAGCAAGTATTGCTTGCTGCGGATAACGTTCGAGAAGGTGCCAGCCTGCGTAAGGCGTTGGATCAAACTCGTCTGTTTCCACCAATGATGCTACACATGATCGCCAGTGGTGAGCAAAGTGGTGAATTGGAGAGCATGTTGACGCGTGCTGCCGATAACCAAGATCAAAACTTTGAATCTACAGTCAATATTGCGTTAGGCGTATTCACTCCGGCATTAATTGCCTTAATGGCTGGATTAGTGTTGTTCATTGTGATGGCGACCTTGATGCCAATGCTAGAAATGAATAACTTGATGAGCGGATAAATTCGAATTAAGACGTGTCTACTTACGGCATGGCTTGAATCTAACTTTCGGAGAAAAAAATGAAATTTAAACGTAGTAAACAACACGGTTTCACACTTTTAGAAGTGATGGTTGTTGTCGTTATCCTTGGTATTTTGGCAAGTTTCGTTGTTCCAAACCTATTGGGTAACAAAGAGAAGGCTGACCAACAAAAAGCGATTACGGACATCGTAGCGCTGGAAAATGCCCTAGATATGTACAAGTTGGATAACAGCGTTTACCCAACGACAGACCAAGGCCTGGAAGCATTAGTTAGCAAGCCTTCTAACCCAGAGCCTCGCAACTACCGTGATGGCGGTTACATCAAACGTCTTCCTAATGACCCTTGGGGTAACCAGTACCAGTACCTAAGCCCAGGTGATAACGGTACGATTGACATCTTCACTCTAGGCGCAGATGGCCAAGAGGGTGGAGAAGGTCCAGCTGCAGATATTGGCAACTGGAACATGCAAGATTTCCAATAAATAGAGCCTAAGCCAGCACTAATGAAGCAAATGCGAAAACACAACGGTTTTACATTGATAGAAATTCTATTGGTGCTGGTTTTGCTATCCCTCACGGCAGTGGCCGTGATCTCGACATTACCGACCAGCCAAAAAGATCTTTCCAAACAGTATGCTCAAAGCTTTTTTCAGCGTTTACAGCTGCTTAACGAAGAAGCCGTACTAAGCGGTAAAGATTTTGGCGTTCGAGTGGATGACGCTAAATCGACGTACACTCTACTGAGTTTGACCGCGGAAGGTTGGCAGCCTCTGGAGTTAAAGCAGATTCCGAGCAAAACCAAGTTGGAAGATGACATTACGCTACTGCTCGAGCTAGGTGGCGGTGCTTGGGATAATGATGATCGCCTATTCAAACCGGGCTCTCTTTTTGATGAAGACATGTTTGCTGAAGAAGAAGACGACGAAAAGAAAGTTAAGCCACCGCAAGTGTTTATCTTTTCCAGTGCAGAAGTTACGCCATTTACTCTGTCTTTTTTTCCGCAAAATGGTGACGCCTTTAATGACGGCTGGCGAGTCATCGGCAAAGAAAGTGGACAAATCTTGTTACTAGCGCCGGGCGAAGAAGTGAAAGAGGATGAGAATGCGAAATTCTAAGCAAGCTCGCCCACATTGGAGTCATCGCCGGACGAGAGGCATGACACTACTGGAAGTATTGGTCGCACTGGCTATTTTCGCCACCGCTGCCATCAGCGTCATTCGCTCGGTGAGCCAGCATATTAATACGATCAGTTATTTAGAAGAAAAAATGTTTGCAGCCATGGTTGTGGATAATCAGATGGCCAACGTGATGTTGAGTACCAGTGAACTTAAAGTAAAGAACGGCACAGAAGAGCTGGCTGGGCGCACTTGGTACTGGAAAATCACGCCTGTTGCCACCACGCAGCCATTGCTGAAAGCATTTGATGTGAGCGTCGCGCTCGAGAAAAACGCGAGCCCAGTCGTGACGGTACGAAGTTATGTGGCGCAATAAGAATCCACGCGCAAGTAAGCGCCAACTGGTAAAAGGTTTTACACTTATTGAAGTGTTGGTCTCGATTGCCATTTTTGCCAGTTTAAGTGTCGCCGCGTATCAAGTGGTATCGCAAGTGCAGCGCAGCAATGCACTATCACAAGAGCGAACTCAGCGCTTAAATGAAATTCAGCGCGCCATGGTGATGATGGATAATGACTTTCGTCAAATGGCGATGCGCCAAACGCGGACAAATGGTGAAGAGCCCGCGAGCCAACTGATTTTTTGGTCAGATTACTTGCTCGACTCCGATACTAAAGGGCTAATGTTTGCTCGCTTAGGATGGCACAACCCTCAACTGCAGTTTCCCCGAGGGGAGGTCACTAAGGTTGGCTATCGTTTAAAAGAAGAAACATTACAACGAGTATGGTGGCGCTACCCTGACACGCCAGTGGGTCAACAAGGCATCGTTACCCCATTGCTGACGCAGGTCGAATCGTTTGATATGCGTTTTTACGATGGTAAACAATGGAAAAAAGAGTGGGATGATGAAAAGTCGCTACCGAAAGCGGTTTCTGTGATCCTTACTCTAAAAGATTATGGAGAGATTGCCCGCACTTATCTGACTCCTGATGGCACATTGAGTCAGAAAGAAGGAAGTTCAGGAGGCAGCAATAATGGTTAATCGTCAGCGCGGTGTCGCTTTGATTATTGTGCTGATGTTGCTGGCGATTATGGCGACAGTTGCCGCCAGTATGTCGGAGCGTTTGTTTTTGCAGTTTCAGCGGGGCGCCAATCAAGTTAACTATCAGCAAGCGTATTGGTATAGCCTTGGGGTAGAGGCGTTGGCAAAAGTCGGTATCGAGCAAAGCTACAAAGACACCGATACGATCAATATGAGTCAGCCGTGGGCAATAAAAGAACAAGTCTATCCGCTAGATTATGGTCAAGCGGCGGGACGAATTAGAGATAAACAAGCGTGCTTTAACCTCAATGTATTGAGCCGTGTGCAACCGACGGGACAGCAAATCGCAAGACCGTATTTAGTCAATGTATTGCAGCGTTTATTGGAAGAATCGGATGTGGAGTCGTATCAGGCAGAAATCATTGCAGACTCTACCTGGGAATACATTGATGCTGATGACACCGTTCGCTCCACAACCGGGGTCGAAGACAGCACATATGAAGCGATGAAACCCGCGTATTTAGCGTCAAATGGCTGGATGGCAGATGCTTCCGAGTTACGGGCTGTCTATCAGGTGAGTGGTGAAATTTTCCAAAAATTGGAACCGCTGGTCTGTGCATTACCAAGTGATGACTGGCGTTTAAACGTAAATACGATTGAAGTCGAGCAAGCTCCGATTTTGGTGGCAATGTTCTCACCAAACTTAAGCAGTAGTGATGCGATTCAGCTAATTGAAAAACGCCCATTTGATGGGTGGGATAGCATTGATGAATTTTTAGCAGAGTCAGAAATGGCTGGCTTAAGTGAAGATGTAAAGAAAAACGCCAAAGGCTATTTGGGTGTGGATAGCGCCTTTTTTGAATTGGATGCACAAGTGTTGGTGGATGAATCACGTGTACGTATCCGAAGCCTTTTGCAAAGTACAAATAGAGAGACGGTGACCGTAGTTCGCCGTCGTTTTGGAGGGATCAGTGAGCGAGTTTCTGACCGTTCGGCTGAGTAGCGAACAACAAAGTACCATTCCTTGGGTGGTGTGGTCGACAGATCAACAGGAAGTGATTGCCAGCGGTGAAATCGCCGGATGGGAACACTTAGATGAGTTGATCTCTTATGCAGGTCAGCGCCAAGTTGTGGCGCTATTGGCGAGTAATGATGTGGTCTTGACGCAAGTGGATATACCGCCAGGCGCAACACGTCAGTTCGACGCGATGTTACCGTACCTCGTGGAAGATGAAGTCGCGCAGGACGTTGATGGCCTTCACTTTACCGTGTTAGGTAAACAAGCGGATAAAGCGCAAGTGTGCGCTGTTGAACGCGCTTGGATTCAGACCGTATTGCAGCGTTTTTCAAGCCAAGGCATCACCATCAAACGCATCTTGCCAGATGTGCTTGCGTTACCTGTTCAGGGAGAGCATAGCAGTGCCGCGATGCTTGGTGATCAATGGTTGATTCGTCACTCAGCGACAGAGGGTGCGGTTGTCGATGCTTCTTGGTTAGACCTTTACCTCTCTTCTTATCTACAAAATCATGAAGGTTGGAAGCTCGATTGCTATAGCTCAGTCCCTGAATCTGCGTTACCTGAAGTATGGGAGCCGCAGCCAGAAGAAATGACCATGGGGTTACTGGCGAAGGGGGTGACAGAAAGCAAAGTCAATTTGCTGACCGGGATCTTCAAGCCTAAATCTTCTTGGGGTAAATACTGGAAGCTCTGGCAAAAAGCCACCATTGCTGCGGGCGTGCTTATCGTTGTTATGGTTGCGCAGCAGTTGCTCGTCGTCCACAAGTACGAAGCACAAGCACAAGCGTATCGTGAGGAGAGTGAGCGTATTTTCCGCCAGGTGTTCCCGAATAAACGACGAATTCCTACCGTTAGTTATCTCAAACGACAAATGGATGATGAAGAGCGCCGCTTATCTGGTGGTGGCGGTCAGCAGGCGATGTTGTCTTGGTTGGCGGCACTGCCCGCGACACTGGGTCAGGTCAGCGATTTGGAAATCACCAGCTTTAAATATGATGGTCAACGTGGCGAAGTGCGAATTCAAGCTCGCAGTTCAGACTTCCAACCTTTTGAGCAGGCTCGCGTGAAATTGGCAGAGAAGTTTAATGTTGAGCAAGGACAGCTGAACCGTAGCGATAACGTTGTGGTTGGCAGCTTTGTTTTGAAGCGTTTGTGAGGTGATGATGAAAAACTTAATTTCTCAAGCTCAGGTTTGGTGGAGCAGCATCTCACAGCGTGAGCAGCGTTTGGTCATGGGATGTGGCGCTATTGCCGTTATCGGCATTATTTATTGGGGATTGCTACAGCCAATGAGCCAACGTGCGGAGCTAGCTCAATCACGCATTCAAAGTGAAAAACAGTTGCTGGCTTGGGTACAAGATAAAGCGGATGGCATTACTGCACTGCGCAAAAGCAGCGGTGTGAGCTACTCTAGCCAACCGTTGAATCAACTGGTTTCTTCTTCAGCCCGTCGTTATAAAGTTGAGTTGATTCGAGTACAACCTCGCAATGAGAGTGTTCAGGTGTGGATCAAACCACTCGCGTTTAATCAGCTGGTGGATTGGTTACGTTACTTGAAAGAGCAACAGGGTATTGAAGTCGAATTTTTAGATATCGACCGAACGGATCAAGCGGGCATGATTGATGTGAACCGCCTTCAGTTTAAGCGAGGTTAAGGTGAAGCGAGCAGTACTTTACGTTGTTATCTTTATCGTCTTTTTTTCAGTCAGTCTTTTAATGGGATTACCCGTTTCTTGGGTGTTACAGCAAGCACCAACCGTGAGAGGACTAGACATTCAGGGTGCCAATGGCTCTGTATGGCAAGGTCAAGCTTCTAGTGTTCGTTGGCAGCGCCAGAACCTTGGAGAAGTTAATTGGGATTTCCAATGGTCGAGTCTACTAACTGGTAAAGCTGAGTTTGCCGTACGCTTTGGTCGTGGTAGTGAAATGGACGTTCGTGGTCGCGGTTTTGTTGGCTATAGCTTGAGTGATGGCCCTTATGCCAAAAACTTAGTTGCCTCGATCCCGGCAGTAAAAGTTGTTGAGCAAGCACGTCTCCCTGTTCCCGTCGGCGTTGATGGGCAACTTGAGTTAAATATTCGTCATGCGACTTATGCCGCGCCTTGGTGTAAGAATGGTGAAGGCACTTTAGTATGGAATGCCAGTGGTATTCAAAGCCCTGTTGGTAGCCTAGAACTCGGTCCTGTGATTGCCGATCTAAACTGTCAGGACAGTGTGTTGACGGCTGCAGGTGAGCAAAGCAGTAAACAAGTCTCAGCGGCGTTCTCGGCAGAGCTGATGCCTAATCAGCGATACTCAACCAAAGCCTGGTTTAAGCCAGGAGCTGAGTTCCCATCCAGCATGAGTGAGCAACTGAAATGGTTGGGCAAGCCGAACCCTCAAGGCCAATACGAGTTTAATTACCAAGGTCGCTTCTAACCTATCATGACAAAAACCAAAATTCTCAAAGAGCTGCGATTGTGCAGCTCTTTTTGCTTTTGGAACATAGTAGGCGAAACCCTCTATTCGCTGTACAAAGATCGTGGTGATAATAGGATGTAATTATAAGATTTTGATTTTAAAGGGGTGTTTTTCTTGTGTTCAGCGCTTTAAGCGATTGGAACATAGTAGGCTAAATGCTCCTAACGCTGTACAAATAGGTCAAAAAGAAAAGGCCACGAACATATTCGTGGCCTTTCAATTGCTAGTACTTAGGCGCTAACTTTACGGATAGAGCGCTTAATCTTTGCGTTGTAAAATCTCATTCCAAGGTAAATCCGCATCACCAAGCACAATAAAGTTTGGGTTTTCTAGCGTTTCACGCTCGTTATATGACAGCGGCTCCAATTGCGTGCTGAGAATGCGACCGCCCGCTTCTTCAACAATGCACTGTGTCGCGGCGGTGTCCCACTCACCTGTTGGGCCTAGTCTGAGATAGCAATCCACAGCGCCTTCTGCAACAAGACACGCTTTTAATGCCGCAGAGCCGAGCGGAATTAAATCGTAATTCCAAGCACTGCTCATGCGGCTAGTGATGCGATTGATATCTTGACGGCGGCTAATAGCAATCGCGATGCTTTGCCCTGGCTGCTCGTGTTTGTGCGTATGGATTTTTACGCTGTCCGACATGTCGGGAATTTTCCAAGCACCTTTGCCACTATAAGCGTAATAAGTCACGCCAGAGACAGGGCCATAAACGACCCCCATGGTTGGTTTGTTGTTGTCGACCAGTGCAATAATAGTCGCAAAGTCGCCGCTGCGAGCTATGAATTCTTGAGTACCATCGAGAGGGTCGACTAACCAATACCGTTCCCACTGAGCTCGTTGCTCGAGGCTGATGTCTGCGTCTTCTTCTGACAATACGGGAATGTCGGGTGTGAGTTCACTCAAGCGTTCTGTGATGAGTTTGTGAGCCGCGATATCTGCGCTCGTTACCGGAGTCTCGTCACTTTTTGTGTAGGCCTCGTACTGTTTTTTTTCATATATTTCGAGGATCATTTGCCCGGCACTACGGGCAATTTCGATGACTTGAGGAAGCAGGTGAGATAGATCTTTTGTCATTGGCATAAGTGATAGTCCTTACTCACAGTATTATTCGGTTCTCATGACCGTTATTGGTTATGTTTGTGAGTGGTGTTTGGTAAGTGTTTCAGTGCCAACATTAGCGCGGTGATGCTTCGTGCTTCACAGAAATCCATGTGAGTTAATAACTCTTCGGCTTGCGCAAGTGGCCAACGCACAATTTCCAGTGGCTCAGGCTCATCGCCTTCTTGCTTCTCTGGATAAAGCGCCTGTCCTAAAAATAGAGTCATTTTGCTCGAAAAGTAAGACGGCGCGAGGATAACTTGTTTCAACGGAGTCAGCTGATTGCAGCCAAAGCCGATTTCTTCTTTTAATTCTCGATCCGCAGCTTGGTGTGGGGTTTCACCTGGATCAATCAACCCCTTCGGGAAGCCCAACTCGTAGCGTTCAGTCCCAGCGGCGTATTCACGTACCAGTAATAAATCGCCTTGCTCAGTCACAGGAACCACCATCACCGCATCGCGTCCACTTGGCTTCATGCGTTCATAAGTACGGTGTTCACCATTGGAAAAACGAAGGTCGAGCGCTTCCACGGCAAACAGTTTGGATTTTGCGACCGTTTGGCATGAGAGTATCTCTGGTGGGGTCCGTTTCGACATGGCGCTGGCTCCTTGGTGTCGTTGGCGTTTACGAGATGCGTAAGATTCTTAATATATGAGAACTCCGCCTGAGTTTCTAGCGGATTTTGCGGGCAGAACTAAGCATCTCAAGGTTACCTCAGTATCGATACAAAAATGGGAGACCGAAGCCTCCCATTTTCTGACCGTATTTACTCTTAGTAGTAAGAGTGATCACCACGGTCATGTTCTGTAGCATCACGAACTGCGGTTAGTTCACCAACGAATTGGTTTAGCAGTTCTTTCTCGATGCCTTCTTTTAGTGTTACGTCAACCATAGAACAGCCATTACAGCCGCCACCAAATGCAACAATAGCAATGCCGTCTTCAGTGATCTCAACCAAGTTTACGTGACCACCGTGGCCAGCAAGCTGTGGGTTGACTTGAGTTTGGATAACGTATTCAACGCGCTCAACCAGTGGCGCGTCGTCCGCAACTTTACGCATTTTAGCGTTCGGAGCTTTTAGCGTTAGCTGAGAGCCCATTTTATCGGTAACAAAATCGATTTCAGCGTCTTCAAGGAATGGCAGACTTAGCTCATCCACGTAAGCTGAAAAACCGCTGTAAGGGATTTCAGTGTCGGTCGCTTCTACTGCTTCTGGTGGGCAGTAAGACACGCCACACTCAGCGTTTTGTGTACCTGGGTTCACAACGAAAATACGAATGTTAGTCCCTTCAGGCTGTTGACCTAAAAGGTTAGCGAAATGCGTTTGCGCAGTTTCTGTAATAGTAATATTTGACACGACGAATACCCGAGTAAATTTGTAGGTTACTGCTGCTATTCTACTCTTGTTGACGTATGGGTCTAGTCTTTTTGATGCTAAGGCATGGCGAAGCGATCTAGAGAGAACGAGGAGCAGGTGTTCTGCAGATGCAGTAAATATCGATGCTTTCTACGCCAACTTCAAGTAGTAAATGACATAATTGTCGGACGGTACTGCCTGTGGTGACCACATCATCGACGATGGCAACGTGGGAAGATGGTGGTCGCTTATTGAGAACAAATGCGCCTTTTAGGTTTTGTTCACGGCTCGCTTTAGTATTGCCGCGCTGTGATTGGGCGAGTCTGACCCGGCGAAAGACCTTCGCGTCGAAATTGGTTTGCAATTGCTGGGCGAGGTGTCGGGCTAAAACATCACTTTGATTAAAACCCCGGCGCAGGTAACGCTGCCAGTGCAGTGGCACACTGGTAATGATTGGAGCTGGTGTTGTAATGCGCTGCGCCAGTTGCTGGGTTAGAGCTTTTACATGCCAAGACTCTCCATGATCTTTAAAGCGTTGTACTTCCCGTGAAAGGGGAAAGTCGTAATCGCCTAACGTATATAGTCTTTGCCATGGCGGTGGTTCTGAAAGGCATTCACCACAAATACTCTCCGTACTCATCTCCTCTTTCTGTAACGTTAAACCGCAACGTTGGCATCGCTTGATTGGAGTTAGGTGCTGTAAACAGTGCTCACACCAACGCAGAGCATGCGTGTGGTTTGGTGTTTGAATCGGGAATCGACACAGACCGCATTGACTGCTCAACACGCGATGCATGATGTTTTGCCAGTGATGAGATAACATAGCGCTTATTCATGGTGATATTTTACTCAGCCTAACGCTTGGCTGATGGCGTAGGGAATAAAATTAGTGGGAGAGATTGAGAGCATGAGCACGAAATTACATTGGCAGTCGTTTGGTGAAGGACCTGATCTGGTGTTGTTACATGGTTGGGGTATGAATGGCGCGGTTTGGCAGCAAACCGTCGAATCACTTCAAACCGATTTCCGTGTTCATGTTGTTGACCTTCCGGGCTATGGACACAGTGCCGAACATCATGGTGAAGATTTAGACCATATTGCTAACTTGGTCGCGCAAAGTGCGCCAAAGAAAGCGATTTGGCTTGGCTGGTCCCTCGGGGGCTTAGTGGCGACGCATGTCGCATTAAACATGCCCGAGCGTGTGACTAAGTTGATCACCGTCGCCAGTTCACCAAAATTTGCCGCAGAGAAGCCTTGGCGCGGTATTCAACCGAATGTACTGAGCGCATTCACCTCTCAGTTGTTAGAAGATTTTTCACTGACCATTGAGCGCTTTATGGCGTTGCAAGCGATGGGCAGTCCATCTGCACGCAAAGATGTGAAACAACTCAAGCAAGCGGTACTGTCGCGCCCTCAGCCAAACCCTGAGTCGCTGTTGGTTGGGCTAAACATCCTTGCTGATGTGGATCTGCGCGATGCATTGACGTCTCTTTCTGTACCAATGCTGCGTCTTTATGGTCGTTTGGATGGATTGGTGCCGATTAAAGTGGCGAATGATTTAAGTGAACAGTTACCTCATACTCAGCAGTTTGTTTTCAATCAGTCCTCTCATGCGCCCTTTATGACCGAACATGACGAGTTTTGTGCCCAAATTCGAGAGTTTGCTCACGATTAATCAAATACAAGCGGAAAAAGCTCAAGCTGTTTAAAAAGTGGTCGACATAAAGGTTGGTGAGGTTTTATTAGCCAATAAAGCTAAGCCATATTGACGAGTTGGGCGACTCTGAGGAGGGTTCGCAATGATTGTGTCACCGACCAACGTAAGTGTGCCACTGATCGCCCCATCCGTGAATGTGCAGACGGAACAAGCAGCTCGCGACAATAAAGTCCGAGAGCCTGTGACGCCAACGGTCGCATTGGCCAAAACCAATGCAGAGCGAAAAGTAAAAGGCGATGACAAGCGCCGACGTCAGTCTTCTTGGGATCCTTCAGAGCATCCTGATTATGACATGGAAACAGAAGTCGACACGCGTTATCAAGAAGAGCCGGAAGATACACTAGAACGGCTTTTTAGTTTGCTTGCGCTCAAGTCGTACAGTGAAGACCAAGGTAAGGGCTACGCAATTCGTTTTCGCTTACCAAAGCGCATTTTGGATGCTGCGATCAATGAAGGATTAATGGAAAAGCGCAGGAAGGTGATCAAGTTTCATTATGGTCATGCAGTCGCTCCCCATACCCCGTCAGAAGTGATAGCAGTATTATGACGACTCAATATCCTACTCAAACAAAAACGCTCCAAGCAGATTGAACTGATTGGAGCGTTTTCTTTTTAGCAGTGAAACCTAGGTAAGGTTACTTTTTCGCTTTAGCAAACGCCGCCGCAAAAGCACCGCCCATTGCACTGTTCGATGAAGACTCATCGCGGCGAGGCTGACGACGTTGTGCTTGGTCATTACGACGTGGTGCGGCTGAAGAGCGTTGGCTACGGTTATCTTGACCCGGCTCGTCGTTCAAACGCATAGATAGACCAATACGCTTACGCTGTACGTCCACTTCCATCACTTTTACTTTGACGATGTCACCTGCTTTCACGACTTCACGTGGATCAGAAACATAGCGGTCAGTCAGCGCAGAAATGTGGACCAGACCATCTTGGTGAACACCGATATCGACGAAGGCACCAAAGTTGGCTACGTTCGAGACCACGCCTTCGAGGATCATGCCCGGTTCTAGATCAGAAACTGAATTGACGCCTTCTGCAAACGTAGCGGTCTTGAATTCAGGACGTGGGTCACGACCCGGTTTATCCAGTTCTTTGATGATATCGGTAACCGTTGGGACACCAAAGTGTTCATCGGTATAATCCACAGCGTGTAAGCCTTTAAGGAATGTTGAGTCACCAATCAGTGCCTTGATGTCTTTGCTGTTTTTCTCAGCGATTGCTTTGACTACTGGGTACGCTTCCGGGTGGACCGCTGAAGCATCAAGTGGGTTCTTGCCGTCCATAATACGTAGGAAGCCAGCACACTGTTCGAACGCTTTAGGACCCAAGCGAGGTACTTTCTTCAACGTCGTACGTGCTTCGAAGCGGCCATTTTCGTCGCGGAAGTCGATAATGTTCTGCGCGATGGTGTTTGATAAGCCTGCTACGCGCGTTAATAGTGCGGCAGAAGCCGTGTTCACATCAACGCCAACCGCGTTTACACAGTCTTCCACAATCGCATCTAGGCGTTTTGCCAACATAGATTGGCTTACATCGTGCTGGTATTGACCCACACCGATCGATTTCGGATCGATTTTCACGAGCTCAGCCAATGGATCTTGCAAACGACGCGCAATCGACACTGCACCACGCAGTGATACGTCCATATTCGGGAACTCTTTCGCTGCGAGTTCAGAGGCCGAGTACACTGATGCGCCTGCTTCGCTGACGATGATTTTCTGAACTTTTAGGTTGCCGCGTTTGATTACGTCTGCGACAAAGCTATCGGTTTCACGAGAAGCCGTGCCGTTACCAATCGCAATTAAATCCACGTTGTACTTACGCACTAACTGGTCAACGATTTGCGCTGATTTGTCGTATTGTTTTTGCGGAGGGTGAGGGTAGATGGTTTCCGTAGCCAGAACTTTACCCGTTGAATCGACAACCGCGATTTTTGAACCGGTACGCAGACCAGGATCGAGACCAAGTGTTGCACGAGGACCTGCTGGCGCCGCCATTAACAAATCTTTTAGGTTAGTCGCAAATACTTCAATCGCTTCAATTTCAGCACGCTCTTTCATTGCGCCCATTAGCTCGGTTTCCATGTGCATCGATACTTTGATGCGCCATGCCCAGCTGATCACTTGTTTGCGCCATGCATCTGCTGGTGCGCTACTTAACGTCACGCCATAATGGTCGGCAATGATGGTTTCACAGTAAGATTGGCGAGCACCTTCTTCCTGCTCTGGATCAGCGTTCATGGCTAAAGTTAGGAAGCCTTCATTGCGGCCGCGCAACATCGCAAGTGCACGGTGAGAAGGGACTTTGCTCAGCGGTTCGTTGTGATTGAAGTAATCTTTGAACTTCTCACCTTCTTGCTCTTTTCCTTCAACGACTAGTGAGACAAGTTCCGCATTACGATTTAAGTGGTTACGGATTTTTTCCAGTAAGTTTGCGTCTTCAGCAATGCGTTCCATGATGATCGCACGGGCACCGTCTAGGGCGGCTTTGGTATCTATGATGCCTTTGTCGGCATCAAGATATTTACTTGCTTCGCTTTCTGGCTCGGTTTGCGGATGATTCCACAGCATGTCAGCTAGCGGTTCTAGGCCGGCTTCAATGGCGATTTGGCCTTTAGTGCGGCGTTTAGGTTTGTAAGGTAAGTAAAGGTCTTCAAGACGAGTCTTGCTATCGGCTTGAATAATTTCTTGCTCAAGCTCAGGCGTCAGTTTGCCTTGCTCTTGGATCGATTTGAGAATGGTTTGACGGCGGTCATCCATTTCACGAAGGTAAGACAGACGGCTGTCCAGAGTACGCAGTTGGGTATCATCAAGGCCACCCGTCACCTCTTTGCGGTAACGTGCAATAAAAGGGACGGTGTTACCGTCATCAATTAGGGTGACAGCGGCGTTGACTTGCTCAGGGCGAACATTCAGTTCTTGAGCAATCATACGACAGATAGCTTGGCTCATCCGTGTTTTCTCTTTCAATTCGGTTTGGGTTGTATAGAACATTGGGGTCGTTCGAAGAATTTGCAATGTTTTAAATTAACGAGACAAAAATTTACCGGGCGCTGGTGGACATCAGTCAGATTTGTGTCAAAACTGTAATTAAATTGAGAACTTATATCCGCAACTATCGACTAACCTATATCCACGGTTATTGATATAACTAAATGTACCTCGGCTTATACGGATAATCATGATGAAAAAAATGTCTTTGGCGTTAGCGCTTACGAGTGCCTTACTTGTCGCCCCGCTTAGTTGGGCACAATCCATATCAGCAACCACACAAGACCCTGTATATCAGCTTGATGACAAGTTGGTGCTTGGACGAGTGGAGAGCGTTTACTACAGTGATATTCCAGAGCTAAAAGCGGTACCATTTATTGGCAAGATTGATACTGGTGCTGACACCACGTCTATGCATGCAGAGAACATCCATGTCAGTAGCTCTCATCCCGACTACCAGAACTTGAAAGACAACGAGTTGTTGTGGGCGATTGTCGATGATTTAGGTGGGACGAAGGCGAAGTGGGATGCCGATACTTTTAAACCATATCAAGTGAAGGTGAGCTTTACGGTTCCTCATCCTTACACAGGAAAAGAAATACAGATTACCGATGATCTGGAGCGAGTGAGCGCCATTCGTAGTCGAACAAGCAAAAAGCCTATTTTACGCCCGACGATAAAAATGCCGATGACGATTGCAGGCCATACCGTTGATACAGAAGTGAATCTGACCAAGCGCACGCAATTCTCTTCTCCTATCTTGATTGGTAAAACCTATCTCGATAACAATGCGTGGGTATTCGCTGGCTACGACTATCTTCAAGAGCAACCAAGCGCAAAAATGATCGGCAAAAAAGAGACGGTGGAAGTCGAGGGCGTGCCATACAAGATCAGCATATCAACCACCAGCCGCTACACCAACGTTCACGCACTGGATATCAAGGTTGATAAAAAGAACAATGCAGTTTCTTTCACGCTAGAAGGTGAAAACGGCAAGCGCCACCCAATGACGTTACCTTTGGTACGCATGCTGAAAACCACTAAGAGCGAGCGTCCGTTGGTCTACTTACCAGTGAAAATCGACGAAAACGAAACTCAACGTTGGTTAGTCTATTTGCGTGACCGCAGTAAGTTCAGTTCACAAATTCGCTTGGGTCAGGATGTCGCGAGCCAACACTTTGTGATTGATACCGACAGAGAAAACCTATTGGGCGGTGTTGAAAAAACGTTCAAGAGCGCACTCAAGTCAAAGCCCCTCGTGATTTCGCCGGAAGAACAAGTCACCATTGATGGTTATACCGTTCCTGCTTACCCCACGT
This sequence comes from Vibrio sp. HS-50-1, assembly GCF_024747315.1. Classification (NCBI taxonomy): domain Bacteria; kingdom Pseudomonadati; phylum Pseudomonadota; class Gammaproteobacteria; order Vibrionales; family Vibrionaceae; genus Vibrio; species Vibrio sp. HS-50-1. The sequence continues at coordinate 43,673 of NZ_JAMPZF010000042.1, read as the reverse complement.
TTACGGTGAAAACGCCATTACTGCGTGTAAATGGCTTTGAAGTAACAGAAAAAGGTAAGGATGAATCCGTCACGTTTTATTTAATGAACGATGAGGGTAAAGAAGAAAAAATTACCAAGCCTGTGGTGAAAAAACTCAAAGTGGGTAGCACTGTGCGTCCCGTTGTTGATGGCGATTTCCTTTTCGGTAGCAAAGAGACATCAATGGAATTTGCACTCGACGTGCTAGATGCAGACGAGACGCAACCATTTTTCGTCTTTGGTCATGATATCGCCAAAGGCGGTGTGCTGCTGAATACTCGCGCCGACCATTTACTAGATGCAAGGCCACTTTTCAAAGCTGGTCATATCGAAGTGGCTGAAGTGGAAGGGATGTCTTTCCCTGTTAAATTGGACACTGGTGCTGACGTGAGCTCGATTAATGCCAAGGACATCAAGCGCTTTCAAAAAGATGGTAAAGATATGGTGAGCTTTACTTATGAAAACGATCTAGGCATGACCAAAGCGTTTACCCGTGAGGTAGTGGATGTCATGCGTATAACGGCCAAAAAAGGAGAAAAGGCCAACGAACGGCCTGTAGTAGAAATGCACGTTAAGCTTGGCGAGTTAGAGAAGAAGATCCGAGTCAATTTGCAAGACCGAGGTCGCTTCCATTACAGCATGATTTTAGGTAAAAACTTCCTAAAACATGGCGCGGTTGTTTCGAGTGATACGAATTACATCGTGACGCAAAAACCAGATTACGAAAAGTAGCACTCTGGCCGCCTTATTATCTTGATACCCAAAGCCCGAACGAAGCCAGTGCTTTGGGTATATCATCTCCTTAATGCTGCTCAAGAGCGGCATTTTTTAGTTGAGATAGGAGTTAACTTGAAAACTAAGCTGATTACCCGTGAAGGTTATAACAAACTCAAACAAGAGCATGATTACCTTTGGAATGAAAAGCGTCCTGAAATCACCAAAATCGTCACTTGGGCGGCGAGCCTGGGCGATCGCTCAGAAAATGCGGATTACACCTTCAATAAACGTCTGCTTCGTCAGATCGACCGTCGTGTTCGATTTCTTCGCAAGTTTCTGCCTGAAGTCACGATCGTTGACTATTCTCCGCAGCAAGAAGGCAAAGTCTTTTTTGGTGCTTGGGTTGAAATAGAAAATGAGGCAGGAGAGGTGAAGAAGTTCCGCATTGTTGGGCCTGAAGAGATTTATGGAGATGCGAAAGACTACATCTCTATCGATTCACCTATGGCGCGAGCGATGTTGAAAAAACAAGTGGATGAAGAGTTCACGGTACGCACCCCAGAAGGTGAAAAAGAGTGGTTCATCAACTCAATTGAATACACTCAACCGGCCTCGGAAGACTGAGGCTTTATCACCGATTCAAGTCTCATGAAGTTCACTAGAAGTGACTTGGGTCTCAACGTCAGAATATTTGGTATAAAGGCATGGTGCCTTTCTCGGAGAAGTAAAATGAACAAAGCAGTCATGTGTAGCGCTGCACTAACAATAGGATTCTCACTCTCAGTGTTTGCTCAAGATGAAGTGAAAGGCTGTGACGCCAAAGAGTTAGCGGTAGAACAGCAGCTTGAGTATGCGAAAGCACAAGGTAATGAACATCGAATTAAAGGCTTAGAACAGGCACTTACCGCTATCCAGAATGAATGTTCGGAAGGTGAACTGCGTCAAGAACTGCAAGCGGAAGTGGACGAAAAGGCGCGAGACGTTGAGGAGCGTGAGCAAGAACTAGCGGAAGCGCAGCGCTCAGGGAAAGCAGACAAAATCGAGAAAAAACGTCACAAATTGGCTGAGGCACAGCAAGAGTTGCTTGAAGCCAAACGTGAACTGGAATGGAATTATGGCCAATAGTAGGTGCTGAAAATACCTGCTAGAGAGAGAATAAAGCGCTTAAGATAAAAAGAGTAACAATTTGCTTGAGCACGTTAGGAAAAACAGTGATACATTTTCGACAATAGATGCTTCTGAAAGGATGTTTCAATGCAAGAAAATCATAAAATTTTAGTGGTTGATGACGATGCTCGTTTACGTGCTCTATTGGAGCGTTACCTTTCTGAGCAAGGTTTTCAGGTCCGAAGTGTCGCCAATGGCGAACAGATGGATCGCCTACTAACGCGCGAAAACTTTCACTTAATGGTGCTGGACCTAATGTTGCCAGGTGAAGACGGTTTGTCGATTTGTCGTCGCCTACGCCATGCAAACAACATGCTGCCAATCTTAATGCTCACCGCGAAAGGTGATGAAGTGGACCGCATTGTGGGTCTGGAAGTGGGGGCGGATGATTATTTGCCAAAACCATTTAACCCACGTGAATTACTCGCTCGCATTAAAGCCGTATTACGCCGTCAAACCGTAGAGTTGCCGGGCGCGCCAAGCACCGAAGAAAAAGTAGTGGAGTTTGGCGAGTTCCGACTCAATCTAGGCACTCGCGAGATGTTCCGCGGTGACGAGGCAATGCCGCTGACCTCAGGAGAGTTTGCTGTTCTGAAAGCGCTCGTGACGAATGCGCGAGAGCCGATGTCACGAGACAAATTGATGAACATGGCACGTGGCCGTGAATATTCTGCGATGGAACGTTCTATTGACGTGCAAATCTCACGTTTGCGTCGCATGCTAGAAGACGATCCGAGCAAGCCACGCTACATTCAAACCGTGTGGGGGTTAGGTTACGTTTTCGTCCCAGACGGCAAAGAGGTGTAATCTCCTCACTCCATAGCCAGCACTTGGCTATAGTAACTTCAGCCTTCAAGTCCTTCCTTTCGAAGGCTGAAATTTCGCGATTAGGACCACCAGGAACGTTCCATGCGCATCCGAAGTTCACTGACACAATCTATTCTGCTGTTCATCTCTTTGCTCCTCGCTAGCCAAGTTTTCTCTTACTACGCCGTTTTTAACTACGCGTTGATGCCGAGTTTGCAGCAGTTCAATAAAATTCTCGCCCATGAGCTCAATTTGGTGCTTGATGATGAAGGGCCATTAAAATCTGATGCACCGCTGAGACGTCAATTATTAGAAAGGCTGGGGGTGACGGTTCACAGCCTCGACAGCGATAAAGCGGTTGAATTTCATCACGCGATGTCGATTGATTTGATGTCTGAAGAAATGAGCCAAGAGCTAGGTTCGCCCACCGAAGTGCGCTTATTGCTTGGCGATGAAAGTTACATCTTGTGGATGCACATCGAAAAGTTGCCGAACTCCATCATTCGTATTCCTTTATCTGAGCTGCAAGAAGAAGATTTTGCACCGCTGTTTCGTAACAGCTTGATTATGGCGCTGCTGATCATTGCTGGTGGTTGGTTGTTTATTCGTTTACAAAACCGCCCACTTTTGGCTTTAGAGAGAGCCGCGAAAGATGTCGGTCGAGGTGAAATCCCGCCACCGTTGGCAGAAAAAGGCGCATCGGAGATTCGTTCTGTAACCCGAGCGTTTAATCAAATGTCCAAAGGCATTCAGGAGCTCGAAGAAGATCGCGCCCTATTAATGGCGGGGATTAGCCATGACTTGCGAACACCGCTGACGCGCATTCGCTTAGCGACAGAAATGATGTCTCCCGAGGATAGCTACCTTGCTGAAGGGATCATTAGCGATACGGAAGAATGTAATGAGATCATTAGTCAGTTTATGGACTACCTCAAACCGGTGAACAAAGAATCGTTTGAACCTGTGGATATCAGTACGATTGCCAGTGATGTCGCCAGTTCGGAAGGTGGTTATGAGGCTGAAATTGAAACGGATCTTAATCCTAACCTGCCACCAGCCAAAGGAAGCGCCATTGCGATTAAACGGGCGATCAGTAATTTAGTTGTCAATGCACTGCGTTACGGCAATGGCTGGGTCAAAATCAGTACCGGGGTGACGGCAGATAAGCAGCTAGTGTGGATATCGGTAGAAGACAACGGACCGGGTATCGAGCATTCTCAAATCGCAAAATTATTTGAACCCTTTACGCGTGGTGATACAGCTCGCGGCAGTGAAGGTACAGGGCTTGGGCTGGCGATAGTGAAGCGTATAATCAGCCAGCACTCAGGCTCTGTGGTGATGCGTAATCGCAGTGAAGGCGGTTTAATCGCTCAAATCAGCTTTCCTACCAAGTAAGTCGGTGACTGTACCATTTAAAACAAAAAGCCCAACCTAAACAGGTTGGGCTTTGCTTTTCTCTACAATCTTATTAAGACTCTTTTACTTCTTGAGGAAGTTCATCTTCGTCTTCCAGTTTCTCTGGCAGAAGTAGGTTTAAAATGATCGCTGTGATACCACCTGCAGCAACGCCAGTGGAGAAAATACTCTTAATAAATTCTGGCATGAATTGCAGAATCTCTGGTTTTTGCGCGATACCAAGCCCCATTGAGAAGGATAAGGCCATGATCAGAATTGCGCGGCGATCGAGCTCAACACGAGAGATAATACGTACACCAGCGGCAGCAATCGTACCAAACATGACAATCGTTGCGCCACCAAGTACTGGCTCAGGAATCAGCTGAACAAAGCTAGCGACACCAGGAAACAAGCCAAGAATCACTAACATGCCAGAAATAAAGTAACCCACGTAACGGCTCGCAACCCCTGTTAGCATAATGATGCCGTTATTCTGGCTAAAGGTGGAGTTCGGGAAACTGTTAAACACGGCTGCGATTGCAGAGTTTAAGCCGTCTGCTAACACACCACCCTTAATACGTTTCATGTACACTGGGCCTTTGACTGGCTCGCCAGACACTTCGGATGTGGCGGTAATATCGCCGATGGCTTCTAGTGCGGTAATAAAGAAAATCAGCACCAGCGGAATGAACAGAGACCAGTCAAACGATAAGCCATATTGCATTGGTACCGGTAGTGCTACGATCTCGGTTGTGCCTAGCTGAGAAGTATCTACCATCCCCATAAAATACGCCATGATGTAGCCTACTAGCATCGCAATCACAATCGAAGCCACACGGATATATGGGTTTTTCGAGCGGTTTAAAATCACAATTAAGCCAAGTACCGTCCCAGCCAGAGCAAGTTTGTCTAAGCTGCCGAAGGTTCCTTCATTTAATGCCGCGTAGCCACCGCCCATTGATACTAAGCCGACTTGAATCAGAGTGAGACCGATAAGAGTGACGACAATGCCTGAAACGAGCGGAGTGATAATGCGACGAGCATGCTCTAATACGCGAGATAGGAAAATCTCTGCAAATGATGCGACTAAAATCGTACCAAAAATGGCTGCCATCATGGTGCTGATGTCTGCTCCACCTGCTTTCAGCGATAGGCCTGCACCAATAATAGGACCTAAAAAGTTAAAGCTGGTGCCTTGAACAGAGAGTAAACCAGAGCCAATTGGGCCAAAGGTGCGAATTTGAATAAACGAAGACACGCCTGACGCAAATAAAGACATGCTGATGATGGTATTCGTTTGGTCTGCTGGTACACCCAAAGACTGACAGATGATCAGTGACGGAGTGATAACCGCGACGAACATCGCCAATAAGTGCTGAAGTGCGGCAAAAATGGTTTGAGGCAAAGGTGGTCGATCATTGAGTTGATAGACCAGTTCCGAAGATCGGTTTGAAGTTGTCATTGTTTGTCTCGCTAGTCGCAATATATTCCCAGATCTCGCTGAATGGGAGAGCAGGGTGGAGTTGACGTCGTTACCTGTGATTGCTGTTAATCAGAGTCAACTCAGGTTGGTGGAGTGTGATGCAACACACTTAAAAATTTGTGCGCGATTATAGAGAGATTTACTTAAAAAGCAAACGATTGCTTTGGTTTTTAGCGTATTAAAAAACGAGCCATTTGGCTCGCTTTCAATCATTACGCTTTGGAGTAAATATCCCGCTCACCCAACCAGCGATCGATAATCGCTGTTGCGTTAGTCGGGTAATTGTCATGAATATGACGCGCAATACGCTGAACTTCGGGAATCAGGCGTTGATCTCGAACTAAGTCTGCAATTTTGAAATCAGCAAGACCAGTCTGCTTTGTACCCAAGAGTTCGCCCGGGCCACGAATCTCTAAGTCTTTCTGTGCGATGACGAAGCCATCGTTACTTTCACGTAGTACTCCCAGACGTTTTTGCGCGGTTTTCGACAGTGGAGAGTGGTACAGCAGCACACAATGGCTAGCAACGGAGCCTCGGCCCACACGACCTCTTAGCTGGTGTAATTGTGCCAAACCAAGACGTTCGGGGTTTTCGATGATCATCAAGCTAGAGTTTGGCACATCCACGCCAACTTCAATCACCGTCGTTGCGACCAGCAAATGTAGTTTATTGTCTTTGAAATCTTGCATCACCGCTTGTTTCTCTGCCGGCTTCATTCGGCCGTGTACTAGACCAATTTTTACGTCCGGTAGCTTACGTTGAAGCTCTTCAGCGGTATCTGCCGCGGCTTGCGCTTCTAATACTTCCGACTCATCAATCAGAGTACACACCCAATATGCCTGCTTACCTTCGTTTAAACAGGCATTTCGGACACGCTCGACGATGTCGTCACGTTTTGTGTCAGGAATGGCGACGGTTTGAATCGGCGTTCGACCTGGTGGCAGTTCGTCAATCACGGAAGTTTCCAGATCGGCGTAAGCGGTCATCGCTAACGTGCGAGGAATGGGCGTTGCCGTCATGATCAACTGATGTGGGTAGGCGCCTTGTTTAGCGCCTTTTTCACGTAACTCTAATCGCTGATGGACACCAAAGCGGTGCTGTTCATCAATGATGACCAAAGCAAGGTGATGAAATTCAACGTGCTCTTGGAATAGCGCGTGAGTACCCACTACCATTTGCGCTTCACCACTGGCAATGCGAGCCAGCTCGGCTTCCTTTGCTTTACCTTTGAGTTTGCCCGCTAACCAACCGACTTGAATGCCCATTGTTTCAAACCAGTTGGCGAAGTTGATCGCGTGTTGCTCAGCCAATAGTTCGGTTGGTGCCATGAGTGCCACCTGATGGCCATGCTCAATGGCACGAACGGCGGCCAGAGCGGCAACCAACGTCTTCCCCGATCCCACATCACCTTGCACTAGGCGCATCATTGGGTGGGGTTTTTCTAAATCGGTTTCAATCTCTTGTACTACTCGGGTTTGAGCGTTTGTAGGAGAGAAAGGCAGTTGGGCTAAAAGCTGCGTTTTTAGTTTATTACAAGGACCGAGAGGTAGCGCTGAATCCTTCTGACCTTTGCTACGCACCGCCAACATCGAGAGATTCTGTGCTAGCAACTCTTCCATGATCAAGCGTATTTGGGCAGGATGTTTGCCTTCGTCAAACTCATCTAAATTAATGGTTGGTGGTGGGCGATGAATGGTGTGCAGCGCTTGCGACATCGTGATTTGATGGTCATACAACCCCGCTGGAAGTAATTCCTGCACTGCGGTTTTATCAAGCAGGGCTAAAGCTTGTTCGGTAAGGTTGCGCAATGTGATTTGGCGTAAACCATCTGTAGTGGGATAAACAGGAGTTAAGCTCTGTTCTACATCGGGCTTTTGCTCGCTGACGTAAAACTTGTAGTCAGGATGAACAATTTCCAAGCCCATGCCACCGCGCTTAATTTCACCGTAAGCATGTACTAACTTACCTTGCGTGAAATTGTTCTTCATGGCTGCGGTAAAGTTGAAAAAGCGCAGCGTGATAGTGCCATTACCGTCGCTGATTTTTACCGTTAGCATTTTGCGCTTACCGAAGATGGTGTCGACTGCCATGACCTTGCCTTGCACGGCCGCCCAAAGGCCAGCATGCAGTTTAGCAATAGGATAAATACGGGTACGATCTTCGTAGCGCAGTGGAAGATGAAACAGCAAATCTTGAACGCTATGTAAGCCAACTTTGGCGAGTTTTTCTGCGACTTTCGCGCCAACTCCAGAAAGGGAGGTTAATGGGACGGCAGATAACATTTGGGCGGACATAGAGGGCTCAAGAAAATGGTTAACATAGCAGTATGTTAACCATGGAGCTGTGTTTTTGTACAGGAAAAAATAGTCATGCTTTAGTTAGTGTCATGATTTGACTGATAACCTATCATTCCGAGGAGCTTTAGCGACATCAGGATTCTATTTCCAACAAGTATGTCGCTGAAGTTAACACTACCAGCATCTGTATACTCCAGAATTAGATCTTGAATCACGCCCCTTCGCCGCTGTTCAGGATGACGAAAGTCTGTTACTTGCTTTGCATCTCTTGCCACCACGCGTCATCGGCGATGATTTGACCTTCTTCATCGAGTGGTGGGTAAACGAGCCCTTTTCGTTTCGCGACCTTTGCCAGCACTGGGTGACCACGTTCAAAGAGAATACGGTTGATTGTCTCTTTAGGCAGAGCGCTTTCTTCTTGGTCGTACATGCCTGCGGCTTCACGTTGACGTTGCGCTTCATACAAAATTACAGCACTGGCAACCGATACGTTTAGTGACTGCACCATGCCTATCATCGGGATAATTATGTCTTGATCGGCAAGTTGTTTGGCTTGCTCTGAAGCGCCAACTTTTTCACTGCCTAAAATGATTGCCGTTGGTTTGGTGTAGTCGATCTCGCGAAAATCGACGGCGGTGTCCGAAAGATTGGTCACCAAAACCTGCATACCTTGCGCTTTGAGTTCGGTAATCGCAGTTTCAATCGAGTCGTGAGTATCCACTTCAACCCAGTTACGCGCGCCTGCTGAGGTATGGCTCAGCGTACGCATTTTATCAGGCCAAATGGCATGAACTTTGTGTAAACCTGTCGCGTCAGCGGTGCGGATCACGGCAGAGACGTTGTTTGGCTTATGCACTTCTTCGAGACAAAGTGTCAGATCAGTTTGGCGATTTTTTAGGACTTGGTGAATGCGGTTGTAACGTTCTAGGTTCATATTTATTGAGGTATAAAAAATCGCCACCTAACAGGGTAGGTGGCGATAGAGGTTAGTTCTTTCTGCGTCTGACTCGGGTTGCTTGAGGCATTGCCTTAATCTTACGCATGATGCCAGCAAGGTGGACGCGATCTTTCGTCGTCAACAGCACAGTCACAGTGTACAAACGACCATCACGTTCTTCCGTTGAAAGACCATGAATGTTTGACCCTGTTTTCGAGATCACGTTGGTCAGTTCTGCAAGAGCACCTTGGTTGTTAAGCATGTCGACTTTAAGTTCAGCAATGAACTCTTTATCGTAGTCGTCAGACCAAGCGACAGCCATATAACGGTCTGGCTCTTTCTGATAACCACGAACGTTCGGACATGTTTCTCGGTGAACAACCAAACCACGACCAGGCGATACGTGAGCAATAATGTGATCATCTGGGATAGGATGACAACAATTTGCAAACGTCAGCAATAAGCCTTCTGCGCCACGAATCGGAAGCTTCTTCTTCGAGTCCGTTGGGATTGAGCTTGTTGTCGTGAGCTCTTCGGTATCACCAAGGAGACGACGTGCGATCACAATGCTCATCAACTCACCCAATCCAATAGCAGCCAATAAATCATCGATGCTTTCTAGGCGAAGATCATTCAAGACTTCTTGGATATTTTCTGGATAAATTGAATCAATCGAGTGGCGGCCAAGTGCGTGATTAAGTAGGCGACGACCTAAAGTAATCGACTCTTCACGACGCATCGTTTTCAGTACTTGACGAATCTTAGTGCGGGCACGAGAAGTCACGACATAGTTTAGCCATGCCGCATTCGGACGCGCACCAGGGGCACTGATAATTTCCACCGTCTGACCGTTTTTCAATGCCTTACTCAATGGGTAAGGGTTACGATCAACACGAGCACCAACACAAGAGTTGCCTACATCGGTATGTACGGCATAGGCAAAGTCGACAGCCGTTGCGCCTAAAGGTAATTCAACGATACGACCTTTTGGTGTGAAGACGTAAATCTCATCTGGGAAAAGATCGGATTTTACGTTTTCAATGAATTCGAATGAGTTACCCGCGCTTTGTTGTAGCTCTAACAGGCTTTGCATCCAACGCTGAGCTTTCACTTGCGCAGTGGTGCCAGACTTGTCGCCTTTGTCTTTATAAGACCAGTGCGCCGCGACACCTTTGTCCGCCATTTGATCCATATCTTCAGTACGGATCTGAACTTCAACAGGTACGCCATGTGGGCCAACCATGGAAGTGTGTAGCGATTGGTAGCCGTTCGCCTTTGGTACCGCGATGTAATCTTTCATGCGACCAGGACGTGGCTTATACAAGCTGTGTACTTGGCCTAAAACGCGATAACAAGTATCAGCGGTATCAACAACGACTCGGAACGCATAGATATCCATGATGGTGTGAAAGCGCTGTTCTTTGGTTTTCATCTTGTTGTAGATAGAGAACAGGTTTTTCTCACGACCAACGACGCGAGCATTCAAGCCGAAATCTTGCAGACGGCCTTCTATTTCGCTGTGAATACGTTGGATCATCTCTTTACGATTGCCGCGTGCCGCTTTTACCACTTCTTTTAGTACGCGGTAGCGGTTGGGATATAGCGCTTCAAAGCCCAGCTCTTCGAGTTCGGTTTTGATATTGTGAATACCAAGACGATGAGCGAGTGGCGCGTAAATCTCTAACGTTTCACGAGCAATACGACGTTTTTTATCTGGTCGAAGCGCGCCAAGCGTACGCATGTTGTGCGTGCGGTCAGCCAGTTTGATCAGAATGACGCGGATATCTTGCACCATGGCCAGAACCATCTTACGAAAGTTCTCGGCCTGAGCCTCTTTCCTATCGCGGAATTTGAGTTTGTCCAGTTTAGATACACCATCAACCAATTCTGCGACAGTGTTGCCGAATTTCTCTTCGAGATCTTCTTTAGTTACATCACAGTCTTCAATGACGTCATGTAGCAAAGCAGCTTGGAGGGTTTCGATATCAAGGCGCATTTCGGCCAAGATACGAGCCACAGCGACAGGGTGGATGATGTATGGTTCACCGCTAGAGCGGGTTTGCCCTTCATGGGCATCTCTCGCTACCACATAAGATTGACGCAGAGCCTCAATCTGAGGCTCTGTTAGGTATTCTTGGGCAACGTCTTTGAGGCTATCGAATAGATACAAATTATAGGCCCGGGAGGTTGTTGAATTCTAAAGTCAGAATTAACGGTTGTGAGCGATGCTGCTTACTGCCGCTAGCTCTGCCGCTTCTTGCTCTTGCTGTTCTTGACGTTCACGAGCGTCTAGAACTTCTTTAGTAATTAAACCTTCTTCGATTTCGCGTAGAGCGATAACCGTTGGCTTATCGTTCTCTTCTGGCACTAGTGCATCTTTACCGCCAGTTTGCATTTGACGAGCGCGGCGAGCCGCAATCAGTACTAGGTCGAAACGGTTGCCAACTTTTTCAACAGCGTCTTGAACAGTTACGCGTGCCATGAGGACTCCAAATAGTTAACTAAAATTTTAGAATGACGAGAAAGTATACAACCTAACTACTTTATTTACTAGCAATTAGACAAGCCACCGTTTGTGGACTTTCTCAGGTAGTTTATTGTGTTTTTCGCACTGAGCAAAAAACGAGAAATTCTTTATGTTTTACAGCGTGACTTTTTTGAAGTTACTCTGCTAACAACGCGTCAAGCATACCTTTATATTTAGCAGCTTGCTTTTCTTCCTTCAATCTCTCTGCACGCAAGATGGCTTTAAAGTCCATCAAAGCGGTATCAAAATCGTCGTTTACGATCACGTAGTCGTATTCGCTGTAATGAGAGATTTCTGACTTGGCTTCAGCCATACGTTTTGCGATCACTTCATCGCTATCTTGACCACGAGTGTTCAAGCGACGCTCTAGCTCACCGTTTGATGGTGGCAGGATGAAGATGCTTTTGGCTTCAGGCATTTGCTCACGGATTTGACGTGCGCCTTGCCAGTCGATATCTAGAAAAACGTCGATACCTTTATTTAGCGTTTCTTCAATCCACACACGAGAGGTGCCGTAATAATTACCAAACACTTCAGCGTATTCTAGGAAATCACCTTTAGCGATCAGGGCTTCAAACTCATCTTTCGCTACAAAATGGTAGTGGACACCATTTTCTTCACCAGGTCGCATGTTACGCGTGGTATGAGACACAGACACTTTCATTGCGTAGGTTGGATTGCGTTCCAACATCGCTGAGATCAAGCTAGATTTACCTGCGCCGCTAGGTGCAGATACGATATAGAGAGTACCTTTGCCCATTGTACTGTTCCACTTTTGATTGGATTGATTGAGTGCCGAAGGAAAGTCCGACATTCTTATAACGATAGCACTGGCAATGATAAATCAACCACCAAAGGGATGGATATTGGTGATAATCCCGCCAGAAAAATGGAGGCGAAGAGTATCATGATCTCTATTTTGTTACCAGTTGATCTTTTCGTCTTACTTAAATGTTGAAAAGAGCTCGCGTGCGCACAAACAAACGAAAAAAGGGGAAGCTTTCACTTCCCCAGGCGTGCGACTGACTCACACTTAATCTTCAAATTATCCTTGGGATTCTAGGAAATTTATCCAAGGGCTAACGGTAGACCTGAATTTTGGCGATTGAGCCGCGCCTTTCATAGCCTGTAAGGCCTTTTGTGGCTGCTTAAGCTCGAAATAGGCCATCCCGCGAATGTATTCAAGTTCTGCCTTTTGCTCTTTAGAGGCATTCGATGCTGCGTTTTCTACAAAGCGAGTCGCTTCAGAATACTGCTTGTCTTGTACCATTAAGCGAGCAATCTGAATTTGCGTTTTAGCAGAAGGAGCGATGTTATATGACTTTTTATAAGCGAGAATCGATTTATCTAGCTCTTTAGCTTGCTGCCAGAAGCTGGCCAAGCGATCATAGTTTTCCTTCGTCTTTTCAATGTTTCCAGATGCCATCTCCTTCTCAAGAGTTTTGGCCGCTTTATATGGAATACCTTGGTAAGCTAAGAAGTTTACAAAACGTAAGTACTCTTTCTCTCCTTCCAGTTTCCCCATTTTGTAAACCATTTCTAAGGTTGCTAAAGAGTTTTGCTCTTGACCCAACTCCATATAAACGCCAGAAAGTTGCATCCAGTAACGCTTTTTCTGAGGGTACTTTGAAGTAAGGGTTTTAAGCACACTGGCAACGCTTTTCAGCTGTCCTAACTCGTAGTGAGAGGCAACGAGAATTAAGTACCAAGACTCACTTGGGCTCTTGCTCATCGCAATTGCTTTTTTGGTTGGTGGGATTGCATTTCTGTAATCTTCCAACTGGACATAAGCGCTTGCTAACGTGATATAAGCATGAGCTTGAGGCTTCTCTTTGGTTGTTTCTGCAACTTTGAACCATTCCTTCATCGTTTTCACAGACAACGTGTACTTCTCTTCAGCTAGGTAAAGTTGAGCCAAGCTGTAGCGAACTTGTTGAGCGACTGGAACGGGAAGCGCATCGAGCTTTAATGCTTCGGCAAAGTATTTCGCGGCTTGCACATAATTGTCTTGTAGCGAATACAAAAAGCCCGTTTGCTGAAGTAAAACTGCTCGGTCGTATTTTTTCGAACTTGTGCTTTCTAAAGCGCTTGCTAGTTTTTCTTTCGCCGCTGAATATTTTTCAGTTGCGATCAACTCTTGCACTTTGTTGACGGTTCGAAATGTCCGATCTGATAACTGAGGAGCTTCTTTTGCCATCGTAGGAGCGGCAAATGCCACTCCTGCGAAGAGAATTAAAGAAGCCACTTTGCTTTTCCATAAACTTTTCATCGTGACTCCTTAATTGGTTGAGAACTCTATTTCTTGCGATAGGCGCGAGCTAACAGGTTTCCCGTCAACCAATTTTGGTTTAAATGTCCATTTAGAGACTGTTTTTCTTGCCGCTCGACCGAGGCCTAAGCGTCGTGGTTGCTCTTTAAGAACTTTGATGTCCTCTACGGCACCACGTGCATTTACAGTAAACTCTAGTAAGACGACCCCTTTTTCAATTCCTGCTTTCGCAGCCTTTCTAGGCATTTGAGGCTGGAATGTTGCAAGAGGGGTCGGACCTCCGCTACCCGCTAATTGTGCACCTCCACCCTGGCTATAATGTCCAAGCACCGAGCCACCTGTAACATTTACGGGTAGGTCAAGTTTTGGCATATCCATTGGGGTCTGCTCCATCACCGGTTTTACTGTCGCTGTCACTTTCATTTCTGGCGGCGGCGGCGGACGCTTAGGTGGTGGTGGTTTTGGAAGTTCGCGTTTTTTCTCCTGTATTTTTTCTTCTGGTTTAATGCGAATAAACTCGACCATACGCAGGTCATCATTCGACACTAACTCGTGGCGCTCTTTGTTTACTAGCTTGTCCATCCCCCAGAACAACCCGAGAGAGACAATGAGCGCCAGTGCAATTGAGGCCAGATACCGCATAAGCTTAATCCTTATTGGTTGCGGCAATGGAGATGCTTTCTACACCTGCCATTTTGATCTGGTCCATAACCTTCACGACTACGCCAGCATTTGCTTCAGTGTCGGCTTGGATAACAACTGCGCCATCAGGACTTTCTGCACGAAGACGTTCAATATTCGCGCGAACCGCGTCCACTTCGATGCGGCGTTTATCAACCCAAACATCACCCGCCGCACCAACTGCGACCATGATGTTACCTTTCTTAACGGTTTGCGCTGAGCTTGCCGTCGGACGGTTTACTTCTAGACCTGCTTCTTTTACGAACGATGTTGTTACGATAAAGAAGATCAACATGATAAATACGATGTCGAGCATCGGTGTCATATCGATAGCGGTTTCATCACTGCTATCACTGCTATAGCGTCTTTTCATGACCTATACCTCTAATTCCATTTACTCAGGCAATATGCTTTAGCTTATCTTCCAGCTTTTGCGTTGTGACTTTGGCTAAATGATCAAGACGTGAACTAAAGAACAGCCCTGATAGAGAAGCCACCATCCCGGCTAAAGTTGGGATTGTTGCCTTTGAGATCCCCGAGGCCATTGCTCGAGGGCTTCCTGTTCCTGTTACCGCTAAGATGTCGAATACTTGGATCATGCCGACAACGGTGCCGAGTAGACCCAGTAGGGGACAGAGTGCAATCAATACTTTCACGATTGGTAGTCCCTTTTTATTCTCAATATCCTGACGAGAAACGATTTCTTGTCGGATCATCTTAGCGTTCCAACTTTGATGCTCTGAGCGCCCTTGCCATGAGCCAACGGCTTTTTTCATGGCTTTTGGAGCGACGGCAGCAAAATAGAACCAACGTTCTAACAATACTGCCCACAGCATAAAGCTGAGGATGAAGATGGCGACGAGTACATCGCCACCCATTCCCAAGAAGCGCCTAATTGATTCAAGTTCTCCAACTAACCACCACATAACGCCTCCTTAGCTTTCGGCTTTATGCAGTTTTTCCTGATAGCGAGCGATGAAGCCTGCACTCTGTTCTTCAAGAGTTTGAACCAAACGACGACCTTTGCTGTGTACGATGGTGTAAAGGAACAGCAATGGAATTGCGACAACCAGACCTAGCATAGTGGTAACAAGAGCTTCAGAAATACCGCCAGCCATCAGTTTAGGATCGCCGGTACCGAACAGAGTAATAGCTTGGAATGTGCCGATCATACCCATTACCGTACCCAGTAGGCCAAGTAGAGGTGCTACAGAAGCAAATAGCTTGATTGAGCTGATGAAGCGTTCAATGCTTGGAGCGTTACGTAGAATGATTTCGTCCAGCTTCGCTTCCAGATCTTCAAGGTTGTCACCTTTGTGCTCTTGGTAAGCTTGGATAACTTCACCCAATGGGTTGCCAGGAATCACGGTTTCTGATTTCGCTTGCTTACGCATTTTACCGCCAATCACTTGAAGGCGTAGGAAGCAAACAAGAGCAATGATAGCGCCTACTGCACCCATACCAAGGATGACGTAACCTACAATGCCACCTTGATCAATACGTTCTTGAACGGTAGGGCTTTGTACAAGTAGAGACAGAATTACACCACGGGATGGGTCAATAAACAGTGGCTCATAGCTGTTTGACGCTGACTCAAATCCTGCAACATGACGTGTAATATTGGTGCGAGGCTGTCGAGAGAGTTCTTCGAACTTACCTGTTTGAGGTACATAAGTAACGTACTTACCATCGGCAATCGCGTTAAACTCACCGACGAGAGTGACATCGCGAACCGCTTCTTTACCTTCGCCATAAACAACCGTTGCTTGGGTTGTTGCAGTTTCGCCAGAAGCAACCACTTGTTGAAGAATGGTATGCCAGAAAGCTTCTAGCTCTTGTGTTGACGGCAGTTCTTTACTTTCAGCCAGTTTCGTTAGTAGCGCGTCACGCTCTGGGAACTGAACTGCGTTTTGAGAGGCTGCAAATAAGCCCTTAAACTCTCCCGCATACTGGCGGACCACACCAAACATTTCGCCCAAAGTACCAGAGCGAACACGTAGGGTTTCTGTTAGTTCAGTTAGCTGCTTATCGTTTTCATCAAATGTTGCTTTAAGTTGATCGCCCAGTGCTTGCTGCGCAGCTAACTCTTCGCGAGCTTGTTGCAATAATGCCGCTTGCTTATCGCGATTGTTCTTGAACTCAGCTTCACGGGCTTTGTTCTCTTTCGACTCAACGATGCTTTCTGATTTTACGTTTTTAAGTAGTTCAGATAAGTTTTTAGGCGCTTCTGCTTGTACGCCAGAAACCATAAATAAGCTCGCTAGTAGGCCAGCGGCTAGAGTTTTGAATCCTTTCATCTCTTATTCCTCCCCAGCAAATACAGGCAGTTTGATTAGCGCTGGTGGCGCTTGCTTCTTCGCGATACGAAGGCCTTGCTGTACCGCGATGCGGTAGCTTTCTGGTAATGTTTCCCATTGACGTGTTTGTTGGTTCCACATACCTGTCTCACCACCGTCTGGAGATTGGAATAGAAGTGCTGTGCGACCAATACGTAGGAAATCGTAAGTCACGATTTCACCATTTCGGTCTAGGCTAGCTTTGTAAGATTCGATTGAGCGAGAGAAGCCTTCTTCAATTTGGTACGCTTCCATCACTTTACGGAATTTCTCTGAAGTTGTTACGTCGGCGCGATCCATGAGACGACGCAGTTCTTGAACTCGCTTATTACGCTCTTTTTTCTGGAAAGGCAGATCGAGAGTCACAAATTCGTCGAGTGCATCGATCATTTTTAATGTAAGTGGCACCACTTCTGTTGCCGTTTGATCGATTTGAGCAATTTGGTTATTTAATGAGTCCAACTCGCCTTGCTGCGATTGAACCATACGGTTAATTTGCTCGTTGTAGACTTTCATACTGTCGATTTGACGAAGTAAGCCTTTGTATTCTGCCAACATGCCTTCAGTGCTTTCGGCATAGTTGTCGATTTTTTGTTGCGAAGCTTCTGAAGATTGATTTGCTTTTGCTTGTGTGGAAACGACAGCACCAGAGTTGGCCGCTACAGAGCTACTACTGATAGTAAGCAATGCTGCAGCTATGGCACTGAGACCAAATTCCTTGAATTTCATGGTTGCATCCTTGTCAGTGTTTTAGTCAGTCGAAAAGGGCGCGGAAAACCCGCGCCAAATATTTTTTAGAAGTCGTATGATGCCTCGATGTAAAGCTGACGGCCGATTGGATCGTCATATCCAGTTGCATAGAATGGAGAGGTATCATTTAGAGGATCGGCAGGCGGTACCTTGTCAAACATGTTGATAGCACCAAGAGTTACACGACCACTCTCGTTGAATTGGTAAGAAGCCGTTAGGTTCCATGTTGTCATGCTCGCGATTTCTGCTTTGTAACCAGCTTTCTTAGCAGAGTCACAGTCATCAAAGTAGTAACGGTTCGCATAGCTTGAACACATACGGTCACGGTATTTACCAAATAGGTTGATAGCGACATCTTCGTATGCCCAGCCAAGGTTTAACGTTGCGGTGTATTCAGGCATGAAATCTCTTTCATCCGTTACTGGCTCACTGTCGTTTTCTTGATATTCAGCAATCAAGATCTTAGTTACAGCTACGCGCGTATTGAATGAACCGAACTCATTAGTGTCGTAAGCATATTTCACAGCAAGGTCAACACCAGAACGCTCTTCATATGACTGGTTGACTGGGCCGTAAGATACGGACTTGATTGTACCATCTGTATTACGAACTACTTCTGTGCCTGGGTATTTACCTGGATCGTTAATTACGTCTTGGTAAGTTGGTGCTGTTACGACGTCTTCCATCTTGATGTGGTACCAGTCAACGGTTACGCCAAGGTCATCCACAGGTTCCCAAGCTAGACCCAAGTTAATGTTTGTACTTGTTTCTTCTTTCAGCTCAGAGTTAGGGCCGTTAAGCGTATCGAAGTATTGAGTATCACACTCTGGGTACTTATCTTTATCTTGTGGGCCGCTACCACCAGCGTTGGCACAAAGCACAGGGTCAAAACCAGAACCAAAGCCTCGAGTTTGATCGCCAAATAGTCGTTTCAAGTCAGGAGCTCGGAAACCTAGACCGTAGCTACCACGAAGTAATAGAGTGTCAGTAGGACGGTATGCTAGTGCTACTTTAGGAGTGAAGGCTCCGCCTGTTGCCGAGTCGTCGAAGTAGTGGTCATAACGACCAGCGACAGTCATTTCCAAATCTTCAATGATAGGAATTAGGGCTTCGACACCAAGACCAATCTGATCACGGTCACCGCCACCTGATGTTCCGCCTAGACCAGAGAAACCACCAGCTGCTGTTGTCGCATCAATCGTTTCATTGTAGTCAGTACGGTTCCATTCACCATAAACAGCAAAGCCAGACATACCAGCAGGCAGTTCAACCAAATCACCAGCCAGTGAGCCGTTAACAGAGTAAAGCTTTGAGTAGGCTTCTTTGCTTGATGTGCCGCTGTATTTGTTTACGACGTCTTGAGAGATAGGCCCTAGAAGATCGACATCGCCATTTTGTACGGCTTGATCAAGAGTTAGGAAGATTGCTGGGTTGCTTGTTTCAACGCTTTGCTCAGAGTAACCAGCTGATAGGTCCCAATCATACGTATCAGCAAGCAGGCCGTTCAAGCCTAAGGTTAAGCCAAAAGAATCGGCTTCAGTGTTACTTTCGCGTGGGCCAAATTCGACCATACGGCGAGTGTATTCACCTTCGCCACGGAAGTGAGTGGCATCAACTTCTACGCTGTAAGGGTTAGGTTCGAATTCAGATTCTGTAGACTTGTAGCCAAAACGGGCTTCTGCCATGGCAGTGACATTGTCGTTAATGTCCATTTCACCACGTAAAAGCAGGTCTACTTGTTTATTTTCTGGTTTCAACGTTCGGTATGCAGAGCGGTTAACACCACACTTGCCATCCGCTCGTTCAATTGCGGCATCACCAACGACTTCTTTACATGAAGAACCAGCATCAGCTGGTGTTAGAAGTGTTCCGTTTGCGCCTTCAAAGTTTGCACCGTAGCTAGAGTAACCACTTAGCTGAGAACGGCTAGAACCGTCATCGCCAGCCCAATCATCTCGGTCAGATTGCTTAAGCATTTCGTTGCCCGCAAATTGGCCAACGAAGAGAATACGTTTATCGTCAAAATCTTTACCGGCAACAACGTCTAAACGGCCATTTTGGTAGCCACCATCTGTTGCGTCACCCGCACGTACTTTTACAGAAACGCCATCAAAGTCTTTCTTTAAAATGAAGTTTACGACACCGCCGATCGCGTCGGAGCCGTAGATAGCGGAACCTGAATCAGTCATTACTTCAACACGCTCGATAGCGGCAACAGGGATTTGACCAATGTCTTGGAAGTTAGATGTGCCATCTTGAGCCAGTGGGTATTGAGGAAGGCGACGACCATCGATAAGAATCAATGTGCGTGAAGCGCCAAGACCACGTAAGTTGACTGACTGTGCTGCAGGTGTGAATGAGAAAGAGTTCGTTTGAGCCATTACACCACCGGTGTTTTGAGTCAAACTGTTCAACACGTCTTGCGCGCTGTTAAAACCTTTAGATTCAATATCTTTACTATTAATAACAGTAACTGGTGAAGGACCTTCCATATCCGTCGTGGAGATACGCGAACCAGTAACTTTCATCTTTTGAAGTTTTTCAACTTGTTGCTCTTCTGCCAGTGCTGTTGCTGGGGCTACGACTGCTGCTGTCCCCAACGCAAGGCTTATCGCAACAGATAAAGCGGTTGTGTTTTTATACATCCTTGTTGCTCCGATTATTATTATTTCCTATGTCTGGCCGCATAGCGGCCAATTGTGACGTTAATATTTCGTTAACGTTCGGCCAATGTATAACCGAGATGAAAAAAGGAAGTCAAACCAGTGGTAAACGGGGATGCTTAAATGTAAAAAAGATGTAAATAACCAGGGTTGGTTTAAAACGCGGAATAAAAAACTAAATAGCCTTACCAAGGCGACATCAAATTTCAATAAAACACCGTATTTTGTGTTTCTTATAAACTTTAATGACTTATCTTGCCTATGGTTTTTTAGTGGGTAATTGAATCTGAAAAAAGATATTTTTCCAGTGAATTGTTCTGAGATGAGTTTTATATCGAATCCATACTTTGGTGACTCGAACTTATAGGGTGGTATCAAAATATGATACCCATTGCTGTAAAAGGGCTCACTCGTATTTTTAGGTCAAATATACATGTGGTGGATATGTCTATTTATTCCATGTATTTGCATTTTTATGTAGGGTTTTGGCTCTAAACAGCCTAGATTGATATTCTGTGTGAATTATTTTTGTGGTTTTTTATAATTTTTTACAAAAACATTTCTGTTTTTCGACTTCGGAGGAAGTTTGTCATGTTTTGGTTTCAAACACTTGAAGCTGATGTGGATTCAAGATAAATATGACGCTGAAATTATTGCAGTAGTAGAAAAGTCTGGTTCTTGAAACGCAGGGAGTGTGTTTCAACAGTTTTAGTTACTACGAGATAAATATGCACCACTTTGGGCGGGGAACTTCCTCTTTCACTCTGCCTGAACTGGACAGTAGACAAGGAGCAAGTTGTATATGCTGTCGTACTTTTTACGCCGTTTGGCGTTGGTGATACCAACGTTTCTCGGGATAACTATTCTTATCTTTGCTATCACTCGTTTCGTGCCGGGCGGACCTGTTGAACGCATGTTGTCACAAATGCAGTCTCAAGGGGATGGTGCCGCATCAATGACGTCTGCTGGTGGCAATACCGCCCTTTCTGATGATCAAATCGCTGAGCTAAATGCGTTTTACGGTCTGGATAAGCCAGTGACAGAAGCGTATGTGGAGTGGCTAAGTCGCTTGGTCGTGCTAGACCTTGGTGAGTCAACACGTTACTACGAGCCTGTCTCTGACATGATTGCAGAGCGTTTACCTGTGTCGTTATTTTATGGCGGCATGACCTTTTTTATCAGTTATTTTATCTCGATCCCTCTTGGTTATTACAAGGCGCTCAAGCACGGCTCTGTGTTTGATTCCGCTTCTTCAATACTCATCTTTGTGGGCTATGCCTTGCCTGGCTATGTGGTGGGTGTATTGCTAATCACGCTATTTAGTTATCACTTGGAATGGTTTCCGATGGGAGGCTTTGTCGGCGATGACTTCGACGATTACGAAACTTTCTTTGAACGCGCCAAGGACATCATGTGGCACGCGGTGTTGCCTTTAATCTGTTACCTCATTGGCGACTTTGCAACACTGACAATGACGATGAAAAACAACCTGATGGAAAACCTTTCTTCAGACTATATCCGTACAGCTATCGCGAAGGGCTTACCTTTCAAAAAGGCGGTTCGTAAGCACGCGTTGCGTAACAGCTTAATCCCAATCGCGAGTCACTTTGGTAACTCTTTGTTGTTCTTCATGACTGGTGCCTTCCTGATTGAAGTTATCTTCAATATTGATGGCATTGGCTTATTGGGTTACGAATCAATCATGGAGCGTGACTACCCTGTTGTTATGGGTATTGTCGCCATTAATGCGCTGTTGCTGCTCATTGGTAACATTATTTCAGATATTTGTGTTGCTTTAGTCGACCCACGTGTGAAGTTTGGAGCGTAACATGATTAAAGTTAGTCCATTAACTCAAAAGAAAATTCGCCACTTTAAAGAGATCAAACGAGGCTATTGGTCGTTTGTCATTCTCTCAATCATGTTGATCCTGTCGCTCTTTGCTGAACTTCTGATTAATAGTAAAGCGCTAGTCGTCAAGTACGATGGTAGCTACTATTTTCCTGTTGTCAGTGATGTCCGTTTAGGCAGTGAATTTGGCCAAGAGTCATCCAGCGAAGCGGATTATCGCGTACTGCAAAAAGCGTTTGAGGCCGAAGGGGGCGACAACTTTGTTATTTTGCCGCTTGTGCCATGGAACCCATATGAACAAGATTTTAGTGGTGATTTCCCGCCAACAGCGCCTAGTGCCGAAAACAAGCATTATTTAGGTACAGATGTGATAGGTCGCGATATTTTGGCGCGACTTGTCTACGGATTCAGAACGGCAATGGGATTTGCGTTGCTCACCATGGCAATTTCCTACGCGATCGGTACCGCAGTTGGTTGTGCTATGGGTTTTTGGGGCGGTAAATTTGACTTGTTTGTACAGCGACTTATCGAAATCTGGTCAATGGTACCGTTTTTGTACGTCATTATGATTCTTGTCTCAATCGTTCAACCGACGTTCGCTCTCTTTGTCGCTATTAACGTGCTTTTCACCTGGATGGGCATGACATGGTACATGCGGACCATGACTTATAAAGAAGCGGCACGAGAATACGTAATGGCGGCACGTGCTTTAGGGGCATCGACGGGACGTATTTTGTTTAATCACATCCTACCGAATACGATGGTGATGATTGTGACATTGGCGCCGTTCACTATTGCAGCAAACATCACTGCGCTGACCGCTTTGGATTATCTAGGTTTAGGTCTGATGCCACCAACGCCAAGTTGGGGGGAACTGCTACAACAAGGTAAATCTAACCTAGACTCGCCATGGATTGTTGCCTCAGTGGTGACGTCAATTGTACTCGTGTTGGTAATGGTGACCTTTATTGGTGAAGCCATTCGAGCGGCCTTCGACCCGAAAAAATTCACACGCTATGTTTAAGCGAGCATTGTGAGCAAAACATAAAAAAGGGAAGTTTTATGAAGAAATTATTTTTAGCGTCCACGCTGAGCGCCCTGAGTTTTGGTGCAATGTCAGCAACGCTTCCGACGGACTTAAACTGGCAAACAAACTGGGATGAGCCTCAATATGGTTCGCCTGAAGCGAAACGTGGAGGGACCTATCGCACCTTCATGTCAAGTTTTCCACAGACGTTACGTAGTGTTGGTCCAGACGCCAATGCGGGGTTGCGTTCCTTTATCTTGGATGAAACCCCTGGATTGGTGGTTCGCCACCCAGACACTTTAGAGTTCATCCCTGAACTTGCTAATGAGTGGGCGTTAGCTGGCGACAATAAAACCGTCTATTTCAAACTCAATCCAGAAGCCAAATGGTCGGACGGCAAGCCTGTGACTGCCGACGATTTTGTATTCATGCTTAAGTTTTATCGTTCTAAGGATATCCTAGAACCTTGGTACAACGATTATTACAACAAAACCATTGCGGAGGTTATTAAGTACGACGCTCATACGTTTGCTGTTAAGGCCGCGAAAGAGTTCAATCCGGAAGAATTATTGCTAAGAATGGGGGCTTTACGCCCACGTCCCGCACACTTTTATGCCAATCCTTCAAAGGATGAAAATGGTGATGGTATTCACGACAACTTTGTCCGTTACTACAACTTTAAGAGTGAACCAACGACCAGTGCGTACTACCTAGATGATATCAAAAAAGGTAGAAGTGTGACTTTCAAACATGTTGGTGAAGATTGGTGGGGTTACAGCAATAAGTACTACCAAAATCGCTACAATGTCGACAAGATTCGCATCACGGTGATCCGCGATAGCGATATTGCGATGAAGCATTTTGAAAAGGGTAAGTTGGATGCATTTGGTCTGGTTCTGCCAAGCTTATGGCACGATAAATCGAATACGGAACCGTACCAAAAGGGTTACATTCAAAAGTTCTGGGGTTACAACCAATTTCCAGTCGGTGCGGGCGGCGTATGGATAAACACCGCGATGCCTTTGCTGGATGATTTAAACGTTCGCAAGGGCATTACCTACGCAATTGATTTTGATGGCATGATTGAGAACATCATGCGTGGTGACTACTCCCGTAAGCCAAACCCGACGGGTTATGGCCATGGTAAATACACCCTACCAGACGCGAAAGCACCGAAATTTGACCCCGCAAAAGCGGCCGAGGCATTCGAAGCCGCAGGCTTTAACAAAATTGGTTCCGATGGTATTCGTGTCAATGATAAAGGTGAGCGTTTAAGCTTCGAGCTGACCTACGGAACACCTGTTCATACTCCTCGTATTGCTTTTTTGCGTGAGCAAGCCAAGCTAGCAGGGTTGGATATTGAGCTCAAGTTGGTTGATGGCTCATCCATGTTCAAATACGTCCGTGAGAAAAAGCACGATTTGGCTTTCTTAGATATGGGTACGTCCGAGATCCCAACGTATTGGGAGTACTTCCATTCAGTCAATGCGAACAAGCCGCAAACTAACTCTTTCACAAACTACAGCACGCCAGAGCTGGATGAAAAGATCATCGAGTATCGTTTTAGCATGGATATGGATAAAAAGATCCAGCTAGGTCATGAGATTCAGCGTGACATAATTGATGCGCACGTTATCGTAACAGGCTACATGATTCCTTATGTCCGCTACGGTCACTGGCGCTGGCTAAAGTTTCCTGATAAGCCAATGAATCGCATGACAGAGGCGTTGTTTAGTGGTGGCATCATAGGGGATGGCACTTACTGGATTGATAGCGATATCAAGAAAGAAACCAAACAAGCGATGAAATCAGGCAAAGCTTTTGAACCTGTCGTCGTCGTAGATGACACTTATAAGCTGTAAGGATTGGTTATGGAAAACGATGTAATCCTAAGTGTTAAAGATCTCGAAGTTGAATTCACCACCGATGATGGACCAGTGAAGGTGCTGCATGGTGTGAACTTTGATGTGAGAGCTGGACGTACACTCGGTCTGGTGGGAGAGTCAGGCAGTGGTAAGAGCGTAACCTCAATGTCGATCATGGGGCTTTTACCTAAGCCATATGGCAACATCATCAAAGGTGAAGTGAATTATCGCGGCACCAACCTAGTTGATTTGCCTGCGGAAGAGATGTACGCCATGCGTGGCGATCGCATTTCGATCATCTTCCAAGATCCGATGACGGCGCTCAATCCAGTACACACTATTGGTCGTCAAATATGTGAAGTGCTTGAACTCCATCGACCAGAGCTCGACAAAAAGGAGCGGGAGGCTTTCTCGATTGAGATGCTGGCAAAAGTCAAAATCCCAATGCCAGAGAAGCGATTGAATGAGTATCCCCATAACCTATCTGGCGGTATGCGCCAGCGTGTCATGATCGCGATGGCGTTGGCCTGTAAGCCGGACATTCTGATTTGTGATGAACCGACTACGGCGTTGGATGTTACGGTTCAGGCGTCTATCCTTGAACTGATGAATGAGCTTCAGGAAGAAACAGGCATGGCGATGATCTTCATTACTCACGACCTCGGGGTTGTGGCAGAAGTGTGTGATGATGTTGCCGTGATGTATGGTGGGCGTATTGTCGAAAAAGCAGAAATTTTTGAGTTGTTTGATAACCCACAGCACCCATACACAGAGCGTTTGATGGGGTTGATGCCGAGCTTAGATAATGAGCCGAAGCAGATGATCGATATCAAGCCTATTGATGCCAGTATGTTTGCCAGTTAACTGGGCAAAGTGAACGAGTCATAAAAGAGGATGTTATGGCAAAAGAAGTATTAAGAATTGAAAATCTTAAGCAGCACTTTGTTTCTGGTAAAGGGCTGTTCAAGAAAGGCTACACCATCAAAGCGGTAGACGGGGTTTCACTGTCTGTTTCTGAAGGTGAAACACTGGGACTAGTTGGTGAGTCAGGTTGTGGTAAAAGCACCCTTGGGCGCACGATCTTAAAGTTATACGAGCCAACGGAAGGTAAGATTTTCTTTGAAGGTAAAGACATCACTAAACTGTCTGTCAAAGAGATGCGATCGCTGCGTAAAGACATGCAAATCGTCTTTCAAGACCCAATGGAATCACTCAATCAGCGTCATACCATCGGTATGATTCTAGAAGAACCGTTTGTTATTCATAAAATCGGTACGCCAGCCGAGCGCAAACAGTGGGTAAAAGAGCTTTTAATCAAAGTGGGCTTGCCAGAAACGGCAGTCAACCGCTATCCACATGAGTTTTCAGGCGGCCAACGTCAGCGTATCGGTATTGCTCGCGCGATAGCATTGAAGCCTAAATTACTGATTTGTGATGAATCGGTATCTGCGTTAGATGTGTCGGTACAGGCACAAATCTTGAACCTATTACTACAACTGCAACAAGAGATGAACTTGGCGATCATCTTTATCTCTCACGATCTCTCTGTGGTGAAACACGTCTCTGACAAAGTTGCCGTGATGTATTTTGGTAAAGTGGTAGAAGCAGGCAGCGCGAAAGAAATTTATGCAAACCCGCAAAACGAGTACACCAAGAAACTCCTATCTGCGATTCCGATCACCCACCCTAAATATCGGAAGAAAAAGCGCCTGGCTGAAAAAAAGCAGCAAGTGGCGTAAGTGATGCCACAGGTCCTATAACACAAAAACGCTCCGCCAAATAAGCGGAGCATTTTTATAGGTCTATGTTAGGTCTTGGTGTTGATTGACGCCTGAGTATTATGATTGATTGAAGATCGTTGCATGCTAAACTCAAGGCCTATCTTATTTGTCTGGATAATGGACCATGCCGTCGAATTTACCGAAATCCTTTAGTCGACCGTTCCTGAAAATCTTCCATATTTTGGAGGCGGTATTACTAGTCTCTATTACCTTGGCGACGTTGTACGCCATGATGCAAGAGTTTGTACACGTATTTGTCGAGAAGCGTGTCTTACTCACGGATATTCTTTTGATGTTTATCTATCTGGAAGTGCTCGCCATGGTGCAGCAGTTCGTGATGAACGGTAAAATTCCGGTACGCTATCCTATCTATATCGCGATGATGGCGATCGCCCGCTATATCACACTCGGAATGAAAGAGCTGGATGCGGTTTTGGTTGTGTGGTTATCTCTGGCAGCGTTTATCTTAGCTGCGGCAACGTTGCTCATCAGAGTCGGGCATCATTATTGGCCCTACGTTGATAACAGAACCTTGGAAAAAGATGAATAAAAGAAAGCCCCGTACTAGCGGGGCTTTTTTGTTTCAATACTCGATGACTTTTAGATCATTCAATATTTTGGATCTGCTCACGCATCTGTTCGATCAGAACTTTCAGTTCAACGCCCGATGCGGTGATGTCGGTGCTGATGGATTTCGACGCTAGCGTGTTCGATTCACGGTTGAACTCTTGCATCATGAAGTCCAGACGACGACCCACTGCGCCACCTTTTTTCAGAATGTTTGTGGTTTCTTTTACGTGAGAGTCCAAGCGATCGAGCTCTTCAGCAACATCCGATTTTTGCGCTAGCAAAATCAACTCTTGCTCGATACGAGACGGATCCAGTTCCACTTTAGCGTCTTCGAACTTCGAGAATAGTCGCTCACGTTGCCATTCTAAAATTTCTGGCATGCGGGCACGCACTTTTACGACTTCTGCAGAGATGGCATCTAAACGCTGTTCAATCAGCGCTTTCATGTTCTCGCCTTCACGAGCACGCGCTTCAATAAACTCATCCATTGCGCCATCAAACGCTTCTAGTAGCACTTTATTTACCGCATCCATGTCTTGCTCTGGCGTTTCCATTACCCCCGGCCATTGCATGACTTGAAATGGATTGATTCGGCTCAGTTCACCAGTCATGTGCATGACTTGTTCAGCGGCCTTAATTACTTGGCTAGCAAGCGCTTCGTTGATGCTAAGCTCACCTTTTGCGGCAGGGTTTGCTTCAAAACGCAGATTACATTCCACTTTGCCTCGCGCTAAGCGCTTACGAAAACGCTCGCGTAAAACGGGCTCTAATCCGCGAAATTGTTCTGGCATGCGGAAGTATGTTTCCAAATAACGTTGGTTCACGCTGCGGATTTCCCATACCGCAGAACCCCAGTCGCCTTTTACTTCTTTGCGTGCATACGCTGTCATACTGTAAATCATCGAATTTTCCTGTCTTCATTTTTTGAAAATTACTTAAAGAGTGTATCACGCTGCGTCGATAGGTGCGCGGGATGTATGGATTGTTTATGTTGTGCCAGCGGCGTAACCTATGAATCCGGAATCGATTCCGTTATAATCTTCGCCCAACCAAATCGTCTTCTCCTCATATTTAAGGTAGATGCCCATGCGTCCAAACGATCGCAAGGCGGATCAAGTTCGCCCTATCAAAATTACTCGTAACTACACAGCTTACGCTGAAGGGTCAGTGCTAGTTGAGTTCGGTAACACCAAAGTGTTGTGTAATGCGACCGTCGAAGAATCTGTGCCACGTTGGCTAAAAGGTCAAGGTAAAGGCTGGGTTACAGCTGAATACGGCATGCTACCTCGAGCAACACATTCTCGTACTCGTCGTGAAGCGGCAAGTGGCAAACAAGGCGGCCGTACGATGGAAATTCAGCGTCTTATTGCGCGAAGCTTACGTGCCGTTGTCGATCTAAAAGCCATGGGTGAGTTCATGATCACCGTTGACTGTGACGTTATCCAAGCTGACGGTGGTACGCGTACTGCATCTATCAGCGGCGCAAGCGTTGCAATGGCTGATGCGTTCCAACACCTAGTGGATAGCGGTAAGCTAAAAGCGAATCCAATGAAAGGCCACGTAGCGGCGGTTTCTGTCGGCTTGCTAGGCGA
This sequence comes from Vibrio sp. HS-50-1, assembly GCF_024747315.1. Classification (NCBI taxonomy): domain Bacteria; kingdom Pseudomonadati; phylum Pseudomonadota; class Gammaproteobacteria; order Vibrionales; family Vibrionaceae; genus Vibrio; species Vibrio sp. HS-50-1. The sequence continues at coordinate 14,940 of NZ_JAMPZF010000042.1, read as the reverse complement.
TGAAGTATTGTGTGATCTTGAATACGTTGAAGATTCAGCGGCAGACACAGACATGAACGTGGTAATGACCGAAGAAGGCAAGATGATTGAAATTCAGGGCACTGCAGAAGGTGAACCGTTCAGTCACGAACAGCTGATGGCATTGCTCGAGTCGGCGAAAATCGGCATTACGGAAATTGTCGCAGCGCAGAAGGCGGCGTTAGCCAATTGATTTTAATAGCTCCCATTATGGGGGCTATTTTTTTATCTCGACAATAGAGAAATGAATGATTGTCGAGAAGAGACACAAGAAACTAAGGACATAGAGAGAAAATAATGAAAGCATACCAGCGTGAATTTATTGAGTTTGCACTTGAGAAAGAAGTTCTTAAGTTTGGTGAGTTTACTTTGAAATCTGGCCGTAAAAGCCCGTACTTCTTTAACGCTGGTCTTTTCAATACTGGTCGTGACCTAGCGAGTCTTGGTCGTTTTTACGCAGCAGCGCTTGCAGATTCAGGCATTGAATTCGATGTACTGTTTGGCCCTGCGTACAAAGGTATTCCTATTGCAACGACAACAGCAGTCGCGCTGGCGGATCACCACGATATCGACACGCCTTACTGTTTCAACCGTAAAGAAGCAAAAGATCATGGCGAAGGTGGCAACCTTGTTGGTTCTGCGTTAGAAGGTCGCATCATGCTGGTGGACGACGTGATTACGGCGGGTACGGCAATCCGTGAATCGATGGAAATTATTAAAGCAAATGGCGCTGATCTTGCGGGTGTGTTGGTTGCTATCGACCGCCAAGAGAAGGGCAAGGGCGAGCTTTCTGCGATTCAAGAAGTTGAGCGTGACTTTGGCTGTGCAATCATCTCAATCGTTAGCCTGACTGACCTTGTGACTTTCCTTGAAGAGAAAGGCACAGACAAAGAGCATCTAGAAGCAGTCAAAGCGTACCGCGCAGAATACGGCATTTAATTCGTTACTTTTTCTGAAAAAGTAAAAAGGGCAGATGGATATTCATCTGCCCTTTTTTGTTTTTGGATTCATCGCCTTGACCACTTACTTATAGCGAATGCCTTTCTCGACATGCTCATCTTGCATGGTTTTATAGCGTTTATGGAGCCACATCCATTGCTCTGGAGCGCGTAGAATGACTTCTTCCACATACTTGTTCATATAAACGGCAGCGGCGACTTCGTCTTTTTGTGGATAATCGGCTTCAATGCACTTATCGGCGATGATGTCGTATTTTCCTTCGTCATTGCGAAACCCTGAGCCTGGGATGATCGCACATTTTGAGGTATACGCCAGAATGCTCGTGCCTGTTGTCGTACACGCATCGTCTACGGCAAAGAAGGGCACAAATACTGATTTTTTGCGACCGTAATCGTGATCCGGTAAATAGAACAGACGCTCACCGCTGCGTAAAACACGAATCATCTTTTTTACATCTTTACGATCAATCAGTTTATTGCCGTTATGTGTCCGTCCCCAATACTGGATAAAGTTATAAGCAGGATTATTATGCGGACGAAACGCGCCGTACCCTGCCACGCCTAACACGGCGAAAGCACGCGCAGTGATCTCTAGATTAAGAGCATGGACACAACAAAGTAGGACGCCTTTACCTTCTTTGGCTTTTTCACGCAGTGCGCCGAGATCTTTCTCGACGATCAGGTTTTTAAAGCGCCAAGTCGGCCAGAACCAAGTGATCCCGGTTTCTATGAGTGCCATACCGGTATTTTTGAAGTTCTCTTCAACAATATGTTGAATCTCTTCAGGTGTTTTGTCTGGAAAGGCCAATTCTAAGTTACGTTGAGCAACGTGGACACGCTTTTTACCGTAGCGCATGCCAAGTTTACCGAGTGAACGACCTAATGAAAGCAGCAGCCGATAAGGAAGAATATTGACGAGGATGGCCAACAGACCAAACCCAAGCCATACGCCCCAGTTACGAGGGTGAAGAAGTGAAAGAGAAAACTCGGGCTGCGTGTATTTGTCTTTACTCATAATCTTTTACTTTATTTGTGCACTCAAAAGCGCCCAGTACTCGTCAAAGTTTGCAGTCGGCTGGTATTTAAAGTCGCTACGCACAAAGCGGTTTAGGCTACCCTCAACTTGTCCCAGAATTTGCGCGGCTAGGATGCGCTCTTCGACAGGGAAAGACTTCCCTTCACGAATCTTACGTTCACGCAGGATCTGGCGCAATTGTGTTTCTATGCGCTCAAAGAGTTGATTGATGCGTTCACGTAGGCGTTCATTTTCAAACATTAGAGCATGGCCCGACAAAATGCGTGTCAGACCAGGGTTACGTTCAGAGAACGCCAAAATAAGGTGCATCACCATACGAATACGCTCTAGTGTATCTTTTTCGTCGTCTAGAATACGGTTGATACGTGTCATCAAGGCTTCTTCAATGAACTCAATCAACCCTTCGAACATGCGCGCTTTACTTGGGAAATGACGATACAGCGCGGCTTCTGAAACGCCGACTTGCTTGGCCAGTTTTGCCGTAGTAATACGTGAAGCGCCTTCTGTTGATTCAAGCATTTCTGCTAATGCTTGTAAGATCTCTTCACGACGGTTGGATTTTTTACTGCCGGCCATTAGTTACTTCCTTTCAAAATACAAAGTTGAGCGGAGGGGATTATAAGACGCTATTTCGCCTCAAACTAGACCACTAAGGGTGGAATGGGAGATTTAACACCCTTAGTTGTCATGTTTGTACCAAATTTATGCCAGCTTTTGTGAAAAGTTGGCAGGGTTTTCAAACGTTAGTTACATCAATTGATGCATTTTTTCGAGAATTTTAAAGCTCAATGCTTCTTTTGATTCTAAATCGAGCGCAAGTTCACCCTCAGGCCAGTACAGGGTAATCGCGTTGTCGTTGCTGTTAAATCCTTGCCCTGCAACCGAAACGTCGTTTGCACAGATCATATCGAGGTTTTTCTTTGTTAACTTGCCTCGAGCGTAGGTCTCTACGTCATTGGTTTCAGCCGCAAAGCCGACGGTAAACGGACGCTTCTCCGTCATTGCTGCCACAGATGCAACAATATCAGGATTTTTAACCATATTAATGACCATTTCGTCGTTGTCTTCTGTCTTTTTCAACTTTTGAGACGCGATCGTTTGTGGGCGGTAGTCGGCAACGGCAGCGCAGCTAATAAAGGCATCATGCTGGTTTGCATGTGTCATAACGGCTTCGTGCATCTCTTGTGCACTGGAAACATTTATGCGCTCAACACCTACGGGCGTATTTAAACTGACAGGACCGCTCACGAGGGTGACTTTTGCTCCCATCTGCGCTGCGGCGCTCGCCAATGCATAGCCCATTTTCCCGGAGCTATGGTTCGTAATGTAACGCACTGGATCAATCGCTTCGCGAGTTGGTCCGGCGGTAATGAGTATCGACTTACCTTCTAGCAATTTTGGTTGAAAGAACTGTTCACATAGATGTACTAGCTGCATTGGTTCCAGCATTCGACCTGGTCCTACATCACCACAGGCTTGCTCTCCTGCAGCGGGGCCCCAGATGTGCATACCACGACGCGCTAACGTAGCGATGTTCTCTTGGGTTGCGATATTGCGATACATCTGTTGATTCATCGCAGGAGAAACAGCAACAGGGGAATCCGTCGCGAGCACGAGCGTAGTAAGTAAATCGTTCCCCATGCCTGCGGACATGCGCGCGATTAAGTCCGCGGTCGCTGGCGCTAATAGCACTAAATCTGCCCACTTGGCCAATTCAATATGGCCCATAGAGGCTTCCGCCGCTGGGTCTAATAAACTGTCCGAGACAGGACGGCCCGAAACGGCTTGCATGGTTAAAGGGGTAATGAACTCTTTTGCTGCTTTCGTCATTACAACTTGAACTTGCGCTCCTCTCTCTATGAGGCGACGGGTTAGCTCCGCACATTTATACGCAGCAATACCGCCACTGATGCCGAGTAGAATTTTCTTTCCTGCTAGTGTTTGCATGTGAGATCTCCAATTTGATGACCGGATTTTAACACAATTCAAAGTCTGACCGCCCGAGCATATATAACGAGAAGATAATTCACATCAAACTCCAGAGTATTAATCTGACCGAGGAAGGGAAAATTCTCGCCTACCTCACAGACAAGTTGCGCGGAGTTTGCAAGTCTGAAAAGAAAAAGAGGTAGTGGAAACCATGGTGTTGAAAAGTCGAAACAAATTGCTGCTGATAACCCTAATTCCGCTGTTGTTGATCACCACGTTGATCTCAGTGGTGTATTACATCAACAGCAGTAAAAGTTTGGAAGCGGAGCTGGCAAGAGACAGACAAGAGCTCATCGAAACGAAGAAGAAAGAGCTACAAGCCTACATGATGATGGGCGTGACGGCGATAAAACCGTTATACGACACGGATGTAAATGGAAGTAATAAAGAGGCAGCAAAAGAAATTCTGAAAGCCATGCGCTTTGAAAGCGATGGTTACTTTTTTGCCTACGACTCTCAAGGTGTGAATACGTTACATGCCATCAAACCTTCTTTAGAGGGTAAAAACCTTTACGACTTAAAAGATGAAAATGGGGTCGCAGTTATCGCGGGCTTGATTGATGCTTCTCAAAAAGGGGATGGGTTCCTCTATTTCTCGTGGCACAAACCGACCATTGACGCACAAGCGCCTAAGCTAGGCTATGCAGAATATTTATCGAAATGGGACTGGGTTTTAGGCACTGGTGTTTATATTGATGACATCGACCAGCAAGTTGCGATGCACAGAGAGTTAAAGACTCAAGAGCTAAAAGAGCATACGTTATCTGCCGTGTTGATTTCCGTTGTTGGGTTGATCATTACCAGTGTTCTCACCAGTATCGTGGTGTCGAAAGGCATTCAGCCATTACAACATGTCGCGGCGTCATTGAAAGATGTAGCCGCAGGCGGCGGTGACTTAACGGCTCGTTTAAAAGTCGAAAGTCAGGATGAAGTCGGTGAAGTGGCGGCCGCGTTTAATGAGTTTATGGATAAGCTGCACCCACTGATGCAGGATATCCACCGCTCTGCGACGACAGTACAGACCGTTTCTCAAAGCCTGAACACTCAGACCAGCCAAGCGAGCGGTCAAATGCAGGATCACTGTTTAGAGACGGACAAAGTCGTGACTGCGGTGACACAAATGAGCATGACAGCGAAAGAAGTAGCGAGCAATACCAATGCGACTGCACAGGCGATTGAGGATGCCAACAGTCAAGTCACCGCCGCTCAGCATGAGGTCGAGCAAGCAATAGAAGGCATTACCGAACTCGTGACGGAGATAGATAGCACGTCAGATGCAATTTCTGAGTTGAGTTTACAGACCGAAAAAATAACCAAAGTGCTGGATGTGATTGGCGAGATAGCCGAGCAAACGAATTTGTTGGCCCTAAATGCGGCGATTGAAGCGGCTAGAGCGGGTGAGCAAGGCCGAGGGTTTGCCGTCGTTGCGGATGAAGTTCGCTCGTTAGCCAGTCGTACACAAAATAGTACTCATGAAATTGGCGACATGCTCAAGCAGCTACAAAATGGTGTATCAAGAGCGGTCAGTACAATGTCGGTGAGCCAAAAACGAGGTGTAAAAACGGCGGAAGAATCGGCGCTCATTCAGCAATCTCTTTCTGGTGTTCATCATTCTATCGGTACGATTCGAGATATGGGTATTCAAACCGCGTCTGCCGCCGAAGAGCAAAGTGCGGTTGCAGAAGACATCAACCAAAACTTAGTGGCTATTCAACAGATCGTGAACAACATTAATGAGACGTTGCAGCATGCCGAGTCAATCAGCACGCAGCTATCACAGTCTGGAACAGAAATTCACGGCTTGGTTGGCAACTTTAAACTCTGATGAACTGTTAAGTTGCATTGAAAGCACTGATGGTACGAAGAAAGCGAAAGTCACACTCGACTTTCGCTTTTTGTTTTGTGGAATAGGGGCACTTTCCATATAAAGAGACATCAGATGATACTGAAAGCTATGCCAACTGAGTCCATGCCCAGGGAGAAGCTGCTGCAACGAGGACCGCAAGCATTAACCGATGCTGAGCTACTGGCTATTTTCTTGCGCACGGGCACCCACGGAATGAACGTAATTGAACTTGCAGACTTCCTTATTCAAGACTTTGGTTCGCTAAGACAACTATTTTCAGCATCAGAGCAAGAGTTTTGTCGTCATAAAGGGTTGGGACAAGCCAAGTATGTTCAGTTGCAAGCGGTACTAGAAATGACGCAGCGCTATTTAGCGGAAACGCTAAAGCGTGGTGACGCCTTAACCAGCCCCGACCAAACTAAGTTATATCTGTCTTCTATTTTAAGGGATCGGCAAAGAGAGGCTTTTTATATTCTTTTTCTCGATAACCAGCACCGAGTGATAAAAGATGAAATTTTATTTGAAGGAACGTTGGATGCCGCGTCGGTTTATCCAAGAGAAGTCGTCAAGCGTGCTCTGCATCATAATGCGGCGGCTTTGATTTTAGCGCACAATCATCCTTCAGGCGTTGCTGAGCCGAGCCAAGCTGACAGAAGGATTACAAGGCGTCTCACCGACGCATTAGCATTGGTGGATATTCGTATTTTGGACCATTTCGTCATCGGAGATGGGGAAAGTGTCTCTTTTGCTGAAAGAGGTTGGATATAACTGTGCGTTTTTTAGGTTGTTAGTTGCTAAAAATCTGCTATCATCCACGCCACTAAATTTTTAACTGAATTCAGCTTGGACTGCTAAAAAAATCTGCTGTCTAAAAAAAGATCACGAAAACCTGTAAAAAGGATCTGTTCGGGTCTTGAGCAATGCATATCAAGTTAGTATAATGCGCGACCTTTGATAGCCTTGTATGGATTTTCCATAGCGGTTCTTAACCTCTAACTTCTTTTCGAGAGATAGAGAGGTTCGGCCACCAAGGTTGATATCGAGCTGAAACGATTTTGGAGAAGACATTCATGTCACGAGTATGCCAAGTAACTGGTAAGCGTCCAGTAACGGGTAACAACCGTTCACACGCACGAAATGCTACTAAGCGTCGTTTTCTGCCGAACCTACAAACTCATCGTTTCTGGGTAGAGAGCGAAAAACGTTTTGTTAAACTACGTCTATCTGCTAAAGGTATGCGCATCATCGACAAGAAAGGTATTGATACTGTTCTTGCAGACATGCGTGCACGTGGCGAAAACGTTTAAGAGGAAATAAGCAATGGCAAAGAAAGGCGTTCGTGAGAAAATCCGTCTAGTATCTTCTGCAGGTACAGGCCACTTCTACACAACTGATAAGAACAAGCGTAACATGCCAGGCAAATTTGAGATCAAAAAGTTTGATCCAGTAGTTCGCCAGCACGTTATGTACAAAGAAGCAAAAATCAAATAATTGGTTTCAGTCTCTTTGATGAATTGAAAAACCCAACTTTCGAGTTGGGTTTTTTATTACCTGAATAAAAAAGTGTTCAGTACGTCATCGGATTATAAAGTACTGCTGAAGTTATTTTACTGGTCCGACTCTATACTCGAATTTTTTGATTGATCGCTCTCTGCCGCTTAGTTACCACTTCCCTACACACTTGCACACCGTTGTTCTAGTCAAGCTCAATACTCTTTGGTAGTTTACTCATAACTATAAGAGAGTAGAGATGGTTATGCGTGTGAGTCCGGCTCGTCGCCGCCGATGGAACAATATTCTTATTCTGGGCATTATCGCGTTTATAGTGATCTTAAATGCGCCGATGTGGATCAAAACTTACCTATTAACAGACCAAGCAGACCCTTACCCAAATGTACTTCGCTCCGACTATACAGTGGAGTCTTTGTACTATAGTGGCTGGGAATTCGAACTGCATGATGGACGATGGCAATCCAACATCAAAGTCGATGCACCGATCAGTGAACTTGTATCACGCTGGCAATCATTGGAAGGGACCGAGCTTACCTCGGAACAGTTCGATCATTTAAAACCTAACCTGACGATACCTGAAACGGTAGAAGTCTGGTATCAGGATCTCGAAGAGCCGCAGCGGGTGACTTTCTTTCGTTTACCTGATTTTTGGCTATTTAAAACTTGGCAAGACAAATGGGTCGCTATCTCCGTCGATGAAAACTACCTTATGCCAGAGTAAAGCCTTTTTGCGTCTATACCCCTAATAAGCTTCTCTATTTATCGTTTTTCTTTTCGATTATGCTAGCAGCGAGAACTATTAGCCGGTGAATTGGAGAATCTAATGCCTGAGTTGCCAGAAGTTGAAGTCAGTCGTATGGGAATTAGCCCCCACATGGTTGGACAAACGATCCAGTCGTTTACTTTTCGAACGCCTAAATTGCGCTGGGATATTCCTATAGAGCTTAAAAAATTGGAAGGGCAGGTGATCCGTGCGATTAGCCGTCGTGCGAAATACTTACTGATCGAGACAAACACAGGTACAGCCATTGTTCACTTGGGCATGTCTGGGTCTTTACGTGTCCTAGATGCCGACTTTCCGCCAGCAAAGCACGATCATGTGGATCTCAAACTAAGCAGTGGAAAAATACTGCGTTATAACGATCCGCGTCGTTTTGGGGCATGGCTGTGGTGTGCTCCTGGCGAGTCACATGCTGTACTAGCAAACATGGGGCCTGAGCCTTTAACTGAAGAGTTCAATGCGGAATATGTAGCGGAGAAAGCTAAAAATAAGCGTGTCGCCGTCAAGCAGTTCATCATGGACAACAAAGTCGTGGTTGGTGTCGGGAACATCTACGCGAATGAGTCGTTGTTTAAATCTCGAATTCACCCTTCAAGGCCTGCAGGTAAGCTAACTTCTCAAGAGTGGGGGTTACTTGTTGAAAATATCAAAATGACACTTGAGATTGCCATTACGCAAGGTGGGACTACGCTGAAAGACTTTGCGCAAGCCGATGGAAAGCCGGGTTATTTTGCACAAGAGTTATTAGTTTACGGAAAAGCCGGAGAGCCATGCCCAGAATGTGGCGAACTACTTCAAGAGCTAAAAATAGGGCAGCGTAATACCTTCTTTTGTAGTGAGTGTCAGAAGTAAGACGAGCTAATATCGAGCTTAAGTTGTTGTAATCTTGCGCTCGAGCCTCAATAATTCAATCAGTTTCGAATAACTTAGTAAATTATATGAAAGTCATTTATCCGGGCACTTTTGATCCAGTGACTAATGGTCATCTCAATCTAATAGAACGTACTCACGAAATGTTTGATGAGGTTGTGATTGGCGTAGCCGCAAGCCCATCGAAGAACACAATGTTTTCATTGGAAGAGCGCGTTGCACTGATGCAGGACGTTGTAGCGCATTTACCTGGTGTGACGGTAAAGGGGTTCTCTGGGTTATTAGTGGATTTCGCGAGAGATGAGCAAGCTAAGGTTCTTATTCGTGGTTTGCGAACAACGGTAGACTTTGAATACGAGTTTGGACTGACCAACATGTACCGAAAGCTATTACCAGGTATCGAAAGTGTATTTTTGACACCTGAAGAAGAGTTTGCATTTCTATCGTCGACTATCGTGAGAGAAGTGGCCATTCATGGCGGAAGTATCGATCAGTTCGTTCCCAAGCCAGTAGCCATCGCGATTGGGGAAAAACTGAATGAAAGACAGTAAATTCCCTTATTATTTCTCAAACGCTCTCTCGATACTTATCCCTTGTTTTGTATATCGAGCACAAGCAAAGCGTTTACTTTCGAATTTAACTGAAGCCGAGAAGCAACTCTGCCTTGAGCGGATGAACTATTACAACAAGTGTGAAACGCCGTTTTCAGTCGATAGCCGAGAACAAAGTTACGCGACTGTCGATACATTCAAAAAAACGAAAGGTTGGACGTATTTTTTCGATCTTCGCCAAGTTGTACGCTATTTCCCTTCCAGTTTTGCGTTTAACTACATCAACGGTGATGTTACACACATTCCCAATGTACCGAGCTTTATAAAAAGCCGCCCTATTTTTGGTAGCAACCAAAATTCAGTGGTATTGAAACTCAACCAAGTTCGTCATTTTAAATTTGTTGATGATCCTGTTCGCTATCAAGATAAAAAGGACATGGTCGCTTGGCGTGGTGTGGGCTTTCAGCCTCATCGTCAAAAGGTGATTCATGCGTTCTACAACCATCCGCAATGCAACATTGGCCAGACCCGCCCGGTAGAAGGGCAGCCTTGGGAAAAAGACTTTATGAGCATTGAGGAGCAACTTCAATACAAGTTCTTGTTGTGTATAGAAGGCAATGATGTGGCCACCAACCTTAAGTGGGCTATGTCGTCTAACTCCTTGGTTATTATGTCAAAGCCAAAATATGAGACTTGGTTTATGGAAGGTAAGTTAGAGGCTGGTGTCCACTATGTTGAAGTGAAGGATGACTATTCGGATTTGCCCGAAAAGATGGACTATTATCTAGCGAATGAGCAAGAAGCATTAGCGATCATTGAAAATGCGCACCAGTGGGTTGAGCAGTTCAAAGATAAACGTAAAGAGCGTTTGATCTCATTGATGGTTGCCGATAAGTACTTCGCTTTATCTCAGCAACAATAAAAAAGGGGCGAAACGCCCCTTTTTATAATCTTAAGCTTCTAGAAATTGATCAACACCATTCTCACAGCGTTTAAGCTTGTTTTTAATGGTGTTCTCTAAAATCTCGTCATTTTGTCCGAGTGACGCACGAGAGTTTTCTACGTGGTACAAGTGGTAGCCTACACCTGCGAATTTTAGGTAAAGACGTGACTTACCCGCATTCAACATGCGATGAACAAACTCGCTGTCTTCGCGTCCCCATCCAACAAAATCTTGGTTGAAGCCATTCACCTCGATGACATCTTGTCGCCAAAACGCCATGTTGCAACCGCGAGTGGCTTTATCGTTATTGCGCTCGTAAGAGAACCATTTCGATAGCAAAGCGTTGGTGATGCAGTTTTTACGATTGCGAATGCCTTTGCTGAAGATAGAAGGCACTAAGCCGTTTTCCATGATGGCCTTGCTGCAGTTTTCATCCGTTAACACACGTCCACCCTGCACAAACCAATTTGGCTTTGCGACTTGTTTATGTGATTCAATAAACGTTTGAGACAACACCATATCGCCATCAATCATGATGAGGTAGTCACCTGATGCTTTTGCGATAGCACGGTTGCGGCTCATTGAAAGTTGAAAGCCATTATCTTCGTGCCAGCTATGAATAAGTGGTACGGGAAAGCCGTCACGCAGTTGGTCGATCATTGCTTTGGTATCGTCTCGAGAACCGTCATCTGCAACGATGACTTCATCAGGCAAAACGGTTTGACGTTTCACGCTTTCTAACACCGCTTTTAATGCTTCTTTCCAGTTGTAAGTGGTGATAATTAAAGTCGTTTTCATGATTTTTTTGCCTGTTCACGTAAGTAGAGATCGATATATTTTACAAAAGTAGAGTGCATGCTTAGCCAAGCTAGAATGAAACCATGTTTGCCATCAAGGAAGCCTCGTTTGAGAACATACATCTTCAAAAAGCTCGCAAGAGCGTGAACAATTGCAGTGGTTAAGCCGGATTTCTTTTTACCTTCACGTTCATCCGTCCAGGCCTTGAGGTAGCCAGTGGTTTTATTGATGTAATGATGAAGGTGCTCGTAAGTGTAGTGATGCAGTCGACCATCCAGTTTTTCAGTTTGATAGTTTTTCTCATCAACTTTTTCATGAACGAGCGAATCATTATATTGCGTATATTCGGTGCGATATAAGCGCACAATCCAGTCTGGAGACCAACCAGAATGGTAGATGAACTTACCAAACGCTGAGCTTAGTCGATTAAGTTTGTATAAAACGTTCGGCTTATTGGCTGATACCGCGTGTAAGATACTTTCTTTTAGCTCTGGAGTGACTTGTTCGTCCGCATCAAGCCATAAAACGTAGTCTGCCGTAACGTATTGCTGCGCAAGTTGGCGTTGTTTACCGAAACCTGGCCAATCTAGGTTGGTGTAAAACTTATCCGTGTATTGTCGGGCGATTTCTTCGGTGCGATCGGTGCTGCCCGAGTCTAGAAGGACAATCTCATCGACCCAATCTTTTACTGTGTCTAGACAAGCTTGTAAGTGCTTCTCTTCATTTTTTACAATTAAGGCAACGGCTAAGGTTGGTTTGGACAAGGTCATTTCCTTCTTAACAAATCAAGACAGTAAGTTTACTGGTATTGAGGATACAAATCTTCTAAGACTTGATCGAACATGCTCATTACTTGAGTGTTAGTAATGCGGTTCATTGCCGTTTCATCTTTAGCGCGAGTTCGCCAGTTTAACTCGTGACGGTTTTTACCTGTTTCTGCAAAGATCGTTTCTTCATAAACCGAGACAACGTATTTTAGGTAGCGGTAAGGTCCCACTCGAAGCGGATTATGGTGTGCATAGAGCCCGATGATTGGCGTTTTCATGGCATTTGCCATGTGTGCTGGTCCGGTATCGGGGGCGATGACCATTTCAACCTTATCTATTAACGCAAGCATTTGCAGAATTGAGCTTTGTCCAACTAAATTTAGACACGGTTCTTCCAAGCGAGATTGAATGGCCTCTGCCAGGTCCAATTCTACCTGAGCAGGGCTGCCTGCCAGAATCACGTTCCAGCCTTTTGCTCTGGCGTAATGAATCACATCCACATAACCTTCCGCGTTCCAGTTTTTATAAGCTTTGCTCGCACCAGGCACAATCAGCAGGTTAGGTTTATTACGAGAAATATGAGACTCTGCCCAAGCTTGGTCGTGGTCTGAATAAGAAAGTACCCAGTCCAGTTCTGCCTTTGGTACCCCAATTTGATGGGCAAAGGCCATTAAGCCATCTGCGACATGCAGAGATTGCGGGGAAGGCACTTTGACATTGGTAAATAGCGTCTGAAAATCTTGGCTTCTATCAGAAGAGAAACCAAGTTTGTATTTTGCTTTAATGCCCAACGTCGCGACACTCGCTCGAATCGCGTACTGCATATGCAATAGCGCATCAAACTCTCTGCCTTTCAGCTGTCGCCAAAGCGATTTGTAGCCATCGAGTCCCGCTTTTTTATCAAAAACAATCACTTCTACGCCATCAATGGCGGCTAATAACTGGGCTTCAAGTTTACCCGTTATCCAAGTAATCTGGGTCGAAGGCCAGTGTTTCTGAATAGCTTGAACGGTGGCGATGGTATTGCAAACGTCTCCAATAGCGGACAAACGCAAGATGCATAATGACGATGGGGCAGAAGTGAACATAATTATTGTCTGATTCGATGAATAGAGGCAGGTAAATTATGCAGACATCCCCAATAAATGTAAAATACACGGCTCGAATATAGCTAAGTACTGATAAGTGTTCTGCAATGTCAAAGACAACACCGCATCAATCGCAAGAATCTGGCAAACCGGGTAATACCGGGCTAAAGCGCATCGTTAAAGCGACGGGTTATTCGATCCAAGGATTAAAAGCGGCTTTTAAGCATGAAGCTGCCATTCGACAAGAGTTGGCTCTGTTGAGTATCGCTGTGATTTTGGCTTGGCTAGTGGATGTCGGCATGGTTGAGCGTATCTTAATGATCGGGGTCGTGGTGTTAGTCTTGATTGTAGAGCTTGTGAATTCAGCTATTGAGGCTGTGGTTGATCGTATCGGTATTGAGCGGCATGAACTCAGTGGTCGAGCTAAAGACATAGGCTCTGCTGCCGTTATGGTTGCATTGGCGTTCGCCGGATTTACTTGGTTGTATATATTAGCCAGCCGATATTTAGGCTAGAGGGTAAGCGCGTGACTCAACAGTATCCAAACAACAACCAAATGATCTGGTTTGATGACGAGATCATTACAGACCCTAGCCAACCGATATTTGATGCGGAATACTGGCAGTCCTTAGACAAGGTGGTTGGCAGTGCGACGGGTAGAGGCACGACTTGGTTTATCCAACTAGAGAACATGCAAGCAGCACTGCGTCATTACCGTCGTGGCGGTTTGTTTGGGAAGTTGGTTAACGATCATTATTGGTTCTCTGGCTGGGATAACACCCGTTGTGCGCAAGAGTTTCAGCTTTTGTTGGCGCTAATCGAGGCTGGGGTGCACGTTCCTCGTCCAATTGCAGCAAGAGCCGTAAAGTCAGGGTTCTTCTATCAAGCTGATTTATTAAGTGAGCGAATCCCGAACGCCAGAGATCTGGTCAGTATCTTGCAAGAACAATCCTTATCGGCAGAAATGTATCAGAAAATAGGGCAAGAAATTGCCAAGATGCATCAGGTTGGCGTTAACCATACCGATTTGAATATCCACAATATCTTGATCGACGACAAAGATAAGGTATGGATTATCGATTTTGATAAGTGTCGTTTTGAAACTTCTGGTGACTGGAAGCATCAAAATCTAAATAGACTTCTGCGTTCATTTAATAAAGAGCGTTTAAAGCGACAGATTATTTGGCAAGAATCCGATTTTGAACATTTTCAGGACGGTTATGCTTCTCAATCTTAATTGAGTTTTTTATCATTTTATATTGATTGCTCTAAGTAAGCCTTCTTGAGTCTAACGATGCTCGAGTGAGTCTATAAACTACAATAATCATAAAGTATTCATGTGTATCTGATGGCACAAAAATTAACGTAGGTAACATTTGTAATGAAAATATTAGTAACCGGTGGAGCAGGCTTCATTGGGTCAGCTGTTGTCCGACATATCATTCGTGACACCCAAGATACCGTTATCAATTTAGATAAACTGACCTACGCAGGGAATCTAGAATCACTGGTTGATGTCTCAGAGAGTGAACGTTACTATTTTGAGCAAGTAGATATCTGTGACCGAGCTGAACTAGATCGCGTGTTTTCAGAGCATCAACCCGATAGGGTGATGCATTTGGCCGCCGAGTCTCATGTCGATCGCTCTATTGATGGTCCTGCTGCTTTTATTGAGACCAACGTGATGGGCACTTACCATTTGCTTGAAGCGGCTCGCCAATATTGGTCGAACCTAGATGAAGCGCGCCAATCGGCATTCCGTTTTCATCATATTTCTACGGA